>NZ_FOMW01000001.1 GCF_900112755.1 Sulfitobacter brevis | reverse complement strand
ATAGCGCGAGCAAAACACCTGGTCCCATCCCGAACCCAGCCGTTAAGTGCCGTAGCGCCGATGGTACTGCGTCTTAAGACGTGGGAGAGTAGGTCATCGCCAAACCTAATAAGTTCCTAAAACCAAGTATCTCTCTGCGATGATCATAAACCCAATTCCGGTCCAGCGCGCAGGCGCCAAACCAGAAACCCGGCCTCACCCCCTTCTTTATGCGGTAGGCCATACCACAGGCCCCAAACAGCGCGACGCGCCGTAGGCCAAAAGTGTCGCGGGATGGAGCAGCCCGGTAGCTCGTCAGGCTCATAACCTGAAGGTCGTAGGTTCAAATCCTACTCCCGCAACCAATCATTTCAACGGCTTAGCGGCTAATACCGCTAAGCCGTTTTTTGTTGTGTCCGGTTGGTGTCCGTTCGGAACCTATTCGACCCCACCCCCTTTTCTTTGGCGCGAAGTCTCACCCATTCTGGTCATGCCGCAGGTACTCAGATTTTATTCTTGCTATCTTGGGTGGTTCATTTTGGTGCAGGCACAATTTTCTGCCCGAAACTAAACGGCTGTCAGCCGCGGAGGTCAGTTCTCGATGAAAAACCCGAGTCACTTCTGCATGGAAATCAACATACAGACACCCACACCAAATTTATTGACACTCTATAGCGACTTACTACGGTCGTGCCGCATACATTTGAATTTCCCTTTTAAAACTTAAAGCGGTTCGAGCAGGTGCAGATTCAGCTAATCTGCCTTTCTAAATCCCGATCTCCCTGTCACTTGCTCTTACGAAAGCGTTCCCCCGATCCGGCTTCGGAAGGATTCTTCTGTTGTCTGAGGGGCTTATGCGGGATGGGCTATTCGCTGGCCTTGCCCCCAGGAAAAGCCCAAACCGTTCTCTACGGGGCGATACTCTCTGGACCTGATTACTGCACCTTTTTGGTGAATTGTTTACAGCAATTAAAAGGCTATTAATTGATTTTGATCTGGTGGCAAATTACTCTCGCACCCGATTGCCAGCTGGTCACTGCGCGATGTGTTGCTTCACGTTTAATTGCCAGCAGAAGTGGTATAGGATCGATTGAGTTATCCCTCATTTTCAAACAGGGCAATTGATGAGCTTTTTAAGTCAGCGTAATTTCGGATCCCCTCGCGGGCATGGTGATCCTTTTGAACAAGCCCTTGGGCATGACGTGTTCGCACAAGGAAGACGGTGCATTGGTCTATGACGTCCTGCCCGGGCGGTGGAAACGGCGTAATCCGGCAGTCTCGACGATCGGTCGGCTGGACAAGCAGACTTCGGGTCTTTTGTTGCTGACCGATGATGGCGGCCTGCTGCACCGTGTCATCAGCCTCAAGCGCCACATCAAGAAGATCTATCGTGCCAAGCTGGCCCGCCCGCTCGATGGCACCGAAGGAGACCTGTTTGCCTCAGGCCAATTGATGCTGGAGGGCGAGGACAAGCCGCTGGCTCCGGCGGAACTCGAAGTGGTCTCGGAAACTGAAGCCCTACTTACTGTTACCGAGGGCCGTTACCATCAGGTGCGCCGCATGTTTGCCGCCACCGGTAATCATGTCGAGAAACTGCATCGTGAACGTGTGGGTGGTCTGGCACTGCCTGATGGCATGGTTCCCGGTCAGTGGGAGCTGCTGAGCGAAGAACTGACCGCTTCGATCTTCCGGTAGCCCCTGCGACCGGAGCACGGCGTCGGGCGGATGAATGCCCGCTTTTTACGCAAGGGAAGAAATGTCTCCCACGGACTGATCTGGCATCCAGCGATTGATCGGGTGCATGAACATCTCTCCGAAGCCAGATAAATCAGAAGTTTACCAGATTTGTTGTAGTGTTCATGCGCCGAAGCATTGTTGGGCGAGCCGTAGTCGCTTGATAATTGCGGCCGCGTTTGCCAAGGACCACGAGTAGCAGGACATCAGGGGAGGAAGATAACATGAAGGGATTCAAGAACCGGTTTTCAGGACCGAATTGCGGAGGCGGATATCGCAGTGGAGTGCCTACTCGCGCTCGTGACATTTACTGGGAATTTAAGCTAGTTCCTTTGGAAGCTCCTTAGAAGAACGGCGCCATGGCAAGAGAACCGATTACACTGGGCGATAAACTCGCGCCTGCACGCTTTAAAAAAACGGGCCACTTCGATTTCGCCGTGTGGTGGCGAAACGCATTGTTTTCTGTGCTAAACTTCGCCTTGCTGACGGCGATATCTGTTCTGCCCTTGTGGTGGTTCTTGATGCGTCCCGAATTGGGGAAGACTGTACTTTTGGCATTGTTGGCGGCGCTGGTTGCGTTGTGGTTTTTTGTCGATCAACGGCCTCGTGGCACCAAGCCACATTTCTTGCTGGCTCATGATCGGCAAGGTTTCATGCACGAGCTTATCCTGAAATCCAAAACCGCCATTATTGATGGCAGCAATATTTACCACTTTGGTCGGGAAAAGGGCCTGGGCGCCAAGCCACTCGGCGATGTCGCAAGGAACCTTCGGACCCAAGGGTATCGAGTCGTTTGCTTCTTTGATGCCAACATATTCTATACTCTTATGGAACATGGCGCATTCTCTCAAAATCAACCGCACAGGTTGGCGCTGCTTGAGAACATCTTTGGACTGGGCAAGAATGAGATATATGTGGTGCCAAGCGGCGTTCAGGCAGATGGATACATCTTGGAGACTTTGAATCATCTGCCCATCTCATTTGCCGTGACCAACGATAAATTCCGTGACTATGCCAACGAGTACAGGATGGTGATGAACGACGGTCAGTGGCGAAGGGGCGTGCTGATTTCAAATAACCAGATCAAATTGCAGTAACTTGGGCTGCGGCATCTCGGTCTGCAAAATGGAATAGCCGACGTATAAGTGTTGAATAGCGCATCCTCGTTATGCCTCCCCCCATGCATATGATCTTTGATGATGCCAGCGGCGTTGACGCGCCTGCGGCGATAACCCTGCGCTCTCGACGCAGGCTCGCGATGCCTTGATCTCAGAGCGGCGCTGTAATGAGATCTCTCTGCAATGGGAATGGCTGTGATCAAACGTTCATTGCTGCTGGGGCGCGGACTTTCTACAGGCGGTGCCAGATCATCCCACAATAGAAAGACACCGATGCAATCCTCAAACGCGCTTACCGCTCCCCATGTGTTCGTCGCCATTGCCACCGCTGGCCTTGTCGGTGAGGTCGCGTTTGAAATCTACGCTTGGCTGATCTCGCCGCATCTGTTTGACGTGGTGCTGCAGCCCTCCAATCTGGTGATCGCTCTAGCTGCGAAACTCGCTGGCCTCCAGCTGACCCACGCGATCGCCTTTCCGGTACATTTCTTGATCGGGTCGTTGGGCTTTGGTGCCTTCGTCTATGGGATCAGCCTGCTATTCTCGGCTGAGCGCGTCTGGCTGCCCGGATTGGTCGCCGGGGTGATATTGTGGTTTGTAGCCCAAGGCATCTTGGCCCCGTTTATCGGCCGTAGCTTTATGATGGACTTCGGGGCCTACACGCAGTCTTCCTTTGTCGGTCATGTGGGAATGACGCTTTTGATGGCGCGGGTTCTCGCGGTAGTATTAAGCTATTTCAGAGGGCGCGGGGTTGGTCCGCGCGGATGGGGCGACACCGATCACGGCGGAAATTCACTTTGAATCGGCGCGGGGCAAACTCGCCCTTGCCAACTTACGGGTTAAACCCTATAGCGAGCGCACTGACTCGGGGTGCGTCTTTACGCGCCCCGTTTCACTTACACGATGGCGCGATGAGGGGGCCGGATGAGCCTGCTTCCTCCAATCCGTTAAAATCCCAGAACAAGGGATATGCTCATGGCTGCTAGCCAGAACATCCGCATTCGCCTGAAGGCGTTTGACTACCGGGTTCTCGATGCCTCCACTCAGGAAATCGTCAACACCGCCAAGCGTACAGGCGCTTCCGTTCGCGGCCCCATTCCGCTGCCGAACAAGATCGAAAAATTTACCGTTTTGCGTGGTCCCCACGTAGACAAGAAATCCCGTGACCAGTTCGAAATCCGCACGCACAAGCGTTTGCTGGATATTATTGATCCGACTCCCCAGACCGTGGACGCGCTGATGAAGCTCGACCTCGCCGCTGGTGTGGATGTCGAGATCAAGCTGCAGTCATAAGCGTAGGAGGGTAATATTATGTTGCGCTCAGGCGTTATTGCAAAAAAGATGGGCATGACCCGTCTGTTCATGGAAGACGGCAAGCAGATTCCTGTGACCGTTCTTCAGCTCGATAACCTTCAGGTTATTGCACAGCGCACCATCGAAAAGGACGGCTATGTTGCTGTTCAGCTCGGCGCTGGCACAGCCAAGGTCAAGCGGACCAGCCAAGCGATGCGCGGCCACTTCGCGGCAGCCAAGGTTGAACCCAAGCGTAAAGTCGCGGAATTCCGCGTTGACGCGGAAGCGATGCTGGACGTTGGTGAAGAGATCATCGCGGACCATTATTTCGCAGGTCAGTACGTTGACGTTGCAGGCACATCGATCGGTAAAGGTTTTGCCGGCGCGATGAAACGCCACAACTTTGGCGGTCTGCGTGCGACGCACGGTGTTTCGGTGTCTCACCGTTCACACGGCTCCACCGGTCAGTGTCAGGATCCGGGTAAGGTTTTCAAAGGCAAGAAGATGGCCGGTCACATGGGCGCTGCCCGTGTTACCACCCAGAACCTTGAAGTTGTCAAAACCGACACAGCCCGCGGCCTGATCATGGTCAAAGGCGCCGTTCCAGGCTCCAAGGGTGGTTGGGTTACTGTTAAGGATGCGGTCAAGAAGCCGTTCCCTGAGAGTGCCATCATGCCAGCCGCGCTGAGATCTGCCGCCGAGGAAGCCCATAAGGCAGCCGAGGAAGCAGCCGCAGCAGCCGCAGCAGAGGCCGAAGCAGAAGCCAAGCGTTTGGCCGATGAGCAAGCCGCGCAGGAAGCTGAAGCGCTGAAAGCAGCCGAAGCAGAAATCGCATCGGAAAAGTCGGACGCGAATAACGACGACGCTGATGCTGACAAGAAAGAAGGTGACGCATGAAACTCGATGTCATCAAACTCGACGGCGGCAGTGCTGGTACGGTCGACCTGGATGAGGCCCTGTTCGGGCTGGAGCCACGTGCCGACATCCTGCACCGTGTCGTCCGCTGGCAGCGTAACAACGCCCAAGCCGGCACGCACAAGACCAAGGGTCGTTCCGAGGTCAGCTACTCGACCAAGAAGATCTATCGTCAGAAGGGCACCGGCGGCGCACGCCACGGCGCACGTTCTGCACCGATCTTCCGCGGTGGTGGTGTGTATAAAGGTCCAGTTGTACGGAGCCATGGTCACGAGCTGACCAAGAAGTTCCGTAAGCTGGGTCTGCGCCATGCGCTGTCTGCCAAGATGAAGGCCGGCGCATTGGTCATTATCGACGATGTAAACTCGGATGGTAAAACAGCTGCTTTGGCCAAACAGGTGAAAAACCTTGGCTGGAAACGCGCGCTGATCATCGACGGCGCGACCGTGAACGAAGGTTTCCTTCAAGCGGCCCGCAACATCGAAGGTTTGGACATCCTGCCGACAATGGGTGCCAACGTTTATGACATCCTGAAGCGTGACACTCTGGTGATCACGAAAGCAGGGATCGAAGCACTGGAGGCCCGTTTGAAATGAGCGCCAAAGCCAACCACTACGACGTGATCCGCAAGCCGATCATCACCGAAAAAGCGACCATGGCTTCTGAAGCCAACGCGGTTGTTTTCGAAGTGGCGATTGAAAGCAACAAGCCGATGATCAAAGAAGCTGTTGAAGCTCTCTTTGGTGTCAAGGTGAAGGCCGTGAACACGACCATCACCAAAGGCAAGGTCAAGCGGTTCCGCGGCCAGATGGGCAAGCGGAAAGACGTCAAGAAAGCCTACGTTACGCTCGAAGAGGGTAACACCATCGACGTATCAACCGGCCTGTAAGGTCTGCGTTGAAAACATCTGAAAGGCCCTCCGCGAAAGCGGGGGGCCTTTTGCGTTGTGCCAATCGGGGAAGCTGCCGTCAAACCCCCGGGATATTTTGGGTCAAGAATAGGGGCGGGGCAGGGGCGCGGTAGCGTGTTCCGGCTCACGGGAGACTTGCGTTGTCGGTCCATATGGGGCGGGTGCGTGAGTATTGTCGGTGGCACCCTTGACGCTCCCGCGATCCTCCCCTAAACGACCCCATCGGCAAAGCCCCGGATTCGTCCGGGGCTTCGTTGTTGTTCTTGCTCGGGGAATGGTTTTCGCCGCATGAGCATCCAATCGGGCACCTACGGGGGCCTATAACCATAGGCGGGGCAACCCGCCTGACAAGCAAACGGAAGACAGACAACATGGCACTAAAGTCGTATAAACCGACGACGCCGGGCCAGCGTGGGCTGGTACTGATCGACCGTTCGGAGCTTTGGAAAGGCCGCCCGGTTAAAGCCCTCACACAGGGTTTGACCAAATCTGGCGGACGGAACAACACCGGACGGATCACAATGCGTCGCACTGGCGGTGGGGCAAAGCGCCTTTACCGTATCGTCGATTTCCGCCGCAACAAGCTGGACATGTCCGCTGTTGTAGCACGGATCGAATATGACCCTAACCGGACCGCGTTTATCGCATTGATCCAGTACGAAGATGGCGAGCAGGCTTATATCCTCGCGCCGCAGCGTATTGCAGTCGGCGACAAAGTTATCGCTGGCGCCAAGGTCGACATCAAGCCGGGTAACGCAATGCCGTTCTCGGGCATGCCGATCGGTACGATCATCCACAACATCGAGATGAAGCCTGGTAAGGGCGGTCAGATCGCACGTGCGGCGGGCACCTATGCCCAGTTCGTAGGTCGTGATGGCGGTTACGCCCAGATCCGTCTCAGCTCGGGTGAACTGCGCCTCGTGCGTCAGGAATGCATGGCCACCGTTGGTGCCGTGTCCAACCCCGACAATTCGAACCAGAACTTCGGTAAAGCGGGCCGCATGCGCCACAAGGGCATCCGTCCTTCGGTACGTGGTGTCGTGATGAACCCGATCGACCACCCGCATGGTGGTGGTGAAGGCCGGACCTCTGGTGGTCGTCACCCTGTTACTCCTTGGGGTAAGCCGACCAAGGGTGCCAAGACACGCAACAAGAACAAAGCGTCAAGCAAGCTGATCATCCGCTCGCGGCACGCCAAGAAGAAGGGGCGTTAATTAATGGCTCGTTCAGTATGGAAAGGCCCTTTTGTCGACTCGTATGTCCTCAAGAAGGCAGAAGCGTCGCGTGAGAGCGGCCGTAGCGAAGTGATCAAGATCTGGTCGCGCCGCTCGACAATTCTCCCGCAGTTTGTTGGTTTGACGTTTGGCGTCTATAACGGCCACAAGCACATCCCTGTAAACGTCAGCGAAGACATGATCGGTCAGAAGTTTGGTGAGTATTCGCCAACACGCACCTATTATGGCCACTCAGCCGACAAAAAAGCGAAGCGGAAGTAAGCCATGAGCAAGGATAAAAATCCCCGCCGCGTGGCAGACAACGAAGCCCGCGCCAAGCTGCGCATGCTGCGTACCAGCCCGCAGAAACTGAACCTCGTCGCCGCGTTGATCCGTGGCAAGAAGGTAGACAAGGCCCTGACGGACCTGACCTTCTCGAAAAAGCGGATCGCAGCAGATGTGAAGAAGTGTCTTCAGTCCGCAATTGCGAACGCCGAGAACAACCACAACCTCGACGTGGATGAACTGGTTGTGGCCGAAGCATATGTCGGCAAGAACCTGATCATGAAGCGCGGTCGCCCACGGGCACGTGGCCGTTTCGGCAAGATCGTCAAGCCGTTTTCGGAAATCACGATTCTCGTGCGCCAAGTTGAGGAGCAAGCCTGATGGGTAACAAAGTAAATCCGATCGGCATGCGCCTGCAGGTTAACCGCACGTGGGATAGCCGTTGGTATGCCGACACGAAGGATTATGGTGATCTTCTGCTTGAAGATCTCGCCATCCGTGCCTTCATCAAGAAAGAATGCGCGCAGGCAGGTATTGCCCGTGTGATCATCGAGCGTCCGCACAAAAAGTGCCGCGTCACAATCCACACAGCACGTCCTGGTGTAATCATTGGCAAGAAGGGTGCAGACATCGAAGGTCTGCGCCAGAAAATCGCCAAGATGACCAAGTCCGAGCTGCACCTCAACATCGTTGAAGTGCGCAAGCCCGAACTGGACGCCGCATTGGTTGGCGAAAGCATTGCTCAGCAGCTGGAACGTCGGGTCTCTTTCCGTCGCGCCATGAAGCGTGCTGTGCAAAACGCCATGCGCATGGGGGCCTTGGGCATCCGTGTGAACCTTGCGGGTCGTCTGGGTGGCGCGGAAATCGCGCGTACCGAATGGTACCGCGAAGGTCGCGTGCCGTTGCACACTTTGCGTGCCGATATTGACTATGCACATGTTGAAGCGATGACCGCCTATGGCATCATCGGCATCAAGACGTGGATCTTCAAAGGCGAGATCATGGAACATGATCCAGCCGCTCGGGATCGGAAAGCACAGGAACTCCAGGACGGTCCGGCACCACGTGGTGCTGGCGGTCGTCGCTGAGGGGAGAGAATAGATGCTACAGCCAAAACGGACGAAATTCCGCAAGCAGTTCAAAGGATCCATTAAGGGTCTGGCGAAAGGCGGTTCGGATCTGAACTTCGGGACATTCGGTCTGAAGGCACTGGAGCCCGAGCGGGTTACAGCGCGTCAGATCGAAGCAGCCCGACGTGCCATGACGCGCCACATGAAGCGTCAGGGCCGTGTCTGGATCCGTATTTTCCCGGATGTACCGGTAACCTCCAAGCCCGTCGAAGTGCGTATGGGTAAGGGTAAGGGTTCCGTCGACTTCTGGGCTTGCAAGGTCAAACCAGGCCGCGTGATGTTTGAACTCGACGGTGTGGGCGAAGATGTCGCCCGCGAAGCCCTGCGTCTGGCGGCGATGAAGCTGCCAATCAAAACACGAGTCGTTGTACGCGAAGACTGGTAAAAATAGTTGGCCCCGTTCGGTCGGGTCCAATAAAATTTCAAGCGCCTGTCGGATATCTCCGGCAGGCGTTTTTCATGAGCGATCATCGATTGGGCGCCACGGGACCAAAAACCTTCGTGCTATTGGGCCAAAGTGGGGGCCTACGACCCGAATTTGAAGGGTTGCACTCTTGACTTCTGGACCCCCAGTCGGTGTACCTGCGCGAAAGTTTATGCCCACCGAAAGGGACCCGCCATGCACGCATATCGTAGTAAAAATTGCGCAGAACTGAACCTCGCCGATGTCGGAGAGACGGTTCGCCTGTCAGGCTGGGTGCACCGAGTGCGCGACCATGGCGGGGTGCTCTTCATCGATCTGCGGGATCACTACGGTCTGACCCAGCTGATCTGCGACAGCGATAGCCCCGTGTTTGATCAGGTCGAGAAGCTGCGCTCGGAATGGTGTATCCGTATCGACGGTGTGGTGAAGGCACGCGATGCCGCGCTGGTGAACCCCAAGCTGCCGACGGGTGAGGTCGAGGTCTATATCAAGGATATGGAAGTGTTGGGCGCGGTAAACGGCGATCTGCCGTTGCAGGTGTTTGGCGAGCAGGAATACCCAGAAGAGACCCGCCTGCGGTATCGCTATCTCGATTTGCGCCGTGAGAAGATGCAGAACAACATGATGCTGCGCTCTGACGTGGTCGCTTCGATCCGCAAGCGCATGTGGGATCAAAAGTTCCGCGAATTCCAGACGCCCATCATCACCGCAAGCTCGCCTGAAGGCGCGCGGGACTTCCTCGTGCCATCACGTCTACACCCTGGCAAGTTTTACGCCCTGCCGCAGGCGCCACAGCAGTTCAAACAGCTGCTGATGGTTTCGGGTTTCGATAAATACTTCCAGATTGCGCCCTGCTTCCGCGACGAAGACCCGCGCGCCGACCGGTCGCCGACCGATTTTTACCAGCTCGACCTTGAGATGTCCTTTGTCACCCAGCAGGACGTGTTTGACACCATCCAGCCGGTGCTCGGCGGTATTTTCGAGAAGTTCGGCGGCGGTCGTAAGGTCGATGATGTCTGGCCGCAGATTTCCTACAAGGATGCGGCACTTTGGTATGGCTCGGACAAGCCCGACCTGCGCAATCCGATCAAGATGCAGGTTGTCAGCGAGCATTTCGCAGGCTCCGGCTTTGCAATATTTGCAAAGCTGCTGGAGCAGGAAAGCACCGAGATCCGCGCTATTCCGGCCCCGACTGGTGGTAGCCGTAAATTCTGTGACCGTATGAACGCCTTCGCGCAAAAAGAAGGACTGCCCGGCATGGGCTATATCTTCTGGCGCGATCAGGGCGAAGGGATGGAAGCCGCGGGTCCACTTGCCAAGAACATCGGGCCCGAGCGTACCGAGGCGATCCGCCAGCAGCTTGGCCTTGGTGTCGGCGATGCGGCGTTCTTCTTGGGCGGCAAACCAAAGGCGTTTGAATCGGTCGCGGGACGTGCGCGCAACGTCATCGGCGAAGAGTTGGGCCTGACTGACAAGGACCGTTTTGCCTTTGCATGGATCGTCGATTTCCCGATCTATGAAAAAGACGAAGAGACCGGCAAGATCGACTTTGAGCACAACCCTTTCTCCATGCCGCAGGGCGGGATGGAGGCGCTTCAGGGCGATCCTTTGCAGGTGCTCGGCTACCAGTATGACCTTGCCTGCAACGGCTACGAGCTGGTCTCTGGCGCGATCCGGAACCATAAGCCCGAGATCATGTTCAAGGCCTTTGAAATTGCCGGCTATGACGAAACCGAAGTGCGCAAGCGGTTCGGCGGTATGGTAAATGCCTTCCAGTATGGCGCCCCCCCCCACGGCGGTTGCGCCGCAGGGATCGACCGGATCGTGATGCTGTTGGCGGATGAGGCGAACATTCGCGAAGTAATCTTGTTCCCGATGAACCAGCGCGCCGAAGATCTGATGATGAACGCACCAAGCGAGCCCGCGCCGGACCAGTTAATGGAATTGGGACTGCGGGTTATCCCGCAAGATTAAGCCGTCCCATCACGCTAAAAAAAAGCCCCGCTTGGCAATCCAAGCGGGACCTTTTGCATTTCCAGCTACCAAGGTGCGCAGGCGGGATCAGTCTTCCAGACTGTCTTCGCGCTTGGCATCGATCAAGGTGCGCTCTTCTTTCTTGCGTGCTTCAAAACGGGCGCCGAAAGCATCGTTGTCCTCTGCGCCGATAACCTCCCTGGCGCGTTCAAAGACTTCGTTCACTTCCTCGTCCATGTGATGCTCATATTCTTCTTTAAGCGTCTTAAACCGTGTGAGCCAACCGGACGACGACATATCCATCTCGTGTAACTCTTCGAGGATATCGTCCATCTGCTGATGCTCATGCACAGAATGCCGTGCGGCGTCTTGACCCCATGTCTCCGAAATAAGCTTGGAGTAGAATGTTTCTTCTTCGGCGGCGGCGTGTGACTTTACGTCATGGTAGAAACTGTCCCAACCGTCACGCCGCTCCGCGCTGTCGCCGCTGGTCTGGGCGATACTGTCTAGCAACTTCCGATGCTCGTCATGGTCGGCTTTGATCGCTTCGTAGATTGAGGGCATTCGGGCTATCCTTTTTGTCTGCTAATCAGGGGTAAACGTCTGCGGAGCGCAGCAGGTTCTTGGAAAGCCTCCGGCTGATTGTCGCTGAGGCATCATCAAGTTGTAGCGCAATTGGGCCAAATAGCATGCGTCCTCCTATATAAGTGTTAGGTTGTCCCCATCAGCGCGCAATGTGCGAGAGGTCGCTATGTCGTTTAAACCAGAGTTGGCAGAAATCCGGTTTGGGTATGGGTTATCGCCCAGGTTGCCGCCTGTCCGGTCGATCGATACGATGCTGCAGGCTGTGTCTTCACCTGATCAAGGGGCATCTGATTTTCCAATCGCGGGGTATGACGCATTGGCAGCCACGACCATGGTCTACAACCGGTTTGCCAAACACGCGCGGCAAAATCCTGAGACCTCCGAAGGCGAGAAATCTCGAGAGAAAGCCAACGCACTCAGGGACGAGACGGCTTTTGTGAACACAAAATGGTTTGCCGCGACCCACCTGCGCAGAATTCACGGACAGCAGAATTTCCGCGAGCGGCTGGTGGCTTTCTGGGCCGATCATTTCACCGCGCAGGGCAAAGGGTCGCTGCTGCGGTTCGGTACCTCCGGCTATATTGAGGATGCAGTTAGGCCCCATGTGGGCGGCACCTTCGCGGAGCTTTTATCGGCTTGTCTGACCCATCCGATAATGTTGCAGTATCTCGACCAAGAAGTCTCTGTCGGGCCGAACAGCATTTTTGCAAAGCGCGAGAATGCCAAAGCGCGCGGCCTGAATGAAAACCTCGCGCGGGAAGCGCTGGAGCTGCACACTTTGGGGGTCGGCGGTGGATACGGCCAAACCGACGTGCGCGAATTGGCCGAACTTTTTACCGGCATGTCGCGTGGAAGCGACCAGCGATTTCGGTTTAAAGAAAAGCTTGCTGAGCCGGGTGCGGAGACAGTTCTCGGCAAAAAATACGGGCCGAAAGCCAAGATGGATTCGATTTTTGAGGTGCTGCAAGATCTGGCGTTGCACCCCGATACCGCCGCGCATATCGCTCGAAAACTCGCAGTTCATTTCATCGCCGATACGCCTCCTGACGGTGTGGTGGCGCATATGCAAGCGGCCTACACAAAGTCGGGCGGTGACCTGATGGCGACCTACAGCGCAATGTTGGAGCACCCGCTCGCGTGGCAAGTGCCAGCGGTCAACATGCGCCCGCCCGAAGAGTTCATATCAAGCGCAATGCGCGCGTTGGATGTGCCTGCATCGGCCTTTGCGAGTTTGGATTTGAAGAAGACCCGCCAGCTATTTTTCACCCCGCTGAATTTGATGGGCCAGCCTTGGCAGAGCCCCGCAGGCCCCGATGGGTGGGAGGAGGCCGATGCGGTCTGGATATCGCCGCAAGGTATTGCCGCGCGACTACAATGGGCGTTCTCAACGCCCAAGCGGCTGCTTGACATCATGCCGGACCCACGGGAATTTGCGCATCATGCCTTGGGCGCAACTGTGCCGAAACGGGTCGCCTTTGCGGCATCTGCTGCCGAAACGCGAGCCGAGGGGGTCGGGCTTATTCTGACATCGCCTGCCTTCTTGCGTCGATAGGAACCGAGACCATGACACAGCGACTTCAAACCCGCCGCAGCTTTCTGGCCAGAGCCGGTTTCATCGGGTGTTCACTTGCCGCCAGCCCGTTGCTGACGCCGGTCAGCTTTGCGGCAGCCCCATGGGATACGCGGTTGGTGGTAATCATTTTGCGCGGCGGTATGGATGGGCTCGACGTGGTGCGGCCAGTAGGCGATCCTGCCTTTGCCGGACTGCGTCCCAAGCTGAACGATGCTGCACCTGCGCTGCCCTTGGATGGCTATTTCGCCCTGCATCCCGCCCTTGGGGCATTGATGCCGCTTTGGCAGAATGGCGAGCTTGGCTTTGCCCACGCGGTGTCGACCCCCTACCGCGACAAGCGCAGCCATTTCGATGGTCAGGATATTCTCGAAGCAGGGACGACTGAAATGACGAATGCGCGGGACGGTTGGTTGAACCGTCTGTTGCAGCATGTCCCGGGCGTAACCGCCGAGACGGCCTATGCGATCGGCATCGGCGACGTGCGGGTGCTGGACGGGGCGGCGCCCTCGGCCAGTTGGGCACCAAATGCGAAATTAAAGATCAGCCCGCAGGCGGTGCGTTTGGCGGAGCTGATCATGGAAGATGATCCAGCCCTGCATGCAGCCCTGTCCGAGGCATTAATGTTGGTCGATGGTCCCGCAGGTGCCAAGGCGCCGAGATTGAAGGGTGCGCATCGCAATATTGCGCGTTTTGCCGCAGAACGGCTGCGTGGCGATGCGCGAATAGCCGCATTTTCGCAAAATGGCTGGGACACGCATCGTGCGCAGCAAAACAACATCAGCCGCAGCCTTGTTGAATTGGGCGAGACGGTTTTGACTTTGAAAGAAGAGCTTGGGCCGGAAGTCTGGGGCAAAACATCAGTTGTGGCTGTCACTGAATTTGGCCGCACTGCGCGGGAGAACGGAACCGGCGGTACCGACCATGGCACGGGCGGGGTAATGATCATGGCGGGGGGCGCTGTGCGAGGCCAGCAGATGTTTGGTAAGTGGCCGGGATTGGACGAAGCATCGCTCTATGATCGGCGAGATCTGATGCCGACACGCGACGTGCGGGCCTATCTGGCGTGGATCATGCACGGCATGGCAGACGTTTCTCAGGCCACACTGGAGCGCGACATCTTTCCGGGATTGGAAATGGGAGACAACCCTAACGCATTGCTATAGCCAGCGGGCGTTTCCCAGTTTCAACCGGTGAAATAGGTTGCGACATTATAGGCCAATCCGTTTGGCCCCGCCTGTATCGAGGCAAGGACCACAATCGCGGTTCCCAAAATCACTGCGGTCAGGACAAACCAGTCGGTGCCGATGGTGCCTTGATTGGCGCGCAGCCAATGATAAATCTTAAGCAATGACATTACAGGCTCCTTCCTCAGCCGCAGCGTTTCATTGGTATTATGGTGCTTCGAGATTGTGGCGCCGATTTGTCGCCGTAATGCCACTTCGGTGGCATTGTGCAATTTGTTAACCCTGCGCTTATAGGCTTGGCGGCCCTGCGGCTTCGGCCTAACGTAGCGTTTATGATTGATAAAACCACTCCTGGCCGCCCTGTTGGGCCGCTCGTTCAAAACTGGCAGGTGCCATCCGTACCGTCAGGCGAAACCTTGCAAGGGCGCTACGCCTGTCTGGAGCCGTTGTCCGCGGATGCCCATGCGGCGTTGCTGTATCGCCAGTATGCCGGTGAGGACACGGTTTGGGATTATCTGCCCTACGGTCCGTTTTCGTCGGCATCACAATATCATCGCTGGGTGCGCGACAATGCCGGACAGGCCGATCCGTTCTTCTACGCGGTGCGTAACCTTGAGGCCGACCAGTGGGAAGGGGTGGCGAGCTTTCTTCGGACCCAGCCTGCAGCGGGCAGTATCGAGGTCGGGCATATCAACTTAAGCCCCGCGCTGCAGCGGACCCGTGCCGCGACCGAGGCAATGTTTCTGATGATGAAATGGGCTTTTGAAGCGGGATACCGGCGCTATGAGTGGAAATGCGACGCGCTGAATATGCCATCGCGCCGCGCCGCCCAAAGACTGGGGTTCAGCTATGAGGGGGTGTTCCGCCAAGCCACTGTGGTAAAAGGGCGCAATCGCGATACGGCATGGTTTGCCGCGATTGACAGCGAATGGCCTGCGTTGAAAGAAGCCTATGAGGCATGGCTGCGCCCCGAGAACTTTGACGAGCAAGGCAAGCAACGCGAGAACCTTGGCGATATGACACGACTGGTGCGCGTGGCTTCAGACCCGGCTTTGTAGCGATCCGGTGCCAAGCTGCGCCACAAATCACACGCCCGCTTAGGCGCGCGCATTCACAGAATAGACCAATCGGCCCGTCAGATCGCGATCTTCTGTGACAGCCTGCTTTGGATCAACCCTGCAATCATTGCCGCCTCCGAAGCTGCTGACATTCCTGCGGCGCGTTTCTGCGCCAACGCCGAGGCGGCAGCCTCCAGCGCACTATCCTCCGCCGAGCGGGCCAACCCGCCTAGAAATTGCGCCACGTAATCCAGCGCCCGTTCGTTTGGCTGGTCCTCCAGCACATCTGCAATATGCGAGATATCGTCCTGATAGGCGATGCGGTCTGGCGTAATCTGCTCGTCACCGATCACGCGTGGCCCTGCTGGCTGTCGCTCGGGCGGTAGGGCAGCGAGAATACATTCCTGAAAGGTCGACAGGGTGGTGACCGGCTTGGCAAGAAAGCCGTCGGCGCCTGCGCTGAGGGCCTCTTGCTCCAGATGGGTATCGCCAGACATCGCCAACAAGGCTTCCACACGGGGTTGGGAGGTAGAGAGTTCGGCAATGAGATCGGCGCCGTTGCCGTCAGGTAGGCCAAGATCGATAATCGCCACCGAGGGGCGGTAGACCTGCAGGTGCCGACGTGCAGAATGCAGGCAGTCGGCGCGGCGTATTCTGGCACCAGATCGCAGACACAAAAGGCGGATCGCCTCACAGGCAAACCGGCTATCCTCCACGACCAGCACGGTCAGCCCCAGCAGGGGTCGTGCGCTCGTCGGAGTTGGTATGTTCGCTGTCAGTGGGTCTGTGCCGTTCATCCTAGCCTCCCGCAGTTTGATGACGACCCATGATTACGCCAGCTTGGCTAATAGTGTGTTAATGGCAAAGCTTGCTCTTGGCGCTGTGCACGCCCATAAGTCAGCCAAATTTACGTTTTCGGAGAACCATCATGATCGGACGACTGAACCACGTAGCTATCGCTGTGCCCGACCTTGAGGCTGCCGCTGCGCAGTACCGCGACGGGCTGGGCGCAAAGGTGGGTGCCCCGCAGGACGAACCGGATCACGGCGTGACTGTCATCTTTATCGAGCTGCCAAACACCAAGATCGAACTGCTCTACCCTTTGGGCGAAAACAGCCCTATCCAAGGATTTCTGGACAAGAAACCCGCAGGCGGCATTCACCACATATGCTATGAGGTCGAGGATATCATCGCGGCCCGCGACCATCTGAAATCAACCGGCGCGCGGGTGCTTGGCACCGGAGAGCCCAAAATTGGTGCCCATGGCAAGCCTGTCATCTTCTTGCATCCCAAAGACTTCAACGGCGCGCTCGTTGAGCTTGAGCAGGTCTGAAGATGGGCATTGTATCGGGGCTGGTTCTCTTCGCCGTCATCTGGTTCATGGCGTTTTTCGTGGCGCTGCCAATCCGCGTGCAGACCCAAGGCGACCTGAAAGACATCGTGCCGGGCACCCACGCGGGCGCGCCCGAGCATCATCATCTGAAGAAAAAAGCGCTGTGGACAACCCTTGCAGCCGTGCTGATCTGGGGTGCAGTTGCGTTCATCATCACGTCAGGCTGGATCAGCGTTGACGATCTAGAAGGCTGGCTGCACCGCGCGCCTGTGGCAATAGATGGAACAGGTGGGTAAAGGTCGCTGCGCCCAAGATCGGCACCAAAAGGTTCAACAGCGGGACCGATAGCGGCATCGCCATCAGTACGCCTGCGACCCAAATTGTGCCGCTGTAACGGCGGCGCAATGCCTTGGCGCCCTCACGCCCCAAACGACGCATGGCTGCCATCATGAAATACTCCCGCCCGAGCAAGAATCCGTTTAGCGCCCAGAAGATAAACAGCGCGGCAGGCGCGAAGAGGATATAGAGCAGGATCGCCAACAGATTGGCCCCGACCAGCACACCCAGAAAGTTCACCGTATCGCGCAGCGCGTCGCCAAAGGGCACGGAAGCAGCGGGCGGTAGATCGGGATAGTGCTGCGCTTCTACGGCCCCCGCCACATCATCGAGAAACATCGATGTGATCGCCGAGGTAACCGGGACCATCAGAAAGATTGACAAGAAGCCCAGCAGAAACACTGCGCCCCATGACAGCAGATCATTGATCCAGCGGACCTCCCCCAAAACAGGCAGCCAAGCCTCCTCCGGGGTGATCCATTCGACCAGCCAAGCAAATCCGGCGGTGGCGGCAATCAGCAGGGCCAAAGACAGCCCCACCCCGATAAAAAATACACGACGAAAGGCGGGGTCGGCGAGCTGGCCAACCGCCGCAAAGAACGACCGGAAGATCAGTGAGACTGCCATGTGGTGATGCTTTCAATATCGGGGCGCGGACGCTCGGGCGGGGCGGCGGTTTCGGTGCCAATGTGGATGATACCGGCAATGCGCTCGTGATCGGCCAAGCCCAGCCCCTCGGCCATAAAGCCACGGTCATGGGCGGGCCAGCCACTTAGCCAGTTGGCGCCCCACCCGGCGGCCTGTGCGGCATTAAGCAGGCCAATACAAACCGCGCCCGCAGAATAGGTCTGCTCCAGCGCCGGAATCTTCTCAGAGGGTTTTTGCACCTCAACCACCACCACAGCAAGCTGTCCTTGATCAAACTGGCTGCGGCCTTTCTCGACCTGCTCTGGGTCGAGCGCGAGCCCTTCGCCGCGCGCTTGCACGGTTTTGGAAAGCCGCGTCAGCGCCTCTTTCTCCAGCACGATAAACCGCCACGGCTCCAGCTTGCCATGATCGGGCGTGCGGGCCGCTGCGATGAGCAGGGGCATCAGCGCTTCGCGGCTGGGCACCGGCAGGCCAAGGGTCTTGGCAGGGCGCGACCGGCGGGTTTGCAGGAATTCGAGGGCGGCGGGATTTGGTATGGGCATAAGGGGGCCTCAGATGTTGAGTTGTTCGGCCATTGCGTCGATCGACTGGCGCAGGAAGGCATCAAAGGCTGGCGTCGGCTGGCGATTGTGGTGGGCGGGGGCCAGAGGGTCGGGCGCCTCGGTTTGGCTGCCCGCAAGGGCGGCGATGGTGGCATGGCCGCAGAACGGCACGTAGGCTTCGGAATAGCCGCCTTCGTGGACCAGCACCAGCTTGCCGTCACACAGACGCTCGGCGGTCTCCTTGATACGCTGTGTCATCTCGCCAAAGGTTGCGGCGGTGGCCTGCATCCGTGCCAGCGGATCAATAATCGCCGCGTCAAAGCCGCAGGCGACGATGATCATATCGGGCTTATAGGCCTCCAGTGCGGGGATCACCACGCGGTCCATCGCGTGCAGATAGGCGGTATGCCCCGAACCAGCATGCATGGGCAGGTTGATGTTATAGCCTTCGCCCGCGCCCTTGCCGCGATTTGCCACTGCACCCGTCTCCAGCGGATAGTTGCCTTCTTGGTGCAGAGAGATCGTCAGTACATCGTCGCGGTCATAGAAAATTGCTTCGGTGCCATTGCCGTGATGCACATCCCAATCCAGCACTGCGACGCGCTTGGCCAGCCCCTTGGCCTTGGCGGCTTCAACCGCAATGGCGATGTTGGCCAGCAGGCAGAATCCGTTAGGATAATCCGGCAGGCAGTGGTGGCCAGGCGGACGGCTGAGCGCATAGGCGTTGTCGAGGGTGCCCGTCGCCACTGCATCCACCGCTGCAACGGCCAGACCGGCAGAGAGGGAGGCGATCTCGAACCCGCCTTTGGCGAAGGGGGTGCGCAGCCCTAGCTCGCCGCCACCTGCGTCAGAGAGGCGTTTGAATTCGTCGATATAGCTCTCGGGATGGACGCGCAGCAGTGCCTCGCGGCTGGCCAGATCAGCGCTGCGCAAGTCAAGCTCGTGGATCAGGCCGGTGACTTCCATCAGGTTTTTAAGGCGGCGTTTGGTTTCAGGGTTTTCGGGGATACCGCCCGCGGCAAGCGGCTGCACCAGACCACCGATCGGCATGGTGAAGGTATAGTTGCCACCTGCGTGCCAGAAACACCGCTCGTCCCAGAAAAATCCCGTTGCCATTGCCAATACCTCATCCTTCATTTGCTCAGAAACTGACCCAGCGCTGGGCGATTGTCCATGCCCCGTTCCAGCGCAAATCGGATGCGATATGCGGGGTTAGATCACTGCGGCCAGCAGGGCAGGGATATCGAGCGGCGCGTTGCCCATTTTTAGGGAGCCATCCGCCTCGCGGGGCCATTCCTCGGGCGTGCGGTCGCGGTAAATTTCAATGCCGTTGCTGTCAGGGTCGCGCAGATAAACCGCTTCGCTCACCCCATGATCTGCAGCACCGTCTAGCGGGATGCCCGCATCAACCACCCGGCGCAGTGCTGCCGCAAGGCTGGCGCGATCAGGATAGAGGAATGCAGCGTGATAGAGGCCGGTGTGGCCGTCGGGCGGCGGGGTAGAGCCTGCTGACTCCCATGTGTTCAGCCCGATATGGTGGTGATACCCGCCAGCACCCAGAAAGGCAGCGCGGTTGCCAAAGCGCTGGGTAATCACGAAACCGAGGATATCGCGGTAAAAGGTGATCGCGCGGTCAAGATCCGCCACTTTGAGGTGGACGTGTCCGACGCTGGGGTGTGAGGCGGCCATCTGATGTCTCCTGGGTATCGTTATGACACCAAGATGCGCCCAGTTCACCGATCTGGAAAGGGGCGGGGTCGCAGACCTGCTGTGCATGCCTGCAGAACACACAGAGGTGCGCCAGACACCGCACTTTGGCGATGTCCGACGGTTTGGTAACGGAGGGATCGTTAGCCGACCATCCCGACGATCTCATAAGTCTTTTTAAGGATTGGTGCGGTAATCTCGCGTGCCTGTCCGGCGCCATGCGCCAAAATCCGGTCAATTTCCGCGGGATCATCCATCAGCCGCGCCATTTCGGTTGAAATCGGTGCGAGCTTGGCAACGGCAAGGTCTGCCAGCAAGGGTTTGAACGCGCCAAACTGCTGACCGCCAACCTCGCGCAGTACCTCCTCGACGGACTGGTCGTTCAGCCCTGCATAGATGTTCACCAGATTGCGCGCCTCGGGGCGGTTGTTGAGACCTTCGACCTCGGAGGGCAGGGCATCAGGGTCGGTCTTGGCCTTGCGGAACTTTTTGGCGATGATATCGGCGTTATCGGTCAAATTAATGCGGCTGGCATCCGAAGGATCGGACTTAGACATCTTTTTAGAGCCGTCACGCAGAGACATCACCCGCGTTGCCGCCCCTTCAATCACCGGCTCGGTGATCGGGAAGAAATCAACGCCGTAGTCGTGGTTAAACTTGGCGGCAATGTCGCGGGTCAGTTCAAGATGCTGCTTTTGATCTTCGCCCACGGGCACATGGGTTGCATGGTAGATCAGAATGTCGGCGGCCATCAGTGCCGGATAGGCAAACAGCCCCAGGGAGGCGGCCTCGGCATTCTTGCCTGACTTGTCCTTCCACTGGGTCATCCGACCCATCCAGCCCATCCGCGCCACGCAGTTAAAGACCCACGCAAGCTGCGCGTGTTCGGGCACTTGGCTTTGATTGATCAGAATGGATTTCTGGGGATCGATCCCTGAGGCAATAAAACCGGCACAAAGCTCGCGGGTGCTGCGTTTAAGGTCTTCTGGCTTTTGCGGCATGGTGATCGCATGAAGATCAACCATGCAGTAAATCGACTGCACACCCTTGTCCTGCGCATCGGCGAACCGCTTGAGCGCGCCCAGATAATTGCCCAGATGCAGGTCTCCTGACGGCTGGATGCCGGAGAAAACGCGCGGGGTAAACTGGCTGTCGCTCATGGAATGCTCCGATAGGTCTGGATATAGCGGTGCGCAGGGCTTACCCATGCCTCCAACCCCCGTCAAGGAGCGCCCATGCACGAGCCTGAATTCCAGCCCCCCGTAAATCCGCTGCCACCCGCAGTAATCTTGCTGTTTCTGGCGATTGCCGGCGTCGAGGCGGGGCTGTCGCTGGCCGAGGCAGGGCTGATCGGTGGCCCGGGAGCGATTGGCTGGCGGCTGGCCCTGATCCGCGACTATGGCTTTTCCGGCCAGATTTTCGATCTAATGGTGCAGCACGGCAAATGGCCGTTGCAGGAGCTTTTGCGCCTGATCACCTATCCGTTTATTCACCTCGGCTTTACCCACGGCATCTTTGCCATGGTTTTGCTCCTGGCACTGGGCAAAATGGTCGCCGAAGCGATGGGGCAAGTGGCGTTTCTGGTGATCTTCTTTATCTCGGGGATCGGCGGCGCGGTGATCTATGCGCTGTTGTTGAATGATCCGGTCTGGCTCGCCGGAGCCTACCCGCCGGTTTACGGGCTGATCGGTGGTTACTCCTTTGTGATGTGGCGCCAGTTGGCCGGACGCGGGGCGGAGCAATACCGCGCCTTTACCCTCATCGCCTTGCTGATGGGGCTGCAACTGTTCTGGGGGATCTTTTTTGAAGTCGGCACGCTTTGGGTCGCCGAACTGGCCGGATTCATCTGCGGCTTCGGGTTGAGCTTTTTGTTTGCACCGGGCGAATGGGCGCGGCTGCGCGAGCGGTTGCAGCGACGCTAAGCATGGTGAGGCGGGCGGGGGGATCACCCCCGCCGCAAAGCGCCCTTGAACTCGGACAAACGGAATGCGCCGATCAACTGGCCAAAGCCGAAGTAGCTGACCATGCCAATCAGGATCAGCCCAACCAGCGCCAGCCCGCGCCACCACGGCAGGCCCAGAAACGGTTGTAGCATCGCGTTACCGACCCAGAGTGAAAAGCCCATGAAAGCCGAGGCGAGCAGGATGCGCCAAATCCGGCTATGGAACCGCGCGTCGAATTTGGCTGCAGACCCGTAGCGCTGTGCGCCCATCGCCAGACAGCCAAACATTGCCCAGCCGGCCAGCGTGGTGGCAATTGCGGGGGCGATCCAGCCCAGTACCGGCGCTAAACCAATCGCAACCCCCGCATTCACCACCATCGCGACAACGGCAAAATAGAACGGCCGCTTGGTGTCTTCGCGCGCGAAATAAAGCGGTTGCAGGATTTTTTGCAGCACGAAGGCAGGCAGCCCCAACCCGTAAATCGCCACGGCCATCGCAATCGCCGCCGCATCATCGACCGTTGCCGCACCGCGTTGGAACAGGACCGAGGCCAGCGTGAACGGCACCACAACCAGCGCCACAGCAGACGGAACGGTCAGCGCCATCGAAATCTCGGTCGCGCGGCTGATCGCACTTTGCGCCCCTTCATCGTCACGGGCCTTGAGCCTGCGCGACAGGTCGGGGAGCAAAACCACGCCCACCGCGATGCCCACCACCCCAAGCGGCAATTGATAGAGCCGGTCAGCATAGTTCAGCCAGGCCACCGCCCCGTCAAAAAAGCTGGCGACCTGACGCCCGACAAGCAGGTTGATCTGCACCACGCCACCGGCGAGCGCCGCAGGGGCGGCGATGATCGCAAGACGTTTAAGCTCGGGCGTCATGCGCGGGCGGCGGCGAAAATGCAGGTGAAAGCCCGCCCGTTTGGCTGCCCACCAAACCAGCGCAAGCTGTGCCAGACCGGCCAGCGGCACCGACATTGCCAGCGTATCCCCGACCCGCAGGCCCAGTGCCTGATCAATGCCAACGCCAAGCGCGTCAGACGCAGGTCGCCCCAAGGCCGCCCCCAGCAGCACAGCGGCAATAAAAACCACATTCAAAACTACAGGAGCGGCAGCGGCCGCGACAAAGCGGCCCATCGCGTTCAGCACGCCTGAGACCAGTGCGGCGAGCGAAATGAACAGAATATAGGGAAACGCCAAACGGCCATATTCCACAGCCAGATCAAACCGTTCATCGCCAACGAAGCCTGAGGCCATCAAAAAAACCAAACCCGGCATCGCGATAATGCCGATGATGGTGAACAGCGTCAGGATTGCAGTCATCCCGATGAAAGCATCTTGTGCAAATTCCTCCGGCGCTTCGCCACTTTCAAGCTTTTTGGCGAACATCGGCACGAAGGCCATGTTGAACGCGCCCTCTGCAAAGAACCGGCGGAACATATTGGGCAGCGAGAAAGCCACCAGAAACGCCTCCGCGACCGGCCCCGAACCAAGATAGCCCGCAATCATCACATCGCGGCCAAAGCCCATTACGCGGCTGAGCAGCGTCCAGATGCCAACGGTGAAAAAGCCCGACATGAGGCGGATGGGTTTCATAGGTGAGGTCCTTGACTGCGGATGCGTCGGCGTAGCGGGCGGCGCGGTGCTGCGCAATCGGCTATTTACACCGTCGGCGCAAACCGACCCTCGGGGTTAACAATAGCGTTCGATGGTGAGCATCTGCGTGTCGGAATAGCGGTCGCCGTGGGCAAAGCCTACGGGCAAGAGTTTTTCGATCTGCGCCAGTTCCGCGGCGCTCAGCGTGATGGAGTCGGCGTCTGCCCAATCGCGCAGATGCGCCGCTGTGCGTGTGCCCGGGATCGGGATTAGATGCGCGCCTTGGTTCATCACCCACGCCATCGCAAGTTCGGCAACCGACTGGCCGCGGGCCTGTGCGAAGGCTTTGAAACTGTCGATCACGGCTTGGTTGCGCGGATAATGCTCAGCCGAGAAACGCGGCATTGGCAGGCGGAAATCATTTTCGGCCATCTGGCTCACATCAGGATAGCTTTCGCCCAGTACGCCCCGCGCCAGGGGTGAAAACGGCACGAAAGCCACGCCGAGCTCCTCGCATGTCTGCAACATCCCAAGTTCCGGCTGGCGCGTCCACAGCGAGTATTCACTTTGAACAGCGGTGCAGGGGTGCTGGGCATGGGCGCGGCGCAGGGTGGCGGGGGAAACCTCGGACAGCCCGTAGCCGCCGACTTTACCCTCGGTTATCAAGTCAGCCAGCGTGCCGATCACATCCTCGAGCGGCACCAGCGGGTCACGGCGGTGCAGGTAATAAAGCGCTACATGGTCCACTCCAAGCCGTTTGAGCGAGCCTTCCAGTTCCGCGCGCAGATGCGTGTCGGTGTTGTTAACGCGCCGCGCCGGATCACGGACAATGCCGCCTTTGGTGGCGATGGTAACATCCGTCTTGCGGGCAGCCAGCCAGCGACCCAGAACCGTCTCCGACCGGCCCATACCGTATACATTTGCGGTGTCGAAAAATGTGATCCCTGCATCCAGCGCGGCATCAAGGCACGCATGCGAGGTCGCCTCATCGGTCTCGCCGAACGCGCCGGCAAAGCTCATACAGCCCAGTCCGATTGCTGACACGACTGGCCCGTTGGCGCCCAATTTGCGTTGTTTCATATCCTGTAAATCCCTGCCTGCTGTGCCTGCACCTCTGAGGGCGGGGCTATTTCTCCGCCCGCTCGACCCCTTCGGCGATGGCCTCGCGCAGACGCTTTTCCAGCGTGCGCTGTTTGCTTTCGGAGTAGTATTTCAGACCGAACATATCCTTGACATAGAAGGTATCAACCACCTGTTCGCCATAAGTCGCAATCACCGCGTTGGCGATATAGACGTTCGACCCCGCCAGTGTGCGCGCCAGATCATAGAGCAGGCCGGGGCGGTCGCGGGTATCGACCTCGATGATGGTGTAGATTTCCGAGCCTTCGTTGTCGAAGGTAATATGCGTCGGCACCCTGAAAGCCTTCTCGCGCTTTTTCACCTTATCGCGGGTCTTAAGCTCGTCGCGGGCCACGACTTCGCCGCGCAGGGTTTTGGCGATCATCTGGCGCAAGCGGGGCAGGCGGGAGGCTTCGTAGGCATTACCTTCGGCATCCTGAATCCAGAAAGCATCGGTCACAAAGCCGTCCTTGGTTGTATAGCTGCGGGCGTCGACGACATTGGCCCCGACCAGCGCCAACGCCCCAGCAAGGCGCGAGAATATGCCAGGGTGGTCGGCCATCACAAAACAGGCACGGGTGGCGTCGCGGTCTTCGTCTGGGTGTAGGTCAATACGCACGTCATCATTGCCGATATCGCGCAGCAACTCGGCAAAGGCGACCTGTGCAGTCACATGAAGCCCTTGCCAATAGGGCTCGTAGTGGCGGGCGGTTTCGGCCTGCAGCGCCTTGCGCGGCCAGTCTGCCAGAGCGAGCCGGAGGTCCTTTTTCGCCGCCGCACCGCGATTCTCGCGGTTTAGATCCTCTAGCCCTGTTTCCAGCGCCTTGCGGGTCTGGCGATAAAGCGCACGGATCAGCGTTGCTTTCCAGTTGTTCCATGTATTGGGACCCACGCCACGAATGTCACAGACGGTCAGTACGCAGAGCAGATCGAGCCGTTTGACGGTCTGCACCGCTTTTGCAAAATCCCGCACGGTGCGCGGGTCGGCTATGTCACGTTTCTGCGCCATATCGGACATCAGCAGGTGATAGCGCACCAGCCATTCCACAGTGTCAATCTCGTCGCGCTTCATGCCCAGACGCGGGCCCATCTTGCGGACCATCTTGGCCCCGATGATCGAGTGATCTTCGGGCCGCCCCTTGCCGATGTCATGCAGTAGAAGCGCGGCATAAAGCACCTTACGGTTTACCCCGCGCTTGAGGATCGAAGAGGCTACGGGAAGTGATTCTTCCAGCTCGCCCTTTTCAATGCGGGCGAGGTTGGCGATGCACTGGATGATATGCTCGTCGACCGTATAGCTGTGATACATATTGAACTGCATCATCGCGACGATCGGCTCGAATTCGGGGATGAAAGCGCCCAGCACTCCCAGCTCGTTCATCCGCCGCAATGCCCGCTCGGGGTTGCCGTGTTTGAGCAGCAGATCGAAAAAGATGTTTTGTGCTTCGGTGTCGCGGCGCATGCCTTCATCGATGAGCTTCAGGTTGGCTTTGATCAGCCGCATCGCTTCGGGGTGAATCAACATACCCGTGCGCAGGGCTTCCTCGAAAATTCGCAGCAGGTTGAGCTTGTCTGAGAGAAACGCAACATTATCGGCAATGGCAATGCGGTTGTGCACGACTACATAGCCGGTGCCGATCCGTGGGCGGCGGCGAAAAATCCTTTCCAGCAAAGGTTCGGCTTTGACGTGGATCGCCTCAAGACTGCTGAGAAAAATGCGGGTCAGATCACCGACCGCTGTGGCATGGCGGAAGTACGTCTGCATGAAAACTTCAACGCCGCGCCGCCCGCCGGTATCTTGATAGCCCATCGCCGTCGCGACCGAAGCCTGCATATCAAACGTAAGCTGTTCGGTCGCGCGGCCACTGAGTAAATGCAAATGTCCGCGCACCGCCCAAAGGAACTCCTCGGCGGCCTTGAACGTGTCGAACTCCTCAGGGCGGAAAACCTGCTTTTCGACCAGTTCGACAATCCGGTCGACGCGGTAAATGAACTTGGCAATCCAGAACAACGAGTGCAGGTCGCGCAATCCGCCTTTGCCTTCCTTTACGTTCGGTTCCACGACATATCGCTCGCCTTGCTTGAGGTGACGCGCGTCGCGTTCTTCCAGCTTGGCTTCGATAAAGGTGCGCCCTGTGCCTGAGAAGATTTCCTTCTCGAGCGTCTGTTGTAGCTCCTCCGCCAAGGCGGTGTCGCCTGCGACATGGCGATGCTCCAGCAGAGCGGTCTGGATGGTGAAATCCTCACTGCCCAGACGCACACATTCGCGGATCGTGCGGGTCGCGTGGCCGACCTTCAGCTTCAGGTCCCACAGGATATAGAGCATCGATTCAATGACGCTCTCGGACCATGCGGTGGCTTTGTAGGGGATCAGGAACAGCAGATCGACGTCGGAGAATGGCGCCATTTCGCCGCGCCCATACCCACCAACGCCAATGACGCTAAGCCGCTCGCCTTCGGTCGGGTTCGGTTTGGGGTGCAGCAGTTGCGCCGCGACCATCAGCGATTCCCGCACGAGGTGGTCGGTCAGGTAGGTATAGGCCCGCGTCATCGCCCGCGCATCAAAGGGGGCGGCGGCGAACCCGCGCGCAATCTCGGCGCGTCCGTTCTTTTGGGCTTGGGACAGGATGTCTACCGCGGCGGCGCGCAATTCGCTGTTCTGCAGATCGGCGCAGGCGATGATGATGGCCTCGCGCACGGCGTCGGCATCAAAAATAAGCTCGGGGGCACAGACCAAACGCGAAGGGAACTCCTCCGCGTTTGGCTGGGTTTTCAGTTTTAAAGGGGCCAATTCAGAAACCGGCGCCTCCGAAGGAAGCAGGAGCCGCATCAATCACGACAACGCGACGGTCGCGGATGGTGGCAATGGCAAGACCGCGTTCATTGGTGCCGTCACGGCGCATCCGGAAGATGCCGCTGGCGCCCCGGAAGCCCGCACCTTGGGTGATAGATGCCCCGGTTAGCGCAGAAGCCTTGCCGGTTTTCACCAAAGCACCGATAGCGGCGATCCCGTCGAAGGCCAGACCGGCCAAAGGATGTGGCGAACTGCCATAGGCAGTGCTGTAGCGCTGGTTGAATACGCCGGAGGCTGAGGTGTCCGGCAGGGCAAACCACCCACCCTGAAGCCCCGCCAAGCTTAGTGTTTCTGGTGGTAGATCCCAACGGGTCAAGCCGATGAACTGAGTGCTGGCCGTCTGGATGCCTGCTTGGGGAAGGAGTTCAGCAAACAACGGCAGGGCGCTGGAGGACGGAGTGGTCAGGAACAGCGCATTGCCGCCGCCGCTTTCAATCGCCGCCTTGACCCGCGGCACAGCAGCCGTGACCGACTCCTGGCTCAGCGCGTAATCAACTGTGCCTGCAAGTGTGGCGCGGTTGGCGGTGATCGCAGACTGGATGGCGTTGCGGCCCAATTGACCAGCGATATCCTGCCCATGCAGGATGACGATACGGTCTTTTCCGGTGCGCTTGGCATAGCCGACGAGCCGGTTCGCGGTGTTCTCGAAGGTAGGCCCGAGCACGAAAACGTTGCCGCCAGCGATGGTCGGGTTGTTGGAAAAGGACATCACGTTGACGCCTTGAGCCGCCACGGCGACACCCGCCGCATTCGCCTCTTCGCCGTAAACCGGACCAAGAATAATCTTCGCGCCTTCACTCACCGCTTTGGACGCCATGCTCGCAGCAGTAGCGGGGTTGCCAGCCGTGGCATAAACCCGCAGATCAATCTCGACGCCATTGAGGTCCCGCATCGCCAAACGTGCTGCGTTTTCAAGGTTCTCCGCGAGCAGGTTATCATTCGCCGAGCCGCCGCGCGGGATCAGTAGAGCGACCGGAACCGGCACCGATGTATCGATTTTCGGCCCGCCGGAGCCCGCGATGCCACCCAAGGCAATAGGTTCACATGCCGCAAGAATTAGCGCAAACAAGGGCAATAGAAAAAGCCGCAACTTGCTGCGGCCAGCATCGAAAAAGGCAATCATCGTGAATTCACTCCCCTGGGTGTTTCCAGCGGCAAGGCGCTGTTCTTTTGTATGCTGCAATCATAGTGTGTGCGAAAGGCGGGTCCAGCATTGAATCATCAAAAGTCTAACCTCGCGCCAGGGCTGTATCTTGTGGGCGTGCCGATCGGCACCGCGCGCGATATCACCCTCAGGGCGCTCGATGTGCTGGCGTCTGCCGATGTGCTGGCCGCCGAGGACACCCGCAGCCTGCGCCGGTTGATGGAAATCCACGGCGTGCCGCTGGACGGGCGGCGGATCACGGCGCTGCATGATCACAGCGGTGATGGCGCGCAGGCAAAGCTTGTCGCACAGATTGCGCAGGGAAAATCGGTGGCCTATGCCTCGGAGGCTGGGATGCCGCTGATCGCGGACCCCGGTTTCGAGCTTGCCCGCCTGGCCGGGCGCGAAGGCCATTTGGTCACCTGTGCGCCGGGCCCTTCCGCTGTGCTGACTGCGTTGGCGTTAGGCGGATTGCCGACAGACGCGTTCTTTTTCGCGGGATTTTTGCCGAATGCCAAAACGGCCCGTCGCACTGCGATGGAAAAACTGACGGAAGTTCCCGGTACTTTGGTGTTTTACGAATCGCCCAAGCGCCTCGGCGCAATGTTGCGCGATGCGGCTGAGGTTTTCGGTGCGGACAGGCAAGCGGCAATGTGCCGCGAACTTACCAAGAAATTTGAGGAGGTTCGCCGCGACGATCTTGCCACGCTGGCTGCGCGCTATGCCGAGATTACGCCCAAAGGCGAAGTTGTTGTTCTGATTGACCGGGGGCGTTCAGCTCCGGTTAAGGAAGATGATATAACGTCAGCTTTGCAAAACGCATTGCAGGATCTCTCGATGCGCGATGCAGTCGATCTAGTGGCGCGCGCGCATGATTTGCCGCGGCGCAAAGTTTATCAGGCGGCGCTGACATTGGGAAAGGACGCAGAATGACCGTGAGACAGGCAGCTTCGGACCAAAAGCGCCATCGCGGTGAGATGGCGTATCAAGCGGGCCTCTCTGCCGAGCACCGCGTTGCACAGGATTATGAGCGCCGCGGCTTTGCGATCGCGCGGCGTAGGTGGCGGGGCCGGCAGGGCGAGATTGACCTGATTCTGCGAGACGGTGCCGGGTTGATATTTGTTGAGGTCAAGCAAAGCCGGAGTTTTGCCAGAGCCGCAGAAAGCCTGACGGTCCGGCAGATGCGCCGTATCTATGCTGCTGCTGAAGAATATCTTGGTGGCGAACCCGCGGGGTCTTTGACCGATGTACGCTTTGATGTGGCGATTGTGGACGGGGCGGGCCAGACCCAGATCATCGAAAATGCTTTCGGACACTGCTGAACCATTGCACCTGAGTGCCCGCTGCGCCATCTAGTGGGCAAGCAGCAGGGAGTGTGCCATGAAAATCGCCTTTCAGATGGACCCGATCGGGGACGTTAACATCAACGCGGATAGCAGCTTCCGGCTTGCCGAAGAAGCGCAGGCGCGGGGCCACACACTTTTCTTCTACACCCCGGATCATCTTGCCTACCAAGAGGGCGTGATCACGGCGCGCGGTCACGATTTTACTGTTCAGCGGGTGCAGGGCGATCATGCCCAGCTCGGGCCGGAGCGGGAAGTGAATCTGGCCGATTTTGATGTTGTCTGGCTGCGGCAGGATCCGCCCTTTGACATGAATTACATCACTTCGACACATCTGCTGGATCGGTTGAAGACGACGACTTTGGTGGTCAACGACCCGTTCTGGGTGCGTAATTTCCCTGAAAAGCTGCTTGTCCTCGATTTCCCTGAGCTGACGCCGCCGACAACAATCGCCCGCGATCTTGCGACGATCAAAGCGTTCAAAGCCAAGCATGGCGACGTTATCCTCAAACCGCTTTATGGTAACGGCGGGGCTGGCGTCTTTCGTCTGGATGCCAACGATCGCAACTTGTCATCTCTGCATGAGCTTTTCACCAGCTTTAGCCGCGAACCTTTGATCGTACAGAAATTCTTGCCAGCTGTTTCCAAGGGCGACAAACGGGTGATCCTGGTGGACGGCGAGGCTGTTGGCGCGATCAACCGCGTCCCGGCCGAGGGTGAGACACGCTCGAACATGCATGTAGGGGGGCGGCCGGAGAAGGTCGGACTAACGTCGCGCGATCAGGAGATTTGTGCTGCAATCGGGCCGCTGCTTAAGGAGCGCGGGCAGGTGTTTGTCGGAATTGATGTGATCGGTGATTATCTGACCGAGATCAACGTGACGTCGCCGACCGGCATTCAGGAGCTTGAACGTTTCGATGGCGTAAACATCGCTGAGAGAATCTGGTTAAGTATTGAAGCCAAACTTAACTGATGCTCTTGCTTGGATAATTGGAACTTCCGAGCTGTACAGGGCAGGTGGACCGTCCCCGTGCTGACTGCGTGAAAATGGCATACTCGTAGAGCTCGAAGAGAATGCGCAGTTTCATAAATTTGCGCGGATCGCTGACGACTGAATTGCTTCCTATTAGATTTTATAAAAGCGGGCGAAACGCTTTAGCCGTTGTCGCGCTTGGAATAGTCCCTGTGGGTGCAGCACTTAACTGATCGGCCGAACAGAGCTAATCTGCCGCATATCAACCTTCCGCGATCTTGAAGCGCGGGTTGGAAAGTTGGGCCTCTCGACAACGCGGCGCTTTCCCCTGCCAGTTGACGTCGAAGGCCGACTGCGCACCCAAAATGTGAACTCACGTCGCGGCACTAACGCGCGCTCGTAAGCCCGCTCCGGACCCGCAAAGGGATTTCTGAAGGCGTACGGACGCTGACTAAGATTCACTTTACTGGGAGATAACCTGCGAAAGCCATCCGGTCGTTGCCGCATCTGTAAAGGAGTAATTTACTCCGCAAATCTCGAAAGCATATGCCCCCTACCTATGGGGCGAGAGGAAACTGTAATCAATTTTTAAGATATCTACCCAATGGTTGCTTGGTGTGACTGATGATTGGAAGTGATGAATATGTGGGGAGCAAGTTGCAAGGCGGCTAGGGGGATGTTGGGTCGTGCTGCGCGCAAAAGTCTAGGCCCACAGTCAGTTGGCACGCAATTTTCGGGCTTTCTAAGGGCGTTCTGCCTGCTTGTATCATTCGTTGTTTTTACGATCTTGGGAAGCACAGGGAATGCCCAACAGTTGATACTCAATCCCGTGGGCAATCCGACTGTCACAGGCGCTGGCATCGGGAAAAGGGCGCTATGGACCAATGCTGGCACTGTGTCAGGGGCATCCGTTGATATTGTCGCCGTCATGACTTCAACAGCGTTGAACCACACCTTCGCCACAGGCAATAACCAGATCCAGATTACATCGGTAAACCAAGATCCGCATTTTGTGGATTTCCACATTTACCAGGCGGGCACCTATAACCTCGGCACCAACAGCGGGGGCGTGCCGGTCATCGCGGATGTACATATCCAGATTAACGATATCGACGGTCCCGCGAACGAACAGGTTTATGTGGAGATCTGTGACGGTACGGTAGAGTACGTCCGGATTGATAAATCAGCCACAACCTACCGCGGATACATCGAGGGACCTGATGCCAATTTGGGCACCGAAGTCTTCTATCTCGCGGGTGATCAGCAATATTTTAATGAACCGGTTTCCGGATTGGAAATTTCCTATCCGCAAACCTCGACTTTCAGCTTTGGTCGTACCGCGAATTCCGGTTTTTTAGTCCGGGTGGCGAACCCGACTTACAATCCTTGCCAGACATATGACCTGCGATGTGCCGACTTCAAGGCGCCCGTCTTACAGAATGACGTCAAAGAGCAGGTGCTGGGCGAACCGGTTGTGCTGAATATTCTATTCAATGACAGCGTCGCGACCGAGAACAATAATCCGCCCGCCAATAACAGCCTGCAGCCCAGCGAGTACGCGAAACAGGCGATTGACCTCATTCCACCAAGCGGGGCTTTCAACCTTGTATTTGATGCGGAAGGGCATCGAATAGGTTTTGATGTGCTCGGGGAAGGAACATGGTCCTACGAAGACTTAACGGGCGAATTGACGTTTACACCGTTCGCGGCTTTCTTTGCAGGACCGACTGCGATCAACTACCGGTTTGAAACGCCAGTAAAGCTACCGGGCGAGCCGATCGCATACTCAGCTCCCGCCCAAGTCTCTATCGATGTGGGGTCGGTCGGGCTACTGAAGCTTGCGACGCTCGTCGATACGAATTTAAATGGATATGCCGATGCGGGCGAAACAATTGCATATGTTTTCACTGCTGAAAACTTTGGCAACGTTGATCTGACGAACGTCCAACTCGCTGAAACTCAGTTCAGCGGCGCTGGCATCCCGCCGGTCATCACCTTTCAGGCGGCTAGCGCGCTGTCACCTGAAGGAACGCTTCTGGTAGGCGAACGCGCTTTCTATACAGCAACATATACGTTGGTGCCCGCGGATTTGGATACCACGATCAGTAACCAGGCCGAGGTAACCGCAGAAACCCCGGGGGGCACGACGGTTTCAGACTTGTCAGATTCCGAAAACCCTGGAGATGGCGACGGGGTAGCGTCCAATGGCCCTGGCGATGGTCGGGATGACCCCACGACAATTTACGCAGGCTCGGGCCCTGATCGAGGTGACGCACCGGTCACCTACGGCGACCCCCAGCATGCGAACACCGCGAGTTATTGGATCGGTCCGCTCAACGGGGATGGTGACGGATCTACTCAGCATAGTGTGGATGCTAGCGGAGATGACTTGGATGGTAAGGATGACGAGAGCGACGAAACGTTCCCACAGCTTTACGGCGATTTGACGCGAACGGTAACAGTTGAGGTGCACGAACCCAACCCGGGCAGCGGGCGTCTGCAGGCATTTATCGATTTCGGTGGAGACGGAACATTTCTTTCGCTTGGCGATCAGGTCGCGACGGATATTCAGGACGGTGGCGCGCAAGATCTCGATGGGGTGGCCAACGGTCAGATTTCTTTTGCAGTTTCGGTCCCGATTACGGCAGTACTCACCCCGACGTTTGCGCGGCTGAGATGGTCTTCGATTGCCGCCGCCAACGCGATCTCTACTGTGGCTGATGGAGAGGTCGAAGACTATTCGATCACCATTAAGACACCCCCCGATGCTGACCGGGGGGATGCACCGGCAAGTTACGGCGATCCCCAACATATTATCGAGGGGCTGGGCGCACCTGAAATCTATCTTGGGACCGTTCCGCCTGACATCGATATTCTGGCACAAAACAGCGCGACCGCAACGGGCGACGATCTTGACGGTGGCGACGATGAAGACGGTGTCGTCATGCCAACGCTCTACCGAGGCGGCTTTTCTCAGATAACCGTTTCTGTGAATGACTTGGGCACTTTGCCAGAAAAAAACGCGTACTTGCAGGCGTTCATCGATTTCAACGGAGACGGAACTTTCAATCAAGCCGGCGAACAGGTGGCGCTGAACCTGCAAGACGGGGATCCACTGGATAAAGACGGCACCACGGACCGATCAATTACATTCGAGGTCGCGGTTCCTGCCGGAGCGACCACAGCACCTACATTCGCGCGGTTCCGCTGGTCGACTGACAATACAGGCTTGAACACAGTATTTGACGGGGAAGTCGAAGATTATGCGCTGACCATTTCCAGCGATCCCCCCCCCGTTCATTTGCGATGCAAGCTTTTATCGCTATGACGACTCGGAGACGCTGCAGCGCCTCACGATGACCTCGACCGGCTCAACCTACGATATTACCTTCCAAGAAATCGGTAGCGCCCCGCGGGACCTAAATGCCAACTGGGGCTACAATGAACTGGATGGCTATCTCTACACCGTCCGCCCGGGTCGTACGGACCTTTACCGGGTAGATGGATCCGGTAACTTCGTCGATTTTGCGAACCTCCCCAACACTGCGTTCGATGGATCAACCGCTGGCGATATTTTCCCGAACGGCACAATGGTTTATGTCGGCGATGCAAACTCTTGGCAGTTAATTGGTCTGGCCACGCCGACCGCGCCGATCGATCTAGGAACGCTTGAGCTGAACCAGAGTGTCAACGTTCAGGATATTGCATACAATCCTGCTGACGGTTTCCTTTATGGAATAAACCGGAATACAGGGCGCGCGTTTCGGGTGGACGGAAACGGCGGCACGTTTGGCAACGTCACGGTCATCGAGTTCGGGCCGGCGATCTATGCAGGTGTTTTTGCCTCTGTGTGGTTTGATGAGGATGGGCGTTTTTACGGCTACAGCAATACGACCAATAATTTCTTCCTTATCGACACCACAACGGGCAACGCGGTCCCGATTGCAAACGGTGCGGTGGACGAAGGGGGCGACAGTGACGGGGCGTCGTGCCGTGGCCCCGCGCCGATATCTTTCGGGTCGATCTCAGGGAGTGTTTATGACGATTTGAATGGGTCGGATGTCCGTGAAGCCGGAGAAACGGCACTGGGCGCAGGTATTCGGATCGACCTTTACTACGACAACGGCACCCCGTCGAACTATACGGATGATGTGTTTGCTCAAACTACAGATACGTTGTCCGACGGGACATATACTTTTTCCGATCTGGTGATCAATCAGTCCTACCGGATCCAGCTTGACGAGGCCGACCCTGATCTTGGTCCTGGCAACCTTATCGGAACATCTAACCCAATTCTCGGTGTTTCAGTGGCAGCGGGTGCAATTACGGCAGATCAGGATTTCGGCTTTGATCCTTCAGGGTCAGATCTCTCCTTGTCAAAGTATGCAGCCGCGACCGGAACGACGACACCAATAACCGCAGTAGTTGAAGGTGATACAATCGACTGGGTCGTCACGATCACCAACTCGGGGTCAGGATCGCCATCAGGCGTCAAGGTTATTGACCTAATCCCGAGCGGTTTTGCCTATGTGTCTGATGATGCGCCCGCAACTGGCGACTCATATGACCCTAGCACCGGTCTTTGGTTTGTGGATGAAATCCTGAGCGGGACATCGGAAACCCTAACGATCACCACCACTGTTCTAGGAAGCGGTGATTTCACCAACTACGCAGAGATCATCTATAGCTCTCTACCTGATCCGGACAGTGACCCGGACACTGGTCGGCTGACTGACGATTTGTCTGATCAGATCGGAGATGATGATGAAGCCTCTTATGCAGTCGCCCTCCAGACAGGCAGCCGTTTGCTGTCCGGCCGATTGTTTGTCGACAATGGCCGAGGCGGAGGCACTGCCCATGACGGCGAGATAAACGGAGCAGAGGCTGGTTCAAAATCCGCACAGTTGCAAATTCTGGATAGCGGCGGGGCTGAGATAGGCGCGCCCCAGGTCGCGGCTGATGGGTCGTGGAGCTTTGCACTCAGCGGGTCGTATAGTGGCCCCCTGACCGTCCGGGCCACCCCGCTCAGCAGCCATATCACCATCTCCGAAGCGACAGCAGGGTTAGATGCGTTGGTGAATGCCGATCCCCATGACGGTGAATTTACGTTTACGCCAGAACCCTTCGGGCACAAGTCAGGCCTCAACATCGGTTTGCTGGAGACGCCTTTACTTACATGGAACCGGCAGGCAACCGTGGGGCGGGGTCAAGTGGCTGAATTGCAGCACATCTACACCGCGACATCACAAAGCAACGTCTCATTTACCTTTCAGAATGTAGATTCTGCGCCTGCTAACGCCTTTAATGCCAGCCTGTTTCTCGACAGTGACTGTGATGGTCATTCCGATATAACAATCACAAGTCCCATTGGCGTGGTGCCAGAGCAGCAGCTTTGCATCATTTCCAGAGTGACCGCAGCGTCAGGGGCAGGGCAGGGAAGCAGTTATGTCTATCAACTTGTTGCCGCGACAGCATTTAACGGCACGACTAAGGTACACACAACGCTTAATACGGATCAGGTCTCGGTCACATCGGGGACCGGCAATGTTGAGTTGTCTAAAACAGTCGAAAACCAGACTATCGGTTCACCAGAAGGCACGTCGAATCTTGGCCGAGCGGGGGATATACTGACCTACCGGATTTATCTGTTAAATACCTCGCCTCAGCCCATTTCCAACGTGAAAGTATATGACCGCACACCTCCCTATACTAGTCTGTCAGCGCCGATCGCCGATCCTGTCACCGTATCGCCGAACCTGACCTGTACGGTGGCGAAGCCCGTCGCGAACGTGACTGGTTATGAGGGAGACCTGGAGTGGACGTGCTCGGGATCGTTCCTGCCAGGTGAAACTGGCGCCGTGGAGTTCAGTGTCGCGATCAGCCCGTGACCAGAGAGCCAGCGCCCCGCTGATAGATCAACGCGGCTCACTCCCAACCGTAGTTAAAACTCACGGAAACTCGGTCATCCTCGATCATGTTCATCGGGACCTCGTGGCGCAACCAGCTTTCCCAAAGCAGTACATCCCCTGCTTTCGGAGCGATGTAGATAAATGGTCGGAGTTCCTCGCGGGCGTCTTTGGCGCGGCCAGGGGCCGCCATCATCATCGCAAGGCGCGGGTCTTCAAAGCGGATCGCGCTCGCGCCTTCGGGCATAGTGACATAGGTGGTGCCGGAAATCACCGAATGCGGGTGGATATGTGAGGTATGGATGCCGCCTTCCGGGAGAATGTTCAGCCACAGTGAGTCGAGCTTGAGCTTGCGGTCACCTAGATCGAATTGAAGGTCCTTGGCAAAGGATGCCACATGTTTATCGAGCACTTTGACAAGATCTTTGAAGATCGGAAAGCGGTAGGGCAGATCATCCAGCGATGCATAGGAAGTGTAGCCAGCATAGCCGTTTTCCTCACACCAGTCCTGACCGGCCTCATCGTCTTCGGCGATCGAGAAACATGATGCGGTGAGCTCGTCGATGTCGACGGGCTTGCCCTGCTCGGAGAGGGCGGCGTGATAGAGGCGGGTTGCGAAAAGCGATTTGATATCTGACATGAGGGGTTCATAACCGAACCGGTGCGACCCTGCCAGTGATCCTGTGCATCGGGGGGCCATTGGCCTTGATGTACATGGCATGTTGTGAAGCCGCCTAGCACATCGCTTGCTCTGTACAAGTTTCGGCATGAAACAGAACGTCAACAGCCATGCAGGCCGATAAAAGGGTTGCGTTATGGGGGGGCGGGGCGTATTGGCACCTTTCATCATGAACTCCACCAGAATCATGGTCACCCCATCGGGGCCATCTGGTGATGTTGAAAGGAATAGGCGATGAACGCCAAGGAACTACATGACAAGACGCCGGACCAGCTCCGTGACGAACTTGTTAGTCTCAAGAAAGAAGCCTTCAACCTGCGTTTTCAGCAAGCCACCGGCCAGCTGGAAAACCCTTCGCGTCTGCGGAGCGTCAAGCGTGATGTTGCACGCGTGCACACAGTGTTGAACCAAAAAGCCGCTGCCGCGGCGGTCACCGAATAAGGAGCCTGACCTATGCCAAAGCGTATCCTGACAGGCACCGTTACATCGGACGCCAACGAACAAACAGTAACCGTTTCCGTAGAGCGCCGCTTTACGCACCCGGTTCTCAAGAAAACCATCCGTAAGTCCAAGAAGTACCGGGCGCACGATGAGAACAACACATTCAAAGTGGGCGACCAAGTTCGCATCATCGAATGTGCACCAAAGTCGAAAACAAAACGTTGGGAAGTGCTGACTTCGGAAACTGCCGAAGCGTAAGCGCCCTTTAATCGAAACCCTGGGGGAGAAAGCCACGCATCGGCCCCCCAAAGGTCGGGAGAAACCAAATGATCCAGATGCAGACCAACCTGGATGTTGCTGACAACAGCGGCGCTCGCCGTGTTCAGTGCATCAAGGTCCTGGGTGGTTCCAAGCGTAAATACGCATCCGTCGGCGACATTATTGTCGTGTCGGTCAAGGAAGCCATTCCACGCGGTCGTGTGAAGAAAGGCGATGTCCGTAAGGCCGTCGTTGTTCGCACCGCCAAAGAAGTTCGTCGTGACGATGGTACAGCCATCCGTTTCGACCGCAACGCTGCTGTTATCCTGAATAACAACAACGAGCCCGTCGGTACCCGTATCTTCGGGCCAGTCGTACGTGAGCTGCGCGCCAAGAACTTCATGAAAATCATCTCGCTCGCTCCGGAGGTGCTGTAATCATGGCTGCTAAACTTCGCAAAGGTGACAAGGTCATCGTGCTGGCCGGCAAAGACAAAGGCAAAACGGGTTCTATCTCTTCCGTTGATCCAAAGTCGAACAAGGCCATCGTAGACGGCGTGAAAATCGCCATCCGCGCAACACGCCAGACGCAGGACAGCCAGGGCGGTCGCATCCCCAAAGCGATGCCGATCGATCTGAGCAACCTCGCATTGGTTGACGCCAACGGGAAAGCAACCCGCGTTGGTTTCAAAATCGAAGGCGACAAGAAAGTACGCTTTGCCAAAACCACGGGGGACGTGATCGATGCTTGATACTGCAACCTACACGCCCCGTCTCGTAAGCGTCTACCGCGACGAAATTCGCGCCAAGATGAAAGAAGAGTTTGGCTACACCAACGACATGCAGATCCCGCGTCTGGACAAGATCGTCCTGAACATTGGCTGTGGTGCCGAAGCTGTACGTGATAGCAAGAAAGCCAAATCTGCTCAGGAAGACCTGACGCTGATCGCTGGCCAGAAAGCTCTGACCACTCTCGCCAAGAAATCCATCGCCGGTTTCCGCGTCCGTGAGGACATGCCGCTGGGTGCGAAAGTCACCCTGCGCGGCAACCGCATGTATGAATTCCTTGACCGTCTGATCACGATCGCAATGCCCCGTATCCGCGACTTCCGCGGCGTGTCGGGCAAATCTTTTGATGGTCGTGGCAACTATGCCATGGGCATGAAAGAGCACATCGTGTTCCCCGAAATCGACTTTGATAAGGTCGACGAGACTTGGGGTATGGACATCGTCATCGCTACGACGGCGAAAACCGACGCAGAAGCGAAAGCATTGTTGAAGTCGTTCAACATGCCTTTCAACTCGTAAGCGCGGGGAAGGAATTAGATATGGCTAAGAAATCCATGATCGAGCGTGAAAAGAAGCGCGAAGCACTGGTCAAAAAATACGCCGTCAAGCGTGCCGCTCTGAAAGAAATCGTGAGCGACGAGAGCAAGCCGATGGAAGAGCGTTTCCGCGCCTCCCTGAAGCTGGCGAAACTGCCTCGCAACTCTTCGGCTGTGCGTCTGCACAACCGTTGCCAGCTGACAGGCCGTCCGCACGCTTATTATCGTAAACTCAAAATTTCGCGGATCGCGCTGCGGGACCTTGGCTCTTCTGGCCAGATCCCCGGCATGGTCAAGTCGAGCTGGTAAGGAGCGCATCAGATGAACGATCCTATCGCAGATATGCTGACACGCATCCGTAACTCTTCGCTGCGCGGCAAATCCACTGTTGTGACTCCAGCGTCAAAGCTGCGGGCATGGGTGTTGGATGTGTTGGCCGACGAAGGCTACATCCGGGGCTATGAAGAGATGACGGGCGCCGACGGCCACCCCGCCATCGAAATCAGCCTCAAGTACTACGAGGGCGAACCTGTTATTCGCGAGTTGAAGCGGGTCTCTAAGCCCGGTCGCCGCGTCTACATGGGCGTCAATGACATTCCCGTTGTCCGTCAGGGCCTCGGTGTGTCGATTGTCTCCACCCCCAAGGGTGTGATGTCGGATGCTGCTGCACGCTCTGCCAATGTTGGCGGCGAAGTGCTCTGCACCGTATTCTAGGGAGAGAACGATGTCTCGTATTGGTAAAAAACCGGTCGAAATGCCCAGCGGTGTATCCGCTTCGGTTTCCGGCCAGACCATTGAAGTAAAAGGCCCCAAGGGGACCCGTAGCTTCAAAGCAACAGACGACGTGACGCTGACCGTCGAGGATAACGTGATTTCGATCACGCCTCGTGGCAAATCCAAGCGCGCGCGCCAGCAGTGGGGCATGTCCCGCACGATGGTGCGCAACTTGGTGACCGGCGTCACCGACGGCTTCAAGAAAGAGCTTGAGATTCAAGGTGTGGGTTACCGCGCCGCGATGAATGGCAACACCTTGCGGTTGAACCTTGGCCTGTCCCATGACGTTGATTACACGCCGCCTGAAGGCGTCACAGTAACCGCGCCAAAGCAGACCGAAATCATTGTGGAAGGCATTGACGAACAGCTTGTTGGTCAGGTCGCAGCGAACATTCGCGCGTGGCGTAAGCCCGAGCCTTATAAAGGCAAGGGTATCCGCTACAAGGGTGAGTTCGTCTTCCGCAAAGAAGGCAAAAAGAAGTAAGGACCAGGAACATGGCAAACACCAAAAGACAGCTGTTCCTCAAGCGCCGCATGCGCGTTCGGAACAAACTTCGCAAGGTAAACGCAGGGCGCATGCGCCTTTCGGTTCACCGCTCGAACAAGAACATCAGCGTCCAGCTGATCGACGATGTGAATGGCAAAACCATTGCTTCCGCATCGACGCTCGAAAAAGCACTGGGCGTTGTCGGGCACAACAACATCGACGCAGCCACCAAGGTCGGTTCGGCAATTGCCGAACGCGCCAAGAAGGCCGGCGTCGAAGAAGCTTACTTTGACCGGGGCGGTTTCCTGTTCCACGGCAAAGTCAAAGCTGTGGCCGATGCAGCCCGCGAAGGCGGTCTGAAGATCTAAGTGATTGGCCCTCACCCCCGGTTTTGCTGCGGGGTGGGGGCTTTTTTAGCCGTTGAACGGCGGTGCTTTTGCGCCTTCGCTCAACACACCATGGTGAAGGCAGGCTTGCCTGTCTCGATGATCCGGGCCGCTGATCGTGATCGCTGATCACGTCGGGCACCAGGATTGACCAAACAAGGGCACACGCGCCCGTTATCAAGGAGGCCAGCATGGCCAGAGACGACAACAGAGGGGGCAATCGCCGCAACCAGCGCGACGAGACTCCAGAATTCGCAGACCGCCTTGTGGCGATCAACCGTGTGTCCAAGACAGTTAAGGGCGGTAAGCGCTTTGGCTTCGCGGCACTCGTGGTTGTAGGCGATCAAAAAGGCCGCGTCGGTTTCGGCAAAGGTAAAGCCAAGGAGGTCCCCGAGGCCATCCGTAAGGCGACCGAGCAAGCCAAGCGCCAGATGATCCGCGTTCAGCTGCGCGAAGGCCGTACACTGCACCACGATATGGCAGGCCGCCACGGCGCTGGCCGCGTTGTGATGCGTTCCGCTCCAGAAGGTACCGGTATCATCGCTGGTGGTCCAATGCGTGCCGTTTTCGAAATGCTCGGCATCAAGGACGTTGTGTCCAAGTCGATCGGTTCGCAGAACCCGTACAACATGATCCGCGCCACAATGGACGGCCTCCGCAAGGAGCAGTCGCCACGTGCCGTTGCACAGCGTCGCGGCAAGAAAGTCGCCGACATCCTGCGCAGCACGGATGTTAAAATCGACGAACAGAGCGATGTGGCCCATAACAGCCCGTCCGCCTCTGCCACAGCAGACGCGTAAGGAGAGCACATCATGGCTAAGACAATCGTCATCAAGCAGGTCGGCTCCCCGATCCGCCGCCCCGCGAAACAGCGTGCTACGCTAATTGGTTTGGGTTTGAACAAAATGCACAAAACCCGCGAGCTGGAAGATACTCCTTCCGTCCGCGGCATGGTCAACTCGATCTCTCACATGGTTGAGATCATCGAAGAAAAAGGCTGAAGGCAGGGCGCAAGCCCAACTGCAGTGACCTAAGAGCGCTCCGTGGGATACCACGGGGCGTTTTTTTATTTATACTCCGAGTCCTGCGGAAGCCGAATTTGATGTCTTGACGGCTGGGCTTGGAACGATTCAGCTCTGCTGATGATCCGCCCCGGCTTTCTTTCCTCAGCAGACCGCCTCGTGCTTGAGGCTTGCGTGCGTCGCCAGCGCGAGGACCACGGTATTGCCCGTCGGGCAAATGCGATCCTGCTGCTCGACGATGGGGAAAGCTGTGCTCGGATCGCAAAGTTTCTCTACTTGGACGACGATACCATCCGGGGCTGGCATAAAACCTACCTGCAAGATGGTTGGGATGCGCTTGCTTTCGACGGCTGGAAGGGCAGTCAGTCCCGTATGACGCAGGCACAGGAGGCTGCGTTGTGCGCTTGGCTGGAAGCGCGCTTCTGTCGCTCGACGGTCGAGATCAGGGCCCATGTCTCGGCTGAGAGCGGTCTGAACTATTCCCATTCTGGCTGCATCAAACTTCTCGCCCGACTGGGCTTTGAATGCCGCAAGCCCAAGCCCCTGCCGCGCGTGGCATCAGCGGAAAAGCAGGCCGCTTTCATCGCATTCTACGGGCGCCTGATGCGTGAGTTGCCCGCAGATGAAGCTGTCTACTTCGCCGATGCGGTGCATCCGGAATACCAGACCAAGCCTGCGTTTGGTTGGGTGAAGGTTGGATCAAATCCAGCGGTTCTCAGCACGGCAGGGCGTGGTCGTGTGAACATTCATGGGGCTGTGAACCTCGAAACCTTCGATGCACCCTTTGTCGAGCCCACAACCGTTGATGGGGTCAGTGCTGTACAGCTTCTGACCAAGATCGAGGCGCGCAATCCTGACAAGCGCATCATTCATGTCATCTGGGACAACGCTGCCTACCACAAAGGGCCCGATGTCAGAGCCTTCCTCGCCAGGACAGCTTGCCGTATCCATCTGATCCAGCTGCCGCCCTACTGCCCTCATCTCAATCCGATTGAGCGGCTTTGGGCCGTCTTGCATCAATACGTCACCCACAATCGCTACTACCCAAGTCAGAAGCAGTTAGCCGACGCCATCCTTGCATTCATGCGTGAAACCATCCCACAGGAATGGACGAAATTCCGCGACAAGGTCTCAGACAACTTCCGGGTCATAACCCATGATAACTTTCGGGTTTTGAAGTAGAAGCGGTATAGCACCTTCAGGCATCCCTAAACTCGCCACTTGATCCCGCAGCGCCCCCCCGCTATACGCCCCCGGTGGCACTCCATGTGCCGCCTAGAATCGTAACGCCGCGTCTGCTCACTCCCGTCGCTGGGGAGCATGTCCGGCAAGAGGAGAAGCGACATGAAACTTAATGAACTTTCCGACAACCCAGGCGCGACCAAAAAGCGCAAGCGCGTTGCACGTGGTCCCGGCTCCGGCATGGGTAAAACTGCTGGTCGTGGTATCAAAGGTCAGAAATCCCGTTCGGGTGTTTCGATCAATGGCTACGAAGGCGGTCAGATGCCCTTGTACCAACGTCTGCCAAAGCGTGGCTTTACCAAGCCGAACCGCAAAGACTGGGCCGTTGTTAACCTTGGTTTGATCCAGAAATTCATCGACGCTGGCAAGATCGACGGCAAAAAAGCCATCGACGAGGATGTGTTGGTTGCATCCGGTCTGGTGCGTCGCAAGCTCGACGGCATTCGAGTGCTGGGCAAAGGCGAAGTGACCGGCAAGCTTGAACTGCAAGTGACCGGCGCCTCCAAGTCGGCCATTGAAGCGGTCGAAAAGGCCGGCGGCAAATTGACCGTCAAAGCCCCAAAAGACGCGGCAGCGGCCGAGTGATCCGTCCTTAAGGCTTGTGAGCGGGCGCTGTCCCGCTTACATAACCTCAGGTTTTCCCGAACGCCGCCCGCCGGAAACCGGCCGGGCGGCGTATTCGCAACAGAAAAGAGCCCCACATGGTATCTGCCGTCGAAAACATGGCCGCTAACACAAGCTGGTCCGCATTGGGCAAGGCGACTGATTTGCGGAACCGCATTCTGTTCACCCTTGGTCTGCTGATCGTTTACCGCCTTGGCACCTTTATTCCCGTTCCGGGGATCGACGGTGCGGCACTGCGCGAGTTTATGGACAGCGCGGGGCAGGGCATCGGCGGCATGGTCTCGATGTTTACCGGTGGTGCGCTGGGGCGGATGGGCATCTTTGCTTTGGGCATTATGCCTTACATCTCGGCCTCGATCATCGTTCAGTTGTTGACATCGATGGTGCCAGCGCTTGAGCAGCTCAAAAAAGAGGGCGAGCAGGGGCGCAAGAAAATCAACCAGTACACGCGCTTCGGCACCGTGGCGCTGGCGACCTTGCAATCCTATGGTCTAGCGGTCAGCCTTCAGGCCGGTGACATTGTCGCCGATGGCCAGATGGGCTTTTCGTTCATTGCTGCTTGTATGATTACGCTGGTCGGCGGCACCATGTTCCTGATGTGGCTGGGCGAGCAGATCACCGCACGCGGCATTGGCAACGGTATCTCGCTGATCATTTTCGTCGGCATCATCGCCGAAGTACCTGCTGCGATCGCGCAATTCTTTGCCTCCGGTCGTTCCGGCGCGATCAGCCCTGCTGTGATCATCGGCGTATTGGTGATGGTGATCGCCACTATCATGTTCGTGGTCTTCATGGAGCGGGCGCTGCGCAAGATCCACATACAGTATCCCCGGCGTCAGGTTGGCATGAAGATGTATGACGGTGGTTCGTCCCACCTGCCTATCAAAGTGAACCCCGCGGGCGTTATCCCGGCGATCTTTGCGTCGTCGCTGTTGCTGCTGCCGGTCACGATCAGCACCTTCTCGGGCAACTCCACTGGTCCGGTCATGTCGGTTCTGCTTGCATACTTCGGGCCCGGGCAGCCGCTGTATTTGCTGTTCTTCATGGCGATGATCGTATTTTTCGCCTATTTCTACACCTTCAACGTCAGCTTTAAGCCTGACGAGGTTGCTGAAAACCTGAAAAACCAGAACGGCTTCGTTCCTGGTATCCGGCCCGGCAAGAAGACTTCAGAATATCTCGAATATGTCGTGAACCGCATCCTTGTTCTGGGTTCCGGGTATCTCGTGGCGGTGATGCTGCTTCCGGAAATCCTGCGCGGTCAATTCGCCATTCCGTTCTACTTCGGCGGTACATCGGTCTTGATCGTGGTCTCTGTGACCATGGACACAATCCAGCAGGTCCAGAGCCATCTTCTGGCGCACCAGTACGAAGGTCTGCTTGAACGTTCCCAGCTGCGCGGCAAAGGTGCCGGCAAAGCTAAAGGTCCTCGGAAAAAACGGAGCCCCGTACGTCGATGAATATTATTCTACTTGGGCCTCCGGGCGCTGGCAAAGGTACACAAGCACGTCATTTGGTTGAAGGCCGCAACATGGTCCAGCTGAGCACTGGTGACATGCTGCGCGAAGCCAAAGACTCTGGCACCGAGATGGGCAACATGGTCGCGGGTGTAATGGCGCGTGGCGAGTTGGTCACCGACGAGATCGTCATCGGCCTGATCCGCGAAAAGCTTGAGAGCGATACGACCCACGACGGTTTCATCTTTGATGGCTTCCCCCGTACGCTGGAGCAGGCGGATGCTTTGACAAAGCTCATGGCCTCACAAGGCAAAACGCTGGACGCGGTTGTCGAGATGCGGGTCGATGATGAAGCATTGGTCGAGCGGATCACGGCACGTTCCACCTGCGCCAACTGCGGTGAGGTCTATAATGACATCACCAAACCGATCCCTGCGAACGGCAAATGCACCAGCTGCGGCAGCACCGAGTTCAAGCGCCGCGCTGATGATAACGAGGAAAGTCTCAAGACCCGCCTGATGGCCTACTACAAGCAGACCTCGCCGCTGATCGGTTATTACTACTGCAAAGAGCTTTTGAGCGTTGTTGACGGGCTTGGCGCCATCGACACCGTGAAGCAAAGCATCGCGGGTGTATTAGATAAATAGGCGGGCACGGCGCTGCCTCTTCCGCTTTGGGGAGGGGCATGCGCCGTCTTCGCAAGCCGATCCCCGCTCATGTCTTGACGCTCTATTAAAAACCCCATAGTCAGCGACATCTCGACGACGAATCAATTGCGGATTTGACTTTAAACTTTTCCGTAAGATCACCTGATCAGCCGAGCCCGATGCGCCCTATTCGCCTCGGGCTTATGTTGTGAAAAAAGGGTCTGGTGTAACGGACCCGCAACGATAAAAGGAACATGACACGTGGCACGTATTGCCGGCGTAAACATCCCGACTGCAAAGCGGGTTCCAATCGCCCTCACATATATCACTGGTATCGGTAACTCTTCCGCAGAAGCGATCTGCGAAGCTGTTGGCATCGACAAAACACGTCGCGTCAACGAACTTTCCGATGCTGAAGTCCTGGCCGTGCGCGAGCACATCGACGCGAATTACACCGTCGAAGGTGACCTGCGTCGCGACACCCAGATGAACATCAAACGTCTGATGGACCTTGGTTGCTACCGTGGCCTGCGCCACCGTCGTAACCTGCCGGTTCGTGGTCAGCGTACCCACACCAACGCTCGCACTCGCAAAGGCCCCGCAAAGGCCATTGCTGGTAAGAAGAAATAAGGGAGGGTTTGACCAATGGCACGTGAAAAGACACGCGTTAAGAAGAAGGTTTCCAAGAACATCGCCGCAGGTGTGGCGCATGTGAACTCCTCTTTTAACAACACAAAAATTCTGATCTCAGATGTTCAGGGCAACGCAATTGCATGGTCCTCAGCCGGCACCATGGGCTTCAAAGGGTCGCGTAAATCGACGCCTTATGCCGCTCAGATGGCCGCTGAAGATGTGGGTCGCAAAGCACAAGACCACGGCGTGAAAACGCTGGAAGTTGAAGTGCAAGGCCCCGGTTCGGGCCGTGAAAGCGCACTGCGCGCCTTGGCTGCTGCCGGTTTCAACATCACGTCGATCCGTGATGTGACCCCGATGGCGCACAACGGTTGCCGTCCGCCCAAGCGCCGCCGCGTCTAAGCGACAGATTTTCCACTTGGGGCCGCGTGGTGACGCGCGGCCCCACTCCGCATTTTTGAAACCTCGAGCGTTTGTGCCGTCTGGACATGGGGCGCGGACTAGGATGGAGGGACGCATGATCCACAAAAACTGGGCTGAACTGATCAAGCCACAACAATTGGACGTCAAGCCGGGCAACGACCCGGCCCGTCAGGCCACCGTGATGGCCGAGCCGCTTGAGCGCGGCTTTGGTTTGACAATGGGCAACGCCCTGCGTCGCGTGCTGATGAGCTCGCTTCAGGGGGCCGCGATCACCTCTGTACAAATCGACAACGTGCTGCACGAGTTTTCCTCCGTGGCCGGTGTGCGTGAAGACGTGACCGACATCATCCTGAACCTCAAAGGCGTTTCCATCCGTATGGAAGTCGAAGGGCCAAAGCGCCTGTCGATCTCTGCCAAAGGTCCGGGCGTTGTCACTGCGGGTGACATCTCCGAATCTGCCGGTATCGAAATTCTGAACCGTGAGCACGTAATCTGCCACCTCGACGATGGTGCGGACGTGTACATGGAGCTGACCGTGAACACCGGTAAGGGCTATGTTTCGGCTGAAAAGAACAAGCCGGAAGATGCGCCTATCGGCCTGATCCCGATCGACGCCATCTATTCGCCGGTCAAGAAGGTCAGCTATGACGTCCAGCCTACCCGTGAGGGACAGGTTCTGGATTATGATAAGCTGACCATGAAAGTGGAGACCGACGGGTCAATCACGCCGGATGACGCGGTGGCTTTTGCTGCACGCATCCTGCAGGACCAGCTGGGCATCTTCGTGAACTTCGACGAGCCTGAATCCGCATCGCGTCAGGACGACGACGACGGTCTGGAATTCAACCCGCTGTTGCTCAAGAAGGTCGACGAGCTGGAACTGTCTGTTCGTTCGGCAAACTGCCTGAAGAACGACAACATCGTCTATATCGGCGATTTGATCCAGAAGACCGAAGCCGAAATGCTGCGCACGCCGAACTTTGGCCGCAAGTCCTTGAACGAGATCAAGGAAGTGCTGTCAGGTATGGGTCTGCACCTCGGCATGGACGTCGAGGACTGGCCACCGGACAACATCGAAGACCTCGCCAAGAAGTTTGAAGATTCGTTCTAAGAAATAAGGGGTGGGTCACAGCCCACCCTTTTGGACGACCGGGCATTTGCCCCAAGGAGAGTTGGCGCTACGCACGCCAGCCGGACAAAGTAAAACGGCCCGTAGAGGGCATATTTGGAGATAGAAAATGCGTCACGCACGTGGATACCGCCGCCTGAATCGTACTCATGAGCACCGCAAGGCGCTCTGGGCTAACATGGCAGGCTCGCTCATTGAACATGAGCAAATCAAGACAACCTTGCCGAAAGCCAAGGAACTGCGTCCGATCATCGAAAAGCTGATCACGCTGGCCAAACGCGGCGATCTGCACGCCCGTCGTCAGGCAGCGTCCAAGCTGAAAGAAGACCAGTACGTCGCGAAACTGTTCGAAATTCTCGGACCACGCTACAAAGACCGTCAGGGTGGCTATGTCCGCGTCCTGAAAGCCGGGTTCCGCTATGGTGATATGGCACCGATGGCGATCATCGAGTTTGTGGATCGTGACCGCGATGCCAAAGGCGCTGGCGACAAAGCCCGTCTGGCCGCAGCCGAGGCTGCTGGCGAATAATCAAGGCCGCATATTGCGCCCCGAAGAGCCCCGCCAATGTGCGGGGCTTTTTGTTTTTGCGGCTGCGTCGGGATATTTTGGGTCGAAAAGAGGAGGGGTGTTGCGCCCGCCAGTTTGGCTGCGCATATCATGGGCTATGAAATATACACTTATCCTTTTGATGCTGTTGGGCCTGCCATTGTCGGCACAGCCAGTTCCGCAATCCGCTGCGCAGATGCAGTTGAGCTTTGTCCCCTTGGTCAAAGAGGCCGCCCCTGCGGTGGTCAACATCTATGCCAAGATCATGACCGCGCCGCAGCGTACGCCCCTGCAATCTGATCCGTTCTTCGAGCGGTTCTTTCGCGATCCGTTTTCTGAGAAGCCTCGGGTGCAGAACTCTCTGGGGTCAGGGGTGATCCTATCGGCGGACGGTATTGTCGTATCGAATTATCATGTGGTGGGGATGGCGACGGAAATCCGCGTTGTTTTGAATGACAGGCGCGAGTTCATTGCCAAAGTTTTGTTGGGGGATGCGGATGCGGACCTTGCGATCCTCAAAATTGAAGCGCCGGAACCCTTGCCATTTCTAGCATTGCGCGAAAGCGAGACGGTTGAGGTGGGCGAGCTTGCACTGGCGATCGGCAATCCGTTCGGGGTTGGCCAAACCGTTACCAGCGGGATCGTGTCGGGTCTGGCGCGGTCAGGCGCGGGCGGAGGCAATTCCGGCTTGGGGTATTTCATCCAGACCGATGCGCCGATCAACCCCGGGAACTCGGGCGGTGCCTTGATTGATGTGGCGGGGCGGTTGATCGGAATCAACACCTCGATCTTGACGCGCTCGGGCGGGTCAAACGGGATCGGCTTTGCGATCCCTGCTGACCTCGTCTCCGCCTTCGTGGCGCAGGCGCGGGCAGGCGAGGTGGCGTTTGGCCGGCCTTGGGCGGGAATCAGCGGGCAGCCGGTAGACAGTGATATGGCAGCTCCCTTGGGGCTTGATCGGGCAGGAGGGATCATCGTTTCGGGACTGCATGCGGCCAGCCCGTTTCGTACTGCAGGGCTTCAGGTTGGCGATGTGATCATCGCGGTGGACGGCCAGCCCGTGCACACGCCTGCGGAAATGGTCTACCGGATGAGCGTGGCGGGGCTGGGCCGCGCTGCCGAGATCGCCTATCTTCGCAATGGCGCGAGCGGCACGATGCAAGTCGATCTGATCGCCGCCCCCGATCAACCGCCGCGTGATCTGCGGACCTTCAGTGATCGCAGCGTGTTGCCAGGTTTGGTCCTGTCGCGGATCAATCCGGCGGTGATCTCCGAGATGAACTTGCCGCTGGAAACCATGGGAGTGGTGGTGGCCGAGGCGGGGCCTTTGGCACCGCGGATCGGGATCCGGAGCGGCGATGTAATCTTGGCGGTCAACGGTGTTGAGGTCACGCATCCAGATCAGGTCGGGCGGCTTTTAAATAGTCGGCAAAAGCGGGTCCAGATGATGATTCAGCGTGGCGACAGGCGGCTATCGCTGCGGTTTCGGGTCTGATCATGGCGGATCTTTTCGACAGTGGAGCGGCTCCCGCGGAAAATCTGCACCGCCCCCTCGCTGACCGGTTGCGGCCCAAGACTTTGGCGGAAGTGATCGGACAGCAGAAGGTATTAGGATCCGAGGCGCCGCTTACGGCGATGCTTGCGGCGGGAAGCTTGTCGTCGCTGATTTTCTGGGGGCCGCCGGGCGTTGGCAAAACCACCATCGCGCGGTTGCTGGCAGATGAGACTGATCTGCATTTTGTCCAGATCAGCGCGATATTCTCCGGCGTGCCGGAACTGCGCAAGGTGTTCGAGGCCGCCAAACTGCGGCGGCGCACGGGGCAGGGGACGCTGCTGTTCGTTGATGAAATTCACCGTTTCAACAAGGCGCAGCAAGACGGCTTTCTGCCGCATATGGAAGATGGCACCATCCTTTTGGTTGGCGCCACCACCGAAAACCCGAGTTTTGAATTAAACGCGGCCGTGTTGAGCCGCGCGCAGGTTTTGGTGCTAGAACGGCTGTCGCATGAAGATCTGGAACAATTGGCGCAGCGGGCCGAGGGCGAGTTGGACAAGCCGCTGCCGCTGGAGCCCGAAGCGCGCGAGACACTGTTGGACATGGCCGATGGTGACGGGCGCGCCCTGTTGAACCTGATTGAGCAGGTGGCGGCATCGAAAGTTGCGGGAACGCTGGACAAAGCGGCACTGGCCAAACGGCTGATGCGCCGGGCCGCGCAATACGACAAAGGCGGCGACGCGCATTACAATCTGATCTCGGCGCTGCATAAATCGGTGCGCGGCTCCGACCCTGATGCGGCGCTTTACTGGTTTGCGCGGATGTTGGAGGGCGGCGAAGATCCGCGCTATCTGGCGCGGCGCATTACGCGGATGGCGGTAGAAGACATTGGTCTTGCCGACCCACAAGCGCAGGCGTTTTGTTTACAAAGTTGGGAGACATACGAGCGGCTTGGCAGTCCCGAAGGGGAGCTGGCCTTGGCGCAGGCGGTAACCTATCTGGCGCTCGCACCGAAATCCAACGCGGGCTATGTGGCCTATAAGGGCGCGCGCAAGGCCGCACGCGAAACCGGATCGGAGCCGCCGCCGAAGCATATTCTGAATGCGCCGACCAAGATGATGAAGGAACAGGGCTTTGGCGCGGGCTATGCTTATGACCATGACGCAGAGGACGGGTTCTCGGGGCAGGACTATTTCCCCGAAACCATGGCCCGTCCGACGCTCTACCAGCCTGTCGAGCGCGGGTTCGAGCGTGACTTGAAAAAGCGGCTCGATTATTTTTCAGGGCTGCGGGCCAAGCGCAAAACTTGACTCTGCGCGGTGCAAGCGCGAAGGGGTGCGGATGATTTCAACCATGTCCCTTGTTGCCCTTGGTGGCGCTGTCGGTGCTACGCTGCGCTATCTGTTTGGCGTGGGCGTGATGCGCCTGACGGGGCCGACCGACTTTCCGCTGGCGATCGTCACGGTTAATATTATCGGGTCGTTTCTGATGGGTGTTTTTGTGGTCGCCGCTGCGCATCGCGGGCTGACCCATTTGAGCCCGCTGGTGATGACGGGGGTGTTGGGGGGCTTTACGACCTTTTCGGCGTTTTCGCTGGAGACGGTGAATTTGATTGAACGAGGGCAGATCACCAATGCCGCGCTTTATGTGTTGGCCTCGGTGGTGCTATCGGTTTTGGGACTAACATTGGGCCTCTGGCTCGCACGGGGTATATTCGCATGAGCAGGGTTCAGATTTTGACGGTCGAGGATGGCGACGGGGAGCAGCGGTTGGACCGCTGGTTCAAGCGCAAGTTTCCGCTGATCAATCAGGGGCATATCGAGAAGCTGTGTCGCAAAGGCGATATCCGCGTCGATGGCGGGCGGGTCAAAGCCAATACGCGCCTTGAGGTCGGCCAGCAGGTGCGGGTGCCGCCACTGCCCGATACCGAAGCGCCGTCGCCGCCCAAACGCACGCGGGTGTCGGATGCCGATGCGAAATTCATCCGGTCTTGCGTGATTTACCGCGACGATTACATCATCGCGCTGAACAAACCTCCGGGCTTGCCAGTACAAGGTGGGTCGGGCCAATCGGACCGCCATGTTGATGCGCTGGCCGAGGCGCTGATGTTTGATCTGGATGAAAAGCCCCGCTTGGTGCACCGGTTGGACAAGGATACCTCGGGCGTTCTGATCATGGCGCGCACGCGGTCGATTGCGGCGGCTCTTACGTCGAGCTTCCGGCACCGCCAAACCCGCAAGATTTACTGGGCTGCCATCGCAGGTGTGCCGCATCCGAAAAACGGCACCATCAAGTTTGGCTTGATGAAGGCGGGCGGCCACGGCGCCCGCGGTGAAGGTGAAAAGATGATTGCTGTGCACCCCAATGAGGTCGACAGCACCGAAGGTGCCAAGCGCGCGACCACTGACTATGCCGTGCTCGCGCAGGCCGGTACGCGCACCTGTTGGGCCGCGTTGATCCCCGTCACGGGCCGGACGCACCAGTTGCGGGCGCATATGGCCGAGATCGGGCACCCGATTGTCGGGGATGGCAAATATGGTGGGTCGGGGCAGGACAACATGGGCGACGGCTGGGGCGCACAGCTGGGCGGCGACATCTCGAAAAAGCTGCACCTTCATGCCCGCTCGCTGTCGCTTGAGCACCCTGTCACCAAAGCGCGGCTGCAACTGATCGCGCCACTGCCCGATCATATGGCCCGCACATGGGAGACCTTCCAATGGGCACCGTCAGATGTGCCCGACGACCCGTTCGAGGAGGATTGGGGGTAATGGCGGCTGGCGCGCACAAAGAGCTGTCATTGCGATGAGCGATTGGAAGATGAAACGGTTCTGGACCGAGGCCGCCGTGGTGCCCGCCGAGAACGGCTTTACAGTGGAGCTGGATGGCCGCCCGATCCGCACCCCTGCCAAACGCCCGTTGATCCTGCCGACAGAGGCGATGGCCCATGCGGTTGCCGCCGAATGGCAGGCGCAGGAGGGGGTGATCAAGCCCGACACCATGCCGGTGACCAAAACCGCGAATGCGGCGTTGGATAAGGTCGCGACACAACACGCCGAAGTGGCCGAGATGCTCGCGGCGTACGGGGATAGTGATCTGCTCTGCTACCGCGCAGAGGCTCCCGCTGAACTGGTGGCGCGCGAAGCTGCGGCTTGGGATCCGATGCTGGATTGGGCCGAGGCGGAGCTGGGCGTGCGCCTTGAGCCGCGCACTGGGATTGTCCACAAGCCCCAAGACGTCGATGCGCTGGCCGCTTTGTCGGCTCAGACCCATGCGCTGAGTGATTTTCAGCTGGCCGCCTTTCATGATCTGGTCAGCCTGTCGGGCTCTCTGATCTTGGGGTTTGCTGCCGCGCGTGGCGGTCACGATGCCGGTCAATTGTGGGATATCTCGCGGCTGGACGAGATCTGGCAGGCGGAGCAATGGGGCAAGGACGACGACGCCGAAGCCAAGGCAGAGGTGAAACGCGAGGCATTCCTACACGCCAAACGGATGTTCGAGCTGTCCTGAAGCGCTGATTTCGTTGCGGAATATGGATGCGATTGCACTTAGTTTGTGAGCCGCGCCCGTTTTCACTCTGTGTTTTCGCACCTATGCCGCGTTACCGAAGGGTAGCGTGCGGAAAAGCAATCTATTATCGTCCACACACCCTTGACCTTCAAACTGGAATCCGACCAAACTGCGGGCCACTGATCAGCGATTATTCACTGTGAGGTATCACCACCGGTGTCGAATGATCCCGGTTTAACCGCCCAACTACGTGGCGGACTATCAGGAAGAGGTAATAATGAAAAAATCTGTAATTTTTGGCGCGCTCACAGTTGCTGGCCTTACGGCCGGTGCTGCCGGTGCAGCCACACTCGATGACGTCAAAGCACGTGGCAAGCTGAACTGTGGTGTGACCACTGGCTTGGCCGGCTTTGCTGCGCCAAATGCGAACGGCGAATGGGAAGGCTTTGACGTTGCAGTTTGCCGCGCCGTTGCCGCCGCCGTACTCAGCGACAAGAACGCTGTCGAATTCATCCCGACAACCGGCAAGACCCGCTTCACAGCGCTTGCTTCGGGTGAAATCGATCTGCTGGCCCGTAACACCACATGGACCTTCAGCCGCGACACCGACCTCAAGTTCGATTTTATCGGCGTGAACTACTATGACGGTCAGGGCTTTATGGTTCCTAAAGCTTTGGGCGTTTCCTCGGCCAAAGATCTGGACGGCGCAACTGTCTGCGTCCAGACCGGTACAACAACCGAGCTGAACCTCGCGGATTTCTTCCGTGCCAACAACATCAGCTATGAGCCAGTTCCAATCGAAACCAACGCCGAAGGCCAGCAGCAGTACCTTGCCGGTGCCTGCGACACCTACACCACGGATGCTTCCGGTCTGGCCGCGACACGCGCGACCTTCGAAACACCCGGCGACCACATCCTGCTGCCCGAAATCATCTCCAAAGAGCCACTTGGCCCGCTTGTGCGCCACGGCGACAACGACTGGGGTGATATCGTGCGCTGGACTCTGAACGCGCTCGTTGCGGCAGAAGAGCTGGGCATCACGTCGGCCAACATCGAAGAGATGACAGCCAACACCACCAACCCAGAAGTTGCCCGTATGATGGGCACCGAAGGCGACTTGGGCAAAATGATCGGTCTGGACGCTGAATGGTCCAAACGTGCGATCATGGCCGAAGGCAACTACGGCGAAATCTTTGCCAAGAACATTGGCGAAGAGACACCGATCGGTCTGGCACGTGGCCTGAACGCTCAGTGGACAGACGGCGGCCTGCTCTACGCACCACCGTTCCGCTAAGAACTGACTGCCAGAGGGCGCGGGGATCATCCCCGCGCCCTTTGCGCCCATGGTGCCGCCTGACAACGGGGGGCATGACGACAATAGATGAACCCGGCCATGCATCGCAAAGATGCGCATAATAAAAAGGCCAGGGACACAGGGAACAGTTTCATGACAACACTCACCGACCCTGACAAGGAGTCGTTCCGCCTTTCGATGCTGCTGTATGATACGCGGTACCGATCCATCACCATGCAGGTTATTGCATTGGGGCTTCTGGTGGCGGCCTTCTGGTTTCTCGGGTCCAACCTTGCGGCGAACCTTCGCGCGGCGGGCCTGAATATCTCATATAGTTTTCTAGGGGCTCCGGCGGGTTATGACATTAACCAGACGTTGATCCCCTATACCAGCCGTTCTTCGAACCTGCAGGCTGCATGGGTCGGGATCATCAACACCCTGCTGGTCGCATTTCTTGCCTGCATTACGGCCACGATCTTCGGCGTTATCGCCGGTGTGCTGCGGCTGTCGAATAACTGGCTCGTGCGCAAGCTCATGGCGGTCTACGTCGAGATTTTCCGCAACATTCCGGTGCTGATCTGGATCCTGATCATCTATACGATTATGACGGTTTCCACGCCTGCGCCAAACGCGTTCCGCGGCGAAACGCCCACATCGACGATGTTCCTTGACGCCTTCGCCTTTACCAATCGCGGCGTTTATATCCCTGCGCCGGTCTGGGGTCCGGGCTCGATGGTGGTGGTTGCGACCTTCGTCCTCTCGATCATCGGCGTGTTTGCCTACCGCCGCTACGCGACCAAGCTCTTGTTCGACACCGGACGGCTGTTGCCAACCTTCTGGCCCTCGGTCGCGATCTTTTTCCTGCCGTCGATTTTGGTGTTCTTTGTCATGGGATCACCAATCGGGTTGGAATATCCCGCGCTCAAAGGCTTTAACTTTCAAGGCGGCATCCAGATCGGCGCGCCGCTGATTGCCCTGTGGTTTGCCCTGTCGATCTATACCGGTGCTTTCATTGCGGAAAACGTCCGTGCGGGCATTCAGGCCGTATCGCGCGGCCAATCCGAAGCTGCAGCGGCCTTGGGCCTGCGTCCCGGTCGGATCATGAACCTTGTGGTTTTGCCACAGGCGTTGCGGGTTATCATCCCGCCGCTGATCTCGCAGTATCTGAACATCACCAAGAACTCCTCACTAGCGATTTTGGTGGGCTACGCCGACATCACCGCGACGCTGGGCGGGATCACCCTGAACCAGACCGGACGGGCGATTGAATGTGTAACGCTCCTGATGATCTTCTATCTGATCATTTCGCTGACGATCTCCTTCGGGATGAACATCTACAACAACTCCACCAAATTGAAGGAGCGTTGAGCGATGTCTGATACACATGCTGAATCTGTCGCCTTCGTGCGCGAAACTGCCCTGCCACCGACCGCCCCTCCAATGGCGGCGTCGGGTCCGGTGCTTTGGGCCCGCACGAACCTTTTTGCGACATGGCCAAACGCCATCCTGTCCATTGCTGCGGCCTATGTGATCTATCTGATCCTTGCCGCGACATTGCCTTGGATGCTGAACGGGGTCTGGACAGCCGACAGCCTGCGCGGCTGCCGCGAGGTTCTAGACGGGACGAGCGGCGCCTGCTTCTCGGTCCTGACAGAACGCTGGAACCAGCTTCTGTTCGGGTTCAATTACCCCAGCGAGCTGTACTGGCGCCCGACATTGGCCTTTGTGCTGTTGTTTGTTGCAGCAGCCCCCGTGCTGTTCTTCGATCTGCCGCGCAAGCTGCTGATCTTTACAGGTCTTTACCCCTTCTTGGCTTATTGGCTGATCTGGGGCGGCACAATCTTCATTCCGCTGGTCGCGCTGATCGGCGTGATCGTGGGCTATGCCGTCTATGACCGTCTGGTTAAGCGCAACTTCGCCTTGGGGTTCTTTAGCGGAATCGCGGCGGCTGCGGTGGTCTGGTGGATCGGCGGCGCGTTGATCGAACAGTTCGCCTTCGGTGCTCCGATGATGGAGGAGATTGCCAGCCGCAACTTGGGTGGCTTCATGCTCAACATGATGTTGGGTGTCACCTGTGTGTCATTGTCGCTGCCGATTGGCGTCGCGCTGGCGCTGGGGCGGCAATCATCGCTGCCGGTGGTCAAGATGATCTGTGTGGTCTTTATTGAGTTCATCCGTGGCGTGCCGCTGATCACTTTGCTTTTCGTGGCAAACGTGATGCTGGCGTATTTCTTCCCGCCCGGCTCGGGGGTCGACCTGTTCCTGCGGGTGGTGATCATGATCACCATGTTCTCTGCGGCCTATATCGCCGAGGTGATCCGTGGCGGTCTCGCAGCCTTGCCAAAAGGGCAATACGAGGCCGCAGATTCTCTGGGGCTGGATTATGCGCAATCAATGCGTCTGATCATCCTGCCGCAGGCGCTCAAGATCTCCATTCCCGGTATCGTGAACATCGCGGTGGGTCTGTTCAAAGACACCACATTGGTCTCGGTAATTTCGCTGTTCGATATCGTCGGCATGATCCGGGGTCCGATCCTCGCATCCACCGATTGGGCAGGCGTCTACTGGGAGCTCTTCATGTTCGCAGGCGGGATGTTCTTCATCGTGTGCTACGGCATTTCTCAATATTCGCAGTGGCTGGAACGCCGCCTTGCAACAGATCATCGTTAAGAAAGGGCTGAGATATGGCCGAAGCTAAACAGATGCAGGTATCCGACGAAGTCGCGATTTCCATCCAGAAGATGAATAAATGGTACGGCACTTTTCACGTGCTGCGTGACATTGACCTGACCGTGCACCGTGGTGAACGCATCGTGATCTGTGGCCCGTCAGGGTCCGGTAAGTCGACGCTGATCCGCTGTATCAACGCGCTCGAAGAGCATCAGAAGGGCCGGATCGAGGTGGACGGGACCGTGCTGTCCTCCGACCTCAAGAACATCGACAAGATCCGGTCGGAAGTCGGCATGTGCTTTCAGCACTTTAACCTCTTCCCGCACCTGACGATCCTTGAAAACTGTACGCTTGCGCCGATCTGGGTCCGCAAGACACCCAAGAAAGAAGCCGAAGAAATCGCGATGCATTTCCTTGAGAAGGTGAAAATTCCGGATCAGGCGCTGAAGTATCCGGGACAGCTTTCGGGTGGTCAGCAGCAGCGTGTGGCGATCGCGCGCAGCCTGTGCATGCGTCCGCGCATCATGTTGTTCGATGAACCAACATCGGCGCTCGATCCGGAGATGATCAAAGAGGTTCTCGACACCATGATCGAACTTGCCGAAGAGGGCATGACGATGATCTGCGTCACGCACGAGATGGGGTTCGCCCGTCAGGTTGCCAACCGCGTGATCTTTATGGATGAGGGCCAGATCGTCGAACAAAACGAGCCTGAAGCCTTCTTTAACCACCCGCAGTCGCCTCGGACCCAGCTGTTCCTCAGCCAGATTCTCGGCCACTGATACAATGTGCCGCGGGGGGAGGGCGGTGCCTTCCCCCCGCGGCGATCTTAGGTGAAATCATGCGGTGTGAAGAAGTCGGCAACCTTGCCGCTTTGCCACCCCACAGCTTCCCACTCCCCGATGTCGAAATCCACAACCAGCGTAGCGCCGCTGGGGTAGTCGTCGAACCGAGGGTGATCGGGCACGCAGTCCACGAACTGGCTCGCCGCGATTGCAATGCCGGGATTATGGCCGAGCATCAGAACCACATCGCCTATGGCCCGTTGCAGCGCCCCGAAAATCTCGTCTTGCGTGGCCAGATAAAGCCCGCGCTGGAATGACACCTCTGGCGATCCGTCGAGGCCCAGAAACTCACAGGTTTCGCGAGTGCGCAGGGCCGTCGAGGACAATATCTGATCCGGCATGATGGCTTTTTCGCGCAATGCTACGCCGAGAGCCGTGGCGCCGCGCTGCCCCCGCGCATTTAGCGGACGGTCATGGTCGGAAGACGCGCCTGCCGACCAGTCGGATTTCGCGTGTCGCATGAGAATAAGACGCTTCAACCTGGGGGTCCTTTAAATTGTCGCATGTGAAATTCTGACTGTGCGGCAAGTCTGCCAAATTTCTGTGACACCGGACAGGCCCGCCGTGCCCGACACCCCAATTGCATGCAGTCCTGCCCGCTTGGCGTGTCGAGGTACTGCTTACAGGCGACCACGTCATAGCCCTCAGGTCGCAATGCGCCCACAGGGCAGGCTGTGGCGCAGGGCTGGCCCATACAGGTGGTGCAGGGGGTGGCGGGCGCTGATGGCAGGCTGAGGCGTTGCTGAAACGCCAGTGCGCCGCGGAAAGACACGAATAGCCCCGCGCGATCATGCACCAAGAAATTGATCGGTGCGGCATGCATCCGGCCGGTTCTTAGCGCCCAGCTATAGAAAGGTGCAAAGGGTGGGCCGCCAAACGGATAGAGTGCGGCGGCATCTAAGTCAGCCGCCAAAGCCCCCACCACCCGAACTGACCAGCGATCCATCGGATCAGCGGCGCCATCAAGGTATTCGGGGCTGGTGCAGAATTGCGGCCAAAAAGCGGGCTCATCTGGGCCTAGCAAGAGCAGGGTCTTGCAGTCGTGCGGAGCGCGATCTTCTGGCGTTGGGTGAAAGCCGCCAAGGATGCGCAGATGCACCGCCGTCGCGGCGACCTGCGCATCCTCGAAGGTCATCCTTTGCGAATGATGCTGCCCGCGCCGTGCTCGGTAAACAGCTCAAGCAAACAGGCATTGGGGGCACGGCCATCCAGAATCACCGCAGCCCGCACACCACCTTCGACGGCGTCGACGGCGGTTTGAGTTTTCGGAATCATGCCGCCCGATATGGTGCCATCGGCAACCATTTCGCGGATTTGTGCGGCTGTAAGCTCGGTCAAAACTTCGCCTTGTGCGTTCTTTACGCCAGCAACATCCGTCAGCAACAAAAGCCGGTCTGCTTTCAAAGCGGCTGCAATCGCGCCTGCAGCGGTATCGCCATTGAGGTTAAAGGTCTCACCGTTACGGCCCATACCCAGAGGCGCGATGACGGGAATGATGCCCTTCTCCGCCAGATCACGGAGCAGTTTCGGGTTCACTTCGGTTGGACGGCCCACCAGACCCAATTCGGGGTCCTCCTGATCGCAAATGATCAAGCCGCTGTCCTTGCCCGACACGCCGACTGCCCGCCCGCCTTGCTCCGAGATAGCCTGCACGATGTCGGAGTTCACGATCCCGGAGAGCACCATCTCAACGACTTCCATTGTCGCCTCGTCAGTGACCCGCTTGCCGTTCACGAACTTGGATTCGATGTTGAGCCGACCCAGCATTTTGTTGATCATCGGCCCGCCACCGTGGACGATGACGGGATTGACCCCGACCTGCCGCATCAGCGCGACATCACGGGCGAATTCATCCATCGCCTCGTCGCTGCCCATGGCATGGCCACCGAGCTTGATCACCACCGTCGCATCCACGAAGCGCTGGAAATACGGCAAGGCTTGGCTAAGTGTTCGGGCGGTAGCGATCCAGTCGCGATTCATGTCTTGTTTTCTCATATCTTGATCCCTGAAACACCAGCATAGGTGGCGACTACCGACTAATCCAGCGATACGATGATGGCACGCAAAGTCGGAATGCCCCAGCCCTTTTCAGACGAGGTCACGACGATTTCCGGGTAGGCCGCCGGATGCTTGGCCAAGGCACCGCGAACCTGGTCGATCACCTTCTCGCGCTCTACCTCTTTCACCTTATCGGCCTTGGTCAGCACGACTTGAAAGGCCACCGCTGAACTGTCGAGCAGCGACATGATCTCGTCATCGACCTTTTTGATGCCATGGCGGGCATCGACCAAGACGAAAGCGCGGCGCAAGGTCTGACGACCCGAGAGGTATTGCTTGAGCAACCGCTGCCATTTCTCGACCACCGCGAGGGGCGCATTGGCATAACCATAGCCCGGCAGATCGACGAGGTAATGATCGTCACCGGCGGTGAAGAAGTTAATCTCTTGCGTCCGGCCCGGGGTGTTAGAGGCGCGCGCCAGCGCTTTGGTGCCGGTGAGCGCATTGATCAGGGTCGATTTGCCGACGTTCGAGCGGCCCGCAAAGCAGACCTCCAGCCGGTCGGCAGGCGGCAACCCGTCCATTGCCACGACACCCTTCACGAACTCGGTTTCGCCTGCGAAAAGCAGACGACCGCGTTCTTCGGTGAAGGCGTCCGGTTCTGGCGCGACGGTAAATTTCATTTCCATAGTCAAAGCAACCTCAGGCTGTCGCCGAGGGCAACTTCCCCGGTTTGGATCACTTGGGCATAAATGCCGAAGTTTTGTTGATTCTTCATTCTGTTTAGCACGGCGAGTGTGTCAACGTCGCGCTGGCCAATTTCAGGATTGGCGGCAGTGGCAAGGCAACGCTCGATCGGCTCGATCACACGCAGTTTGGCCTTACCCAGAGCCACATCACGGCCCAGCCACCCGTTCTCTTCCCAGGCTTCGGCACCGTCAAACCAGATATTGCCGCGCCAACGCAGCGGCGACAGGGGTTTGCCAGCCTCCGCAGCCACAGCTTTGTGGGTCGCCATATTACACAAGCTGACCGAGGGGTATTCGGTATCGGTGAAGCCGCGGTGCTCAAGCCGCAGGATCCGTGCGGGCAGGGCGCGGTTGTCTGGCACCAAGGGGCGCACCCAATCGATCAATGCGTCACTGTCCGTGTCCGGGTTAATCGTCAGGTCGGGCCGGGCAGGATGGCGCAGGGTCAAAAGCCCGGTTTCTTCGTCCATCACCGCGTTAATCGCCATCAGCGCAGGGGCTTTGGAGCCGATGCTGAAGTTGACGCACGGCACCCACTCCGAGCCATCCGCTTTGGATCGATCATGCGCAACAGCCCACAACCGGTCGAAAGGCATCGCTTGCCCTTGGGTCAAAGTGACAGCATCCAGCGCCTCACGCCCGTGGCTCTTCAGCGGATGCCGGTAGAGCGCGCTGACCTGCATCACTTTTTCACATCCGCCTTTGGCTTGCGCGAAAAGCTGCCCCTGATGTTGCCAAGCAGGTCGGGCTTGTAACCCTGACTGCGCATGATCAGATATTGCTGCGTGAATGTAATCGTGTTGTTCGCGATCCAGTAAACCACCAGGCCGCTGGCAAAGCTGCCAAGCATGAACATGAATACCCACGGCATCCACGCAAAGATCATCTGCTGGGTCGGGTCTGTGGGCGCTGGATTGAGCTTCTGCTGCAGCCACATGGAGATACCCAAGAGCAGCGGCAGGATGCCGATAAAGACCAGCGCCATGATGCTACCCGGTTCGGGGGACGCATAGGGCAGCAGGCCCCAGATGTTGAAGATCGAGGTCGGATCGGGCGCGCTAAGGTCTTGGAACGGGCCGAAGAAGGGCGCGTGACGCAGCTCGATCGTGACAAAGATCACCTTGTACAGCGAGAAGAAGATCGGGATCTGCATCAAGATCGGCAGACAGCCCGCGGCTGGGTTCACCTTGTTCTTCTTATAGAGCTCCATCATGCCTTGCTGCATTTTCTGACGGTCGTCGCCAGCGTCTTTCTTGAGCTTTTCCATCTCGGGCTGAAGCTCTTTCATACGCGCCATCGACACGTAGGATTTATAGGCCAGCGGGAACAGCAGGGCCTTGATCAACAGCGTCAGACAGATGATCGCAACACCCATGTTGCCGATCAGCTGGTTGAGATGGTGCAATACCCAAAAGATCGGTTTGGTCAGGAAGAAGAACCAGCCCCAGTCGATGCTGTCGATCAACTTTGGCACGCCGGCTTCTTCGTAGGCTTTGAGGATTTCCCATTCTTTCGCGCCCGCGAAAAGCTGGGTTGTCGCGGTGGCAGTCGCACCGGGAGCAACGCTCTGCGTGGGCAGGCGGGTAACGGCGCGGTAGGTCTCGGCGCGGGCGTCATAGGTCAACGCTTCGTCAAAGGTTTGCCCCGTTTCGGGGATCAGGATCGCCTGCCAGAAATGATCGGTGAAGCCGACCCAGCCTTCGTTGATATCGTTGGTAACAATGGCCTGTCGACCCCATTTTGGGTCGATCTCGGCATCGGTGATATCATCCCAATCGGTTTCGGCCAGTTCGCCGTCAGCCATGCGGACCGCACCTTCGTGCAGAATGAAAAATTTCTTCAGGTCATCAGGCAGTGTGTGGTGCACGATCATCCCGTAGGGCGCCATGGAAACAGCGGAATCGCCGTTGTTGGTGACGCTTTGGGTCAGAGTGAACATGTAGTTGTTGTCGACGGAAATGGTCCGGCCAAAGGTTTGGCCCGCGCCGTTGTCCCATGTCAGGGAAATCGGGCTGTCCACACCCAAAGTCTCACCTTGAGCCAAGGTCCATGGTGTATCCGGGCCGGGAACCGCTGCCGGATCAAGCCCCGAGCCAGCGGCCCACCCTTGCAATGCATAATACGCGTCTTCGGTGCCTTGGGGGGTCAGCATGGTCACGATCGGGGCATCGTCATCAAGCGTTGTGCGATAGTCGTTCAGTTTGAGATCGTCGATGCGACCGCCAAGCAAAGAAATCGAGCCTGAAAGGCGCTCGGTCGAGATTTGTACGCGCGGTGCGGCAGCCAGCGTTTCGGCGCTTGTCAGCGGCGCGTCGAGCGTGGTGGCGGGTGCCGCAGCATCCTGCGTGGTAGGGACGGTGACTGTTCCTCCGGCGGCAGTTTCTACCTGATCGGTGGCTACCAGATCCTGTGCAGGAGGTGGAAACAGCAGAAACCAGCCCAAAATCACCACAAAGCTGAGTGCGGTTGCAAGGATAAGATTCTTGTTCTGATCGTCCATAGAAGCAGCCACCTGATGTCGCGTTATATCAGCGTGGGTTCAACAGAGTGCGGCACCAAAGGTCAAGGGGAATCGGGCCATTTTACGAGCAGACCCCTTGACGTATAGGCTTAATGGCGCTCTCGGAGCCAATGCGTTGCGTTCTGGATCGCGGATAGCACGGTGCCAAGCGCATCTCTTTAGGTAGGCTTTCCATCCATAATCCGCGGTACGGCCTGAAGTTTTTCATTGTGGCGGACGATCCAGTCGAGGGTTTGTTCAAACGGCATCGGGCGGGCAATGCCAAAGCCCTGGACGTGCTGGCAGCCGAGTTGCGCGAGCAAGACATGCTCTCCAACAGACTCGACCCCTTCCGCGAGGGTTTCCACCTCAAGCCTTTCGGCCATTGTCAGGATTGCGCTGATCATCCTTTGTTGTTCTGGATCGCGGTCAGCTTTCATCACAAAGCTTTTGTCGATCTTGATGCGGGAGACCGAAAAGCGCCGAATTGCTGCAATCGAGGCATTGCCAGTGCCAAAATCATCCAGATCGATCCGGCACCCCAATGCCCCCAAAGCGTTGATATTGCGTGTGACCATATCATCCGGCGCACCTGTCACGACCGTTTCAAGCACCTCGACGGCCAGCCGGTCGGGCGTCAGGTCAAAACGGTCAAGCTCCCATTCGATCTTTTCCAGCAAATTGGGATTACTCAACTCGGTACCAGCGAAGTTTACGCCGACTTGAGGCACCTCAACGCCCGCACTGTCCCAAGCCTTGAGAGCGGCAAAACCGTGATACATCATCACTTCGGCCAAGCGCTCCAGCAAACCGGCTTCTTCGATAGCGGGCAGGAATTCGTCCGGCGCGATCATGCCGCGAACGGGGTGCTGCCAACGTGCTAATGCTTCAAAACCGGTGATCTGGCCTGTGTCAGTGGAAATTTGCGGCTGGAACCATGGCTGGATTTGCCCGGAGTCCAGCGCCGCCGCGAGATCTTCGCGCAAGATTGCACTGCTGCGGGCATCGCGACGCATTTCGTCGGAGAATGCTCGGATGGCGGAAGGGCCGCGGCGGATCGCCTCGCGCATGGCAGCGTTCGCGGCCAAGAGCCATTCTGCTCCTGACCCGCCGGGCGTGCGTGCATGCTGGCAAAATCCTATGGAGGCTGAGATATAAATCGATATCCCACCGACCGAGATAGGCTCTTTAATTGCGGCTTGAAGGCGGGCAGCGGTCTGAATGCAGAGCTCGAGATCGAGCTGGCGCACCGGAGAAAGGCATATCGCAAAGCGCGATTCGGAAATTTGGCCGACAGTGTCGTCGCCGCGCAGGGCCTCAACCAGCCGCTCGGCAGTGCGGCGCACGACGGTATCCGCGGTAGATTGGCCATGACGGTCGACAAGCTGATCCAACTCTTCGATTGCGATGAAAAAGGCTGCCGACTGCAAGCCTTGCTCACGGGTGCGCAGATAGACCTGATCGGCCAGTTCTTCGAAAGCACTGCGCTGAAAGATGCCTTTTACTTCCGCCCGAGGCGCTTGCGCACCCACAGTAATGCCGCCGCTCAGCAGATATACCAGTGGCACTGCAACAGCGACGGAGAGCAGCGCCAGTTCCCCGCCGAACCAGAATGCGGCCAGCGTTATCGCCGGAATGAACGCTAAGGCGGGAGGGCCCGACAGGATCAAGGCCAATCTCCGCTGGACGCGTCCTAGTGTTTGCGAGGGGGAATAGGCCAATACGTCACTCCATTTGCTCGCATCACAATGGACACGGGGTATGCAGACACGCTAGCGGCCAGACGGTGAGGTAGAGGTTAATTTGGATAGGAAGTTTAGCAGGAGTTTAGCTAAAATACGCCTAAAGTACGAGTTAGCCCTGCGAAATCGAATAATTCAGGGTCCAGCAGGTGCGACGGACGCGTATTCATAAGCGCCCTAAACATGATCTGCCGCCGTCCAGGACTGTTCTTTTCCCAGCCATCCAGAATCGCTTTGACCTGTTGACGCTGGAGCCCATCTTGCGAGCCACAAAGATCGCAAGGGATGATCGGATATTGCATCGAGCGGGAAAATTTCTCGCAATCAACCTCGGCCACATGGGCGAGGGGGCGGTACACGAACAAATCACCCTCTTCATTGAGCAATTTCGGGGGCATTGTCGCCAGACGCCCACCGTGAAACAAATTCATGAAGAATGTCTCAAGAATATCGTCGCGGTGATGGCCTAAAACGACGGCTGAACAGCCTTCTTCGCGCGCAATGCGGTACAGATGGCCACGCCGCAGCCGGCTGCAGAGCGCGCAGAATGTCCGGCCGGCAGGAATTTTATCCATCACGATTGAATAAGTGTCGCGGTATTCAATCCGGTGGGCGACGCCCATTTTCTCCAGAAAATCAGGCAGCACCGTCGCAGGAAAGCCGGGCTGGCCCTGATCCAGATTGCAGGCGAGCAACTCAACCGGCAGCAAGCCCCGCCATTGCAGCTCATGTAGGACCGCCAGCAGGGTATAGCTGTCTTTGCCGCCAGACAGACAGACCAGCCACTTGGTCCCGGGCTCGACCATGCCGTATTTCTCAATCGCCTCGCGGGTATGGCGCACGATACGTTTGCGGAGCTTTTTAAACTCCGTTGTTTGCGGCGCACCGTTGAATAGCGCGTGAATATCTGTGGGTTCGTCGAGCATGGGTTTGGCTTAGTGGATGGGGTTTGGGCAATCAAGCGGTAAGGCGCGGGCTGTGCTGGACATGCTCAATCGGGGACGTTGTCGATGCCGTCACCGCCCCACGGATGACAACGGCCGATTCTGCGCAATGCGAGATAACCGCCTTTGAGGCCGCCGTGCTTTTTGAGAGCCTCAAGCGCATAGGCGCTGCAGGTTGGGTGATAGCGGCAGTTGAATCCAACCCATGGGCTGAACAGCATCCGGTAGAGGCGTACCGGCAGGCTGAAGATTAGCGCTAGCGGGGTCACGCGCGCCGCTTGTGAAGCGTTGCCAAGGCCTTGATCAGGTCAGATTGAAGCTGGGTGAAGGGCAGGGTGGCGGTGGCGCCGCGCCGCCCGATGAGCACGTAATCCATGCCCACAATGCCATGCTCTGGCAAATTCTGGCGTGCAATCTCGCGCAGGCGGCGCTTGGCGCGGTTGCGCGCGACAGCATTGCCGACTTTTTTGGAGCAGGTGTAACCGATGCGAATGCCGTCTGCTTCGCCCGCGGCGCGTTGGCGCATTTGCAGCACAAAGCCGGGCGTGGCTGTATGGGCCGCCCGCGAAGCGCGTGTAAAATCAGCCCGCTTGGTCAGCGTCGCCAAACGTGAAGAAACCGCCGGAAGCGTGTCCCTTGAAATGGCGTTGATGCCATCCTCGGGTGCTTCCGGCGGTGTCATGTTAGTCATTGGCTGAAGGCGCGTATTACGCGCTCAGCTCTTTCCGGCCCTGCGCACGGCGGGCGTTGATGATCTTGCGACCGGCTTTAGTAGCCATACGAGCGCGAAATCCGTGGCGCCGCTTGCGCACAAGGTTGGATGGTTGAAAGGTGCGTTTCATCGCTCCGTCTCCACAAAATATCAGCCTGCTGATTGGAATCGGTCCAGTCAGCGTTAATTCAAGCCCGCTCTCTACTGACGTGCGAGGCGCAAGTCAAACCCTTGGGGGCGGAAAAATGCATGGCTTGCAACAAAATCGTCTTAGCAAAGGTGCAATTGTTTCAAAACCGCCGATGCAGCACCGGAAATGCGCCGAATGCTACACTGTGCATCAAGCACCCGTGATAGGGCTGTTGCCGCGCGGATGCAAAGGTCATGTATCTGACAGGACTTACCTTTGAGATACCGCGCTAAAGCTGGCGTTGGCATATGAAGTAGAGAGCAATGATAATGCGCGAAAACCCATCCTCCCGACCGGCATATCTGCGCTACCTACCTTTAATCGGGATCGGCATTATTGCGGCTATCGGCGCATTTACCCTGCGCGATTACCTGAGCTTTGATGCGCTGCGCGAGAATCGCGAGGCCTTGTTGGCGTTTCGCGATAGCAACTATGTTCTGACAGCTTTTGGTTTTATGGCTGCTTATATGATCATCGTGGCCTTCTCGCTGCCGGGGGCGACGATTTCGACCCTGACAGGCGGGTTTTTGTTCGGCCTGTTTCCGGGGGTGCTGTTTAACGTTCTTGCCGCGACGTTGGGCGCGACTGTGATCTTTCAGGCGGCGCGATGGGGACTGGGCGACAAGCTCAGAGAACGCATGGATACCTCTGACGGTATGATCGCCAAGATCAAACAGGGTATCGACGAGAATCAGTGGTCGATGCTGTTCTTCCTCAGGCTCGCACCCGCGGTGCCGTTTTTTATGGCCAACCTGATCCCCGCATTTCTTGGGGTGCCGCTTTATCGATTTGTTATAACGACCTTTCTGGGCATCATTCCGGGGGGATTGGTGTTTACCTCTGTCGGTGCGGGGCTAGGTGAGGTCTTTGCGACCGGCGGAACGCCCGATCTGGGCATCTTGTTCGAGCCGCACATCCTATTGCCGATATTGGGTCTGAGCGCCTTGTCGCTTTTACCTGTCGCGCTCAAGAAATTTACCGGCAAAAAGGATTTGTTGAAATGAACCGCTTGAAAACAGACATCTTGATCATCGGCGCGGGGTCGGCCGGTTTGAGCCTTGCTGCCGGGGCGTCGCAAATGGGCGCCGATGTGGTCTTGCTTGAGGGCCACAAAATGGGCGGGGACTGCCTGAACTACGGCTGCGTTCCTTCCAAGGCGCTGATTGCTAGTGGGAAGGCGGCGTATGATCAGCAGCATGCCGCGCAATTCGGGGTCGCCAACGCGGGGGGTGAGGCGGATTACGCTGCTGCGATGGCCCATGTGGCGGGGGTGATCGCCCAGATCGCGCCAGTTGACAGCCAAGAGCGGTTTGAAGGATTCGGCGTTAATGTGATCCGCGAATTCGGGCGCTTTATCTCTGACAGTGAAGTGCAGGCCGGTGATACGGTGATCACCGCGCGGCGTATCGTGATCGCCACCGGATCATCCCCCTTCGTGCCGCCGATCAAAGGGCTGGACGGGGTGCCTTATCTCACCAATGAAACCCTGTTTGATCTGCGCGAAAAGCCGGATCATTTGTTGATCATCGGTGGCGGGCCAATTGGCATGGAAATGGCGCAGGCGCATCTTCGGCTGGGCTGTAAAGTGACGGTGATCGAAGGTGATAAGGCGCTGGGCAAGGATGATCCGGAGTTGGCCGAGATTGTGCTCCAGACGCTGCGCGACGAGGGCGTGGTGATCGAAGAAGGCGCCAAAGCCCGAGAAATTCGCGGCCAAAAGGGCGCCATCGAAGTGGTGGCCGAAGATGGCCGCATCTTCAAAGGCAGTCACCTGCTGGTCGCGGTCGGGCGCAAGGCCAACACCGATAAGCTCGACCTCGAAAAGGCGGGGGTCGAGCCAACAAGGCAAGGCGTCAAGGTTGATGACAGCCTGCGCACCACCAACCGCCGTGTCTATGCCATTGGCGATGTGGCGGGTGGGCTGCAATTCACCCATGTGGCAGGTTACCATGCCGGGGTGATCATCCGGTCAATGTTGTTTGGCCTGCCGTCAAAAGCCAAAACCAGCCACATCCCGTGGGCCACGTATACAAGCCCCGAGCTGTCTCAAGTGGGGCAAACCGAAGCACAGGCCCGCGCGGCTCATGGCGATAAGCTTGAGGTTGTGCGGTTCCACTGTAACCATAACGACCGCGCTATCGCCGAACGCAAGACCACAGGGCTGATCAAGGTAATGGTCATCAAAGGGCGGCCTGTCGGGGTGTCAATCGTCGGGTATCAAGCAGGCGAGTTGATCAATCTGTGGGCTTTGGCGCTGGCAAACAATATGAAGATGAGCCAGATTGCTGCGATGGTAGCTCCCTATCCGACAATTGGTGAAATCAACAAACGGGCGGCTGGCGCCTATTTCAGCCCGCGCTTGTTCGACAGCCCCTTGGTCAAACGCGTGGTCGGGCTTGTGCAGCGGTTCGTGCCATGAAACAGCGGGCCACACCGTTGCCCGCGCATTGCGCAAGGGTTCGCTAGGCACAGGCATGCTCAACTCGCTCTCCGGCAGATTATTGGTCCTGACCACCATCTTTGTGATGCTGGCCGAAGTGTTGATCTTTGTGCCGTCCATCGCGCGGTTTCGCGAGGATTATATGCTGACGCGGCTGGAACGGGCGCAGATCGCCTCGCTTGCGCTGTTGGCCGACGACATGCTGGACCCAGAGCTGGAAGAGGAACTGCTGCGAAATGCGGGCGTGTTCAACGTTGTGCTGCGCCGCGACGAGGTGCGCCAGTTGATGCTGTCCTCTCCCATGCCGCAGGCAATCACCGCAACTTACGATTTGCGTGACCCAACCGCCGCCGTGTTGATCCGCGATGCGATGCTGCGGCTGTTTAGCAGTCGCAATGACATCGTGCGGGTGATCGGCGCACCGGTGCGCGACGCCGGGCTGCTGATCGAGGTCACGATGGAGACCGCGCCGCTGCGCACCGCGATGCTCGACTACGGGATCCGCATTTTGGTGCTTTCGGCGGTGATTTCGGTGATCACCGCGTTCTTGCTGTTTTTGTCGATGCGGGCCCTGCTGCTGAAGCCGATCAAAGGCGTGGTGGGGCATATGTTGCGCTATGCCGCCGCTCCTGAGGACGCGCGTCGCATCATTGTGCCGGACGCGCGGATTACTGAATTGCGTGAGGCCGAAGAGGCGCTGCGCTCGCTTCAAACCGATCTGACCCAAGCGCTTAAGCAAAAAGAGCGGCTCGCGCAGCTTGGTTCGGCTGTGAGCAAGATCAGCCACGACCTGCGCAACATCCTCACAACGGCACAGCTGTTCACCGACCGGATCGAAACTTCTGAAGATCCGGCAGTGAAACGGATGGCCCCTAAGCTGGTCGCGTCCATCACCCGCGCTGTACACTTGTGCGAATCAACGCTGGCCTTTGGCCGCGCCGAGGAGCCGGGGCCAACCCTGACACTGGTCGATCTGGCGGCTTTGGTCGAAGAAGTGGTCGACAGCGAGCGGCTGGCAGTGCCCGATCAGGACATCAGCTTTGCCGCTGATGTGGCTGCATCCCTGAAAGTGCGCGCCGACCCCGAGCATTTGCACCGCGTGCTGGCCAATCTGGTCCGCAACGCGCGGCAAGCCATCGCGGTCTCGGGCAAACCCGGCGAAATCAGCATCCGCGCCGATGAGACATCCACCGCATGGCGCATCTGCGTCACCGACACCGGCCCTGGACTGCCTCCTAAAGCGATAGAGCACCTGTTCACGCCGTTTCAGGGCGGCGCGCGCAAGGGCGGATCGGGGCTCGGGTTGGCTATCGCCGATGAGCTGGTGCGCGGCCATGGCGGTACGCTCGAGCTGGTTCATACAGGGGCGACGGGGACGCAGTTCGATCTGACATTGCCCAAAGGCGATGGCACAATTTGACCACTGCGGGATTGCTTTAAAACTTTCTGCCATTGCACGCGGATTTTGCCAAACGAGGGCTTGCATTGCCCCGCCACCCAAACTAAACCGCCCAACAACGGACCGATAGCTCAGCTGGATAGAGTACCTGACTACGAATCAGGGGGTCGGGGGTTCGAATCCTCCTCGGTCCGCCACTTCCCCCTCGTATGTCGTTGATTAGCAAGGAAATATTAGAGTTTTCTTGATTTACTACCAATAATCCTACCGCTTTCGAAAATTATTCTCGACGTATCCCGGAACATGGCAAAGACGCAGATCATGGTAACGCGCAGATTGTGCCCGGCCCTTCGAACGGTGCTCGATCCTGACTGAATTGGCGAAGCTCTTTTCTTCCATACGGACAAGATATGAGAAGATGGTAAAAATCAGTTTACCAAGATGTTGCCCTTGGGCCTTTGCGGGAACCTACTAGCTGTAACCAGCGGTTACGTCCCTCCGTTATCAATCATTCTTGGTCACTGCGCTACCCTCGTTGGAAGGTGCGGAAAACCCAACAGCTTGGCCCACGAGCGGCGGGCGCAAATACAGCACTCTTGTTTCAAAGCTGCGTTCACCATTAACGCGGACTTTGCCCCGCTCCTGCGCAGCGCCGTATACTTTTACGGTGGCCATAAATTCGGGGGCGCATCGCTCTCTGACCTCTGGGAAGCCTTGGGGTGGCCCCGCGCGGCTAGAGGTGTGGTCGCCTATACCGCTAGAGTTGCCATACCGTGGCCTTACCGCTCCGGAATTTATCGGGGTGTGTGCGGCCATACCCCGATGCGCCGCTCTGACGCCGCCATTTTCCGTCAGTAGGTCGTGCAAACAATCTGCCCGAAACTGTTGCGGCATATCGTTTGCTGTGCGGGCTTCGTCTGAAAATCTGCGGGGTTATTGTACGACGGGCGGAACACAGGCGGCGGGATCGACGCGCGGCGCTGCAATTCGGCTTGGCGCGTGCTTTCTGCGAACTCGCAGGCTTTCAGGTCGCCATTTTGGCACGCGGCAAGGATCTGCTGCATCGCGGGGCTCGGCCTGAGCGGCTGCGGTTGGGGCGCGTCGCATCCTGCGAGCAAAAATAGCGCTATTGATATTAGGCGTTTCATCAACAATCCCTCCGCCGTTACAGTCAACAACGGTTCCCTTTCCGGTTGCAAGGCTTTTCGCTTTCAATCTGCGCTACAAAATTCATCGCTTGGGACGCTGGCAATGCGAGTTGATTGAACCTGTTGGTGCTTGAACATTCCGGCGTTTCTCGCCGCGTCTGATTAAGTGTGGTTGCCCGCACAAGGTTGCACCTCTTGCAGCCTCACTCTGCTTCAATAAGCAGCCGCACTCGGCACACCAACGGCACCGCGCGGGTTTGTGACTTCTTTTGCCGTGCCTAAGTTGCATTGTTGCGCATCCTTTCCAGATGATCCGGCCACTCATTTACAAGCCAGTCCTGCGATGCCTGTTGCTCTGCGGTTGTAAGGGGTGGCAGTCGGTCAGAGATTTTCTGAAGATGTTGCTCAAGTTTCAGCTTGGCATCGACGGTCGTTGCCTTCGGCTTCTTGATTTCGAGATTCTGAAGTCGTGATGAGTGGTTCATGCTTGGCCCTCCTGCGATGGGATGCCGATCCTGCCGCTGCGTCTTGCAACGCGCTTGAACAGGGCAGGCAAATCGCCTGCGAAAAGCAGCCGTGCTTCCGTGAGATTCTGATCGCGGGTCATGCTCATGCTCCATGTGCAGGGCAGGACGAACGTTTTCCTAAGATGGGTAATCCCTGCCTGAACCTCGTCATCGTCCCAATGCTCTGGCACAACGGCAAGGATCGTCTCCTTTGTCGCTCCACCGATGGCCTCAAGCCGCTGCACTCTGCCTTCCTGTGTCATGCTCACAAATCCTCCGAACCGGGCGCTAAGATTATCGCTTTCGGGTGATCTGCTTGCGCCAGCGCCATGCCCTCGGCTTCCGCGCGACGTGTGAAGACGCCTGCATCTTCGCCCTGATCGCGGGTGATCTGGTACTCGGACCCGTCGCAGTGAAAGGCTGCTGTGCGTGTGGACTGGTTGGCCGCATCGCCCGTGTCAAAAGCCATCGAAGTAAGGTGTACCTCTAATCGCTGATTGCCGCGTTCCAGCTCGCGAAGCCTATTTTTCGTGCTGCTCATTTGCTTGCCTCCAATGCCGTGATCCGGCGTTCAATTTCTGTGGTTTCCAAGGTGCGGCGGAATTGTTCGACAACAGCCATGACGGTCGCTGCTTCGAGTGGTGTTACATCACCGGCAGCAATTGCTCTGAGGATGGCCCGCGCGGCGTTGGCGGCGTCCTCTGCCGTTTCGATGGCGGGCAAGTCAAACGATACCGGCGCATCCTTCCGAGCAGGGGCGATGCGGTCGAGGCACAGACGCAGAGCGGTGACATCGCCTTCTAGCGCCTTGTCTATCGCCGCCTGCGTCAAAGCCTCCTGCTGCCCCCCCAGCATAGCCTCAATGGCCTGTGTGACCTTGTGGCGAGCGCCTCGCGGCCTGCCGGGGTTGCCGGGCGCAAACGTTCCGTCTGGATTGCGCTCATCCGTTTTCTGGCCGTTGTTACGGTCGCTCATGGAATTGCTCCTATGCGTCTTGCTGCTTCGATGGTTTCTGAGCGTGGTCCTTGGGCCTTTCGCCCTTTCTCAGCACTTCCGACCTCTGCCGAATTCAGTGCCGTAAAGGGTTGGACGTTTTCGCTAGAAATTTGATCCGTGTAGTTTTCGTCTTTTCTCGTTTTAGTCTCGTTTAAGTGTCGTCTCGTCTCAGTGTAGTGTGGCCCCACGGTGTCGGCAGGGTGGGGGCAGGGTGCCTCCAAGTGGTGCTGCAGGGAGGGCATAAGGGCGCAAAGTTCGACCTTAACTGCGCGGTTTTGCCCGATGAGTTGGGCAACAAGGGCCTCGTGAAAGTCGTCTTCGTAGTTGTGACGCATCGCTGCCAGAAACGGTTTGAACACGTCCCGCAGCTTCCCCCACTCAACGCTGTCTGGCTTCCACCGTTGTGCTCGCTTGATTGCGCCGACTGTGAATTCGGCAGCAGATTCCATAATCAACTCGTCTGGTGCGTCGAGGTCCGAATAATCCGCCGCAAGTGAGGCCATGCGGCTGGCGTTTTCCGGCGCGTTCTTTTTGAGGAACCAACTGTGAATCCGCACAAAGTCTTCATCTTCATCAAAAGACAGAAGACCAGTTTCGGTCATCTTCTGGATTGCGGTATCAAGCTCCGCGACCGCGAGGTCAGCATCATCGGCCCAGATGGCCTTGGGATACCGAAACAAACCAATATACCCGCCGAGAGGGGTGAGGTGGGCGCAAAGATACGCCCACCTTTCTCCGTGGTTCAGCTGCCGCAGCTTTCGAGAGTGCGGCAGCGTAGTTTCAATTTGGGCGAAGGTCTTGGCCACTACACGCCCTCCCCATAGTGCAGGCCAGCGACAAGGCGGGCTTGGGTTGCGGTCAGGCCATAGAGGCGTTGCAGGCGGGCAATCTGGATTTTGAGAGCCATAATCAAACCACACCTCCGTCGATCCGGCGCACACCTTGGCCGCTCAGCGTGTAGAATTTGCGCCCTTCCGCTGTCGTCTTGGTCGCGGCGTGGAGGTTGTTATCTTCTTTGAGGCGAAACACCGCGTCACCCAAACGCACTGTCGATGCGCAGAATACCGGGCCGATCAGCATAGCATCGACGACTTGGCGCTTGCGGTCTTTGAGAGTGACAACCGATGTGCTGCCATCTGCGTTAGTGACCTCGTATTTCGCAGGTGTTCGGTCGTCAGTAAGGTCGCGGACGGACATAATCCAACGCGGTGTCTCGACTGGTTTCAGGATATTTGTTTGGAAGCTCATATTTTCAGTCCTTGAATTTTGGGACCGAGCACGCTAACTTTCCAGTTGTCCGCCAAGACTTCTGAATAGTTAGCACCCCTGCTCGATCCACTGGATTGCGCGGGGGTTTGCATTAGGCGGCTGCGCCAACGAGATTGTCAGCCAGCCACTTGTCGAGGTCGGCCTTACGGTAGACTATACAGCCTGCCACCTTCGAATAGGCGGGGCCTTTGCCACGATTGATCTCCATACGCAGCTTGGCAAGGTGAGACACGCTAACACCCGAGTATGCTGATGCCTGCGAAGACCGCATATGTGGGGGCCAACTTTTTCCCTCAGTATTCTGGTTGTTTGGCATTTGAATCACTCCTTTCTTGGAATGTCCCAATCTTGCCCCAAGGTGCGGTGCGCAGGATAATGTGAAAGGAAATGGGCGCTTAGATCACATACGGTCTTGGAGGCGTTTTGCCGCCCTCACTCGATCCCTTGCTGTCTGATCGGTCGCCGCCGTGCTGCCACAGAGGTGCTCGGCACACTGGGCATAGGTATATCCTGCTTCACGCGCGTCCAATATCCGCAGATAGGAAAACCAGAGGTCGCCGCGTTGCTTCTGAAGGTCGTCGCGAACTGAATGGTGCCGAAAGCTCAACAGATACTCGGCAAGCCCTTCTAGTTGAGGAGCTATAGGTGCGTTGGGGTCGAAAATAACAGGCACCTGAACCACACTAAAAACGTCTAATGCACTAGCTTTTCCAGCCGCAACTAACTCAAGGTCCCATAGCTCTATTCGCCTCGCTTCATGGAAGCTACGGGCATTTTGATCAAGAAAATTGAAGGAGGCTGGATTCGCTGGATTAGGTAGGGCTGCGTAACCAATGTGTGCAGCCATTTGTGGAGAGAGTGGAAGGACAATCTCTAGGTTTTCGACAGCAGTCATGTAGTCGATTGGTATTCGACGTTCCTCGCTTTGGTATTGTTTTACCAGTGCAAGAGAAAAAGCGCCCCTCACCTTCTGTGAGCGCCTAAGAAATTCCCAGCGCCACCTTCTGTCGCACCACTCCTCAGAATTTGGGTATTCATCAACGTTCATCCCATCGGGACATCCCCAGCATTCACGCTTTTCCGTCATCGTGCCCAACGCGAAACCCTCACTACGTCAGACATCTCACCACAACAGAACCTTCCCCATTGCTCCATCAATGCTCTGCGCCGCTCAAGCAAATCTGATCGCGCATAAGCCCTTTCGGTGTCAGTTCCAGTGGCATGGCTAAGCGCCGCCTCGGCCACTTCCCGATCCGCATGAGCGCTTTCGCTTGCCCAATCTCGAAATGCGCTGCGGAAGCCGTGCACGGTAAAGCCTGTGCGCTTCATTCGGTTAAGCAGGGCGCGGATTGACGCATCACTTTGTTCGAGTTGTTGTTTTCCACCATTCGGGCTTGGGAATACCAGATCATCACCTAAGCCGCTCACGCGGTCCAAGACGGCAAGTGCTTGTGCTGACAACGGCACCCGATGTTCGATTCCCCGTTTCATACGTTCTGCAGGCACTGTCCAAGCGCGGCCATCTATCTCGCAGTAGCGAGCACCTCGAGCTTCCCCTGATCGCGTGGCCGTTAGGATCAAGAATTCAAGCGTGCGGGCTGATATGCCTTCACGCTTAGCCAAGTCTGCCATGAGCGCTGGCACCTCAAGCCATGGTAGGGCAGGGTGATGCTGAACGCGCGGTTTGTAATTGGGCAGAGCTTTACTTAGTCCGTTGATCGGGTTCTCGTGCGGATAGTGCCCCGCGCCCTTCGCCCAGTCGAACACTGTCGCCAGCCGTTGCCGGAGCCGTTTGGCTGTTTCGTGCTTAGTCGTCCAAATAGGAGCAAGCGCTCTTAGGCAATCCGCAGTGTTGACCGTTTCTATAGGGCGATCACCGAACTGCGGGTCAGCGTATGTCTTTACCGTAGAAAGCCAGCCTGCCGCATGTTTGGCGTTGCGCCACGTTGGCTCAAGACTGGCGTGAACGCGTTCTGCTGCCTGCGCAAAGGTCAGCCGTTCTTTCTTGCGCTCTTGCCGGGGGTCGCCACCAGCACGCGCTACCTTACGGATCTGCGTAGCCTGCTCCCGCGCTTCGGCCAAACTGGTGTAAGCCGCACCGCCTAAGCCTATATCGCATTGCTTGCCATGAATCGTGACGCGGCAGATATAATATTTGCCGCCTGTTTTAGGTAGGACCAAGTACAAGCAATTGCCGTCTGCATAGCGCCCCGGCTCGGTCAGCTTGGCTACCTTCGCTACAGTAAGGCCTGCTTTTGCCATACTACCATTATTCCTACCTTGAATGTCTGGCTATATCATAGGATCTCTCGGAACGTCAGAGCAAGAGTTATCCTTTAAGCCGCTGGCAACAAAGAATGTTAGGGAATGTAAAGGAGTTAATGGGAACAGGGGTTCGGCGGTTCCTCGGTCCGCCACCATCTCAAAGTCATAAATTTTAGATGCTTGGCGGCATGATTGTATGGATTTGCAGCGATCCATTGCTGATCGAAAGTTTTTGACCGCGCGTATCGGCGGGCACTTTCGGAACGAAATCTCCCAGCCACTAGATTAACCCTGCCTTGGATCGTCACCCGGCTCTCTGCGAGATCATGAGAGCACCCGATCCTTAAAATGCGCTGTCATTCAAGGCAGCCCAATAGGGACAATTTCAATAAAACGTCAAATATTCACCGCAATCTGACGCCAGACAAGGCCTGTCACGAAGCTGTATTTCAGCTGACGAGGAGAGGGCCATGAAGGACGAAGCCGGAACATACTACCACAAGCACTGTGGATACTCTGGCGCCGTTCCTGCGCCACACTTCTTGGCGCAGCAGGCACAACTCGCGACTTTATACCCGGTTCTGTCATGGTAGAACGCACGCTTTACGTCGTTGATAGCGAGGCATTGCGCGTCACGTTCTCGACCACTCAAACGGCGGGTGCCACCGTCATCAACAACTCGGACTCGCCGAATGGCACGCGGTATGTTTTCAGCTCCGGCTATCCAAGCCGTGCTGTTACGATCAACGACACAGGTGGTTCATCAAACACCCTCGAAGACGACAGGGCCAGCACCCACATCGTCACCAACGGTGCCGGATTGGTCAATAATGGCAACGGGATCGAAGCGGAATCGCTGATTCAGGTTCAGCTGCTTGATGCGAACGGATCGCCAACAGGACCGGTCATCACAATCACGGTGCTGTCTCAAAACGGGGTCACCAGCGATGTTTGGGGGTTCGTATCGGATGCCCCGCTGGTATCCGGCGCAAGCTATCAAAAAGTTGGCGGCAACAATATCGGAACCGCGGATTATGCGACCTATGGCACGCCGTGGTTATCCGGCGTGGATGGCACAAATTCCGCCGACGTCATGGGCCCGGGCTATACTGACGCGCAGGGCGACCAAATCGACGGCACCGATGGCAATGACGATCTGATTTTCGGATATGGCGGGCGCGACTCGATCAATGGTGGCTTGGGGAATGACACGATCATCGGCGGTCCGGGTCAAGACACGCTCGATGGCGGGCCGGGCATTGATACGGCAGATTACAGCACGTCTACGTCGGCCGTCACCGTTAATTTGACCACCGGCATCGGCTCGGGCGGGGATGCCCAGGGCGATGTCCTGTCAAACTTCGAAAACCTCGCCGGGTCGAACTACAACGACAGCCTGACTGGTGACGCAGGCGCGAACGTGCTGATTGGCAACGCGGGCAACGATACTCTGCGCGGTGGCGCCGGAGACGACACATTGATCGGCGGCCCCGGGGCCGACCTGCTGGACGGCGGCACTGGCATCGACACCGCTGACTACACAACTTCGGGGGCAGGGGTCACGGTCAACCTCGCCACTGGTACGGGCAGCGGGGGGGACGCGCAGGGCGATACCCTTACCGGCGTCGAAAACATTACCGGTTCGTTCTATAATGACAACTTGACCGGCGACGGCAATGCCAACGTATTGATCGGGGGAGGCGGCAACGACACCTTGTCCGGGGGCGCGGGCAACGACCTTTTAAACGGTGGTACAGGGTCGGATTCGCTTCTGGGCGGCGACGGCGACGATACGCTTATCGGCGGAGCAGGCGCCGACGTGCTGAACGGCGGCAACGGAAACGACACCGCCGACTATTCCGCCTCCACCTCAGGTGTCACGGTTAACCTTAGCAATGGTACGGGCATTGGCGGGGACGCGCAGGGCGACACCCTCATCAGCATCGAGAACCTCACTGGCTCCACGCTGAACGACAGCCTCACCGGTGATGGCAATGCAAACATACTGTCTGGCGGCGCAGGCAACGACACGCTCTCCGGCGGTGGCGGTAACGACACTCTGCTGGGCGGGGCTGGCAACGATACGCTGATTGGCGGGGCTGGCAATGACCTGCTGAGCGGCGGCGCGGGCAATGATCTTTTCCTTCTCGGCGACGGGTTCGGCGCTGATACGATTACCGATTTCGATACCGGCGACGCAGACAACGACGGGTTCTTCAACGATCAGCTTGATCTTAGCGGCCTTACCGATGCCAACGGCAATCCGGTCAACGTGTGGGATGTCGTGGTCAGTCACGACGGCTTTGGTAACGCACTGCTCACCTTTCCAAACGGGGAAACATTGCTACTGCAGGGAGTTTCTCCGTCGCAGGTGAACGCTCCGGCGCAACTGACGCGGGCGGGTATCCCCTGTTACGCACCAGGCACAATGATCGAAACACCCGACGGCCCACGCGCTGTGGAAACATTGGCCCCCGGCGATCTGGTAATGACACGAGACCATGGTGCACAGGCTATTCGGTGGATTCGAAGCGCGGATCAGCCGCTGGACAGCCTTGGCGACGATGCAAAGCCTGTGTTGATCAAAGCCGGTGCGCTGGGCGGCGGCCTGCCCGCGCGTGACCTGATTGTATCACCACAGCACCGCATACTGGTGGGCGGCAATGGCCAGTTGCACAATGTGTTTGCCAGCGAGAAACTGGCGCCTGCCAAGTCGTTGACGGCATTGCCGGGCATTCGCCACATGAAAAACAAGGCAGCGATCACATGGTTTCATTTCGCCTGTGACCGCCATGAAATCGTGACGGCCAATGGCTCTTTCTCTGAGTCGCTGCTCATCGGTCCGATGGTTCTGCAAGGCCTGCTAGAGACTGAACGTCAGGTTCTCTCCAAAATTTTCGGACCTGCGCGGACGTCAGAAGCAGCCTTGAATGGCCCGCCAGCGCGGGAATGCCTGACCGTTGGCGCTGCCCGACGTCAAATATCGAAGTATCTCAAAGCGAAAGGCCGGATCGCGACCACAAGGCATCCAAGGTCGGATGTGGTTTATGCGAGGGCGCGATATGACAGCCGCGAACTATCCGTGCCTTCATCTCTGCATAAGCGCGTTTTTAGCTCACGCGCCGTAGAAACGCCTTTGTTCGCGGATCCTGCGGGTTTTCCAAAAGCTGCGCAGGCGGGCCTTGCTCGATGATCCGGCCTTCGGACATGAAAACAATCCGGTCCGCGATCTCGCGGGCGAACTGCATCTCATGGGTCACGATCAGCATGGTCTGACGCTTTTCGGCGACCCTGCGCATCAGGTCGAGCACCTCGCCAACCCATTCAGGGTCGAGCGCGGAGGTGGGCTCGTCAAAGAGCATCAGATCAGCGTCCAGTGCCATCGCGCGGCCAATCCCCACACGCTGCTGCTGACCACCCGACAGCGCGGCGGGATAGGCTTCGGCACGGGCTGTGAGGCCGGTTTCACGCAGGATATCATCGGCGCGGCGGTTGGCGTCGGCTTTTGACAGACCCTTAACCGCGATCAGTGCTTGAGTGATATTTTGCCGCGCGGTTTTGTTGGCGAAGAGGGCATAGTTTTGAAATACAAACGAGGTGCGGCGCCGCAGTGCCAGTATCTCGGCACGCGAGGCGGTCTTGGCATCAACGCTCAAATCGCCGAGCTGCAAAGTGCCCGCATCCGGTCGGTCGAGGAAGTTCAGGCAGCGCAGCAGGGTCGATTTGCCGGTGCCGGAGGGTCCGATCACCACCACCCGTTCGCCGGGCGCGATCTCGAGCGAGATGTCAGTCAGGACGGCGGTGTCGCCAAAGGATTTGCTGAGATTACGAATCGATATGCCAGAGCCTGTCGTCATCGCGCATGCGCCTTGTTCAAATGGATTTCGAGCCGCCGTTGGACGAACGCCAAGGCTTCGACAATAATCCAGTAGATTGCGGCAACGACCAAAAAGGCCTCGAAATACAAAAAGCTGCCCGCCGCTTCTTTTTGTGTCGCCCCCATCAGTTCGGTCACGCCGAGGGTGAAGGCCAGCGACGTGCCTTTGATCATATCAATGAAATAATTCACCAAGGTCGGTGCGGCGACGCGGGCGGCCTGTGGCATAATGATCTGCCGCATCATCTGCCCTTGTGTCATGCCAACCGCCTGCGCGGCTTCCCATTGGCTGCGATCCACGCCCAGAATCGCGGCGCGGATGCTTTCGGCCATATAGGCGGAGAAATGCAGCGTCAGCCCCATGATCGTGGCGCTGACACCGTCGATGGTGGTCAGGAAAGACAACACCTGCGGCAGGCCGTAGTAAAACAAAAACAGCTGCACCAGCAGCGGCGTGCCGCGGAAAAAGCTGATAAACAGTCGGACAAACCAATCCAGTACCGGCACGCGGAACACCCGTTCGACGGCCATGATCGAGGCGAGCACCAAGGCGCAGACCATACCAACCAGCGCCATGAACAGCGTCAGCGGAATATACCCCAGCAGGACGGGCACTAGGTCCCACATATACGCGAAATCCAGTGCCCGCATGCTGCTTACTCGGCTTTCGTGATGTCAGCGCCGAACCACTTTTGCGAAATCTCGCTCAGGGTGCCGTCATCTTTTAGTTTGGTGATCGCGGCATCTACGCGGTCGCGCAGCGCTGTGCCCTTATCGTCGTTGCGAAACGGCAGCGCGTTGCGGATTTCGCTGAATGGCTTGCCTGCAAGCGCCAGAGGCAGCGGGCTTTCGGCGATCAACTGCGCCGAGGAGACGCGGTCCATCACGAATGCATCGACCCGGCCAAGTGCCGTGTCTTGGGCAATGTTGCTTTCATAGGTACGGATGTCGATCTGATCGGCGTTGGGGAGTTCGTTCAACAATTGCTCGAAATTGGAGCCAAGGTTGACCGCGACAGTCTTGCCGCTCAGGTCTTCGACACTGCCAATTGTGCCCTCATTGCCGGTTTTTACAACGATCTGGGCGCCGTCAAAGACATAAGGCTGCGAGAACGTGAATTTGGCCTCGCGCTCCGGCGTGATGGTGATCTGGTTGGCGATCGTGTCAATCCGCCCAGAATCCAGCGCGCCGATAAGGCCGGAAAATGACATAGTCACAAAATTGACCTCATCGCCGGTCTCGGCAGCGATGGCGTTGATGAAATCAACTTCAAAGCCCTGCAATTCGTCGAGTTTCACAAAGGTAAAAGGGAAATATCCGCCAGACATGCCGACATTCAGCGTATCGGCTTGGGCAGCGCCTGCAAGGATGCTGAGAGAAATAGCGGTAAAGGTAAGGGTCTTTTTCATCATGTGCTCCGTGGTGTTTGCAGCGCATGTAACGAGTGCGCGCGGCGCTTCAATCACCCTTGGGCTAAGCAAGACCAATGTCACGGTGCGCGGTGCAAATTCAGGACACTGTCCCGCAAAGGAGGATGTTCCAGGAATGGATATTTGGAAGCTTTGCGGGGCCGACCGGTGATGGCCGCCCCCGCTGATGGCTTACAGCAAAGCCATCAGCTTTTTCGCGGCTTCTTCGGAGGAGGCGGGGTTCTGACCCGTGACCAGCTTGCCATCGGTCACCACGAAAGAGGCCCAGTCGTCGCCCTTTTCGTAGTTGCCGCCGTTTGCCTTCAGCATATCCTCAACGAGGAACGGCACGATGTCGGTCAGGCCAACGCCTTCTTCTTCGGTATTGGTGAAGCCCGTTACTGTCTTGCCCGAGACCAGCGGTTTGCCGTCGGCCCCTTTGGTGTGCTTGAACACTGCTGGCGCGTGGCAAACAGCGCTGACAGGGCGGTCCAGCTTGGTAAAGGATTCGATCAGTGCGATACTGTCCTTGTCTTCTGCGAGGTCCCAAAGCGGACCATGGCCACCGGGGTAGAACACCGCGTCAAAGCCATCTGCCGAGATGCCGGAGAGGACTTCGGTATTGGCCAATTCTTTCTGGGCGGCGTCATCGCCTTTGAAGCGTTTGGTGGCCTCGGTCTGCGAGTCGTCGGAATCGCTGTTCGGATCCAGCGGGGGTTGGCCGCCCTTGGGCGAGGCCAGTGTGATCTCGGCGCCTGCGTCCTTGAAGACGTAGTAAGGAGCGGCGAATTCTTCGAGCCAGAAACCCGTCTTCTTCCCTGTATCGCCAAGTTGATCGTGGGAGGTGAGAACCATAAGAATTTTCATTGGTTTTGGCCTTTTCATTTAAATTGAGCGTGCATGCGAAATGGCTGGGCCTGCGCCCATCATCTTGCTGTTCGTCGGCCCAACCCGTGCGGCAGGTGCTAGTTCCATAGCACAGGTGCGTTTCTGCTCTTTGCTCGGGTTCCCTTGCGTCAGGTGATGTGTGCGTGGCGCAGCACAAGGCGGTTTAGGAGAATAGCGAGGTCGAGAGCGCGTCGCGCGTGCGCTCAAACCCCTGTCGCATATGATCGTCTAAATGTGCCTTCATGGCGTCGAGGCTATCGCCACAGGCAAGCTCTACATAAAGATCATGGGATTGGCGCAGCGGCCCTTTGCGAGCGTGGGCACGTTGGTGCAGGGAAAAATAGAAATAGACGTTGGACTGCATCGACTCCCAACTTTTTTGCAGCAGCTTGTGCCCGCTGAGCTCAAAGCTCCAACTGTGCAGAGCCAGTTCCAACTCGATCGCGCGCAGCCCGTCGACGTTAAGATCAATGGCCTCTTTCAGAGCTTCGCTGCGGCTGTGCAGATCGGCAATGGCCTCTGGCGTGCGTTTATCCCAGCACCGCTCAAAGGCGAATGTCTCAAGCGTGGTACGCAGCGAGTAGAGCTCCTCCAGATCTTCGGGCGTGACCGAGCGAACATAGAGGCCTTTGTAGGGGAGGCTGACCAGCAGCCCCATATCGCACAGATCGCGCACGGCCTCGCGCAATGGACCACGGCTGACATTAAGGGCGCTGGCGAGTTGCTGCTCGGTCAGACGTTGGCCGGGCACAAAATTACCTTTGACGATATGGGCCTTGAGTTGCGCCACGACGCGTTGGCGAATCGTGCCCTCATCCAGCGGATGCAATGTATTGTCCGAAACCTGCGCCACTGTTCAAATCCTTCCAAGCGATCTGCCTTTTTAGACGTAATCCTATGCAAAATGTAAACTCCCTGTCCGATTGTTGACAATCCTACAGTCTCGCTCTAGCGTCTAAATTGCAGCGAACGGCCTTGGCCTCGCCAAATCGCCGACCGCTTGCACGTAATATTCCGACTGGAGGGAAGTCATGAAATTCACACGTAACGCAGCGGCCGTTGTCGGTTTTGGCATATTGGGGATGGGTGCGCCCACCGCCAGCATGGCCGAGGAATTTATCACCATCGGCACGGCCGGTCAGACCGGCGTCTATTACGTGGTCGGCCAGTCGCTGTGCCAGTTGGTTAACCGCGCCTCTGAAGATGGCAGCCTCAAGTGCACCGCCCCCGCGACAGGCGGCTCGATCGCCAACCTGAACGGCATTCGGGCAGGGGACCTGAACTTTGGCGTCGTCCAGTCGGACTGGCAGTTCCACGCGATGAACGGCACCAGCTCCTTCGCCGAGAACGGGCCTGACGAAAACCTGCGCTCTGTGCTGTCGGCCCACGCCGACGTGGTGACCATTCTGGCCCGCGCTGATGCCGGGATCACCACCATGCAAGACCTGCGCGGCAAGCGGGTCAACATCGGCAACCCCGGATCAGGTTCACGCGCCACAGCAGAAGTACTGCTGGACGCCATCGGCATCGAGGTCAGCGAATTTGCACTGGCGTCAGAGTTGAAATCGGCCGAGCAATCCGCCGCGCTATGCGACAACAAGGTCGATGCGATCATGTTCTCGGCGGGCCACCCTGTGGGCAATATCACCGAAGCGACCGTGTCTTGCGATACGGTATTTGTGCAGGTGGACGGGCCGGAAGTTGAAAATCTGGTCGCCGATACTGTGTATTATTCACAAGCCGCCATCGCAGCAGGCCTCTATAAAGGCCAGCCTGACACGATTAACAGCTACGGCCCGCTCGCCACGCTCGTCTCCTCGACAGCCACAAGCGACGATGCGGTTTACGCGGTAGTGAAAGCACTGTTCGAAAATTTCGACCGCTTCAAGAAACTGCACCCTGCCTTCACCGACCTGAAGGAAGAGGACATGATCTCGAACGGCACCATCGCTCCGCTGCACGAAGGGGCTGTGCGCTATTACAAAGAGCGTGGCTGGGTGTAACGCCACCCCGTTCTCCGCGCCGGTCCGCCGGCGCGGTTCTCCCTTTTAGCAGATAAAGGCCAACCTATGACCGCCAATGAAACCAGCCACACCACCCACGATGCCGAGCAGGACGCCCGCAACCTCGACATCAAGATCTACGTCAACGGCGGCATCGTCCACCGTGATGACGCCAAAGTGTCGGTTTACGATTCCGGTTTCATGCTGGGCGACGGTATGTGGGAAGGCTTGCGGCTTTATAACGGCACATGGGCGTTTCTCGACGAACACATGGACCGGTTCTACAACTCCTGCAAAACTGTCTCGCTCGACGTGGGGCTGACCAAAGCGGAGATGTTGGACGCGCTGAACCGGACCGCTGCCGCCAACGGTATGACCAACGATGTGCACTGCCGCCTGATGCTGACCCGTGGCATCAAGGACAAGCCGTTCCAACACCCGAGCCTCAGCCGCTCCGGTCCGACATTGGTGATGATCCTCGAACATTCCAAACCCGTTGACAGCCTCAGCAGTCAAGGCATCCGCCTTGCGACTGTGCCTCAAGTCCGCGGTCTGCCGATGAGCCAGGATGCCAAGCTTAACAGCCACTCCAAACTCAACTGTATCATTGCTTGCCTGCAAGCCGAAGCCGCAGGTGCGGATGAAGCGCTGATGCTCGATCCGCATGGCTTTGTGAATACCACCAATGCCTGCAACTTCTTCATCGTGCGCCGTGGCGAGGTTTGGACCTCGACGGGCGATTACTGCATGAACGGTGTGACGCGCCAGAAGGTCATCGACCTATGCCGCGCCAATGATATTCCGGTATTTGAAAAGAACTATTCGCTCTATGAAGCCTACGGTGCGAACGAGGCGTTTTTGACCGGCACCTTCGGCGCACAAACCCCCGTAGCGAGCATAGATGGCAAGCCGATCGGCGATGGCAGCCATCCGATCACCCGCAAGCTGCGCGCTTTGTACAAAGAACTGATCGAACAAACGACCGGCGCATAGCGCCCCATCTGTTGCAGCTTGTCGCCGCGCTGGGCGCTGCGACAAGCTGTGCTTGCTCCTCAGAGCACCTCCCGTCAGCGACCTTCTGATCACTTTTCGACCAGAATAACTCGGGGGAGTTTGAGGGGGCAAAGCCCTCTCATCGCAACAGGAGGATCAATCGCCTATCCAGCGCTCCAAGCTCCCGACCCCTAAACCTCCACGCGCACAAAGCCCATCATTCCTGCCGCCTGATGCTCCAGAATGTGACAATGGAACATCCAGTCGCCCGGATTATCGGCGACAAAGGCAATCTCGACCCGTTCTTCCGGCGCCATCATCACCGTGTCTTGCCATTCCTGATGCGGCGTCGGGCGCCCATTGCGCGCAATCACGCGAAAGCTGTGGCCATGGAAGTGGATCGGATGCGGCCAGCCCGTGCTGTTCTCCATTTCAAAGATATGCGACGACCCCAGTGGCAGGCTCAGAAGCGGCGCGGCAAGATGATCCATCGCGGCTTTACCGTTGATGAACCACATGCTGCCTTGCCGTATCTGCTCCATCATCGCGCCCCGATCCGCGCCCATCATCATCTGCCCCATCATCCCCCCGTTAAAGACTATCTGGTGGCGCGTCGCAGCAGCAATGTCCGGCTCTGAAAGCGGGTTCGGCGTCAGCGTCATCGGCCAGTCAGGGGCCGCATCGCGCAGCGCGGTCGGACCGTAGGCGAGCTTTACCAACTCGTACTCAAGCTCCTCGTAGAAAATATCCGACACTATGGTAGTGTCACCCGCCTTGCCGGACATATCCAAGATCAGATCGACCCGCATGGCGGGACCAAGCACCACGACCTCGTCGGGCGGGGTGTGCGGAGTAACGGGCTGGCCGTCCATCGCAATGACAACCGGAGACAGTCCGCCAAACTGCAATCCGAAAATACGCGCATTCGCGGCATTGATCAGCCGCAGCCTGATCCGCTCGCCCGATTGTACGGCGATGCGGTCGGGTATTTCGCCATTGATCGTGACCGTATTGCCGATCCGACCGCCATGCGCGGCATCATGGCGACTGCCAAAACTGTCGTCCAACTGGCCTTCATTGGTCATCCGCCAGTCATCCAGCATCCATGTCACCTCGCGGTCCACCTGCACCGGATCGGCCTCTTCAACGATCAGCGGGCCATAAAGCCCGCGACCGACCTGCTCAAAGCTACGCTGATGCGGATGATACCAGAACGTCCCCGCATCTAGGGCGTCAAACTCGTAAAGGAACTCACCGCCCTTTTCGATCGGCGCCTGCGTCAAACCCCCAACACCATCCATCGCATTGGGCGTGCGGATCCCGTGCCAATGGATCGTCGTCGGTTCGTCCAACGCGTTCGACGCCATAATCCGGACCCGCTCGCCCTGTTTCACCCGTATTTCTGGCCCCGGCGTACTGCCGTTGTAGCTCCAGACGTCGGTGAGCCCGTAGGGCGCAGGGCGCAGCGCGGTGCTGCTTTTGCCTGCACGCAGAGTAAGCGGCGCGGAGGTCTGCGCAGCAGCGGCGAGCGGTGCCAGTATCGGTGCGGCCGCGAATGCCGCACCGGCTTTCAACAAGCTTCGGCGGGAGAGGGGTGTCGCGTGTGTCATGGGTATTGCCTTAAATCTGGGATGTCTTCACCTGCAACTCATCCGATAGCGCAGGCCTTGGGTTCCGCAGGGCGCGGAAAATGACGGATCAGGCAAACGGTTTTGGTGGAAACGGCTCACACGCCAGAGCGAGGGTCGTGGCGATATCAGAAACCAGCCTCGGTGTGATGCTGTCGAAGGGTGGGGCAAATGCGAGTAGCGCCACTGCTGAAATCACCCCAGAGGTTGAGGCGTTCACGTCACAAGGCAGGGTGCAGCCCTCTTCGCAGGCAGCCAAGAACACCGCATCTTGAGGCAAGCAGTCACCACAGGCGTCCGCTCCCGCTCCCGCCATCATTTGGGTCATCGTCGTATCACGCGCGGCAGAGGCGTTGGGGTCCGAAAGGGCACCCAAGCTGAGAACAACCAAGAGAAGGACATGCAATATGCGGCTCATCCCGTCGATATGGGAGCTTCCAGTAGGGGGAGGTCAAGCCAGAACCGAAAAAGATGCCGTTAAGAAGCGTTAGATTTCATTGGCCCAAGGCGGATTTGCGCCGCTGCGCGAGACTGTCACAGCCGCTACCTTCGCACCGTGGTGCAGCGCCGCCACGAGGGTCTCAGCTTCCAGGCTGTGCAAAGCCTGCTTGGTCAGAACGCCTTGCTCCGACAGTTTCGCAATGAAACCTGCATTGAAAGTATCGCCTGCGCCTACGGTATCGACGACCTCCACGTGCGGCGCAGGCACCTCGACCCGGTTGCCATCTGACGTGATCGCCATCGCGCCCACTGACCCGCGTGTCACAATCACCACCGCCGGACCGCTTTGCAGAATGTGCTCGGCCTTCTCCCCCAGCGTCAGCGGGCCATCGACGAGCCAGTGCAGGTCTTCGTCCGATACTTTTACGATATCGGCATTGGAAAACATGCGGGCCAGCCTTGCGCGGTAACGGGCTTCATCCTGAATGAAAGCGGGGCGGATATTGGGGTCGATAATGACGACCTTGCGGCCCGATTGCGCCACCAGCAGGTCGGCGTAAGTATCCGCACTCGGCTCGCAGGCAAGGCTGATACCGCCAAAATAAAGCGCCGTCACATTGCGGGGAATGGTCGGCAGATCGGTCGACTGCACCATTCGTCCGGCACTGTTCTCATCGAAAAAGTCATAGGTGGCCTGCCCGTCGACCAGATGCACAAAGGCCAGCGTCGTCGGGCGGGCCGAGATCATCACCAGCGCTGTATCGACGTGGCTGGCCTTTAGCGCCGCGCCCAACTGCTGGCCGAATTTGTCGGTGGAAAGGCCGGTCAGCATCCCGGATTGCGTATCCAGCCGACCCAATGCGATGGCGGTATTGAAAATCGCCCCCCCCGTATGGGGCACAAAGCCCGGCGTGCCGTCGGCTGTTACCGCAGGCACCATATCAATCAACGCTTCGCCGCAACACAGGATCATAGTTAGGTACTCACACTCGGGTGGATGTCACATCGCCGCCCGCTCAGGCAGTTTTTGAGATTTCGGGGTCTTTCGCATAGGCGCTGATGGTTGCTGCGCAGCCGTCGTTCCAAAGTCGGCGCAGCCAATCGGCAAACGCCTCGGCAAAGGTCGGATCATCTGCGAGATCACCGTAAAGGTGACGCTGTTCCAGCCAGATCTGCGGGGTGTCGCGGGCGGCAAGGCTCGTGGCCATAAGCGCGGGCCATTGCGGATCGTTCGGCTCTATTGTGCTGCCATCCTCACGGGTGCCTGCACACATCCGCGCCCAGAGTGCTTCGACCAGGGCCAGACCGGAAACCGAGCCGCCAGATGCCAGCGCATCGCGCAAGATCGGCAGCACGAAACCGGGGTGGCGGGAGGCGCCGTCAAAGGCAACGCGCCGCGTGGTGTCGTGTATTTGCGGATTGCCAAACCGCGCCGCGATCAAGTCGACATAAGCGGCGGGGGTCATGCCGGGGACGGGGGCAACATAGGGGGCGATCTCCTCCCGCTCGACCTTGCGAAAGAACGGCAAGACCGCGGGATGGGTCATGCAGCCGGAGATGGTTTCGACCGACAACAGCTCGCCCACATTGGCAATGACCTGATGGCCCGCGTTGAGGATGCGGATTTTCATCGTCTCATAGCTATGCACGTCATCGGTCAGGATCGCGCCGGTCTTCTCCCATGCGGGACGTCCGGCGCAGAAATCATCCTCGATCACCCATTGGCGATAGTTTTCGTGGGTGACGGGTGCGGCGTCATCAATGCCAAGATCGCGGGCCAGCCCGATCTCCTTGGGGCCTGTCGCGGGCACGATGCAATCCACCATCGAATTTGGGAAACTACAGGCGCCGTCGATCCAGTCCGCCAGTGCGGGGTCGGTCAGCCGTGCCAGTGACACGACCGTGTTGCGGGTGATGTCACCGTTGCCCGCCAGATTGTCACAGCTTTGCACGGTGAAGGGGCCAAGGCCCGCCGCCTTACGCGCTTTGAGCGCCGCAACAATAGCCCCGAAAACAGTGGTCGGTGCGTCGGGGGTCGCAACATCATGCTGAATGTCAGGGTGGGTTTCGTTCAGCCCGCCGGAGACCGGATCAACATAATAGCCGCCTTCGGTAATGGTCAGCGCAACAATACGGATTTCAGGCCGCGCCAGTGTGGCGATCAGTGGCGCGTTGCCTTCTGTGACGGGCAGATAGTCGATCATCGAGCCGACGACTTCGGCGCGCATGGCGGCGGGGGCAAGCTCGATCAAGGTGGTCAGGCAATCCTGCGCCAACAATACCTCGCGCATTCGGGCATCTGCGGCACGTACTCCGGCGCCGATGATCGCCCAATCCTGCGCCAATCCGTCTTGCATGAGACGGTGCAGATACCACGCTTGATGGGCGCGGTGGAAATTGCCCAAGCCGACATGCACGATCCCCGGCGTCAGCGCGCCGCGGTCGTAGGTGGGGCGAGCCACGGCGGCGGGCAGGTCCGGCAGTGTCTGGTTCGAAAGTTTCATGAGTTACAAGCCCCGCAGAATGGAGAGATCATAGATGGGTTCACGCGAAGCGCAGGCCTTGCGCGTCGAAGCGGTGCAGGTGTTCAGGATCGGGGGTCAGAAACACTGTCGAGCCGTAAGAAAGGTCCAACTCGCCACGGACACGCACGGTCAGCGGTTCGGGAAAGGCCGCGCATTTGACGTGCACGAAAGTATCCGAGCCGAGGTGCTCTGACACGCCGACGGTGCCTTCCCAAACGCCTTCGGTCTGCGAGATCGCGATGTGTTCGGGCCGCGTCCCGATTGTGTGCGCGTTATAATCCGCGATCTCGGGGCCGGAGAGCAGGTTCATTTTGGGCGAGCCGATAAAGCCGGCGACAAAGACGTTGCGCGGCGCACGGTAAAGCTCCAGCGGGCTGCCAACCTGTTCGATCACACCTGCCTGCAAAACCACGATTTTATCGGCCATGGTCATCGCTTCGACCTGATCGTGGGTCACGTAAATCATCGTGGTTTTCAGACGCTTGTGCAGTTCCGAAATCTCCAACCGCATGCCGACACGCAGGGCGGCATCAAGGTTTGACAGCGGCTCGTCAAACAGGAAGGCCGACGGTTCACGCACGATGGCGCGGCCAATCGCAACCCGCTGGCGCTGACCGCCCGAAAGCTGGCCGGGGCGGCGATCAAGGTAATCGGTGAGGTTCAGCACCGAAGCTGCACCCTCAACCCGGCGGTCGATCTCGGCCTTGTCCATCTTCGCCATCTTCAGCGGGAAGGCGATGTTTTTGCGCACCGACATATGCGGATAAAGCGCATAGGACTGGAACACCATCGCCAGACCGCGCTTGGCGGGGGGCACGTGGGTGGCATCTTCGTGGTCGATGCGGATATGGCCGCCGCTGCTGTCCTCCAGCCCAGCTATCAGACGCAGCAGGGTGGATTTGCCGCAGCCCGAGGGGCCGACGAAAACAGTGAACTCACCGTCGTTGATTGCCAGATCCAGCGGCGGAATAACCTCTACATCGCCGAAAGACTTGCTGATTTTATCGAGTACAATACGTCCCATGGATCTCTTCCTTATTTCACAGCGCCGAAGGTGAGGCCGCTTACGAGTTGCTTTTGGCTGAACCATCCCAGAATGAGGATTGGCGCGATGGCCATGGTCGAGGCAGCGCTGAGCTTGGCGTAAAACAGCCCTTCGGGGCTTGAGTAACTTGCGATGAAGGCGGTGAGCGGCGCGGCTTTGGCCGCTGTCAGGTTCAGGGTCCAGAAGGCTTCGTTCCATGCCAGAATGACATTCAGCAGCAGGGTCGAGGCGATGCCCGGAATGGCCATTGGCGTCAGCACATAGAGGATTTCTTCCTTCAGTGTGGCCCCGTCCATCCGTGCGGCTTCGAGAATTTCACCGGGAATTTCCTTGAAGTACGTGTACAGCATCCAGACGATGATCGGCAGGTTGATCAGCATCAGCACAACCACAAGGCCGGTTTTGGTATCGAGCAGCCCCATGCGAATGAAAATCAGGTAAATCGGGTAAAGCACCCCAACCGCTGGCAACATCTTGGTGGAGAGCATCCAGAGCAGGATGTCCTTGGTGTGCCTGGAGGGCACAAAGGCCATCGACCACGCCGCAGGGATCGCGATGATCAACCCCAGCAGCGTCGAGCCACCGGCGATGATGACCGAATTCCACAAGAACCGCATATAGTTGGAGCGTTCCTGCACGGCGGCGTAATTCTCCAGCGTCCAGTCGAAGAACAGAAAGACCGGTGGGTCGCTGATCGCCTGTGCTTCGGTTTTGAAGCTGGTCAGTATGGTCCAGAGGATCGGAAAGAAGATCAGCAATCCGACAGCCCAAGCAAACAGTGTGTTCAGGGTTTTGCGTCGTGTGGTGACAGAACGTGCCATCGTAACCTCCCTTACGTATCCAGATTTTTGCCGACGATGCGCATCAGGAAGATGGCAACGATATTGGCGAGGATGATGGCATAGACGCCACCGGCGGAGCCGAGCCCGACGTTCTGGCTTTCCAGCACGCGCTGGTAGATCAGATAGGTCAGGGTTTTGGTGCCGAACGCGCCTTGGGTGGTCACGAAAATCTCGGCGAAGATCGACAGCAGAAAGATTGTCTGGATCAGCACAACCACGGTGATGGCGCGCGACAGGTGCGGCAGGGTGATGAAGCCAAAACGCTTCAGCGGCGGCGCGCCATCCATCTCGGCGGCTTCAAGCTGTTCGCTATCCAGCGACTGGATCGCGGTGAGCAGGATCAGCGTCGCAAAGGGCAGCCACTGCCAGCTGACGATCAGGATGATCGATTCCAGCGAGGCTTCGGAAAGCCATGACACCGGCTCGGCACCAAAAAGCTTCCACAGGTGGGCGAACAGGCCGTTGACCGGATCCATGAACATGTTCTTCCAGACCAACGCGGAAACGGTTGGCATGACAAAGAACGGCGCAATTACAAGGATGCGAACAATGCCGCGGCCCCACATCGGCTGGTTCAGCAGAGCGGCCAGCAGGACGCCAAAAACGATCGTGATAGCCAGCACACCGCCGACAATCACAAGCGTGGCCTGAACGCTGGGCCAGAACGCGCTGGAGGTAAAGAAGCGGACGTAGTTGTCGAAACCTGTCCAGCCTAGATCGCCGCCACGCAGGGGCAAATATTTCTTGAACGAGAACCACACGGTCATCGTCAGGGGTACAAGCATCCAGCCAAGCAGAAGAATTACCGCCGGGGCCATCATGATGCGTGCAGCGGATCGGGATTGCTGGGTCGCCATGTCACACCTCCATCGTGGGCGGGCTAATGCCGCCTGAGTAAATATTGGCTGGGTTTTGGGGGTAGGGCCAGAGGGCAGGCCGGGGGCCGCCCTCTGGTTCTGGGTGGAAGGCCTCAGTAGCCTGCGGCTTCCATCTCGTCTGCGGTCAAGGCTTGTGCCTTGGCCAGCGCTTCTTCGGCGGTCTGTTGACCTGCAAGGGCGGCAGAGAATTCCTGACCGACCTGTGTGGCAATACCGGCAAACTCGGGGATCGCCGCAAACTGCACACCAACATAAGGCACCGGATCAATCGTTGGATTGGTCGGATCAGCGGACAGGATGCTCTCGAGTGTCATCTTGGCAAACGGAACTTCTTTGTAGTTCTCGTTTTCGTAGAGAGATTTACGCGCGCCAGGAGGCACGTTCGCCCAACCGTCTTTCGCGGCTACAAGCTCGATGTACTCTTTAGAAGTCGCCCATTTGACGAACTCTTTCGCGGCATCTTCTTTTTGGGTGCCGGCAGGAATTGCCAGGGCCCAAGCCCAGAGCCAGTTGCTGCGACGGCCCAGACCAGTGTCGGGTGCCAGCGCGAAACCGACTTTGTCAGCCACGGTGGAATCGTCAGGGTTGGTCACGAAAGACGCAGCAACAGTTGCGTCGATCCACATGCCGCACTTGCCCTGCTGGAACAACGACAGGTTTTCGTTGAAACCGTTGTTGGAGGCACCGGGAGGGCCCGCGTCATTCAGCAATTCGATGTAGAAGTTGAGCGTGTTGGCCCAAGCTTCGCTGTCGAACTGCGGCTTCCAGTCTTCGTCAAACCAGCGGGCGCCAAAGGCGTTGCCGGTTGCGGTGAGGAAGGCCATGTTCTCGCCCCAGCCTGCTTTACCGCGCAGACAGATGCCATAGATTTCCTTGTCTTTGTTGGTCATCGCGCGGGCCGCTTCGGCCACAAAATCCCATGTCGGCGCGTCGGGCATTTCCATGCCTGCGGCTTCCATCAGATCGGTGCGATACATGATCATCGAGCTTTCGCCGTAGAAAGGTGCCGCATAAAGCGTGCCTTCATAGGAGAGGCCCCCTGCCATCGCGGGCAGAATGTCACCGGCGTCATATTCGTCACCGAGATCATCAAGCGGTACGAGCCACTCGTTCTTGGCCCAGATCGGGGTTTCGTACATGCCGATGGTCATGATGTCGAACTGACCGCCCTTGGCGGAAATGTCGGTCGTCACACGCTGGCGAAGAACGTTTTCCTCCAGAGTGACCCACTCGACTTCATGGCCGGTTTTCGCGGTGAAATCCTCGGTAAAGCCCTGCATACGGATCATGTCGCCGTTGTTCACAGTAGCAATGGTGAGGGTTTCAGCAAAGGCGCTGGTCGATACGAGAACCGTCAAAGCGGTCGCCGCACGAAATGCGTTTAACAAGGACATCCGTCTCCTCCCTATGGTTGGATGTAGTCCCAAAATCGTACGCGCAATTCTACGCATCCGTCAATTTAATTCTTTATGCGCGTAAAATTAAGGCGGGAAGTTCTGAATTGCCAGTTAGTTATGCAGAGGCGCGCATAACCAGGTTGCCCTCGAATAATGTGATTTCGCGGGCCGTCGGGGGCGATTCGTCGTTAATCAGCTTGAAAAGCGTCTCGGCGCTGCGCTCGGCGATGGCGACGTAGTTTTGCGAAACGGTTGTAAGGGTCGGGCTGGTGTAGCGGGAGAACGGGTGGTCGTCATGGCCCGCAACCCGCAGGGTGCAGCCTTCCTCGATCCCGACACGGATGCCCATTTGATAGGCGGCTGACAGCAGTCCGATGGCCAAGCGGTCGTTGCTGCACAGCACCGTATTGGTCGGCAGCTTGCGGTCGGTCAGCACGCGTGAGCCTTCGCGAAAGCCGATCGCTTCAAAATCCCACCCGCCGCCAGAAGCCTGCACCAGTACCGGTGCGTGCCCCAATCGCTTCATCGCGTTCAGGTAAGCGGTCCGGCGTTTCAGCGCGTTGGGGTTGGCGGGGGTCTTCATCTCGAAAAATGCGGGCGGTTGGCCGGTGCGACACAGGTATTCGACGATCAGGCCAATGCTCTGGTTATTATCAGAGCCGACGAAGGCCGCGCCAATGCCATCGACATTTGCGTCGAACAGGACCGTGGGAACATCGCGGCAGAAGGCGTCGAGCCGCGCCGGATCGGAAGCGCGCCCAAGCGGGGCGAGCAGCACGCCCGCAGGCTTGATCAGCCGCAGATTGTCGAGGTTTTCGATCTCCTGCTCAGGGTCGCCATGTGAGCCCAGCAGCACAGGGCGATAGCCTGCCTGAATGACCTGAGCCTCGATGGTGCGGGCGATTTCGGCAAAGAACGGATCGGCGAGATAGGGCACGACAATGCCGATATTCTTGGTTTGTCGCCGGTTTTGGTTGATCGCATAGACGTTCGGGCGGTACTCGAATTGCTCCAACGCTTGTTCAATCTTCACGCGCGTCGATTGACGCACGCTACTTGGGTCGTTGAAATATTTTGAAATTGTCGGTCGCGAAATGCCGCTCGCCGAGGCGAAATCTTCCATGGTTCTGATCTTGGGGTCGCTCATCGCGGGGCACTCCATTGGGGGCCTCGCTGAACACCGGGCCATCACAGCCCATGGGTTTCAAACTTGCCATCAGAAAGTAGCTTATTTGACGCGCGGAAATTTTGCCAGCCATCCGTGTCAAGATTTAGATACCTTAGGTGTTACCTGCCGAGGCTAGGGTGTCTGCGGGGCCAAGTGCGCGGCCCCGCAGGTGTCATTTTAGCGGCTGAGCCCCTTAGACAGGCACTACAAACTTCTGGTCATGCTCGGGCGCATCCAGCAGCAGATGGTTCTCTTGCAGGATCAGAATGTTCTCGGCGCCGATCACATCGCTCTTGGTTTTGTAGCCGATCACATCCTCGACGGGCATGTCCAGATTACGCGCCAACAGCATCGTTTCCTCTGAAGAGAAGTTGGTCAGCCCTCGGGCAATCTCCTCGCCATCTTCGTTATAGACGTGCAGCACGTCGCCTTTGGTGAAATCCCCCTGCAGCGAGATCACATCCTCACGGCGGATACCCAGACCGCCCTCTACCAGCGCTTTGACGCGGTCATTGGCCACAACCAGCGTGCCCGACACATGCAAGCGGTTGCTGAGCCAGATGTTCAGCGGCGACTGGGTGACACCCGACACCAGAATGCGGGTGTAACGGCGCTCTTCGTTCAATACCGAGGACAAAGGGCGTTCGATGATGCCTTCGGCGATGATGGTTTCGCAGCCTGCGTTCTGCGCCATATTGGCGGCCTGCATCTTGGTCAGCATCCCGCCGCTGCCCAAGGTGCTGATGCCGGTCGTGGATTCCAGATGCTCGGTCACGTCCTTCACCTCGGCGATGAACTTGGCGTCCGGGTCCGACGGGTCGCGGTCATAAAGGCCTTCGACACTGGTTAGAATGATCAGCAAATCCGCGTCGATCATCTGGGCGACTTTGGCGGACAGACGGTCGTTATCACCCACGCGCAGGTCACGGGTTGCGACAGAATCGTTCTCGTTGATGATCGGCAGGATGTCGTTTTCGAACAATCTGAGCATCGTATTTTTGATGTTCAAAAAGCGGCGGCGATCCTCCATATCCTCAACCGTGACGAGCATCTGCGCCACGTCCATATCATACTCGGACGCGACCTGACGGTAAGCATTCATCAACAGCGGCTGACCACAGGCGGCAGCGGCCTGCTTGTCCAGAATGCCTGCATCTTCGGGTTTGCGGTCGATCATGTTCAGGCCCAAAGCGACAGAGCCGGAAGAGGTCAGAATGATGTCGTGACCTTGCTTCTGGAGATAGGCGAGATCGCTCATCAATCCGTTCATAAAGGCATAGCGCAGGGTCAGATTGTCGCTGTTTGCCAGCAGACTGGACCCGATCTTGACGACGATTTTTTTCTTCTTGGTCATGGGTTACTCCGGTAACTTATTGTTTTTCAACTTTAATGCGGCAACAGTTTGCTAAAGGCAATGCTGCGCGGTAGCACTAGGGCCGCGAATGATTCGCCGATGTATAACACGGACCCGACACGTGATTGCAAATGGACCGACTTGAATTGCTGCAATGCGGCATCAAGTTGCCATGTATCGGCGACGTAAAATGACAAACCTGATGATCTGGTAGCCTTGAGGCGCGGCGACACGCGTTTCGGTGCAGAAAAACGCAGGGCAAAGGAGGCAAAAATGAATATTCTCTTGATCGGTTGCGGCAAAATGGGCGGCGCAATGCTGCGCCAATGGGCCGAGGTGCCGGATAACACATTTACGGTGGCGGACCCCGCAGCAACGGCCCTCCCTGACGGCGTGCGCCATGTAACAAAAACGACAGAACTGGAAGCGGCAGAATTCGACGTTGTGATCATCGCGATCAAACCGCAAATGATCGCCGGCGTACTGCCCGACTACGCTTTCGCGCTCAAACCCGAGGGCTGCTTTGTGTCGATCGCCGCAGGCTGTTCGATCGCCAGCATCGCAAAAGTGGTCGGTGACCGCGCGATTATCCGCGTGATGCCGAACTTGGCCGCGATGGTCGGTCAGGGTGTGTCGGGTCTTGTTGCCAACGCTCTGTGCAGCGACGACCTGAAAGCCCGCGTCACCGAATTGGTCGCACAAACCGGCACCTGCGTTGAGTTGGCCGACGAAGACCAGATCGACCGTCTGACCGCGATCAGCGGCAGCGGCCCGGGCTATGTCTTCGAGCTGATGCGCAGCTATGTCGCGGCGGCAAAATCTGTCGGATTTGATGACGAAACCGCGCGCAAATTGGTGTTTGATACGATCAGCGGCACCGTTGAAACGGCGCGGCAGTCGGACGAGACACTGGAGGACCTGCGCAACTCTGTGACCAGCAAGAACGGCACCACACAGGCAGGATTAAGCCAGTTGATGCGCGACGGGCAATTGGAAGGCCTTTTCCATGATACCGTGCAGGCAGCCTATGCCCGCGCCGTCGAACTGCGCTAAGCCGCCCCCCGAATTTGAGGAGAAGACAAGATGAACGAGATGAGCACACCGGACACCACATCTACGACCGGCGAACATGACGTCGCTACTGTCGTCGCGGACCTTGGCCGTCGGGCCAAAGCCGCCGCACGCATGTTGGCCACCGCAACGAGTGACCAGCGCAACCAGGCGCTGACCGAGGCGGCGGAAGCGCTGCGATCAAAGACGCAGGAGTTGCTGGATGCCAACCGTCGCGACCTTGACGCGATTAGCGACAAGGGCAAAGACGCAGCCTTTATAGACCGTTTGACCCTGACCGATGATCGTATTGACGGTATGGCCGATGCGCTTGACGCTATCGCGGGGCAAGAGGACCCGCTGGGCCGCGTCTTGGCGACGTTTGACCGGCCCAATGGCCTCAAGATCGAACGTGTCGCGGTGCCAATCGGGGTAATCGCGATGATCTATGAATCGCGTCCGAATGTCGGTTCGGACGCCGGCGCGCTGTGCATCAAGTCTGGCAACGCGGTAATCTTGCGCGGCGGGTCGGAAAGCCTGCATTCGTCGCGGGTGATTGTAGGCTGTCTGGCGGAAGGCTTGCGCGCGGCGGGTTTGCCTGAGGATGCCGTGCAACTGGTCGATACCCGCGACCGCGAGGCTGTCAAACTGCTGCTGCAAAGCACCGAGACCGTTGATCTGGCGATCCCGCGTGGCGGGCGCGGTCTGGTGTCGCTGGTGCAGCGTGAGGCGCGGGTGCCGACGTTGCTGCATTTGGACGGCAACAATCACAGCTATGTCCACGAGAGTGCTGATATCGAAAAAGCCGTTGGCGTGGTGCAAAATGCCAAGATGCGGCGCACAGGTATTTGTGGCGCGACTGAATGCGTGGTCGTTGACCGTGCCATCGCGGCGGAATTTCTGCCCCGTGTCGCGAAGGCGCTGCATGATTGCACTTTGCGCGGCGATGCCGAGGCGCGCGATATCTTGCCCGACATCGCGCTCGCGACAGATGAGGATTGGGACACCGAATACCTCAGCAACGTAATCTCGGTCAAAGTGGTCGACGGGCTGCAAAGCGGTATCGAATTTGTGCAGGCCCATTCGTCTGGCCACACTGACGCAATCTTGGCCGAAGATATGCAGGCGGCCCGCGCCTTTATGACCGCGATCGACTCCGCTGTGGTGATGCACAACGCTTCGACCCAGTTTTCGGACGGGGGAGAGTTTGGCATGGGCGCCGAGATCGGCATCGCGACAGGCAAGATGCACGCGCGTGGCCCCGTGGGGGCCGAGCAGTTGACCAGCTTTAAATACTTTGTGCACGGCGACGGGCAAAAGCGCCCCTAGGGCTTGATACGACAACGGGCGCGAGAGATCGCGCCCGTCGCAAACGAGCCGAATTGGTCCGGCCTAGAACGCAGGACTACTCGGGATAAGTGCCATTCTCGGGAAAGAAACACGCCGCGCCGTGTGGCTGGCCGCGCAAGCGCGGCAATTCTGCACGGCACTTGGGCTGAACCTTCCAGCAGCGGGGCGCAAAGGGGCAGCCATCGGGGATCGACAGCGGCGAGGGCAATTCGCCCTTGAGCTTGATGCGCTCTTTCTCTGCCCCCGGTTCGGCACGCGGCGTCGCCGAGAGCAGGGCCTTGGTGTAAGGATGGCGTGGCGCGTCAAAGACTTCCGCTTTCGGGCCTTTTTCCACCGCACGGCCAAGGTACATCACGATCACATCGTCAGCCACATGGCGCACCACGCTGAGGTCATGGCTGATGAAGAGATAGGCCAGCTGCAGCCGTTCCTGAAGGTCCAGCAGCAGGTTCAGAATGGCACTCTGGATCGACAGATCGAGCGCCGAGACAGGCTCGTCCAGCACCAGCACTTTGGGGTCCAGCATCAAAGCCCGCGCAATCGCGATCCGCTGGCGTTGCCCGCCGGAGAACATATGCGGATAGCGGTCGAAATGCTCGGGGCGCAACCCGACAAGTTTCAGCATTTCGCGTGCCTTGGCCTCGCGGTCGGCGCGGCTCAGCTTGGTGTTGATCATCAGTGGTTCCATCAGGATCGTGCCGATACGCTGGCGCGGGTTCAGCGATCCGTAGGGGTCTTGGAACACAATCTGCACCGACTGGCGCAGGTCGGCCCAATCCTCGGCGCGAACAGGTTTGCCATCCAGCGTCAGGCTACCTTCGGTCGGGGTTTCGATCATCGCGACCATGCGGGCGAGGGTGGATTTACCACAGCCGCTTTCGCCAACTACGGCCAGCGTCTTGCCGGCATGGACCTCGAAATCCAGTCCCGCGACAGCCTTGAGCACACGGGATTTCTGAAACAGCCCGCCGCCGACGTTGTAGTGCCGTTGCAGACCCGTGGCCTGCATCACCGGAGCGTCACTCATGATGCGATCCTCTCGTTGGCGTTAAGTGGATAAAAGCAGCGCGCATAGCCCATATCGGCACCCAAGGGCGGCGGCGGGGTGCTGCGGCATTTGTCATTGGCGAACTTGCAGCGCGGCGAGAATAGACACCCCGCAGGGCGGTCGAACTGGCCGGGCACTACGCCGGGAATTGTCGGCAGTTTCTTTTCCGTTGCGCGTTCGGGCAGCGCGTCGAGCAGCGCGCCCGTATAGGGGTGGTGCGGGGTGGCGAACAACGCGCCAACCGGCTGCTCTTCAACCTTTTGGCCCGCGTATTGCACGCTCACCCGCTCGGCGGTTTCGGCAACCACGCCCATGTCGTGGGTGATCAGCACCAGCCCCATGCCGGTATCGCGGCGCAGGTCAGCGAGCAGATCAAGGATCTGCGCCTGAATGGTCACGTCGAGCGCGGTTGTAGGCTCATCCGCGATCAGCAGCTTGGGCTTACAGGCGATGGCCATAGCGATCATTACGCGCTGGTTCATTCCGCCCGACAACTGGTGCGGAAAAGCCGAGAGGCGTTTTTCGGGGTCGGGGATGCCGACCTGTTCGAAAAGCTCCACGGCCCGCGCATGGCGTTCCTTGCGGTTAAGGCCGAGGTGAGAACGCAGGGCTTCCTTGATCTGCCAACCGACGGTGAAACAGGGGTTGAGCGAGGACATCGGCTCTTGAAAGATCATCGCCAGATCATTGCCCACAATCTTGCGCCGTGCGCGCGGGGCGATGTTTAATAGGTCATGGCCGTCAAAGCTAAGCTCGTCGGCGGTGACGGTCGCAGTCCACGGCAGCAACCCCATCAGCGCCAGCATTGACACGGATTTGCCCGAGCCGCTTTCACCGACGATGGCAAGGATCTCGCCAGTCTCCATGTCTTGATCAACCGCGTCCACAGCGCGAAACGCACCGGAGGCGGTGGCGAAATCAACGCTCAGGTTTCGGATACGCAAAAGAGGCATCGTTCAGCTCCTTTTCAGCTTGGGGTCAAGCGCGTCGCGCAGCCCGTCGCCCATCAGGTTGATCGCCAGCACGGTGACCAGAATGGCAATGCCGGGGAAGGTGACGACCCACCAGGCCCGCAGAATGAATTCGCGCGCTTCGGCCAGCATGGTGCCCCATTCAGGTGTGGGCGGCTGTGCACCCATCCCCAGAAACCCCAGCGCCGCCGCATCAAGGATTGCGGTGGAAAAGGACAGCGCCCCCTGCACAATGATCGGCGCAAGGCAGTTTGGCAGCACAGTGATAAACATCAGCCGCAGATAGCCCGCGCCCACGACACGCGCCGAGGTGACATAGTCCTTCTGCTTTTCCGACAGCACGCTGGCGCGGGTCAGGCGGACGTAATGCGGTTGCAAGACGATGGCGATGGCGATCATCGCATTGGTCAGGCTGGGCCCGAGGATCGCGACCAGCACCAGCGCCAGCAACAGCGACGGGAAGGCGAGGATGATATCCATGATCCGCATGATGATACTGTCGAGCCATTGTGGCGCAAAACCCGCGATCAGGCCGATCAGAATGCCGCCCGACGCCGCGATGCTGACAACCACAACGCCGACAAAGAACGAATAGCGTGCGCCGACGATCAGACGTGACAGCATATCGCGGCCCAGAGGATCGGTGCCGAGAATGTACTTCCACGAACCACCCTCCTGCCAGAAAGGCGGCACCAGCGTATCGGCGCGGAACTGTGCGGTGGCATCATGCGGGGCGATCCACGGGCCAAACAGGGCCAGAAACGCAAAGGCGGCAAAGATCCACAGCCCGATCACCGCGCCCCGGTTTTCGCGGAAGTAGAACCAGAACTCGCGCAAGCGACCAGGGCGGGCGTGAACCATCTCGGCTTCGGTTGAGAGTGCGTCGTCCATCAGCGTTTCCTGATCTTTGGGTTGATGATGCCATAGAGCATGTCGACTGTGAGGTTCACGACCATGACCATGACCGCGATGAGCAGCAGCCCGCCTTGCACAACAGGATAGTCGCGGCGGAAAATGCTATCGACCATCCACTTGCCGATGCCCGGCCAGCTAAAGATCGTCTCGGTCAGGATCGCGCCTGCAAGCAGGGTGCCAACGCTGAGGCCGATCACGGTAATCACGGGGATCAGCGCATTGCGCAGCGCGTGAATGCCGTTGATCCGGCCCGGAGACATGCCCTTGGCGCGGGCGGTGCGAATGTAATCCTCGCCCAGAACCTCCAGCATTGCTGAGCGGGTTTGCCGCGCGATTACTGCCAGCGGGATGGTTCCGAGCACGATGGTCGGCAGCAGCAGATGCCGCAACGCAGATACCAGCGCACCTTTTTGACCCGACGCGATGCTGTCGATCAGCATAAATCCTGTGGGGTCGGGGAAGTAATAGAGCAGATCAATCCGGCCCGAGACTGGTGTCCAGCCAAGATTGCCCGAAAACACGATGATCAGCAGCAGCGCCCACCAGAAAATCGGCATCGAATAGCCCACAAGGGCGGTCGACATCAGCGCTCGGTCAAAGAATTTGCCACGGTTCACGGCGGCAATCACGCCGGCGGGCAGGCCCAAGGCCATGGCAAAGATCATCGCACAAAGCGACAGTTCCAGCGTGGCGGGGAAGAGCGAAAAGAACTCGTCCCAGACCGGGCGTTTGGTGACAAAGGAGTTCCCCAGATCACCCTGCAAAACACCAGTCAGGTACTCCCAAAACTGCGCATACATCGGACGGTCATAGCCCAGTTGCGCGCTCAATTCGGCATAGCGTTCGTCGCTCATACCGCGCTCGCCCGCCATCACCATGATCGGATCGCCCGGCAACACGCGGATGAACGCGAAGGAAATCAGCGTCACCCCGAGGAAGGTCGGGATAAAGGTCAGCAGGCGGCTTAGGACATAATTCAGCATTTCAGCACCGTCAGTTCCTTGGGAAAACTTGTGAGCGTCGTATAGCCCTCTTCGGTGATCAGCACATCGTCTTCGATGCGCACACCGAAGTTGTCGATCTGATAAAGGCCGGGCTCGTTTGTATAAACCGTGCCCGCAGGCAGGCTCATGTGATTGCCGCGCATGATATAGGGCGCTTCGTGCACCTCGCGGCCCAGCCCGTGGCCGGTTTTGGTGCGGATGCGGACAGCAAAGGGCGAAGCTTCGAGCACGCCTGTGACGGCATCATCAATCTCATGGGCGGTGACACCAGCGCGGGTGATTTCGAGCCCGCGCATATTGGCGGCAAGCACGGTTTCATAAACGGCCCGACCTTCGTCGGTGACGTGATCAAGAAAGACAGTACGGGTGATGTCAGCGGCAAAACCATTCTTGCGCGCCCCGAAATCCAGCAGCAAGGCGTCGCCTGCTTTAACGCGGTAGTCATGCCGCGCGTGCGCATGGGGACGGGCCGAGCCGTCGCCTGCCGCCACAATCGGTGGAAACGCGAGATCGTCAGCCCCTTCGGCAAAGAGCGACTGGATCAACATCTGCTCGATCTCTTTTTCGGTCTGGCCAAGGCGGACACGTTCCAGCGTATGGGTAAGCGCGCGTTCCGAGATGGCAATCGCCTCCAGCATCGCGGCGATATCTTGCGGCGTTTTGATCATCCGCAGGGCGGAGATGGCGCGCTCGGCGTCCTCGATCCGCAGGTCGGCTTGGGCGCGCAGCAAAGCATGGTGGACAAACACCCGCATGACCTGACCTTCGACACCCAGAGAGGTGATGTTCAGATGCGCCAGCAACTGCGCAAAGGCGGCGTCATAGCCATCCTGATCGCGCCAGTCGAAGATTGCGCCGTCAAACCCGACCAGATCCCAGCTTTGCAGTTCCAGATTGGGCACCAGCGCGGCAGCAGGGCCACGGGCAGGGATCACCAGCACAAAGGGGCGCTCGTGGCTCATGAAGGAATGGCCAAGCGCGCGGGTAAAGTTCGGGCCGGGCACCAGAGCGATGGCATCAAGGCCATGGTCGGCAGCTACAGCGGCATAGGCGCTCAGACGGTCAGAGAGGGATGCGGTCACGATGAAATTCCAGCAGAAATAAGAAGGGGCGGCGCATAATGCACCGCCCCGTTTAGGTCAAGAAACGCTTATTGCGTGATACCGACCTGATTGAAGATATGGCCGCCCAGCGGGTGTACCACATAGCCTTCGACCTCGGGACGCATGGTCATATAAACAACCGAATGCGCGATGGTCGCCCAAGGGGCCTGATCCTTGAAGATCGCCTGCGCTTGCTCATAAAGCGGCGCACGCTCGGCCTGCGTTGGCAGAACCTTGGCTTTCTTGGTCAGCTCGTCGAACTCTTCGTTGCACCACTGTGCGCGGTTTGATCCGCCCACGGCGTCGCAGCCCAGAAGAACGGCGAGGAAGTTGTCTGGATCGCCGTTGTCACCTGTCCAACCCAGCAGCACAGCACCGTCGCGGTCCTCGGCCTTTGAACGCTCAAGGTATTCACCCCATTCGTAGGAGACGATTTCCACCTCCACACCGATCTTGGAGAAATCCTCCTGCATCAGCTCGGCCATGCGGCGGGCGTTGGGGTTGTAGGGACGCTGAACCGGCATTGCCCAGATTTTCAGCTTCAGATCGCTGACGCCTTCGGCCTCAAGCATCGCTTTTGCCGCTTCAGGGTCGTGCTTGTCGTCAACTGTGCCCTCGCGGTAGGACCACATGGTCGGCGGGATCGGGTTCTTGGCGATTTCGCCGGAGCCCTGGAATACCACGTCAATGATGCCCTGCTTGTCGATCGCCATGTTCAACGCTTTGCGAACATTGGCGTTATCATAGGGCGCGACCTTGGTGTTGTAGGCCAGATAGCCGACGTTCAGGCCCTCTTGCTCCATCACGGTGATGTCTTCGGCATCCTTCATCGCCTGCACATCGGCAGGGTTTGGATAGGCCATCACGTGACATTCGCCCGCCTGCACTTTTTGGTAACGGACCGAGGCATCCGGCGTGATCGCAAAAATCAGCGCTTCGACCTTGGCCTTGTCACCCCAGTAGTCTTCGTTACGCAGATAGCGGATGACCGCGTCTTTCTGGTAGGCTTGGAACGTGAACGGGCCAGTGCCGATCGGCGCTTGGTTGACCATTTCAGGTGTGCCAGCTTCCATCATCGCGTCGGCGTATTCTTTCGACACGATCGAGGCGAAATCCATTGCCATATTGGCGATGATTGGCGCTTCGGGGCGGGTCAGGCTGAACACAACAGTGTAATCGTCGACTTTTTCAATGCTCTTGATGAGATCGGGCATCGACATCGAGCTGTAGTATTCCCAAGTGCCGCCAGAAACCTGATTGTAGGCGTTCTCGGTATTGCCCTGACGGTCAAAGCTAAAGATCACATCGTCGGCATTGAAATCGCGTGTCGGCGTGAACTGGTCGTTGGAGTGGAATTTCACACCCTGGCGCAGTTTGAAGGTGACGGTCATGCCGTCTTCGGACACGTCCCAGCTTTCGGCCAGACCGGGCTGGGTTTCGGTGGTGCCGACTTTGAATTCCGCCAGACGGTTATAGATCGGATGGCTGGAAGCATCAAAGGTAGTGCCAGAGGTGTAGAGCGCGGGGTCAAAGCCCTCGGGCGAGCCTTCCGAGCAATAGACCAGCGACTGGGCTGAAGCGGCAGATGCGCCCAGCGTCGCCAGCGTAATCGCCGTGGCGAGTTTGTGTTTGAATGACATTCATTCTCTCCTGGTGGTTATTTTGATCGTTTTTTCTCTGCCTTGCCCCGGCAGTTTATTGTTATCGTTCAGATGCCTGAATTCCTGCGACATGCGCAGAGTGAGCAGGCGCCCGTGCCTTAGTTTTAGTTTTGCCCCGCTTAACCGCAATAACGGATAGGTGGCGCACATAGCGCATACCATCAGATTTGCGCGGCGGTGCCAAGCAAAAGATTTTCGCGTAAGAATAAGGGGTTGGAAAAAACATGCGTTGGGTGGTGCCGCAAATTTAAGCGTTTTGGAAACTGGCGCCCGAGAGATTCTACTCCCGACACAAACCAAAAACGGCCCCGTGGTGCAGGGCGCAACCACAGGGCCGTCATTGTTTGGTCGCCGCGCCTTCCCAACGCAGCAGCCAGAGGCCCTTCGGACGAGGGGGCCGAAGGGCGGGGTCCGGCAAGGGTGGCAGCCCCTGCCGGCGCGTGGGGTTTAGGTCGCCTGAGGCTTCAGCGTCCCCACGGTCACGTCGAGCGTCTGCTCGGCACCCTTGCGCAGCACGATCATTTTGGCGGCAGCATCGGGTGTGGTGGTGGCCACGGCGCGGGTCAGATCGCGGATATCCGTGATTTCCTGCCCGTCAAACGACAGGATAATATCGCCTTGCTTGAGACCTGCGGCGGCGGCGGGGCTCTCGGCGCTCACCGCTTCGATGACAGCGCCTTTGGGGGTGTCATAGCCCAGCACATTGGCGATCTCGTCGGTCATCGGGCGAATCTGCACGCCCAGCCAACCGCGTGCAATGGTGCCATCATCGGCCAGATCCGCCACCACAGTCTGCACCAGATCGGAAGGCACGGCAAAGCCGATGCCAACAGACCCGCCACCCGGCGACAGGATCGCGGTGTTCACGCCGACAACCTGACCGTCGTTGTTAAAGAGTGGACCGCCGGAGTTGCCACGGTTGATCGCAGCATCAGTCTGGATGAAATCATCAAACGGACCGGACTGGATATCCCGCGACAGTGCCGAAACGATGCCTGACGTGACAGTACCGCCAAGGCCGAAGGGATTGCCAACTGCGACGACCTCGTCGCCAACCCGCAGCGACTTGGAAGTGCCGAATTCAACGAAAGGCAGGTCTACATCGGCTTCGATCTTGATCAGCGCAAGGTCGGTCAACGGATCAGTACCCACGACCTTGGCATCAAAGCTGCGGCCATCGGCAAGCTTCACGGTCACGGTTTCCGCGCCGGCAACCACGTGGTTGTTGGTCACGATCTGTCCATCACCCGAAATGATAAAGCCCGAGCCCAGCCCCTGCATCGGTGCTTGGGAACCGTGCTGGCCCGGCATCATATCTTCGAATTGGCGGCGCAGTTCCTCGGGCATGCCTTGGGGCAGAGTGCCGTTCATCTGCACAGGCTGGGCCTTGGCTGTGACTTCGATAAAGACCACGGCGGGTGACACGGCCTCAACCAGATCGGCGTAGCCGCCCGCAGGCACGGCAAAGGCTTGTGTTGGCGCAACGCTCAAGGCGGATGTCGACAGCAGTGCGGCGCTCAGCGCGATGGCAGCGGCGCGGGGGGAATTTGTCAGAAAGGTTTTCAACGGAAGGCTCCTCGGGTTTCTGTGTCTGAGGGGAATATGGAGCGCACGGCTTACAGGCGGCTCTGCCGTGCTATACAAATTTGTTAGGTTTGCCCCATCTCGGTCAATTGCGTCTATATAGCGAGAGACACGGCACCCGACCGGAGGAACCGAAGAGATGAAATTGCTGGTCGTCGAGGATGACGCCACCACGGGTGCCTATGTCGCGCGCGGTCTGCGTGAGGAGGGGCATAGCGTCGATCTGGTCGCGGATGGTCGGGACGGGCTGATCGCGGCCACCTCCAACAGCTATGATGTGCTGATCGTGGACCGGATGCTGCCCCAGGTTGACGGGCTGACCCTGATCAAGACGCTGCGCGCTGCGGGCAATACCACGCCAACCCTGTTTCTAACCGCGCTGGGCGATGTCGAGGACCGCATCGCGGGCCTGAACGCCGGAGCGGATGACTATCTGGTGAAACCCTTTATCTTTGGCGAATTGTCGGCGCGTGTCGCCGCGCTGGCCCGACGCCCGCAGGCGTTGGAGGCTGAAACCGTGTTGCGCACTCAGGATTTGGAGGTGAACCTGATCACCCGCCAGGTCACCCGCGCGGGGGTCGAAATCGACCTTTTACCGCGTGAATTTGCACTGCTGGAGCACTTGCTGCGCCGCAAGGGGCGGGTGCAAACCCGCACGATGTTGCTCGAAGCGGTGTGGGACATCAGCTTTGACCCGATGACCAATGTCGTTGAGACCCACATCAGCCGCCTGCGCGCCAAGATCGACCGCCCCTTTGACGAGGCGTTGATCGAGACCGTGCGCGGCGCTGGCTACCGGATCAAGCCATGAGGGCGCGGCTGCGCGGGCTATGGCGCTCGATGCCCCTGCGGCTCGCGATGCTGCTGGTACTGCTTTTCACCGCCGTCAGCCTGCTGAGCCTTGCAGCGAGCTATGCGGTAACGCAATCCTCCTTCGAGGCGGCGATCAGGGCCGATCTGACGCAGGACATGGCAGGCTTTCGCGCCGCGCCAAATGCGCAGGCCGTGGCCCTGTTGGTCGAGGCGGAATCGCGCGAGACTGATCCCAACCGTTTAATCCTCAGCTATGTCGCGCCCAATGGCCGCATCTATGGCAACGGTGCCATCGCGCGGGACGACGAGGGCTGGCACATCGTATCGCTGGATGCTGTCCGGGCAGAATACAGCGGCGCGTATCTATCGCTCACCGACACGCTTTATGGCGGGCTGCTCACTATCGCCCGTAGCCGCGCCGAGATTACCGCGCTTGGCGATGTGTTCCTGAACATCCTTCTGGTCAGTCTGCTGCCCACTGTGTTGGTGGCGCTGGGCGGCGGGCTGATCCTGGCACGACGCTCCAAAAGGCACGTCGAAGTGGTGGGCCGCGCTTTGGACGCGATGACCACTGGTGATTTGGGCGCACGGGTGCAGATCGGGCCGCGCTGGTCGGACGACCTGCGGCAGATCGGTGGCAAGCTCAACCAGATGGCAGGCGCGCAGGAACGTTCAGTCGCGGCGCTGCGGCAGGTTTCGAGTGACATCGCCCATGATCTAAAAACCCCGATCCAGCGGGTGGCGGTGCATCTGGACGATCTTGCCCAGCAGGTTGATGAAGCCTCGGACGCGGGCCAGTTGGTCACAAAAGCGCAAGCCGAGCTCGACGGGATCGCTTCGGTATTCCAGTCGCTGTTGCAACTGGCACAAGTTGAAGCGGGCAGCCCCAAGGCGCGGTTTGTGCCTGTCGATCTGGATGCGCTGTGTCGCACCATGGTCGAAGTGTTCGAGCCTTCGGCGGCAGAGGGCGGGCACACATTGGTATATGACGCACGTGACGCCCGCATGACAGTTTTGGGAGATGGCGCCTTGCTCGGGCAGTTGCTGTCGAACCTGATCGAAAACGCCCTGCGCCACACGCCAGCGGGTAGCACCGTGCGTGTGGCGCTGGAGCAAATCGACGGCTCCCCGCGCCTGAGCGTGACGGACAATGGTGTTGGTATCCCATCGCACGAACGCGCCGCCGTATTGCAGCGGCTTTACCGTCTCGACCGTAGCCGTCACACGGCGGGCAATGGGCTGGGCCTCAGCTTGGTGGAGGCGGTCGCCAAACTGCATAGCGCTGGATTGACGTTGGAAGATGCGGGGCCGGGGCTGCGGGTCGTTGTGGAATTTGACCGCGAACAGGCGCCGCTAGCGCGCCCATCCTGACGCGGGCGCCCTGCGGTAATTTGTTTCAGTGTACGAATGGCGCAGTTGCCCTAAGTTAGGGGGGCGAAGACATTTGGAGACTGCAAGATGTTGGATGGCTTTACTGCCGAGGTGCTGGCGCGGGTGCAATTCGCGTTCACCGTGTCGTTTCACATCATCTTTCCAGCCTTCTCGATCGGCTTGGCGAGCTTTCTGGCCGTGCTTAACGGGTTGTGGCTCTGGACGCGCAACGAGACCTATCACATCCTCTTCAACTACTGGAAAAAGATATTTGCCGTGGCCTTTGGCATGGGCGTCGTCTCGGGGATCGTGATGTCCTATCAGTTCGGCACCAACTGGTCGGTATTCTCTGACAAGGCGGGGCCGGTGGTAGGGCCACTGATGGCCTATGAGGTACTTTCAGCGTTTTTCCTTGAGGCCGGATTTCTGGGGATCATGCTGTTTGGCCGTCGCCGTGTCGGCGACGGGTTGCATATGTTTGCCACGGGTATGGTGGCCTTTGGCACGCTGATGTCGGCCACTTGGATCCTGTCGGTCAACTCGTGGATGCACACGCCTGCTGGCTTTGGCATCAACGAGGTCGGGCAGTTCGTGCCCGAGGACTGGTGGCAGATTGTATTCAACCCGTCATTTCCCTACCGGCTGACCCATATGGTGCTGGCCGCCTATCTGACAACGGCGCTGGTCGTCGGGGCCGTGGGCGCCCGCCATCTGTTGCGCCACCGCGATGATGCACCCGCGCGCAAGATGTTCTCCATGGCGATGTGGATGCTGGTGGTGGTGACGCCATTGCAGATCGCGGCAGGCGATGCCCATGGGCTTAACACGCTGGAACATCAGCCCGCCAAGGTGATGGCAATGGAGGGGCATTACGACAGCCACAAACATGGCGCTCCACTGATCCTGTTCGGCATCCCGAACGCGGAGGAAAAGCGCATCGATTATGCGGTGGAAATTCCCAAATTGTCGTCGCTAATCCTAAAGCACGATCTGAACGCGCCGCTCGCGGGGTTGGATACAATTCCTGACGAAGACGAGCCGCCTGTGATGATCGTGTTCTTTTCGTTCCGGGTGATGATCGCGCTGGGGTTTGCAATGCTCGGCTTGGGCCTTTGGGCCTTGCTGGCGCGGCTGCGCGGGCGGCTTTATGAGGCGAACTGGCTGCACCGCGCCGCAATGGTGATGGGGCCAATGGGCTTTGTCGCGGTGCTGGCGGGGTGGATCACTACCGAAGTCGGGCGGCAGCCCTTTACCGTTTACGGCTTGCTGCGCACCTCTGACAGCCTTGCGCCAATTGCGGCACCGGCAGTGGCGGCCTCGCTGATCGCGTTTATCGTGGTGTATTTCTTCGTCTTTGGGGCGGGGACTTTTTATATCTTACGGATGATGAGCTTTAAGGCCGAGGCCCATGTGCAGGACGATCTGCGCGATGCACCGACCCGCGCCGCCGGAACCACCCCCGCAGCGGAGCAGCATCTGGGCAAAGGCGAAGGCAGGGAGAGCTGATATGTACGGATTTGAACTGTCCTTCATCTGGGCCGGCATCATCGCGCTCTCAGTGTTGATTTATGTCATCCTCGACGGGTTCGACCTTGGGGTGGGGCTGCTGTTTCCGCTGACCAAGGACGAGGGCGAGCGCAATGTCATGATGAATTCGGTCGCGCCGATCTGGGACGGAAACGAGACTTGGCTGGTACTGGGCGGCGGCGGCCTTTTTGCGGTGTTTCCGCTGGCCTATGCTGTGGTCATGCCCGCGCTTTATATGCCGATCATCCTGATGCTGCTGGGGCTGGTGTTTCGCGGCGTGGCGTTTGAATACCGCTGGCGCACCAAGCGGTGGAAACCGATGTGGGATGCCGCGTTCTTTGGTGGGTCGCTGACTGCGAGCCTGTGTCAGGGCATCGCGCTGGGCGCTTTGGTGCAGGGCATCGAGGTTGAAGGACGCGCCTATGGCGGCGGCTGGTGGGACTGGCTAACGCCATTCTCGATCCTGACAGGCGTGGCGGTGACCGTGGGCTATGCGATGCTCGGCGCGACATGGCTGAACATGAAGCTGGAGGGCCGTATTCAGTCGCATATGCGCAGGTTGGCATGGCCGCTCGCTGTAGCTACGATTGCATTTATGGCTGTGGTCAGCCTGTGGACGCCGTTCCAGAATGACGCGTATTTCGGGCGCTGGTTTGCGTGGCCTACAGCGATCTTCAGCGTGCTGGTGCCTGCATTGGTGGCGCTGGCGGTTTTCGGGCTGTTCGTCGGGCTTTCGCGACAGTGGGATGTGACGCCATTTCTGTCGGCACTGGCCCTGTTTGTGCTGGGGTTCATCGGCATCGGAATCAGCTTTTACCCCTATATCGTGCCCTCCAGCCTGACGATTGTCGAGGCCGCGGCACCGGATGAAAGCCTTGCCTTTACGCTGGTCGGCACGCTGGTGCTGTTGCCGATGATCCTTGGCTACACCGCCTATGCCTACTGGGTGTTTCGCGGCAAGATCGACCCTGACGAAGGCTATCACTGATGTCACGCTGGCTGGGTCGTTTCGGGTGGTTTGTGGTGATCTGGATTGCCAGCGTCGCGGCGCTGGGGGTGGTGGCATATGGCATCAGGGCGATGATTTTCTCGGGCTAGGCATGGCACCTGACGTCACACGCTTCGGCTCTTGCCAATTGCGGCGGGCTCTGCCCATTTGACCGCAAATGATCGAAAGGAAGCCCCCGATGCGCGCGATGCAGGTCACCGCCTATGACGAACCCCTGAAAATGCAGGAGCTTGAAATGCCCGTGCCCGGCAAGGGCGAGGTGCTGGTGGAGGTCGAGACCTGCGGGCTTAACTTTGGCGATTTGCTGATTATCAAAGGCACCTATCAGGAAAAGCCGCCGCTGCCCTTTACGCTGGGCATGGAGATGGCGGGCAAGATTGCCGGCTTGGGCGAGGGTGTAACGGGTTTGAGGGTCGGCCAGCGGGTCGCGGCCTATACCGGATTTGACGGGTTGGCCGAATTTGCCACCGTGCCTGCCGAGGTTTGCGTGCCAATCCCCGACGGGATGGGCGCCAAGGACGCCGCCGCGTTTCTGATCGCCTATGGCACCAGCCATGTTGGTCTGGGCTACAAGGCCAACCTCAAAAAAGGCGAGCGGTTGCTGGTGCTGGGTGCGTCTGGCGGGGTCGGGCTGACGGCGGTCGAGTTGGGCAAGCTGATGGGCGCAGAGGTGATCGCCTGTGCCCGCGGTGCCGACAAGCTGGAGGTTTGCCGCGCGGCAGGGGCGGACCATCTGATCAACTCCGAGACTGACGATATCCGCGAGGTGGTCAAGGCACTGGGCGGGGCCGATGTGGTCTATGATCCGGTCGGCGGTGACCAGTTCAAGGCAGCGATGCGCGCCTGTAATCCCGAAGCACGGCTGATCCCGTTGGGTTTTGCCAGTGGCGATATTCCGCAAATTCCGGCGAATATTATTTTGGTGAAGAACCTGACGGTGCTGGGGTTCTATTGGGGTGGCTATGCCAAGCTAAATCCTTCGGTGCTGACCGACAGTTTCAAGACGCTGTTCGACTGGTACGTCGAGGGCAAATTGACGCCCCATGTGAGCCATGTCTTGCCGCTGGATCAGGCCAATGAGGCGCTGGACCTTTTGCGGACGCGCAAGGCGACCGGCAAAGTGGTTGTGCAGGTGAACGGGTAAACGAGAGGCCATTCGGGTGCTTCTTTGCGCTTGGCGGCGGGGGGGAACCTGATAGGCTGCGGCGCAACAGTGACCGAGGAGCGCCACCATGCAAATGTCAGATACCCGCCAGATCGCCGCCAGCCCCGCCGAAGTTTATGCGGCTTTGCTGGACCCCGGTATGTTGCAGAAATGCGTACCGGGCGCGCAGGAAGTGACAGGCTCGGTTGAAGAGGGCTTTCAGGCGACGGTTGTGCAAAAAGTCGGGCCGGTCAAGGCGACCTTCAAGGGTGAGGTGATGCTGAGCGATCTGGTCGAGAATACCTCGCTCAAGATCGACGGCGCGGGCAAGGGCGGGGCTGCGGGCTTTGCCAAGGGCGGTGCCGAGGTGCGGCTGGCCGCAAAAGACGGCGGCACCGAGCTGAGCTATGATGTGGAAGCCAAAGTTGGCGGCAAGCTGGCGCAGTTGGGCAGCCGGATCATTGACGGGTTTGCCAAGAAGATGGCCGACCAGTTTTTCGACAACTTTCAGGCGACTTTGGAAGGCGGCGGTGCCGAAGGCGAGGCCGACGTTGCGGCACCTGAGGAGAAGAAGGGCTGGTTCGGGCGCTCCAAGGGCTGAACGGGTCTGTTCACTCGGGGCTGGCTGCACTAGGTTCCTGCGCAGGATCACTCGGGAGAACCCCATGCCGACCATCGTGGACATCAAGAACCTGCGCAAAGCCTATGATGGCGGGTTCGAGGCGCTCAAGGGCGTAACTCTAGAGATACGCGAGGGCGAAATCCTCGCACTTTTGGGTCCGAACGGCGCGGGGAAAACCACGCTGATTTCGACGGTTTGCGGCATCACGATGCCGACAGATGGCACGGTGACGGTTGGTGGGCATGACACGGTCACCGACTACCGCGCCGCGCGCGCGATGATCGGGTTGGTGCCGCAAGAAATTAACCTCGAACCCTTTGAAAAGGTGATCAATACTGTGCGCTTTTCGCGCGGGTTATTTGGTCGCAAGCCCGATGACGCGGCGCTGGAGAAGGTGCTGCGCCAACTTTCGCTTTGGGACAAGAAAGACAGCCAGATCCGAGCGCTTTCGGGCGGCATGAAACGGCGGGTTCTGATCGCCAAGGCCTTGGCGCATGACCCCCGCGTGCTGTTCTTGGATGAACCCACTGCGGGCGTTGATGTCGAATTGCGCAAGGATATGTGGGAGATTGTTGCCGGGCTGAAAGCCGATGGCGTAACGATCATCCTGACCACCCATTACATCGAAGAGGCCGAAGCCATTGCCGACCGCATCGGCGTGATCGCCAAGGGTGAATTGCTGCTGGTGGAGGATAAGGCCAAGTTGATGGCGCGGATGGGCAAGAAGCAGTTGGAAGTACAACTGACCCAGCCGATTGAGGCCATTCCGGCGGCGTTGCAATCGGACGCGCTAACCTTGTCGAAAGACGGCAGTGCGCTGATTTACAGCTATGATACGCGCGGCGAGCGCACGGGCATCACCAAGCTGCTCGCAGATGTTGCTGCAGCGGGTTTGGTGCTGGCGGATCTGGTGACACGGCAAAGCAGTCTCGAAGATATTTTTGTTGATCTGGTGCACGACGATAACAAATCCGACACCAAATTGGGCGGCGAGGGCGTGGCATGAACTGGACAGCAATCTATTCGATCTTTTCGTTTGAGATGGCGCGGTTTTTCCGCACTATCGCGCAAAGCATCCTGTCACCGGTGCTCAGCACCTCGCTTTATTTCGTGGTCTTTGGGGCCGCGATCGGCAGCCGCATCCAAGAAGTTGAAGGTGTGAGCTATGGTGCGTTCATCGTGCCGGGCCTGATCATGCTGAGCGTTATCACACAGTCGATCTCCAACGCCTCTTTCGGGATCTATTTTCCCAAGTTCATCGGCACGATATTCGAGCTTCTCTCGGCACCGATCAGCTTTATCGAGATCGTCATCGGCTATGTCGGGGCGGCGGCGTTGAAGGCGCTGTTCATCGGGGTCATTATCCTGATCACCGCGTTTTTCTTCGTAGACATTTCAATCGCACATCCCTTTGCGATGGTGGCGTTCTTGGTGCTGACCTGTATCAGTTTTGCGCTGATGGGCTTCATCATCGGCATTTGGGCGGGCAATTTTGAACAGTTGCAGCTGGTGCCTTTGTTGATCGTCACACCCTTGGTTTTCCTCGGCGGTTCGTTCTATTCGATCTCGATGTTACCGCCGGTCTGGCAGACGATTTCGCACTTCAACCCGGTGGTCTATCTGATCTCGGGATTCCGCTGGGCGTTCTTTGGCACGGCTGATGTGCCAATCCTGACCAGCCTCATGGCAATCGGGCTGTTTACAAGCACCTGTTTGGCGGTGATCTGGTGGATATTCCGCACAGGTTGGCGCATCCGGCAGTAATCTGGGGGCGTCGCCTTGTTTGCCCTTCGCCGCCGCTCTACATGGGAAGACATGAAACAATGGCTCCCGTTTATTAAATCCGGCCCGACGGTCGCGGTTATCCGCATGTCTGGCACCATCGGTGCACAAGGCCGCGCGGCGTTGAATGACGCCTCGCTGGGTCCGGTGATCGAAAAGGCATTCTCCAAAGGCAAACCCGACGCGGTGGTGCTGGAGATCAACTCACCCGGCGGTAGCCCCGTGCAGTCGTCGTTGATTGGCGCGCGCATCCGGCGTCTGGCGGAGGAGAAAGACATTCCCGTCATCGCGTTTGTCGAAGATGTAGCGGCTTCGGGCGGCTATTGGCTGGCGGCAGCGGCAGACGAGATTTATGCCGATCCCAGCTCGATCGTGGGCTCCATCGGTGTGATTGCGGCGTCTTTCGGCGTGCATGAATTCATTAAGGAACATGGGGTTGAACGGCGCGTGCATACGGCGGGAAAATCCAAATCCATGCTCGACCCGTTTCGCCCCGAACAGCCCGAGGACGTGGCGCGGCTCAAGACGCTGCTTGAAGATATCCATGCCAATTTCATTGATCACGTCAAAGCGCGGCGCGCCGGCAAGATCGACCCCGAGGCAGACCTGTTCACTGGTGAAATCTGGCTGGCCCGACGCGCAGTTGAGCTTGGGCTGATCGACGGGGTCGGCCATCTGCGCCCGATGATGAAGGACCGCTTTGGCGACAAGGTGAAGTTCCGGCGCTTTGGCGTACGGCGTGGGATGCTGTCACGCTTTGGCGTTCAGATGGTGCAAGACGCGGCGCATGGCATTGAAGAGTGGGCCGCCTTTGCGCGGTTTGGCCTCTAACCCTATGGTTTTTAAAATTGTACTACTTTTTCTTGTTTTCATGGGTCTGCTGGCATGGTTCGGCAAGATGCACTGGTTGGGATCCAAACATTTGAAACAGACCAAATGCAAATCCTGCGGCCGCTACCGGATTGGTAAAGGTCCCTGTAGCTGCGGAGGGACCGGCTGATGCTGATGCCATGGTTGCTAAGCGGGCTGGGTCTGGTGATCCTGCTTCTGGCGGGGGATGCGCTGGTAAAAGGTGCCGTAAACCTGTCGCTGCGTATGGGGGTTCCGGCGCTGCTCGTCAGTTTGACGATTGTGGCGTTTGGCACCTCTGCGCCTGAGCTTTTGATCTCGATCCGGGCGATTTTGGACAATTCGCCCGGTCTGGCCTTGGGCAATGTCGTTGGCTCGAACACTGCAAATATACTGCTGGTTTTGGGCATACCTGCCTTGCTGGCGGTGATGCATACTTCTGAGTGCAGCACGCGCAGTTCGTTCAATCTGATGATTGCGGCTTCGGTTTTGTTTATCGCGCTGGCCTTCCGTGGTGTGTTTGACTGGATTTCCGGTCTGATCTTGCTGTCGGCGCTGGCCTATGTGCTTTTCGGGCAGTTCCGTCAGGCCAAGGCGCATCGCAATGCTTGCAAAGCCTATCCTGAAGATGATCCCGAAGGCGCCGACCCTGATATGGCGGGCTGGCAGATCGCGGTATTTTTGGTGCTGGGCCTGATCGGCCTGCCGCTGGGCGCGGGGCTGTTGGTTGATAACGCGACGATTATTGCGCAGGCTTACGGCATCAGCGATACCGTGATCGGGCTGACGTTGATCGCGATCGGCACATCACTGCCCGAGCTTGCGACCACGGTTATGGCGGCGCTGCGGCGGCAGGCCGATGTGGCGTTGGGCAACGTGATCGGGTCGAACCTGTTCAACCTGCTTGCCATCATCGGCATTGCCAGCCTTGTCGGGCCGATCAAGGTTGATCCCGAGTTCTTAAGGTTTGATCTTTGGGTCATGTTGGGCGCGTCGCTGCTGCTGATCCCCTTTGTCTATCTGGGGCGCGACATCACGCGGATCTGGGGCGTGGTGCTGTCGGCGCTTTACGTGCTGTATCTGGTGGTTGTGCTTATCTGAAGGAGCATCGCATGAACCGTGCATTGGTAACCGGAGCGGGCCAGCGGCTGGGGCGGGCCATGGCGATTTATCTCGCAGGGCGCGGCTACGACGTCGCCGTTCATTATGCCAGCTCGCAAGACGGCGCCAATGAAGTTGTGCGCGAGATCGAGGCGATGGGCCGCCGTGCCGTAGCATTGGGGGCTGATCTGCTCGACGAGGCTGCGGCAAAGACCTTGCTGCCCCGCGCGGCCGAGGCTTTGGGCGGGCCGATTACCTGTCTCGTTAATAACGCCTCCATCTTTGAATATGACACCGTCACAAGCGCCACCTCCGAGAGTTGGGAACGTCATATCAACAGCAACCTGCGCGCGCCTTTCTTGCTGACTCAGGCCATGGCGGCGCAATGGTTGGAGGCGCAGACTGATAGCAGTGGCGAGCCGCGCTCGGTCGGGTTGATCCTGAATATGGTCGATCAAAAGGTGCGGAAGCTGACGCCCGATTTCATGACCTACACAATTGCCAAGATGGGGCTTTGGGCGATGACACAAACCACGGCGCAGGCCTTGGCGCCCGCCATTCGCGTCAATGCCATCGGACCCGGCCCGACCCTGAAAGGTCACCGCCAGCGGCAGCGCCATTTCGAGCATCAGCGGGCTAAAATGCTGCTTGAGCGGGGGTCGAACCCTGAGGACATTATCGCCGCTCTGGGGTACTTTCTGGACGCGCCTGCGGTGACGGGGCAACTGCTGTGTGTAGATGCAGGTCAACACCTCGGATGGCAAACGCCGGATGAGATGGGCATTGATTGACAGGGCGGCGGTGTAAGTTTTGCACTGGCGCAGCCGTCTTCACAAAAGCGTTACAAAAAGCTCTTTAATATCAGTGGTTTGAATTTTTGACCAAAAAATATAATTTAGTATCAAAGGCTTGGGTAACTGCCTAAAAATTAGGCAAACCGACGAACCCCGTTAGATGCAACAATAAAATCGCGCAACCCAGAAGTTATCATCAAGTTTATCCACAGGTTCGGTGGAAAGGTTAACCCTTGCGGCAGACTGCGCCATGGTACAGCTCAATGAAAGAATCACGCCCGATATGACGACTGCGCCCGATAAACCACTCCGGGGTCACAAGGTAATCCAGAACTACCTGAAGACCCTTGACTCCTCGCCGGGGGTTTACCGGATGTTGGATGGCGAAAGTCGGGTGCTTTACGTCGGCAAGGCGCGGAATTTGCGGGCAAGGGTCAGCAGCTATGCGCGCCCGACGGGGCACTCGGGCCGAATCGCGCGGATGATCGCCGCGACCGAAGCGATGATGTTTCTGACGACGAAAACCGAGACCGAGGCGTTGCTGCTTGAGCAGAATCTGATCAAGCAGCTCAAGCCCAAATACAACGTGCTGTTGCGTGATGATAAGAGCTTTCCGAATATTCTCGTCACTGCCAGCGCGACGTATCCGCAGATTAAAAAACATCGTGGCGCAAAGAAGGAAAAGGGCAATTACTACGGCCCCTTCGCCAGCGCAGGCGCGGTGAACCGGACGCTCAACCAGCTACAGCGGGTCTTCTTGCTCCGCGATTGTTCGGATTCGATGTTTGAAAGCCGGACCCGCCCGTGTTTGCAGCACCAGATCAAACGTTGCAGCGCGCCTTGCGTGGGCCGGATCACGCCCGAAGACTATCTGCAAACCGTTCAGGACGCTGAGAAGTTCTTGTGCGGTAAGACCACGGGCATTCAGTCGCGGCTGGCTTCCGAAATGGCGGCCGCGTCCGAGGCAATGGAGTTCGAGCGGGCAGCGGCCCTGCGCGACCGGATCAAGGCGCTGACACAGGTGCAGACCGCGCAGGGCATCAATCCCAAAGGCGTGGCCGAGGCCGATGTCATCGCGCTGCATCTTGAGAATGGGCAGGCCTGCGTGCAGGTGTTCTTCATTCGCGCCAATCAAAACTGGGGCAATCACGACTATTACCCCCGCGTGGGCGATGACGTGGAACCGCCCGAGGTGCTGGAAGCCTTTATCGGTCAGTTCTACGACACCCGCGAACCGCCGCCGCAGCTGATCCTATCGAACGAGATCGATAACCCCGATCTGATGGCCGACGCGCTTTCTGGCAAACTGGGCCGTAAAGTCGAGATTTTGGTCCCCCAACGTGGCGAGAAGGCCGAGCTAGTCGATGGAGCGCTGCGCAATGCACGTGAAAGTCTTGCCCGTAAAATGGCCGAATCCGCTACGCAAACGCGGCTGCTGCAAGGGCTGGCAGATGCCTTTGACCTGCCCGCGCCGCCGACGCGCATCGAGGTTTACGACAATTCGCATATTCAGGGCACCAATGAAGTTGGCGCGATGATCGTGGCGGGGCAGGAGGGGCTGTTGAAAAACCAGTACCGCAAGTTCAATATTCGCGGTGACAGCCTGACGCCGGGCGATGACTTTGGCATGATGAAAGAGGTGCTGACGCGGCGCTTTAAGCGGCTGATCAAGGAAGACCCCGACCGCAAAAGTGGCACCTGGCCGGACCTGTTGCTGATTGACGGTGGTGCGGGGCAGGTTTCGGCGGTGGCGTCGATCATGCGCGAATTTGGCGTGGAGGACATTCCTATGGTGGGGGTGGCCAAGGGCGTGGACCGTGATGCAGGCAAAGAAGAGTTTTACCGCGTCGGCAAGCCGGTGATGGCGCTGCGGCACAATGATCCGGTGCTGTATTTCGTCCAGCGTTTGCGCGACGAATCCCACCGCTTTGCGATTGGCACCCACCGCGCCAAGCGGGCCAAGGCGGTTGGTGCTACGCCCTTGGACGATGTGCCCGGTGTCGGGGCGGCGCGCAAACGCGCGTTGTTGGCGCATTTCGGCTCGGCCAAGGCTGTGGGGCGGGCCAATTTGAGCGATCTTAAAGCGGTTGAAGGGGTCTCGGGCGCTTTGGCAGAGACAATTTACGCGTATTTTCATGAACGCGGCTAAGCGCAGGCCAAGCAGGTTCATCCGCCTACTGGTATTGCCGACTATTTCATGGGTATCTAGCGCCAGAGCGCGCAGCTGTCTTCGCGCTTTTACCTCTTTGCAGAGCGTTGTAGGGTGAGAATATGAAGTGGAACCTCCCGAATATCCTGACCGTTCTGCGGTTGCTTGCCGCACCGGGTGTTGCGGTGATGTTTCTTTATTTCACGCGCCCTTACGCTGACTGGTTTGCGCTGATCCTGTTTGTTTCGGCGGCGGCGACAGATTGGTTTGACGGGTATCTTGCGCGGGCGTGGAAGCAGGAGACAAAACTCGGCGCGATGCTGGACCCGATTGCCGATAAGGCGATGGTGGTGATCGCGCTGATGGTGATCGTTGCCTTCTCAAGCTGGTCGCCGTCTTTGGTCCTGCCCGCGACGCTGATCCTGTTTCGCGAAGTTTTTGTATCAGGCCTGCGGGAGTTTCTGGGGGATGTGTCGGGCACCTTGAAGGTGACCAAACTGGCCAAGTGGAAAACCACGCTGCAGATGATCGCGATTGCGGTGCTGTTCAGCCAAGGCGTGTTCGAGCACTATCTTGGCATGTCGGTATTCGGCATGGATGAGGAAATGATCGAGGCCATTCTGGACGGCAATGAGGCCGATGTTCTGGGGCTGGGCTGGAAACTGGCGGGCATGCAGTGGGCCGGACAGATCGGGGTGATCCTGTTGTGGATCGCGGCGGCACTGACAGCGATAACGGGCGCGGATTATCTGATCAAGGCGCTGCCCCATCTGAGGGAGAACCGCTGATGGATGTTTTGTATTTCGCTTGGGTACGTGAACGCATCGGGCTGCCGCGCGAGCGGATTGAAACCACAGCCGCGACGGTGCGCGAGCTGGTTGCCGAATTGGTGGCCCGTGAGGAGCGCTATGCCGTGGCCTTTAGTGACCTTGCGGCCTTGCGGGTCGCAGTAGATCAGGAGTTGCGCGACTTTGACGCGCCATTGGCCGGTGTCCGCGAGGTTGCGTTTTTCCCGCCGATGACGGGCGGCTGAGCATGCGGATCTCTGTTCAAGAAGCGGCCTTTGACGCAGGTGCGGAACTCACCGCGTTTTCCACGGGGCTTACCTCGCAGGGGGCCGTGGTGACCTTTACCGGCATTGTGCGCAATTCTCCCGAAGGTGATTTGCAGGCGATGGAAATTGAGCACTATCCTGGCATGACCGAGGCATCGCTGCGCGAGATGGCGCAGAAGGCGATGGCGCGATTTGCGTTGGGCGATGTGCTGGTTATACACCGCTATGGCCGTTTGGCGCCGGACGAGGTGATCATGATGGTCGCCACCGCCGCCCCACACCGTAAAGCCGCATTCGAGGCGGCAGATTTTCTGATGGATTACCTGAAGTCTCGTGCGCCATTCTGGAAGCGCGAGATTACTGACGGCGGGGCGACTTGGGTGGCGTCAAAAGACGCGGACGAGGATGCGTTAAAGCGCTGGTGATCTGCGGCATTATACGCGCTAGGCGTCGCCGGAGCTTCTAAGCTTTTAGGCCGCCGGCAGGATTTTTTTAGTCACAAAGTGAAATGTAGATCGGCGCTCTAGCTCGCTTGCTGGCGATCGATGTGAGCGCGCATCTCTTCGGCTTCGTGGCGTGCATCGCGCAAACCGTCCATCGCTGCACGCAATTCCGCTTCGGTCTGAGCCAGTTGGTTGGTCAATTCGGCTTCGCGCTGCTGCAGATAGGTGATCGCCTGATCACGAGTTTCTTCAGCCTCATGAAGTTCCTGGCTCATCCGGTCCAGCTGGGCGACATCATCGGCGGCCACACGGGTAAAGCGGTGCAGGAGCCAGTTTGCGAACCAGCCGAGGCAGAATGCCACGAACAGGATGATCGCCGTTGCCAGAACAAATTCGGTTCTACTCATCGCCGCTGCCTTCTGTCGTGTCTTCGGAGCCGGATTCGGCGTTGTTGTCGCTGTCCGGTGTATCACCGGTATCTGCTGTATCGCTGGTTTCGGCAGCGGATTCCAGTGTTGTTTGTTCTTCTTGTGCACCCGTTTCGGTGCGCTTCAGTCGAAACTCGATCCGGCGGTTGGCCTCGCGGCCCTCTTCGGACTTGTTGTCGGCGATCGGGTTCTCTTCGCCGTAGCCTTTCGCCTCAAAGGAGCCGGTGAGGACGCGGCGGGCGCGCAGTTCGTTCAGCACTGATTCCGCGCGGCTTTGCGATAGGGCGAGGTTCATCTCTTCGCGGCCCTGACTGTCGGTGAAGCCTTGAATGATCAACGGCAAGTCGCCGCAGCGCTTCAGAATTTCGGCGATGTCGTCCATCGTGCCCAAGGCGGAGGCGTCGATTGTCGCACTTCCGGGTTCGAAATTAATTTTGCCAACTTTCAGGATTTCGCTGATTTCGGCTTCGCATTCATCGGGGGTCGGCAGGCCCAGCACCGGGTCGAGCTTTTCGAGATAATCGACATCGATGTCATAGGCGGCACCATCCCCCAGCTTGCCTGCGAGCAACGAGGCAATTTCAGTACTGGCATCAGGATTTCCGGTATTGCCCGTTACGGTCAGGGTGTCGGGGGTCACCACAACGGTGCCGCTGCTGAGGGCGGCCAAAGCCTCTAGGCCGCTGAGGATACGCGGGGTCCAGTCGGCGGGCAGGTTTTCCGCGAGCCGCGCGGCGGTATAGACCTTGGCCGACCCGAATCGTGCCTTGGCATAGCTGTCGGCGAGCACGCGCTGTTCTTCGTCGCTCAGGCGGCCGCGTAATTGCACCTGACCTTCGGGGCTGAGCGTGGCGGTGAATTCGGGCGGGCCTGCATCAGGATCGACGACGCTGGGCAGTTTGGCGCGCAGGGCGAAGACTTCGGGCAGGCTGGCTTCAAGCTCGCCGACGACGCGGTCGAAAGTGGCTTGGTCGCTGCCGGGCAGGGCTTCGAGTGTAATATCAGCGTCGGCGAAGGTGACCGATCCCCCTTCAAGGCGATGTACGGCGTCGATACCCTGCAACACGGCTTCGGACCAGTTTGGCGTCGGCACGCCAAGACCAACTGTGCAGCGCGCCGGATCCGTCACACCGGCGCGGGTGCCAGCGGCGAGGATGCGGACGCGGGCGGCGACAGTATCAGCCGAGCAGGCGTCAAAACGTGCGCCTTCTTCGTCGATCTGGAACCGTAGGGTGAAGGGGGTGATCACCGGTCGCGGCGCGGCAATATTCAGCGATAGTCTGAGGCTTGCCGGCGCGGATTTCTTGAGCTTCGCTTCCATGCGGGCCTTGGCCTCGGCGCTGTCGGCGATCGCAGTAATTTCAACGCGGCCTGCGTCGACCGAGGCCTTAGCGCGGGGCAGCCCTGCCATTGCGGTGATGGCAAAGGATAATGCCTGCTCCCAACCGGGAGGGGCGGGGTAGTCAGCAGATTCCAGTAGGTCTGCGACATTGTCGTCGCCGGCCATTTTCATGAACCGGGCAATCGTATCTTCGCGGTCGGTGCTGGCGGGAATCAACCCGATGATCGAAATACCCGAATCATTCCGCAGCACTTCGATAGAAAAACGCGGCGGTGCGATGGCGGCTTGGGCAGTGACTTCCATCTCGTCGATGACCCGCGCTGCATCGACAATCGAACCGGCAGTCGTCAGCGCGCGAAAGCGTACGGCTTCGGAGGGGGCGATGCCCGCGAGCGTGACTTGAAGCCCGTCTGCCTGCACTTCGGCCCATGTCATGCCTTGATCGTCCAGCGCATCGCGCACGCCGATCTCGGAATTTTCCTCGATCAGTTTCACGGAAAAGTTCGCCGCCACCAAGGAAACGACTGCCGCAGCCGAAAAGGTCAGGGCGATTGTCAGGAGGGCGGAAAGGCGCATGCGGTGTCTTTTAGTTGTTGTCTGTTGTCGCTTTGATACGCCGCACGGGCAGGGGGTGCAATCATACCAGCAAACTGGCTGCGAAAAACAACAGCGGGATCATGCCGGTATCGCGATTAACGAGAAACAGGTGGTGGCATTTCGCGGGATCGTGGATGTCGAGACCGCGCAACTGCCATGCCATGTGCCAACCCATCGCCCATGGCCCGCCGAGCGCAATGACCAGCGCAAGGATCGAGGCATTCGGCATTGCGGCAAAAATGACTGCCAGCCCCATCAACCCGACCGAGATCATCAAGAACCGTCGCAGCCAGTGGGCGGTATTTTCGCCAAACAACCGCGCAGTGGATTTAACCCCGATCAGCGCGTCGTCTTCGGTGTCTTGGTGGGCATAAATGGTGTCATAAAATAACGTCCATGCAATTCCCGCGCCGTAAAGCAGCACTGCGGGAGAGGCGAGACTGCCGGTATGTGCGGTCCAAACCAGCAAGGCGCCCCAGTTGAAAGCGAGGCCGAGAAACACCTGTGGCCACCAAGTAAAGCGCTTGGCGAAGGGATAGATTGTTACCAGCAGGAGTGACAGCACCCCCAGCGAGATCGCCGCACGGTTGAAGGTCAGCAGAATGCACAAAGCCAGCAAACACTGGATCGCCATCCATGCCACAGCGCCTTTGACGCTGACTTGGCCCGATGGAATGGGCCGCGACCGGGTGCGCGCGACCCTATCGTCGATGTGCCGGTCGGTGATGTCGTTCCATGTGCATCCGGCACCGCGCATTAAAAATGCGCCCAAACCGCAAGCCACGAAAATCCACAAATCAAACCAGCGCGGTGACTGATCATAGAGCATCGCCAGCGCCAGCCCCCACCAGCAAGGCAGCAATAACAGCCATGTCCCAATAGGCCGGTCCGCCCGACTGAGCCGCAAATAGGGCCGCGCAAATGCAGGGGCATAACGGTCGACCCAGTTATCGGCACGCGCATCTGCGACCGGTGCATCTGGCGAAGGAGGCTGCTCTTGCATATATCAGGCCTATGAGTGCTAAAATCAGACTTTATGTAGATCACCCCTTGGGTGAGGGGCAAACGGTTCCTTTGGACAAAGGACAGGCGCATTATCTCTTTGGGGTGATGCGGCAGGGCTTGGGCGATGCTGTCGCCCTGTTCAACGGGTGTGATGGCGAATGGCAAACGCAGGTGGTCGAAGCGGGCAAGCGCGGCGGGGCACTTGTCTGTGTCACGCAATCGGCCCCGCTCAAGATGCCGCCGGACCTATGGTTGCTCTTCGCCCCGATCAAAAAGACCCGCACCGACTTTATTGTCGAAAAGGCCGCCGAAATGGGGGCCGCGCGGATTGTGCCGGTGATGACCGAGTTCACCAATTCCGGACGGGTGCAGCGCGACCGCTTGCAGGCCCATGCCGTTGAAGCCGCAGAGCAGTGCGGTGGCACCTATGTGCCCGAGGTCACCGAGGCGCAGCGACTGGACCGGTTGCTGGCCAATTGGGACCCGACGCGGCGAATCATGTTTTGTGACGAAGGGCTGGTCGGCGGTGCTGCTGGCTTGATTGGCGTCGAGAATCCGCAAGGGCCGTGGGCGATCCTGATCGGCCCCGAGGGCGGCTTTTCGGAGCGGGAGCGGGAGCGGTTGCACCGGCTTGAGTATGCGCATGCGATCTCGCTCGGGCCGCGCATCCTGCGGGCCGATACGGCAGCAGTAGCGGCGATGACGGTTTGGCAGCAGGCCTTTGGCGACTGGGGAGCGAACGGATGAGACGCAAAACGAAAAATGCGCCGGTGACAGCATGAGCTTTCTGCGCCCCGAGGCGAGCGCCGAGCTTTGGCGCTGGCGCGAAGTCGGCGTCGGTGTGGCTTTGGCGGTGCTGGGGGCCTATCTCGCCGCGGCGCCGGGCTGGCTTTTGGCCTATCCGGGCTACGCACTTATCGCGGGCGGAGGCATCCTGACGTGGCTCGGGGTGCAGCGGGCGCGTTTTCGCAAAGACGGACAGGGCCCAGGTGCTGTGCAGGTCGACGAGGGGCGGGTGAGCTATTTCGGTCCGCTGACCGGCGGCACTGTCGCTTTGGCCGAACTGGATCGCCTCAGCCTTGATGGCACGCTCTTTCCGGCCCATTGGAAGCTGGAGCAATACGGTGAAACTGCGCTGCTCATCCCCGTGAACGCAGCCGGATCAGAGGCGCTGTTTGATGCCTTCGCCGTCTTGCCGGGCCTGCGCACCAGCCGCATGCTGGCCGAGCTGCGCAGCGACCGCCACCAAACCGTGGTGATCTGGCAGCGGGTCACAGAACCGACAAAGCCTGCCTTGCTGCATTGACACCCCCCCAAATTCCCCGCATCCCTTTGCGGCGTTGAAACCAATTATCGGAGCCTCCCCCATGTCTATTCCCCAGTCCGGCGGTGGCCCGATCGAACGGCACGAACAACTGGCCGAGTTTCTCGCGGACGGCTGCAAGCCCAAAGAAGATTGGCGCATCGGCACCGAGCACGAGAAGTTCGGCTATTGCAAAGACAGCCTGCTGCCGCTGCCCTATGAGGGCGAACGCTCGATCCGCGTCATGCTCGAAGGGCTGCGCGACCGCCACAACTGGGCCGAGGTCCGTGAAGGCGACAAGCTGATCGGCTTGGAAAAAGACGGCGCGAATATCTCGCTTGAACCCGGCGGCCAGCTTGAGCTTTCCGGCGCACCGCTTGAGACAATCCACGAGACTTGCGATGAGGTGAACACACACCTGCGCGAAGTGCAGGACGTGGCGGACGAGATCGGCGCAGGCTTTATCGGACTGGGCGCGGCACCTGTCTGGACCCACGAGCAGATGGATCTGATGCCCAAGGGCCGCTATAAGCTAATGAACGAATACATGGGCCGCGTCGGCACCATGGGGCGCGTGATGATGCGCCGCACCTGCACCGTGCAGGTAAACCTCGATTTCGGCTCCGAGGCCGATATGGTGCAGAAGATGCGCGTCGCGCTGGCGTTGCAGCCCGTCGCCACCGCGCTGTTTGCCAACTCGCCGTTCTTTGAGGGCAAGCCTAACGGATACAAGTCGCTGCGCAGCCGTGTCTGGCGCGACCTTGATTCCTCGCGCACCGGCATGTTGCCTTTCGTGTTCGAAGAGGGCTTCGGTTTCGAGCGTTGGGTCGAGTATGCGCTCGATGTGCCGATGTATTTTGTCTACCGCGATGGCAAATATATCGACGCTCTGGGCCAGTCTTTCCGCGCGTTTCTTGAAGGCAAGCTGCCTGCGCTTCCGGGCCAGACACCGACCTTGAGCGATTGGGCCGACCACCTGACCACCGCCTTCCCCGAAGCGCGGATAAAAAAATACATAGAAATGCGCGGCGCGGATGGCGGCCCTTGGCGTCGCCTTTGTGCGCTGCCCGCCTTCTGGGTCGGCCTGATGTATGACCAGACGGCACTGGATGGCGCTTGGGATCTGGTCAAGGGCTGGACCGAGGCACAGCGCGACGCGCTGCGGGTCGCAGCCTCCATCGACGGGCTACAGGCCAAGGTCACCGGCATTAACATGCACGAAATCGCGCGGGAGGCAGTTGCTCTGTCCGAGGCAGGCTTGAAAGCGCGGGCCCGTGAGGGCGCGGGCGGCATGGTGCCTGACGAGACGCATTTCCTGAACGCGCTGAAAGACAGCCTCGAGACGGGCAAGGTCCCCGCCGACGAGATGCTTGAGGATTACCACGGCAAGTGGAACGGCGATCTGAGCCGGATCTACGCCGATTATTCCTACTGATGGGCAAGATGCACCGCTGCGAACCCGTGGCGGTGTTCGCTCTGGTGGGTCGCGCGGTTTAGTCCGTCCGGTCCAGCACCACAGCAAAAATACCCGACTTCAGGCTGATCCGGCGCAGATCCTGCGGGCCCGCGCCCGTGGCATAGACAAGCTGCATCTTGGCCGAGGATATCTTGAGCGGCGACAGGTGGCCGGGGCCTGCAATCACGCGGTAGGCGAACTCGCACGTCAGCACCTGACCCTCCAATGCGCTGCCCGCTGGCGAGAGCGCAATGACGCGCCGCCCGTCATAGATCGTGACGGTATCAGGGCAGCCCGACCGCGCAGAAGCGAGCAACCCTACACCGACCACAGGATCGACGACACCCGCAGGCACTTTCGCGGGATTGGACAGGGCCGTGAGTTCATCCTCGGGCATGACCTTGGTCATCATGGCGCGGCCATCTGCAATCTGGACCGTGACCGTGCGATCTTTGCGCGACGATTTGCTGACCCCGACGAATTCACGCGCACCCGAAATGGTCTTCGAGGTGCCGGTGAAGCTGCCGTTAAACACCCCCAGCGGCGTGTTGTTCAATTGCGAAACCAGCCGCGCTGAGCCGCCATCGCTGGCATACTCCAGAGTGCCCAGCGTGGTGGCGCCAAGTTTAACCGCGAAAGTCTCGCCCGTGGCAGGCAGCGCAGTGACGCCCATAAATGCAGCACAAGCCAGATATTTCAGGGCGGGTAGAATGGACATGAGAACGCTCCGGTTCAGTCTGCGCAAGGGGTTGGCACGGGATCAGCAACATAGGCGCGCAAAAAGGCGATCACCTTCTCGGCGGGCATTTCGCAGGGATAGAGCCTTGGGCCGCTGGCCAGATTGTAAAAGTTCATGCTGATGTAATCCCCGCCGCCCAGTTCTTCTGCCACCAGTTTGGTCGACCGTCCGGCGTTAAACTGGTTGCGGGTGACGATATAGCGTTTGTCGCAAGCGCGGCCAGTGCTGGTGCCTGCCGGAACCGCCGCCAAGAGGGCGGGCAGGTCCGCAGGGGGTGTCACGTTTTCTGGCCGATCTTGGGCTCGGAGCCCGCGCGGATGCGGGAGATATTCGCCCGGTGCCGCCAGAAGATCAGCAATGTCAGCACGACGCCAAGGACGAACCCCTGACCGTAGCCCAACAGTATCAGCAGAAAGGTCGATGCCGCCGCTGCGGCAATCGCTCCGATGGAGGATGTGCGCGACACGGCAACCGCAATCGCCCAAGCCAGACAGCATGCCAGACCAACCTGCCAGGATAGTGCCAGCATAATCCCCAGAAACGTCGCCACGCCCTTGCCACCGCGAAAGCCCAGCCAGACCGGATAGCAATGGCCCAACATCGCCGCCAGCGCCGCGATCTGTGCGGCATCCTCGCCCGCGAACATCCGCGCGATCAGCACTGCCACCGCCCCTTTGGCCGCGTCCAGAACCAGTGTCAGCGCAGCCGCCGTCTTGTTGCCGGTGCGCAGTACATTGGTGGCACCGATGTTGCCGGACCCGATCTCGCGCAGGTTGCCCAGCCCCATGAACTTCGCCAGCACCATGCCAAAGGGGATCGACCCCAAGAGGTAACCGACCACCGCCCAAAGCGTTAGAATCGTGACAGAGCTATCAACTATCGGCATCAGGCGGCCTCATATACACAGGTTCCGGCAACGTATGTTGCCAGCACCTTACCCTGCATGCGCGTGCCGTCAAACGGGGTGTTGCGGGATTTGGAGCGGAGGGTGGCGCGGTCCATCACAAAGGGCGCATCGGCATCGAAAAGCACCAGATCGGCAGGTGCGCCCGCCGACAACCGCCCACCGGGCAGGCCAAGCCGCTTGGCAGGGTTCAACGACAGCGCCCGCCATAGGGTCGCCATGTCCATCAGTTCAGCATGCACCAACCGCATCGCGGCGGGCAGCAATGTCTCGAGCCCGACAGCACCGGAGGCCGCTTCCTCGAACGGCAAGCGTTTGGATTCCTCGTCTTGCGGCGTGTGCATACTGCAAATGATGTCGATCAAACCGGAGGCCACGGCTTCGGCCACGGCAAGGCGGTCTTCTTCGTCGCGCAGCGGTGGCTTGAGCTTGAAGAAGGTCCGGTAGTCGGCCACGTCCAGCGCGTTGAGCGTGAGGTGATGAATGCCGACACCTGCGGTGATGTCGAGCCCGTTGCGCTTGGCGCGTTCCAGCGCGGGCAGGGCGCGGGCGGTGGTGATCTGGTCGGCATGATAGCGTGCGCCGGTCATCTCGATCAGCGCAATGTCACGGTCCAGCCCCATCCGTTCGGCCATTGGCGACACGGCGGGCAAGCCGCGCAGCGAAGCGAACTTGCCGGAGGTTGCGGCAGCACCCTTGCTGAGCCCCGGGTCCTGCGGGTGGGCAATGACAAGCGCACCCAGCGAGCGGGCGTAGGTCAGCGCGCGAGAAAATACTTTGGTATCGGTGATCACACGGTCGCAATCGGTAAAGGCCGCCGCACCCGCATCCATCAGAAACCCGATCTCGGTCATCTCGCGACCGGCGCGGCCTTTGGTCAGCGCCGCCATCGGGACGACATTGACAGGTGCTGCCTCATTGGCGCGGCGGGTGACGAATTCGAGCACTTCGGGGCTGTCGATGGTAGGGTCGGTATCGGGGCGGGTGATCATCGTAGTGACCCCGCCTGCAGCGGCGGCCAATCCGGCGGAACGATAGCTTTCCTTGTGCCGCTCACCCGGTTCGCAGACCTTAACGCCCAGATCGACAATGCCGGGGGCAAGGTATTTGCCGCGACAATCGATCACCGTGGCCTCCGCAGGCGCTGTAATATTCGCGCCGACTTGGGTAATTTTGCCACTCTCAACAAGGACAGAGCCGATGGTGACGCTGCCGGCTTCGGGGTCAATGAGGCGGGCATTGGTGAAATGAAGGGTCATTCAGGGCCTTTATCGCAGGGGCGTGCCGTTCGCGGTGTCTTGCCCTAAAATGCCCGCTGAACCAAGAGCGAATTGCGGATGTTGCGCCCCGTTGCTTCTGCCAACCCCGTTTGCGGGCTTAGACGGGCCGCGGCAGCCTGTCGCGGATTTGCTCGGCTGTCTCGGTGGGAAATGGCAGATAGCGCAGGGTGATGCGCTGGCCCGATGCCAATTCCACCACCACCCGATTGCCGATGCGCGTCATGACCTTGCGGATATCGCCAAGCGGGATGCTGACCGAACCGTCCCGGTCCTCATGCAGCAAATGGCCATCGGAAATCTGCCAGCGGTCAAATTTATAGGTGCGCCAGCGTAGAATATCGTCGACGAGAAACCCAAGCGTCAGTAGCGCACCAACAGGCAGAACCCAAGCAAGCGGTAACTCCAGCAATGAGGAAGCGATCAGCCCGACCCCTGCCAGAATGGCAAATGTCGCCATCCCGAGCATCAAGCTGCGGCGCAGAAATACATCGCGTTTCGGGGCCCAGCTTAAAACCGGGCCCATCTCAGCCGACCCAGAGCATCAGGCCGACGACAGCAAAAGCGACCAGCAGCGCGATCATCGCGATGCGGCCTGACATTTTCGGATCGGGTTTTGGTTCTTGCATGACGGGATGCTACTCTAATCGGTCCACTGGATGAAATGGTATTTCAGGGTGGTGGCGCATATCCTGCGCAAAAGCCCAAACCTTAGGCAAAAGCCCAGAACAGCAGCAGCCCGAGCAAAACAGCAAGCCCCACGATCACCATTGTATTGGCAGGCTTTCCCCGTGGCGGGGTGACGGGGCTCATCTGCGGCGAGCCGGTATAGGGCTTGGCTGCTTCGCTGGGGATCGGGCTGATCTTGCGCTCTAGCCGCTCCTCGTCATAGGTGCCAATCAAGGTCAGTTCTTTGGCGGGATGCAGGGTCCGCGCTTTGCCTCGAAACGCACTTGAGTAAACAATCAGCGCCCAGCCACCCAAAGCGCTCAGCTTGCCGCGATCCCGCTCGATCTGCGCGGGTACGGCACCATTACCTTCAGTCAGGTATCCGGCCAGCCCGATTTCATCCAGATCATCGGTACGGATCACATCCACAAATGTCGGGTCGATCCTGTCGGTGCCAAGCATCGCAGCAACCTCGGCCTCCGATCCGGCCTTGCGGCTGTCACTCAGGGCTCTGGCAGCATTTTCGTCTAGCGAAAGCGAAAATACGCGGATTTTCCCCTGCTCGTTGGCAGGGATGTCGATGGCGGCCATTGCGGGTCCTTTCGGGGTTGCTGCGGGTGCACAGCGGCTCAACCGATCAACCCGCTACGAGTTCCCGCATTTGCTGTCAGGCCGCGCGGGTTTCGCGCAGATTGCGGGCCAGAAGGTCCATCGCGGCCATTCGCACAGCGACGCCCATCTCGACCTGATCCTGAATGACACTGCGGTTGATGTCATCCGCCAGCGTGCCGTCAATTTCGACGCCGCGGTTCATCGGTCCGGGGTGCATGACGATGGCATCAGGTTTGGCATGCGAGAGCTTTTCGGCATCCAGCCCGAAACGGTGGTAATATTCGCGCTCGCTGGGGATAAAACCGCCGTCCATCCGCTCCTTTTGAAGGCGCAGCATCATCACCACATCAACGTCCTTCAAACCTTCTTCCATATTATCAAAAACCTCGCAGCCGAACTCGGCAATGCCAGCGGGCATCAAGGTTGGCGGGCCAATCAGGCGAATGCGATTTTCCATCTTGCCCAGCAGCATGATGTTGGAGCGTGCCACGCGGCTGTGCGCAATATCGCCGCAAATGGCGATGGACAGACGATGCAAGCGGCCCTTGGCGCGGCGGATTGTCAGCGCATCAAGCAAGGCTTGGGTTGGGTGTTCGTGGCGTCCATCACCGGCGTTAAGCACCGCGCAATTGACCTTTTGCGCCAGCAGATCGACTGCCCCTGATTGCGGATGCCGCACCACCAGCAGATCGGGGTGCATGGCGTTCAGGGTCATTGCTGTATCAATCAGGGTCTCGCCCTTTTTGATCGAGGACGCCTGCATCGCCATGTTCATCACATCCGCGCCCAACCGTTTGCCAGCAATCTCGAAGGACGCCTGCGTGCGGGTCGAGTTTTCGAAGAACATATTGATCTGGGTCAGCCCTTTGAGCGCGTCGCCGTGTTTGTGGGGCTGGCGATTCAGATCGGCATAGGTGTCGGCCAGCTCAAGGATCGCGGTGATATCGGCGGGCGAGAGTTGTTCGATGCCAAGCAGGTGACGGTGGCGAAAAGACATGGGCGATACCTGTTCTGAGAGTCCGGCCCTTATAGGCGCGTCGAGCCCCGTGCGGCAAGCACGCGAAGGGGATTTAGCTTGGCGGGCTCTGCGCGTAAGCTTGGGGCATGGAATCAGCGCACTATCATCAAGACTTGGCCCTGCTGCACTGGCAGATCGAACTCGGCGTGACCGAAACCATCTGTGACGCGCCGGTCAACCGCTATGACTTGCCCGCCACCCCCGAAAAACCGGTGGGCGTTGCTGCGGCGGTGGGCAAAGGCCCTGTGGCCCTACAAGAGGCCGATGTGGTGGGCGAGGCGACCCGCAGCGCTGCTGCCGCCCCCTCACTGGAGGCGCTGCGCGCGGCGATCACGGCGTTCCCGCATTGCGAATTGCAAAAAGGGGCGCGCAATTTCGTGGCGGCCGAGGGCGGGCCTGATGCCCGTGTTATGGTCATTGGCGAGGCCCCCAACCGCGACGAAGACCGCGCGGGCAAACCTTTTGTCGGGGCTGCGGGGCAACTGCTCGACCGGATGCTGGCGGCCGTCGACATGGGCCGCAACCATGCCGATACGCCGGTGTACGTCACCAATTGTCTGCCGTGGCGCCCGCCGCAGGACCGCGACCCGACGCCCGAGGAAATCGCGATGCTGCGACCGTTTTTGTTGCGCCAGATTGCCTTGGTCAAGCCACAGGCGATTGTCGTGATGGGCAATGGTGCCTGCCAGATGGTGCTGGGGCGGCGGGGCATCACGCGGTTGCGCGGCGAATGGGCCAAGGTCTCTGGCGTTCCGGTCTTGCCGATGTTTCACCCCGGCTATCTTTTGCGCAATCCTGAAGCCAAGCGCGATACTTGGGCTGATCTGTTGTCGCTCAAACAAAGGCTGCGCAATGGTTGATCCGCTGACCCTTCTGGCGTTCGCACCGGCTGCACTAGCGCTTAATCTGACACCGGGGGCGGATATGATGTTTTGCCTCGGGCAAGGGCTGCGTTCCGGCCCTCGGGCGGCGGTAGCGGCCAGTGCTGGGATTTCCGCAGGCGGTTTGGTGCATGTGACGCTGGCGGGTCTTGGGCTCGGGGCGCTGGTGGGGGCGGTACCGTGGGCCTTCGAGGTGATCCGCTGGGGCGGCGTTGCCTATCTGTTGTTCTTGGCGGTGCAGGTATTGCGGCAAGCGCAGACGCAGCGGGACGGGGCACCCGGCTTGAGCGTGGGCCGCGCCTTTGCCACCGGATTTGTGGTAAACCTCACCAACCCGAAGGTTATCCTGTTCGTGCTGGCCTTTGTGCCGCAGTTCGTCCGGCCTGAAGCGGGCAGCGTTTTGGCGCAGTTTCTGGTTTTTGGCGCGGTGCTGGCCCTTGGCGGCTTTATCATCAACGGCGCGGTGGGCGTTTTTGCCAGTGGCATCGGGCGGCGGCTGGTGCGTGGTGGGCGGGCGCTGGGCTGGATCACCAGCGGGATATTTTTTGCCTTGGCCGCGCGGCTGGCTTTGTTGGAGCGGACATGAGCACGATTGACGAAACGAAAGAGTTTATTCCGGTACGTATCGCGGTTCTGACCGTGTCGGACACCCGCGATCTGGCCGATGACCGGTCGGGCGACGTGCTGGTCGCGCGGATCGCGGCAGCGGGGCATGTACTGGCTGAGCGCAATATCCTGCGCGACGAGCGGGCGCTGATCGCGGACCAGTTGCGCAGCTGGTGTGCGGATGGCGAAATCGACGTGATCATCAGCACCGGGGGCACGGGGCTGACCGGACGCGATGTCACCGTTGAGGCGCACCGCGATGTCTACGAGAAAGAGATCGACGCCTTCGGCACAGTTTTTACCATTGTCTCTATGAACAAGATCGGCACCTCGGCCGTGCAAAGTCGCGCTACGGGGGGCGTGGCCAATGGCACCTATCTGTTCGCTCTGCCGGGCAGTCCGGGGGCCTGTAAGGACGCATGGGACGAAATTCTTGTGAAGCAACTCGACTACCGCCACAGGCCCTGCAACTTTGTCGAGATCATGCCACGGCTGGACGAACACCAGCGCCGCAAGTGACCGCGACGGAGCAGTGCGCAGGATAAAAGTGCAGGCCGCGCTAGATAAATGCGACGGAACCGGCAGAGCGGTGCGTATGACTTGATATGGCCAGTTGAGGGCGGTGCGTGCACGCGTCCCCGATCCGGCGTTTTGACAAGGAATTGAGGGACGATGCGGTTTCTGCGTCAAAGCATGATTGGTCTTTTTTTGGCGGCTGCCACCTTGGGGTGTCTGGTCTTTGCTGTGGTCATTGTGCAGGGCGCGGTGCGCGACCGGTTGGCCGACGCGCCCAAAGCGCCGCCCGCACGCGAGCGGGTGTTTTCGGTCAATGTGGTGCAGGCCGAAATCGAAAATATCGATCCGGTGTTGGAGACCTTTGGGGAGGTGCAAAGCCGCCGCAAGCTTGAGCTTCGTGCCGCGCAGGCGGGGCGGGTAACTTTGTTGTCAGACGATTTCGAAGATGGCGGCGCGGTGCGTGCCGGTCAGGTCCTGATCGAGCTTGATCCTGCTGAGGCGCAGGCCGCCGTGGACCGTGCGTTGAGCGATGTGGCGGACGCCAAGGCCGAGGTCGACAATGCCGCGCGGGGGCTGGAACTGGCCCGCGACGAGTTGACAGCAACGCAAGATCAGGCCGAAGTGCGCGCGCGGGCTTTCGAGCGGCAGCGCGACCTTGCAGATCGCGGTGTTGGCACAGCAGCGGCGACCGAGACCGCTGAACTGGCCGCCTCCGCCTCGCGGCAGGCAGTGGTATCGCGGCGGCAGGCTTTGGCGCAGGCTGAAGCGCGGGTCGATCAGGCGACGACCTCACTGGCCCGCGCCCAGATTGCCCGTACCGAGGCCGAGCGCGCCTTGGCCGACAGAACGTTGACCGCCCCCTTTAACGGCACCCTCTCGGAAACCAACGTCGTGGTCGGGCGTTTGGTCACTGCCAACGAGCGGCTGGCAGAGCTGCTCGATCCCGATAATCTCGAAGTATCCTTTCGCATTTCCACGGCACAATATGCGCGGTTGCTTGACGCCGAAGGCCGTCTTGTCCCCGCGCAAGTCACTGCACGGCTGGATGTCGCGGGCATTGATCTGAGCGCTGCAGGTGTCATCACCCGTACCAGCGCGGCGGCGGGCGAGGGTGCGTCCGGCCGCCTGATCTTTGCAACGCTCACCGCACCCGTTGGCTTTAAGCCCGGCGATTTCGTTACCGTGCATGTGGTTGAGCCGACACTTGAAGATGTGGTGCGGCTGCCTACGAGCGCCTATGGGACCGATGGCACCGTGCTTGTGTTGGACGCCGAGGACCGTCTGCAAGCGGTCGAAGTGACATTACTGCGCAGGCAGGGCGATGATGTATTGGTGCGGGGCGATCTGGCGGGGCGCGAGGTGGTTCAGGCACTATCGCCGCTGTTGGGGGCTGGCATTGCCGTCAAGCCACTGCGTCCGCAACAAGAGCCGGCGCAAAAGCCCGCAGAGCCCGAGATGGTGGAACTGACCGATGAGCGCCGCGCCCGCTTGATCGCTTTTGTCGAAGCGAACCGCCAGATGCCGCAGGACGCCAAGGCGCGGGTGCTGTCGGTGTTGGAGAACCGCCAAGTTCCGGCGCAGATGGTTGACCGTCTGGAAAGCCGGATGGGGGGCTAGACTATGGCACCGAAACAACTGGCGCCGGGGCGGGGTATCTTGTCGTATTTCACGCGGCACCGCACTGCTGCGAACTTGCTGCTGGTTTTGCTACTGGTGCTTGGTGCGGCTGCGGCCCCCCGGATGCGGGCGCAGTTTTTCCCCGATGTTGTGCTGGATAACGTGACAATTGCTACCGTCTGGTCCGGCGCGGGGGCCGATGACGTAGATACCGGAATTGTCCAAGTTCTGGAGCCTGCCCTGCTCGGCATCGAAGGGGTGGAGAGTGCGAGCAGTACCTCGCGCGAGGGGCGCGGCACTGTTGTGCTCGAATTCGAAGCCGGATGGGACATGGCTCGCGCAACGGCGGATGTGCAAACCGCCGTTGATGCGATCACCACACTGCCTGAAGATGCCGAAGATCCGGTCGTGCGGCGCGGCGCATGGCGTGACCGTGTGACCGATGTGGTGATCACCGGACCTGTTGGCACCGATCAACTGGCGCGTTTTGCCGACGAGTTAGTGATCCGGCTCTTTGCGCTGGGGGTGACGCGCACCTCCGTTCAAGGGGTCGCCGCGCCGCAAACTTTGGTCGAGGCGCCATCGGCCAAGCTGGTCGCCTATGATATCTCCATGGCCGAAATCGCCAGCGCCATTGCCGCGGAGGCGGATGCCGCCCCCGCGGGGGATGTGGCGGGCGCCAATGCGCGGGTGCGAACCGGCACCGCGAAACGCACCGCGCAAGAGATCGCACAGATTGTCCTACGCTCGAACCCCGATGGGTCGAGCCTGACCATCGGCGATGTTGCTGTGGTCACCCAAGAGGGGTTGGATCGCAACGAGGGCTATTTCGTCGGCCCCAATCCGGCGGTGACGGTGCAGGTCGACCGGTCAGACCGTGGCGATGCCATTGCCATTCAGAAACAGGTCGAGGCCGCTGCTGCGGACCTACAGGCGAGCCTGCCTGCCTCGGTCAGGGTCGACCTCATCCGCACCCGTGCGGAGGCGATCACGGGGCGGCTTGATCTGCTGATTGATAACGGTCTGATGGGGCTCGTGCTGGTCGTGGTGCTGCTGTTTTTGTTCCTCAACGCGCGCACGGCATTCTGGGTGGCGGCAGGTATCCCTGCGTCAATGGCAGCGGCGCTGGCCTTCATGTATGCGGCTGGCATCACCATCAACATGATCTCGCTTTTCGGTCTGATCATCACCTTGGGTATCGTGGTCGATGACGCCATTGTGGTGGGCGAACACGCCGATTACCGCTTCAAAAACCTTGGCGAAAGCGCGGTTGAGGCCGCTGAAAATGCTGCCAAGCGCATGGCGATGCCGGTCTTCGCCGCCACGCTTACCACCGTCATTGCGTTTTTCGGGCTGGTCGCCGTAGGGGGGCGGTTTGGCGATCTGATCAAGGATATTCCGCTGACGGTAATCGCCGTACTCTGTGCGTCGTTGATCGAGTGTTTCCTGATCCTGCCCAACCATATGGCCCATGCCATGCGTGCCGCGCGGCGCGAGCATTGGTATGATCTGCCCAGCCGCGTGGTGAACCGTGGGTTTGTCTGGCTCAGGGATCGTTTGTTCCGCCCGTTCATGGCGGGGGTGATCATCGCGCGCTATGTGGTGCTGGCCGGTGCCATGGCGATCTTGGCCAGTCAGGCCGCCTTGTTCATTCGGGGCGACGTGCAGTGGCGGTTTTTTAACGCGCCTGAACAGGGATCGGTCAGCGGCAATTTCGCCATGACCGAAGGTGCCACCCGCGCCGACAGCCTTGCGATGATGCGCGAGATGCAGCGCGCCACCGAAGAGATCGGGGCCGAATACGCCGAGAAATACGGCACTAACCCGCTTGATTATGTGGTCGCACAGATCGGCAGCAATGCAGGGCGCGGCTTGCCCGGATCAGATGCAAAAGACGCGGACCTGCTCGGCGGTATCTCCATCGAATTGATCGACGCCGATCTGCGGCCCTATTCCAGCTTTGCCTTTGTCGCTGATCTACAGGACCGCGTCATCAACCATCCGCTGGCCGAAACCGTCAGCTTTCGTGGCGGGCGGTCCGGTCCGGGGGGCGACGCGCTGAATGTACAGTTTTACGGCGCGGAAACTGCCACGCTCAAGGCCGCATCGGAGGATTTGCAAGCGGCACTGGCCCAATATAGCGAAGTTAGCGCCGTGCAGGACAACCTCGCCTATGACAAGGAAGAGCTGATCCTCGATCTGACGCCGCAAGGGCGGGCGCTGGGCTTTACCATTGACGCGCTGGGCCGCGATCTGCGCAACCGTCTGGGCGGGATCGAGGCCGCGACCTATCCGGACGGGCCGCGCTCGGCCACCATCCGGGTGGAGCTGCCCGAGGGCGAGCTAACCGCAGATTTCCTCGAACGCACCCAGTTGCGCACGCCCGAGGGCGCCTATGTGCCACTTGGCGATATTGTCAGCGTCGCGCGGCAGTCGGGCTTTGGCACCGTGCGGCGCGAAAACGGCATCCGTCTCATCTCGGTCACCGGCGATATCTCAGAGGATGATCCCGCGCGGGCCAGCGAGATCAGTCAGTTTTTGCAGGACGACATTCTGCCGCGCATCGCATCGGAGCGGCAGGTCGAGTTTAAAATTGCGGGGCTGAGCGAACAGGAGAACGAATTTCTAAGCGACGCGCTCACGGGGCTGATATTGTGCCTGACAGGTATCTTTCTGGTGCTGGCGTGGATTTTTGGCTCGTGGACGCGACCTCTCGTGGTGATGGCGATTATTCCCTTCGGCTTGGTTGGTACCATCTATGGCCATGCCCTGTGGGAAATTCCGCTGAGTATGTTCACCGTCGTCGGGCTGTTGGGGATGACGGGAATTATCATCAACGACTCCATTGTTTTGGTCACCACGATCGACGAATACGCCCAAACCCGTGGCTTGGTGCCATCGATCATCGACGGAGCGGCGGACCGTTTGCGGCCCGTGTTTCTGACCACCGCGACCACTGTGCTGGGCATGTCGCCGCTGCTCTATGAGAAAAGCCAGCAGGCACAATTTCTCAAACCGACGGTGGTGACGCTCGTCTACGGCTTGGGGTTTGGCATGATTCTGGTGCTGCTCGTTGTGCCTGCGCTGATCGCAGTTCAGCATGATGTGGCGCGGCAGATCGCGGCGATGCGGCGCGGTCTGCGGGCGCGTGTGCCATCCATGCGCTATGGTCTGCTGGCGCTTTGGGGTTTGGTGCTGGTCTGGTGCGGCGCGACCTTGGGCTGGGCGGCACTGCAAGGTGGCTTGCATCCGCTGTTTGCGCGTATGGCTCCGGCACTGGCGCAAAGCGCGCCGATGGCGGCGGCGCTGTTGCTGTTTCTGGCGGGGGTCACGGTACTGGCGCTGGCCGGATACGCGCTTGGTGCACTGACCTACGGGCTGGGGACGCGACGCGCACATACCCAGTAACACGATTAACCTGCCGTGCAGCCGATCACATCTACGGCGTGGTTTTTACCCAACACAGTGATCCGGATCGCGGAGCGGTCAATAGCCAAAGCGCTGCCATCCATGCTGACCAGATCACCCACGGCAACGAGCTCTTTGCCGGTGCGGGTGGTGGTGGTTTCGCTGCTCCAGATGTTGGGCTGGCCTGCTTCGATGACGACGACCTCCTCCCCGCCCGACGGTGGCATGGTCAGTCGCGTCTCAAGCTGCACGCCCTTCTCGGTTGGCTGCGTCACGCAGATTGCCGATGTTACACCCGCCTCGGCAGCACTGTATGGCCGCGAGGCCAGCGCCGCCGCGATGGCGGGCGTGGGGGCTGTATCATCGCTGTGCAACGTCGCGTTCAGGCGGAGCAATTCGGGCATGCAGATATCGCGGCAAACGCCAATGTCCAATTCGGCCGAAAGCGAAACTGCAGTGCCAACGGTCTGCGGCGTGATGGTCAGCGGCAAGATCACCACATCCGAATAGACGATGCTGCGCATGCCGTTTTGGTCGTAAACCTGGGGCGCGGGCCATGTGACGCTTACGTCTTTGATATTCGTCGAGCCGGACCAATCGAACTGCGGCGGGATACCGGCATCGCCCGGACTGCGCCAATAGGTCTTCCAGCCCGGCGCCAGCGTCAGTTTGAGCGCGGCAATAAGGGTTCCGTCGGCCTGTTGCCACCCGGTCAGGATTTCTGCCAGCACCGGTTTTTGCACAGGAGACTGCGCGGAAACGGGCAAAGCGGCGGCGATAATAAACGCAATGGCGGTGCTGGCTGGGTGTATCATAGGTCATAGATGGGCCAAGCGATGCCAACTGCCAAGTCACGTTTGCTTCATTGTTGTTACCTCGCGGTCTTGCCAGCTTGGTCGCGCGGGGTCATGCTTGGGTGGGCATCACCAGGAAAGAGCAGTCCGCACATGGGTACCGAGCAGATGGATTTGACGGGAAAGCTGTTGCTGGCAATGCCGGGCATGGCCGATCCGCGCTTTGCCCATGCTGTGGTGTATATGACCTCCCACAGCGACAAAGGCGCGATGGGATTAATGGTCAACAAGCCCGCGCCGGAATTACGCCTGTCGGATGTGTTGGATCACATTCTTGAGGGGGCAGGGCTAACGGATGCGACCTTGGGCGTGCATATGGGCGGCCCGGTCGAAACGGGGCGCGGCTTTGTACTGCATTCCAGCGATTATGTCTCCGACATTGGTACCCTGAAAATTGCGCCAGAGTTTTCGCTAACCTCGACCTTGGACATTCTCGAAGACATCGCAGCAGGGCGTGGACCGCGCAAGGCGCTGTTGACCTTGGGCTACGCCGGGTGGGGGCCGGGCCAGCTTGAGGCCGAGATTGGCCACAACGGCTGGCTCACCTGTGACGCGCAGGCTGATCTGGTCTATGGCAAGGATGACGCGGGCAAATGGGGGGCGGCGCTAAATTCCATCGGGATTGACCCTCTGGGCTTGTCGTCGGCAGCAGGGCGGGCCTAGCGGCGCAAATCAGCGCGGGGCAGCGGCGCGTCGCAAACGGTCGTTGATGGCGCGACCAAGGCCGTAATCGGGGATTGACGCAACCGCAATCGGTTGGCCTGTGGCATCGAGCTTGTGCAGATGGTCAAACAGATTTGCCGCCGCTTCCACCAAATCCGCAGTCGCGGACAGGTTCAGGTCACATTCCATTGCGCCAAAGCCCAGCAACAGCTCACCCGCCTGCGCGGCAGTGGCGTTCAGACGCACCATCGCTTGTGGCGCGTAGTGCGAGGCCAATTGACCGGGGGCAGAGATAGCGGTGCCGTCGTCTGCGGACAGCGGCGCGCCCAAGGCCGCCTCGATCGCTTCTTGTGGCAACCCGCCAGCCCGCAGCAACACGGGCGCAGGCCCCGCAAGACCGACAATGGTACTTTCCACGCCAACGCTACAGGGGCCATCATCCAGCACCGCTGCAATCTTACCGCCGAGCCCTGCCAGCACATGCGCCGCCGTGGTCGGGCTGATGCGGCCCGATGGATTGGCCGAAGGGGCCGCAACCGGACCGCCAAACCGCGCCAGCACGCGCTGTGCCGCAGGATGGGCGGGGATGCGGATCGCGACAGTATCAAGCCCTGCGGTGACCAGTGACGACAGGCCGTGCCCCTGCGCCAGTGGCAGCACCAACGTCAACGGGCCGGGCCAGAAGGCGCTGGCCAGTACCTCGGCGGTGTCGGACCACTGCACGTAGCGTCGCGCGTCTTCGGCAGAGGCCAGATGAATGATCAGCGGGTTAAAGCTGGGGCGGCCCTTGGCGGCATAGATCTGCGCCACAGCGGTGCCATTGCGGGCATCGGCGCCCAGACCATATACCGTTTCGGTCGGGATCGCGACCAATGCACCCGCCTGCAAAAGCGCGGCGGCTGTCGCGATACCTGCATCTGTCGGGGTCAGAACTTGGGTCTCTTGCATCATTGCTGCCTTGTGACGCCGCGTTTCGGCTTGCGGGGGCGGGCCAGCCGTTTCATGCTGAAGCCTGCGCCGCATAGCCCTTAGCAGGGCGATGGCGGGCTTGCCAAGGACAAGCATTTCAGGAGTTTCCCAATGCCTTACCGCGCCGCCGTGGATGATTTTACTTTTCTGTTCGACCACATGGTCGATTTTGCCGCCCTGCGCGACACCGAATTGTTTGCCGAAGCCACAGATGATGTGACGCGGGCCATTCTGACCGAAGCAGGCAAGCTCTGCGATGAAAAGCTCGCCCCGTTGCAACGGAATGGTGATTTGCACCCTGCCAAGCTCGAAAACGGTGTTGTGCGCACCTCGCCGGGCTATGCCGAGGGATTTCAGGCCATCGCCGAGGGCGGCTGGATTGGCATGTCAGCGGACCCTGAATATGGTGGCATGGGCCTGCCGATGACCCTGACCAGTGCAGTGAACGAGATGATGTCGGGCGCCTGCCTGTCCTTGCAGCTTGCCCCGCTGATGAGCCAAGGCCAGATCGAGGCGCTGGAGCATCACGCCAGCGATGCGATCAAGGATTTGTACCTGCCCAAGCTGATCTCGGGCGAGTGGACCGGCACGATGAACCTCACTGAGCCGCAGGCCGGATCGGATGTAGGGGCGCTGGCCTCCAAGGCGACCCATAACGGCGATGGCACCTATAACATCTCGGGGCAGAAGATTTACATCTCTTGGGGCGATAATGACTTTGCGGGCAATATCTGCCACCTCGTGCTGGCACGTCTGCCCGATGCGCCTGCGGGAACCAAAGGCATCAGCCTGTTTCTCGTGCCGAAGTTCATTCCCGATGAAAACGGCGAACCGGGCAAGCGTAACAGCCTGAACGTGGTCAGCCTTGAGCATAAGATGGGCCTGCACGGATCGCCCACCGCCGTGATGCAGTATGACAACGCGATTGGCTGGCTGGTTGGTCCCGAACAGGGCGGCATGGCGGCAATGTTCACGATGATGAATAACGCGCGGCTTGGCGTTGGCGGGCAGGGGGTTGGCGCGGCCGAGGGCGCGTATCAACTCGCGCTCGGCTACGCGATGGAGCGTAAGCAGGGCCGCGCCGGAGAGAGTGGCACTGGCACCATCGTTGATCACGCCGATGTGCGCCGGATGCTGGCCGGGATGAAGGCCGATATCTTTGCGGCCCGTGCCATTGCGCTGTCCTGTGCGTTTGCCACGGATATGGCCCGCGCCACCGGCGAGAAAAGCTGGTCCACCCGCGCCGCACTGCTGACCCCGATTGCCAAGGCATTCGGCACCGACACCGGCATTGCCGTGTCTGAGACCGGCGTGCAGGTGCATGGCGGTATGGGGTTCATCGAGGAAACCGGTGCGGCCCAGTTCACCCGCGATGTGCGCGTGACAGCGATCTACGAAGGCACCAACGGCATTCAGGCGATGGACCTTGTCGGGCGCAAGATGATGGATGGTGGCGAGGCCGCGATGCGCCTGCTCGACGAAATTGAAACCGATGCAGAAGCTGCCCGCGCGACCTTCCCCAATATGGCCGATGCGGTCTGGCAGGCGACCGAGACGTTGCGCGAAGCCACCGAATGGATGACCCACCAGACTGATATGAACGCACGCTTTGCCGGTGCGGTGCCGTTCCTGCGTGGCTTTGCCCGCGTGTTGGGCGCACATCTGCACCTCAAGGCGGCGATGGCGGATCGGGGCGGCGCGCGCGAGCGGTTGGCCCGGTTCTATATCCTTCGGCTTTTGCCCGAACATGCGGGGCTGTTGACCCATGCGCAGGCGGGCGATACGGATTTGTTTGCCCTGAGTGCCGAGGATTTAGCTGCCTGATGACCGATACCGTGAAAGACGCACCGCCTAAGAACGTGGCCCCCGAAGGGCTACGTTACCCGTGGGAAACCCCGCCCGAGCATGGCTCCGGTGCGATCGAAGTTGCCCCCGGCGTGCTTTGGCTGCGCTTTCCTCTGCCGATGAAGCTGGACCACGTGAACGTCTATGCGCTGGATGACGGCGACGGCTGGACAATCATCGACACCGGCTTTGCCTCCAAGAAAACCAAGGCGATCTGGGCCGAGGCGATGGCCGGGCCGCTGGGCGGGCGTCCGGTCAAACGCGTTGTTGTTACCCACCATCACCCCGATCACATCGGGCTGGCAGGCTGGTTCCAGACTGAACACGGCGCCGAACTGGTCACCACCCGCACGGCTTGGCTGACCGCGCGGATGCTGACGCTGGACCAACAGGAAGTCGCCCCCGCCGAGACGCTGAGCTTTTATCGTCAGTCCGGCATGGACACCTATACATTTGAAAAGCGCCGCCGTGACAGGCCGTTCAACTTTTCCGATGTCGTGGCCCCGCTGCCGCTTGGCTATGGCCGGATTCGACAGGGTGACCCAATCACCATGGGTGGCCGCGTCTGGGATATCCACATCGGCAACGGCCACGCGCCGGAGCATGCGACGTTCTGGAGCCGTGACGACAATCTGGTAATCGCCGGCGATCAAATCCTGCCCTCGATCAGCCCCAACGTCGGTGTCTATCCGACCGAGCCGATGGCTGATCCGATTGGCGAGTGGCTGGAAGCCTGTGAGCGGTTGGCCCCACTGGCGCGACCCGATCATCTGGTACTGGGCGGCCATAAGGTGCCGTTCACCGGGTTGCCCAAGCGGATGGAGCAATTGATCAACAACCACCACGGCGCTCTGCGGCGGTTGTTGGACTATATCGAATCCCCCAAATCGGCAGGTGAATGTTTCCCGCCTCTGTTCAAACGTAGCATCGGCGAGGGCGAATATGGTCTGGCACTGGTTGAAGCGGTCGCCCACCTGAGCCATCTATATCAGACGGGTCTGGCAACGCGCACCTTGCGGGAAAGCGACGGGGCGCTTGTGTATCAACGCAAGGGGTAAGCGATATGGACGAGGCAATCAGAACAGCAGCTGAAGCCTATGAGGCCGATGCCCTGCCGCGCGTCTATGAGGTCCACCGCAACCCCAAGCACAAAAAGACCAGCGCCCAAAATGTGCCGCACAGCATGACGGACACGCCTGCGGCGCAGAAATCACCGGCGCAATGGGCCTATGAGCGGGTGGTGCTGTACCTCAAGAATTTTGAGGAACAACTTGATGCCGACCACGAGGCCGCCATCGGCTTTACCGGTGCAGAGGCGGGCGTGCTGCGCATCGAAGGCATGGGCTATTTCGATCCTGATATCGTAACCTTCTATGGCTCGGACCCTTCAGGCGTGCGGGTGCAGTTGATCCAGCATGTCAGCCAGCTTAACGTGCTGCTGCGCGCCTTGCCAAAGCAGGAGCCTGACGCCGCCCCAAACCGCATCGGCTTCCGTCTGGTCGAGGATCTGGAGCAGGCCGCCGACACTGCGACATCGTGACATTTCACCAACAGGGCTTTGACGCCGTGACAGGGCTGTGCCAATAGGATACTCAGCCGCAACCGCAAACCAACGAGGGCACCACTATGGCCGAACATGAACATGGCAGCATGAACTACGACGTGCAGCGAAAGACTTTTGACGGTTTCATGTCATTTGTGACCAAAACATCAATCGCAATCATCGTGTTGCTGGTGTTGATGGCGATTTTCATCAGCTGATCGAGCTGTTCTTGGACCAGCGACTGTGTTTTCCGGAGTATTGCGTGTGATCCGTTTCGTCACGAGTTTGGCAGTCGTCGGGCTGCTTGCGGCCTGTGCGCCCAATGCCGGCGATGATGCCTCGGTCGAGCGGGTGGCTGCAGCGGCCTATCAGGCCCCCGGTCCGAACACGCTCACCATCTTTACCATGGTGAACAACCGCACAGGTGCGGGAGGGCATACCTCGCTGATGGTTAACGGTTCGCAACGGGTAATCTTTGACCCCGCCGGGTCGTTCCGCGACCCGCGCATGGCCGAGCGTGCCGATGTGCTTTACGGCGTCACGCCCGGCTGGTTGCAGGCCTATAAGTCTGCCCATGCCCGTGCCTCGTTTCATGTGGTCAGTCAGGAAATTGTCGTGACCCAAGCGCAGGCCGAACGCGCCATGCAACTGGTCCGTGCCAATGGCCCTGTTGCGGGTGCTTTCTGCGCCAACTCGACCACCAATCTGCTGCGCCAAGTGCCGGGCTTTGAGGGTATCAAGACCACCTTCTACCCGGTCAAATTCATGGAACAGCTTGAAGCAATGCCCGGTGTCACCACCACGCGATACTACGAGAATGACGAAGGCGATGTGATCGACGCCCTGCGCGCGGCACAACTTGCCAAAACGCTGTAATCGCGCTCAGAGCAGGTACAGCAGACCGTAAAGTGTGACACCGCCGCCAAGGATCGCGGCGATCACATTCTTGGTCACCAACCCGATCCCTAACGTTGCCGCTGCTGCTGCCAGACGCGCGATATCGGTCTCGCCGCCGGTCGCGGCAGGCCAGAGCACTTGCGGCGCTACCAGCGCGGGCAAAATCGCTACTGCCGTATAGCGCAGATGCCGCAGCAGCCATGGCGGCATGGCGCGGTTACCCACCAATCCGGTGAACACAAACCGCAAGAAAAAGCTGCCTAGCCCCAGCCCGATGATCACGATCCACAGGAATGATTTGTCAATCATGGCGCGGTTCCTTTTTTACGCTCAAGCCAAAGCTCGGCCTGTGCACCGGCCATCATGCCAGCCAGCCCCGCCACGATCAGCCCGAGCGAGTAAGGCACCTGCGTCACCAGCAGGCTGACGACCACCGCAACAAAGGCCGCAACCACATGGGCCAACGTACGAAACATCGGCGCGATCATCGCCAGAAAGGTGATCGGAATCGCAAAATCGAGCGCCCAGCTTTCGGGCACCTGCGCGCCCAGAACCGCGCCGATCAGCGTGAAGAGATACCAAAACGGCACAATCGGCGTCACCGTGCCAAAGAAATACGCCATACGCTGCGGCACAGTCATTTCCGGTGCACGCTCATATTGGGCAATCGACACGACATAGGATTGGTCCACTGTCAGATAGGCCGCCAGCGCCCGCTGCCACAGAGGTGCGGCCCCGATGTAGGGGGTAAGCGAGGCTGAATACATCGCCATCCGCAGATTGACCGCCAGCGCCGAGATTAAAACGATGAGGGTAGGGGCTTCCTCTTGCATCAGTTGCAGCGCAGTGAACTGCGCGGCGCCTGCGATCACCACAACCGAAAAAGCAAGCGATTCAAATACGTTCAACCCGGCTTCGGTGGCCAGCAGCCCGAAGAGCGACGCAAAGGGGATAATCACGAGGATAAACGGCGCGCCGTCGGCTACGCCTTTCAAATAGGCGGATTTCACTGTGGTGATGACCATGGGTTTTCCCTAGATTGCACAGGCAGACTTAGCGTCATCGCGAGGAGGATACAATTGGCCCGAGACACCGATCTCACCGACTATTTGATCGCGCCCGATCCGGCGGCGGTGCGGCTGACCCGCGCAGTGCGCGGCGTCGACCACAACGGCGAACAGACCGAGCTGAACGTCGTCGAAGAGCGCCCGTTGACGATATTCCTCAACCGTCAGGAAATCGTGACAGCGATGACCATCGGGGACTATCCGCAGTATCTGGCCCTCGGGTTTTTGCGCAACCAGGGCATGTTGCGCCCTGACGAAGATATAACCGGTGTGGACTACGACGAGGAGCTTGAAACCGTCGTTGTGCGCACCGCACGGGCGACTGATTACGAAGACAAGATGCAGCGCAAAACCCGCACCAGCGGTTGCGCCGTCGGCACCGTTTTCGGCGATATGATGGAGGGGCTGGAGGGCGTGAGCCTGCCTGCCACCCCTATGCGGACCTCATGGCTTTATGCCTTGGCTGCCAAGATCAACCGCACGCCGAGCCTCTATCTTGAAGCAGGCGCGATCCACGGCACAGTGCTGTGCCAGCAGGACCGTCCGCTTGTCTATATGGAGGACGTCGGCCGCCATAACGCTGTCGATAAAATCGCAGGCTGGATGCTGTCAGAACGGGTCGAAGCGGGCGATAAGATGCTCTACACAACGGGGCGGCTGACCTCCGAGATGGTGATCAAAACCGCGATGATGGGCATTCCGGTGCTGGCCTCGCGCTCCGGGTTTACCGCATGGGGGGTCGAGATCGCCCAACAGGTCGGCTTGACCCTGATCGGGCGGATGCGCGGGCAACGCTTTGTCTGCCTGAGCGGGGAGGAGCGGCTGATCCGCGACGCCGATCCCGCCAGCGTCGCCGAGGAGCCGCGTAAATCGGGTCGCAAAGGGGCCGAGGCATGAGCCGAATATCCGACCGTATCAAGACCGCGCAGGGGGCCGCATGAAACAACCATTGGGCGTGATCCTTGCCGGCGGGCAAGCCACCCGCATGGGCGGCGGCGACAAGGGGTTGCTGCCCTTGAAAGGCGGCACGTTGCTTTCCTCGGTCATCGCACGGCTTGCGCCGCAGGTTGCTACTGTTGCGCTGAACGCAAATGGCGATCCAGTACGCTTTGCGCATCTGGATCTACCGGTTTTGCCTGATAGCATCGAAGGCTTTGTCGGGCCCTTGGCCGGTGTGCTCGCGGGCCTCGACTGGGCCGCCGCGCAGGGGGCTGATACCATCGTGACCGCCGCCGCCGACACGCCGTTTTTTCCCTGTGATCTGGTGCCGCAACTCCTGCTGGCCAGCGAAGGCATGGACCATCCGCTGGCCTTGGCCGCGACCCCCGACGCCGAGCGCGGCAAGGCACGGCACCCGACTTTCGGTATCTGGCCCGTTGCGCTTCGCGATGATCTGCGTGCAGCACTGGCGGGCGGGCTGCGCAAGGTTGTGCTATGGACCGACCAGCACGGCGGGCGCACAGCGATGTTCCCCGACGAGGCGGCGTTTTTCAACGTTAACACCCCCGAAGATTTGGCCCGTGCGGAGGCAATGCAATGAGGCTTTATGGCGTTGTCGGCTGGAAGAATGCGGGCAAAACCGGCCTGATGGAACGCTTGGTTACCGAGATTACGGGCCGTGGTTTCACGGTCTCGACGGTTAAGCATGCGCATCACAGCTTTGACGTGGATCACCCCGGTAAAGACAGCTTTCGCCACCGAAATGCAGGCGCGTCCGAGGTACTGCTCGCCTCGCGCAACCGCATTGCCTTGATGCAGGAGTTGCGCGGCGCGGAAGAGCCACCGCTCTCTGCGCTATTGGGGCGGCTCAGCCCTGTCGATCTGGTGCTCATCGAAGGCTACAAGCGCGATGCCCATCCCAAGGTCGAGGCGCACCGTGCGGTCACCGGCAACCCGCTAATTGCGCCCGATGATCCGACCATCCGCGCGGTGGCCAGTGCGACGCCGTTGACGCTGGACCGTCCGGTTTTTGACCTTGATGACACGGTTGCGATTGCCGACTTCATCTTGGCCGAGGTTGGGTTGTGAGCGGATTTGACACCTTTGTTGTGGTCGATTGGTCGGCCCGCGCCAGCCCCTCGCCACGCAAACCAAGCAAGGACGCAATCTGGATCGGGGTTGCGCGCGGCGGCGCTGTAACCTGCCACTATCACCGCACCCGCACCGCCGCGATGGCCGCTTTGGAAGCTCTGTTTGACGCGGAACTGGCAGCAGGTCGGCGGGTCGTGGCGGGGTTTGATTTTCCCTTCGCCTATCCCGCCGGATTTGCCCGCGCTGTGACCGGTACCGATGATCCATTGGCGCTTTGGCCGGTTTTGGCCGAGATGGTCGAGGACGATGCCGAGAATGCGAACAACCGGTTCGAGGTTGCACGTCACCTCAACGGACTATTCGGCGGTATCGGCCCGTTCTGGGGCTGCCCCGAAACGGTCAGCGATGCAGTTTTACCTGCTAAAGGCACCCTGCGCCACGGTCACGGGCTACCCGAACACCGCGGCGTCGAAAAACAGCCCGGCCTTGGTCGCGCGCAGCCGTGTTGGAAGCTCTACACATCCGGATCGGTCGGTTCGCAGGCGCTGCTGGGTTTGCCGCGTTTGCAGGCCCTGCGGGAGCGCTATGGCGATCAACTGGCCGTGGCACCCTTTGAAGCATCGGGCAAGCCGCTGGTTCTGGTCGAACTTTTCCCCTCGCTCATCGCCGATCTGATCGCGAAGCTTGCCGAGCCGGAGGAAATCAACGACCGCGCTCAGGTGCGGATACTCGCGGGTGCCTTGGCACAACTTGCCCCGCCAGTGCTGCAAGCGATGCTTGAAAAAGGTGATCCGGTTGAAGGCTGGATCTTAGGCGTCGGTGATGAACAGGCGCTGCGCGATGCCGCCCTTGGGCGGACAGTTCCCCCGCCGTTGCGCAATGACTGTTTTGCCCTGCCGGCAGGTGTGCATTGGACGCCGGTGCAGGAGGCCTTGGCGCTGCTGCGGGACAGTCTGATCTGCGTCGTTGCCACGCAATCCCTGCCGCTGGATCAAGCACTTGGATGCATTGCCGCAGATGACGTCATGGCCAAACGGGCAAACCCGCCACTGCCCAACACGGCAGTTGACGGCTATGGATTTGCGGGCGTGCGCGGGACGGGCGTGCATGAAATGCCGTTGGTCGCTGCCCGCGCCGCCGCGGGCGATGCCCCCGGCGTGGTGCCTGCGGGTCATGCCATTCGGGTGCTGACCGGTGCCGCGCTGCCGCAAGGTGTCGATACGGTGATCCTACAAGAAGACGTGGTCGTCGAGGCGGGCGCAATCCGCTTTTCGGGTCCGGTAAAGGCAGGTGCCAACACCCGCCGCGCGGGCGAAGATGTGGCTGCGGGCGATCAGGTTCTGGCCAAAGGGCGGCGGATCACCGCGCCCGATCTTGCGTTGCTGGCGGCCACTGGCTCGGCAAAAGTCTCGGTGCATATGCCGCTTAAGGTCGGGATTTTATCGACGGGCAACGAGCTTGTTGAGGCCGGGCAGACCGCAAAAGATGGACAGATTTATGATGCCAACCGCCCGATGTTGCAGGGGCTGATCCGGCAGTTCGGCCATACCCCCGTTGACCTTGGCCGTGCGCCCGATGACCGCGCTGCCCTGCGCGGATTTCTCGACACAGGGGCCGCGCAAGTTGACGCAATCATTACCAGCGGCGGCGCCTCTGCGGGCGATGAGGATCACATGTCGGCATTGCTCAGCGAAGCGGGCGCGATGACATTGTGGCGCATTGCGATCAAGCCGGGCAGGCCGCTAGCTTTGGGAATGTGGCAGGGCGTGCCGGTCTTCGGCCTGCCGGGCAATCCGGTGGCCGCGCTGGTCTGTACGCTGGTGTTTGCGCGCCCCGCGTTGGCGCAGCTTGCGGGCGCGCAGTGGCCGGAGTCGCAGGGTTTTGATGTGCCAGCCGGATTCTCGAAGAACAAAAAACCGGGCCGGAGGGAGTATCTGCGCGCGCGGATCAGGGCGGGGCAGGTCGAGGTTTTCGCCTCCGAAGGGTCGGGTCGGATCAGCGGGCTCAGCTGGGCGGAAGGCTTGGTCGAGTTGCCGGAGGAGGCCACTGTGATCGCGCCCGGTGATCTGGTGCGGTACATCCCCTACGGCAGCTTCGGTATCGCCAGCGGCTAACGCTTCAAGGCAGGTTTGGCGCCAAATCGCGCAGGTTGCATGGCACAGCCCCTCCATCAAGCAGGGTTTTGACCAACGCCTCGCTGAATGCCCAGATTGCAGCATCATGCACCAGATGATGGGTCAAAAGCCCCAGTGGTTCGGTCGCGTCAATGCGCCCTGCACGGCGATCCTTCAATTGCGTCACTAGCGCGGTAATCTGGGCGTCTGGATCGACCAAACCGCCGCCGCCTTTCCAAAAAATCGGGTCGAGATGGGTGTTGATCTGGACAAGGTCGGGCGCGGCCATCCGGCTGCTTCTGGGCGTGTAGGTCGAAACCGCGATGTATCCTTGCGGGGCCAGATCTGCGGTAACGCTGGGATGAATGCGGTTCCACGGCGGCACGAACATCGCCAGCAGGCTTGGGCCAAACAGGCTTTTTAGGTGCGTAAGCGCCGAGCGGGCTTCAAGTTCTGCATCCTCGCGCAGATGGCCAAACTCGGCCTTCTTTTCACCCTCGGGCGCGTTGTTTTTATGGGCCCAGCCATGGACCACAGGCACCACATGGGGGTTTTCGGTACAGACCCTCGACAATCCTTGGGTCGCGCCTTGCGGAATCACCGCAAGATGAACAGGCAGGGCCGTCCGCTCGGCGAGCGCCAAAAGCTGTTGGAGCGCGGCGGTGTCCTCGGTCGCGTCATCATCGCGCCACCAGATCGGCAGGGGGCAGTTTTCACTGCGCCATTGGGACAACTCGGCAGTGAGAGGGGTAAAGTCAAATCTCATGGGCGGGCCAAGCTGAGTTCAGTCACAACCGCGACGGTCCTTGCTGCACCGTCAAAACCGTCGCGCAGCGCGGCGCGCCTAGGCGCTCGCCGGATATCACGCAGGGCGGCAATCAGGCTTTGAGTCCCCAGATCGGCATTGCGCAGCACGGTGATCCCGTAGAGCTTTGCCAGAGCATCGGCGCGTAGGCCTTGCTCAACCTCCTGCCCGGCATCAAAGGGGACCAGCACGGCGGGGCATCCGGTTTGCAAGAGATCCAGCGCCGTGTTGTAACCGCACATCGAGACCGACGCGGCAGCGTTGTGCAGCATCTGCCGGAAATCGGGCCGTGCAGGTTCAACGGTGGCATTTGCGGGGGCATCTTTGCTGAGTGCGGCTGACCGCGCAGCGGCGTCCGACCCACCGATCAGAATGCGCCAAGGTTGCTCGGGCATAGCGCGGGCTGCGGCGAGGGCGCTGACAAAGAGATTCTCCCCGACGTTGCCGCCGCCCGCACTCACGATCACTTCGCCCGTGCCTATCGCCTGAGGATGCGGCACCGGCGCGGGTGGGGCGACAAATCCGGTATAGCGCAGCTTGTCCGCCAGCATTGGTGAAACTGGCCAGCTAAGTTCGAGCGGGGTTACGTCGCAGTCGGCATGGACCAACACCATATCATAGAATTGATCCACAAGCCGGTCGGCCAAGGCCGCTTTGGCAGGCTTTGACGGAGGCGCAAGGATATCGCGGATCGAGGCGGCGATGATCGGGCGGCGCGGCAGGGCTTGGGCTGCTTCCAGCAAAGCAGTGAACTCGGCTTGCAAGATGCGGCGACCAAAGGGGAACAGCTCCGTGATCACCACATCGGGCTGCGTACTGTGCAAGGCCTCTAGCAAAGCGGTTTGGCGCGCGGCCGTCACTGTGGCATCAGCGACGCGACCTTCGGCGTCCAGCAAGGTGGTAAAATCAACACCGTCAGAGCGCAGGGGGGGCAATTGCCACAGCGCGATATCTCCGCTGTCGAGTTGGGGTACCGGCATCCCACCCGAGACGACGATAACGCTGTGCCCGCTGCCTTTGAAGGCCCGCGCGAGGGTTAGCGCCCGTGCCAGATGACCCGAGCCAAGCAGATGCGTGACTGCAATCAGAACCTTCATATCAGATGCTCCGTCAGGGGCTCACCGATGCCGCTGCTGTGCCATCCTGTGGCGTCAACACGAAGCACATAGAGCCGGTTGCGCTTGATCCGGAACGGCGCAGGGCCGTCAAAATTCCAGCCCATTGCATGGGCCAAAAGCACCCGCATCACGCCGATATGGCAGATCGCCACGCTGTCTTCGGTCAGGCCTTCCGCCCAAGGCACCAAGCGGGCGCGCAGATCGGCGGGGCATTCGCCTTGAGGGGGGGTGAAACCCCAACCCCAGTCTTCAATATCACGAAAGCCGGAGGCGGGATCAGCCTTCAGCGCCGTGCCGTGCTGGCCTTCCCACCGGCCCCAGTTCATCTCCATCAACGCCGGAGTGATATGTGGCGCGCGGCCCGCAACCAGATGCGCCGTCTCGACGGCACGCGACAGCGGGCTGGACCACAGCGCCGCTCTGTCCCACGGCGGCGGCAGGCAAAGCGTGGCCAGTTGGCTGCGGGCTTCGGCATCCAGCGGGATATCGGTGCGGCCTTGTATCTTGTGATCGCGGTTCCAAGCCGTATGGCCGTGCCGCATGAGTGCGAGGTGGATCAGAGCGTTACCCCCACGGCAGCCAGACCTGCTTGCAAAGTGCGGGCGGCTTGCGGGCGCAGATGATGCGCCTGGATCCACGCGCGCGCAGCTGCACCGGCCTCTGCCCGTTTGGCAGGGGACGCGCGCAATCCCTGCGCCATTTCTGCAAGTCCTTGCGGACCGTCCTCCACAGATGGATAGGGCGCGGGGGCCAAGACTTCACGTACACCGGGGCGGTTTTGAGCGACAACCGGAAGGCCAGCGGCCTGCGCCTCCAGATAGACCATGCCAAAGGCTTCGTTCACACCGGGCCAGATGAGCAACGACGCCTGCGCATAAATGTCTGCCAATGTGTTGCTGTCCAATGCGCCCAAGAATTGCACCTCGCCGCGCAGGCCCGCCATCAACGCGGCCACCCGCGCGCGGGCAGGGCCATCGCCTGCGATCTGTAATGTCCAAGTGTCGGCTGGCAGCAGCGCCAGCGTCTGGGCAAGCAGGGCATAGGAGGCGAGTTTGTCACCGTCGCGCATCATACCGACACAGAGCATTGGCGCTGTCAGCGGGCTTGCTGCAGGCAAAGTGTCGCGGTCAAGGAAGGGTGGCAAATGTACTAATCGTTGTTGTGCAGGGGCATCGCGGCGCAGTGTTTCGGCGTCACGCTCGGTCACATAAAAGATCACATCCGCTGCATCGCTGGCAGCTTCGGCAGCGGCGGCGTGCGCCGCCCACTGGCCTTCAAGCCTGCTGTGGGCGCGGGTGGATTCGATTTGCAGATAGGGGATGCGCAGGGCGCGGGCGACCGCAGGGCCGAGCAGATCAGGGGCTTTGTAATAGTTGTGATAGGTGATCCAGGCGGCCCAATCCTGCTGGCGTCCTGTTCTGACCAGACGCGCGATCTCCACTTGCGCGGCGGCATGGATTTGCTGCTGTTTTTCGGCGTCGCCCGTGCCCTCGCGGCTGTTCAGGGTGCTGGCCAAATCAATCTCTGCGCCCAAGCCTGCGAGCGCGGCAATCAACGCGCGGGCGATGTTGCGGTCCCCTGATGGCACCGGATGCGCCGGAGATTTTAAAGGGGCGTAGAAGGCCAGCCGCATCAGCCTTGCCGCGTCAGCATCTGCGTTAACCGCCCCTGCAGATGCGCAATGCCGGGGGCCATGGTGAACTCGGCGTGCAGCCGCTTGTGGGCTTGGGCGGCCATCGCGGGGCCAAGGGCGGGGTCAGCGGCGAAACGGGTCATCGCCGTGGCCAGCGCATTTGGCGCATCGTCGCTGAGGATGCCATGCACGCCATTGGTGATGAATTCAGGTATCGCGGAGATGGGCGTTGTGAGCATCGGCAGGGTCTGGCTCGCAGCCTCCATCAACACATTGGGCAAACCGTCGCGGTCGCCATCGTCGGCCACGCGGGAGGGCAGTACGAATAGGTCAGCATCGCGCATCGCGGCGATCACTTCGGGCTGGTCGCAGGCGCCGCGCCATGTGATCCGGTCCGCGACGCCAAGCTCGTCCGCGCGGGCGGCAAGTGCGACGGCAAGGGTCCCACCGCCGATGTGGGTCCAGTGCCAATTCAGCTCGGCCGGCAGCAGGGCCAGTGCCTCGATCAACCTGTCAAAACCCTTTTTCTCAACCAGGCGTCCTACTGACATCATCCGAAGCGGTGCCTCGGGGGTGCGCAGTGCACGTTCTGGCGGAGCGGGAAACCGCGCCAGATCAAGCCCGTGATAGACCAGATCAACGCGGGCAGGGTCATCTGCCAAACCGCGCAGAAAGTCGGCCCCGATCGCCGTGCAGGTCGCACCAAAGGCCGCACCGTGAGTGGCAGGCGTCAGCTTTTCGCGCAACTCCCATTCCTGGGAGGTCCAAATGTCCTTGGCATGGGCAGAAAAGCTCCAGGGCTGACCGCGCAGGATCGCCGCATAGCGGGCGACAGAAGACGGCGTATGCAGAAAATGCGCGTAGATGCCCGCGACCTCGGAGCCCATTTCGGTGGCCATGACACAGGCCTGCCCCCAACGGCGGCGGCGGTTTGCAGTGTCGTCGCGGGCCAGATCTGCGGCGTAAGCGGCGGCGGCTGCGTCAAATCCGGGCAGGTCGGCGGCAGCGCCCATGGCGCGGGCCACGCGGCGCGGTTCGTCCCGCAGGTACTCTGGCAGATACCGGACGTCTGCCCGCAAGCGGTCATGCAGTGGATGGGTCTTGGTGTCGGTCGGATGGCGCAACGACCAGATGTCGAAATCCAAGCCCGCCTCCTCCAGCGCGACCAATTCCTGCGCGATGAAGGTCTCGGAGAGGCGCGGCCAGCCTTTGACCACCACGGCAAGCCTTGGTGCGCTCATTCTTTGGACTCCAGTCCCATCAAGACGCGGGCGCGGGCCACGACCACATCCAGCCCGTCGAGCAACCCGTCCGCACCGGCTTCGGAGGGTTTGCCCTGATGTGGCAAATTGCGGATCGCCTTGATCATCGCTTGCGGGGTCATGCCGTCGCGGTTTTCGTCGAGCATCCGCACGAGCCCCAATTGCTCGGCGCGGCTGGCCCTGATCCATTGCTCAAGCCGTGGCACAGTGCGCGGCACAATCAGGGCGCGTTTGTCAAACGACAGAACTTCGCAAAAAGTGTTGTATCCGCCCATGCAGACCACGCCTTCGGCTCCGGCATAAAGCGCTTCAATCCGGCTTTCAAAACCCACAGCCGTCACGCGCCCGCCCAGCTTGGCGACCCGTGCGTCAAACACATCGCGTACCTCGCCTGACAGGAACGGCCCGTAGATCAACACCGCACGAGGCGACAGGTCAGGGTCTTGCTCATAGGCGTCAAGCACCAGCGACACCATCGCCGCCCCGTCGCCACCACCGCCCGGCGTGACCAGAATATAGGGCCCCTGGGGTGCATCGGAGGCATCTGTCACCTCGCGGCGCAGATAGCCGGTGTAATGCATCCGCGACCGCACATCGTCCGACAGCGGCAGCCCCTCGGTCGGATCATAGACATCACGCGCACCGTAGACCCAGATATCATCATACAGGTTCTCGGTCGCCTGCACCGCACCCTTGCGGGCCCATTCAGCGGCGAGCACGGCAGGTTCATCCAGCACATCGCGCAGCCCCAGCACGGTGCGGGTCTTGCCACGCAACCGCAGCCATTCCAGCGTCGGCAGCAGTTCCCCGCGAAAGCCGGTCGGCTCTTTGTCGACGATCAACAGATCAGGTTCGTACTGCTCGATCGCGGTCTGGATCAGTCCGGCGCGCAACGAGGTGGTATCATCGATATCAAGCCCCAAGGTCTGGCTGACATAGCTGCCATCATAGAGCTTGGTGACGCCCGGCAGGCGGATATGGTCAACCCGTTCGGGGAAGGTAAAGCGCCCCGCGACCGGCGATCCGGTGAGAATAATGGCGCTGGCCTGATCATCGCCCCCCGTGAGCGCGGTCGCCAAGGCCCGCGAGCGGCGCAGGTGGCCCAGCCCAAAAGTATCGTGGCTGTAAAACATGATCCGCCGCGAGGCGGTGCTTGCACGGTAATGCCGTGATCCGGACTGTGCCATAAATTCTTTCCGTTCCGGATGCGGCTTTCGCCTCAGGTATGAGCCTGTGTTATCAAAGTTTGCCGCGATGGCATAGAGCAGACCGACAGGCCCGAATTTGGTGCCGCGTGCGGCGGGTATCAGGGCCAGATGGTCACCCCTGTGCCAATTGCAATGGCAGGCCGGACCGCTTAGCGTCAAATAAAGGTTATTTTTCAAAGTGGATCGAATTATGCGGCGTTTGCTCTCGGGCTTGGTCCTCTTCTTTTTAGTCGCCATGTTGGGCGCAGGCCCATCGGGTGCGCAGGCGATAAGCTCGCTGCTGGCCGACAGGCTGCCCGGTGCTTTGAAGGTGGCACCCGATCCGCAAACCAACGCGACCGAGACTGCGCGCGCCTCCGAAAAGGCCGGTATTCAAGTCATCGTGGTGGACAGCGCAGGCAAGGTGCTTGCCACAAATGTTGAGGACCTGGGTGCCGCGCCCGACGAGCAAGAGGCGCTTGATCCGGCAGAAGGCAAAGAACCCGCCAGCCTTATGCGCACACAGGAGCGCGCCGATGCGTTTCGTAACGCGCTGGTTGACCGCATTTCCCTTTTGCCCTCAGCCTTTAACGAGGTGGTCTTTATCCTGCGCGCCACCAGCCCTGACGGAACCATCATGGCCTTCGTCAAAATTCTGCTCCTCAGTCTCTTGATGCTCGCGGCAGGGGTGGTGGTGGAGCGCCAGATTTACGGCAAACGCGTGGCAAGACGCTGGGTGGTGGCGCGGGTTCAGGACAATCCGCAAGGCTATGCCGAGAAGATGCCGTTCTTGCTGTTCCGCTTCTTCATGGGGGTTATCGGCATTCTGGTGTCGATGACGGTGGCCTATATTCTGGGTTTTGCGCTGTTTGGCGGCATTGAGGATACGGCGGTCCAGCTGACTGTGACGTTGATCAACATCGGCTATTTCAGTTGCCGTTTCGTGGCAGGCGTCTGGCGGATGATCCTGTCGCCATTCATGCCGCAGTACCGGATTCCGACGCTGAGCGACCGCGACGCCAAGCGCCTGCACCGCTGGCTGTGGATGATGGGCTGCTTTGACATCTGCGCGATTATCTTCGGGCTGTGGATCGGCGAGCTGGGGCTGAACTACGAGATCTACGCGCTGGTCGCGTCGACCCTGTCACTGGTGCTGGTGCTGGCCAATATGCTGCTGGTGGTGGTGAACCGTCGCGCCATCAACCACGCGCTGCGCCACGGCAAACCCTATGAAAAATGCAGCGTCGTGACGCGGTTTATCTGCCGCGTCTGGGCGCCTGCGGTATTTGTCTATGTGATCTTTGCGTGGTTCGAGCTGACCTATGATCTGGTGCTCGGCAATCCCAGTTCGATCCCGCTAATTGCCGGAGCCTACGGCATTCTGGTGTCGATCATCGTGGTCTACGGGTTAATCAACTATGTTATCGAACGCAGCTTTGCCCGCGCCCGCACGATCCGCCTGCTCAAGCAGCAACGGCTGGAGCGCGAGATGCTGGAAGAGGCCCGCGCCGAGGCCGAAGCGATGGTCAAACGGCAGCAGCAGGAGGATGGACCGGACGAAGACCTCGACGCCGTTGAGATGCTCACCGAGAGGGCCGCGCCCGCCGCCCTGTCGCCGCAAGAAATCAGCGCTGTTCAGGACGAAATTATCGCCGCGCGGGCAGAGGTCGAGCCAATGCAGGACCTGCGCCCGACCCTGAATTCCTTTGAAGCCTTGGCCCAGCGGGTTGCGGGCATTCTGGCCTTTGTGGCTGGCGCCTATGCGTTTTTCTATATCTGGGACAATGAAGGCGCCCAGATGGTCGAAAGCTATGCCGACCAAACGCTCGACATCATGGTAATCGTGTTTCTGGGCTATATCGCCTATCACGCTTTTCGCATCTGGATCGACAACAAGATCGCTGATGAAACCCCCGATGATGTAGAAGTCGAGCTTGGCGACGAGGGCGGCGGATCGTCTGCCAGCCGTCTGGCGACACTGTTGCCGCTGTTTCGCAATGCGGTGCTGATAGTGGTGGTGGTAACTATTTTGCTGATCGTGCTGATGGAGATCGGCGTGAACGTGGGCCCGCTCTTTGCCGGTGCGGGGATCGTCGGCGTGGCCATCGGCTTTGGCTCTCAGGCTTTGGTGCGCGATATCTTTGCGGGGGCGTTCTTTCTGTTCGATGACGCGTTTCGCAAGGGTGAATACCTCGATGTGGGCGGGGTGAAGGGCACGGTCGAGAAAATCTCGGTCCGGTCGTTCCAGCTGCGCCACCACCTTGGCTATCTGCACACCATCCCGTTTGGCGAGTTGCAGGTGATGACCAACTTTTCGCGCGATTGGGTGATGATGAAACTGCCGCTGCGGGTGACCTATGACACCGATGTGGAGCAAGTCCGCAAACTGGTGAAAAAGCTCGGCGTCGACCTGCTTGATGATCCGGTAATCGGTGATAACTTCCTACAGCCGCTGAAGTCCCAAGGCGTTATTGAAATGCAGGACAGCGCGATGATTATTCGCGTCAAGTTCATGACCAAACCGGGCGATCAATGGCTGGTCCGCAAGCGGGTCTATGAGGAAATCCGCAGCCTGTTCGAGCGTGAGGGCATCAAGTTTGCCCACCGCGAAGTCACGGTCAGGCTGGCCGATGGCAAGGTCGAAGATCTGACCGACGAACAGCGCAAGGCCGTTATGGCAGCGGCGCAGGCTTCACCGGATATTGATCCCGATCTTGCAGAAGATACAGGCGCGGATGACAGATAGCGGTATATTGAAACCGCAGCCCTATGGGCTATCTCGCCTGCCATAGCATATAAAGGACAAGACCATGAGACAGACACGTCGACACTTTCTGGCGACCTCCGCTGCGGCGGCGGGTGCGGTCACCTTGCTGCCCTATGCTGCGCGTGCCGCAGCGCATAGCTCGGATACATTTGAGACTAACAGCGGCGATATCGTTGTGCATCCGGTCGAGCATGCCTCGATCGTGCTTGAGACACCTGCAGGCACAATCTATGTCGATCCGGTTGGCGATCCGTCCCTTTACGACGACTTCCCCGCAGCCGACCTTATCCTGATCACCCATGAGCATGGCGATCATTATAATGCCGAGACGCTGGCCGCCTTGACCAAGGACGGCACCCAGATCATCACCAACCCCGCAGTTTTCGCTATGCTGGCGGAGGACGTCAAAGCCAAGGCGAGCGAAGTTGCCAATGGTGCCAATGCCACGTTCAACGATCTGTCGATCGAGGCGATCCCGGCCTATAACATCACCGAAGAGCGTAAGAATTTTCATCCACTTGGCCGTGACAACGGCTATGTGCTGAACTTCGAGGGTTTCCGCGTCTATATTTCGGGCGATACCGAAGACACGCCTGAGATGCGTGCGCTTCAGAATATCGATCTGGCGTTCGTCTGCATGAACCTGCCGTTCACCATGGACATCAATGCGGCCGCCTCAGCTGTGGCCGAGTTCAAGCCGACCTATGTCTATCCGTACCACTACCGTGGCAAGGACGGCGGCACCCAAGATCCCGAGGCCTTTGCCATGCGGGTCGGCACCGATACCGAAGTCAAAATGGGCGACTGGTACAGCTAAGTTCGGATCGGGTGCCTTTGGCACCCGACAGGCCGCGCCGCCCTTCGGGCGGCGCGGCTCCATGCCTCCTCAACCCTTGTAGGGGTCCAGCGAGGCGCGCAAACCGTCTCCAAGAAAATTGAATGCCAGTACCACCACGATGATCGGCAGCATCGGAATGGCGGTCCACCAGTAGATTTCGATGCTCGCGAGGTTTTGCGCGTCATTCAGCATGACGCCCCAGCTGACCGCAGGGGCGCGCAGGCCGAGGCCGAGAAACGAGAGCGCGGTTTCCCCCAAGATCATCGCAGGGATCGACAATGTGGCACTGGCGATCAGATGCGACATGAAGTTTGGCAGCAGATGCCGCCGGATCACGCGGGCGGGTTTAGCGCCCATCATCTCGGCAGCCTTCACGTATTCCTCTTCGCGCAGGGACAGGAATTTCGAGCGCACTGCGCGGGCGAGGCCGGGCCAGTCAAGCAGCCCCAGAATGATCGAGATGATGAAGAATACCGCCACCGGACCCCAGTTCGACGGCACCGCTGCGGATAGTGCCAGCCAGAGCGGCAGTTCGGGCAAGCTGCGCAAAATCTCGATGACGCGATTTATGATCCAGTCGGTCTTGCCGCCGAAATACCCCGCTATCGCGCCAAAGGTGATGCCCAACACGAACGACACAGTTATCCCGATAAGCCCCACGGTCAGCGACAGTTGCGCGCCGTAAAGGATGCGGCTGAACACATCGCGGCCCAGCCTGTCGGACCCCCACAAAAACACCGAAGCCGAGGCCGGTGCGCAGAACAGATGGGTGTCGCTCGCGATCAACCCGAACAGGCGGTATTCCTCGCCTTTGCAGAAGAATTCCAGCGGCGCGGGGGTGGTCGTGTCGGTCGTATAGGTCCATTGAAAACTGCTCAGATCCGCCTCGGCAGTGATCGGATAGACGAACGGGCCAACAAATTCGCCCTCGTGCCACAGGTGCATCCCCTGTGGCGGGGCATAAAGGTAGTCGGCGCTGCGTTCATTCGGCGTATAAGGAGCGATGAACCCCGCAACCGGCAGGATCAGATAGCAGATGCCAAGGAAAATCGCGGAAATCAGCGCGATCCGGTGCCGCCGGAACTTGCGCCACGTCAGCAGCCACGCAGGCGCATCCATATCGGCGCGTTCCAGCGCGCTGATGTCCACGTCATCGACCCAAGGGGTCGTATCGACATAGCGGTTGGAGGGTTGCGTGCTCATGTCTCGCGGTTCCCGTAACGGATGCGCGGATCAAGCAGCACCAACAGCATGTCCGACACCATCGTGCCGATGAGCGTCAGCAGTGCTACGAACATGAGTACAAACCCGGCTAGAAACTGGTCTTGCGATTTCAAGGCGGCCAGCAGATAGGGCCCGATGGTTTGCAGCCCCAAGACCACTGATACCAACACCGAACCAGACACCATCGCGGGCAGCAGGTTGCCAATGTCTGCAACAAAGGGGTTAAAAGCCATGCGCAGCGGGTATTTCGCCAGCAACCGCGCCGGTGCCAGCCCCTTGGCCCTGGCGGTCTCAACGTAGGGTTTGCTTAGCTCGTCGAGCATATTGGCCCGCAAACGCTGCATCATAGCCGCCGCTCCCGAGGTGCCGATTACAAAAGTCGGCACAATCAGATGCAACAGGATCGATTGCACTTTGCCCGCTGACATCGGCTGCCCCTCGAATGACGGATCCATCAGCCCGCCAATCGGCAGGTTGAAGTATTTATGCCCGTAGTAAAACAGGATCAGCGCCAGCAGGAAGTTCGGCGTGGCCAGACCCAGATAACCCAGAAAACCGGCGGTATAATCCACCCAAGTCTCGGATTTCGCTGCCGCCAGCACGCCGAGCGGCAGGGCCACCACATATACAAATAAAACCGCCGCGAGGTTGACCAATACCGTGAGCCAAAGCGCATCGCCAACGATGACGGCGACCGGGCGATCAAACTCGAACGACCAGCCGAAATCGCCCTGTATCATCCCTGAAAACCCGTTGGGGCCGGGGGCAAAGCCGACCCAGATCAGATATTGCTCCCACAACGGACGGTCGAGCGCGTATTCTTGCCGCAGGAACTCGGCCTTGGCGACGCCTTCGGCCTGTCCGGTGGCGCGCAACTCGGCAATCTGGTTGCTCAGGTAATCGCCGGGCGGCAGGTTGATAATGAAAAACACCAAGGCCGAGACCACCACTAGCGTCAGCAGCATGGTCCCGAAACGGTACACCGCATATTTGACAAAGTTCATGGCGCTTCCTTTTTCGGCGGATCGCCATAGTAGAACTCGTCGATGCGGTGGATGCCGAAATGCGCGCCGGGGTCATAGGCCCAGATCGCCTTTTCCGGCACGTTGCGCAAACGCTTTGACACCACAATCGGCTGCGGTGCTTCAGACAGAATGCCGATGGCAAACTGTTCGTGGGCGTGGATATGCAGCATCTCGGCCCAGATTTCACGGCGGGATTTGGCATCCCTGATCTCGTTCCAGCGCTCGGCCAGTTCCATCAGTCGGATGGCAGAAGGCATATCGGGCGCCTCGCCTGCAGCGCCGGAGGTTTGGTAATACTGGCCCCACATTGGCCAAGAAAAGAACTCTTGATTGGTGGGTGCCACATACATCGGCGAGGTGTCGGCTGTGGGCAGCCCGTTGTCCCAGCCGAACCAGACTGCAGACATCGACAGCCCCGCATAGACACGGTTGCGCAGAATATCGCGGTCAAGCGGGCGCATGACCATTTTGATGCCGATTTCGCGCCATGTGTCGGTGATGATCGCCAGCGCATTTTCGACCTCTTGCCGCTCGCCGGCCGTCTCCACAACAAACTCCATCGGGCGCCCGTCTGGCAGCAACCGGATGCCAGAGGCATTGCGCTTGGTCAGCCCCATATCGTCCAGCAGCAGGTTTGCCTTGGGGGGGTAATAGACCGACGTTGCATACAGATTGCCCATGTCGAACAAGGGGCTGGAGGAAAGCGCGGTCATTCCGCCCTCATTCGCCAATCCGAAATAGAGCGCGCGGTTGATCATCCGGCGGTCAATCCCGAGGCTCAGCGCACGGCGGAAGCGCACATCGCGGATCACCGCGCGCCAGACCGGATCGGCAAAGTTGAGGTTGGGATAGATCGCGATCTGGCTAGCCGCGCCATTGGCCCAGAGCAGGGTGCGATAATTGCCGCCATCAATCTCGCCCTTCTTGAGGATCGAAATATCAGGGAAATCGAGGCCCCGTGCCTGCAGATCAACTTCGCCCGCGTTGGCCTTTGCCGCCACCAGCCCGCCGCCGACCACGGTCATTTCGACCTTGTCGATATAGGGAAGCTGGACACCATGCGCATCGATCCGGTGATAATAGGGGTTGCGGATGAACCATTGCCGCGAAGCGCTGTTGTCGGTGACATTGACCCAAGGTTGCAGGGTCGGCAGGTCTGGATTGTCGAACTTGTTCATGCTGTCGCGCTTGTTGTGGAGCGCGGCCCAGCCCTTGACCCGCGCTTTGCGGACCTCGATGGCCAGACTTTCAGTACTGGCAAATTCCTCGTGGAAGTTTTTGAGGTAATGCGCGGGGCGGTAGATGAAAGGCGGCGTGGCCTGTGCCAGCAGGGGCAGGAAACCGGCGTTGGGAGCGTCCCATTCAAACACCACGCTCAAGGGGTCGGGAAAGCTGACTTCCCCCAACTTGCCGTTGACGAACATGAACTCTGGCGGCCCGCTTGGGGTGATCTCGGCGTTGTTGACCACATGTTTCCACCAGTATTCCACATCCGCCGAGGTGAATGGCGCGCCATCTGACCATTTATGCCCGCGCCGCAAATGCAGGGTGAACTTGCGATCATCCTCCACGTCAACGGCGCGCAGGATATCGGGGTAGAGCGAATAATCCGGCGCGTATCCGACCAGCCGCGCATAGCCGTAAACGGCCATTTGCCGTACGTCCTTGGAGCGCGACACCAAGGTGCGCAAAGTGCCGCCTTGGGTGCCAAAACTGCGGCCCTTGGTTGAAAGATCGACGATAAGCGGCTCTTGCGGAATGCGCGTTGCGATGGCGGGCAGCTTTCCGGCTTCGACGTCTGCGGCCCAATAGGGACTTTCCTGCAGCACCGGCGCCGCAAAGGCAGGAGTGCAAAATAGCGCGAAGGCTACAAGCAGGTTACGCATGACAGCGCACCAGATGGCCGGGCTCGATCTCTCGCAACATCGGGGCGGTGATGCCGTCAAATCGGAACATCTCGGGCCATCCTGTCGGGGCACCCGCACCGCGCGCCACCAGTTCAAGATCTATGGGGCGGTTGATGTCCGGCTCGGGCTGGGCGGCAATTAGCGCCTTGGTATAGGGATGCTGGGGGTTGTAGAACAAGGTTCTAGGAGGTGCTTGTTCTACAATCACCCCCGCCCGCATCACTGCGACCTCGTCGGCAATCCGCGCCACCACCGCCAGATCGTGGCTGATGAACAGATAGCTTAGCGCCGCGCGGTCGCGGATTTCTTCGAGCAGGTTCAAGATCTGGTCTTGCACCGAAACATCCAGCGCGCTTGTCGGTTCGTCACAGATCAGCAGTTTCGGGTCCAGCGTTAGGGCGCGGGCAATCGACAGGCGCTGGCGCTGGCCACCGGAAAAGGCATGCGGAAAACGCGCCATCATATCGGGGTTAAGCCCGACCCAGCGCAGCATTTCCGCGGCCTTGTCGCGGCGGTCGGCGCGGGTACCGATGCCGTGAATTTCCATTGGTTCGGTCAGCGCGTCCTGCACCCGCATCCGTGGCGAGAGCGAGGAATAGGGGTCTTGAAACACCATCTGCGCCTGGCGTTGGAAACGGCTGCGCTCTGCCGCGCTCATCCCGTGCACGGGCAGGGGGGCATCGCCGGTATCCGCGTAAAACAACACCTCGCCGCCGGGATCGGGGCGTTCGGCCCCCAAGGCGACCCGTGCGCAGGTGGTTTTACCCGACCCGCTCTCCCCGACCACGGCGAGGGTCTTGCCGCGCGAAACTTGCAGGTTCACGTCTCGGCAGGCGGTCACCAGCGTTGGCTTGCGCCATCCGCCCGCTCGCATGGTAAAGGTCTTGGTCACGTTTTTCAGATCAAGGATAACATCGTCGTGGGGCAGGGCGCGGGACGGCTTTGCGACTTCGGGGATCATCGGAGCGGCGGCGAAAAGTTTGGCGGTGTAGCCGTGCGCGGGTGCGCTCAGAACTTCGGCGGCACTGCCGCTTTCGACCACGCGGCCTTTGTTCATCACCACCACGTCATCGGCCATATTCGCAACCACGCCCAGATCATGGGTGACCAGAATGACTGCCATGCCGGTTTCGGATCTTAGCGTGTTGATCAACCCCAGAACCTGCGCTTGGGTCGTGACATCCAGCGCGGTTGTCGGTTCATCCGCGATCAGCAGTTCGGGTTTGGCGACCATGGCCATCGCGATCATCGCACGTTGCCGCATGCCGCCCGACATCTCGAACGGATAGCTGCGCCACGCACGCTCGGGATCAGCAAAACCGACCCGCTCGAATTTCTCCAGTACAGTGCGCTTGGCTTCGGCGCGGCCCATGTCGCGGTGCAGTCGCAGCACTTCGGCGACCTGATTGCCCAAACGGTGCAGCGGCGAGAGCGAGCGCATTGGCTCCTGAAAAATCATCGAAATCCGGTCGCCACGGATGCGGCGCATTTCGCGCTCGCTGAGGCCGAGAAGATTAACCGGCGCGGCGGTTCCGGCAAAGTGCACCGAACCGCTGCGCAGTTGCGCGGCTTCGGGCAGGATGCGCAGCACCGATCGGCAGGTCAGGGTTTTGCCAGACCCGCTTTCCCCGACCAAGGCCAACGTCTTGCCGGGCATCACCGAAAAGCTGACGCCATCCACCACCGGTGGTGCAGCGCCAAACCCGATGGTCAGCGTGTCGATTTCAAGCAATGGGGTCATCGGGGTCCTGTCGGCGGCGGTTCAGGGGCGTCGCCGGAGTGAAGCCTATTTGCGCCCCAGCGTCCAGTGGCGGTAGGTGTTTGTAAGCGGTGCCCGACTGAGTATGTCGGGATAGGGCGGGGGTTTCACACCCCCACAGCCCTCCGTGGAGTTTACTTTGCCAAATGAAGGAGATGCGGCGGCTGGTGGGGCGATGGGGGGTACACAAGGGGGTGGCCTAGGCCCATGTAAGGGGCAACTGTCGTGTAAAGGAGTGGATCTATGAGTCGTCTGGATGTTTTTATCGCCCGCATGGTGTCGCAGCGTGCCTGTTTGAACTTTGCCGCCGAAGCCACCGCCAGCATTGCGGGGCCGGTGTTTGAACTGGGTCTGGGCAACGGGCGGACCTATCACCATCTGCGCGAAATAATAGCGCGGCGGGATATCTATGTGTTTGAACGCGCGGTTGCATCCCATCCTGACAGCACGCCGCCGGATGACAGGCTGATTTTGGGGGATGTGCATGAGACCCTGCCTGCCGCGTTGGCACGGTTCGGGCCGGCAGCTTCGTTGATCCATGCCGATCTCGGCGGGCATAATCTGGATAAGAACGACGCCTTTGCGCGGGCGATCTCCCCGCTGGTCGAGCCCTTGCTTGCCTCCGGTGGGATGATGGTTGCCAGCGACCGGATGTATTTCGAGGGCTTGAAAGAGGTCTCTTTGCCTGCCGATGCCGTGTCGGGCAGGTGTTTTATTTACCAAGCTGGTTAAGCAGGTCAACGCGGTTTGATGCGGCGCAAGCCATTACGAGTGTTCATAAATTTCCGAGGGGCCGCGTCGAAACACGCGGCCCTTTTTGCGTTATCGGGGGTGCGTTGGGGCCGTGCCGGAGCGTGACCTAAACTTTCGCTTGCACGAAGCGAGACTCGACACTAGCGTGCGATCTGAAATAAATGAAACACAGTTTCGCATAGTGAAACTTTACCCTTGGGAGGGGATACCATGACATTTCTCAAATCATTCACCATGGCGGCGGCTCTGGCTGTTGCGGGCGGCGCTGCTACGGCAGAGACCACGCTGATCCACGGCGAAGCAGGCCCCAACCGTGGCGCACGCGCTGATGCGTTGCAGTGGTTTGCCGACCAGCTCACCGAGCGTTCGGCTGGCGACATCAAGGTTGATATCCAGTGGGGCGGCGCGCTGTTCAAAGCCAATGCGGCGATGCAGTCCATCGCGGATGGTGTGGCCGACATGGGGTCGGTTATTGCTGTTTATTACCCGCAGGAAATGCCGGGCTACGGCATCGCCGATTTGCCGGTGAACAACCCTGACGCTTGGGTCGGGATGCGCGCCACTGACGAGCTGATGCGCTCAAGCCAGCCCATTCAGGACAGCCTTGCCGACAAGAACCTCGTCTACATCGGCACTTGGACCACAAGTCAGGTCAACATCGGCTGTAAAGATGCCGCGATCCGCTCGGTCGCCGATATTGCGGGCCTTAAGGTGCGCGGCGTTGGTGCCTATGGCAAGGTCTTTGGCGACCAAGGCGCGAATATGGTCAATATGGACATCTATGAAGCCTATCAGGGCCTCGACACTGGGTTGATCGACTGCAGCCAAGGCTATTCCTATGCCGTGGCCGCGCTGAAACAGGCCGAAGTCATGACCAGCTATACCATGCTGGATTGGGGTCAGGTCGGCGGTCTTGGTATCTTTATGAACAAAGACACCTTCGACACGCTTTCTGCCGAACAGCAGGACGTTGTGCTGACCACCGGCAAGGACATGGCTGACGAGTTTGGTCGCATGATTACCAAAGCCAACGATGACGCCATTGCTTCGATGAAAGAAGCCGGCGTCGAGATCATCGAACTGCCCACCGAAGAGCGCACCAAGCTGGTCGATGCCGGTGCCAAATTCCTTGATGAATGGGTGCAAACAGCCGATGCGGCAGGCCTGCCCGGTGCCGATCTGCTCGAAGAGTACAAAGGCCTGATTGCCAAGTACACCGAAGAGCGTGATGCCAAAGGTTACCCTTGGGCGCCAAAGACCAACTGAGCCTTTCTATCTGAAGACTTATCGTCGTTCCGGTCGCTGACCGGGACGACAGCCGCAGCTTGAGGGGGCCGACATGCTGATCAATCTTGAGAAAATCTTGCTAGGGTTGGGCGCGCTTGCGGTCATCCTTTTGGGGGTGCTGATTGCCTCCAATGTGGTGGCGCGCGCAGTGTTCAGCACGGCGGTGCCTGACTCGGTCACCATGGTGCGAGAGTTGATGGTGGCGGCGATTACTCTGCCGATTGCTGCGGCGACTGCGGCGCGGGCGCATGTGTCGGTGGCCTTTATTTCTGATCGGTTCGGATCGCGGTTCCGGTCTTGCCTGATCGTGGCCGGATCGGTCGTCGGTCTGATTGCACTGGCGCCGCTGATCTATGCAGGTGGGCGCGATTTCCTGAGCGTTTGGGAAAAGGGCAGCTATTTCTATGGTGATCTGAACCTGCCGAAATGGCCCGGGCGAGCGATCTTCGTGGTCGGGATCGGGGCGACTTTCTTGCGGTTGGCCGAACTGGTCTGGCGCGATATTGGCACGATCCGCGCTGGCGGCACGGTGTCGGACGAACAACAACACGCAGGTGATCTTTTGACCGAAGGCGAGGTACGCTAATGGATGCGTCAACAATCGGCATGATTGCATTTGCCGCCGTTCTAATCCTGCTGGCGCTTCGCGTGCCGATTGCCTTTACCCTCGCGGCGATTGCGACTGTGGGCACGTTTTTCATCTTTGCGTTCCGCACGGGCACCTTCATGCCGGAACGTGCGATCCGCGCCACCACCTCGATGGTGTTTTCCAATTCCTTCGACCTGATCCACTCCTACGATCTGTCGATGATCCCGCTGTTTGTCGCGCTGGGGCATATTGCCTACCGCGCCGATATCACCACCAAAATCTATCATGCCGCCAAGGTCTGGCTGACGCGACTGCCGGGCGGGGTGGCGATGGCATCTGTTATGGGTTGCGGCGGGTTCTCCGCGATCACCGGATCGTCGATCGCCTGCGCCTCGACGATGGGCAAAATATGCACACCCGAGATGCTGCGCATGGGCTATGACCCGCGCCTTGCCACCGCCAGTGTGGCGGCAGGCGGCACGCTGGGATCACTGATCCCGCCGTCGGTTCTGTTCATCATCTACGGTATTTTCACCGAAACCTCGATCTCCTCGCTGTTTCTGGCAGGTGTCCTACCAGGGCTTTTGACGCTTGCAGGGTTCATTCTCGTGATCGCGGTCTGGGTCTGGTGGTCGCCCGAGATCGCGCCAAAGACCGACCAACGCTATAGCACGGCGGAGCGGATGCGCGCGGCTCTGGACAGCTGGCCTGCGGTTCTGCTGTTCGTGGTCATCATCGGCGGTATCTATGGCGGCATCTTTACTGCCACCGAAGCCGCTGCTGTCTGCGTGGTGGCCGCGACGTTGATCGGTTTTGCGCAGCGCAAGTTGACCCTGCAGGGGCTGTGGGATGCGGTGAAAGAGACTTGTATCCAGACCTCTGCGATCTTCCTGATTGCCGCAGCGGCCAAGATTTTCGTGGCCTTTGTGGCGCTGACCGGCGTGGCTGGCGTGATCGTGGGCGTGGTGACCGATGCCGAGCTTTCGTTGCTGCTGCTAATGGTCTGCATCGCGGCGATCTATCTGCTGTTGGGCATGTTCCTTGATCCGATTGGTATCATGGTGTTGACCTTGCCACTGATGATCCCGCTGGTTGAAAGCTATGACCTGAACCTGATCTGGTTCGGCGTTGTCGTGATCAAACTGCTGGAGATCGGGCTGATTACGCCGCCAGTGGGGCTCAACGTTTTCGTCATTGCCAATGTGGTGGGCCGCGACGCGCCGATCGACAAGATTTTCGCGGGCATCACGCGGTTCTTGTCGGTGGACATTATCGTTTTGATCCTCATCATGTCCTTCCCGATGATATCGCTGCTGATCCCGATGGGCGCTCAATGACAAAAGCCAACACCCCTCCTGCCTCCGGCGAGGCGACAGACCGCAAGTTTGCCAGCACGCTGGCACGCGGTTTGGGGGTGTTGCGGGCGTTTCGGGCCAGTGACAACGGGCTGACCCATGCCCAGATCGCCGAGCGGACGGGGTTGCCAAAACCCACCGTTTCGCGGCTGACCTATACTCTTTGCGAACTGGGCTATCTCAGCCATGGCGGGCGCAATGACCGCTTCCGTCTTGGCCCTGCGGCGATTGCGTTGGGGTCGGTTGCCTCGGTCGCGGTCAGCTTCGTTGATGCGGCATCGGAGGCGATGCAGCAACTGGCCGATGAAACCGCAACTTTGGCGTTGATCGCAGTGCGCGATGGCGACCGGATGATGCTGGTGCGCACATGGCGGCCTGCCCATGCCTCGACGATCTGGCTGGAGCCCGGGCACCGTATTCCGGTGATGGGATCGTCTTCGGGGCTGGCCGTGATGGCGAGCTTTGACGACGAAAAGTTCGATGCATTGCAGCCCGACACAGAGATGCGAAACTACCGCCGCGATGGCTATGATCAATTGCTGGGGCAGGGCTTTGTCATTGCACCGGCAAAAACCCGCTATGCGCGGACCATAAACGCCGTCAGCGTGCCTTATTACGCAGGGGAATTTGGCGAAGCCGTTGCTTTTACCTGCGGCGCATTGCCTGATGACCTGCCAGACAGCCGCATCCTCTCCGAGGTTGGACCGGCGCTGCGCACTGTGGTGAATACAATCGAACACCGGCTGGGCAGGGCACCTTCGCTCAGCCGCCGAGGATAAGACAGTCGAGGAGACCGATATGAGCAACGTAGCCTATTCCCGTCACGACGATATCGCCGTGCTGACCATCCAGAACCCGCCCGTCAATGCGCTGAGCCTTGCGGTACGTCAGGGGCTGATGGCGGGCATGGATCAGGCCGAAGCCGATAGCGGCGTGCGGGCCGTTCTGATCGTCGGCGAAGGCCGCGCCTTTATCGCAGGCGCTGATATCACCGAATTTGGCAAGACCCCGCAAGCGCCGTGGTTGCCCGACGTTTGTAACCGCATTGAAGCCTCGCCACTGCTCGTTGTTGGCTCCATGCATGGTGTCTCGCTCGGGGGCGGGCTTGAGGTGGCGCTGGCGGCGCATTACCGCATCGCCCAGCCGTCGTCGCGCGTTGGCCTGCCCGAAGTGCACCTTGGCCTGATCCCCGGTGCCGGGGCGACCCAGCGTCTGCCACGCCTCATCGGGGTGGAAAAAGCACTCGACGCAATCACCACGGGCCGCCATATCAAAGCGCCAGAAGCGCTTGAGATGGGCATTATCGACAAGGTTGAAGAGGGCGATCCCGAAGCCGTCGGTCTGGCCTATACACGCAGCTTGCTCGACGAGGGTGCCAGCCGCCGTGCAGTCAGCGAAATGCCAAGCCCGCAAGCAATTGACTGGCACGCGGCTTATGACGCCACGCTGAAAAAGGGCCGTGGCCAGATCAGCCCCGCCCAAGCGGTGCGCGCTGTGCAGGCCAGTGTCGAACAGTCCTTCGAGGAGGGCATGAAGACCGAGCGCCAGATGTTCATGGACCTGATGAAGACCGACCAGCGCGAAGGCATGATTCATGCGTTCTTCTCCGAACGCGCAGTGGGCAACTTGCCGGAGCTTAAGGGGGTAGAGCCGCGCGCCTTGCAATCCATCGGCGTCATTGGTGGCGGCACCATGGGTGCGGGCATCGCCACTGCCGCCGTGCTGGCGGGCTTCGAAGTCGTGTTGATCGAGATGAAGGACGAGGCTGCTGCCGCTGCGCATGAGCGGATCGCGGGGAATCTCTCTGGCGCGGTGAAGCGTGGCAAGATCACCCAGCAGAAGTTCGACGCGCTCACCACCGTCGCGCTGACCGTGTCGACCAACTACGACAGCCTTGCATCGGTTGATCTGGTCGTCGAAGCGGTGTTCGAGGATATGGACGTTAAGAAAGACGTCTTTGGCAAGCTCGATGCAGTCTGCAAACCGGGCTGTGTGTTGGCGACCAATACCTCCTACCTCGACGTGAATGAAATCGCCGACAGCACCTCGCGCCCTGCGGATGTGATCGGGCTGCACTTCTTCTCGCCCGCGCATGTGATGAAATTGCTCGAAGTTGTCGTGGCCGATAAAACCGCCGCTGATGTGGTCGCGACCGGTTTTGCCTTGGGCAAAGCTCTGGGCAAAACCTCGGTCCGTGCGGGTGTTTGCGACGGGTTCATCGGCAACCGTATCCTCGCGACCTATCGTACAGCGGCGGATCACATGGTGCTGGACGGGGCGACACCCTATCAAATTGATGCCGCGCTGGAGAAATTCGGCTTTGCCATGGGCCCCTTTGCTGTGGCCGATCTGGCCGGTCTCGACATCGGCTGGATGACCCGCAAGCGCAAAGCGCCGACACGCCACGCGGATGAGCGGGTGCCGACCTATATTGATCGTCTGTGCGAACAGGGCCATTTCGGCCAGAAGACCGGACAGGGCTATTACATTTACGAAAAAGGCAAGCGCGGCGGTGTGCCAAACCCCGCGATCACCCGCCTGATCGAAGAGGAGCAGACAGCGCTCGGCATTACGCCGCGTGCCTTCACCGACGCAGAAATCGTGCGCCGCTATATGTCTGCGATGGTCAACGAAGCCGCCAAAGTGGTGGGCGAGGGCATCGCCAAACGCCCGCTCGACGTCGATATGACGCTGGTCTTTGGCTACGGCTTTCCGCGCTATTGGGGCGGGCCGATGAAATGGGCCGATCTGCAGGGCCTTGGTGCCGTGCTCTCCGATATCGAAACCTACGCGCAGGAGGATGCATGGTTCTGGCAACCCGCCCCCCTGCTGACGAAACTGGTGGCCGAAGGCCGCACCTTTGATGATCTGAACAAGGAAGCCGCGAAATGAAACAAGCTGTTATTGTCTCCACCGCCCGCACCGGACTGGCCAAAAGCTTTCGGGGCTCTTTCAACATGACCCATGGCGCCTCAATGGGTGGCCATGCGGTGAAACACGCTGTTGAGCGCGCTGGCATTGACCCCGCGCTGATCGAAGACGTGATCATGGGTTGCGCCACCCCCGAAGGCGCTACCGGCCAGAACATCGCGCGCCAGATCGCCCTGCGTGCGGGCCTGCCGGTCACGGCCTCGGGTGTCACCGTCAACCGTTTCTGCTCCTCCGGTCTGCAAACCATCGCCATGGCCGCCAACGCGATCTGCATGGAGGGCGCAGGCCCGATGGTCGCAGGTGGCGTTGAGAGCATCTCGATGGTGCAGCCCCACGCTAAAGCGGTCCGTGATCCGTGGCTCGAAGAGCATATGCCCGACATCTATATGTCGATGATCGAAACCGCCGATGTGGTGGCCAAACGCTACAACCTCAGCCGCGAGTATCAGGACGAATATTCCCTGCGCAGCCAGCAGCTGATCGCCGCCGCCCAAGAAAGCGGCAAGTTCGACAATGAAATCGTGCCGATGCAAACGGTAATGGGCGTGCAGGACAAGGAGACCAAGGAAATCTCCACCCATGAGGTCACCGTCACCCGCGATGAATGCAACCGCCCGACCACCACAATGGAGGGGCTCGCGGGCCTGCAGCCGGTGCGCGGCGAGGGCAACTTTGTCACCGCAGGTAATGCCAGCCAGTTGTCGGACGGCGCCGCAGCCGTAGTGGTGATGGACAGTAAGGAAGCCGAGAAAGCAGGCCTGACGCCGCTGGGCGCCTTCAAAGGCTTTGCCGTCGCGGGTTGCGAGCCAGACGAGATGGGCATCGGCCCGATCTATGCGGTGCCACGTTTGCTTAAACGCCACGGGCTGACGGTCGATGACATCGACCTGTGGGAATTGAACGAAGCCTTTGCCTCACAGTGCCTCTATTCGCGCGATACGCTGGGCATCGATCCCGAGAAATACAACGTCAACGGCGGCTCCATCGCCATTGGTCACCCGTTCGGTATGACCGGCGCACGGATGACCGGCCACCTGCTGCTTGAAGGCAAGCGGCGCGGCGCGAAGCTGGGCGTGGTCAGCATGTGCATCGGCGGCGGCATGGGTGCTGCTGGCCTGTTTGAAATTTACTAAAGGGGATCATCTGATGGACCTGAGCTATAGTGACGAAGAAAAGGCCTTCCGCGAGGAAGTCCGCGCTTTTCTGGATGAGAAACTGCCCAAGGAGATGGCCGAGACCATCCGCAAGGGCGAAGAGCTGGGCAAAGAAGGTCAGGAACGCTGGCATGCGATCCTGAACGCCCAAGGCTGGTTGGCGCCGAACTGGCCCAAGCAGTTTGGCGGTGCCGAGTGGAATGCCGTTCAGCGCCATATCTTTGAAGAAGAGGCCGCCGCCCATTACGCGCCGCGTACCGTGCCGTTTGGCCTGTCGATGCTGGCACCAGTGTTGCAGAAATTCGGCTCGAAATCGCAGCAGGATTACTGGTTGCCGCGCATCCTGTCGGGTGAGGACTGGTGGTGTCAGGGCTACTCCGAGCCGGGGGCCGGATCCGATCTTGCCTCGCTCAAAACCATGGCTGTGCGCGAGGGCGACCACTACATCGTCAACGGTCAGAAGACATGGACGACACTGGGCCAACACGCCAATATGATTTTCTGCCTCGTGCGGACAGACAAGGACGTGAAGCAACAAGAAGGCATCTCTTTCCTGCTGATCGACATGGACACACCGGGCATCGAAGTACGCCCGATCGTGCTGCTCGATGGCGGAGCCGAGGTCAACGAGGTCTGGTTCACGGACGTCAAAGTGCCGGTCGAGAACCTTGTGGGCGAAGAGAACAAAGGCTGGACCTACGCCAAATATCTGCTGACCCACGAGCGCACCAATATCGCGGGCGTCGGTTTCTCGCGGGCTGGTCTGACTGCGGTGAAGCGCATTGCGCGGGCCGAAATGTCGGGCGGTCGTCCGTTGATCGAGAACCCGCATTTCGCGGCACGGGTGGCCAAGGCCGAGATTGACTTGATGGCAATGTCGACCACCAACCTGCGGATCATCTCCAAGGCGGCGGCCGGTGCTGCACCGGGGGTCGAGTCCTCGATGATCAAGGTCAAAGGCACGATTATCCGTCAGGAAATCAACGATCTGGCGCGGCGTGCGGCAGGTGTCTACGCGATGCCCTTCGCCTCCGAGGCGGTCGAGGGTAGCAACGAAGCCCTGCCTGATCCGCATTCTGCCGGTCCAGTGGCGGCGCAGTATTTTAACAATCGCAAGCTGTCGATCTTTGGCGGGTCCAATGAAATCCAGCGCGGCATCATCGCCAAAGTGACGATGGGAGGTGGCAAATGAATTTTGACCTGACAGAAGAACGCCAGATGTTGCAGGACAGCCTGCGGCGCTTTCTGCGCGACAAATACGACACCGCGACTCGCAACAAGATCCTTGAAAGCGATTCCGGTCTTTCCACCGAAATCTGGCAGGGTCTGGCAGAGCTTGGGGTGATCGGCGCGCTGTTCACCGAAGATCAGGGTGGCTTTGGTGGCGCAGGTTTCGACCTCACCACCGTGTTCGAAGAGTTAGGCCGCGCTGGCGTGGTCGAACCCTTCCTCGATACCGCCGTTCTAGCAGGCGGCTTGATCGCTGACCTGGGCACCGAGGCACAGCAGGCGCATGTCGAAGAGATCATCGCTGGCACCCTGCAAATGGCTTTCGCCCATGGCGAACCCACCAGTCGCTATGACCTGAACCGCGTTCAAACCTCGGCCAAAGCCGATGGCGACAATATCGTGCTCAACGGGCGCAAGGCTGTCGTCGTCAATGCCGAAGCCGCCGATATGCTCGTCGTCTCGGCCCGCGAAAGCGGTGACGCAGGTGATGCGGAGGGGATTTCGCTGTTCCTCGTGCCTGCCGATGCCAAGGGCCTGACCATTCAGGGCTATGCGCTGCTGGCGGGTGGTCGTGCGGCTGAGGTCACGCTTGATGACGTCAGCATTCTGGCCTCTGCCCGATTGGGCGCTGCAGGCAAAGCGGCCAGCGCCATCGAAGCGCGGGTCGCCATCGCCAATGTCGCTCTGTGCGCCGAGACTTTGGGTGCCATGGAAACCGCCACGGCGCTGACCAAGGAATACCTGATGACGCGCAAGCAGTTCGGGCGTCCCATCGGCACCTTTCAGGCGCTGGCGCACCGCATGTCCGACCTGCTGATCGAGCTGGAGCAGGCACGCTCTGCCGTGATCAACGCGGCGGGGCATCTGGAAGGCGACGACAGACAGCGCGATCTGCATGTTGCGGCGGCGAAAAACCTGCTGGGCCGTGCGGGCCGTATGGTTGCCGAAGACGCGATCCAGATGCACGGCGGCATTGCCATGACGCAGGAATACGAACTGGCCCATATCGCCAAACGTATTGTCATGGCCGACCACCGCTTTGGCGATACCGACCACCATCTGGAGCGTTTCATTGCCCTATCCGCCGCATGAAGCCCCCCAGAGCGGGGCGGAAAAGCTTGTAGGTTATAGTATCGATCTGAGCGATCCGGCAGGCACCTCTGCCGTATCGCTCGAGATCGCTCCGAAGCATTTGAACCGCAACGGCACTTTGCACGGCGGCATCCATGCGATGATGCTGGACGCCGCTGGCGGTTTCGCGGCCTCCCGCAAACTGGCGGGAGAAGGGGAAATCGTGCAGGTTATGACGCTTTCTCTGGCCACTAATTTTGTCGCCTCGGCTTCGGAGGGCCGCGTGACGGTCACGGGTCGCGTGACGGGCGGCGGTTACAAGATTGTCTATGCCGAGGCGCAGATGGTGGATGCAGAGGGCCGCATCCTATCCACCGCGCAGGGCGTTTTCAAAAGGAACGCGACATGAGCGCACGGGTTGAAGATTGCGGAGATCGGCTGATCATCTGGAACGGCAATGCCGAAAAGCGCGGCGCGTTGACGCCCGAGCTTTATGAGGCAATTTCCGAGGCGATGGCAAAAGCCAGCGAGACCCGCATTCGGGCGGTGATCATCACCTCCGAAGGCAAGTTTTTCTGCGCCGGTGGAGACTTGAACGTGCTGATCGAACGGCGCAATCTGAGCGAGCCGGAGCGCCGTGCCAAGGTTGATGGCCTGCATGATCTGGTGCGGTCGATCCGCGCCTGCCCGGTGCCGGTAATTGCTGCCGTCGAAGGCGGAGCGGCTGGCGCAGGGCTGTCGCTGGCCTTGGCCTGTGACATGGTTGTGGCGTCCGAAGAAGCACAGTTTACCGCCGCCTACGTCAAGGCGGGGCTGGTGCCTGACGCGGGGCTGACCTCGGCGCTGTCACGGCTGTTGCCACGCCCCTTGTCGATGGAGATGTGCCTGCTGGGCCGTCCGGTCATGGCGAAACGCTTCGCCGAACTGGGCGCGATCAACCGTGTCACCCGCGTGGGCAAGGCGCTGGAGGAAGCACTGGTTCTGGCCGATACTTTGGCGTCTGGTCCGCGAGCCGCACAAGGCGCCATCCGGACGCTGGTGGCAAATGCCTATGAGGCGACCGAGCTTGAACAGCTTGACGCCGAGCGGGACGCGATGGCTCATGCCGCAGGCGCGGACGAGGCCGCCGAAGGCATCGCTGCCTTCCTTGAAAAGCGCAAGGCCGAGTACCGCTGATGCATTCGGGCACCGGGATCGGCAAGGCGCAGCAGATGTGGGGCGGGCTGCCTTTCGGGGCTCACGTCCTGACGCGACCAGGGCTGGTGCCGAATGATCGGGCCAATGCGGCCGCGCGGATTGAATTGAAGGCCGCAACGGCGCAGGGCCGATTGGGGAATATGACGCAAATGCGGGAGGCAGCGGAATAGTGGCACGGGTCGAAGAATTTCTGAACACGCAGGTGGCCACACGCCCCTATGCGCCCGCCCTTAGCGACAGCATCGGCACAGCGTGGAGCTATGCCGAGTTGAACCTCGCTGCCGAAGATGCAGCAAGGATGCTCACCGAGGCAGGCGTGCGGCGCGGCGATCGGGTGATGATGCTGTCGGAGAATTGCGCAAGCGCGGTGGCGATGCTGTTTGCCTGCTGGAAGATGGACGCGGTGGTCTTGCCGGTCAACGCGCGCCAGACCGCGAGTGAGGTACAACGGATCGTCGATCACGCGAAACCTGCGGTGATGATCTTTACCACTGCTGTCAGCAGTGATGCGGCAAATCACGCCGGCCGGATGGGCGCCGAGGTGGTTTCGGGCGCGTTTGGTGCGGTACATGTCGCACAGTTCGAAAGCGCGCCAGACCCGGACCTCGCCGGTGTGGCGGTGCTGCTTTACACAACAGGCACCACAGGCGATCCCAAAGGTGTGATGCTGACCCACGACAACGTGCGCTTTGGCGGTATGGCCTCGGCCAATCTGCGCAGCATGACGCCGGATGACCTGATCTATGGCGTGTTGCCGATTACCCATGTCTTCGGATTGGCCTCGGTGGTGACGGCAGCTTGCTATGCGGGTGCGGCCGTGCGGCTGGAGGCGCGCTTCTCGGCGGCGGGGCTTTTCACCGCCTTGCAGGACGGGGTGACGCTGCTTTCAGCGGTGCCGCAGATGCACGCACTGCTAATGCAATATACCAAAGAGCAGGGGCTGGTCTCGCTGGGCTCCGCAAGGCTGCGCTATGTTTCTTCGGGGGCGGCGCCGCTGGACCCCGCGTGGAAACGCAAGGCTGAGGCTTTTTACGGGGTCGGATTGCAAAACGGGTATGGCATGACCGAAACCACCGCCGGTGTCTGTGCGACGCGCAATCCTTTGGGCACCGAGGATACCTCGACCGGCCCGGCCTTGCCGGGTGTGGAGATCAAGATTGACGACAGCGTGCCGGGGGGCAGCGAGGGGTCAGGCGAGGTACTGACCCGTGGCGGCCACATCATGCGCGGCTATTATCGCAACCCCGAAGAAACCGCCCGTGCTGTGGACGCCGACGGCTGGCTGCGCACCGGCGATCTGGGCCGGATTGATGCGCAGGGCAATCTGCACATTCTGGGCCGCTCGAAGGAGTTGATTATCCACGGCGGTTTCAACGTCTATCCGCCCGAAGTCGAGGCGGCGTTGAACGATCATCCGCAGGTGATCCAGTCCGCGGTAATTGGCCGGATGCATGGCGGCGACGAACAGGTGCTGGCTTTTGTGCAGATCGCCAAAGGTGATACTGTTTCTGTTGAGGAGTTGCGGGCTTTTGTGGCGGAGCGGCTTGCGGGATATAAGCGGCCCGCGCGGATCGTTCTGGCGACCGAATTGCCCGCCGCGCCGACCGGGAAGATTTTAAAGCACCGGTTACTTTCGGCTTTTGCCGATCAACTGGACTAGCGGCTCACCGCGCCTTCGGCATCGCGAAGAAAAAACCCGCCCCGTTGTGAAAACGGGGCGGGTTTATGTTAGGTCCATGTGCCTTCGGCAGCAGCGCGAATCGCGCGGATGTTTTCGCCGTAAGGTGCGGGGTCGCTGACCGAGCCGCCTTTGAATACGGCAGAGCCTGCGACCAGCACATCGGCGCCTGCGGCAGCAACCGAGGGCGCGGTGTTTGCATCAACGCCGCCGTCAATTTCGATATGCACTGGACGGTCGCCGATCATCGCGCGCAGGGCTTTGATTTTGTCGGACATGTCGATGAACTTCTGGCCGCCGAAGCCGGGGTTCACGGTCATCACACAGATCAGGTCTGTCAGATCGAGCAGATGGGCCACTGCCTCGGCTGGCGTGCCGGGGTTCAGCGCGACACCGGCCTTGCAGCCCGCCGCGCGGATCGCTTGCAAGGTGCGGTGGATGTGAGGGCCAGCCTCGACATGGGCGGTCAGGATATCCGCACCGGCAGCCGCGAAGGCATCGATATAGGGATCTACTGGCGAGATCATCAGGTGCACGTCCATCACACCTTTGATGTGCGGGCGGATCGCGGCACAGGTGGCAGGGCCAAAGCTGAGGTTCGGGACGAAGTGGCCGTCCATCACATCTACATGCACCCAATCGGCGCCTTGGGCCTCAATAGCGGCGCATTCGGCACCGAAGTTGGCAAAATCGGCGGCGAGTATCGACGGGGCGATTTTGATGGAGCGGTCAAATGGCATGGCGGGCCTCATGGGTTGTTTGAGCGCGATATAGCGAGCCGCGACGCGGGTTGAAAGAGCGGGACGCGCCGCGGGAATTTTTTACGGCCAAACAAAGCCTCGGCGGAGTGGCCTAAAGGTCGATCTCCAACAGGCCACCCGGAGCGGCGGCGCGGGACTGGCACAGGATCAGCGCGGTTTCGCGTTGTTTGGCGGAGAGGACGAAGTCGCGGTGTTCGACTTCGCCGCTGCGCAGCCCGCATTTACAGACGCCACAGATACCATCGCTACATTTGAGGTCGACCGCGATACCCGCCGCGATCAAGGCGTCGGCGGCTGACTGATCTGCGGGCACCGCGATCTCGCGGCCAGAGGCGAGGCGCAGGGTGAAGCGGTGGTTGATGTAATCCGGTACCTCGGGGGTGGAGAAATACTCCAGATGCCGTCGATCTTCGGGGATGCCAGCCTCGGTCGCGGTGGTGATCGCGGCTTGCATATAGGCGTCTGGTCCGCAGGTATAGACGTGGGCGCCTTCGGGGGCATTTGCCATGACGCGGGGCAGATCGATGCGGGTGTCCTCGGCGGAGATATGTAGGTGGACTCGGGATGCCCATGTCATTTGGCCAAGAATATCGGCAAAGGCGGCGGTGTCGCGGCGCGGCGCGGAATAGTGCAGGTCGAAGCGTTTGCCCAAGTGGTGCAGGCGGTGGGCGAAGGCGATCATCGGGGTGATGCCGATGCCGCCACCCATCAGCAGGGTATGGGCTGCATCCTCGACCAGCTCGAAATGGTTGACGGGTTTGGAGACAAACACGCGGCGGCCCGTGGTGAAAATACGGTGCAGCATGGCGGAGCCGCCGCGCCCTGTGTCCTCGCGCAGCACAGCAATACGGTAGCGGCTGCGGTCGGCGGGGTCACCAAGCAGCGAATAGGGGCGCAGGTATTCCGGCGCCACCACCAGATCAAGGTGCGCGCCTGCGGTCCATGCGGGCAGGTCATGGCCTTGTGGATGGGCGAAATCATATGAGGTGACGCCATCGCTTAGCTTCTCCGCACCGGTAATGCGCAGGTCGAGCACGGGGGTATCATCGCCCGTGGCATAAAGGTGCAAATGTGCGGTTTCGCCCGCGGCAGTGCGGCGGCGGTGCTCATCGGCGCTGAGCAGGGCGGCGTGGGCCTTGATCCCTGCTTCGCGGTTCATCGGGTCGGGGTAGGGCCAAGGGTGCGGTGCCAGCGGCGCGGGGTAAACCGCGAGGGTCTGATCTTTGAATTGCAGGTCAAGCTCGGGCTGCAGGTCCCGCGCGTTGACGGGGGCGGCGGGCAGGGTGAACCGCCCGGTCTCGCGCTTCATCTCAAGGTCCCACCACCATTTCTTAACCGGATTGAGGCCGCCCTTGCCGAGTTTGTCGTCGAGCTTGGCCAGCAGCGGTGCGGCAGCGGGGATATGAGTCGCGGCCCAACGGAACGGCGCTTCGGCGAACAGACCTTCAAGGTTCCACGGGCAGGTCTTCATGCAGCGGCCACACATGGCACCGCCTTGGTTGGTGATCCGGTAGGTGGCGCATTTCTGGCTGTCGGATTTCCAGATCTCATAGCCGTTGAACATGGTTTTCGGGCCAGCGGTGATTGCGCCGGACGGGCATTCACGCGCGCATTTGTTGCAGCTTTCGCAGAATTTTTGCAGACCGAAGTCGATGGGCTTGTCGTGGAATACGGGCAGGGTCGTCGTCACGACGCCGGATTTGAGGCGCGGGCCGAGGAAAGGGTTCAGGATCACCTCGCCGATGCGGCTGACCTCGCCCAAACCGCTGAGCAGCAGAAGTGGCGGTTGCAGCACGTCGCCGTCCATCACTGTGTGGGCTTTAGCGCTGTAGCCGAGGTTGCGCAGATGCTGCGCCAGAACCCCGCCGATGATGGCAAAGCGCAGATAGGCGCGCATCGATTGAGCGACGCTGATCCAGTCATCGCCCGAGGCCCCCTCCATCGTGTCAAAGCCTTGGTCGATGATCAGGCTCAGCGCTTGGTTGTGCGGTGGCGTGATCGGGGTGCCGGTCGGGTCGTGGCTGTACCACGTCCAGTCGGGGCAGGCCGAGATACCGGAGGCATCCGAGCCGAGAAAGTAGGAGGCCCCTTTGAGGTTGGCAGCGTTCGCTTCGGGGAGGTTTTCGCGCTTTTCTTCGGCGATCTCGCCGTCTTGCAGCAGGATCAGCGCGCCGAGCAGGCGGCGTTGCGCGGCGGAGGGGGCGGATTTGATGATGTGGTGTCCGCCTTTCATCGCGTCCTGAACCTTGGGGCCCATGTCGCCGAACTGTGCACGCGCGAACATATCCGCGCGTTTCGGCACGCGGGGGACATTGGGCGCATCGATATATGTGGTTGGATTGTCGACCCGCTTGAGGGTCTCGAACGGGTGCGGGCCATCGGCAAAATCGCGGTTGGCATAGGGGTCGTGGGTCCGGGCCGAAACACCGCCGTGGGTGCCAAGCTGCCAATGCGGGCCTTTCAACACCGACCACGGTTGCTCTGCCATGGGCGCCAGCGGCAGGTCGGAGGCCAGCGGCAGATCCGTGGTGACCACGGCAAGGCCAAATCGCGTGCCAATCCAAGGCGACGTCAATCCGCCGTCTTCCCAAACCGCCAGCCCTGCGGCCACCGCCAGATGGCCCAGATGCATATCCGTGGTGGTGAGGCTGTGGGCGCGGGCATCAAAGCCAAGCTGACGGATATATTCAGCCAGCACAGTCGCGTTTTCTGTACCGCGCAGGCAGGCGCGTTGGGCCTGTGCGTCCTTGATCCAATCGGTTCCAGCCTCGTCGCGGCGCGGGTCGCGGGGGTAGGCCGTGAGGATCACGACGGCGTGGCTATGGGCGCCAAGCGGGGCATCGGGCGTGCTAGCCGCTTCGCGCAGGTTGGCCATGATCACGTCAACGCCAGCGGCCAGCGTCTTGGTCTGGCGTTCGCGCAGATCGCGGGCCAGGGCGTCGGTATCGGGGTTGCGCCGTGGGCTGGCAAGACGCGCCGCATCAGGCAGGGCACAGACTCCCATCATTGAGGCGTCGTTGTAATAGCCGAACGCCTTAAGGTGATCGGCGCGGGCCGAAAGGTCGTCGGGAATATCGGCGCCAGCGGCGTTGCATTTACCACCGCGCAACACATCCATCATCGCCTGAAACGGTCCCATCGCATTGACGATGCTCTGCGGATCTTCGGGGCGGGCAAAGCTGATTTCCGGCAGGGGCAGGGTCGACAGATCGGCCGTTGCACCGGCGGTTTCCAAACGGCGGAGCCGCTCTAGCGGGTAGGAGCCGAGGTGGACCGGGCGGGTGCGGGCGGAGAATATTTTCATAGGCGATTGGTGGCACAACTATGCGGGGTGTTCCAGAAAGAAACGCCTGTGTTTCAGTAGCGGCAAGCGCCCGCGTCTATGCGGATCAGCGCCCACAATCCGCGGGCTTTGCAAATCGTGAACGGGGGCTGTAGGTTGAAGCGTCTGGCGAAGGCCCATGCGGCCCAAGCCGCGGATTGTCGAGCGATCTAGGAGATCTCGTTGTACGAAGAGAGCAGTGCCGCACGGTGGGACCTGACGAGCGACAGATCGATGGCGCAAGCGGTCCGGATGGCGCGGATTCCGCTGTGCATCACCGACCCCAACCAGCCCGACAACCCGATTATCTTTGCAAATACGGCTTTCCTCGACCTGACCGGCTATAGCGAAGCCGAGGTGATCGGTAAAAACTGCCGCTTTCTGCAAGGGCCAGATACGACGCCAAAAAGCATCTTTCGGGTGCGTAAGGCGATCGAGGATCAGCGCGTCGAAACCGTCGAAATCATCAACTACCGCAAGGACGGCTCGCGCTTTGTGAACGCGTTGCAGATCGGGCCCATTCTGGATGACGCCGGAGAGATGACCTATTGCTTTGGCTCGCAGCTTGATGTGACCGAAACGCGCGATGCCGAAGACCGGGCGCACAAGCTGGCCAGTGACGAGTTGATCCACCGGCTTGGTAATGTTGTCAATGTGATGACCGTGATCATCCGGCTGACCGCCCGCGAGGAGGAAGACACCTACACTTTTGGCACTAAGGTCGCAGGTCGTCTGCGGGCCTTGAGTGATGCGCATTTGCAGACCATCAACCGGCCTGAAGGTCAGGCAATGGGGCTGAGGGAGTTGGCGCGAACCACTTTGCTGGCCTATGCGCCACTAGGGCAGGACCAATTTACTTTGACCGGCCCTGAAGCGATGATTCCGCGAAAGCTGAACTCCTTTGTGGCCTTGGGGCTGCACGAGCTGGCGACAAATTCGGTGAAACACGGCGCGCTCAGCAGTGCGACGGGCCGCGTCGCCTTGAACTGGGAGAACCGGACAGCGACCGGCGGGGCGGGTTTCTCGTTTCGCTGGGAAGAGGCGGGCGGGCCACGGGTGGTACGCTCGTCGCGGCGCAGTGGCTCGCGGATGATCAGCGAATTGGCGACGGCAATGGGCGGCACGATAGAGTTCGACTGGCAAGACACCGGTCTGATCGCACGGGCGGATTTCCCCGACTGACAAGCAGCGCTGCGAGATCGTTTGCCGTGTTGGCGGGATTCGGCTCCGGCCCTTTCACCGCGCTCAACGGCTTGACTTTGCGGCAGCGCGGCGACCATTCTTGCCGCGACTTCAGGGGAGAGAACCAATGACCACTTTTAACCGCCGTCAGGCGATTGCGACCCTCGGCGCAGCCACGGCTGTCGGCCTTGCCACGCCCGCGCTGGCGCAGAACCGCAAAATCACCGTTGGCGCACTGCGCTTCACCAGCCACTCAGCCAGCTTTGTCGCCGTTGAACGCGGCTATTTCGCCGATGCCGGGCTGGACGTCGAGTTGCGCTTTTTCGAGGCCGCCCAGCCGATGGCCGTCGCCGTGGCTAGCGGCGACGTGGACTATGCCGTGACTTCGATTTCGGGAGGCTTGGTGTCCTTGGCACAAAAGGGCGCAGTCAAGGTAATCGGCGGCGGATTGCAGGAAGAACCGGGCATCGACGGGCAGAAAATTCTCGTCTCCGATGCGGCATTTCAGGCAGGCGTCACCGCGCCGTCGATGCTGGACGGCAAAAGCTTTGGCATGACGCAGGCGGGCTCTTCGTTCCATTACATGGGGTCGAAAATGGCGCAGGCAGAAGGCATCGAGATGAGCTTCAAGCCGTTGCAGAAGGTTGGTGCCGTGATCGGCGCGCTGAAGTCGGGACAGATCGACGCTTGGGCCATCGTGCCGCATATCGCCAAACCGCTGGCGGGGTCGGGTGCGGTGCACATCATTGGCGACGTGGCGACATATCTGCCGGACTATCAGGTCACGACAGTGTTTACCTCGGCCAAGAACGCCAGTGATGAAAAGGAGATGACCCAGAATTTCATCGCCGGTTTCTCCAAAGGTGTGGCGGATTATAATGCCGCGATGATCGAGCGGACCGGCGGCGATGAGGCCGAAGCCGAGATGGTCGATCTGATCCACAAATACGTCTATGCCGACCAGCCGCGCGAGAAGGCGGCCAAGTCGATTATCAACGGCACCATGCGTTTGAACGAAGGGGCCGCGTTGAACGTGGCCTCGGTCGCCGATCAACTGAGCTGGTTCCAGTCCGAAGGTTTGGTCGACGCGGATATCACAATGGAAACGCTGGTCGATACCTCCTACGTCAAAACCATGGGCGTCTGACCAACTTTCGTTTTTCGAATGTCTAGCTCAGCTTGGGCTGGGCGGGCGCCCTCCTTTGATCAGGGGGGCGTTTTGCACTTTGGCTTCTCGCCAAACCTCGTGACAAAAGGCCAGCCATGGACCTGAAACTTGACCACGTCAGCCATCACTACGGTGCTACCGAAGTGCTGCGCGACATCACGCTCGATTTCCCCTCGGGGCAGATTGTCTGCATCGTCGGGCCGTCGGGCTGCGGCAAATCCACCTTGCTGCGGATGCTGGGCGGGTTGGAGCAACCTACTGCGGGCAAGGTCTTGCAGATCGGTACGCCGCCCGCTGATTGCCTGAACCCGCTGACCTATATCTTTCAGGATTTCGCCTTGCTGCCATGGCGCACGGTGCGCGGCAATCTGGCGCTGGTGCTGGAGGATCACGGGCTGAGTGCTGCTGCGCGCGACGCGATCATCACCGACGTTTTAGCCCGCACCAAGCTGAGCGAATTTGCCGATGCCTTGCCCAAACAGCTTTCTGGCGGGATGAAACAGCGCGTGGCGATCGCGCGCGCCTTGGCGGTAAACCCTGCTGTAATGCTGATGGACGAGCCGCTCTCCGCGCTCGACAGCCAGACACGCGAGTTGCTGATGGATGATCTGATCGGGCTATGGACGCGCCAGCCCTTTACGGCAGTTTACGTGACCCACAACCTCGCCGAAGCGGTGCGGCTGGGTCATAAGATCGTGGTGCTGTCACGCCGTCCCGGACAAGTGCGTGATATCGTGACGCTGAATACCCCGCTGGCCGAGCGGGCTTATGGTGATGCGGAGCTTGAAGCCCAGCAGCAACACCTCTGGGCCTTGATGCGCGACGAGGCGGCAGCAGCAGATGCGGAGCTTTTGAATGTCTGAGCCAGCACTGGAAGTCCGCTTTCGCGGCGGTGGTTTCGTGGCACGGCGCAAGCGCGGTGTCGGCATCACGGTGTTTATTGTGCTGGTGTTGCTGGCCGAATGGGGCACGCGCACGGGGGTCATCTCGGCGCTGACCCTGCCACGGCCCAGTGATGTGGCGCTGACCTTCAAGGAGCTTTACGAGTCGGGGTTGTTGTTCAAGCATTTGCTGCCTTCGCTCTCGCGGCTGGCTGTCGGTGCGACGATGGGCGCGCTCGCGGGCATCGCGGTGGGCCTGCTGATCGGGCTTTTCAGCCTCGCGCGGGCGGGGCTTGTACCCTTGGTCGCGGCGCTGTTCCCGATCCCAAAGATCGCGCTACTGCCGCTGTTCGTGATCTGGTTTGGCATCGACGAGATGAGCAAATATGCCCTGATCGCTTTTGGTACTTTTACCCCGACCGTGGTGGCGACCTATGCGGCGGTGGATAATGTGGACCGGACGCTGATCCGCATGGGGCAAAGCTTTGGTCTGAAATGGCGCTCGATCGTGTGGAAGATCGTCTTGCCCGGCGCGATGCCGGGCATCCTGTCGGGGCTGCGGATTTCGTTGACCATCGCGATTATCCTGCTAGTCGCCGCCGAGATGTTGGGCGCGGAATATGGCATTGGGGCGTATATTTTGCAGGCGGGCAGCCTTTATGACCTAGAGCGGTTGTTCGCGGGTGTGGTGATCCTGTCGGTGATGGGCGTCCTCGTCTCTGCCGCGATTGCGGCGGTCGAGCGTCGGGTGCTGCGCTGGCGGGTTTAAGCCGCGTAGGGACGAGCACGCCGTAACCGTAAATGGAACCGTCGCGCCCCTTGTCGGGTTGTTCGATTGATTGAACAACGCAAGGTCCGGCGCGATGGCATATTCCGAAGGCGACAGGGTCGAATGGGACTGGGGCAAGGGCACCGGAACCGGCAGGGTGCAAAATACCTATGACCACAAGGTAACCCGCACCCTGAAAGGCAGCGAGATCACCCGCAACGGATCGGCCGACAATCCGGCGCTTTATATCGAACAGGAGGACGGGGCCGGTGTGCTCAAGCTGTCCTCTGAAGTGCGCGAGGCTTGAGCCGCGATGATGCCCGCCGATCTGATCTATTTTACCGATGACCGTCCGGGCATCCTGCGCCAACGCCGCGGGCGCGGGTTCAGCTATATAGCGCCCGACGGTACCACCATCGCACGCGGTGCTGAACGTGCGCGGTTGGAGGCGCTGGCAGTCCCACCGGCCTATGAAGATGTCTGGATGTGTCCGGTCGATAACGGCCATCTGCAAGCCACGGGTCGCGATGCGCGGGCGCGTAAGCAATACCGCTATCACCCCGAATGGGCCGCTGCGCAGGCGGAAACCAAGTTTGCCGGACTGGTTGATTTCGGCCATGCCCTGCCGCGCATCCGGCGACGGGTGCAGCGCGATCTCAAGGGCGAGGTCGGCGAGCGTGACTTTGCGCTGGCCAGCGCCGTGGCTTTGATTGACCGGACCGCGATGCGCGTTGGCAATGTCGGCTACGCGCGTGAGAATTGCAGCTATGGTGCCCTGACCCTGCGGAACCGACATGTGCGGCTGGAGGGGGATACGATCCGCCTGAAATACAAAGCCAAGGCCGGAAAGATGGTGCGGCGACAGATGAACGACAAGACACTGGCGCGCATTTTGCACCGCATTGCAGACCTTCCCGGCGCCGAGGTCTTGAGTTGGACCGGCGAGGACGGCACCCCCTGCACGCTAAGTTCCAACGCGCTTAACGCCTATATCGTCGATGCGGCGGGACAGGAGGGCATCACCGCCAAGACCTTCAGGACATGGACCGGTACGCTGGCTGCCTTTGGGGTCGCGGAGAAGGGTGCATCGACGATCAAGGCGATGTCCGAGGCCGCTGCCGAACGTCTGGGCAATACGCCTACCATTGCGCGTAACAGCTATATTCACCCTGAGGTGATCGGGCTCGCAGGCACCGAGGAGCTGGACATCGACAATACCGCACCATCTGGGCTGCTGGCCACCGAGGGGCGGATGTTGAGCTTTCTGGAGGACCTGTAGGTGTTTTGAAGCACCGTTTTGCAGAAGCGGGCCTGTCCAACCCCATGCTGGCACGGAACGGGAACGCGCCTAAAACGCGCGGCCCTTTGCTTCCAGCACTTTATTTCGTCTGCTTTCAAAGCGCCTTCCGGAGGCGCAGAAAGATTTTTCAACTAACCTCTTGACCTTCCAGTGACTGGACACCCCATGTTGTAACCAATGACATGACCGGAGGTGGTATCATGAGCGATCAATCAAGCTATCAATTAGATGTCGAAGGCATGAGCTGCGCGTCGTGCGTCGGACGGGTCGAGCGTGCGCTCACGGCCGTTGATGGTGTGCGCGAGGCTAGTGTGAACCTCGCCAATGAAACCGCGCAGGTCGCGCTTGATGACCCTGCCCAGCTTGGCGCGGCGGTGGCGGCGATCACGCAGACAGGGTATCACGTTGTGACCCGCGAGCTGCGTTTTACAGTGGCGAACATGAGCTGCGGCTCCTGTGTCGGGCGGGTCGAGAAAGCTCTGCGCGCCGTACCGGGTGTGGTCGATGTCAACGTGAACCTGCCCAGCGAATCTGTCATGGTGGAGGTGCTGTCTGGTGTTGCATCGGTCGCCGATGTGACCCGTGCTGCTGAGGCCGCAGGATATCCGCTGACTGTGCAAGAAAGTTCGGCCACAGCCACAGACACCCGCGCCGACCGCAAGGAAGAAGAGCGCCAGCGCCTGCGCCGTGCGACCTTGCTTGCGGCGGTGCTGACCGCGCCTGTGGTCGTTCTGGCAATGGGCGGTCACCTGATCCCCGCCTTCCATCACTGGATCAGCCAGACCATCGGGATGCAGGCCAACTGGATGATCCAGTTTGTGCTGACCACCGTGGTGCTTGCGGGGCCGGGCCGACAGTTTTTCATGCTTGGCGTCCCGGCGCTGCTGAAAGGCGCGCCGGATATGAACGCGTTAGTGGCAATCGGCACCTCGGCGGCATGGCTATTTTCCGTGGTGGCGCTATTTGCGCCAAGTCTGCTCCCCGCAGGCGCGGCGGATGTGTATTTTGAGGCCGCAGCGGTGATCGTCACGCTGATCTTGCTGGGCCGCTGGTTGGAGGCGCGGGCAAAAGGCCGCACCGGTCAGGCCATCGCCCGTTTGGTGGGCCTGCGGGCCAAAACTGCGCGTGTCGTGCGTGGGGGGGAGATCGTGGAACTTCCGGTGGAGGAAATCGTCGCAGGCGATGTCATCCACTTGCGTCCCGGTGAAAAGGTCGCGGTCGATGGCGAGGTCGTGACTGGCGATACATGGATCGACGAAAGCATGATCACTGGCGAGCCGATGCCTGTGCAAAAGCAGGCCGGCGACCGCGTTGTGGGCAGCACGGTCAATGGTACTGGCGCGTTGCAATACCGCGCCACCCATGTCGGCGAGGACACAATGCTGGCGCAGATCATCCGCATGGTTGAAACCGCGCAAGGCACCAAGCTGCCAATCTCGGACGTGGTGAACCGCGTGACCCTGTGGTTTGTCCCTGCAGTGATTGCAGTGGCGGTCATGGCCGTGGTGGTCTGGCTGATTTTCGGGCCTGATCCGGCCTTGGGCAATGCATTGGTGGCCGGTGTTGCCGTGCTGATCATCGCCTGCCCCTGTGCGATGGGGTTGGCCACACCGACCTCGATCATGGTGGGTACGGGGCGGGCCGCCGAGCTGGGCGTTCTGTTCCGCCAAGGTGATGCTTTGCAGTCGTTGCAGGGCGTTGATGTGGTTGCCTTCGACAAGACCGGCACCCTGACCGAAGGTCGCCCCGTGCTCAACCAGATCGAAGTCGCCAGTGGCTTTGACGCGGCTGAGTTGCTGCGGCTGGCAGCATCGGTCGAGGCGCAATCAGAGCATCCTATTGCCCAAGCAGTGCTGAACCGTGCGGAGCGGGACGGGCTGACCTTGGCAGAGGTAACTGACTTTGACACGATCACCGGCTACGGGCTGCGCGCAAAGGTCGACGGGCGCGAGGTACTGATCGGTGCAGCGCGGCTAATGACCCGCGATGGTATCGATATGGGTGCCTTTGCCGAACGCCACACCAGCTTTGGCAAGGCGGGGCAAACGCCGCTGTTCATTGCCGTTGATGGCCAGATGGCCGGGGTGATGTCGGTCGCTGATCCGGTGCGTGCCGAGGCCGCAGAGGCGGTCGCGGCATTGCACAAGATGGGCGTAAAGGTCGCGATGATTACCGGCGATACCAAAGCCACCGCCGAAACCATCGCCGCCGAGCTGGGCATCGACCATGTGGTTGCCGAAGTATTGCCCGAGGGCAAAGTCGCTGCGGTCAACAGTCTCAAAGCAGGCGGCAAGATGCTGGCCTTTGTCGGTGACGGCATCAATGACGCGCCCGCTTTGGCGACTGCCGATGTCGGGATCGCGATTGGCACCGGCACTGACGTGGCAATTGAGGCGGCCGATGTGGTGCTGATGTCGGGTGCGACCAGCGGCGTGGTTGCCGCCTTTGAAATCAGCCGCCGCACCATGGGGAACATCCGCCAGAACCTCGTATGGGCCTTTGGCTATAACGTGCTGCTGATCCCCGTCGCGGCGGGCGCGCTCTATCCGTTCTTTGGGGTGATGCTGTCGCCGATGCTGGCGGCAGGCGCGATGGCGCTTTCGAGCGTATTCGTGCTGACCAACGCGCTGCGGCTGCGCCGTGTCGCGGCCCCCGTAACGCCAAAATCCGGTGCGGCCCCCCGCACCGGCGCGATGCCGGCCCCACAGCCGACACCAGCAGAATAGGAGAACTGATATGCAAATCGGAGATGTTGCCGACCGGTCCGGCCTGCCAGCCAAGACCATCCGCTATTACGAAGACATAGGGTTGGTGACGCCCGCCCGTGACACTAATGGCTACCGCGTATTTGGCGAAAGCGATATGCACCGGCTGTCGTTTGTGGCGCGGGCGCGGGCCTTGGGGTTCACCATAAAACAGTGCCGCAGCCTGCTTGAACTTTGGGGCGATCAGGAACGTGCCAGCGCCGATGTCCGTGCGGTGGCGGGGGAACAACTGGTCAAGATCGAGGCCAAGATTGCTGACCTTGAGGCGATGCGCGACACGCTTTCGCGGCTGATGCATGACTGTTCGGGTGACGCGCGCCCAGATTGTCCAATCCTTGATACTTTGGGCGGCGACGCGGCAAAGGTTGCAACGCCGCTCGAGGTAGAGCCTCAAGCGCGGGTCGCGCGGCGGCGGTAGGTCCGTTCCGCCCTTTGGCGATGTCGCTAACTTTTGTTGCTACTGTTAGAGGCGACATGGCTGCTGTCTATGCCGCCCAGGGCGTGAAACAACCCGCTGGTATTGGCGACGTTGAATTTCTTCAAAAGCTTGGCGCGGTACACCTCGACCGTGCGATGCGACAGATCAAGCTGCAGCGCGATTTCCTTGCTGGTCAGCCCGTCTGACAGATGGCTGAGGATTTCGCGCTCGCGGCGGGTCAGCGGCAGGTAGGGGCGGGTGTCCGACAAGTCGGCAAAGCTCCAGACCGCGCGGTCCAGCGGACTCTCCGGGGTGAAGGAGTGACCCCGCACACGGCACCAGAACAGCTTGCCATCCTTGCGCGCCATGATGCGCTCGTCCCAATAGGTATTGGTTTCGCGCAACTGTTTGACGCCCCGATCGCGGATGTTCACAAACTCCTCGTCCGAGGGGTAAAGCACTGAAAACATTTGGCTCCGAAGGGCGTCAGGGGTATAGCCGAACATCCGCGCAAAGGCGTTATTGCATTCGCGGATCAAGCGGCTTTCAGTGACCACCAGCCCGACCGGCGCATGCATAAAGGCAAGCTCTGCAAAAGCGCCGTCGCGAAAGCTGTCTTGAGTACGTATTTCCACGATCTTGTTTGAATCCTCGAATTCGCGATCATTGAGCTACTGATTAAACGTAGGGGACGTGCTGTGCAACTCGCAGTGGAACCCCGGTCTGGGAGGACACCATGAAGACATTGATCCGCCTCGCGGGCGCGATAGCCGGTGCTATGACACTCGCTTCCGCCGCGTTTGCCGAAGACCCCATCAAGATCGCGCTGGTGCACGGCCTGTCCGGCAGCAGCTTTGAAGCCTTCTCAAAACAGGCGCAGACCGGTTTCGAGCTTGGCATCGAATATGCGACGGGTGGCAGCAACACCGTCAAGGGCCGCCAGATCGAGCTGATCATCAAGGATACGCAGTTCAAGCCCGACGTGGCCCGCGCGGTATTGGCCGAAGCCTATGGCGACGATGATGTGCTTCTGGCCGTGGGGCCAACGTCTTCGGGTGTGGCGCTGAGCATGCTGCCGATTGCTGAGGAATATGAGAAAATTCTGATGATCGAACCCGCGGTGGCCGACAGCCTGACCGGGCCGGACAGCAACCGCTATGTGTTTAAAACCTCGCGCAACTCGTCGATGGACATGCAGGCGCAGGCCATTGCCTTGCAACCTGACGAGAACCTCTTCGTCGCCACGATTGCCGAAGATTACGCCTTTGGCAAAGACGGTATCGCCGCGTTCAAATCCGCGCTGGACGGCACCGGTGCGACCGTCGTGACCGAAGAATACGTCCCCCAAGGCACCGCAGATTTCACCGCTGCCGCCGAACGGATGTTCAACGCACTCAAGGACAAAGAAGGCCGCAAGGTTATCCTGGTCTATATCGCGGGTGGCGGCGATGCGCCGGGCAAAATCCAAGCACTGGACCCCAGCCGCTTTGGTATCGAAATCTCGATGGGCGGGCATATCCTGCCGGTGCTGCCCACCTACAAGCGTTTCCCCGGAATGGAAGGTGCTATGTATTACTACTATGAGGCCTACGACAATCCGGTGAACGACTGGCTGGTGAAGACCCATCAGGAGCGTTTCGACGGCCCGCCTGACTTCTTCACGGCTGGTGGCATGTCTGCCGCATTGGCCGTGGTCAAGGCGTTGGAAACAGCCGAAACCCTTGATACTGAATCGCTGATCACCGCGATGGAAGGCATGTCCTGGGAGACCCCCAAAGGCACGATGACCTTCCGCCCCGAGGACCATCAGGCGCTGCAATCCATGGTACACTTCAAGATCAAGGTCGATGACAATGTCGACTGGGCGATCCCTGAACTGGTGCGCATCATCGAAGCCGACGAGATGGATATCCCTATCGGTCGTGACAACAGCAAGTAAGCCGCCCTCCGGCAGACGGCCAGCGCGCATCGTTGCGCTGGCCCGACCTTTCAGGACCCGTATTTCCCATGTCTGAACCCTCGCTCGTCACGCGGGACCTGACCATCCGCTTCGGGGGTCATGTCGCCGTCAATCAGGTGTCTTGCGCCTTTCATCCCGGAGAGTTGACGGTGATCGTTGGCCCGAACGGGGCAGGCAAGACGACTTACTTCAATCTGATTTCCGGCCAGTTGATGCCGACCTCCGGCAGCGTCTCTAAGGGTGCCACCGACATCACCCGCATGTCGCCCTCGACCCGTGTGCATCACGGGGTAGGGCGGGCGTTTCAGCTGACCAACCTCTTCCCGCAACTCACAGTGCTGGAGAATATCCGGCTCGCCGTGCAGGCCCGCTCGGCTGATAGCTGGCGGATCTTCCGCCCCGCTGCTTCCTTCACCGCGCTGACGGCGAAAGCCGAATATTATCTGGAGAAAACCCGCCTCACCAAGCTGGCGCACCAACTCGCCTCGGCCCTGCCGCACGGCGACCAACGCAAGCTGGAGGTGGCGCTGCTGATGGCGATGGAGCCTGACATCTATATGTTCGATGAACCTACCGCAGGCATGTCGCTGGACCACGCGCCCGATGTGCTGGAGTTAATCGCCGGCATCAAGGCGGACCGCAGCAAAACCGTGCTGCTGGTCGAGCACAAGATGGAGGTCGTCCGCGCCCTGGCCGACCGGATCATCGTGCTGCATAACGGCGAACTGCTTGCCGATGGCGCGCCGGGTACGGTGATGGCCAGCGACGTGGTGCGCGATGTCTATCTTGGCGGCGCGACGGAGGAAACCGCATGAGCGTGTTGACCGTCACGGCGATGAAAACCGACATCGGCAAATATGCGGTGTTGCATGACATTACGTTCGAAGTGCCCGAGGGCGGCGTCTTTGTCCTGCTTGGCCGCAACGGTGCCGGCAAGACCACGACGCTGCGCTCCATCATGAAACTGTGGCAGCCGACACCAGGCTCGGTTCGGTTTCAGGGGGAGGATATTACGGGGCTTCACACGGCAGATATTGCGCGGCGTGGCATCGCCTATGTGCCCGAGAATATGGGGATATTTGGCAGACTGACCGTTGAGGAAAACCTCGTGCTCGCCACCGCCAAGGGCAAGTTTGATCCTGCGCGGCTGAAAAACATCTATGCTTTGTTTCCGGCACTGGAGAAATTCTGGACCAAACAGGCTTGGAGCCTGTCGGGCGGGCAAAAGCAGATGCTCGCCGTCGCCCGCGCGATTATCGAGCCGCGGGCACTGATCTTGATCGACGAGCCGACCAAGGGGCTGGCCCCGTCAATAGTGGCCGCCATGGCCGATGCCTTTCGCGAAATATCGCAGAGCGCCACGATTTTGCTGGTCGAACAGAACTTTCACTTCGCCCGCAGCATCGGCAGCAACATGGCGGTGATCGAGGATGGCCGCGTCGTCCACAGCGGCGCAATGGCAGATTTTGCCGCCGACAAAGCCTTGCAGAACAAGCTACTGAGCCTGTCGGCATGAGGGGTATAATGGAAACGATTACCGATAAACTGGGCCGGATCGGTGGGGTCAATCTGCTGCCCGTCGCCGTGGCTGTCGCGGCATTTGTGCTGATCGGCGCACCCTCGTCTTGGGCGACCCTGACGGTGGCTGGGCTGGCGATGGGGATGATGGTGTTCCTGATGGCGAGCGGGCTGAGCCTGATTTTCGGCCTGATGGATGTGCTTAACTTCGGCCATTCAGCCTTTGTCAGCTTCGGGGCCTTTGTGGCGGCCAGTGTTCTGGCGGCGCTCAGCGGTTGGCTGGGGGCCGATAGCGTGTTTTTGAATGCGCTGGCGCTGAGCCTCGCAATCCTTGCAGCGATGAGCTTTGGCTTGGCAGCGGGATGGTTCTTCGAGCGGGTGATTATCCGCCCCGTTTATCACGATCACCTGCGCCAAATCCTGATCACCATGGGCGCGCTGATCGTCTCCGAACAGATCATCCTCGCGGTCTGGGGCGGCACGCCGATCACCGTACCACGGCCACAGTTTCTGGAGGGCGCGTTGATCTTGGGCGACGTCAGCATCGAGATTTACCGGATTTTCGCTGTTCTGTTAGGGCTGGTGGCGTTCGCAGGCCTTTACGTGGTGCTGAACCGCACCCGCATCGGCCTTCTGGTGCGGGCGGGCGTTGAAAACCGCGAGATGGTCGAGGCATTGGGCTACCGGATCGACCGGCTGTTCATCGGGGTCTTCATGGCGGGTTCTGCACTGGCTGCCGTGGGCGGCGCGATGTGGGCAGGCTATGAAACGCTCATCACACCTGCTTTGGGCGGTGAAATGATGATCGTGGTGTTTATCGTGGTGATCATTGGCGGGCTTGGCTCGATTGAGGGGACGCTTTTGGGCGCTTTGCTGGTCGGGCTTACCGCTAATTACGTGGGATTTCTGGCGCCTAAACTGGCGCTCGCGTCCAACATGATCTTGATGATGATTATTCTGATCTGGCGGCCCAACGGGCTGCGTCCGGCAGTGAAATAAGAGGGCGCGGCGATGAAACAGAGCTATGGATACCTCGCCGTGCGGCTTTGCGTCTTTGCGATCTGGGGCTTGCTATGCTTTGCGCCCTTCCTGTTTCAGGACGTGCGCGCGTTGGAGGTCGCGGCCCGGATTTGCATCTTTATCGTGCTGGTGGCGAGCTATGATCTGCTGATCGGCTACACCGGTATTGTCAGTTTTGCCCATACGATGTTCTTCGGTTTTGGCGCATATGGCGCGGCAATTCTGCTCAAACAGATGGGACCGGGTTGGGATGCTGTGGCGCTCGGGGCGTTGGCGGGGGTGGTCGTGTCGCTGATCGTGGCGACCGGCGTTGGGCTGCTGAGTTTGCGGGTGAAGGCGATCTTCTTTGCGATGATTACGCTGGCGACGGCTTCGGTCGCGCTGGTGCTGGCCTCGCAGTTATCGCAGTTTACCGGCGGCGAGGACGGTATCACCTACCGCGCGCCGGACCTGTTCAAACCGGCGACCAAGCTTTTAGTCGATGCAGAAGGTAAGGTTGTTAAGATTTTTGGCGTAAGCCTGAATGGCAAGCTTGCGGCCTATTACTTTGTGTTCTTCAGCGCGCTGGCGTTGTTTTGGGTAATGGTGCGGATTGTCGCGGCGCCGCTTGGGACGGTGCTAAAAGCGATCCGCGAGAATGAGGCGCGGGCCGAGGCGATTGGCTACCGCGTGGTCGCCTACCGGACCTTTGTGTTCTGCCTCTCGGCGGCGGTGGCCTCGCTGGCGGGGACGATCTATGCGGTCTGGCTCAAGTATACAGGGCCGGACACGGCGCTGAGCTTTGCGATCATGATCGACATCCTGCTGATGGTGGTGATCGGCGGCATGGGGACAATGTGGGGCGCTGTGGTGGGCGCGGTGCTGATGGTGCTGGCGCAGTACTACTTGCGCGATCTGATGGGCGTGGCCGCCGACGCGGTGACAGGCGTGCCGCTGCTGCCAGAACTGCTCAACCCCGACCGCTGGCTGCTGTGGCTGGGGATTATCTTTATCCTGCTGGTCTATTTCTTTCCGCGTGGCATCGTCGGCACGGTGCAGACCATGGGCGCACGGCAATGACCGAGCCGCGATTTCGGCTGGTGCCGGTGATGGACCACGAGATTGTCCTCACCGAATGGGGCGATCCGGCGTTGCCGACGCTCGTAATGGCGCATGGGCTGGCCCGCACGGGGCGGGACTTTGACGAGATCGCATCGGCGCTTTCTGACAGCTACCATGTGCTCTGCCCTGACCTGATCGGGCGCGGGCTGTCGAGTTGGTCGGACAATCCGCAGGCCGAATATTCGATTGAATACTACGCTGGGATCTATGGCGATTTGCTGGACCATTGCGGCGTTGATCGGACGGCATGGTTGGGCACGTCACTGGGTGGCTTGATCGGGATGCATCTCGCCTCGGGGCGGGAGGCGGACCGGATTACCGCGCTGGTAATCAACGACATCGGGCCGGAGTTGCCCGATCTGGCGGTGGAGCGGATACTCACCTATATCGGCGCTTTGCCGGAATTTGCTGATCTGGCGCAAGCGGAAAGCTGGCTGCGCGAAGTCTATCTGCCGTTTGGCCCGGCCTCGGACGATTTCTGGTGGCGCATGGCGCGCACCTCAGTGCGGCGCAGAGCGAACGGGCGATTGGCCCTGCATTACGATCCGCGCATCGCGGTGCAGTTCAGCGCGTCACGGGGCGAGTTGACGAGTTGGGACCGCTGGGACCGGATCGTCGTACCAACGCATGTGCTCAGGGGCGCCAATTCCGACTTGCTGAGTGCGGCTGTGGCGGAGCGCATGGGGCAGGCAGGGCCAGAGCCACAGACCACCGTAATAGACGATTGCGGGCACGCGCCGACCCTGTCGCGCCCTGGTGATAGTGCCATGGTTCGAGAGATTCTAGGCGGCTTATCGGGCTAGTCGAAGGTTCCCGCACAACGGCCCAGAAGCATAAAGGCGCGGGCAGTCCGAGTGTCGGCCAGCGCCGATATTTCGCCATCAGATGCGGTCTTTTCAAACTCGGCAAAGGTCCGGTCGAAACGGCGCAGAAAGTGGTGCGCGGCATCGCGAAAGATCGGGTCTTGGCGCATTCGCGCGTTGGACAGCGCCAGCGAAGATCGATCGCGAATGCCCCCGAGTGGCGCAATGGTGCGGCCCCGTGCACCTTGGGCAAACTGGCGCCAAACCTCGGGGCGGGCGCGGTCGGGGCGCAGATCATCCATATAAATGCCGTCCTGGCTCAGCAGGGTCAGCACGTCTTGTGCGGCCTGAATAAGCTGTGCGGCTGTACGGTCTTTGAGCGCGCGGCGCAGGGCGGTGAAGCCGGTCTCATCCTCGGCAGTTTCCGGGAAGTTGAGCGCGCGGATGAAATCTTCGGTCGATAGTTGCGGCGCAATATCGGCCGCTTGGGTGCCAAGTGCGAGCTTGGGCTGATCGTCAACCGGAATGGCGGCGGCAGCAGGCGCACGGCGGGCATTTTCGTCGCGGCGGCTTTGGAAGGTTGCCAGCGCGGTTTCGGTTTTGCGGGCCGCGGCGGCAATTTCGTCCAGCTTGCGCGCGACAGAGGGCTCCGAGCGCATGTGGCTGCCTTGGGCCTGCGCGATATACGCTTGGCGGATTGCATCGATTGAGGCCTGCAAACGTTGGCTTTCCTCGCGCATGACCTTGCTGGCCCGAGCCGCCGTGGCCGCGACCCAGATCATCGCTACCGGCATGAAGATCGCCAGCATCGTCATCAGAAAACGCAGCCCTTCGGCCCCGTCGCCGGTGCTCGTATCGTCGGACGAGGTTAGAAAAAATATCGCGGCACCCAACAGCCAGATGCCGCTGAGCACGACCGCGATCACTTCGATCTCGGATACACCGGCAGGTTTGGGGCGGTCATAGATGCCGAGCGGGGTCGGGCGGGCAGCCGTATTCGCGCCCTTGGGCTGGGGCTGGCGCGGGTCCTGAACAGGAGCCTGCACGATTTCGGTTGTGATTTCAGTCATGCGACACGGCCTTTATCAGGCATAGACGATCTTGAGGACCTCATATGACTTTTCACCTCCCGGAGTACGCACCAGCACCGAATCCCCTTCTTCCTTGCCGATAAGGGCGCGGGCGATGGGCGATTTAATGTTCAGCAGTCCCTTTTCGATCTTGGCCTCATATTCGCCGACAATCTGATAGGTTTTCTCTTCGTCGGTGTCTTCGTCGACCAAGGTGATAAGCGCGCCGAATTTGATTGCGCCGGACAGTTTGGCAGGGTCGATCACATCGGCGAGCGAGATCGCCCCCTCGAGCTCTTTGATCCGGCCTTCGATGAAGGACTGCTTTTCCTTGGCAGAATGGTACTCGGCATTTTCGGATAAGTCACCGTGTTCGCGCGCTTCGGCAATCGCCTTGATGATGGCGGGGCGTTCAACGGATTTGAGGTGCTTGAGTTCGGTCTCAAGCGCGCTGTGCCCTGCGCGGGTCATCGGAATCTTTTCCATGCACTGCTGTCCACGTAATGAGGGCCGCACCCCGGTTAAATTCCGGGGGCGGCCAATTTGCAATTTCTGACAGTCACCTGACCCAAACTGGGTGGTAAATGCAAGGGCAGAACGGGGATCGGCCAATTCGTTCTGCTGGATGCGGTCAGTCGTACTGCACGACTTCGTATTCAATGCCGTCGCTGTCGTGGAAGTAAAACCGCCGCCCCGGTTCATAATCGGCGTGGTTGCCCGAGATAAAGCCCTGCGCTTTGACCCGAGCTTCGGTCGCATCGAGGTCGTCCACCACAACAGCGATGTGGTTCAATCCGCCGACGGTTTTGTAGCTATCTTCGGTGGCGGGCGCAGGCGTGCCGGGAGAGTAAAGCGCGACATAGTGGCTTTCGGTGCCGACATGTTTAGTATGACCGCCCGCCATTGCGTCGCCTTGCCAGCGGATTTTCCAGCCAAAGATATGCTCCATCCAAGCAGCAGTGGCAGCAGGGTCGGAGACGGTGAAATTGGTGTGTTCGAGCATCGCGGGCATAGGATAGTCCTTTGGTAAACTACGTTGACACCCTCTGTATAATTTCTAAACCTAACTTTAGGTCAAGGCATTATTCTGGAGTGAGGGATGGCAGGGAATGATGGGCTATCGATTGGCGCATTGGCGCGGCGCACGGGTTTGGCGGTCTCCGCGATTCGCTATTACGAGGCGCAGGGGTTGATCAAACCGTGGCGCAACGCGGGCGGCCAGCGGCGTTTCGAGCGTGCTGATCTGCGCCGGTTGAGCTTTGTGATGATTGCCCAGCAGTTCGGCTTTACCCTGCCACAGATCAAGGCCGAGCTGGACCGGCTGCCGGGCGGGCGCACCCCGACACCTGCCGATTGGGCCGATATCAGCGCCGGGTTTCGCGCGGCGTTGGACAGCCGGATTAACACCCTTACACGACTGCGCGACAATCTGGATGGCTGTATCGGCTGCGGCTGCCTAAGCCTTGATAAGTGCGCGCTTTATAACCCGCAGGATCGCGCCGCGGAGAAGGGCACGGGGCCACGCTATCTGTTGGGGGATTTGCCTGCGCGTTAGGGGCGATGCCCCGATCTGGTATTGCGGAGGGCGGAACCGGAGCGCTGGGTGGGGGTTGCGTCACTACCCCTCATAAGGAAAAACCGCCATGACTGATGCCTCACCCGAGATCGTCGCACCCGGCTTTATCGGCTGGATGGTCTGGATCGCTGTCCTTGGGGGGCTCAGCCTGCTGCTCGGAAATCTGGTCGGGTCCATCGTGGTCCCCGGGCATGACTTTGTCGCCGATACCGTCAGTGATCTTGCCGCAGGCAAATACGAGATTATTCAGGATGTAGCGCTTTATGGATTTGCTGCATCGTTGATGGCGCTCGCCCTTGGTGCGGCGGTCCTTCATGATGGCCAAACTAAGTGGAGCCTTCTGATCGGTGCACTTGCGCTGTTGGCCGCCTGCGTCGTGATCATCGGGGCGCGAAATGAATACGGCGATAACGACAGCGACGGCGTAGTGATCCACATCTACGTGGTCTACGTCATCGGTGCGCTTTTCGCGGCGTGCTTCCTGATCGGTGGCCTTGCAGGCAGCCGTATCGCCGGATTTTTCGCCCCGCTTTCATGGCTGTGCCTCGTGCTCTGGGCCGTCGGGGCGCCGGTGTTCTTTTTCCTCCCAACCGAATGGGACGGGTTGTGGGAGCGGGGCCTTGGCGTGATTTGCGTGGTCTGGGTCATTGGGTTTGCCTGGGCGATGCGGCACCGCAGCCAACAGGCTGTGCGCTAACCCAGCGTCAATTTTACGCCCCGTCCTGATTGCAATGATCTGCCGCGTGGTTTAGCCACAATCAACCATAAATTAATGCCTGCTAGGGAGCCCCGCCAATGGCCGAAATTGAACGCGAAACGATGGAGTATGACGTGGTTATCGTAGGCGCGGGGCCTGCGGGCCTATCAGCTGCGATCCGGCTCAAGCAATTGGATGCCGATTGCACGGTAGTGGTCCTCGAAAAGGGCTCGGAGGTCGGTGCGCATATTTTGTCGGGCGCGGTGCTGGATCCCTGCGGCATTGATGCGCTGATCCCCGACTGGAAGGCCAAAGGCGCGCCGATCACCGTGCCGGTGAAGGAAGACAATTTCTATATGCTGGGTGAGGCAGGTAAGCTGCGCATCCCCAACTTTCCGATGCCGCCGCTGATGACAAATCACGGCAACTATATCGTCTCCATGGGCAATGTGTGCCGTTGGATGGCCGAGCAGGCAGAAGAGCTTGGCGTCGAGGTTTTCCCCGGCATGGCCTGCTCTGAGTTGGTCTACGGCGAGAACGGCGAAGTCAAAGGTGTGGTTGCTGGTGAGATGGGTAAGGCCGCGGACGGCACGCCTGGCCCGAACTATGAGCCGGGGATGGAGCTGCACGGCAAATACGTGTTCCTCTCCGAAGGCGTGCGTGGATCGCTGAGCAAACAGGTCATCGCGAAATACGACCTCGATGCCGGAAAGGAGCCGCAGAAATACGGCCTTGGCATGAAGGAAATCTGGGAGATTGATCCTGCCAAGCACAAAGAGGGCACGGTGACCCACACGATGGGCTGGCCGCTGAACAGCAATGCAGGCGGCGGGTCGTTCATCTATCATCTTGATAACAATCAGGTCTATGTGGGTTTCGTAGTGCATTTGGGCTATAAAAACCCGCATCTCTTCCCCTACATGGAATTTCAGCGATTTAAGCATCACCCGATGGTGGCTGACCTTCTGAAGGGCGGCAAACGTGTGGCCTATGGCGCACGCGCGATTACCGAGGGTGGCTATCAGTCGATGCCCAAGATGGTCGCACCGGGTGTGGCGATGTTGGGCTGCTCGGTCGGCATGGTTAACGTGCCGCGGATCAAGGGCAATCATAACGCGATGCTGTCTGGCAAAGCGGCGGCCGAGGCCGCCTTTGCCGCGATCAGCGCGGGCCGTTCGGGTGATGAGTTGACCGACTACGAAGCCGACGTGCGCGATGGCGCGATCGGGGCTGACCTGAAAAAAGTGCGTAACGTCAAGCCGTTGTGGTCGAAGTTCGGGCTGACCGCATCGCTCGCCATCGGCGGATTTGACATGTGGTGCAACACGCTGGGCTTCTCGCTGCTCGGCACGCTCAAGCACGGTAAATCCGACGCCGAAGCGACCGAGGAAGCTGCCAAGCATAAAGTGATTGATTATCCCAAGCCCGATGGCAAACTCAGCTTTGACCGTCTGACCAACGTGGCGTTCAGCTTTACCAATCACGAGGAAAGTCAGCCTGCGCATCTGACGCTCAAGGATCCGAGCATTCCGGTCAGCTACAACTTGCCGAAGTTCGCGGGCCCCTCGGCACGCTATTGTCCGGCGGGTGTTTACGAATTTGTCGGCGAAGGCGCCGATGCCAAATTTGTGATCAACTTTCAAAACTGCGTGCACTGCAAAACCTGCGATATCAAGGATCCGGCGCAAAACATCGTTTGGACCACACCACAGGGCGGTGACGGGCCAAATTACCCGAATATGTAAGGGTTTAGCCATCAACTATGACAGCGGGGCGCCTTAGGGCGCCCCGTTTGTTTTCGCGGGGACCCGCCGATCTATGCGGACGCACCGGCACCCATACGCCCGCGCCATTGCGCTTGGCATCAGGTCTGATAGCCTTGGGCGAAAGTGGTTTGAGGCAGTTGATGATGATGCGCAAGATCCTGAGTGTGGCCGGCGTTCTGGCCCTGACGTTAACCACGACACCGCCTTTGCAGGCTGATGGCATGTCGGGTGCCTATCTTGCCGGACGCCATGCGGCGGTGCGCAGCGACTATAGCGAAGCCGCCCTCTATTATACCCGCGCCCTGGCACAAGATCCCAGCAATGCCGAGCTTTTGGAAAGTGCCGCGCTGGCCTATCTCTCGCTTGGTGCGGTTGAGCAGGCGTTGCCATTGGCACGCAAGTTGGAAGAAACCAACCAGACCAGTCAGGTCGCCCATATGGTGATCACCGCGGCACTGGCGCAAAAGGAAGATTACACCACCCTGCTAGACCGCGACAAAGAGGCCGCAGGCGTCGGGCCGTGGGTGGATGGCTTAGTCAAGGCTTGGGCCGAATTGGGCACCGGTAATATGACCGGCGCGATGAAACGCTTTGATGAATTGGGCAAAGAGCCGGGGATGACAGGTTTTGTGATGTATCACAAAGCCTTGGCGCTCGCGAGCGTGGGGGATTACGAAGGCGCAGAAGCGATCTTTGGTAGCGAGGGCGCAGGTGCCGCAGGGCAGACCCGTCGCGGTGTGATCGCCCATGCCGAAGTGCTGGCCCAGCTCGACCGCCGCGAGGATGCCGTGCTGATTTTGCGCGCCGCTTTTGGCGATGCCACCGACCCCGAACTGGCACAAATCATCACCGCGCTCGAAGGCGAGGGCCCCGTACCCTATACGCAAGCGCGGACCGCGCGTGAGGGGATCGCGGAAGTGTTCTTTACTTTCGCTGCCGTATTGAAAAGCGAGGCTGCCGGCGACTATTACGTGCTGCTGTTCTCACGGATCGCCCGCTATCTGGAGCCGGATCACGTTGATGCTTTGCTGCTGACTGCCGACTTGCTGGAAGGGTTGCAGCAATATGATCTCGCAATTGAGGTCTATCGCTCAATGCCCGCCGACAGCCCTGCCTACCACGCGGCGGAGCTCGGCAGAGCCGACGCGCTGCGCCGTTCGGACCGACTGGATCAGGCCATCGAAGTGCTGGAACAGCTGACACGCAGCCACGGCACTTTGCCTTCGGTGCAGTCGACTTTGGGTGATCTGCTCCGCGCCAAAGAGGATTACGCGGGCGCCATCACCGCCTATGACCGCGCGATTGAACTTGCCCCCAAAGATACGCCATCGCGCTGGTTGCTTTATTACTCACGCGGTATCGCCCATGAGCGGAGTGACGACGGAGAGGCCGCTGAAGCCGATTTCCGCGCCGCACTGGCGCTGGAGCCCGAACAGCCACAGGTGTTGAACTATCTGGGCTATTCGCTGGTCGAACAGCAGCGCAATCTTGATGAAGCGCTGGATATGATCGAACGCGCCGTCGCGGCCAGCCCGACCTCCGGCTATATTGTGGATTCGCTGGGGTGGGTGTTCTACCGCCTTGGCCGCTATGACGAGGCAGTCGGGCAGATGGAACGCGCGGTCGAGCTGATCGCGGTTGATCCTGTGGTCAACGACCATCTTGGCGATGTGTATTGGGCCGTGGGCCGCGCCCGCGAAGCCGAGTTCCAATGGCGCCGTGCCCTGTCCTTCATCGATGTTGACGACACCGATACCGAAGCCGATCCCAAGCGCATTCGCCGCAAGCTGGAAGTTGGTCTCGACGAGGTGCTGGACGAAGAGGGGTCGCCGCCTTTGAAGGTGGCGAATGAAGGCTAGCTCCGGCTTCGCTCCGGCAAAGATAAACCTGTCACTGCATGTCACCGGCCAACGCGCCGATGGGTATCACCTGCTGGATAGTTTGGTGGTATTTGCCGATGTTGGCGATCGGTTGACCTTTCAGCCTGATAGCAAGCTGGGCATCGATGTTTCCGGCCCGTTTTCGCAGGGTGTCCCAGACGACAGTCGCAATAGTGTCTGGCAGGCGGCGCAAGCGGTGGGCTGGTCCGGACGGATAGCAATAGAGAAGAACCTGCCCAATGGTGCGGGCATCGGGGGCGGCTCCGCCGATGCGGCAGCCTTTTTACGATATTTTGCTCAGGGCGATGTGGCGATCGATTCTGAGATCGCGTTGCGCCTTGGCGCCGATGTACCAGTTTGTTTGAGCGAGCTGCCGCAACGCATGCGGGGCATCGGCGAAAATATAGCCGCCGTGGCGGGGCTGCCAAAGCTGCATATGGTGTTGGTAAATCCGCGCGTCGCCCTGCCAACGCCTGCGGTGTTCAAGGCTCTGCAAGTCCGTGAAAACGCGCCGATGGAAACTCTACCAGTCGAAGCCGGAGAGGAGGCCGTTTTCAACTGGCTCTCCGAGCAGCGCAACGATCTGGAAACCCCCGCAATTGCCGTGCAGCCGGTGATCTGTTCGGTGCTTGCCGCGCTTGCAGATGCGCGCATCAACCGCATGTCCGGATCCGGTGCCACTTGTTTTGGCCTATACGCCACGGCGAATGAGGCCGCGCAGGCAGCAGCGCGCATTACACATGACTTCCCCGAATGGTGGGTCATCGCGACAACAACCGTTGCCAGCAGGCCTAGCTGATCCGGCTCACCACAAAATCAGCGAGGTCACCGAGCATGGTTTTGAGGTCATGGTCGGGTAGGGGCGCGAGCGCGTTCTTGGCCATCTCCGCCCATTTGCGGGCATCTGTCTTGGTCGCGTCAAGGGTACCATGCTGGTGCATTAATGCCAGCGCATGCTCCAGATCGCCGTCTTCCTGACGGCCTTTCTCAATGGTGCGCACCCAGAATGACCGCTGTTCGGCATTGGCCTTCGCAACGGCTTTGATCACTGGCAGCGTGAGTTTGCGCTCACGGAAATCATCGCCGATGTTCTTGCCGGTTGCCTGTGCATCGCCGCGATAATCAAGCAGGTCATCGACAATCTGAAATGCGATCCCCAAGGCATCACCATAGGCGAACAACGCTTTGACATGCCCCTCGGGTGCATCGGCGATCACGCCGCCAACTTCCGTTGCCGCCGAAAACAGCGCCGCCGTCTTGCCGCGTACAACCTGCAAATAAACCGCTTCATCTGTTGCAAGGTTTTGTGCCGCCGTCAGCTGCAACACTTCGCCCTCCGCAATGGTGGCGGCCGCGTTCGACAGGATCTGCATCACCCGCATCGAGCCCGGTTCGGTCATCAACTGAAATGAGCGGGCAAACAGGTAATCGCCAACCAGCACCGAAGATTTGTTGTCCCACAAAAGGTTGGCAGTAGGGCGACCCCGGCGCTGCGCGCTTTCATCAACTACGTCGTCATGCAACAACGTGGCCGTGTGAATGAACTCGACCGTGGCGGCCAAATGCACATGAAACGGGCCGCCATAGCCGCACATCCGCGCTGCGGCCAGCGTCAGCATCGGGCGCAACCGCTTGCCGCCCGCACCAACCAGATGCGCCGTGACTTCCGGGATGCGGGGGGCATGTTCGGACGCCATGCGCTCGGTGATCAGATCGTTGACAGCGGCCATATCAGCGGCGAGGTAGTCGGCCATCAGGTCCAGCGGCTTCTGCGCGGCGTCGTTATTCATAAGCATGTCCCACCTCAAGGCTCGACAAAGTACCCCTTGTCGCCTTACATCACTGATATGAAGGAACTTTTACGCAGCAACGACATCACGATTATCGCCTTTGCCACCGCCCTTCTTCGGGGGGAGGATATAGACTGCTTCGAGCAGGACGTAAACATGAGCGTGCTCGAAGGCGGGATCGGAATTTTTCCGCGTCGCTTGATGGTGCGCGAGGATGACTGGGACGCGGCATCCCAAGTGCTGCGGGACAACGACATCCCCTCGGGCACGTGAGCAGTAGCGCTGAAACCAACCTGACCTATGACGCTTTTCTAGGTGGGAAGTTGCACCTCTGGCAGCCGCGTCAGGGCTACCGCGCGGGCGTTGATCCGGTTCTGTTGGCTGCAAGTGTTCCTGCACAACCGGGACAACGGGTGCTGGAGCTTGGCTGCGGTGTTGGGGCGGCGATCCTTTGTCTGGATGCGCGGGTCGGCGGGTTACACCTGACTGGTGTTGAAGTGCAGCCGGAGCTTGCGGCCCTTGCCGCGCGCAACGGCGGCGACGCGCTGGAAGTAGTGACCGCAGATTTAAGCGACTTGCCCGTTGATTTACGTCAGCAACAGTTTGACCATGTGCTAGCAAACCCCCCTTATTTTGATCGGGCTGCTTCAATCCGGTCTGCCGATCCGGCGCGTGAAGCCGCACATGGCGAAGCTACGCCGCTGGCAAAATGGGTGCGCGTCGCGGGAAAGCGGCTGGCGCCAAAGGGGCAGGCCCATTTTATTCATCGCGTTGAACGTCTGCCTGACATTTTGACTGCGATGCCTGCCGATCTGGGATCAGTCGAGGTTCTACCCATCGCCCCGCGAATAGGGCGCATGACCGAGTTGGTAATCGTGCGGGCGCGCAAAAATGGCCGCGCGGCGTTTCGTTTGCATCCTGCGTTAATCATGCACGAGGGCGCCACCCACGAGCGGGACGGGATCAGCTATGTCGCTGCGGTCCGTGCGGTGCTTCGTGACGGCGCTGCGCTGGGATTTTGAGCCGCGTTAGGCATTTTTTCACCAAGTGCGCCGATTTGCTGCAGGGCGGCGTGACTTGCGCAAATGAGTATGCTCAACTGAGGATCTACATATCATCAAGGAGAAATCTATGGCTCTCAACGGACATCTGGAGACTCTTAAGCGCAAACATATGGCGATGAGCGAAGCGGTCGAAAGCGCACAACGTTCACCCAGCACTGATGATCTGGAAGTTGCCTCCCTCAAGAAGAAGAAATTACGTCTGAAAGAGGAGATTACCCGCCTCTCGAATTGATGGGGTAGAGGTCCTGAAAAAGGCGAAACCGCGAACTACTAAGCGGTTTTGCCATGCTTTCTGTCTCACGGATACCGTTGGCTTTCAAAAGACCCACTCTGGCTTCTCGGAGAATGAACAGCCTGCGCGAGTTGCAATAGCGGACGCTCAGGTGATCATGATTGTGGCTCTCGGCACCCGAATGCCTGCGCCGCGCTGATCAGGTTTCATATCTCGTAAGGCGCGAGTGTCGGATCGGGCCACAGGTGACGCAGAGAATTGATAGGCTATAAAACAGAAAGGCCGGATCGTTGTGATCCGGCCTTTTTCGTTTTCAGAAGGCGTTAGGTCTAGACGAAAAATTGTGCGCCGTTGGCCGAGATCGTTGAGCCGTTGATGAAGCCCGCATCATCCGCGACAAGAAATTTCACAGCGCGGGCGATCTCTTCGGGCTCACCAAGGCGGCCAGCGGGGATTTGCGCAATGATGCTTTCACGAACTTTTTCAGGCACGGCCATGACCATATCGGTACCGATATACCCCGGGCAGATCGCATTGGCGGTGATGCCTGCGCGTGCGCCTTCTTGCGCCAGAGACTTGACGATGCCCAGATCGCCCGCTTTTGTCGCGGCATAGTTCACCTGAGCGAACTGGCCCTTCTGGCCGTTGATCGAGGAAATGACGACGATGCGGCCAAATTTTCGCTCGCGCATACCAGGCCAGATCGGGTGCACTGTGTTGAAGACGCCTGTGAGGTTCGTGTCGATAACCTCGTTCCACTGTTGCGGAGTCATTTTGTGGAAGGGCGCATCGCGGGTGATGCCTGCGTTGGCGACAATTACCTCAATCGGACCAAGTTCGCTTTCGACCTTTTCGATTCCAGCTTTGGAGTCGTCATAATCGGCGACGTTCCATTTGTATGTTTTGATGCCGGTTTCCTTGGAAAAGGCCGCGGCGGCTTCGTCGTTGCCGGCGTAAGTCGCAGCAACAGTATAACCTGCCTCTTTTAATTCTTTTGAAATGGCAGCCCCGATCCCTCGGCTGCCTCCGGTGACTAGTGCAATTCGCGACATTTTAATCCTCCCCTTAGGTAATGTTATTGCCCTGTATGTGCTGGACGCGCAATTTAATTGCGCGCCCAGATAGCATTAGGGGCGCTCGAGGCACATGGCAACACCCATACCGCCGCCGATACACAACGTCGCGAGACCTTTTTTGGCACCACGGCGCTGCATTTCGAACAGCAGAGTGTTAAGGATACGCGCTCCGGAGGCGCCGATAGGGTGGCCGATCGCAATGGCGCCGCCATTTACGTTCACAACAGCCGGATCCCAGCCCATTTCCTTGTTCACGGCACAGGCCTGCGCGGCGAAGGCTTCATTGGCTTCGACCAGATCGAGATCTTCCGGCTTCCAACCTGCTTTTTCCAGCGCTTTGCGGGATGCATAGATTGGTCCGACGCCCATGATCGACGGGTCCAGACCAGCTGTCGCGTAGCTGGCGATGCGGGCCAGCGGGGTGATGCCGCGCTTTTCGGCTTCATCCGCGCTCATCAGCAGGGCGCCGGCGGCACCGTCATTCAAGCCACTCGCGTTGGCCGCGGTGACCGAACCGTCTTTGGCAAAAGCGGGGCGCAGTTTTTGCATCGCTTCCATCGTTGCGCCGTGGCGGATGTATTCGTCGGCATCGACGATGGTATCGCCTTTGCGGCCTTTGACGGTATAGGCAAGGATCTCATCGCTGAATTTACCGGCCTTCTGGGCGGCTTCGGCTTTGTTCTGGCTGGCAACGGCGAATTCGTCCTGCTGATCACGGCTGATCTGCCATTTTTCGGCAACATTCTCGGCGGTCTGGCCCATGTGATAGCCGTGGAAAGCATCCCAAAGGCCGTCTTTGATCATCGTGTCGATGAACTGCAGATCGCCCATTTTCTGACCCGCGCGCAGGTTCTGCGCATGGGGGCTCATCGTCATGTTTTCTTGACCGCCTGCGGCGACGATGCTGGCATCGCCAAGCTGGATGTGTTGCGCGGCTAGTGCCACGGCACGCAATCCGGAACCGCAGACCTGATTGATTGACCAAGCGGCACTTTCCTTGGGCAGGCCGGCGTTAATATGGGCCTGACGGGCGGGGTTTTGACCCTGTGCGGCTGTCAGAACCTGACCGAGGATGGTTTCGCTCACCTCGGAGGGGTCAATGCCTGCACGGGCGACGATTTCTTTCAAAACAGCGGCCCCAAGATCATGGGCTGGGGTGTTAGCAAATGATCCACCAAAGCTGCCTACAGCAGTGCGGGCGGCGGATGCGATGACGACGTTAGTCATGTAATGAAATTCCTCTACCTGATTGGGCGAGGAAAAACTTCCGTCAAGATACCGTTGTGGTACATAGCGACTCCCCCCGCCTTCCTGAGAGAGTAATACCGCATGTGCTGCATTGCGGCAACTCGTCCTGTGCGCGAGCGGGGATAGCCAATGAATTTGTATGCGGTGCGGTCGCGGGGTTCGCAGTTCTTCTAGGTGGTTTCACGGCTCCAATGCGGGCGGGTTGTGGGGGCGGCGAAGAGGTGCCCTTGCAAGCAATCAACACCCATTTTCACCAAAACCTCGGCATCGGCCGCATTTTCGACGCTCTCGGCGACGGTCACCATGTCAAAGTGCCGCGCGATAGAGACCAGCGCGGCGGTAAGCACACGGTTGTCAGGCGTTTCGGCAATGCCCCTGATGAATTCCCCGTCAATTTTAATCATGTCAAAATCGAAATCCTTGAAATAGCGCAGCGCAGTTTGGCCCGCGCCGAAGTCGTCCATCGCGAAACATACTCCGTGACGTTGAAGGTCGGCCATGAAGGGGGCGACCAATTCGGGGACGGTCATGGCTGAACGCTCGGTAATTTCTAGAATCAACCGCTCACCGATTGTTGCATCAAGGTTGAGCGCCCGCCTTAAGGTCCGGCTCCACGGTTGATACCCGATGGAGCGCGCCGACATGTTGATCGAGAGGCGCAGGCCTCTGTTTTCACGCAGAGTCTGCAAACCCATCCGCAGCGCCAGCACGTCAATTTCGCGGCCTGTTTCAGTATCTTCGACCACGTCAATGAAGTCACTGGCCGGTATCACCCGTCCGGTTACATCCAGAATGCGGATCAGCCCTTCGTAGAAGCCAACGCGGCTCACATCGGCGCGCATAACCGGCTGATAGGCGAGCAGCGTCTGCTGGTGGGCAATCGCCTCGCGCACCATTGCCAGAGTGGTTTTATCGCGCTGAGATACTGCAAAGCTGATCGGATCTTCGCTGCCGGGGGGGACGTCGGCTAATGCGCGTTTTCTTTGGGTAACGACCACGATAGAGTCCTCTCCGGTTCCAACGCGATATTGGCCGTCAATCGATAATGACCTCTTAATGGTCAAATTTAGTATAATTGCGATGCAATAGGGGGCGGCAATGTCAGATCAACCACAGCGGTGCGGCTGGCCGGGCGACGATCCGATCTATGTCGCATATCATGACACCGAGTGGGGCGTGCCGGAATATGACAGCCGGGCGCTATGGGAAAAGCTGATTCTTGACGGGTTTCAGGCCGGGTTAAGCTGGATCACGATCCTCAAGCGGCGCGAGAATTTTCGCGCGGCGTTTGAGGGGTTTGATCCGCAGACCATCGCAGGCTGGGGGGAGGCCGATGTTCAGCGTCTGCTGGGCGATGCGGGCATCATCCGGCATCGCGGCAAGATCGAGGCCGCGATCACCAATGCGCAGGCCTGGATCGAGGTCGAGGCCAAAGGCGGGTTTGACCAGTTCATGTGGCGTTATGTGGACGGTGCGCCGCTGCAAAACCGCTTTGCCACGCAGGCCGATGTGCCGCCGAAAACCGCGCTTTCTGAACAGGTATCCAAGGATCTGCGCAAGGCGGGCTTCAAATTCTGTGGACCGACAATTACCTATGCGTGGATGGAGGCTTGCGGGTTGGTCAACGACCACATCCTGACCTGCCACCGCCATGCAGATTGCGCCGCGATGGCGCGAACGATGGGGTGAACCGGATAAACCCGCGCATCGCCCATTGACTCCGACCCCGCGGGACGTATAAGCGCCCCTTCATTGGTGTTGGTGGCCCTCGCAAGGGGATGCCTGTCGGGGGAGACCCCCAGAGGACAACGCCCTTCATTGTTCCCGAGTGGAACCCGAACCGAAGGAGAACAGCCGTGACAAAACGCACGTCTGCCAAGCACAAACTAGACCGTCGCATGGGCGAAAACATCTGGGGCCGTCCTAAATCCCCAGTAAACCGTCGTGAATATGGCCCCGGCCAGCACGGTCAGCGCCGGAAGGCAAAGATTTCCGATTTCGGTATCCAGCTGCGCGCCAAGCAGAAGCTCAAGGGCTACTACGGCGACCTGACCGAAAAGCAGTTCCGCCGCATCTACGGCGAAGCCGAGCGTGTTAAAGGCGATACAGGTGAAAACCTGATTGGTCTGCTCGAGCGTCGTCTGGACGCCGTTGTGTACCGCGCCAAGTTCGTGGCGACCGTTTTCGCCGCACGCCAGTTCGTGAACCACGGCCACGTCCGTGTTAACGGCAAAAAGGTTAACATTCCTTCCTATCGCGTTAAAGAAGGCGACGTGATCGAAGTCCGTGACCGTTCCAAGCAGATGGCAGCGATCCTTGAGGCCACTCAATTGGCCGAGCGCGATGTGCCTGACTACATCGATGCGGACCACTCCAAACTGACAGCGACTTTCGTGCGCACGCCTGCACTGGGCGACGTACCTTACCCTGTCATGATGGAACCGAACCTCGTTGTCGAATTCTACGCCAAAAACTAAGGTTTTTGAGCGCTACATTTGGAAAGGCCGCGCCGCAGGGTGCGGCCTTTTTCGTTTTCAGGGTCAGCGATGTTGATCTAGACTGGGTAAACCCGTTTTAGACCCCGAGCCGATACCACGCAGGAGCACGACTATGGACATGCCTTTCAGAACCACGCGGATGCTGAACTTTGGCGATTGCGATATCTCGGGCACGGCGTATTTTCCGTCCTACCTCAACATCCTTAATGGCGTGAATGAGGAGTTCTGGCTCAAGCTCGGATTTCCATGGCATGAGATGATCTGGAATGAACGTTGGGGCACGCCGACCGTGCATCTGACTTGCGATTTTTCCAGCCCGTCGTTCTTTGGGGAAGAGTTAACCTTCGAGATGACGATTCTGAAGATCGGGCGGTCCTCGGTCACGGTCCATCATGACATCAGCTTTGAGGGCCAAAAGCGCTGGTCCAGCACGCAGGTTCTGGCGGCGTCCGATCTGGATAAACACTGCTCGATCCCATGGCCGGAAAAGGTCAGGGCGGCCTTGCTGGCCTGCATGCCTCCGCAGGCTGCGGCGTAATTGCGAGCAGGGGCCGTTTGGCGCGGGGGTAACAGCCGACGCGCGCGAAACTGCGCGTGGCCGGATACGCGCGATTTGTCGGTGGTACAGGGCGTTTTGCGCCGCTAAAAGGGGGCAGCGTCCTGGGGAGCCCAACACAAATGACCGAGATTACGCCACAGCCTGGCATTATGAATATCGCGCTTTATCAAGGCGGTGCCAGTCATGTGGCGGGCGTTGATAACGTGGTGAAACTGTCGTCCAACGAGAACCCTTTGGGGGCCAGCGATGCGGCGCGCGATGCAGTCGCACAAGCCGCCCGCGAGATGCATCTTTATCCTTCGACCGATCATGCCGCCCTGCGCGAGGCGATCGGTGATGTCTGGAACGTCGATCCCGAGCGGGTGATTTGCGGCGCAGGCTCGGGTGAAATCCTCAAGCTGTTGGCTGATGCCTATGCCGGTCCGGGCGATGAGGTGGTGTTCACAGAACACGGGTTTTCGATGTATCCGATCTATGCCCATGCCTGCGGTGCGACCCCTGTGGTGGTGCCCGAGCGCGAGCGGGTGGTGGATGTTGACGCGATCCTGCGGGCCTGCACCGACCGCACGCGCGTGGTATATCTGGCCAACCCGGCCAACCCGACAGGCACGATGATCGGCATGGCGGAAATCGCCCGCTTGGCAGATCGCATGCCCAAAGGCGCGCTGCTGGCGCTCGACGGGGCCTATGCCGAGTTTGTCGATGGCTATGACGCGGGGGCAGCCCTAGTGGAAAGCCGCGAAAATGTGGTGATGACACGGACCTTCTCCAAGATTTATGGGCTGGGCGGTTTGCGGGTCGGCTGGGGTTACGGCCCCAAGCCGATTATTGATGTGCTGAACCGCATTCGCGGGCCGTTCAACCTGTCGCGCCCCGCACTGGCAGGGGCAATCGCGGCCGTGCGCGACACTGCCTATACTGAACATTGCCGCAGCGAAAACGCCCGCTGGCGCACATGGATGGCCGATGCTCTGGCCGAGATGGGTGTGCCCTCGGATGTGTCCTGCGCCAATTTCGTGCTGGCCCGCTTTGCCTCGCAGGATGAGGCCGAAGCTTGTGACGCCTATCTGCAAACCCAAGGGCTGATCGTGCGCCGTGTGGCGGGGTATAACCTGCCGCAATGTCTGCGTATTACAGTGGGGGACGAGCGCGGTTGCCGCCGTGTCGTCCATGCAGTGCGCCAGTTTAAAAACGGGAGCGCGGATGGCACAGGTATATGAACGCGTCGCCTTGATCGGCTTGGGGCTCATTGCCTCGTCAATGTTCTGGGCGATGAAACGTAGCGGGCTGGCGGGCGAGATTACCGGCTACGCGCGCTCCGCCGAGACCCGCGACACGGCGCGGGAAATCGGACTGTGTGATCGGGTCTGTGATACGATGGCCGAGGCGGTCGAGGGGGCGGATCTGGTGGTGCTCTGCGTGCCTGTCGGGGTGATGGGCGCTGTCGCGGCGGAGCTCGCACCTGCGTTGAAAACGGGATGCACTCTGACGGACGTAGGCTCGGTTAAGGCTGATGTGATTGCGCAGGTCAGCCCGCATCTGCCTGAAGGGGTGCACTTCATTCCCGGTCACCCGCTGGCGGGGACCGAACATTCCGGCCCACGTTCTGGCTTTGCCGAGCTTTTTGACAATCGTTGGTGCCTGCTGGTCCCTGTTGAGGGCACCGCGCCCGAGGCCGTCGCGCAGTTGCGCAGCCTGTGGGAAGGCATGGGCGCCAATGTCGAAGAGATGGACGCCGAGCACCATGATCTGGTGCTTGCGGTGACGTCACATACGCCGCACCTGATTGCCTATACGATGGTCGGGGTCGCCGATGATCTGCGGCGTGTAACGGATAGCGAAGTGGTGAAATACTCCGCTGCTGGTTTCCGCGACTTTACCCGCATCGCCGCCTCGGACCCGACCATGTGGCGCGACGTTTTCCTGAGCAACAAGGACGCGACGCTGGAAATTTTGGGTCGCTTCACCGAGGAACTCTTTGCCCTGCAACGCGCAATCCGGCGCGGGGACGGCGACCATCTGCATGCCTATTTCACCCGCACCCGTGCCATCCGGCGCGGCATTATCGAGGCCGGACAGGACACTGCCGCGCCGGACTTTGGCAGGAGCGCGAAAAAATGAAACGTCTGTTGCTCATTCCCTTGCTGATCACCTCGCAATGCACATGGGCGCAGACGCCTGAATCCTCGCTGCGCCCGATGGAGCGCAGCGGCGGCACTGGCGTTCAATCCGTTCAGGTTGCCCCGTCAGGCGCGATCAGCCAGCCTGCACGAGACATCGGCGACGATGAAGTGCGCGAACGTGGCGGATTGTTCAAATCGCTGCGGCCGCTATTCCGCTCGGGCAAGGACGAGAAGGTCGGGCGGGCCGAACGCAAGCTCCGTGCAAAGGGGGCGGTTTGCGGTGATCTGTCCATTCAAGGGGAAACGGTTGGCGCGGTTGACGGGCGCATTGATGCCTGCGGTATCGAGAATGCTGTGCGGGTACGGTCAGTCTCGGGGATTGCGCTCAGCCAGTCGGCTTTGATGGATTGTACTACCGCCAGTGCTTTGAAAAAGTGGGTCGAAGGGTCGGCCAAGCCTGCGTTGTCAAAGACCGGTGGCGGGCTGAAGGGCCTGCGCGTCGCGGCGCATTACATCTGCCGGACCCGCAATAACCAAGCAGGCGGCAAGGTATCCGAGCATGGCAAAGGACGCGCCATCGATATTTCGGGCTTCCAGCTTGCCAATGGATCGGAGATCAGCGTTTTGCAGGGGTGGAGCGCGGGCGGTACCAGCAAGGTGATGCGTCGGATGCATGGGGGTGCCTGCGGGCCGTTCGGCACAGTGCTCGGACCCGATGCCGACCGCTACCACCAAGACCACTTTCACTTTGATACCGCCCGCTACCGCGCGGGAACTTACTGCCAGTAAACCCTGCGAGCGGTCCTGTGCGGTTTTGTCAGCGCAGGATCAGTTTTGGCGCCGGCCCCAGCGGGATCGGGCCTACGGCCATTTGCCCTGCCTTGAAATCGAGCTTTAGATTCAAATTATCGGCGTCTCCGCCCATGTTTGAAAGCGCACGGAGAACCGATTCAAATTGCGTCCTGCGGGCGGGCGGGAACGCGCCTGTCGCCTGAACGAAATCCAGCATCTGCAGCCAGTTTTGCACTACCAGCGTTACGGAACCATCCGGAACGCCCGCTTCGTCGACTATGACATCGCCCGCAGCAGAGAGGCCCACCGGCCCCCATGTCGCCAGCGCCTGCCGGATTTCGATCCGGCGCGGTTGGGGATAGTTGCGTTCAAGCGCGCGGCGATCCCAAGCGCGATCGAAACTGACAGCGACATCGGCGGTCAAGTCATCCAGCACCACGGGGAAATCTTCGGGCACGCCCAACACCGCGCGGGTCAACGGGCCGGGAACGATATTCGCGGCGTTAACCTCAAGACTGTACGCATTCTTGGTGGCAGGCTCCTGCACTGCGGCCAGACGCATTTGATCCGCCGAAGCGATCACACCGTCGGGGGTTTCGAGCGAAACGGCACCGCTGGTCGCGCTCAAAGCCTGCACTTCCAACGCCTGTCCCGGTTTCAGGCGCAAATCGATCTGGCCTTCGGTCAGATGCGCGGTCGCACGACCGGCTGGGCCGATAATTTCGATGGGCGTGTCCGGCAGGGCCAGCGTCAAATAGCCCGGCCACCACGCAGGTGCACTGGCGGTCAGGCGGTCAAGCTCGATCGCAAAGCCATGGGCAGGATCGCTGAGGGTCAGGTCGCTGATCTGGGTTTGCAGGCGTAAGGGAAATCCCGAATGATCGACCTGTGTTATGGTGGCGTCCCAGCCTGCGCTGCGCCGGTCCTGCAACAAGACGTTCACGGCCCGCTCGGCCCCTGTCGTTGCGGCCCACCACCACACGCCCCAGACGATTGCAAGAAGCACACCAAGCCAGATCAACATACGCATCCTCGAAAACCCTTTAACTCAAACGCAAGATGCGGTTTATCCAAGGTCTGAGGGAAGGACCAGATGTTATGGCGATGTGGGTTTTCGGATATGGCAGCTTGTTGTGGAATCCGGGGTTTGAAGTGGCCGAGCGGGTGATTGGCACCTTGCCGGGATACGCGCGGTCGTTCTGCATGCGCTCGATTCATCATCGCGGCACCGAAGACGTCCCGGGATTGGTGCTGGCGCTGGACGAGGATGTCGGTTCCGCCTGCGAGGGCATCGCTTTGCGGGTCGCGGAGGGCCATGAGGATGCAACGCTTGAATATTTGCGCGAGCGCGAGTTGATTTCTTCGGCCTATGTCGAGAAAAACCTGCAAATCCGCCTGACCGACGGCCGCGATGTGGTGGCGGTGACCTATGTGATTGACGAAGCGCATGAGCAATATTGCGGCGGACTGCCTCTCGAAGAGCAGGCTCATATCATCGCACGTGCGGTTGGCGGGCGCGGGCCGAATACGGAATATCTGTACAACACGGCCACCCATCTCAGCGAGGTCGGCCTGCACGATCCGGCACTGGAATGGCTGCACGACCGTGTGAAAGCGATTGCACCATAAAATCTTGGCATCTGTGGTGCGTTTCAGTGTAAGCTGCGGCGAGAGCAGACAAAAGGGTCAGGAGCAAGGCCGCATGGCGCAGCCAGACCAAGAGCAGAAACTACAATTCAGCCAGCCGGTGCGTCAGATTACCCTGATGTTGATCGTGCTGGCGCTGACGGCTGTGGGCGCATTTATTGCGCTGCCTTCGGTATTTCCGATCTTCGTCGCGAACCCCTATCTGAACGGGGTGATCATCTTTGTCTTCGTGCTGGGTGTCCTGGCATGTTTCTATCAGGTTTATCAGCTGATCGGGTCGGTCCGCTGGATCGAGAATTTCGCCTCCGCAGCGCCCGAGGCAGACACGGCGCCGCCCCAGCTTCTAGCACCGCTCGCCTCATTGCTGCGCAGCCGTGGCGCACGGATGCAGGTGAGCGCCACTTCGACACGGTCGATCCTTGATTCGGTTGCCAGCCGCATCGACGAAGCTCGCGAAATCACCCGATATATCGTCAACATGCTGATTTTCCTCGGCCTTTTGGGGACGTTCTATGGGCTCGCGACGACAGTCCCCGCTGTTGTCGACACGATCCGCAGCCTCGCCCCGATGGAGGGGGATGACGGCGTTGATGTCTTTGGCCGCTTGATGACCGGGCTGGAGGCGCAATTGGGCGGCATGGGCGTGGCCTTTGGCTCGTCGCTGTTGGGCTTGGCTGGGTCACTGGTCGTGGGCCTGTTGGAGCTTTTTGCGGGCCACGGGCAGAATCGTTTTTATCAGGAGCTTGAGGACTGGCTCAGCTCGATCACCCGCATCGGGTTCAGCACAGGCGAGGAAGGCAGCGGCGAGCAGCATGTGATGGCGGGTATGGTCGATCACATGGCCGAGCAAATGGAAACGCTGCAGCAGATATTCGTCCAGTCCGATGTTAGTCGCGCGGTGGTGGATGAAAAACTTGGCAAGCTTGCCGATGCCGTAGACCGGATGACCAACCGCATGCAAGGTTCGGAAACCACCGTGCACGCGCTGGACCGGATGACTGCGGGGCAGGAACGGATGATCGCGGGCCAAGAGCGGCTGGTCAATTTCCTTGAGGCGCAGGAGCACGGCGAAGGCATGGACGCTGAAAGCCGGATGCGGCTGCGCTCTATCGACGTGCAAATGCTGCGAATCCTCGAAGAGATTTCTGCAGGCCGTCAGGAAACGATGGCAGAGCTGCGCAAGGATATCTCGCTGCTGGCCAAGGCTGTCTCGGGTGGCCGCCAAGCGCCAGACTACCGTCGTCGTCCGGCTGACGGGACCGGCAACGGGGAAAGCTGACCATGGCTTTGTCGCGACGCTCGGGCACCCGCTTTCAAAGTTCGATCTGGCCGGGTTTTGTGGACGCCATGACGGGTCTGTTGCTGGTGCTGATGTTCGTGCTGACAATCTTTATGGTTGTGCAGTTCGTCCTGACCGAGCGGATCAGCGGCCAAGAAAACGAACTTGATTCTCTGGCCGGGGAAGTTGCCGCGCTGGCGCAGGCGTTGGGTCTGGAGGAGCGCACCTCGGCGCAGCTTGAGGCGCGGTTGGGGGCATTGAATGCCTCGCTTAACCAAGCCCGCGACACCGCCGAAACACAAGCGGCACTGATCTCGTCCCTGACCTCAGAGCGCGACAGACAAGCCGCAGCGCTGGCGGGGGCGCAAACGCAGATTACCAGTTTCGAGGCGCAAGTGGCTGCTTTGCTGAACGAGCGCGACACAGCGCTGGGGCAGGTCGAGAACTTGGAAGCCCGCACCTCCGAGATGCTTAGCGAACAGGAAGCGCTTGATCTGGCGCTTGCCGCCGCACGCTCCGAAATGGATGCGCAGGCTGAAGCCGCCCGCCTTGCCGCCGCACAACGCGAGGCGCTGGACGCAATGATCGAAGACTTGCGCGCGGAAAAGGCCGCGACCGAAGGGCAGGTCGCCGAACTCACAACCCAGCTTGATACCTCGACAGAGCAGCTTGACGCCGCCGAAACCGCGCGTCTGGTTGAAGCCGCCGCGGCTGAAGCCTTGCGCGCAAGGCTGCAGAACGCTGATGCCGAACTGACGGCAATGACGCTGGCATTGGAGGCGCAGCGCAAGTCGGCCGAGGACACGCTGACCCTTCTGGCAGCAGCCAGGTCGGTGCGCGGCGATCTGGATGCGCAGCTTGCCGAGGCGCTTTTGAAACTCGGCTCTGCCGAACAAAGCGCCCAATCCAACGCCGGGGCACAGACTGAAGTCTTGCGCCTGCGTGAAGAAGTTTCCGACCTCAAGGCGCAGCTCGCGCAGACGGACCAAACCGCGCAATCTACCCAGGCTGAATTAGACGCCACAGAAGTGGCCCGCGCGGACTTGCAGCAGCAGCTTGATGCCGCCCGCGCTGGCCTGACAGCGGACCGCGAGCAACTGCGTGCGCAATTGGCCGAAGCATTGGCCGCGAAACTCGCCGCACAGACGCTGGCGGAAGACACCACCACTGCGGCGGATAAAAAGGCCGCTCTGCTTGCTGCCGCGCAACAACAGTTGTCGACGGAAAAAGCAATCTCAGCCGAGGCGCAGCGCCAAACCGAACTGTTGAACCAACAGGTATCAGCCCTGCGTGCGCAGTTGAGCGAGTTGCAAGGGTTGCTTGATTTAGCTGCGGCCAACGATGCCTCGAAGAACATCGAGCTTCAGTCGCTTGGTTCAGACCTGAACACCGCCCTAGCCCGTGTTGCGGCCGAACAACGCCGCCGCGCCGAGTTGGAAGCCGCCGAGCGCAAGCGCCTCGAAGCGCAAACCCGCGATCTTGAGCAGTATCGTTCGGAGTTTTTCGGGCGGTTGCGCGATATTCTGGGCAGTCAGGACGGCGTGCGGATCGAGGGCGACCGTTTTGTATTTTCCTCCGAAGTGCTGTTCCCGCCGGGCGGCGCGGTGCTGTCGCCGGATGGCAAAGGCGAGATCGCAAAAGTGGCGGATATCCTGCGCACCATCTCTGGCGAAATTCCTCCAGAGATTGATTGGATTATCCGCGTCGATGGCCATACCGACAATCTGCCGCTATCCGGCACCGGCGAATTTGACGATAACTGGGAACTGTCACAGGCGCGTGCCCTGTCGGTCGTGAAGTATATGATTAACTTCCTCGGTATCGCGCCAGACCGGCTCGCGGCGAACGGGTTTGGTCAGTATCAACCTATCGCCCCTGGTAATGACGAACAGTCACGGGCGCAAAACCGGCGCATCGAGTTGAAATTTACCGAAAGGTAAAGGGTACTGGTGGCTTATTCGAGCAATTTCGTTGTGATGCGCTGATCGACTTTTTCCTTGCCCCGCATCATTGTAGCGGTCCCGGTATACGTGCCGGCTGGCCAAGGTGTCGACGCGCGGCGTTTGCCGATGGCGCGAAACGCCTGTGCTTGGGTTCTCTCCAGCCTGATCGCATCGGAAATGACCACGCCCTGAGGGCCCGTGATCGACAGCAGCATCACATCATCCTGACGTGTGCCGAAGGTATAGCCGAAGATCACCAGCGCAGGGGAGGTCGTGGACAGCGCCTCAGTCGCCCCGTTGCCGGACCGGATGGTGGCTAAATCGGGCACGTGGTCGGCAAACCCGACCTCCAGCAAGCCACCGGCGCGGTAGGGCGGGGGGGCTGCCCATAGGGTCGATAATGGCGGTGCAGAACATTCAGCCGCGCCCTCGGGATCAAAGGGATCGATGACCGCCCCGTCACGGCGGACCGAGAGGTGGACATGGGCAAATTCGGCTTGGCCGGATTGCCCAACCATTCCCAGCGGATCGCCTGCGACAACTTTCTGACCTTTATTGGCGACGATAGAGCCCTGGCGCATGTGACAATATTGAGTTTCCCAGCCGTCGCCGTGGTCGATAACCACGCCGTTGCCGCACTCGCGGCCTTCGAGGTCAGCAGGGTCCGACCCGGATACGCCGGTGTCTGGCATGCCATCACGGATGCCCGTTACCGTACCGCCCGCGGCTGCGAGCACGCGGACACCTGCCTGCATCTGGATGGGGGAGCCCAAGGCGAAATCAGTGCCTTTATGGCCGTCATAGCTCAGCGGGGCGCAGCGATAGTCTTTTGCGCGTTCCGATGGGTCTCGGTCTACATATTGCTGGATATAGCAGTCCCGCGTTAGATCGCAGTCGATGGGGGAACTGAGAGAAAGCTCCTGCGCCGAGGCGATGCCGGCGCAGGAGAATGTCAGGGCAGCAATGCCCTGACGAATTTTCATTCAGCTGTCAGCAAGGGCGGCTTGTTGCCCGACAGACGCTTGTTTTCGATGCCGAGTACATCGATGGAAAGCGCGTCTTTTTTGACGCCAACCTTCACCACGCCACCCTTCGCCAATTTGCCAAACAGCAGCTCTTCGGCGAGGGGTTTCTTGATGTACTCTTGGATTACGCGTCCCAGAGGGCGCGCGCCCATTTTGTCATCATAGCCCTTTTCAGCCAGCCATGCGGCGGCCTGCTTGCTGAGCTCGATGGTGACGTTACGGTCCATCAGCTGTGCTTCGAGTTGCAGTACAAACTTCTCGACGACCTGCAAGATCACCTCTTTCGGCAGCGGTGCAAAGCTGATTACCGCATCCAGACGGTTGCGGAATTCGGGCGTGAATGTCCGCTCGATCGCGGCGGTATCCTCGCCCGTCCGGCGGTCACGGCCAAAGCCGATGGCCTCTTTCGCCTGCTCCGCCGCACCCGCGTTGGAGGTCATGATCAGCACCACATTGCGGAAATCAACCGTCCGGCCGTTGTGGTCGGTCAGCTTGCCGTGGTCCATCACCTGCAACAAGATATTGTAGACGTCCGGATGGGCTTTCTCCATCTCGTCGAGCAGCAACACGCAGTGCGGATGCTGGTCGACGCCGTCGGTCAACATGCCACCCTGATCAAAGCCGACATAGCCCGGAGGCGCACCGATCAGACGCGAAACGGCGTGTTTCTCCATGTATTCGGACATATCGAAACGCAGCAGTTCCACACCCAGCGTATCCGCCAGCTGCTTGGCAACCTCGGTTTTACCCACACCTGTCGGCCCTGCGAACAGGTAGTTGCCGATGGGCTTTTCAGGCTCGCGCAGACCGGCACGGGCCAGTTTGATCGCCGAGGAAAGCGCCTCGATTGCCTTGTCCTGTCCGAAAACCACGCGCTTGAGCGAGATTTCGAGATCCTTTAGCACCACAACATCGTCTTTCGAGACATTCTTGGCCGGAATGCGGGCAATCTTGGCCACGACGGCTTCGACCTCTTTGGTGCCGATAGTCTTGCGCCGCTTTGAGGCGGCAAGAAGGTGCTGGGCCGCGCCTGCCTCGTCGATCACGTCAATCGCAGAGTCGGGCAGTTTGCGATCGTTGATATAGCGGTGCGCCAGCTCGACTGAGGTTTTGATGGCATCAGCGGTATATTTAACGTCGTGGTGATCTTCAAAGTAGGGCTTGAGACCCTTGAGAATTTTCACCGCATCTTCGACAGAGGGCTCGTTCACGTCGATCTTCTGGAAACGACGCGCCAAAGCACGATCCTTTTCAAAGTGCTGCCGGAACTCCTTGTAGGTGGTGGAGCCCATGGTGCGCAGTTTGCCGCCCTGCAAAGCAGGCTTTAACAAGTTGGAGGCATCCATCGCACCGCCGGAGGTGGCACCCGCACCGATCACGGTATGGATTTCATCAATGAACAGCACCGCATCCTTATGCGCTTCCAGTTCGGTCACAACAGCCTTCAGGCGTTCCTCAAAATCACCGCGGTAACGTGTGCCCGCCAGCAAGGCGCCCATGTCGAGCGAATAGATGGTGGTTTTAGAAAGCACTTCGGGCGTTTCGCCAGCGACGATCTTGCGCGCCAAGCCTTCGGCGATGGCGGTTTTACCGACACCGGGGTCCCCCACCAAAAGCGGGTTATTCTTACGGCGGCGGCACAGCACCTGAATGCAGCGCTCGACTTCGGCCTCGCGCCCGATCAACGGGTCGATGTCGCCTTCGCGTGACTTGGCGTTCAGGTCCACGCAGTATTTGGCCAGCGCGGATTCTTTCTTTTCGCCTTCGGTGACGCCTTGGGCCTCTTCTTCGGCTTCGGGCGCGCCGGCAACAGGGCGCGGATCGCCGTAGGCGGGGTCTTTTGCAACGCCGTGGGCGATGTAGTTTACCGCGTCATACCGGGTCATGTCCTGCTCTTGCAGGAAGTAGGCCGCGTTGGATTCGCGTTCGGCAAAGATGGCGACCAGCACATTGGCGCCGGTCACTTCGGTGCGGCCCGATGACTGCACATGGATCGCAGCGCGCTGGATCACGCGCTGGAATGCTGCCGTCGGCACTGCTTCGGATCCGTCCACGTCGGTGACGAGATTGCTCAGGTCCTCGTCGACGAATTCAACAAGCGTATCGCGCAGGTCCGACAGATCGACCGAGCAGGCTTTCATGACCTGCACCGCGTCGGGCTCGTCGATAAGAGCCAGCAGCAAATGCTCCAGCGTTGCGAATTCGTGCCGGCGGGCGTTGGCCAGCGCAAGGGCTGCGTGGATCGCCTGCTCAAGAGTTGTCGAGAATGAAGGCACAGCCGTGCTCCTTTTCATTCGGGGTCGGTAAGGCACTGAAGAATATCAAGGGCCCAGTCCGACCATGGCCTCATAGTATTAGAGTTTGGTTGATCATGGCCCATCTTCAAGGGATTTCTTTGCTGGAGCGCTCACATTTGCTGTGATCGCGCCATTTTGACCATGATTCCCGCAGATTGTTAGCAGGCAGACGTTTAGAAACTGTCTTTGCGTTTGCGAATCTCGGCAAAAACATCGCTGTCGCTTGCGGTGGGCATCCCCAATGTAGCGCGGATGCCGGGATCGGCGGGGCGCAAAAAGGGATTGGTTTCGAGTTCGGTCGAGAGTTGGCTGGGCACCGTGGGCTGCCCTTTGGCGCGGGCGGCTTTGATGTCCTTGGCCCTAGAAATAAGTGCTGTGTTGTCGGGATCAACCGTTAGCGCAAAATTTGCATTGCTCTGGGTATATTCATGGCCCGAGCACAGCGTGGTATCAGCGGGCAGGGCGATCAGCTTTTGCAGGCTCTCCCACATTTGTGCCGGCGTGCCTTCAAACAGGCGGCCACATCCCAGCGCCATCAGGCTGTCGGCGGTGAAGGCGGTTTTGGCGGCCGGAACGTAGAATGCCAGATGCCCGACTGTATGGCCCGAGACATCCAGCACTTGCACCTCCATCGCGCCGAGCGTGATGGTATTGCCCTCTTCGACCTTGCGGTCGAGCGGCGGCAGGCGGTGTTCATCGGCCTTGCCGCCGATCACATTGGCTTGATGGGTTTCCAGCACTTCGGCCAGGCCCTGCACGTGATCGGGGTGGTGATGGGTCAGCCAGATCTGGCTGAGTTCCCAGCCGCGTGTTTTCAGTTCCGCAAGGATCGGGGCAGCTTCGGGCACATCAATCAGCGCGACTTTGCCGCTGTCATGATCCCGCAGCAGATAAGCGTAATTATCGGCCAGACAGGGAATGGTCACGAGGTCGAAAAGCATGGTGTTTCACCGGTCATTATTGCTAGGATCACCCCTAGAGTGGCGCAATGGGGGACAAGCTGCAATGCATCTCGACGTGCAGGACCTGCGCAACTTTTATTACCGGTCCGCTTTGGGGCGTGCGGCGCAGAAATCGCTGCGCGACCGGATGCTGGAGCTTTGGCCCGAGGCCAAGGGCCAAACGGTGGTCGGCTTTGGCTTTGCCGCGCCATTGTTGCGGCCCTATCTGGCGGAGGCGCGGCGGGTGGTTACCTTGATGCCTGGGCCGCAAGGCGTGATGCCTTGGCCCGCGGGCATGCCCAATACTTCGGTTCTGACCGAAGAGACCTTGTGGCCCATCGAGACTGGCCACGTAGACAAGCTGGTGCTGCTGCACGGGCTGGAGACCTCCGAGCGGGCGGGCGAATTGCTGGAAGAATGTTGGCGGGTCTTGGGGCCGGGCGGGCGGGCGTTGTTTATTGTGCCCAACCGTGCGGGACTTTGGGCGCGGCGCGACCGCACGCCCTTTGGCTACGGGCGGCCCTATTCCCCGGGGCAGCTGGAGACCCAGCTTAGAAAGCATCAGTTTTTACCCGAGCGGCATATGGGCGCGCTTTATCAGGTGCCCTCGCAAAAACGGGTCTGGATGAAGTCGACCGGATTGTTTGACCGGATCGGACGCTATGTGCCGACGATGATGGCAGGCGGGGCGTTCATGGTCGAGGCAACTAAGCTGGTGTATCCGCCCAAGGGCAAGGTGCAAAAATCGCCCGCGCGGCGGGCCATCGGGGTGTTGGAAGGCATGGCGGAGCCGAGTGCCAAACCGGTCTAGGTGGCAGGGACTTGGCTGCGGTCGAATGAGTTTATCTTGCCAAATGAAGCTCGGACCGTGTGATTTTTTTAACGAGGCGCGAGACTTTTTTTGACGGGTACGCGGGGCGAGGGAATCGACCGGGCATGACTATGGCAGTCGGCGCGCGGTCAAGCGGGGCAAACTGCCGCACCTTTTGCTTCGGGGCAGTAAATAAACGCTTTGGGCATGCGCATCCTCACTATACTGTGTTGCGGGACGGGAACCTGTCTGCTACATCGCCCCTGATTTAGACGTCTTGATCCTTTTTTCAAGCCGCGCCAACACACCGGTGACGCGACTTCTTGCGATTCTCCGGCCCTGACTGAACGAGAGGATGGACGTGTCCGAAACCGCTTCGATCTCAACCGGCATTGCCCAGCGTTATGCAACGGCCGTTTTCGACATTGCCCGCGAGGCTGGCAGTGTCTCAGCCATCGAGGGTGATCTTGATGCGCTGCAAGGCGCGCTCGGCAACGACGATTTCCGCGCTTTGATCGCTTCGCCGATCTATACGCGTGATGAACAGACTGGTGCCATTGCGGCGCTGGCCAAGAAAATGAACCTCTCTCCCACCATGACCAACACGGTAGCGCTGATGGCGCAGAAACGCCGTTTGTTCGTGTTGCCGCAACTGGTCCGCACCCTGCGCGAGACGATTGCAGCGGATAAGGGCGAGATCACGGCGGATGTTACCTCTGCCAAGGCGCTGACAAAGGCGCAATCGGACAAGCTGGCCAAGTCGCTCAAAGCGTCAACCGGCAAAGACGTCACTCTTAATGCGACCGTTGATGAAACACTCATCGGCGGTCTTGTTGTCAAAGTGGGCTCCAAGATGATCGACACCTCGATCCGCTCGAAGCTCAATTCCCTCCAGAATATCATGAAAGAGGTCGGATAAATGGGTATCCAAGCTGCAGAAATTTCTGCGATCCTGAAGGACCAGATCAAGAATTTCGGCCAAGAAGCCGAAGTGGCCGAAGTTGGCCGCGTGCTTTCCGTCGGTGACGGTATTGCGCGTGTTTACGGTCTGGACAACGTTCAGGCCGGTGAAATGGTCGAATTCCCCGGTGGTATTCAGGGTATGGCCCTGAACCTCGAATCCGACAACGTCGGTGTTGTGATCTTCGGGTCCGACCGCGACATCAAAGAAGGCGATACCGTAAAGCGCACCAACTCCATCGTGGACGTGCCAATCGGTGATGAACTTCTGGGTCGTGTTGTAGACGGTCTTGGTAACCCCATCGACGGCAAAGGCCCGATTGGCGCGACCAAGCGCGGCATCGCCGACGTTAAAGCACCCGGCATTATCCCACGGAAATCGGTTCACGAGCCGATGGCGACTGGCCTGAAATCTGTTGACGCGATGATCCCGATTGGCCGTGGCCAGCGCGAATTGATCATTGGCGACCGTCAGACCGGTAAAACAGCTGTCGCGCTCGACGCGATGCTGAACCAGGCGCAGATCAACGCGGCTGCGGGCGATGACGAGAGCAAAAAGATGTACTGTGTGTACGTCGCGATCGGTCAGAAACGCTCCACCGTGGCACAGCTTGTGAAAAAGCTCGAAGAAACCGGTGCGATTGACTATTCCATCGTTGTGGCCGCGACTGCGTCCGAGCCTGCGCCTATGCAGTTCCTCGCACCTTATTCCGCAACCGCGATGGCCGAGCACTTCCGCGACAATGGCCGCCACGCTCTGATCATCTATGATGACCTTTCCAAGCAGGCCGTGTCCTACCGTCAGATGTCGCTGCTGCTGCGCCGCCCACCCGGCCGTGAAGCCTATCCCGGCGACGTGTTCTATCTTCACTCTCGCTTGCTCGAGCGTTCGGCCAAGCTGGGCGATGCGGCTGGTAACGGCTCGTTGACCGCTCTGCCGATCATCGAAACCCAAGGTGGCGACGTTTCTGCGTTTATTCCGACAAACGTGATTTCGATCACCGATGGTCAGATATTCCTTGAAACCGAACTGTTCTATCAGGGCATCCGTCCTGCTGTGAACACGGGTCTGTCGGTTTCGCGGGTTGGTTCTTCGGCCCAGACCAAAGCGATGTCTTCGGTCGCGGGTCCGGTCAAGCTGTCGCTGGCCCAGTACCGCGAAATGGCTGCCTTCGCGCAGTTTGGGTCCGACCTTGATGCCGCCACCCAGCAGTTGCTGGCCCGTGGTGCGCGTCTGACCGAACTGATGAAACAGCCGCAGTATTCGCCTTTGTCGAACGCTGAGATCGTCTGCGTCATCTTCGCCGGTACGCAAGGCTACCTCGATAAAGTGGACGTCAAACAGGTGGGTCGTTTCGAGGCCGGTCTGCTGGCACATCTGCGCGGCAAACATGCCGACCTGCTCAAAGACATCACCAACAACGACCGTAAGGTGAAAGACGAGCTGGAAGAGAAAATCAGAGCCGCAATCGACGGTTTTGCCAAAGACTTCGCGTAAGGAGAGATAGAGGCCAATGCCAAATCTCAAGGACCTTAAAAACAGGATCGCGTCGGTCAAATCGACCCGCAAGATCACCAAGGCCATGCAGATGGTGGCCGCGGCGAAACTGCGCCGCGCACAGGAGGCGGCGGAAGCGTCGCGTCCTTACGCGGAGCGGTTCAATGCGGTCATGGCGGGGCTTTCTGCCTCCGTCGGTGGATCTGATTCCGCCCCGAAACTGCTGTCCGGCACCGGCAGCGAGCAGGTTCACCTGCTCGTCGTCATGACATCGGAGCGTGGACTTTGCGGGGGTTTCAACTCCAACATCGTCAAGCTGGCCAAAGTTCAGGCGCGCAAGCTTTTGGCCGAAGGCAAGGACGTCAAAATCCTTTCCGTCGGTAAAAAAGGCCGCGACCAGCTGAAGCGTGATTTCGGCAAGCATCTGATCGGCCACGTCGATCTGAGCGAAGTGAAGCGCGTGGGCTATGTGGATGCGCAGCGGATTGCCAAGGACGTTCTAGCCCGCTTTGACGCTGGTGAATTTGACGTGGCGACGATTTTCTTCGCTGAATTCGTCAACGTGGTCAGCCAGATCCCGACGGCACAACAGATCATCCCCGCCAAGTTCGAAGGCGATCAGGACGCGGCCACTGGTGCCACGACCCTGTTCGACTACGAGCCCAGCGAGGAAGCCATTCTGGCCGATCTGCTGCCACGCGGTGTTGCAACGGCAATCTTCTCGGCCTTGTTGGAGAATGGTGCGTCGGAACAGGGCGCGCGGATGTCCGCAATGGACAACGCGACCCGAAATGCGGGTGAGATGGTTGAAAACCTGACCATCCAGTACAACCGCTCGCGTCAGGCCGTCATCACCAACGAGCTGATCGAAATCATTTCCGGCGCGGAAGCGCTGTAGAACAATCACGGAGTAACGACATGGCAAATGCAGTCGGCAAAATCACCCAGGTCATCGGCGCGGTCGTTGACGTTCAGTTCGAGGATGCGCTGCCGCAGATCCTCAACGCCCTGACGACAGACAACCAAGGCAAGAAGCTGGTCCTCGAAGTGGCCCAGCACCTTGGCGAGAACACCGTTCGTACCATTGCGATGGATGCGACCGAAGGTCTTGTCCGTGGTCAGAAAGTAGAAGACACCGGCGACCAGATCCGCGTGCCCGTCGGCACCGCGACACTGGGTCGTATCATGAACGTCACCGGTGATCCGGTTGACGAAAAAGGTGCGGTTAACACTACTGAAACCCGTGCGATCCACGGTCAGGCTCCAAGCTTCTCGGAGCAGTCCACTGCGACCGAGATTCTGGTGACAGGCATCAAGGTTATCGACCTGATGGCGCCTTACACGAAGGGCGGCAAAATTGGCCTCTTCGGCGGTGCCGGCGTTGGTAAAACCGTTCTGATCATGGAATTGATCAACAACATCGCCAAAGTTCACTCCGGTCTTTCGGTGTTCGCAGGCGTGGGTGAGCGGACCCGTGAAGGGAACGATCTTTACCACGAGATGATCGAATCCGGTGTTATCGTCCCTGACGATCTGGAAAAATCGAAGATCGCGCTGGTCTACGGCCAGATGAACGAGCCTCCAGGTGCGCGTATGCGTGTTGCCCTGTCCGGTCTGACACTGGCCGAACAGTTCCGCGACGAATCCGGCAGCGACGTTCTGTTCTTTGTCGACAACATCTTCCGCTTTACGCAGGCGGGTTCCGAAGTTTCGGCTCTGCTTGGCCGTATTCCATCTGCTGTGGGCTACCAGCCAACACTCGCAACCGACATGGGCGCGATGCAGGAACGGATTGCTTCGACCAAAGCCGGTTCGATCACATCCGTTCAGGCCGTATACGTTCCTGCGGATGACTTGACCGACCCTGCACCAGCAACCTCCTTTGCGCACCTCGATGCGACAACGGTTCTGGACCGCTCGATCTCGGAAAAAGGCATCTATCCTGCGGTTGACCCGCTGGGTTCGACGTCACGTTTGATGGACCCGTCGATTGTGGGCGAAGAGCACTACAACGTTGCCCGCGACGTGCAGGGTGTGCTTCAGCGCTACAAATCGCTGCAGGACATCATCGCGATCCTCGGGATGGACGAATTGAGCGAAGACGATAAGCTGGCTGTGGCCCGTGCGCGCAAAATCGAGCGTTTCCTGAGCCAACCTTTCGACGTGGCAAAGGTCTTCACAGGGTCGGACGGCAAGCAGGTTCCTCTCGAAGAAACCATCGCGTCGTTCAAAGCTGTGGTTGCCGGTGAGTACGATCACCTGCCCGAAGGTGCCTTCTATATGGTTGGCGGCATCGAAGAAGTGAAAGCGAAAGCCGAGAAAATGGCGGCAGACGCCGCGTAAGGAGCGCCAGAGTGGCAGAGACAATGCAATTCGATCTGGTATCACCCGAGCGTCGGTTGGCCCAAATGCAAGTTACATCGGTCCAGATACCTGGCAGCGATGGCGATCTGACAGCAATGGCTGATCATTCGCCCACCATCACCACGCTTCGGCCTGGTGTCCTGAAGGTCGAAGGACCCGAAGGCACCACCGAATTCGTGGTGACGGGCGGGTTCGCTGAAATCCGTGCTGATGGTGTATCGGTTCTGGCCGAACGCGCCGTGGCGCGGGGCGACATGACCCAAGAGCACCTGGACGAAATGATGGCCGAAGCTCAGGAAGTGCATAGCAAAGCGCGCGATAACTTCCAGAACGAGCCCGGTCCGGTTGATGATGCAGCCAAGCTGCTGGCAGATATGGTGGCCATGGGCACCCATATCGGGCTTGACCCCAAGCAGCCAAACCTCTGATACCATGCGGCAATTGTCGTGAAAGGCCCTGCACTTGCGGGGCCTTTTCGCTTTTATGCCCCGCACTTCTGCTGCATCATTACTCTTAATGACGATTTAACAGGTTGACCCGTACCCCATGAAAAGACTTCGCAATCATACCGTCGGCGTGGATCAAGGCGATGTCGTGCTGTTTTCGGATTATGAGGACGGCGGCGAAATGTGGACGGGCAGGGGCCAACGCGAGCGGCGGCGGCATATCAAATTCTCCGAACCCTTCCGGACCGATCCGAATGTGCAGATGTCACTCTCACTTTGGGATGTAGACGCTGCAACGGTTATGCGCGCGGATCTAAGTGCGGAGTCTGTCACAAAGACAGGCTTTGATATGGTGTTTCGCACGTGGGGCGATACGCGGGTCGCGCGGGTGCGGATCAGCTGGCTTGCGATTGGAGAAATGGCCGAGAGCGATGATTGGGATGTGCTGTAACGCCCTCACGACCTTAGTAGAAATAGACAACGGGCGCGAAGTCCTCTTCGCGCCCGTTGTCCGTTTCAACCATGTCGCGCCGGGTCAGCCCGGCGTGTACATGCCGTCATAAATCGGCTCCAGCGTTTCACCCTCAAACAGCGATGACACCGAGGTGCCGTTCCAGATGTTCAGGATCGCTTGTGCAAAGATTGGCGCGGTCGGCACGATGCGAATATTCGGAGCCTGCTTGATTGCGTCTGTGGGCGCGATGGTGTCGGTGATCACCAGCGACTTCATCACCGAGTTGGTGATCCGTTCGACCGCAGGGCCGGACATGACGCCGTGGGTGATGTAGGAGTGCACTTCCTTGGCACCCGCCTCCAGCAGCACTTCGGCGGCCTTACAAAGGGTGCCAGCGGTATCACAGATGTCATCCACGATCAGGCAAATCTTGTCTTCGACGTTGCCAATCACGGTCATCTCTTCGATCACCCCGGGCTTTTCGCGGCGCTTGTCGACGATCGCCAGCGGCGCATTGACGCGTTTCGCAAGCTCGCGGGCGCGGGCCACACCGCCAACGTCGGGCGAGACGATCATCAACTCGTCCATGCGACCTTTGAAATGGCTCTGGATATCCAGAGCAAACACCGGAGAGGCATAGAGGTTATCAACCGGAATATCAAAGAAGCCCTGAATCTGTGCGGCGTGCAGGTCCATCGTCAGAACCCGTTCGATGCCGGTGTTGACCAGCATATTCGCCACCAGCTTGGCAGTAATCGGGGTACGCGCTTTGGTGCGGCGATCCTGGCGGGCGTATCCGAAGTAGGGCAGCACTGCCGTAACCCGCGCCGCCGAGGACCGGCGCAGCGCGTCGGCCATGATCAGTAGTTCCATCAGATTGTCATTGGCCGGATTCGATGTCGGCTGGATGATGAACATATCCTCGCCGCGCACATTTTCGAAGACTTCGACAAATATTTCCCCGTCGTTGAACCGCTCGACCCGCGTGTCGACCAGTTCGACATTGATGCCGCGATGCAGCGACATGCGCCGCGCAATGCCCTTGGCCAAGGGCAAATTCGCGTTGCCGGAAATCAGTTTTGGTTCGGAAGTGCGTGGCATGGGGGCTCCAGAGCAGCTGGGATATGACAGATTCGTGACGTTGACACCGCTTAACATGGCCGTACGGTGCCGCAAAGCTATGGAGAGCCTGATGACCCAGATCGATTACTATTTCGCAACTTTGTCCCCGTATTGCTATCTCGCAGGTGAGCGGCTGGAGGCGGTAGCCGAAAAACATGGCGCTACGATCAATTATAAACCTTTCGATCTTATCACCGCTTTCGGGCGCACGGGCGGCACCCCGCCAAAAGATCGCCACATCAGTCGCATCGAATACCGCGCACAGGCGCTGGTGCGCGAAGCTAAAAAGCTGGACATGCCGTTCAATCTCAAGCCCGCCCACTGGCCGACCAATGGCGCACCTGCAGCCTATGCCTTTATCGCTGCGCAGAATGCGGGCGGCGGTGATCTGGGCAAGCTCGCCCAAGTGATCACCCGCAAGGTTTGGGTTGAAGAAGCCGATATTGCTCAAGACGATGTGGTTCGCGCCTGTCTGACCGAAGCGGGCTTTGACCCGAGCCTTGCGGACAGCGGTATGCTGGTCGGGGCCGAGACCTATGCCCGCAATCTTGAGCAGGCGATCGAGGCCGGTGTCTTTGGTGCGCCTTTCTACATTATCGGGGATCAGAAGTTTTGGGGCCAAGACAAGATCGAGGATGTCGATCTGTATCTGGCGGGCAAGCTGTGAGGCCACAACAGGGCTTCACGCCCCATATCTCGACCATGGGGCAGGGACCGCGTCGCGCTATGGCGCTGCACTGCAACCTTGCCCATGGCGGCGCATGGGGCGGTGTGGCGCGCGCACTGGACGATCAGCTTACCCTGATCGCACCCGACATGCCCAGCAATGGTAGAAGCCCTGATTGGGACGAAGTCAGCGACTTTAGCGACACTGTGTATTGTACAGCGCTAGAGACGATGGACGACGCACCGATGGACGTGATGGGCCATTCCTTCGGCGCTGCGGTGGCCGTGCGGCTGGCGGTAGAACATCCCGACAGGGTACGCAGCCTGACGCTGTTCGAGCCGGTGTTGTTTTCGATCGCACAAGCCGATGCGCCAGAAAGCATGGTGGAACATGAGGCCCAGGCCGCTGATTTCTACGACGCTTATGAAAGCGGTGATCGTGAGGAAGCGGCGCGGCGGTTCAACAGGATGTGGTCGGATGGCCCTGCATGGGCCAACCTGCCCGAACGCTCCCGCGCTGCGATGATCCGCGCGATACCCGTCGTGCCCGCGACGCAGGATTTTCTATTCCGCGATAGCGCAGGTTTGCTGGCCGAGGGGGTGTTGGAAGGCTGTGCGATACCGGCGCTCGTGATGCGCGGCGAGGATACGCTCTCAGTTGTGAAAGAAACCAACAAAGGGCTCGCCCGCCGCTTGCCAAATGCGGCTGAGGTCGTGATCGAAGGTGCGGGGCACATGGGGCCGATCACTCACCCGCAAGAGGTTGCAGAAGCCATCGCCGGATTGCTGGCGCGCAGCTGACGGGCGCGGCGGTGTTATCCACCGTCCCCGCCAAAGTGAAAAAGCTTAGAAGTGCGACAGGAAGGCGTCGATGCCTTCACGGGACGCTGACCAGTCACAAACCAGGCGCGCGGCGACCAACTCGTTCTCGTCGCCATCCAGCGGACCATTCCAAAGGTAATATTTCGCACCAGCCTCATGCATCTTGCGGTGCACGGCGCGGGGCCAGCGGGCAAAGATCATATTGGCCTGCGGTTCGTGCAGAAATTCGGCGCCGGCCTTGCGCAACCCCTCGGCCAGATAGGCTGCGTTGGCATTGGCCTGCTCGGCCGAGGTGATCCACAGATCGTCCTGCATATATCCGGCCATCTGTGCCGACAAAAAGCGATGCTTGGAGAAAAGATGTGCCCCGCGTTTGCGGCGCAGCTCAAATTCCCAAGCCTTGGCGGGATCGAAAAACACCACGGCTTCAACGCCCATGCAGCCGTTCTTGGTGCCGCCAAAGCTAACCACATCGACGCCGGATTTCCACGTCATCTCCGCTGCGGTACAGCCAAGCGCCACCATCGCATTGGCAAAACGCGCACCATCAAGATGCACGGGCAGGTCAAACTCCTTGGCCACGGCGGTCAGGGCGTGCAATTCTTCGAGCGAATGCACCGATCCGCGCTCGGTCACCTGGGTGATCGACACGGGCCCGCGTTGGGCGCCATGCACGTTCCCCGGCGTTTGCTTTTCAATTGCGGCACGCAGGGCGGCGGGGGTCATCTTGTCGTCAGTGTCGATGACCGTCAGCTTGGCAGCACCACTATAAAACTCCGGCGCATTGCATTCGTCTTCGTTGATGTGGGCGGGCTTGGCGCAGAAAATCGTCTGCCACGGCTGGGTATAGCAGGCCAGCGCCAGCACATTGGCTGCCGTGCCGGTCGCCACCAGATAGACTGCCGCCTCCGGCGCCTCGAAAGCGGTACGGATGCTGTCGCGGACCTCGTCCATGATCGGATCTTTGCCGTAGGGCATTGCGTAATCGGCATTGGCCGCGCTCAGGCGATCCATGATTTGCGGATGCACGGGGCCTGCATTGTCAGAGGCAAAAAACATCAGGTGGGCTCCTCGATGATGTGGTCTTCCCATTCCTCGAACGGGGTGTCAAATTCTGAAACGGTGTCAAATTGCACAGAGATATTAGCGTCATGCACCGACTGCTGCGTGCCGCTGATCAGCGGGTGCCAGTCGTAAAGCGGCTTGCCCTGCCACAGCAGGCGGTAAGCACAGGTCTGCGGCATCCAATAGGCGTGCGTGTCCAGATTGTCGGGGCGCAGGACGATGCAGTCGGGGACGAACTGGTGGCGGTTTTCGTAATGCACGCAGCGGCAGGTGGCATCGTCGAGCAAACGACAAGCCACGCGGGTTAGAGCAACCTCGCCGCTGTCCTCATCTTCCAGCTTGTTCAGGCAACACTTGCCACACCCGTCACAGAGCGCCTCCCATTCGGGCGTAGTCATCTCTTTGAGCGGGACTTTCTCCCAGAACTTCGGGCGCAGATCGCTCATGATGCGGCCAGTATCTGCCGCGCGCGGGCGCAGTCGGCATCCATCTGGGTTATGAGCGCGTCAAGACTGTCAAACTTTTCTTCGCCCCGCAAATAGGCGACGAGGCCGACCGAAAGAGGCGTGCCGTAGAGGTCACCTTGAAAATCAAAAATAAACGTCTCGAGATTGGCGCGATTTTCGCCAAACATCGGGCGCACCCCAAGGCTCGCGGCTCCTTGGTAGCTGCCTTTATGCGGCCCTTCGAGCACGTCGATCAACACAGCGTAAACCCCGTGTTTCGGAGGATGCAGCCCGTCAATCGACATATTCGCAGTCGGATAGCCCAATTCGCGCCCGCGCTGTTCGCCGGTGATCACCGGACCTTCGATGCGGTGCCAGTGGCCCAACATATCGGCCGCGATCTTGGGCTCGCCCGCCGTCAGGGCCTCGCGGATCGCGGTAGAGGAAACGGTTTTATCATCGGTGGCCATCAGCGGCGCGATGGTGACGCCAAAGCCGTATTCCGCGCCGAATGCCACCAGATCTCGGGCATTGCCCGCGCGGCCTTTGCCAAAGCAGAAATCAGCGCCGACCACCACATGCGACAGGCCCAGTCCAAGGTGCAGTACGTCGCGGGCAAATTCTTGCGGTGTCAGGCTGGCGAGGGCGGCGTTAAAGCTTAACTCATACAGCCGCTCGACGCCGAGCTTCTCCAAACGGTGCGCACGGGCGTCGCGGCCCATCAGACGAAACGGCGGAGCGTCGGGGGCGAAAAATTCGCGCGGATGCGGCTCGAAGGTGACAACGCCCAGCGGCGCATCAGGGGCTGCCTGCCGCGCAAGCTCGATCACCGAGCGGTGGCCCTTGTGCACGCCGTCAAAATTGCCAATCGCGGCGCTGGCACCGCGATCCGCTTCATTCACATCTTGATAATCTTGAATGATCCGCATGCGCCTTGCCTAGCCGTGCCACGCGGCGGTGGCAAGCGGGGTCAGCCGCATCGCGGCAATTCAAAGGAGTGTGGCGCGGTTCAGTCGAACTTGCGGGACGGGGCAAGCACTGTGGCTTCGCCAACCAGCACCTTTTTGCCGTCCACTGCACAGTGGCAATCCATCTTCACGCGGCGTTTCGAAAACTCGATATCCGTCACCTTTACCTCGGCATAGACCATATCGCCGGGGCGCACGGGGGCGAGAAATTTGAGCGATTGGCCAAGATAGACGGTGCCATGGCCGGGAAGCTGCTCGCCGATCACGGCCGAGATCAAGCCAGCGGTCAGCATGCCATGGGCGATGCGCCCTTCAAAAATGGTGTCGCGCGCATAATCATCATCCAGATGCACCGGATTGCGGTCAGTCGAGATCTGCGCAAACATTTCGATATCTTCATCGGTCACAACTTTACGCAAATAGCGGGTCATACCGATTTCGATGTCTTCAATACAGATTGTACCGCGGGGCAGATTGTCCAACATGTGTCACCTTCAAGCAATAAAGTGGCGATTTTGGATCGCGCTTGGAAACTTTATTACTTTGCAGGTGCAGAAAAATCAAGGAAAAATATGCTCAACGAAGGTGTCCTATCGCATAGGTTGGCATCATCTCTTCGCGATCCAGATAGGCGCTAAGGGCTTCGGCGTCAGGCTGGGTGACAGTCTTGGTTTCTGCTGCGGCGAGCCCGCCCGAAATGAACAGGGAATCAATGCCTGCACCAATCGCGCCGGAAATATCCGTGTGAATGCCATCGCCGATCGCCAATATCCGCATCGTCGGCGCGTCTTTTGAGACCTTTGCGAGCCGCCGCCGCGCTAGATCGTAAATTGGCGCATGGGGCTTGCCGAAATAGAGGCTGGTGCCGCCCATTTCGGTGTAAAGCTTTGCCAGCGCACCAGCACACCATTCACGTACGTCACCACGGTCCACCACGATATCGGGGTTGGCGCAGAGCAGTTTCAGCCCGCGTGCCTGTGCTTCTTCGAATTGTGGGCGCATGATTTCAGGGTCGGCCATCGGGTCGGCCGGGCCGGTACAGACAATGCCTTCGGCGGCCTGAAGCGGCACGCGAGTCATTTCAACAGGGTTGTCGATAATCGCGAGCGGCTCGAAAAACTTCTCTTCGCCGGGTTGGCCGATGTGCCAGACGCGGGTGCCGACGACACCGTTGAACATTGCCGAACGGGCCGAATCTCCCGATGTCGCGATACTGTCCCATGCGTCATCCGGCACGCCGAAATGGTCGAGCTGTTTTTCAACGCCAGCGCGGGGGCGCGGCGAGTTTGTGACCAAGACCACAACGCCTCCCTTTGCGCGATACTCCTGAAGCGCCGCGACTGCGGCGGGCAGGGCAGTGACGCCGTTATGAACGCAGCCCCAGAGATCGACAAAAAGGGCGTCATAATCGGCAGAGATCTCGGACAGGGCGGTGATGATGCGGCTCATGGAGGGGCTCCGGTAGTTGGGTTGGCTTTGGCATATGCGATCAGGGCTGCGGATGGAACCTGCGGCATGTGCATGGCTTTTCAAGGTGCGCAAAAAACTAAGGCCCCCGCGTTGCGGAGGCCTTAGTGCAAATTTCAGAGTGCCGCGAATGGGCCGCAGATCACATTTTAAGGTTAGGGATGATCTGCTTTTTGCGGCTCATGATGCCCGGCAGGACAACAGTATCGCCCTCGGCGGTCGCGCCAAAGCTTTGCAGCGCGAGGTGCTTAACCATGTCATTTGGCACCAAAAGCGTAGCTTCTTCGTTCAAAATATCGACGACAAACAACAAAACCTGCGCAGCGCCATCTTCTTCGGCCACAGCGGGCATGGCGGCGATCAACGCATCCTTGCGCGACAGGATCTGGTCGGGCGAGGTGGTCTCAAGGACCGAGACGCGCAGTTGCGTGCCGTTAAGATCGAACTCCTTGCTGTCCATGCGCAGCAATTCCGCTTCGGAGAAGGCGGAGACATCGGATTTGGCGGCGAACATATCCCCGGCCAATGCGCTGATATCGACACCCAGATCATCAGCCAGCGCCTGCGCGACGTTGCGGTCTTCGTCGGTGGTGGTCGGGCTGCGGAATTCCAGCGTGTCGGAGAGGATGCACGACAGCGCCGCGCCCTTGATGCCGCGCGGTGCGTTCGCCCAGTCGTCGCCGATCATTTTGACCATGATGGTCGCGGTGCAGGCCAGCGGTTGAATGTTGATCTCGATCGGCCCGCGTGTTTCCAAGCCTGCGACAAGCCGGTGGTGGTCGATGATGCCGGTGATGTCGGCCTCATTGATATTGTCGGGCAATTCGGCTGGGTTGTTGGTGTCGACGATGACCACCTTGGTATCGGCCTCGAGGGTGGTCAGGATCTCGGGTTTATCGAGGTTCCAGTGGTCGATCACGAAAAGCGCTTCAGTATTCGGCTCGCCCAGCAACACGGGTTTAGCAGGCGTGTTCTTGACCTCGTTCAGGTACCACGCCCAGATGATCGGGCTGCCGGTGCTGTCGGTGTCAGGGGATTTGTGGCCAAATACGAGCGTTGTCATAATAAATGTCCTTCGGATCGGATGATTAGGGTTTGCGGCCTTATAGGCGGGGTCGCGGGGCTTGTCACCACTTGTAATGCTGCACTGCGGCATAAAGCGCCGGGGCGCGGGTGGGGCCTTCTCTTCGATGCGGGATTACTGATAGCTTGCCACAGATGAATCAGCCCCGCGAAACCGATCTATATCTGCCCATCAAGATGTCCCTTGAGGATCAGGGATACGTCGTGAAGGCCGAGGTCGGAGCGGCTGATGTGGTGGCGGTGCGCGGTGCCGAACCGCCAGTTGTGGTCGAGTTGAAGCTGGGCTTTTCGCTGACCTTGTTTCACCAGTGCGTTGCCCGTCTGGCCGTCAGCGATGATATTTATATGGCTGTCGCACGGCAACCGGGGAAGAGGTTTGCCAAGGCGTTGAAGGGCAATGTGGCACTGGCGCGGCGTCTGGGCTTGGGGGTGATTACCGTCCGGCTCAGCGATGGGCTGGTTGAGGTGCATTGCGATCCGGGGCCATACGCGCCGCGCAAGTCGGCCAAACGCCAACAACGCCTGCTGCGCGAATTTGCGCGGCGACAGGGCGATCCGAATGATGGCGGACAGACGCGGGCAGGGCTCGTCACGGCCTATCGTCAGGATGCGCTGAAATGTGCGGTGTTCTTGTTCGAGGTTGGTGCGAGCAAGGGTGCTGATGTCGCGCGCGAAGCGGGGGTGACGGCCGCCACACGGATGATGCGGGAGAATCATTATGGGTGGTTCGAGAAGGTTGAGACCGGCGTTTACGGGCTGACAACGGCGGGGGCCGAGGCGGTGGCGACCAGCGGGCGGGTACTGGGCGGGTAGTGGTAAGCTAGTGCCCAGAACCCAGACGCGCGATATTATCAGGCACAATGACACGGGTTGCTGGGGTTGTAGTGACACGGTTGCTGGGGTTGGAGTATGTCACGAGGGGCGCTGCTGCGCGGCGTTTGGCCCAGCGTAAAATTTGCCAAACTCCCCCGTTGACACATTGGTGCAGCCTGCCTACCTATGCGTCGTTAGCACTCGAGTAGCTTGAGTGCTAACGGCCACGCCTCTCAACCGGAGGGGCTGGCTGAGAGAATAACTTTGAGCCTTAAGGAGCTGCAAAGATGGCATTGAAACCACTTCACGACCGCGTGTTGGTTCGTCGCACAGAAAGCGAAGAAAAGACCAAGGGTGGTCTGATCATCCCCGATTCCGCCAAAGAAAAGCCCTCCGAGGGTGAAGTTGTTGCTTGTGGCGAAGGCGCCCGCAAGGACAGTGGCGAGCTGATCGAAATGGCTGTTAAAGCCGGTGACAAAATCCTGTTCGGCAAATGGTCCGGCACCGAGGTCACACTCGACGGCGAAGAACTGCTGATGATGAAAGAAAGCGACATCATGGGGATCATTTCCTGAACGCAGGAAATGCCGGGCTCTGCCCGACCCAAGAGACGCTGACATCAAATTAATATTGGAGAATACACATGGCTGCTAAGGACGTCAAATTTGACACCGATGCCCGCAACAAAATGCTTAAGGGTGTAAACATCCTTGCAAACGCGGTTAAAGTCACGCTGGGCCCAAAAGGCCGTAACGTGGTTCTGGACAAATCTTTCGGCGCACCGCGCATCACCAAGGACGGCGTGTCCGTGGCGAAAGAAATCGAACTGGAAGACAAGTTCGAAAACATGGGCGCACAGATGGTCAAGGAAGTTGCTTCCCGGACCAACGACGAAGCCGGTGACGGTACAACAACTGCAACGGTTCTGGCTCAGGCCATCGTTCAGGAAGGCATGAAATCGGTTGCCGCTGGCATGAACCCGATGGATTTGAAGCGCGGTATCGATCTGGCCACAGCCACAGTCGTTGCAGCGATCAAAGCTGCTGCTCGTGACGTATCCGACAGCGACGAAGTTGCACAGGTCGGCACGATTTCCGCCAACGGCGAAAAAGAAATCGGTCGTCAGATTGCTGATGCGATGCAAAAAGTCGGGAACGAAGGCGTGATCACCGTTGAAGAGAACAAGGGTCTGGAAACAGAAACTGTTGTCGTCGAAGGCATGCAGTTCGACCGTGGCTACCTGAGCCCCTACTTCGTCACCAACTCCGACAAGATGACTGTCGAGCTGGAAGACGTCATCATCCTGCTGCACGAAAAGAAACTTTCGTCGCTGCAGCCAATGGTGCCACTGCTCGAGCAGGTGATCCAGTCGCAGAAGCCACTTTTGATCATTGCCGAAGATGTTGAAGGCGAAGCGCTTGCGACACTGGTTGTGAACAAACTGCGTGGCGGTCTGAAGATTGCTGCTGTTAAAGCACCTGGTTTTGGCGATCGTCGCAAGGCAATGCTGCAAGACCTCGCGATCCTCACAGGCGGTCAGGTGATCTCCGAAGATCTGGGCATGAAGCTTGAGTCCGTGACAATGGACATGCTCGGTTCGGCCAAGAAAGTTACCATCACCAAAGACGAGACAACCGTCATTGATGGTGCCGGCGAGAAAGCCGAGATCGAAGCACGCGTTGCCCAGATCCGTAACCAGATCGAAGAAACCACTTCTGACTACGACCGTGAAAAGCTGCAGGAACGTGTTGCCAAGCTGGCAGGCGGTGTTGCTGTTATCCGCGTCGGCGGCATGACCGAAGTTGAAGTGAAAGAGCGCAAAGACCGCGTTGACGATGCACTGAACGCGACACGTGCCGCTGTTCAGGAAGGTATCGTCGTTGGCGGTGGTGTTGCTCTGGTTCAGGCAGGCAAGAAGCTTGAAGGCCTCAAAGGCGACAACAACGATCAGAACGTCGGTATTGCCATCGTGCGCAAAGCACTGGAAGCACCGCTGCGTCAGATCGCTGAAAACGCTGGCGTGGACGGTTCGGTTGTTGCCGGCAAGATCCGCGAAAGCGACGACCTGAAGTTCGGCTTTAACGCCCAGACCGAAGAATATGGCGACATGTTCAAGTTCGGCGTAATCGATCCGGCTAAAGTTGTGCGCACCGCACTGCAAGACGCTGCATCCATCGCAGGCCTGCTGATCACAACCGAAGCTATGGTTGCTGACAAACCGTCGAAAGACGGCGGCGGCGGCGGCGGTATGCCCGACATGGGCGGCATGGGCGGCATGATGTAAGAGGCCTTTCGCCTCCTACACATCCTGTCTTACCGACAGAGCAAGGGGCCCCGTTGTGGGCCCCTTGTTTCGTTTGAACGCAGCCAAATTACTTGTGCACTTTGGCGTTGCGGCTTGGCAGGGGCGGGCCAGCGCAGTATTGCGGATTTATGCGTCTCGCACTTTTAACATTCCTCACCATGACGGCCTTTGCGGCCAACTCCATCCTCACGCGCTTGGCGATTGAAGGCGGGCACATCGACCCGTCGGGTTTTGCGCTGGTGCGGGTGTTGTCGGGGGCTGTGGTGCTGGCGATGCTCATCTCGGTGCGCGGCGGCGGGCTGCCCCTGCTCAGGCGCAATCGACTGGGTGGGGCGTTCAGCCTTGCAGTTTATATGATCGGATTTTCGCTGGCCTATCTCACGCTGGATGCGGGGTTGGGTGCGCTGATCCTGTTCGGGGTCGTGCAGATCACGATGTTCGTTCATGGCGCAATGCGCGGCGCCGCGCCGCGCCGCCAGCAGGTCACCGGCGCGGTGATCGCCTTTGCGGGGCTTTTGGTGGCGCTTTGGCCCGGACCTGAGGGCAGCGCCGATCCGGTTGGCGCGGCGCTGATGATTGCCGCAGGGCTGGGCTGGGCCGCCTATACAATCATCGGGCGCGGCTCAGTCGATCCGCTTGCCGCCACCGCCGCAAATTTTCTTTTGTGTCTGCCGATATTGCTAATTCTGTTGGTCGGGCCGGCACTGGAGTTTTCGGTCACGGGAATTGCGCTCGCGCTGCTTTGTGGCGGGCTGACCTCGGGGTTGGGCTATGCGCTGTGGTATAGCATCCTGCCGAAGATGAGTGGCCCGACAGCGGCAGTCGTCCAGCTTGGCGTACCAGTTATTGCGATTGTCGCGGGGGCGGTATTACTGGGCGAGGATATCGGCCTGTCGGTATTAGTCGCCGCCTCGTTGGTTGTCGGCGGCATCGGCTGGGCGGTCAGCGCAAGATCAACTCCAGCGGGTCATAGCTGACACTACCTTGCGGCCCAAAAGCCACCGCGCGCAAGCTGTCGGGCTTGTGCCATGTATGCGCCAGCTCTGTCTCGGTCAGCCAGTGCCGCTCGGTCACGATATTCTCGGTATCTTGCCAGTTTGGATCTACCTCGGCGCTGCCCTCTAAGTGGCAGCGGAAATAGACATCGACCTGATGAAATCCGCGCTCGGGATCGTGAAATTCGTTCACCAGACAGGGCGCACCGACCGCGATCTCTAGGCCGGTTTCTTCATGCACTTCACGACGCAGGTTGTCGGGCAGGGATGCCCCAAGCTCCACCCCGCCACCGGGCGCGCAGATCAACGAGGATTGGCCATCAGGATAGGCATTGACCATTAACAAACGCCCCTCGTGGATCAGCACCGCACGCACGGCCAGTCGGGGCGAATTTATGCGCATCATCTATCCTTTCGTAGGGTCATTGCAGATGCAGCATTTCACAGACCGCCAAATCAGTCTATCTGCTAGGCCATGTGGAAATCCGCGATGCTCCTTGCTGTACTGCTGGTATCCGCCCTCGTCGCGCAGGCGCAGGGCGTCAAGAAAGATACGGGTCCGGCTGCGCGCACGGCCAGCCAGCGCTGTGTGGTGCTGCTGCACGGGCTTGCCCGCACCGAAACCTCCTTTGCGCTGATGGAAGCGGCACTCGCCGCCGATGGCTACCGCGTGGTGCGGCCCGGCTATGCCTCCACCGAGGCCGAAGTGCAGGTGCTGGCCTCACGTACGGTGCCCGATGCGGTGGCGCAATGCGGTACGCCAAAGGTTGATTTTGTGACCCACTCGATGGGCGGCATTCTGGTGCGCCAATGGGTTGTTGAAAACGGCGCGGCGCAGGTCGGGCGCGTGGTGATGCTGAGCCCGCCAAACCACGGCAGCGAAGTAGTGGACGAACTAAGCTCGATGCCTGCATTTGACTGGCTGAACGGCCCTGCCGGGTTGCAGATGGGCACGGGGGCCGCTTCGGTGCCTCGGCGATTGCCGCCGGTGAGCTTCAGTCTCGGGGTAATCGCAGGGTCGCAATCGCTTAACCCGTATTTCTCGTCGCTGCTACCGGGGGCGGACGATGGCAAGGTTTCCGTCGCCTCGACCCGCGTAGAAGGAATGGCCGACCATATCGTGCTGCCGGTGACCCATACATTCATGATGAACAATCCGCGCGTCATTGCGGAAACGATGTCGTTTTTGAACACGGGCCGGTTTGACCGGTCGATGACATGGCTGGACGGGGTGCTGGAAAGCCTCGGATGTCCGGTTGGCAGCTGCGGTCCGGCCAAGGAGTAAACCGATGCCCGATTTTGATTTGGCGGGGGCCGATGTCCTGCGCCCTGAAGGTCTGCGACGCGAACGGCTTTCCTTTGCCCAAGGCGAGATTGTCGAAGATCCGGTGGGCCGCGCGGTGGACCTGAGCGGTTTTCTGGTGCTGCCGGGGATCGTTGATTTGCACGGTGACGGGTTCGAACGGCATCTGGCACCGCGTCGCGGGGCAATGAAGCAGGCAAATGAGGGATTGGTCGCGGTCGACGGCGAACTGGGCGCCAACGGGATCACCACGGCGCTGCTTGCGCAATTTGTCAGTTGGGAGGGGGGACTGCGCGGGTTCGAGTTTGCCGAGACCGTATTTGACGCGATCCGCGATACCGCGCCGCGTCTGGTCAGCGACATCCGCCCGCATTTGCGGTTCGAGACCCATCTGCTCGATCATTATGCCGATCTTCCCGAACGGCTGGCGAATTGGGGCATCAGCTATGTCGTGTTCAATGACCATCTGCCTTACGCGCGGCTCGCGGCGGGCGAAGCGCCAAAAAATCTGATAGGCCAAGCGTTGAAAGCGGGGCGCAGCCCTGAGGCGCATCTGACCCTGATGAACCAGCTCTATGCCGCACGAGGCGAGGTGCCCGATGCGCTGGACTGGCTCTGTGCGCGGCTGGCCAAGGCAGGCGTGCGGATGGGCAGCCACGACGATCACACTGCCGAGCGGCGCCTGCAGTGGCGCGCGCGGGGCGTTGATATTGCCGAATTTCCCGAGACTTTGGAGGCAGGCGAGGCCGCCCATGATGCGGGTGATACGGTGGTAATGGGGTCTCCCAATGTGGTGCGCGGGGGCTCGCACAAAAGCAACGTCTCGGCGCTGGATCTGATTTCGATGGGGATGTGTGATGCGCTGGCCTCGGACTATCACTATCCGTCGCCGCGCCGTGCCGCTTTGATGCTGGCCGAAACCGGGGTCGCCGATCTTGCTGGCGCGTGGCGGCTGGTGTCCGAAGGTCCGGCCAAAGTGCTGGGGCTGACCGACCGTGGTATATTACGCACCGGCAAGCGCGCCGATCTGGTGGTGCTGGACGCGCAAAGCAAACGGGTCGCGGCCACCTTTGTGGCGGGCCGCGTCTCGTTTATGAACGGTGAGGTTGCCGAGCGGTTTTTCGGCTAGAACGCGACGACCGGATCAGCGGGTGATCCGGTTCACATGGCCCATTTTGCGGCCCGCTTTGGTCTCGGCTTTGCCGTAGAGATGCAGGCTGGCATCTTTTTCGCGAGCGATATGCGGCACCTTGTCCATGTCGGCACCGATCAGATTTTCCATCACCACATCGGCATAGCGCGACCCGTCGCCCAGCGGCCAACCGGCAACAGCGCGGATATGCTGCTCGAACTGGTCAATGCTGCAACCGTTCTGGGTCCAATGGCCTGAGTTATGCACACGCGGCGCGATCTCGTTAACGATAAGCCCTTGCGGCGTGACGAAAAGCTCAACCCCCAACACACCGATATAATCGAGCGCATTCAGGATTTTGGCGGCAATCAACACGGCATCGGTGCGCTGTGAGGCGCTCAAACGGGCGGGCACCGTGGTGCTGTGCAAAATCCCGTCGCGGTGCACGTTTTCACCGGGATCAAAACAGGCGACTTCGCCCGTCGGGCCACGCGCCGCGATAACCGAGACCTCGTGGCTGAATTCCACAAACCCTTCGAGCACAGCGGGCGCACCGGCAAGGCCGTCCAGCGCGGTGGCGACGTCGCTCTCGCTGCTCAGCCGGACCTGACCCTTGCCATCATATCCAAAGCGGCGGGTTTTCAGGATCGACGGGATGCCAATGTCGCGCACAGCGCGGGCCAGCGCCTCGGCGTCGGGCACATCGGCAAAGGGCGCAACCTTGAGACCAAGCTCTTGCAGGAAGTTTTTCTCGGTAAGTCGATCCTGCGAGATGCGCAGCGCTTCGCGGCCGGGGCGGATCGGGGTGATCGCCTCAATCACATCCAGCGCTTCGGTGGGGATGTTTTCGAACTCGAAAGTCACCACGTCGCAATCGCGCGCAAAGGCGGTCAAGGCGGCAGTGTCGTCATAGGCGGCAGTGGTCAGCCTGTTAGCGACCTGTGCGGCGGGCGGGGCGATGCCTGGCTCAAAGATGTGGCAGGTAAAGCCCAGCCGTGCAGCCGCGACCGACAGCATTCGGCCTAATTGGCCGCCGCCAAGAATACCAATGGTGGCGCCGGTGGCGAGCGGATCAGTCATCACTTGGCTCCTCGGGGATCGACGCGGTCAGATCGTCGCGCCACTTATCCAGCCGTGCCGCCAGTGCGGGGTCTTGCAGGGCAAGGATACCTGCGGCCATCAATGCGCCATTGGCGGCACCCGCCGCACCGATTGCCATGGTCGCCACCGGATAGCCGCGCGGCATCTGCAGAATGGAATAGAGCGAATCGACACCCGACAAAGCCCGGGTCTGCACGGGCACACCGATCACCGGTACGCGGGTTTTTGACGCCATCATGCCGGGTAAATGCGCGGCCCCGCCAGCGCCTGCGATAATCACCTGTAACCCGCGCCCGACAGCCGTCTTGCCATACTCCCACAGCCGGTCCGGCGTCCGGTGCGCCGAGACGATGCGTGTCTCATAGCCGATTTCCAGCTCGTCCAGCAGCGTGGCTGCCTGTTTCATGGTTTCCCAATCGGATTGGGACCCCATGATGATGCCGACAGGTGGGGTGGTCATAAAAGCACTGTCCCTTTGGTCGCGTAAAGAAGCGCGCACTATAGCCATGTGCCGGTCCGAGGCAATGCGCGATGATGGGGGTGAATCCGGCAGGCGGGCAGGCGCTTCAGGCGATGATATCCGGGGTCAGGCGGTCTTCGATCCGCGCGATGGTATCCTTGAGCCACAGTTTGCGCTTTTTCAGGCGCTGCAACATCAGCTGGTCAGAGGTGCCTCGCTCTACCATTGCGTGAATTGCGGTATCAAGATCGCGGTGTTCGCTGCGGAAAACCTCCAGCTCGACACGCAAAACATCCTCGTTTTTCATGGATAGATCGGCAGGGGCATTCATATTACAGATGATTCCGTCAGGTCTTTGGTCCTTCAATATAGAAGGACCGGCACGATCAGCATAGCCCTTGCGCTCTGCGAATGCTCTCCCCATATTTGATCTATCTGGGTTGCCGGTTACGGGACCCTCAAATGACTGTCGCTTAAGAAGTGAGGACGTGTCGCATGACGAAAATGACGCTGGCATCATATCCCCATATGCTGGGATTTGAGCAACTCGAACGGGTGCTGGAACGCAGTGCCAAAGGGGGCAATGAAGGCTACCCGCCGTTCAACATCGAACAAACATCCGATTTCAGTTACCGTATTACGTTGGCCGTTGCAGGCTTTTCGGAACAAGATCTGTCGATAACAGTTGAAGATAGACAGCTGGTGATCCGAGGCAGACAGGCCGAAGACAGCGGTGAGCGTGTGTTTCTCCATCGCGGTATCGCCGCGCGGCAGTTTCAACGGTCGTTCGTTCTGGCTGACGGTGTCGAAGTAGGTGAGGCCAAGATGGAGAACGGTTTGCTACACGTAGACCTGACCCGCGCCAAACCCGAGACCGTCATTCAAACGATAAAAATAAAGAAAGGCTAGGACTATGCAGGACATCGAGACCAATACCTCAGCCACAGACCGCACAGTATATGTGAAATCCATTGCCGTCAGCGATTTGCCCCGCGAAGTGCGCGAGCAAGCCGAAGGATTGGAGCAGATTTATGCAGTGCACGATTCCGAAGGCCAGCAGATCGCGCTGGTCGGCGACCGTAAGCTGGCATTTTCACTGGCCCGCGAGCATGACTATGCGCCGGTGATGGTACACTAATCCACGCCGCAATCGGGCAAAGCGCCCCGACGCTTGACAACATATGTCAAGGCCGCAGGATATCCTGCGGCCTTTTGCTTTTCGCATCGGCTCGTGCAGGGCTGTAGATTTGGGAGGCGATCAATTGAAGCTGGAATTTGATTGGGTGGATGCCTTTACCGATGTGCCGTTCGGCGGCAATGGCTGTGCCGTGGTACATGGTGGTGCGGTGCTGGATGCGTCGACCTGCATGGCCTATGTGCGCGAAACATCCCTCGTAGAATGCACCTTTACCGGTCCATCGGACTGCGCGGATTTGCGGATCAGATACTTTCTGGCCAGCCGCGAAATTCCTTTTGCCGGTCATCCGAGTATCGCCACACTCGCCGCTTTGCGCCATCGCGGCTGGCTTGGGGATGGCCCCGTGAGCTTTGAGACGGGCGCCGGCGTGATACAGGCAGAAATCGACGGCGGTCGGATCACCCTGTTTCAAAATGCGCCGGTTTTTGGCGCGCAGGTGCCCGCCGAAATTGTTGCCGCCGTGGGCGGATTGCAGGCCGAAGACATCCTGGGCACGCCGCAGATCGTCTCCACCGGACTGCCGTTCTGCATCACAGTTCTGCGCGACCCTGCCGCGCTGGCACGAGCGAAGCTCGATCAGGCGGGGCTTGCGGCCTACATGGCCCATCTTGGCACCTCTGCCAGCGATATGATGGAGCCGTTTTGGGTCACGCTGTCCGGTTTTACCGAAGCGGGAGATACCTCAGCCCGTTTGTTGCTCGCTCCGCCCAGCCCCGCAGAAGATCCGTTTACCGGATCCGCGACGGGCGCGATGGCGGGTTATCTCTGGGCGCAGGGATTGATCACATCGCCCGCCTTTATTGCAGAGCAGGGCCATCTGATGGGACGGCCCGGTCAGGCGCAGGTTGAGGTGCTCGGTCCGCGCGATGCGATCACTGGGGTTAAAGTTGCGGGGCAGGGCGCTGTGCTGATGTCGGGAAGCGTGCTTTTCCCCGACTAGGACCCAACCAGTCGCACAACAAAAAACGCAGCCCCGAAAGGCTGCGTCTTCTTTGTTTTCCACTGGTGGCTTCCGGCTTAGGCTCTGATCAGGCCCATGCTCTCCAGCTTTAGCAACACCTGATGCGCGCAGTTGTCGACATCGACGCTTTCCGTCTCAATCGACAGTTCGGGGTTGGCGGGCACATCGTAAGGGTCAGAAATGCCAGTGAATTCCTTGATTTTGCCTTCGCGCGCGAGCTTGTAGAGACCCTTGCGGTCGCGCCGCTCGCATTCTTCCAAGCTTGTGGCGACGTGCACTTCCACGAAGGCACCAAAGGCTTCAACATCCTCGCGCACGGCACGACGGGTGGTTGCATAAGGCGCGATAGGCGCACAAATTGCGATGCCGCCGTTCTTGGTGATCTCGGAGGCCACATAACCGATACGACGGATGTTCAGATCGCGGTGCTCCTTGGAGAAGCCAAGCTCGGACGACAGGTTTTTGCGCACGATATCGCCATCAAGCAGCGTCACAGGACGGCCGCCCATCTCCATCAATTTGACCATCAAAGCATTGGCGATGGTCGACTTGCCCGAACCCGAAAAGCCGGTGAAGAAAACAGTGAAACCCTGATTGGAGCGCGGCGGCTTGGTGCGGCGCAGTTCCTTGACGACCTCGGGGAAGGAGAACCATTCGGGGATCTCCAAGCCTTCTTGCAGACGACGACGCAGTTCGGTGCCCGAGATGTTGAGAATCGTGACATCGTCTTTGTCTTTGATCTCGTCCATGGCTTCGTATTGGGCGCGTTCCTGCACCCAGACCATGTGTTTGAAGTCGACCATTTCGATGCCCATTTCTTCTTGATGCGTGCGGAACAGGTCCTGCGCATCATAGGGGCCGTAAAAATCTTCGCCTTTGGAGTTATTGCCGGGGCCTGCGTGGTCGCGGCCAACGATAAAGTGTGTGCAGCCGTGGTTTTTGCGGATCAGACCGTGCCAAACTGCTTCGCGGGGGCCTGCCATGCGCATGGCAAGGTTCAGCAGGGACATCGCGGTGGTGGCTGCCGGATACTTGTCCAGAACCGCCTCATAGCAACGCACGCGGGTGAAGTGATCGACATCGCCGGGTTTGGTCAGGCCGACAACCGGATGGATCAGCAGGTTGGCTTGTGCTTCGCGCGCGGCGCGGAAGGTAAGCTCTTGGTGTGCGCGGTGCAGCGGGTTGCGGGTCTGGAAAGCTACAACCTTGCGCCAGCCCATCTTGCGGAAATAGGCACGCAATTCGTTGGGCGTGTCGCGGCGGGCGCGGAAATCATAGTGCACGGGTTGCTGGATGCCGGTGACGGGACCACCAAGATAGATAGAACCGGCCTGATTGTGCAGGTAATTGACCGCCGGATGGGCATCGTCATCTGCGCCAAAGACCTTCTCGGCCTCCAGAGCCTTGTTTGGCGTCCAACGGTCGGTGACCGTCATGGTGGCGAGGATCACGCCCTCTTGGTCACGCAAAGCGATGTCCTGACCCAGCTCCAGCTTTTCAGCGAACTCCGGGCTGACATCGAGGTTGATCGGCATTGGCCACAGTGCGCCATCGGCCAGACGCATGTTCTCAACGACGCCGTTGTAATCTGCTTCGCTCAGGAACCCTTTGAGAGGGTTAAACCCGCCGTTCATCAGCAACTCAAGGTCGCAGATCTGGCGCGGTGTCAGATCGTGGCTTACCAAGTTGCCGGCCTCGACCCGCAGCTTTTGCGCGGAGTCGTGGGAAACATAAAGTTCTGGAATAGGAGCAAGGTTGGGCGTCTGCATTGAGCAACTCACATCTTTTATAAATCAATTGGGTGGCTGCGCGGGTCCTAACCCTTGCAACCGATGGAAATCAAGCTTTTCCGCGTCTGGCACGGAGTAATGGGGTCGTTTGAAGCGAAAACGGCCCCGAAGGGCCGCTTTGTATTAAACAGTTTCTTTAATTTCGGCACCATAGCCCAAAGGCAATGAGGTGTCATTACCTGCGTCGTCACCAACTTCGGCCAAAAACCGCTCTGCCTCCAGCGCGGCCATGCAACCCATGCCCGCAGAGGTCACAGCTTGTCGGTATTTGTGGTCCGTCAGGTCACCGGCCGCAAATACGCCGGGGATCGATGTTTCGGTGCTGTCTGGTTTGGTGACGACATAGCCGCCCATATGGGTTTCGAGCACGTCCTTCACCAATTCGTTGGCAGGCGCATGGCCGATGGCGACAAACACGCCCTTGGCGGGGATATCGGTAATCTCGCCGGTCTCAACATGCTTGACCTTGATGCCTTCGACGCCAAGCGGTGCATCGGTGCCGTAAACCTCTTCAAGGGCATGGAACCACAGCGGCGTGATTTTGGGGTTCTTCATAAGGCGGTCAATGAGGATTTTCTCGGCGCGCAATTCACCACGGCGGTGCACCAGCGTCACTTTGGAGGCAAAATTAGTCAGGAACAGCGCTTCTTCCACAGCGGTATTGCCACCCCCCACAACCACAATCTCTTGGTTGCGATAAAAGAAACCATCGCAGGTGGCACAGGCCGAAACGCCGAAGCCTTTGAACTTTTCTTCGCTCTCTAGTCCGAGCCACTTTGCCCGCGCCCCTGTCGCAAGGATGACCGCATCAGCGATATAAGTCGTGCCACTGTCGCCCTTGGCGTGAAACGGTCGGCTCGACAGGTCGAGATCGGTGATAATGTCACCAATGATTTCGGTGCCCATCGCTTTGGCGTGGTCTTGCATCCGCACCATCAGATCGGGGCCTTGCACCTCGGTATCGCCGGGCCAGTTTTCGACCTCCGTGGTGGTGGTCAACTGGCCGCCGGGCTCGATGCCCTGCACGAGGATCGGCTCTAGCATCGCACGGCTGGCATAGACACCAGCGGTATATCCTGCAGGGCCGGAGCCAATGATCAGAACCTTGGTCTTTCGCGTCTCGGCCATGTCAGCCCCCTGATGATCAAATTATAAGCCCGCACGATATAGCCCCTCCTTTCGCGACCTTAAACCCCTACTTCCCATTGATCGCCAACAAGGCTATTGCGGCGCGGCCCTGCGGATTATGCGGGACAAAGGCGGCTGCAATCGCGGACCGATCAGGCTGGGCGCCGAATTCTTGCTGTGTGGCGAAAGATTATTGCGCCCGCCACCGTCGCTGTTATAACAATCGCAAATTCCAAGGGGGCATTATGGCGGGTACACGGCTTGATCCGATTGATCGGAAAATTCTGGCCGAATTGCAGGCAGACGGTCGGATGACCAACGTCGAGCTTGCAAAGCGGGTGGGAATTTCAGCACCACCCTGCCTGCGCCGGGTTCGCACGCTCGAAGAGCAAGGCTATATCCGTGGCTATCACGCCGACGTCGACCCGCGCGAATTGGGGTTCGAGGTGCAGGTGTTTGCGATGGTCGGTCTGGCCAGTCAGGCCGAGGTCGATCTGAGCGCCTTCGAGCAGAAATGCCGTGCCTGGTCCTTGGTTCGCGAATGCCACATGCTCAACGGCGAGGTGGATTTCGTGCTGAAATGCGTGGCGCCTGATCTGTCGAGCTTTCAAAGCTTTCTAACCGGCGAGCTGTTGACCACCCCCAATGTGGCCAGCGTCAAGACCAGCCTCGTGATCCGTGGCGCGAAGGATGAGCCGGGCGTGCCATTTGATGTGCTGGAAAAGCGTCTGGAAACAGCGCCTTAACAGACTTTAAAAAGCGTCTTGCTCCTGCTCGGGCGCGCGCGGATGGGCCAGTGGCCCGAAGTCCGTGACATGGCCGATCTGTGGAAACAGCGACAGGAAACGGTCGCGGATGCTGTGGGGCACATCGCGGGTGGCGTTGGCGCCGGGATGGAAGGTCTCCATTTCGACGCCGCCCGCATTGATGGCTGCGTGGCGGGTCAGGCAGATGTGGAACAGGCGCACCGGAGTCGGGGGCGTCACCTCGATCACATTCACGCCGTCGATAAATTCGCGCACCGGTGTCAGCAGTTTGGTCCCGTCATTGTCGCCGCGCAGATGGTGCGGGGTGTGCAGGATGCGCGCGCTTGGCCCAACGGTGAGGAAAGTGCTGGGGCGGCCTTGGCCGAAACTATCGGTCATAATGCGCAGCAGTGGCGTGGTGCGGCCCACATCGGCGGGCACAAAGCTGCTGGACCCGACCCAAATTAACTTAGCAGGCTCGCCCGTCGAGGTATTGATCATATCGCCGGGCTGCAGGTCTTCGACAGCTACGGGGCCGTCCACGGTCTGGATCAGCGTGCCGCGGGCAAAGGCCGAAAACGCCTTTTCCAGCAGCGGCACAGCGGGCGCACGGTCCTGCCCGATATAAAGCGAGCCGTCCTTGCGCAGGGCGACGACCTCGTAGCTCCGCATCGGCACCGGCGCGGCGGCGCGGACGGGTTCCGGGGATGTGCCGGACGCAGTGAGGCTGAAGCCCCGCCCGCTATTGGCGCCAGATGTGGCGCCTCGGGGCGCCTGAGCAGCAATTGAAGTCATGCGATAACCTTTAACTGGTTTGTCACATCCGTGTCGGCCCCCACCGACAACATCGGAAATAACGCTGGTTGGTCATTTACGTGTTGTGATCTGACCCTAAATCGCCACGTCTCAGGTGAATTGTCAAAGTATCCTGAACATTAACTGCCTTGTTCGCGTCAATTTGATCGAAATTTGCCTTTTTGTTTCCGCAATTCGCGGATTACCGCCACATTCCCGCAAGAAAAAATGGCCCCCCGCGCGAATCAACGTGCGGGGGGCCAAGGCGGGGAAAATCTTGGGAGTGTCGCGTTGTCGGCTGGTCCAGCTTAGGCGGACTTGCGAACTACCGGCGCTGCGTTGCGTTTCGCGATGAACGCGGCGCGGCGGCTCCCACGGGCCCAAGGCATCACTGTGGTGTCCTTGGCGGCGGTGTCTACGATGCTCTTGATGAAGCGCTTGTTGGTTTTCATGTCTCTGTCCTCAGTTTGCTGTTTGTTGTTGGGCCGCTGCCCTTGCTTGAGACTGAATATGACGGAGCAATCGGGCCGGTTTCTGGCATTTGACAGAAAAGAGAAGAAAATCGTCGGTGAATTTGAGGCAATTTGTGGTGACCCTGCCACAATTGCGCAAAGTCCCTATTTTATTGGGCAACGTGCCGTTCAGCGTATCCAATTGTGGGGTTTTGAGGGGATTGTTTCCAATCCAGCACCGCAGATTTAAGGCGACCTCACGGCGAAGCTTGCCCCAATCTCGCCGCGATCAAAGGGTGATCGTTGCAATCAGCCGACCGTAGTCCGCTTCCTTGGCGTGGGTGGTACGGCGGTAGGAATAGAATCGCGCCGCATCGGAATAGGTGCAGTGACCGGTCCACTCGGCAAAGCCTACGCCTGCTGCACGCAATCTGCTCAGGCCAAAGCTGGGCAAGTCAAATTGCAGCTTGTCGCCACGGCCTTGCGCAAAGAAGCGCGAATTAGCCGCATCTTCGGCCAAGAAGGCATCGAGAAACTCGGGGCCGACCTCATAGACGCGCTGACTGATCGACGGGCCGATAACGGCGGCGATATCGACACGCGCTGCACCCAACGCCTCCATCGCGTCGATGGTGGCCTCAAGCACGCCATCGAGCGCGCCGCGCCATCCGGCATGGGCCGCGCCGATCACGCCCGCCTTGGCATCGGCAAACAGGACAGGCTGGCAATCGGCTGTCAGCACAGACAGCGCCAGCCCTTCTGTCTTTGTCACCATCGCATCGGCACGCGGCTTTTTCGGCAGCGGCGCGTCGACGGTGATCACATTGGTCGAGTGTATTTGATGCACCCCGATCAGGTGATCGGCGGGCACGCCCATCGCTTCAGCCACGCGGCCGCGGTTGATTGTCACGATCTCGCTCTGGTCCGAGCTGCCCTGCCCACAGTTCAGCCCTGCAAAGACCCCCGACGAGGCGCCCCCCCTGCGGGTAAAAAAGCCGTGGCGCAAAGGGGTCAGCGCGTCAGATGTCAAAATTTCAAGCGTCATGGCTCTAATCCGGGTGGGGGCAAGGCGCCATTTTGGTACAGCGCAATTACTTTGAACAGCGTTCCCATTTCTTCGGGGTGCGTCAACCGTCGATGTGCAGAAATGTGGTTGGTTAAAGCATCTTCGTTGAGTGTTGCGGCAAGTTTGCGCGCACGTTGGGTGATGCCCAAGCGTTCGAGAAAGACCCCTTGCGGAGTAAGTGCGCTGTGTGCGCAAGGTTCGGCGGCCTGCGCCAGTGCTTCAAAGTCCACATGGGCGGTCAGATCGGCGCGTCCGGGAGCGGCAAGCGGATCGACCTTCTCATGCTGTTCAATCGCCTGAAACGTATTCCCCAAGCTGCGCCAGCTGCCGTAATCGATGATCAGGGCTGCGCCACCGAAACCGGCAATGCGGTCCGCAAGCCCGCTCACCGCGGGGCCAAGCGCACTGCTGACCTCGATCATGTCGCCGTCTTTGGTATCCGCCAACCGCGCCTCAAAGCTTGGCTGCGGCAAAGAGGGCCCAAGGCCGAAAGCCAGCCTGTCCTCTTGCAGGCCAACCTGCCGTTCGCGCCACTGTGCCCCGTCCCGGATAAACTGGCGGATCGGCAATGCGTCGAAGAACTCATTGGCGATGGCAAAGAGCGGTTGGTCGGGCAGGGCGTCCGTGGTGTCGACCCACGACACCGCATGGCCTGCCAGCGTTGCGCGTTGTTCGGCTCGCAACGCGGGGGAGGCTTCCACGAGCACGATCTGGGCAGCATCAAGAAAGCCGGGGACGGCGGTACAGGCGCGCAACGCATCGGCCATCAGAGTGCCACGGCCCGGGCCAAGCTCGGCCAAGGTGAAGGGCGCAGGGGCGCCTTTAGACAGCCAGTCTTGCGCCAGGCAAAGCCCGATCAATTCGCCGAACATCTGGCTGATCTCGGGGGCGGTCGTAAAATCGCCCGCGCGGCCAAAGGGCTGGCGCGTCGTATAGTAGCCGTACTCGGGGTGCAGCAAGCAAACCGACATATATTCATCCAGCCGCATTGGGCCGTCGGCAGCAATTCGGGCAATCAAGTGGTCGCGCAGACGCATCAGTGGCGACGTGACCGAATGATGAGAAACAACCCGACCGCGATCATTGGCAGGCTTAACATCTGCCCCATGGTCAGGCCGTAGCCGCCGATATGCCATGCCAGACCCAGCGGATTGCCATCGCTGACAAACTGGGCGTCAGGCTGGCGCACAAACTCGACAACAAAGCGAGCAAGCCCATATCCGGCTAGGAACGTGCCACCGATCAAACCTTCGTGTTTCAGCGCCCCGCGCTGCCACGCCATCCAAACCAACAGCCCACCCAGCACCAAACCTTCGAGCAGCGCCTCATAGAGCTGCGAGGGGTGACGTGCGCAAATGCCTGCGATTTCAGGGCAGAACTGCGCGGCCTCGGTCGGGAAGGCGACGCCCCAAGGCAGGTCAGTTGGCCGGCCCCAAAGCTCGGCGTTAATGAAGTTGGCCAGCCGCCCCAGAAACAACCCCGGCGCAAGGCCCAAACAGACCATGTCACCGGTCGAGATCATCGGGATCTTATGGCGGCGCGTAAAGGCGATGCCCGCGATGATCACACCTAAAGCGCCCCCGTGGAACGACATCCCGCCTTCCCAAATTTGCAGGATACGGGCGGGGTTTTCGAGATAAAATGCGGTTTGGTAAAACAGGACATAGCCAAGCCTTCCACCCAGAATGACGCCGAGGATCACCCAGAACAGCAAGTCCTCGACACGCGCAGGTGTCATCACAGGCGTATCGTTTTTCCACAAACGCGGGGTGCGCGTGGCTTGCACCACAAGGCGCCAGCCCAGCAAGATGCCGACGATATAGGCCAGCGCATACCAGCGCAGCGAAAACGACAAACCAAAAAGCGAGATGGTGAAAATCTCGGGGGCGATATCGGGGAATGGGAGCATGGCTATCATGGCCCCGATTGAGCGTGTCGCGCAGCCGATGTCAACCTTGCGGGCAGGGTGTACACTCCCCATATAGGGGACAATCACATAAACGAGAGGTTCGCCATGCAGACGCGCAACAAGTTTTTCGACGATATCAGCCAGATGATGACCAATGCCATGGGTGTGGCGCAGGGCGCCAAGGGCGAGGCCGAAACCGCCTTTAAAGGCATGCTGGACCGTTGGCTGGCCGACCGCGACTTTGTCACCCGCGAGGAATTTGACGCCGTGCGCGCCATGGCCCAGAAGGCCCGCGAAGAGAACGAAGCGCTCAAAGCGCGACTAGACGCCCTGGACGCCAAGAAGAGCTGAATGCAGCCGATCTGAGACAAACTTTTGGGGGTGCCTGCTTTCGGTAGGCCCCCCGTTCAACATTGGACATTTTATCGGTCCGCCCGCATATCGGCGGGTTAAACGCTCAAGACTTTGAGTGATTTGTGGATTTACCCACAAGATATTGCAGTTATCCCCCACCAATTGATGTTATCCCCAGAAAAGGGGTTGCCAGACGGCACCCTTAGGTATCACCATATCTTGTATAGGCGGTGGGTCGCCCCACGGCTTATTGTGCAGGCATCTAGGTCAAGCGCGCGAGCGCCAGATCCGGACAGACAACAAGAGGTGGCGAAAATGGCCCTGAGCGAGCAGTACCTTGAGGACGACATTCACCCCATCGACATTGTGGAAAACATCGCAGCGCACCACGACTGGGACTTTGACCGCATTTCAGACGAACAAATCGCCATGGCTGTGCAAGGCCAGTGGCGCACCTATTCCATCACACTGGCATGGTCGGCCTATGACGAAACGCTGCGCCTGATCGCCACATTCGAGATGGAACCGCCGGCTGAGAAGCTGCCTGATCTTTACGCTTTGCTGAACGAAGTGAACGACCAGTGCTGGGCGGGTGGTTTCACGTTCTGGGCAGAACAAAAGCTGATGGTCTATCGCTACGGGCTGGTGCTGACGGGCGGGCAGGTTGCCTCGCCCGAGCAGATCGACACGATGATCAGCGCCGCCGTGATGAATGCAGAGCGCTATTATCCGGCACTGCAATTGCTGATTTGGGGCGACAGAACCCCCACCGAAGCGATCCAAGTCGCCATTGCAGAGGCTTACGGGCGCGCGTAACACTCTCCCGAACACGCATTTCGGGGGAAGATTATATGGAAAACGGTCGTATCGCAGAGCAAGGTCTGGTTTTGCTGGGCTGTGGCAAAATGGGGTCGGCGATGCTGGCAGGCTGGTTGGCCCGTGGCCTTCCCGCCACCTCCGTCTGGGTGATGGACCCGCATCCCTCCGACTGGCTGCGCGCGCAGGGGGTTCACCTGAACGCTGATCTGCCTGCGTCGCCCGCGATTGTACTTGTCGCGGTCAAACCGCAGATGATGGCCGATGCGCTGCCGACGTTGCAGGCGATGGGCAATGGCGAGACCCTGTTTATCAGCGTCGCAGCGGGCGTCACCATCGGCACTTTCGAAAGCATTCTGGGCGATCAAACCCCTATTATCCGCGCCATGCCCAACACACCTGCGGCAATCTCCCAAGGCATCACTGCGATCGTAGCCAATGGCCCTGCGGGCGCGCAAGCGCTGGACGAAGCCGAGATGTTGCTGAGTGCAGTCGGTCAGGTCGTCCGGCTTGAAACCGAAGGCCAGATCGACGCGGTCACAGGGGTTAGCGGCTCCGGCCCCGCCTATGTTTTCCACATGATTGAAACGATGGCTGCGGCAGGCGAGGCGCAGGGCTTGCCTGCGGACATGGCAATGACATTGGCAAAAGCCACCGTCGCCGGGGCAGGAGCCTTGGCGATGCAAGCCGAAGAAACGCCGGCGCAATTGCGGGTGAACGTGACCAGCCCGAATGGCACTACGCAGGCGGCTCTCGAGGTTTTGATGAATGAGACTGACGGCTTCCCGGCCTTGCTGAAAAAGGCCGTGAAAGCGGCTGCTGACCGTGCACGGGAGCTGGCGAATGGCGGAGATCAACTTTGACGATTTTCTCAAGGTCGATGTGCGCGTCGGCACCGTGACACGGGCGGAGATTTTCCCCGAGGCCCGCAAGCCAGCGATCAAACTTTGGATCGATTTTGGCGACGAAATCGGGCTGCGCAAAACCTCGGCGCAGATCACTGCGCATTACACGCCCGAGGCGCTGGTAGGTCGGCAGGTGATGGCGGTGGTCAACTTCCCGCCGCGCCAGATTGGGCCGTTTATGTCGGAGGTCCTTGTTTTAGGGCTGCCCGACGAGAGCGGAGAGATTGTGTTAATCGGGCCGGATCAGGCTGTGAAACGTGGCGGACGGATGCATTGAAAAAAATATTGATCACAAGACCTTTGCCGGATGAGGTGCTTGACCTTCTGAGCGGTTTCGACCTTGTCGTGCGGCAGGAAAACACACCGCTTGGCAATGATGAGTTGCGTAATGCCTTGCGGGAATTCGACGGCGTACTGCCGACATTGGGCGATGCCTTTTCGGCGGATGTGTTTGCCGAAGTCCCGGCTCCGCGTTGCAGAATACTGGCGAACTTCGGCGTCGGCTTTAACCACATCGACGTCAAAGCCGCAGCGGGGGCGGGCGTGGTCGTCACCAATACACCGGGCGCTGTGACGGATGCGACCGCCGACACAGCTATGACGCTGATGCTGATGAGTGCGCGGCGCGCGGGCGAGGGCGAGCGCTTGGTCCGCTCGGGGAATTGGGCGGGTTGGCATCCGACCCAGATGCTTGGCCTGCATCTGACCGGCAAAACGGTCGGGATTGTGGGGATGGGGCGCATCGGGCAGGCGATCGCGAAGCGTTGCCATTTCGGGTTCGGAATGTCGGTGAAATATGTCAGCCGCAGCCCAAAGGAGCTGGATTTTCCCGCCGAAAATCTGCGTGAACTTGGGTTGCTGGCGGGGCAGGTCGATGTGCTGGTCCTCGCCGTTCCAGGCGGTGCCGAGACGCGCCACCTGATTGATGCCGACATCATTGCGGCGATGCGTCCACATGCCCATCTGGTCAACATTTCGCGCGGAGACGTGGTCGATGAGGCGGCGCTGATTGATGCTCTGCAACGTGGAACAATCGGCGGCGCAGGGCTTGATGTCTATGAGGGCGAGCCGCATGTCCCACAGGCATTGCGGGATCTGGATAACGTGGTGCTATTGCCGCATTTAGGTACTGCTGCGCGGGAGGTGCGTGTGGATATGGGGCAGCTTGCCGTCAAAAATTTGCAAGCGTTCTTTGCGATGAAGGAACCGCCTAACCGCGTGTAAAAATCTGTTCGATGCGCGATTGCCCCTTTTCGGCGACGGCAATCGCGCGGGCCGAAATGGAACATTTCCAGTTTCGCCCCCGTGCAATAGCCACTATCTGATGTCGCAAATCGGCAAGGGAAACGTCATGGCAAAACTGTTCTTTCACTGGGGATCAATGGACGCGGGCAAATCGACGTTGCTGCTGCAAACCCAGCATAACTATCGCGTGAAGGGCATGGAGTGCCTCTTGCTGACCGCCGCGCTGGACACACGGTCCGGTGAGGGCCGGATTGCCAGCCGTCTGGGTTTGGAATCCGTCGCCGAAACTTTTGCCCCCGACGAAGACCTATTTGAGAAGATCATGGTGCCAGCGGCGCAGGCGAAAGTGGCCGCTGTGCTGTGCGATGAGGCACATTTCTTGTCGCCCCAGCAGGTAATGCAGCTGGCCCGTGGCGTGGACGAATTGAAGGTGCCGGTCCTGGCATATGGATTGCGCACGGATTTTCGGCTGCAGGCTTTTCCGGGCTCAGCGGCCTTGCTGGCTGTGGCAGATGTCATCCGCGAAATGCGCTCAATCTGCGACTGCGGTCGGGCGGCGACGGCTGTGTTGCGATTTGATGAGACGGGTAACCCGGTTTTCACCGGCCCGCAGGTGCAGATCGGCGGCAATTCGACCTACAAATCCGTCTGCCGCAAACACTGGTTTGAGGCACTTCGTGAACATGAAGAGCAAGAGGCGCCCGTGCACTGAGCATCGCCTTGCAAGACCCAGCAAGCGATTAGACTGAGACAGCGATTGTGCGGTTCACTGTCAGAAAATTTTGATGAAGCCGCGCGAAGTGCTTCACGTTATACACAACGGGTTAACAGAGTCTTCACAGCGTTAGCCGTGCCGTTGTACCAGCACAGATCCCACTGAATATCCTGCGCCAAACGAGCAGATCAGCCCGACATCGCCATCACTCAAGTCGTCGGAATACTTTGAAAAAGCGATGATTGATCCGGCAGAAGAGGTATTCGCGTAATCCTGAAGGATATTGGGCTGTTCGCCCGCTTCTGGTTCACGACCGAGAACTTTTTTGCCAATAAAATCGTTCATCGACTTGTTGGCCTGATGCAGCCATATGCGTTTGAGATCAGAGGCTTGAACGCCCTCGGCAGACATATGATTGCCGATGTGATCCGCAACCATCGGCAGAACTTCTTTAAAAACCTTTCGGCCATTTTGCATGAATTGCATGTCGCGCCGATCCGCTACACCATCTGGGCGGGAGCGGCGCAAATAGCCGTTATTGTTGCGAATATTATTGCTGAACTCGGTGGCGCAGCGCGTTGATTTAATTTCGAAATAGGGACCAGTTGCATCCTCGGCCCGCTCGATCAGAACCGCCGTTGCCACGTCTCCAAAGATAAAGTGGCAATCACGGTCGCGCCATTCCAGATGGGCGGAGCAAATCTCTGGATTGACGACCAACGCCGAGCGGATCGAGCCAGAGCGGACCATATCGGCAGCGGCCTGAATGCCAAAGGTCGCCGAAGAGCAGGCGACATTCATGTCAAAGGCGAAGCCGTTGATTTTCAGCAGGTCCTGTATTTCGATGGCCACCGCTGGATAGGCGCGCTCCAGGTTGGACGCGGCACAAATGACGGCATCCACATCAGCGGCTGTTTTGCCCGCGGCGGCTAGCGCTTTGGTCGCCGCATCCAACGCCATTTCGGCCATAATACTCGGCTCGTCGTCCGTGCGCTGCCGCAATAGGGGGTGCATCACGGTCGGATCAAGAATGCCTGTTTTATCCATGACATAGCGTTGTTCAATGCCGGAGGCTTTGACGATAAATTCTTCGGACGAATGCGCTTTGGCAGACAGGTCACCGGCCTCGATCGCTGTTTGGTTTTCCGCATTGTAGAGGTCGACATACGCGTTGAAGGACGCGACCAACTCGGCGTTGGTGATGACCTGTTCAGGGGTGAAAACGCCGGTTCCGGTGATCGCTGGTGTGTACATGGTAAACCTCTTAATTGCGGCAGGTTAGCCTGCTTCGGTGGGCATATAAAGCCTTGCTAGGTTAACGAAGCACCAATGGTTAAACGGCTTGAGGGTCGCTCGGGAGAGATCACCTGCGCATGTTAAGCCCAAGTTAGCGGTTGGCCGGTATATTTGCCAAGAGAGCAACGCAAAAAACTCAAAGGGGGGAGAAAGGATTGGCCACGGGCAAAAGAGGTCTGCCCGCAGCCTTAATGGTTACCCTTGCAGGCTTTTAACGCCGATTTCGTCTTCGGCTTGAGCCTTGATCGCGAGCGCTGCGGCATAGCTGCCTGCGGCGGTCGTGAAGTAAGGGATCTTATCATAAAGCGCGATGCTGCGGATCGACTTAGAATCCTCCACAGCCTGCGTGCCTTCCGTGGAGTTCATGACCAGATTGATGCGCCCGTCTTTCATCATGTCGGTGATATCGGGACGGCCTTCATAAACCTTGTTCACGGTCTCGCAGGCAATGCTGTTTTCTGTCAGCCAAGCTGCTGTGCCACGGGTAGCGACAATGGAAAAATCCTGCTCCAGCAGGATGCGTGCGGCGGTGAGCATGTCGTCGCCTTTGTCACTGTCCTTGATCGACAAGAAGGCACAGCCGTCGCGCGGCAGTGGGTTGCCCGCACCGATCTGCGCCTTCAGGAAAGCGCGGGGGAAATCGCGATCCCAACCCATAACCTCGCCGGTAGAGCGCATTTCGGGGCCAAGGACCGTATCCACACCCGGGAAGCGAGCGAAGGGGAGCACGGCTTCCTTAACCGAGAACCAAGGCATGTTCGGGTCCGCCAAGGTCATCGGATCGCCCAGCGGCAGCACGTCTTCATAGGCGGCTTGTGCATCATAGGGGGCGCGCAGCGGAAAGTTGGAGAGCGGCTCGCCCGCCATGATCCGCGCGGCGATGGAAGCAATGGCACTGTCGGTCGCCTTGGCGACAAATGGTACTGTCCGCGAGGCGCGGGGGTTAACTTCGATGAGGTAGATTTCACCGTCCTTGACCGCAAACTGGATGTTCATCAGGCCAACCACATTTAGTGCCAGCGCCAGCTTGCGGGTCTGGACCTCGACCTCGTCAATAATCTCGCGGCTCAGCGAGTAGGGCGGCAGCGAACAGGCGCTGTCACCGGAGTGGACGCCCGCCTCTTCGATATGCTGCATAATGCCAGCGACATGCACGTCCTTGCCGTCGCAAAGCGCGTCAACGTCTAGCTCGACCGCGCCCGAAAGGTAATTATCTAGCAAAACAGGGCTTTTGCCCGAGACCACGACGGCTTCGCGGATATAGCGCTCTAGGCTGGCTTGGTCGCGCACGATCTCCATCGCGCGGCCTCCCAATACGTAAGACGGCCGGATCACCAGCGGGAAGCCGATGTCGGCGGCAATTTCCAGCGCCTCAGCGTCGGAATGGGCGATACCGTTGTTGGGCTGCTTGAGGCCAAGCCGCTGCACAAGCTGCTGGAAACGCTCACGGTCTTCGGCCAAGTCGATCATATCGGGCGTGGTGCCGAGGATTGGAATTCCGGCCTCTTGCAGGGCATTGGCAAGCTTGAGCGGGGTTTGCCCACCGAATTGCACGATCACCCCGTGCAGGGTGCCGTTTTCCTGCTCGACACGCATGATTTCCATCACATGCTCGAAGGTCAGCGGCTCGAAGTACAAACGGTCTGAGGTGTCATAGTCGGTCGAGACCGTCTCGGGGTTACAATTGACCATGATGGTTTCATAGCCTGCATCCGTCAGCGCATAGCAGGCGTGGCAGCAGCAATAGTCAAACTCGATCCCCTGACCGATCCGGTTGGGGCCGCCGCCGAGAATAACGACCTTTTTGCGGTCGCTCGGACGGGCTTCGCATTCTACATCGCCCATCATCGGCGCTTCGTAGGTCGAGTACATATAGGGGGTCTGGGCCTCGAACTCGGCGGCGCAGGTGTCGATGCGTTTGAACACGGCTTTGACGCCGAGGTTCAAGCGGGCGCGGCGCACGTTGTCTTCGTTGCGGCCAGTCAGGATTGCGAGGCGGGCATCGGTGAAGCCCATCATCTTGAGGTGGCGCAGGCCGGTTTCGGTCAGCGGCAAGCCTTCGGCGCGAACCACGGCCTCGGCGTCGATGATCTCGCGGATGCGCGCAAGGAACCAAGGATCGTATTTGGTGATGTGGTTGATGTCGTCGTCCGACAGTCCGACGCGCATCGCTTGGGCAATCACCCGAATGCGGTCAGGGGTTTGACGGGCCAGTTCGCGGGTGACGGCGGCATGGGCTTCGGGCGTGAGTTCGCCCAGTTTCGCATGGTCCGCCGAAACGCCGGGGATGGCGATTTCGTCAAAGCCTGTCAGGCCCGATTCCATCGAGGCCAGCGCTTTTTGCATCGACTCGTGGAAGGTGCGGCCGATGGCCATGGCTTCGCCCACCGATTTCATCGCGGTGGTTAGGTTTGGCTCTGACCCGGCGAACTTCTCGAAGGCGAACTTCGGGATCTTGGTGACGACATAGTCGATTGTCGGCTCAAAGCTGGCTGGCGTGACGCCGGTGATATCGTTGTCGAGTTCGTCCAACGTGAAGCCGACGGCGAGCTTTGCGGCGATCTTGGCGATCGGGAAGCCGGTGGCTTTGGAGGCCAGCGCCGAAGAGCGGGACACGCGGGGGTTCATCTCAATGACCACCATGCGGCCATCGGCGGGGTTAACGGCCCATTGCACGTTGGAGCCGCCGGTTTCCACGCCGATTTCGCGCAATACCGCGATCGAGCGGTTGCGCATGATCTGGTATTCTTTGTCGGTCAGGGTCAGCGCAGGCGCCACGGTGATGCTGTCGCCGGTGTGCACGCCCATCGGATCGATGTTTTCAATCGCGCAGACGATGATCGCGTTGTCAGCGGTGTCGCGCACCACCTCCATCTCAAACTCTTTCCAGCCGAGCAGGGATTCGTCGATCAGGATCTGGCCCATTGGCGAAGCGTCCATGCCCGAACGGCAGAAAAACTCGTAATCTTCGCGGTTATACGCCACGCCGCCACCGGTGCCGCCCATCGTGAAGGCGGGGCGGATAATGGCAGGCAGGCCGACATAATCGAGTGCTTCGACAGCAATGGCCACGCCCGCGGCGAGGTCTTTTTTACCGTTGGCGCCCTTGGGGGCGGTGACGATGGTGGCTTTGGGGTTTTCGATACCCAGACGGTCCATCGCGTCGCGGAAGAGCTTGCGGTCTTCGGCCATCTCAATCGCTTCGCGCTTGGCGCCGATCATCTCGACGTTGAATTTCTTCAACACGCCCATTTCTTCGAGGGCCAGCGAGGTGTTGAGGCCGGTTTGGCCGCCCATGGTCGGCAGCAGCGCGTCGGGGCGCTCCTTTTCAATGATCTTGGCGACGATTTCGGGGGTGATTGGCTCGATATAGGTCGCGTCTGCCAACCCTGGATCGGTCATGATCGTCGCAGGGTTGGAGTTGACGAGAATGACACGGTAGCCTTCTTCTTTGAGGGCTTTGCAGGCCTGTGCGCCGGAATAGTCAAATTCGCAGGCCTGTCCGATCACGATAGGACCCGCGCCAATAATCATAATCGACTTGATGTCGGTTCTTTTTGGCATCGGTTGGCCCCTTTGTGCAGCTATTTCAGGTCGTGCCGGCGCGCGGAAGTGGCAGAGAGGTCCGGGCGCGACAAAATTGCTCCGCCTTATAGGGAAGAAGGGGCAGGGTGCAAGGGAGGATTGGGGGGCAGCCGCCAAAGCCTCGGGAAATTTATGGTCAAATGGAGTTATAGGCGGCGCGCGGCGGCTGTGGGGGCTGTGCGTGATAACTGGACAAATCCGGCTTGCTGTGACACTCCGGCGCGCAACAGGAGATCAGCTATGTCCAGCCCCATCGTCACCAGATTTGCCCCTTCGCCGACCGGTTACATCCACGTCGGAAACCTGCGCACGGCGCTGATGAACTTTTTGATCGCACGCAAGGCGGGCGGGACGTTCATTTTGCGGATTGATGACACCGATCCGGAGCGCTCCAAAGAAGAGTATGTCGACGGAATTAAAGAAGACCTGACATGGCTCGGGATCGAGTGGGACCGGATCGAGCGGCAGTCTGAGCGCATGGACAAGTACCGTGCCGCAGCAGACGAGTTGCGCGAAAAGGGCCGGTTTTACGAAGCATTCGAAACACCGACCGAGTTGGACCTGAAGCGCAAGAAGCAGCTGAACATGGGCAAGCCGCCGGTCTATGACCGCGCGGCGCTTGCATTGAGCGATGCCGAGAAGGACAAATTGCGCGGCGAGCGCGGTGCCGGTGTGTGGCGCTTCAAGCTCGACCAGCAGCGGATCGAGTGGAAAGACGGCATTCTGGGCGATATCTCGATTGATGCGGCCAGTGTCTCGGACCCTGTGTTGATCCGCGGTGACGGGTTGATTTTGTATACGCTGGCGTCGGTTGTTGATGATACCGAGATGGGCGTTACCCATGTTGTGCGCGGGTCGGACCATGTGACCAACACCGCGACGCAAATCCAGATCATGCAGGCTTTGGGCAATGGCACATTGCCGTCTTTTGCGCACCACTCGTTGTTGACCGGGCCGCAGGGCGAAGCCTTGAGCAAGCGTTTGGGCACTTTGGCGTTGCGCGATTTGCGTGCACAAGGGGTGCAGCCATTTGCCTTGCTGAGCCTGATGGCACGGTTGGGGTCGTCTGATCCGGTCGAGTTGCGCAGCGAAATGGCGAGCCTGATTGACGGGTTTGACATCGGGCATTTCGGCTCGGCGCCGACCAAGTTTGATGTGGCAGATTTGTTTCCGCTGACCGGGCGGTATTTGGCTGGCCTGACTTACGATGAGGTGGCGGACGAGATTGCCGCACTTGGTGTCCCTGCGGATAAGGTACCGGCTTTTTGGGAGGCAACGCGCGAGAATATCGAGACCTTGCATGATCTGAAGGCATGGTGGGAAATGTTCCGCGATGGGGCCGATCCGGTGATTGAGGATGGCGACGAGGCGTTTATCGTCGAGGCGATGGCTTTGTTGCCAGAGATGCCATTTGATGAGACCACTTGGGGCAGTTGGACCTCTGCTGTGAAAGAGGCCACCGGGCGCAAGGGGCGCGGGTTGTTCCGGCCTTTGCGGCTGGCGCTGACCGGGCAGGAGCACGGGCCAGAGATGGCGGGTGTGATGCCCTTGATGCAGGTTGTGAAAGCGCGGGCCTGATCCGCAGGCCGCTCGGCTTGTTGCGGGCCATAGGATCGCTTCGCAGGGAGTTTTTTGGCCAAATGAAATTCGGCGCACGCTAGTTGATGAAGCGCGGGCCGAATTTTGGCCACAGCGGTGAGTTGAGGCGTCGGGGCCTAGGGTTTTTCAGTTTCAGTGACCGTTTGACTGCGGTGTTTCACGCGCGCCGATAGGCGGGTCAGGTGATCATCGACCGATGCGGTTTCTGCGCTGGTCAGCGCTTGGGCGCGCGGATAGCGCGGCTCGGCGCGGTCGTTCAGGACCGGTGTGTCCCAGCCGTCGGTGGTGGCAAAGAAATTATCCACGCCGGTTTCCCCGAATTCGCGCAGAAACCCTTGGACGACGACATCCAGATAGCTGAGCAGGATCACATGATGGCCCTGAGCCAAAGCGCTTTCATCAGGCACGCGGTAGTGCGAGATATCAGGGGCTGGCGCCAGACCGTGGACCACGGCACCGCCCGAGGCAATCCGCTGATACCCTCCCTCGCGGGTATCAAGCGCAACCCAATCGGCACCGGGCACTGCGGCAATCAGCCCTTCAATGGTGCTGTCTGGGTCCGGTTTTACGCTGAGAAATACGGTGTCGCGGCCACCTGTGCGCACCCAGCTGCGACGCCAGCCTTGCAGGCGCGCCGGTTGGGCGTCGGGGTAGGCATGTGTGTTGCGGTTGACGAGGCTACCGTAGCCGAAAAAATATGGGATCATAACGTGCTGGGTTAAATCACGCGGCTGCAATCTGTTCAACCACCTGCATGAGCACGCTTGACGACAGGGGCAGCGGCACACTACCACTGCGCCAACGTCACGGGAGAATCGACGCAAGTTGATGCCGAAGGAGCAACCGCCCCGGAAACTCTCAGGCCCAAGGACCGCGACGCAACACGAACACTCTGGAGAGTGATGCCAAGTGCATCCGCCGAAGGGATAACGATCTCAGGCGACAGGACAGAGGGGGCACGGGTGGGTCGCATCATGCGGCACGCATGTGCCGGTTTGGTCGATGACTTCCGGTATTGGGCAGGGGACCGGAATGACCGATTTGAAACGCACGCCGCTTTACGATTTGCATGTAGAACTGCGCGCCAAGATGGTGCCGTTCGCGGGCTATGAGATGCCGGTGCAATATCCGCTGGGCGTGATGAAAGAACATCAGCAGACCCGCGAGGCCGCAGGCATATTTGATGTCAGCCATATGGGGCAGGTGATCTTGTCAGCTGGATCCTGGGAGTCGGTTGCCTTGGCGTTCGAGACGCTGGTACCGATGGACGTGCTGGGCTTGGAAGACCGGCGCCAGCGCTATGGATTTTTTACCAATGAAGCGGGCGGGATCGACGATGATCTGATGTTTGCGCGACGCGGCGATGATTTGTTTGTGGTGGTGAATGCTGCTTGCAAGGATGCGGATATCGCGCGGATGAAGTCGGCGCTGGAGCCGCAAGTGACTGTCACCGAATTGACCGACCGCGCGTTGATTGCCGTGCAGGGCCCAAAGGCCGAGGCTGCTGTTGCCGCGCTCGACCCTGCAACGGGGGCGATGCGGTTTATGGATGTGCGGGATTTGCAGTTAGGCGACGTTGCGGTTTGGGCGTCGCGTTCGGGGTATACCGGCGAGGACGGCTATGAGATTTCGGTGCCTGCCGCGCAGGCTGCTGCTATGACGCAGGCGTTGTTGGCCCACGACTGGGTCGAGATGATCGGGCTTGGCGCGCGGGATTCATTGCGGCTGGAGGCAGGATTGTGCCTTTACGGTCATGACATTGATGCGGAGACCAATCCGGTGGAGGCCTCATTGCTTTGGGCGATCCAGAAGGTACGCCGCAAGGATGGCGACCGTGCCGGCGGCTATGTCGGGGCGGGGGCTGTACTGGATGCCTTTGCGTCTGGTGTGAGCCGCAAGCGCGTGGGGCTTTTGCCCGAAGGGCGTGCCCCGATGCGCGAGGGCGTGGCGGTCTTTGATGCGGCCGAAGGCGGCCAGCAGGTCGGCACCGTGACCAGCGGCGGCTTTGGGCCGACCGTGGGCGGGCCGGTTGCCATGGGCTATGTCGGCACCGAACATGCCGCCGTCGGCACGGCGCTTTGGGGCGAGGTGCGCGGCAAAAGGATGCCGTTGCACGTTGCCAAACTGCCGTTCGTTGCCGCAAACTTTAAACGTTAAACCGAACAGACGATTCCAACAGGGGAACACAGAGATGAAATTTACCGAAGAGCATGAATGGCTGCGCGTCGAGGGTGACGAAGTGGTTGTCGGCATCACCATCCATGCCGCAGAGCAGCTGGGCGATGTTGTATTCGTGGAACTGCCCGACGAGGGTACGGTCGTCAGCAAAGACGACGAGGTTGTGGTGATCGAGAGCGTCAAGGCCGCGTCGGATATTCTGGCGCCGGTGGACGGCGAAATTACCGAAGTGAACACGCCTCTGACCGATAACCCCAGTATGGTGAATGATGATCCACAGGGCGAAGCGTGGTTCTTTAAAATGAAGCTCAGCGATCCGTCGCAGATGGACGATCTGATGGATGAAGCTGCCTATCAGAAATTCATCGCGTAATATGCGCTGCCCCCGTCGGAGCCTCCGGCGGGGATATTTTTAGTCAAGAAGAGACAAAGTGTCATGACATTCAAGCCGACAGATTACTTGCCATATGACTTCGCCAACCGTCGGCATATCGGGCCGTCTCCGGCCGAGATGTCAGACATGCTCAAGGTCGTGGGTGCCGCGTCCCTGGAGGCATTGATTGACGACACGCTGCCGAAGGCCATCCGCGCCAAGCAGCCGCTGGATTTTGGCAAGGCGATGTCCGAGCGAGAGGTGCTGGAGCATATGCGCGTGGTGGCGGGAAAGAACAAGGTTCTGACCTCGCTGATCGGGCAGGGATATCACGGCACGGTGACGCCGCCGGCAATCCAGCGAAACATTCTGGAAAACCCTGCGTGGTACACGGCCTACACGCCCTACCAGCCCGAAATCAGTCAGGGGCGGCTTGAGGCCCTTTTGAACTTCCAGACCATGATTAGCGACTTGACGGGGCTGGAAGTGGCGAATGCGTCCTTGCTGGATGAGGCAACAGCCTGCGCCGAGGCGATGACCATGGCGCAGCGGGTGTCGAAGTCGAAGAAAACGGCATTCTTTGTCGATCGGGATTGTCACCCGCAGAACATCGCGGTGATGCAGACGCGGGCGGCACCTTTGGGGATCGAGCTAATAATCGGCGATCCTGAGAAGATGGATGCGAGCGCGGTTTTTGGAGCGATTTTCCAGTATCCGGGCACGTACGGCCACGTGCGGGACTATACCAGCCATATCGCGGCTTTGCATGAGGCGAGCGCGATCGGGATCGTTTCGGCAGACCCGCTGTCACTGACGCTGTTGAAAGAACCGGGTGAGATGGGGGCGGATATCGCCGTCGGCTCGACCCAGCGGTTTGGCGTGCCTGAAGGATATGGCGGGCCACATGCGGCCTATATGGCTTGCCGTGATGCGATGAAGCGCGCGATGCCAGGGCGGATTGTTGGTGTGTCAATCGACGCACATGGCAACCGTGCCTACCGTCTGTCCTTGCAAACCCGCGAGCAGCATATCCGCCGCGAGAAGGCGACATCGAACGTCTGTACGGCGCAGGCGCTTCTGGCGGTTATGGCGTCGATGTATGCGGTGTTCCACGGGCCGGAGGGGCTGAAGGCGATCGCCCAGCGGATCCACCGCAAGACTGTGCGTCTGGCCAAAGGGTTGGAAAGCGCGGGTTTCAAGGTCGACCCGAAAGATTACTTTGACACGATCACCGTGGATGTCGGCCCGCTGCAGTCGGCGGTGATGAAATCCGCCGTGGATGAGGGCATCAACCTGCGCCGTGTCGGTGAAACCCGCGTCGGTATCAGCCTTGATGAGCGCACCCGTCCGGACACCATCGAAGCGGTTTGGCGGGCCTTCGGGCTGACGCAGGCCGATGATGATTTCACGCCTGAATACCGTGTGCCAAGCGAGATGCTACGCACCTCGACTTACCTGACGCATCCGATCTTTCACATGAACCGCGCCGAGACCGAAATGATGCGCTATATGCGGCGTCTGGCGGACCGCGATCTGGCGCTGGACCGCGCGATGATCCCGCTGGGGTCCTGCACGATGAAGCTGAACTCGGCCGCCGAGATGATGCCGGTAAGCTGGCGGGAATTTTCGCTGATCCACCCCTATGTGCCAGCCGATCAGGCGTTGGGCTATAAGGAGTTGATCGACGATCTGTCCTCCAAGCTGTGCGATATTACCGGCTATGACGAGATTTCGATGCAGCCTAATTCGGGTGCGCAGGGCGAGTATGCAGGGCTTCTGACCATTGCGGCCTATCACCGGGCGCAGGGCGAGGGGCATCGCAATATCTGTTTGATCCCGATGAGCGCGCATGGCACCAACCCTGCCTCGGCGCAGATGGTCGGCTGGAAGGTCGTGGTGATCAAAACGGCGGAGAACGGCGATATTGATCTCGATGATTTCCGCGCCAAGGCCGAGCAGCATTCGGCAAACCTTGCCGGTTGCATGATCACCTATCCTTCGACGCATGGTGTGTTCGAGGAAACCGTGACGGACGTGACCCGCATCACCCATGAGCACGGCGGACAGGTCTATATCGACGGGGCCAATATGAACGCGATGGTCGGGCTCAGCCGTCCGGGCGATCTGGGCGGCGATGTGAGCCACCTCAACCTGCACAAGACCTTTTGCATTCCGCATGGCGGCGGCGGGCCGGGCATGGGACCGATTGGCGTGAAATCGCATCTGGTGCCGCATCTGCCGGGCCATCCGAACGCGGGGGGGACTGCGGTTTCAGCGGCTCCCTTTGGCTCACCTTCGCTGCTGCCGATCTCGTGGTCCTATTGCTTGATGATGGGCGGCGAGGGGCTGACGCAGGCGACGCGCGTAGCCATCCTGAACGCCAACTACATCGCCAAGCGGTTGGAAGGCGCGTATGACGTACTCTACAAAGGCCCGTCCGGCCGCGTGGCGCATGAATGTATCTTTGATGTGCGCCCGTTTGAAAAGACCGCGGGGGTTACCGTTGACGATGTGGCCAAACGCTTGATCGACTGTGGTTTCCACGCGCCGACAATGAGCTTTCCAGTTGCGGGCACTTTGATGGTTGAGCCAACGGAGAGCGAAACCAAAGCCGAGCTGGACCGGTTCTGCGACGCGATGCTGGCGATCCGCGAAGAGATCCGTGAGATCGAAGAAGGCCGGATGGATGCGGAGAACAACCCGCTGAAAAACGCGCCACATACGGTCGAGGATCTGGTGCTGGAATGGGGCGACCGGCCTTACAGCCGCGAGCAGGGCTGCTTCCCTCCGGGTGCATTCCGCGTCGACAAGTACTGGCCGCCGGTCAACCGTGTAGATAACGTGCATGGCGACCGCAACTTGATCTGTACCTGCCCGCCGATGGAAGACTATGCCGAAGCGGCGGAGTAGGTTTAAAAAGAAAACCACCCCGCACAAATTGCGGGGTGGTTCTTTAAGAACGGCTCTCTGTAGAGACTGATTAGCCCAACAATTTGATCGCACCGCGCGGGATCGTAGCGCTGCAATCTGTGAGGCCGGGTTGCTGTGCAACTGGGCGTGTTGGATACCACAGACGGCAAGTGCCGGCTGGCGGATTAAATTCCGCAGGGATCTGGAGCGGCGCGGTTGAATTGTCGTTGCGGATCGCCATGATCGGCTTCGACACTTTTTTCACCTGCCTGATAGGAACCAAATTACGCTGGGGTGCCGTACGGACTTTTACCGCTGTGGCCGCCGTGGTCGGGGTCGCAGCTTGTACAGCTACGTTAGTGTCAGGGGATGGCAACTCCTGTACGCGGCCCGAGATTGTCGCAGTTTGTGCGGTTGCGGCGAGTGGCATGCCAACAACGGCAAGCGTGGCGAGCGTGATCGTGCCTTTCTTAAGATAGCTAAGCATAACGAAACTCCTGTTTTTGAGGCGGGCCGGATCGTCATGGCCCTCTTTTGCTGCAGGATTAACCTTTATGAGGCGGGAGGAGTTCCGTATTTGGCCTACCTTTAGGCGAATAAATGCTCATTCTAGCAAAAATGAGAATATTTTCTGCAGGCGGTTCCACGTGGCCTTGTCGGGAGCGACCAGCAGATGACCTTCGTGCCGCCCGGCGGAGTATTCGCCGCCTTCCAGCATCTCCACATGCGCCCCTGCGCGGGCGCAGATCAGCGCACCGGCGGCATGGTCCCATGGGTGCAATGTGGCGGTGAGCAGGAAATCTGTGTGGCCCTGCGCGATCATCCGGTATTCGTGCGCCGAACAGCGCAGGGTGTGGCTGCGCGCAAAGCTGGGCAGAGCCGCTGCTACTTTGGGGCGCAGGTGGTGGGCGAAAAGGTTGAGAGGGATGTAGCCTGCAAGTTTTTCGACCGGCTTACCGATCGCAGCGTGCAGGGTGCGTGAGGTGCCTGTCGCGCGTTCCAGCCGTGCAGAACTGTCGCTGTCGGCGATTGCCCAGTCATCCGCAACCGGATCATAGATCAGGCCAAAGACCGGACGACCGAACTGTGTGGCGGCAAGGATGACGCCGAAAACGGCAAGCTCGTGGGCGAAGTTCCACGTGCCGTCGACGGGATCGATGATAAACGCCAGCGGGGCTTCCGCGATCTTAGTGAGTAATGTCGGATCAGCAGCGACGGCCTCTTCGCCGACCACCAGCGCGCTAGGGAAGGCGGTTTGCAAGGCGCGGGTGATCATGGTTTCGGCGGCGGTGTCGGCAGCGGTCACCAGATCATCGGGGCGCGATTTGCTGGCGATGTCAGAGCTGGCGAGGCTGCGGAATCGTGGCATGATCTCGGCCTTTGCTGCACGCCGGATGATATTTAGCACATGCTGTTGCTGTGCAGTCGTCAGCGCAGGCTTTGGGGCGGCGGGCAGGTTGTCGGTCATTTCGGTTCCTCAAAATAGGTTATTCGCGGGCGCGCAACACTTGGGCAGGGCGCGCATTGAGCGATGCCAAGGCAAAGCCGAGGCCCGCTAGAATTGTCGCCATAACGCCCCCTGCCACGATCATCAGGGCCGAGGACCAGATGATGCTGAAATCGGTTTCCATCACAAAGCGGCTAACGGCCCAGCCCCCTAAGATACCCGCGAGCAGGGCGACGGTTCCTGCAAACAGCCCCAAAAGGGCGGCGCGCAGGACAAAGCTGGCGGCTATGGCGCGGCGCGAGGCGCCGAAGGTTTTCAGCATTGCCGCCTCGAAGGTGCGGGCGTCAGCACCCGCTGCGGCCGCGCCGATCAACACCAGAAAACCGGTCAACAGCGTCGCCAGCGCCCCGTAGGACGTGGCGGCGGCAAGGCCCGTGAGTACCTCGGCCACGCGGTCGATGGCGTCGCGCACACGGATCGCGGTGATATTGGGATAGGCGTTGGCCAGATCCCGCAGGATCGCGGCTTCGGCCTCGGGGGAGGAATAGACCGTAGAGATGAAGGTATGCGGCGCACCCTGCAGCGCTTTGGGATTCATGGTTATAACGAACCCCAGCGCTGCGCCGGAGAATTCTACTTCGCGGAAGTTGGCGATGGTGCCGGTGATGTCGCGGCCCAACACGTTCACGGTGAGGGTATCGCCAAGTTTGAGGCCAATCTCCTCGGCCTCCTCGGCGGCAAAGCTGATCAGCGGTGGTCCGTCATAATCGGCAGCCCACCATGCGCCTTGGGTGAGGGTGTCATGCTCTTGCGGGCTGGCGGCATAGGTCAGGCCCCGATCACCGCGCACGACCCAATGATCGCCCGCAACATCCTTGGCAGGCTTGCCATTGATGCGGGTCACCACGCCTCGCAGCATTGGCGCGGTATCGATGCGGCTGACGGCGGGGTCATTTTCCAGCCGTTCGGTATAGCCCGCCATCTGGTCTTTCTGGATGTCGACGAAGAAATAGGAGGGCGCGATATCTGGCAGGTTGCCCGAAATCGTCATGCGCAGGTTACCGTCGATTTGCCCGACAGCGGCGAGTACGGACAGGCCCAGCCCCAAAGACAGCACAACGGCGCCCGCCCCTTCGCCCGGCCCGCTGATCGCGGCCAGCGCCCATCGCAGGCGCGGGTGACCGCGTGCCATGCGCGCGCCCTTACGTGCTAGATACCGCACTGCGAGGGCCGCAAGGCTCAGCAACACCAACGCAACTGCGATGCCGCCCAATGTCGTCAGCGTGAGCCACCATGAGCCGTTGAACAGTCCTGCCAACCCAACCAGCGCGGCTACGAGCAGGATGGTGATGATGATGTACCGCGGTGCTGGCCAGCGCTGTGCCCCTTGCCACGCATCGCGAAACAGCGTTGCAGGGCGGACCTGTTCGGTGCGGGCCAGCGGCCATAGGGTAAAGGCAAGTGCGGTCAGAATGCCGTAAATCGCCGCTTCGGCCAATGGTGCGGGATAGATCGCAAAGGCCGCAGGAATCGGCAGTCGCGCCTCGATCAGCGGGGCCAGCAACAGCGGCACCAGCGCACCGAGTACCACGCCTATGGCGACGCCCAAAAGTGACAACGCCCCAATCTGGATCAGATAGGTCTGGAAGATTGTCGCACGGTCCGCGCCCAAGGCCCGCAGGATCGCGATCACCTGCGTCTTGCTCTGCAGATAGTTGCGCACCGCAGCAGAAACGCCGACCCCGCCAACCGCCAGCCCCGACAGGCCGACAAGGATCAAAAACGCGCTCATCCGTTCGACGAAACGCGCGACGCCGGGCGCGCCATTGCGGGCATCGGTCCAGCGCATGCCGCTATTGGCGAACTCGGTCTGCGCCTGTGACTTCAGGGTGTCGAGATCGGTGCCCTCGGCCAAGGTCAGGCGGTATTTGCTGTTGAATAAGGTGCCTTGCGCTAGCAACCCCGACCCGTCGAGCGCTGCGCGGCGCAGCAAGGTGCGCGGCCCGAGGGCAAAGCCGCCCGCCGCGCTATCAGGTTCGCGGGTCAGCACCGCAGACAGGTGGAAGGTCTTGTCGCCCAGTTTGAAATTATCGCCTGCACTCAGACCAAGCCGGTCGACCAAGGCGCGTTCCATCACCGCACCGGGCCCAGCGGGGTAATCGCCGAGCGCCTCGGCAAGCGGCATCGGGGGCTCCAGCGCGACGGTGCCCAGCAAGGGGTAGGCGGCGTCGACAGCTTTGACCTGCGTCAGGGTCCGCTCGTCAGCGACCACGGCCATAGATCGGAATTCAGCAATTTCGGAGACTGCAGTGGCGCGGCTCTCGATCCAGTCACGCTCCTCAGGTGAGGCAAAACGATAGGTGAAATCAAGCTCTGCGGCACCGCCAAGCAAGGCGGCTCCCTCGCGCTTTAATCCGCCTTCGATGGCAGCCCGAACCGAGCCGACCGCCGCAATCGCGGCAACGCCCAAGGCCAGGCAAGCGATGAACAGGCGAAAACCGCGCAGACCGCCGCGCATTTCACGGCGGGCAAAGCGGGCCGCGTGGGCAAGGCTCATGCGACGCGCCCGTCGGCGAGGGATATGGCACGGTCGCAGCGCACCGCTAGGGCCGGGTCATGGGTAACCAACACGAGGGTCGCGCCGTAGCTGTCGCGCATCTCGAAGAGCAAATCCATGATCGTTGCGCCCGTGACACTGTCGAGATTGCCGGTCGGCTCATCTGCAAGCAGGATCGCGGGGCGGGGCGCGCAGGCGCGGGCCAGCGCGACACGTTGCTGCTCGCCGCCCGACATCTGGGTTGGATAGTGGTTGATACGCGCGGCAAGGCCCACAGCGGAGAGGGCTGCTTCGGCCTGCTCAAAAGCGTTCGATACGCCTGCCAACTCCAGCGGGGTGGCGACGTTTTCCAGCGCCGTCATCGTCGGGATCAGATGAAACGATTGAAACACAATGCCCATGCGCCCCTGACGGAACCGCGACAGGGCGTCTTCGTTCATGGTGCTAAGGTTCTGGCCCAAGGCGAGGACAGAGCCGCCCGTGGCTTGCTCCAGCCCGCCCATCACCATCAAGAGCGAGGATTTCCCGGATCCCGATGGGCCGGTCAACGCCACGGTCTCGCCCTTGGTTACCTCAAGCGATACACCGCGCAGAATATCTATCGGTCCGGCATTGCCCTTGAGTTTTAAAGTCACATCTTGGAGTTGGAATACAGGGTCGGTCACGGGCGGGCCTTCTGTTAGGGTCCTGTTGCATATGGAGGTTTGAGCGTGATGCGCAAGTTCATGATCGCGATTGTTTTGTGTCTGGCCGGCTCGGCACAGGCAAAAGAACTGGTTATTGCCGCCTTGGGCGACAGTCTGACGCAGGGCTATGGTCTGCCGCAGGAGGAGGGTTTCGTCCCGCAACTGCAAGATTGGCTGACCGCCGAAGGAGCCGAGGTGACGCTGATAAACGCAGGCGTGTCGGGCGATACTACTGCGGGCGGGCTGTCGCGCGTCGATTGGACGCTGACGCCGGATGTGGACGGGATGATCGTGGCGCTGGGCGGGAATGATCTGTTGCGCGGGTTGGACCCCGATCAGGCCCGCATCAATCTGGAGGGGATATTGAAGGCCGCCGCCGCCAAACAGGTTGATGTTCTATTGATTGGTATGGAAGCGCCACAGAACTTTGGTGCAGAGTATAAGAGCCGTTTCGACGCGCTCTATTCCGATCTGGCAGAAGACTATGGCGCGGTTTTCATGCCCGATTTCTTTGCGGGGATCAGGCAAGGGCACGAGGCCACGGATATGGCCAGCCTGCGTGCGTTCTTCCAGCCTGACGGCATCCACCCCAATGCAGAAGGGGTCGCACTCGTTGTGACGGAAGTTGGGCCGCAGGTGCTGACGCTTGTCGAGAAATTGCAGGACGGCGCGTCATCAGTATCTGGCAATTGATCGCCACGATTTCCTGAGAGGTTCGGGCGATTGGAAAGATGGGCAATAACACAATCGCCCATCTGATGCTTCTGCGCGTGCGTTAGGCCAACGCGAGGTTGGCGGCGCTTTCGCGGCCATCACGGCCTGATTCGATGTCGAAAGTCACCTTTTGGTTGTCAGCAAGGCCGGTGAGGCCTGCGCGCTCGACTGCTGAAATGTGCACAAAGATGTCTTTGCCGCCGCCATCAGGCGCAATAAAGCCGAAGCCTTTAGTAGTGTTGAACCATTTTACGGTGCCAGTTGCCATGACCGTGTCTCCTGTCGTTTGTCCTGCCCACAGAATGTGGCAGCGTGGCTCTGTCGAAAGTGAATCGTCCTGAGCCTCTTGAGGAGCAGTGGTCGATATTCATTCGCGTCGCGTGGTAGATATTGGAAAGGCGCGGTTAAAAATCAAGCATTTTTATAGGCTTTGCTTGTTCCGGCGGTACCCCGCCGACTGAGCCCGTCGCGCAAATTGGCACCTTAAGGGCGAGAAATACTCGCCTTTTAGGGCCTGAACCGCCTCAGCCAGCCTCAGCGGTTGGACCCTTAGGTCAGACAAACCCCTCGCCACTGCAATTTCTGCAGCGCATGGATTTATTGCCGAAACAAGCGCTGCAGCGGGCGTATTTCGGATAGCCCTTGGCGTCGCGGCCCGCGATTGTCTCGCCCCTGCCGGCGCAAAATTCACATGGCACGCGGCCTGCGGTGCGGCACCGGTTACAGCTCTGCTTTTTCGGTTTGTCCGGCAGGCGCGAGGGGGGTTCCCACATTCGATGACCAATTCTTTGATAAATGTTGGATCAACTTATAGGCGACAAGATGCTGCCTGTCATCTGCCATGAGGAGGGCGGCGCAATGCGTTTGTTGGCAGCTATGTCACTCTCGGAAGTTCTCGAGATGGTCAAGAATCATCCTCGAAGCCCTGATTTTTAAGCACTTTTCGGGACCCGTTGGGGACTCTTGAAAAGTAAAAAATTTACCAGTTGATAAAAAAATACTTCCGTGCCAGCATTTTCACATAATCAATAAGATTTCAGGGATGAACCGTATGACCACAGATGTCTTTGAACCGGGGATCAGGGCCGGGCGCTTGGCGGCTGGCACCTATGAGGCAGAGTTTTCGGACCTGCATCCGCCGCTCGACAGCCACGAGGCGCTGGTAGCGGCGGACCGCTGTTACTTTTGTCACGACGCGCCGTGCATGACGGCTTGCCCTACGGACATCGACATACCGTTGTTCATTCGCCAGATCGCTACCGGAACACCAGATGCGGCGGCCAAAACGATCCTGAGCCAGAACATTCTGGGCGGAATGTGCGCGCGGGTCTGCCCGACCGAAACGCTCTGCGAAGAGGTTTGTGTGCGGGAGGTTGCAGAGGGCAAGCCGGTGCTAATCGGCCAGCTGCAACGCTATGCCACCGATCATTTGCAGGCGCAGGGCAAACATCCGTTTGTGCGCGCCGCAAGGACAGAAAAGACCGTGGCCATTGTCGGGGCGGGGCCTGCTGGGCTGTCTTGTGCGCACCGTTTGGCGATGCTCGGGCATGACGTGGTGGTACTGGACGCACGCCCCAAGCCGGGCGGGCTGAATGAATACGGGATCGCGACCTACAAAACCACGGACGGTTTTGCGCAGGCGGAGGTCGACTGGCTGATGCAAATTGGCGGCATCGTGATACGGCACGGCGTGGCCTTGGGCCGTGATGTGACGCTGGAAGGATTGCAAAAAGATTTCGACGCGGTGTTTCTTGGCATGGGGCTGGGCGGCGTCAATGCGTTGGACGCGCCGGGGGCGGATAAGCAAGGTGTTGTGGATGCGGTGGATTTTATCGCCGATCTGCGGCAAGCCGATGACTTGGCGCAGGTGCCGATTGGCCGCGATGTTGTGGTGATTGGTGGCGGCATGACGGCGGTGGATGCTGCCGTACAGGCCAAGCTTTTGGGCGCTTTGAACGTCACCTTGGCCTACCGGCGTGGACGCGACCGGATGAACGCCAGCCGGTTCGAACAGGATCTTGCAGCCTCGCAGGGGGTGCGGATTGTCACCCATGTGGTGCCAGTGGCCGTGCACGGAAATGGTGCGGTGCGCGAAATCGAGTTTGAATATGTCGATGATGCCATGAAAGGCACAGGGCAGATGTTGCGCCTGCCTGCCGATCAAGTGTTTCGTGCCATCGGGCAAACGCTGGAAGGCGACGGATTGCCAGCGCTCGACGGGCGGAAAATTCGCGTCGATGCGGCGGGGCGCACCTCGGTCAGCGGAGTCTGGGCGGGCGGTGACTGCACCGGCGGCGGCGAAGACCTGACAGTGACGGCGGTCGCGCAGGGACGCGATGCGGCGATGGACATTCATAAGGCGCTGGTGGGCTGAAGCCCATCCATCCGGAGGACATTAAATGGCTGATCTGACAAGCAATTTCATCGGGATCAAATCTCCCAACCCGTTCTGGCTGGCCTCGGCGCCGCCGACGGACAAAGAATACAACGTACGCCGCGCCTATGAGGCGGGCTGGGGCGGGGTGGTGTGGAAAACCCTCGGCATGGAGGGGCCGCCCGTCGTCAACGTCAACGGCCCGCGCTACGGCGCGATCTGGGGCGCGGACCGTCGTCTGCTGGGGCTCAACAACATCGAGCTGATCACCGACCGGCCGCTTGAGGTGAACCTGCGCGAGATGAAAGCGGTCAAGCGTGACTATCCTGACCGAGCGCTGATCGCCTCGATCATGGTGCCTTGTGAGGAGGAAGCATGGCGCGCGATCCTGCCGCATGTGGAGGATACTGGCGCAGACGGGATCGAGCTGAACTTCGGCTGTCCGCATGGCATGGCCGAACGTGGCATGGGCAGCGCCGTGGGGCAGGTGCCGGAATATATCGAAATGGTTACCCGCTGGTGCAAGCAATACACGCGGATGCCGGTAATCGTGAAGCTGACGCCCAACATCACCAATGTAATCTATCCCGCCGCAGCGGCAAAGCGCGGTGGCGCGGATGCGGTGTCCCTGATCAACACCATCAACTCGATCACCTCGGTCGATCTGGATGCGTTTTCGCCCGAGCCGATGATTGACGGCAAAGGCACCCATGGCGGCTATTGCGGCCCTGCGGTCAAACCGATTGCCCTAAATATGGTGGCTGAGATTGCCCGCCATGCCGATACCCGTGGCATCCCGATCAGCGGCATTGGCGGCATCACCACTTGGCGCGATGCAGCCGAATTTATGACTTTGGGTGCGGGCAATGTGCAGGTCTGCACGGCGGCGATGACCTATGGCTTCAAGATCGTACAAGAGATGATCAGCGGTCTAAGCGATTATATGGACAGCAAGGGCATGACATCGGTCGATGAGGTCGTGGGCCGCGCTGTCCCGAACGTCACCGACTGGAACCAGCTTAACCTCAACTATGTCGCCAAGGCGAAGATTGATCAGGACCTGTGCATCTCGTGCGGGCGTTGCTTTGCGGCCTGTGAGGATACCTCGCATCAGGCGATCGCGATGTCCGAAGATCGCACCTTTACGGTGATCGAGGAAGAATGCGTGGCGTGCAACCTGTGTGTCAACGTCTGCCCTGTCGAGGATTGTATCACGCTGGAAGCCATGACGCCGGGCCAGACCGATCCGCGCACAGGATTGGTGGTTGATGGGGACTACGCCAACTGGACCACCCACCCGAACAACCCATCGGCCACGGCGGCGGAATAATGTGGTCCCCTTTGGGCAGGCGTCTGTCTGCTCAGAGGGTCAGCATCCGGCCAAACATGGCGCGCAGATGAAGCGAGGCGCGGGCATGGGGGTCGGGATCATCCGGTTGCAGGACACGGACCTGCACATCGAAATCGGCGTAATGCTGGGTCGTTGACCAGATCGAGAAGATCAGGTGCTGGGGGTCAAGATCGGGCAGGCGGCCCGCGTCGATCCAATGTTGGATCAGGGCGCATTTTTCATCGAAAAGAGACCGGAGGTCAGTTTGCAGATGTGGCATCATACGCGGCGCCCCCATCAGAATTTCACCCGCAAACAAACGGCTTTCGCGCGGCAGGTCCCGCGCCATATCGAGCTTGCGCTGCACATAGGCAAGGATCTCCTCGCGGGGGTCGCCAAGCGGGTCCATCGCCACAAGCGGATCAAGCCAGGTTTGCATCAGGCGGCTGAGAAGCGTGACGTGGATCGCCTCCTTGCCATCAAAGTAATAGAGGATGTTGGGCTTGCTCAGCCCCGCCTCGGCGGCGATCTGGTCAAGGGTCGAGCCGCGGTACCCGTAGCTGGAGAAAACCTCGAGCGCGGCATCGAGGATCACCCGCCGGTTGCGTTTCTGGATGCGGCTGGGTTTCTTGGCATTGCCGTCGGGCACAGGCTCTCTCCGGTTCGAGTGCTGGGAAAACAGGCATCGGCCAATCAACGCAACAGGTGTTTCAAAGCAGTTCTTGACACAAGCCACCCTAATCGCAATCGTGACTTTACCAAATGGTAAAAATTCTAACCATCCCGACCAAGGAGCTATTCATGTCCGCACCCGGCGAGAACCTCAAGATCAACGCGGACCGGCTGTGGGACAGTTTGGCGGACATGGCCAAGATCGGTCCCGGCATTGCGGGGGGCAACAACCGACAGACTTTGACCGATGCCGATGCCGAAGGCCGCGCGCTGTTCCAGAAATGGTGCGAGGATGCGGGCTGTACGATGGGGCTGGACCAGATGGGCAATATGTTTGCCCGCCGTGAGGGCGAAGACCCTGACGCGCTGCCGGTTTATGTTGGCAGCCATCTGGATACCCAGCCGACGGGGGGCAAGTATGATGGTGTTCTGGGCGTGCTCGGCGGGTTGGAAATTATCCGCACGCTGAATGATCTGGGTATTCGCACCAAGCACCCCATTGTGGTGACCAATTTTACCAACGAAGAGGGCACGCGCTATGCGCCCGCGATGCTGTCGTCTGGGGTGTTTGCTGGTATTCACACGCAAGACTGGGCATACGGTCGCGTGGATGCCGAGGGCAAGAGTTTTGGCGACGAGTTGCAGCGGATCGGCTGGCGCGGCGAAGAAGAAGTCGGCGCGCGCAAGATGAAGGCCTTCTTTGAGTTGCACATCGAGCAGGGGCCAATTCTGGAGATCGAGGGCAAGGCCATTGGCGTTGTGACCCACGGGCAGGGCCTGTCTTGGACGCAGGTGACCGTGACGGGCAGAGACAGCCACACTGGCAGCACGCCGATGCCAATGCGCTATGACGCCGGTCTAGGCATGGCGCGGATATTGGAGCAGGTGAATGCCATCGCCTTGAGCCACGCGCCACATGCAGTGGGAGCGGCAGGGCATATCGACGTCTACCCCAATTCGCGCAACGTGATACCGGGTAAGGTGGTGTTCACCGTCGATTTCCGCTCGCCCGACCTTGCGGTGATCGAGGATATGGAGGCGCGCTTGCGCGTCGAGGGGCAGCGGATTGCCGACGAGATGGGCTTGGAAGTGGCCTTTGAGAAGGTCGGCGGGTTTGATCCGGTGGCCTTTGACGAGAGCTGTGTGGCGGCGGTGCGGTCAGCCGCAGAACGTCTGGGGTATTCGCACATGGACCTGATCTCTGGCGCGGGGCATGATGCCTGCTGGATCAACCGTGTGGCGCCAACGGCGATGATCATGTGCCCCTGTGTGGGTGGGTTGAGCCACAATGAAGCCGAGGAGATTTCCCGCGAATGGGCGCAGGCGGGGGCAGATGTGCTGATGCATGCGGTGGTCGAAACCGCACAGGTTGTGGGGTGATGTTCGCGCCGCGCATGATATCTGTGGGCGCGAGATGATCGCACCTGCGTTATCTGTGCCCGAGCGCATTGACGCGATGATTGACGCCGAAGTGGCAGAGGCGCTTGCGAGTACGGACAGGGTGACCCGCAGGACAGCGCGGGATTTTATCGCCAGCCGCAGGCCGCCGCGTGAGGTGACGGTGAACTTTTCCGGCGCAATGACCCAGCGGTGTTGGTCGGTCAGCCGTGGGGATGGTACCTACCGTGTGGTGTACTTGCCGACTGCGGGATATTTCTCGCTCTGTGTGGAGAGTGATTTCGGGCCGTTGGATATTGGCGTGCACGGGCCTGCCTTGGGGTGTTACGGGTCGGTGTGAACGCGGTTGTTGTAAGAGTTAAGATTTCGGGGCGTTGCCCCGGACCCCGGGAGATTTGGGGCCAAAAAGAGAAGATGAGGGGAGTGATCTGATGAGCAAGGTGATCAAGGGCGGAACGGTTTGTACGGCGGACCGGACGTGGAAAGCGGATGTGCTGATCGAGGGCGAGACCATCGCGCGGATCGGCGAGAACCTGACCGGCGACGAATACATCGATGCCGAGGGCGCTTACGTCATCCCCGGCGGGATTGACCCACATACGCATCTGGAAATGCCCTTTATGGGGACTACGGCGGCAGAGACCTTCGAGAGCGGGACTTGGGCTGCTGCGGCGGGCGGGACGACGATGATCGTCGATTTTTGCCTGCCCGGGGCGGATGGATCGATCAAGAATGCGATCAACGAGTGGCATCGCAAGTCAGCGCCGCAAATCTGTTCTGACGTCGGCTACCACATGGCGATCACCGGTTGGAACGAGAACGTTTTCAACGAGATGAAAGACGCCGTTGATATGGGCGTGAACTCCTTCAAACACTTCATGGCCTATAAGGGGGCCTTGATGATTGAGGATGACGAGATGTTCGCCTCGTTCAAGCGCTGTGCCGAGTTGGGTGCCTTGCCGATGGTGCATGCGGAGAACGGTGATCTGGTTGCCGAGTTGCAGCAGAAGTATTTTGATCAAGGCATCACCGGGCCGGAGGGCCATGCCTATTCGCGCCCGCCAGAGTTGGAGGGTGAGGCCGCGAACCGTGCAATCACCATCGCCGATACGGCGGGTGTGCCTTTGTACATTGTCCATGTGTCTTGCGAGCAGACTCACGAGGCCATCCGGCGCGCACGCCAGAAGGGTATGCGGGTTTATGGCGAGCCGCTGATCCAGTTCCTGACGCTGGACGAGAGCGAGTATTTCAACACCGATTGGGACCATGCCGCGCGGCGGGTTATGTCGCCGCCGTTCCGCTCGAAGGATCATCAGGACAGTCTCTGGGCGGGCTTGCAGTCAGGCTCGTTGCAGGTGGTGGCGACCGATCATGCGGCGTTCAGCACCGCGCAAAAACGCGCTGGTCGCAACGATTTCCGGATCATCCCCAACGGCTCGAACGGGCTGGAGGAACGTCTGGCTGTGCTTTGGACCGAAGGGGTCGAGACGGGGCGGTTAACGCCAAATGAGTTTGTCGCGGCGACCAGCACCAATGTGGCCAAAATCCTCAATATCTATCCGCGCAAGGGCGCGATTGTTGAGGGAGCGGATGCGGATATCGTGGTTTGGGATCCGAAGATCTCCAAGACGATAAGCACGGCGAACCATCATTCCGTATTGGATTACAACGTGTTCGAAGGTTTTGAGGTAAAGGCACAGGCGCGTTATACGTTGAACCGGGGCGAGGTAATCTGGGCTTGGGGGCAGAACAGCCAGCCCAATCCAGGGCGTGGCAGATTTATTCCGCGGCCTGCCTTTCCCAGTGCCAATGTGGCGCTGTCGAAATGGAAAGAGCTTAACAGTCCGAAGATGATCAAACGCGATCCGCTTAACATTCCGGCGGGGATTTAAACGCGTGGCATTTGGGAACTCCGCAGACGTGATGGCATCAAAGACGGATGGCGCGACGCCAATTGGCGGCCGCGATGCCGCAACAGAGGCTGTTATTTCGGCGCGCAACCTTGATCTGACGTTTCAGACCAACGACGGCCCGATCCATGCGTTGAAGGACGTCAATCTAGATATCAACAAAGGCGAGTTTGTCAGCTTTATCGGGCCCTCGGGCTGTGGCAAGACCACGTTTTTGAGGGTGATGGCCGATCTGGAGCAGCCAACTGGCGGGACGGTGACGGTCAATGGCGTCAGCCCGCAGGAGGCGCGGCGGTCGCGGGCCTATGGCTATGTTTTTCAGGCGGCGGGGCTTTATCCTTGGCGCACGATTGGCGGCAATATCCGGCTACCGCTTGAGATCATGGGCATCTCGAAGGCAGAGCAGGCCGAGCGGGTGGCGCGGGTGCTGGAACTGGTCGAGCTTGCGGGTTTCGAAAAGAAATTCCCTTGGCAATTGTCGGGCGGGATGCAGCAGCGGGCCTCGATTGCGCGAGCGTTGTCGTTTGATGCCGACATTTTGCTCATGGATGAGCCGTTTGGAGCCTTGGACGAGATCGTGCGCGACCATCTGAACGAGCAGTTGCTCAAGCTGTGGGCACGGACGCGCAAGACGGTTGCATTTGTGACCCATTCGATCCCCGAGGCGGTGTATCTATCGACCAAGATCGTGGTGATGAGCCCGCGGCCTGGGCGGATCACCGATGTGATCGATAGCCCGCTGCCGCATGATCGCCCCTTGGAAATACGCGAGACGCCGGAGTTTCTGGAGGTGGCGCACCGTGTGCGCGAAGGGCTGCGGGCGGGGCACGCCGATGTGTGATCTGCAAGCGGGGGCAACGGGCGGCATGGGGGCAGTATGAGGCAGTCTTTTGTGCCGGTTTTGACGGTTTTAACCTTCCTTGTGGTGTTATGGTATGCGGCTGCGGTCTGGCTGAACGCGCCGTGGGCGCACGACCGCGCGACACGTTCGGGCGAGGTTTTAACGACGCAGACGCTGATCGCCGATACATGGTCACAAGATAAACCCAAGTTGCCTGCACCGCACCAAGTGGCGACGGAAATCTGGCAGACCACTGTGGAGAAGAACATCACCTCGAAACGGTCGCTGGTGTATCACGCTTGGGTAACGCTGAGCGCGACCTTGCTGGGATTTGTACTGGGCACGGGGCTGGGCGTACTGCTGGCCATCGGGATTGTTTACAACCGGGTGATGGACATGTCGGTAATGCCTTGGGTTATTGCCAGCCAAACCATTCCGATTTTGGCGATTGCGCCAATGATTATCGTCGTTTTGAACGCGGTCGGGGTTTCCGGTCTGCTGCCCAAAGCGATGATCAGCATGTACCTATCTTTCTTTCCGGTGGTGGTGGGCATGGTCAAAGGGCTGCGCAGCCCTGATGCAATGCAGCTAGACCAGATGCGAACCTGGCATGCCAGCGCGGCGCAATCGTTCTGGAAACTGCGGCTGCCGGCTTCGATGCCCTATCTGTTTACCTCGCTCAAGATCGGCATGGCGGCATCGCTGGTCGGGGCGATTGTTGGCGAATTGCCGACAGGGGCGGTGGCGGGCTTGGGCGCACGGTTGTTGGCGGGGAGCTACTACGGGCAAACCATTCAAATCTGGTCGGCACTCTTGGTGGCGGCTGCCTTGGCGGCGGCGCTGGTCGGGATCATCGGTATTGTGCAGCGCGTGACCCTCAAACGTATGGGGATGTCATAATGGCGTGGTTGGTATTTGCTGTTGCGGCGTGGATTGCGGGGTATAGCTTCAACGTTTGGCTGTCGCGCAGGCCACCGTCGCGGTGGGCGTCCCTCGCGGCACCGATCGTTTTCGGGATCACCTTGATTGCGGTTTGGGAAGGCGTGGTGCGCGGCTTTGAGATCAATCAGGTGTTATTGCCAGCGCCGACGGTGATTGCCGCGCGGTTTGTGACCTCGACCGAGATCCTTTGGGTCGATTTCGTGCAGACCGTATTTAAAGGCGCACTGTCGGGTTATATCATCGGCTGTGGTGCGGCGTTTTTGATCGCTATCGCGGTGGATCGGTTTCCGTTTTTGCAACGCGGTCTATTGCCGGTCGGGAACTTTGTCGCGGCCTTGCCGGTGATTGGCATGGCACCGATTCTGGTGATGTGGTTCGGGTTTGACTGGCAATCAAAGGCGGCGGTGGTCGTGGTGATGGTATTCTTCCCGATGCTGGTGAACACCGTGCAAGGCCTGCAAGCCAGCGATAGTATGCAACGCGATTTGATGCGCACCTATGGAGCAGGGTACTGGCGCACGCTGGCCAAACTGCGCCTGCCTGCGGCGATGCCGTTTATTTTCAACGGATTAAAGATCGGTACAACGCTTGCCCTGATCGGGGCGATTGTTGCTGAATTTTTCGGCTCTCCGGTGCGGGGCATGGGGTTTCGCATCTCGACGTCGATTGGACAGCTTGCGCTTGATCTGGTCTGGGCCGAGATTGTTGTTGCTGCAATCGCGGGGTCGGCCTTCTATGGGCTGATGGCCATGGTCGAACGGACAGTCACATTCTGGCATCCAAGCCAGCGCAAATAAAAACACGACAACCAACCAAGAGGGAGAAAATATAATGAAAAATATCACCACACTCGCCGCCACGGCTGCACTGGGCATGTGGGGGTCGTTGGCCGCTGCGGCTGACGATGTAACACTTCAGCTAAAGTGGGTCACGCAGGCACAGTTCGCCGGATACTACGTGGCGCAAGATAAAGGCTTCTATGAAGAAGAAGGGCTGAATGTCACCATCAAACCGGGCGGCCCTGATGTGGCACCAACGCAGGTTTTGGCGGGCGGCGGCGCGGATGTGACCGTGGACTGGATGCCGTCGGCGCTGTCGGCGCGCGAAAAAGGTCTGGCGATGGTAAACATCGCGCAGCCGTTCAAGTCGTCTGGCATGATGCTGACCTGCCGCAAGGATGCAGGGGTCGAATCCACCGACGACTTCAAGGGCAAAACCTTGGGCGTATGGTTCGGTGGCAACGAATTCCCGTTCCTGAGCTGGATGAACAAGCTGGGTCTCGGGACCGAGGGCGGCGAGGATGGCGTGACTGTGCTGAAGCAGGGCTTCAACGTGGATCCGCTTTTGCAAAATCAAGCGGCCTGCGTGTCGACCATGACCTATAACGAGTACTGGCAGGTCATTGATGCGGGGCTGACACCGGAGGACTTGCAGGTCTTCAAATACGAAGATCAGGGCGTCGCGACGTTGGAAGACGGGCTTTACGTGCTCGAAGACAAGTTAAGCGATCCCGCGTTCGAAGACAAAATGGTGCGTTTCGTGCGCGCCTCGATGAAGGGCTGGAAGTATGCCGAGTCCAACCCTGACGAAGCTGCTGACATCGTGTTGGAGAACGATGCGTCCGGTGCCCAGACAGAAGAGCATCAAAAGCGGATGATGGGCGAGATCGCGAAACTGACAGCCGGATCGAACGGCGCGTTGGACGAGGCCGACTATGAGCGCACCGTGGAATCGCTGTTGTCTGGCGGCTCCGATCCGGTGATTTCAAAAGCGCCCGAAGGAGCATGGACCCATGCGATCACCGACAAAGCGTTGAACTAAACGCAAGGAAAATGCGGGTCGACCGGTTGGTTTGCCCCCGAAAAATAGCAAAGGGCCGGTGCATGCACCGGCCCTTTTACGTGAGGTGGGGAAGTTAAAGAACCGTGACAGTCGTGCCGATTGGTACGCGGTTATAAAGATCAATCACGTGCTCGTTCAGCATCCGGATACAGCCGTTGGAGACTGACCGCCCGATGGTGTTAGGTTGGGTGGTGCCGTGAATGCGGAAGTAAGTGTCGCGGCCGTTCTGGAACAGATAGAGTGCGCGGGCACCCAGCGGATTGTTCGGGCCACCGGGTTGAGCTTCGGTATTGCCGATGAAACGTTGGTAATTCTGTGGCTCACGCTCAATCATCTCGTTGGTCGGACGCCATGTCGGCCACTCTTTCTTGACGCTGATGGTCGCGGTGCCGGTAAACTCCAGGCCTGCTTTGCCGACGCCAACGCCGTAGCGCAGCGCTTTGCCCGGTGCCGTCACGAAATAAAGGTAGTGGCTGCGCGGCAGAACCAGCAACTGGCCGGGCTGGTATTGGCTTTTGACCAGAACCTCCTGCGGGGTCGCATCAAATGCGGCGGTACGCGCGGAAGTCAGTTGCGGCAGGGCAGTGGCGGCCAGAGCCGTGGTTAAAAATGTACGGCGGTGCATCAGATGCTCCATCAAATAGATTTGCAGATGGGGTATTTTCCCCTGCAGGGGCGTTTTGGCAACCCCGTACACAAGAAAAAGCCGACCGTTGTTGCACAACGGTCGGCTCATTTAGCGTATCGGGCCGAAGCCCTCAAAGCTTATGAAAGGGCGATGTTTGTCGCGCTCTCACGGCCGTCACGGCCTGCTTCGATGTCAAAAGTCACTTTCTGGTTGTCGGCAAGACCTGTAAGGCCAGCGCGCTCAACAGCAGAGATGTGAACGAAAACGTCCTTGCTGCCGCCATCGGGTGCGATAAAGCCGAAGCCTTTTGTTGTGTTGAACCATTTTACGGTGCCAGTGGCCATATCCGTAGTCTCCATCTAAATGCCATCCGCGTAGGTGCGATGGCCCGGCTTTGTCGGTCTGGATCGAACTGAGCGCCGTATTAGGGAGACAGTGGGTCGAAATAGAATAACGTATGCGAACTGACATATGGCACCGATGAGAGATTCGTTCAAGGGGGTATGGGGACACCCATATCCAAGGCAATTTGGCTGGCAAAATGTTGCCAGCTCGAAAAATTGCCCTCTGATACGCGTTTAAAGCCAATTTTCTAAAAATTGACGCAATCTGGGCGTAATACTGCCCGTTCTGGAGGTGTTTCTGGGGACTAGATGTTTTAGCCGGCGTGTTTCCGGCGTTACCCAGTGTTTCAGAAAGGACTTGCCAGTGCGTATCATGGCCGTGGACGATGATCTGCTTATCCTCGATCTTCTAAGAGAGTGCCTCACAAAGCAAGGAGGTTATGACCTTACTTGTTGCGAGACTGCCGAAGACGCATTGCAGCTCATGGAAGAAGAGACGCTGCCGTTCGATTGTTTCCTGCTGGATATCATGTTGCCCGGCGTAGACGGGATCGAGCTGTGCGACATGCTGCGTCAAAGCAGCCGCTACCGGACGACCCCGATCTTGATGATCACTGCCAGCCGCGAAGCCAATTTGATGGAGCGGGCGTTTTATGCCGGTGCCACCGATTATATTAACAAGCCGCTGGACGGGATCGAACTGGGCGCGCGTATCAATAGTGCCAGCATGCTCAATGACAGTCTGCACCGCGAGCGCGAGATCCGGCATACGCTTGAAGAGTTGACGGAGAAGATGAAGCTGCGGCTGGAAGAGGACGTCGATCTGGAAGGGTCGGGCGTGATGACGCCGCCCGAGTTGGAGAACATGCTGCTGCGGATGCCCGCTGGCTGCTATTCGATGACACTGTTCAATATTGATATTTCCGGCATCCGGGGCATTCACCGTGATCTGACCGGACCACAGTTCCGGTATCACCTGATGGAGGTCGGCCGTGCCGCATGTGCGGCGATGGAAGGTCTCAACACGATGGTGGCCTATAGCGGCCACGGTCGGTTTGTCGGTGCGGTGATCGGGCGCAAACGCTTTGACCGCGAGAATGCCCTGATGAAGATGAACGCCCGCCTGTCGAATGATTGGGATGTTGCGGCCAGCGCCCGACCAATGCCACCGCAACTGGTGATGGGCACGCTGTCGGATCAACGATTGTGGTCCGGCCTCTCGGCCAGCAACCATTTGCGCGACAACTCGGTGCCGCCATCCAAGGAATTAACGCTTGGGAAATCTCAGGCCGATGTCTTGTTTGATCGGTTGGGCGAGATTATCGGCCAATAATTTAGCGCAGTACGCATAAAAACGGGGGCCATGAGGGCCCCCGTTTTGCGTTGTAAGACTGGTGCATGCAGTCGGCTTAGCGCACGAACTTCTTGTGCTTGAGGCGTTTGGGCTCAAGCGCATCTGCACCTAGACGGCGTTTCTTGTCTTCTTCGTAGTCGGTAAAGCCGCCCTCGAACCATTCCACATGCGCTTCGCCTTCAAAGGCGAGCATGTGAGTGCAAATCCGGTCGAGGAAGAAGCGGTCGTGCGAGATAACAACCGCGCAGCCCGCGAAATCCACCAGCGCATCTTCGAGGGCGCGCAGGGTTTCAACGTCAAGGTCGTTGGTCGGTTCATCGAGCAGCAGCACGTTGCCGCCGTCTTTGAGCAGCCGCGCCATGTGCACACGGTTACGCTCACCGCCAGACAGCAGGCCGACCTTCTTTTGCTGGTCGCTGCCTTTGAAGTTGAACGACGAACAATAAGCGCGGGAGTTCACCTCGGCATCGCCAAGCTGGATGATCTCGGCGCCGCCGGTAATCGCCTGCCAGACGTTGTCATCAGGTGACAAATCATCGCGCGACTGGTCGACATAGCTGAGATCAACTGTGTCGCCGTATTCGATGGTGCCTTCGTCGGGCTTTTCCTGACCTGTCAGCATCTTGAACAGAGTGGATTTACCCGCACCGTTCGGGCCGATCACACCGACAATGCCACCGGGCGGCAGCGAGAAGTCCAAGCCGTCGATCAACTGCTTGTCGCCCATGTGTTTCTTGAGGCCGGTAACTTCGATTACTCTGTTGCCCAGACGCGGGCCGTTGGGAATGACGATCTGCGCATTCGCCAGCTTTTCGCGCTCCGAGGTTTCGGCCAGCTCGTTATAGGACTTGATCCGCGCCTTGGATTTAGCCTGACGGGCCTTGGCACCCTGACGCATCCACTCAAGTTCGCGCTCCAGCGTGTTTTGCTTGGATTTGTCTTCGCGGGCTTCCTGCTTGAGACGCTTTGCCTTCTGCTCCAGCCAGTCGGAGTAGTTGCCCTCATTGGGGATGCCGCGACCACGGTCGAGTTCCAAAATCCAGCTGGTGATGGAATCAAGGAAGTAGCGGTCGTGGGTGACGATCAGGATCGTGCCTTTGTAAGCGATCAGATGCTGCTGCAGCCAAGCGATGGTTTCGGCATCGAGGTGGTTGGTCGGTTCATCAAGCAGCAGCATGTCTGGCGCTTCGAGCAGCAGTTTGCACAGGGCAACGCGGCGGGCTTCACCGCCCGAGAGCGAAGCCACATCGGCATCATCGGGCGGGCAGCGCAGGGCCTCCATGCTGACGTCAATCTGGCTGTCGAGGTCCCAGAGGTCCTGCGCGTCGATGACGTCTTGCAAGTTGGACATTTCGTCGGCGGTCTCATCGGAATAGTTCATTGCCAGCTCGTTATAGCGATCAAGGATCGCCTTTTTTGCGGCAACGCCGTCCATCACGTTTTCACGCACGGATTTGGTTGGGTCGAGCTTGGGCTCCTGCGGCAGATAGCCGACTTTCGCGCCCTCCGCGGCCCATGCCTCGCCCGTGAAGTCCTTATCAATGCCCGCCATGATCTTGAGCAGGGTGGACTTCCCTGAACCATTGACGCCGACCACGCCGATTTTGACACCGGGCAGGAAGTTCAGGTGGATGTTTTCAAAGGTCTTCTTGCCGGCCGGATAGGTCTTGGAGACGCCGGACATGTGATAGACGAACTGATAGGCGGCCATTTGGCGGTTTCCTGTCTGGTCAAAAGGGATTTGCGCACTGCATTATCGTGGTGAGGGGACAAGATCAACGTGGACCTGTACGCAGCGTGGTGGCGGCGTGAATCTGCACAGATGGCCGAACTTGATCGCATTCGAAAACATGTGATTTGTCGGGCGCCGGATATGTCCGGATAATCGGGTGGTAGGGTGTCATGCGCCGTAGGCATCACACACGTTTCGGCAGGTTCGGTAGGTCCCACGAAATAATATTTCACACACGCAATTTGACCGGTAACTATCCTTCCAGTTGAGCGGTGCGGACCAAGAAATAATAATTTTGCATAAAAAACAGGCGACTTGTCGCTCACAACCTTGTTACCATGAGTTCATCTGACACCGCAGACGTCTTGTAGGCCTGCGCGTCGGGACTTAAGGGCGCCCTGATGCGCACATCGTTTGGGATGGCGCGGGGGCGTAAAGCAACAGGGAACAACACATGTCAAAAAACACTATAGTTGTGGGGTTGGACGGGTCGGAGGCGGGCGCGCGGGCGCTGGAATTCGCCAAGACGCAGGCACGACAGATCGGAGATTGCGCAATTGTAATCTGCTATGTGATCGAATGGTCGCCGTTCTCGTTTCAAACACCTGAGGAAAACGAGCAGCGTCACAAACGCCGCGAGGAAGAGCTGGCATTGGCCCGCGAACGGGTTCTGGACCCAGCCGTCAAAGAAACACAAGGCAGCGGCGCGGAGGTCGAAGGCGTGGTCAAGCATGGCGATGCGGCGGACATCCTGAACTCGGTCGCCAAAAAGCGCGGTGCGATGCAGATCGTCGTCGGGCGGGTAGGCGCGCGCGGGCTGAAGGACCGGCTGTTTGGCGGCGTAACCGGCCGTTTGGTCGCCGTGTCCAGCGTTCCTGTGACAATCATTCCCTGATTTGAGGTGAGCACAATGAATACTTTCGTCAAAACGGGATTTGCCGCTGCTTGCGCAAGCATCCCGAATTTTGCAGTGGCGCAGGAGGCGGTCGGTATCGACCAGCGCGTCAATGACATCTTTGCCGGATCGACAGGTTGGTTCGTCAACCTGATCTTCGCGCCCTTGCCGGGCACGGCATTTCCATGGATCGTTCTGTGGCTCGTTGTCGCCGCGTCGGTCTTTACCATCTACTTCGGCTTCATCCAGTTTCGCGCCTTTGGCCATGCGATTGAGCTTGTAAGGGGCGACTATTCCGATCCCGATGATGCGGGCGAAGTGAGCCATTTTCAGGCTTTGACCACAGCGCTGTCGGGGACTGTCGGGCTTGGCAACATCGCGGGTGTGGCGGTGGCCGTGGGTATCGGTGGTCCGGGGGCGACGTTCTGGATGATCCTAGCGGGCCTTCTGGGCATGGCATCAAAGTTCACCGAGTGTACCTTGGGCGTCAAGTATCGCAACGAATACCCCGATGGATCCGTTTCGGGTGGTCCGTTCTATTATATGACCAAGGGTTTCAAGGAGCGTGGTCTGCCCGGTGGCCGCGTGTTGGCGGTGATCTTTGCGATCTTCACCATCGGTGGCGCACTGGGTGGCGGTAATATGTTTCAGGCCAATCAGGCCCATGCGCAAATCTCCGGCATTCTGGGCGACTTCTCTGGCGTGATCACCGGCGTCATCTTTGCTGCAGTGGTGTTTGCGGTGATTGTCGGCGGGATCAAGTCGATCGCGCAGGTCACTGAAAAGGTCGTGCCGTTTATGGGGGTTCTTTATGTCGGGGTGGCTTTGGTCATTCTGCTGATGAACTTCGATCAGATCGGTTGGGCATTCGGCCAGATCTTTCAGGGTGCCTTTACCGGTCTCGGTGTGGCTGGCGGTCTTGTCGGCGCGTTGATTCAGGGCTTCAAGCGGGCGGCGTTCTCCAACGAAGCTGGCGTTGGCTCTGCGGCGATTGCCCACTCGGCGGTGCGGACCAACGAGCCGATTACCGAAGGCGTGGTTTCGTTGCTGGAGCCGTTCATCGACACGGTCGTGATCTGTACGATGACAGCCTTGGTGATCACCATTTCCGGCGTACTGGTGATGGACCCAGACACGGGCCGTTTTGTGCTGAACGAAGCGGGCACAGCGATCCAGACCATTGACGGTTCAAGCGGTGTCGGCCTGACCTCGGCGGCATTTGCCACCGGATTTAGCTGGTTCCCCTATGTGTTGGCCGTGGCGGTGGTTCTGTTTGCTTTCTCCACCATGATCAGCTGGTCCTACTACGGGCTGAAGGCTTGGACTTATCTGTTTGGCGAAGGCAAAACCAAGGAGCTGATCTTCAAGTTGATCTTCTGCTTCTTCATCGTTGTGGGGGCGGCGGCGCAACTGGGCGCGGTCATCGACTTCTCTGATGCGATGATCTTTGCCATGGCCGTGGTGAACATCACGGCGTTGTATCTGCTAATGCCGATCGTGAAACGCGAGATGAACAGCTATTTTGCCCGCCTGAAATCAGGCGAGATTAAAAAGCACGTCTGACGCAAGCGATTGACAAAGGCCGGTAATGGCTCTTTTTTCGGCCCCTGAGAAATCGGGGGCCGTTTTGCATGCGCTATAAGTTTCCATACGCGGCGCCCGGTCAGGTCGTGGGGTTGTTGGGCGGGTCGTTTGATCCTGCACATGCGGGCCACGCCCATATCACCCGAGAGGCGCTTAAGCGGTTCGGGCTGGACCGTGTGTGGTGGCTGGTGTCGCCGGGCAACCCGCTAAAAGAGCAGGGGCCGGAGCCGCTGGCCAAGCGGATGGCAAAAGCGCGTGAAGTGATGCAGCATCCGCGAGTCGAGGTCACCGACATTGAGGTGCATCTGGGCACACGGTATACGGCGCAGACGCTTGCCAAGCTGGGCGCAATGTATCCGCAGGTGCGATTTGTCTGGCTGATGGGGGCCGATAATCTGGCGCAGTTGCACCGCTGGCAGGATTGGGAAAACATCATCCAAACCGTGGCGATGGGCGTATTGGCCCGGCCGGGCCAGCGTATCTCGGCCCGGATGAGCCGCGCCGCGACGGTTTATGCGCCGTACCGGATTCCGGGGCGCTACAGCCAGCTACTCTCCCATGCGGCTGCGCCGGCATGGTGCTTTGTGAATGTGCCGATGCTGGATATCTCTTCTTCCGCGATCCGTGCGGCGGGGCAGTGGCGCAGCAAGCCAGAGGCATGAAACCACACGAGCGGTGAAATTCCGCCAAAGCCGATTAAACAGATTAGCAGATGGTTGTGGACTTTAGCGCGCTGAGGTTTAACTCCGATTTATGGAACGCATTATCTCTAAACACATCTCAAGACGGTTCTTTCTGGGGACGGCGGCGGGCTTTGCCCTGACAGGCCGCGGGGTTGCTGCCGAGCCGCCGGCAGCTTCGCTACGACCGGTGGCGCGCGGCGACGACCTGCACAAGCTCAACATTCCCGAAGCCGCCGACATCATCCGCAAGCAGGATTTGACGGGACGGGTTTCCTACGCAGTGGCCCGCGCTGATACCGGCGAGTGGCTGGAATGCGAGAATGAGACAGTCGGCACGCCACCCGCGAGCACGGCCAAGGCAATCACTGCACTTTATGCCTTGGGCACCTTGGGCGCAGACCACCGCTTTGAAACACGGTTGAGCGTGACGGGCGGCATCGTTGACGGTGTGGTGCAGGGTGATCTGGTGTTGATCGGCGGCGGCGATCCGACGCTGGATACCGACACGTTGGGTGATATGGCGGCTAAGCTGAAAGCGGCTGGCGTGCGCAGTGTCAAAGGCGGCTTTAAGGTATTCGAAGCGGCCTTGCCCGTGCAGCCGAGCATCGACCCCGAGCAGCCTGATCATGTCGGCTATAACCCCGGGGTTTCGGGGATCGCTCTGAACTACAATCGTGTGCATTTTGAATGGAAGCGCGGTGCAGACGGCTATGATGTAACGATGGAGGGTCGGTCCGACCGGTTCCGCCCTGCCGTCGCGATGGCCGCCATGCAGGTGCGTGACAGATCGACGCCAGTTTATACTTATGAAAGCCGCGCGGGCAGGGATGAGTGGACCGTCGCAAAGGCCGCTTTGGGCAGTGGCGGGGCGCGCTGGTTGCCTGTGCGCAAGCCGGGGCTTTATGCGGGCGACATCTTTGTGACATTAGCGGGATCGCATGGCATCCGGCTGCAAAAGCCCGATGTGGTCGACACCTTGTCGCAGGGCGAGGTGATCGTGACACAGACCAGCGATGTGCTGCGCACGATGCTCAAGGATATGTTAACCTATTCCACCAACCTGACTGCCGAGATGATCGGCATGTCGGCGACGGTCAAGCGTGTCGGGATGGTCGACAGCTTGCGGGCCTCGGCGGAAGAAATGAACCGCTGGGCGATCGCGGAACTGGGTATGCAGACACCGCAGCTGGTCGACCATTCGGGGTTAGGCGACGACAGCCGGATGACGACGCTTGATATGGCGACGGCGATGGTCAAAATGCGCGACAGTGACCTGCGCCCGATCCTCAAGCAGTTTGTGCTGCGCGATTCCAAGGGGCGGCCGGTGAACAATCACCCGATCCGCGTGGATGCGAAGACAGGAACGTTGAATTTCGTTTCGGGGCTGGCGGGCTATGTGACGGCCTTGGACGGCACGGTGTTGGCCTTTGCGATTTTGGCGGCAGACCCGAAAATTCGCGCGACGATTTCGCGCGAGGAACGTGAAGGCCCTCCGGGCGCTCGGGCGTGGAACGGGCGGGCCAAACGGGCGCAGCAGGGATTGCTGGAACGTTGGGGCGCGATTTATAGCGCCTGAGCTTTGGCGGCGGGGCAAAGTGCCCCGCTCCGTCGCTGTTTTTAAACTAGGTCAAGTGACGCGCGCGCGCGCCGCGCTCGATCGCTGCAGCGTGCAGGCGGTCGAGATCAAGCTCGTAGCGGATTTCTTCGAGCAACCGCAGTTCGGCTTCGTCGAGTTTGCCATCCGCCGCGGCGACGTCGCAAGCAAGTGCATAAGCTGTCTCATAGAGGCGTTCAGGCAGGCTTTCGCGGATCAGGCCAAAGAGGGCATCAAGCCCGTCTTCCTGTTCGAAAAGATCAAATACAGTCTCGCTCATGACGCTCAGACGGTCTTCGTCATAGTCACCGAAAACCGGCAGCGTGTTCACGGCTGACTGGATCTTGATCAACTCGGTCGTACGGATGTTTTCATCGGAAGCGGACACGGCAATCATCAGGGCAACAAGGCAATCTTGGGCGCTGAGAGAGTGGGGGTCGTTTTGAGACATCGGGTGTCCTTTGCAGGTATGCGTTGGAGTGCAGAATATTGACGCCCTAGCAGGGACGCAATAGGTACGCCCAGACCTGTGCGCATTGGGCGGACAGATTTATGTGATGGATAGAGCAATGTCAGAGATGCGCGACGCGGCAATGACCAGCAAGGCATGGCCTTTTGAAGAGGCGCGTCGGGTGCTCAAACGGTTCGAGAAATCGCCGCCGGAAAAGGGCTTTGTGCTGTTCGAGACTGGCTATGGCCCGTCAGGTCTGCCGCATATCGGGACCTTTGGCGAGGTGGCGCGGACCACGATGATCCGCCGGGCATTTCAGTTGATCAGCGATATCCCGACACGGTTGATATGCTTCTCTGACGATCTGGATGGCATGCGCAAGGTGCCGGGCAATGTGCCCAACCCAGAGGCGCTAGCCGAGCATTTGCAGCGGCCTTTGACCTCGGTGCCGGATCCGTTTGGCACGCACGACAGCTTTGGCGCGCATAACAACGCGATGCTGCGGCGGTTTTTGGATACTTTCGGGTTCGAGTATGAATTTTATTCGGCCACCGAGTTTTACGGCTCCGGCCAGTTTGACAAAATCCTGCTGCGGGCTTGTGAAAAGTACGATGAAATCATGGCAGTGATGCTGAAATCTCTGCGTGAAGAGCGGCGGCAGACTTATTCGATCTTCCTGCCGATCCACCCTGAAACGGGGCGCGTGCTCTATGTGCCGATGAAGGAAGTGAACGCCAAGGAAGGTACAATCACTTTTGACACCGAAGAGGGCGAGGAAATGACTCTCCCGGTGACCGGCGGGAACGTTAAGCTACAGTGGAAGCCGGACTTCGGTGCGCGTTGGGCCGCCTTGGGTGTCGACTTTGAGATGTATGGTAAGGATCATTCCACCAATACGCCGATTTATGACAGCATTTGCCGGATTCTAGGTGAGAAAGCACCCGAACATTTCACCTATGAGCTTTTTCTAGATCAAGATGGCCACAAAATCTCCAAATCGTCGGGCAACGGGCTGACGATAGATGAATGGCTGACCTATGCCAGCGCGGAATCGCTGTCATACTTCATGTACCAAAAGCCGAAGACGGCGAAGCGGATGTACTTTGACGTTATCCCGAAGGCTGTCGACGAATATCATCAACAGCTGCGTGCCTATGAGACGCAGGATGCGGCGCAACGCTTGAACAACCCTGTATGGCACATCCACGGCGGCGACGTGCCCAAATCCGATATGGTGGTGCCATATTCGATGCTGCTGAACCTCGCGTCTGTGTCGAGTGCTGAAGAGAAATCTCAGCTTTGGGGCTTTATCCAGCGCTATGCGCCTGACGCTACGCCAGAAAGCAATCCAGGCATGGATTCCGCTGCCGAACATGCGGTGCGCTATTACAACGACTTCGTGAAGCCCGAGAAAGTGTTCCGCGCACCGAGCGAGTTGGAGCGCGAGGCTTTGGCCGAATTGCGCGACAACTTGAAGGTCTGGGAGGGTGGCTTGGACGCCGAAGCCCTGCAAACCATGGTCTTTGCCGTGGGCAAGGAGCGGTTTGACCCGCTGCGCAACTGGTTCACAGCGCTTTATGAGGTGCTGCTGGGTGCGAGCCAAGGCCCGCGATTTGGGGGCTTCATTGCGCTTTATGGCGTTGATGAAACCGTGGCCCTGATTGACGCCGCACTTGCAGGCGATTTGGTGGCTATTTGAAACTTTGCCCCTATCCGGCGCGTGACTTGCTATATGTCAGTGCCAGATAGGGGAGAGGTCGGATGCTGAAAGCGATTATGACGGTGCTCGGAGGGCTGGTCCTTTCCGCCCTGTTGAGCTTTGCTGTGGCAGCGCAGCAGACCGAGATCGAGAGCACGATCAACAGCCAGTTCGAAGCCTTCAAGGCCGACGATTTCGAGCGTGCTTTTGATTTTGCGACCCCAAGCTTGCAGCAGCTGTTTCAAAGCCCCGAGAATTTCAAACGCATGGTGACGACGGGCTATCCGATGGTCTGGCGCCCCGGTGAAGTGCGGTATCTAGAATTGAAAGAAATCGGCGGGTCAATTTTTCAGCGGGTGCAGGTCACCGATGCAAAAGGCTTCACCCACTTGTTGCTCTATCAAATGGTCGAGACCGAGGCTGGCTGGCGAATTGCCTCCGTACAGTTGCTGGATGCGCCCGGTGCTACGGCGTGAGCTGACCGCGATCCACATGTTGCTTCGGACCCCTCCTGTTGCCGAAGCAACGTACGCTCGGCTCAACCTCCATTAAGGGTTTGTTGATACTTCCCTGTCTTCGCGCCGGTCTTGCCGGGGTTTGAGGGCAATCAAGCGGTTTGCGGCCAGCCATTAGGCGCGCGCGACCCGCAGAAAAGGGATTTTGCGATGAATAAGGCGATTACCGACGGTTTGGTACTGAACCCCACGACGTTTGCAGCAGGGCTTGATGTCTGGTCGAGCGGGGATGGCACGGCCGGATCGGATACCTATGAGAATGCGGCGAATGCTGCTTTTGTCGCCGCGGATCAGGATTTTGGCGGGGCGCTTGAACTGCTCAAAACGCAGAATACGCAAAAGCTCAGATATATGGCGCAAACCCAGATGTTGCCGGGCTGCTATTTGCGGGTGAGCGCCAAGGTGAAGGCGATTAGTGGTAACCTGCCTTCTGTGCGGATAGCCGGCTATCCGGCCTCGGGCAATGGCAGCAAAGTAGGCGGTGTGCCGGAATTTGGCCCCGCCACGAGCCTGCAAAGCTACGGCGAGGTTGTCGAGGTCAGCGCGATTGTGGCGACTGGTGCGGTCGGCGGGGTTGATATGGTCTGGGGCACCGATCCCGTTTACGGCCATTTCGGGCTGGATCTGACCGGCCAGAATGGCGGGATCGTGCGGGTCGATGACATCCAGATCGAGGATGTGACCTCGGTATTTTTGCGTGATTTGGTGTCGCTGGTGAGTGTGCGCGACTATGGCGCACTGGGCGACGGCACGACGGATGACACGGCGGCGTTTGAGGCAGCGAATGACGCGGCTGACGGGCGCACGGTTTTCGTGCCAGCGGGGAATTATCTGCTGCAAAGCAGCGTCACCATCGACACGGATATCAAGTTCGAGGGCAAACTAACCATGCCTGCGGAAGCGCAGTTGTTGCTGCGACGCAATTTTGATCTGCCGAATTATATCGAAGCTTTCGAGGACGAAGAGATCGCATTTCTCAAGGCATTTCAGGCGCTTCTGAATAACTCGGACCATGAATCACTGGATATGGGCGGGCGCAAAGTGAACGTGACCGCGCCGCTTGATATGCAGTCGGCGGTGCCGGATCGCGACACCTATGCGACGCGGCGTGTGATCCGGAACGGTCAGCTGGAGGCGGCGATTTCTTCCGCTTGGGACCCGGAAGTTGCAACTTCGCAGGCGACCTATTCGACCAGTGACCCGATGGTACTGAGCAATGTGAGCAACGTTGCTAATGTGCCCGTGGGCGCGCTGGTGGAAGGGGCAGGCGTTGGGCGTGAAATCTATGTGCGCTCCAAGAACGTGAGCACGCAGGAGATCACCCTGAACGCACCGCTGTATGATGCTGCAGGCACCCAGAACTTCACCTTCCGGCGGTTCAAATATATAATTGATTTCAGCGGGTTCAGCGGGCTTAGCAAGTTCGTGATGTCGGATATTGAGTTTCAGTGCAATGACCGGTCTAGCGGTATTAATCTGGCAGTCACCGGAATAACGTTCCATCTGCGGGACTGCTTTATCTCACGTCCGGCTGACCGTGGAATCACCTCCATCGGCACCGGTTGCCAGGGTATGTTTGTTGACCACTGTCAGTTCCTGTCAGCCGAGGATGCGCTGGATGTGCCGGACCGTAAGACCGTGGCGCTAAATTGTAATGGCAACGATATCAAACTGCGCAACTGTCGGGCCACTAAATTCCGGCATTTCGCGCTGTTGGCGGGGGCCAACAACATCGTCACCGGCAATCATTTCTTTCAGGGGGATTCGGTTAACAACGGCGTCCGCTCGGCAGGGTTGATCATTGCCAATACGCATACCAGTTCGATTGTTGCCAATAACTATGTCGACAACTGTTTCATCGAATGGACCAACGAACAGGACCATTTGCCGGCTTTCAACAGCGAGTTTTCGTTCAGCGCGCTCAGCATTACTGACAATATCTTTTTGTCGGGCGAAGTAGCGCCGTGGTTCAGCTATATTGTTGTGAAACCACATGGCGCAGGGCATTTCCTGAGCGGGGTGAACATCACCGGCAACAGGTTCCGCAGTATTAACGGGCAGATTGACCGCGCGGACCGGGTGGATACGACCTTTGCGGATCTTGATATGTCCCGGTGCAAGAATGTGGTGATGACTGGCAATTCGTTTCATAATATCAACTATGCGGTCGAGAACCCCGCGTTGATTGATTTTACACAAAGCACGGCATCTGAGACTTGGATGATTGACGCCTCTGAGGTGCTGCCGTTTGGCGGTGAAACGCGAAGTGTCGATGCGGTCATTGCGCGTGGGGGCATCCGCAACGACAGCAATGTGCGACAATATGACATGCCTTACTCCGACAGCCGGCAGGGGGCCAACTACGATCAGGTAAGGCTGGTCTGGCCGACAGCGGTACGCGGAACAGTGGGCATTACGGTGCGGATGGACAGCCGTTAAATCGCAGTCCTCCGGCCACGTGAACGTATGTGGCCGGAGGATTTTTAGAAGGCACGCCAGATCCCAAGCTTAAGGGTGCTTCGGGTCACGTCGGTCAGATCTGCTTCGGCACCGATCTGAAACCGTATCTTGCCCTTCTTGCGTTGGAAGATGACGGACGGGCTGAGCTTTGCGGTCGCTGTGTTATCTGCATAGGAGAGGTTGAGCTGTACCATACCGGTGAATTGCTTGGTGAAGTTCAATCCAAGAGTCGCGTCGACTTTGGTTTGCTGGCGACTGACTCTAAGGTCCCACATCACCGACGCATCCACATTCATCCAGCCGTCTTTCTGCCGAAGCTTGATACCGCGCCCCCAGCTTAGCCCCGTTTTCAGATGGGGCAGGACAGTCGGGCCAACCCAGCGAGCACCGAGTCCAAGTTCATACGCCCATTTATGCGAACCGTCTGTGCGACCAAGGGGACGTCTGAGGAAGGCAGTAGCGTGGCCGGATTGCGTACCGGAACGGTCGGTGAAATAGCCAACATCGGCGCCGATTGTCAGGTCGTCCCGTAGGCCGAACTCAAGATAAGTGGTGTTTGCGGTTTCGAGGAAATAACTGATTGACGAGGAGGTCGCTGAAAAGCCGGTGCCCTTCTCGCGCATCCACGGGCCGCCAACCGCCGGTGCTGCCAGCAGAAACGTTAAAAGTATGAGCGTTACCCGAACAAGCCGCATGGAGCCTCCAGCGGTGATCTTGGTTAACGAAAGTTAAATATTGGTTAGGGCTGTGCGGTGCGCAATAAAAAAAGTCCGGCAAAATTTGCCGGACCTTTCTGTCGATTTGAAGAGGCTTAGACCCTGACGGAGCTACCGCGGGGACCTGCGATCAGCCAGACGATGAAGCCGACAACCGGGAAGACCAGGATGCCGAGGATCCATAGAACCTTTGCCATCGTTGAGGCGCCGGAGGTGAAAACCTGATAGATCGCATAGATGTCAGCGATCAGGATGATAAGGCCTAGAAGTCCATATTCCATTGTGTCTCTCCTTGAGAGTTGTGAATGATTTTGACAGGTTAACCCCTCCACACGCACTTTTGTTCCGTGAGCAGAAACTGGACCGTGCCATTCAGCCATCGGCTGAAACACGCAGGCCAGTCAGCACCTCGGGAACCGCAATCCGCAATTTCGCGTTTTCCGAGCAGACATCCACAGAACAAAGGAACACATCATGCAGACGACATCTTCTAACCCGCTCGTTTCTTCTTCCGATGTAAATGGAACAGCCGTCTACGGGGCCGACGGATCAGAGATCGGCCATATCGATCATCTGATGATCGACAAGAAATCCGGCAACGTCGCCTATGCAGTCATGGGATTCGGCGGCTTTCTAGGCATGGGCGAGGACCACCATCCGGTGCCGTGGAATGCGCTGCGCTATGACATTTCTCGCGACGGGTTCGTGACGGACATCAGCGCCAAAACACTTCAAGGTGCACCGGAACGTAACGACGACTGGCACCGCGACCGTTCATGGGAAGAGCGCACATTCGACCATTACGGAGTGCCATATTATTGGCTGTAATGCTTTGCTAACTTAAAGAAAGAGACCACGGGCGCGCAGTGCGGCCGTGGTCTCTTTTGATTCGCAGCGTCGATAGGCTGGCCGATTATTCCTTGCGGGTAAGCGAGAAAATCTTGCCAGCACCGTTGTCGCCATCTGACTTAAAATCAATGGTAACTTTGTCGCCTGCTGCGAGATCCGCAGGGACAAGTGTCTGCGGATTCAGCTGCCAATGGGTTTTGTCCGTCAGCACAATTACGTTGGCCAAACGGTCATAGGCGAGGATTGAACCGCTGGTTTTATCTGCGAGGGCAGGGGCGGCGAGGGTCAGAAGCACGAGAACCACAATTGGTCGCATCTCGGGAAATCTCCATAGAGGTAAGGCTATATTATAGCGGTCTGGTGAGATCTGCGGTGAAATATTTTAGGCGCTGCCGAAAACGTGATCATCCCCAATATATGGCCCCCGAGGGGCTTAGTTGCAGGCCTAGCGCTTGCCGCCGTATCGGCTCTTCCCCCCGCGCATGCCCCCGCGTCCGCCCGTGCTGCGGCCCGATGCTTTTTGCGCGTCACCTACGGCTTTCTCCACGGCGTACTGGCGCGCCATCGGATCATCCGCGACCACCAGATCCACCGCCTCAAGGCGTTTAACCTCATCCCGCAAACGTGCTGCTTCCTCGAATTCGAGGTTCTCGGCGGCCTTGCGCATATCGGTGCGCAGCCCGTCCAACACGGTCTGCAGGTTGCCGCCTGCAAGCGGATTGTCGATCTTTGCTGTAACGCGGTTCATGTCCACGTCGCCCTTATAGAGGCCCGCCAGAATGTCATCGACGTTCTTCTTAACGGTCGTGGGCGTGATGCCGTGTTCTTCGTTATAGGCGAGCTGTTTGACGCGGCGGCGTTCGGTTTCTCCCATCGCCCGCTCCATCGAGCCGGTGATGCGGTCGGCATACATGATAACGCGGCCCTCGGCATTTCGCGCAGCCCGGCCGATGGTCTGGATCAGCGATGTCTCGGAGCGCAAAAAACCCTCCTTGTCGGCGTCGAGAATGGCAACCAACCCGCACTCAGGAATGTCCAAACCTTCGCGCAGCAAGTTGATCCCGATCAGCACGTCAAAGGCACCAAGACGCAAGTCCCGCAGAATCTCTATCCGCTCGATGGTATCGATGTCAGAGTGCATATAGCGCACGCGAATGCCCTGTTCGTGCATGTATTCGGTCAGGTCCTCGGCCATGCGTTTGGTCAGCGTCGTGCACAGCGTCCGGTAGCCCGCAGCGGCGACCTTGCGCACTTCGTCGAGCAAATCGTCGACCTGCATTTCAACGGGGCGGATCTCAATTTGCGGATCAATCAGGCCGGTAGGGCGAATAATCTGTTCGGTGAACACCCCGCCGGTTTGCTCAATTTCCCACGCGGCAGGGGTCGCGGAGACAAAGACCGACTGGGGTCGCATCGCGTCCCATTCCTCGAACTTCAGCGGGCGGTTGTCCATGCAGGACGGCAGGCGGAAACCGTGCTCGGCCAGCGTCATTTTGCGTCTAAAGTCACCCTTGTACATGCCACCGATTTGCGGGACCGACACGTGGGATTCGTCTGCAAAAACAATGGCGTTGTCAGGAATGAATTCGAACAGGGTGGGGGGCGGTTCCCCGGGGGCGCGGCCTGTGAGATAGCGCGAATAGTTCTCGATCCCGTTGCAAACGCCAGTGGCCTCCAGCATCTCAAGATCGAAGTTGGTGCGCTGTTCCAGCCGCTGGGCCTCCAGCAGTTTCCCCTCGTTGACCAATTGATCGAGCCGCATGCGCAGCTCTTTCTTGATGCCGATGATAGCTTGGCTCATCGTCGGTTTCGGCGTCACATAGTGGCTGTTGGCATAGACGCGGATGTGATCGAAAGTATCGGTCTTTTCGCCTGTCAGCGGGTCAAACTCGGTGATGCTCTCCAAATCCTCGCCAAAGAACGACAGCCGCCATGCGCGATCATCCAGGTGCGCGGGGAAAATCTCAAGACTGTCACCGCGCACGCGGAAAGCACCGCGCTGGAAACCCGCGTCGTTGCGCTTGTACTGCTGGGCGACCAGATCGGCGATCACCTGCCGCTGGTCATAGCTTTCTCCGACCTTCAAATCCTGCGTCATTGCGCCATAGGTTTCGACCGAACCGATGCCGTAGATGCACGAAACCGAGGCCACGATGATCACATCGTCGCGCTCCAGCAGTGCCCGCGTCGCCGAGTGTCGCATCCGGTCAATCTGTTCATTGATCTGGCTTTCCTTCTCGATGAAGGTATCCGACCGCGCGACGTAAGCCTCGGGTTGGTAGTAATCGTAGTAGGAGACGAAATATTCGACTGCATTTTCGGGAAAGAAGCCTTTGAATTCCCCATAAAGCTGTGCCGCCAACGTCTTATTAGGTGCAAGAATGATGGCAGGGCGCTGGGTCTCTTCGATCACTTTGGCCATCGTAAAGGTCTTGCCGGTGCCGGTCGCACCCAGCAGCACCTGATTGCGTTCGCCATCGCGCACACCCTGGGCAATTTCCTTGATCGCGGTCGGCTGATCGCCTGCCGGTTCAAACTCTGTAGAAAGCTTGAAGGTGCGCCCGCCCTCAAGCTTGAGGCGGTTGCGAATATCCGGCGCCGGATTGGCCATCATCGGCATCCGTTCGGAACTATCAGTCTGAGCGTATGGCATGACGGGGTCCTTGGCTGGGGAACCTCATAAGTGTCGTTTTTGCGCAGATTATCAAGGGGTGCGAAGGCACGGGGGTCCGGCGCGCTTTTATAGGCCAGATCGCGGGCCGTTACTTCAATAGCCGTTTGCGGTTGGCTGAAACCTTTTTGCTCAACGGATCCATTGCCGCGATCATGATCTGGTCAGGCCGTTTGCCCGACATCGCGGCGGCGGCTCCGGCGTTATAGGCTTTGAGCATCGCGGGACCTTTTTCAGACACCATGCGATTATTTTCACCTTTCAAGGCGGGGACCATTCCGGCCATGCCCATCAGGCGCAGCGCCATGACGGTCTGGGTGTTCACCATCAATGTGCTCATTTGCAGGGAGAGGCGAATCATGTCTTGCGGGTTCATGTTTTGGTGCTCCTATGCGGAGACTACCATATGTGCTGCATCGCAGCATTAGAAAGGGTGATTGAGTCAACTTAGTTAAAATACTTGGCTTGGTGGCGCCTTAGGGGCTGGGATGAGTAGGGAGTGCTCTTGCCCCGTTGCGCGGAATGTCCGATAACGGCGCCACGCCATCCATGAGGAGCCGTCATGCGCGCACGTATCTATCAACCCGCCCGAACAGCGATGTCTTCCGGCACGGCCAAGACAAACGGCTGGGTTCTGGAATTCGCACCGGATGAGGCGCGCGAAGTCGATCCGTTGATGGGCTGGACGTCGTCGTCGGACACCCAAAGCCAAGTGCGGCTGCAGTTTGCGACCAAGGAAGACGCTGTGGAATACGCGCGCGAAAAGCGGATTGATGTGCAGATCCACGACCCGAACAAACGCAAGCCCAATATCCGCGCAGGCGGTTACGGCGAGAATTTCGCTACCAGCCGTCGAGGTGCGTGGACGCATTGATCTTGTGTAAGACATACCTACGATTTTCCCATGGAAGGCTAAGTTTGTCCCAAGGTCTATATATGGTATAGTTAAGCCATTTTATGGCAACATATTGTGTCTATCGTATTTAGGCAGGCTTCATGTTTAGGCGGCTCAGTTCAGTCATGAACTTACAACAAACAGTTATGACACCGGTATAAGGGCGAAAACGTGCGACATACGAACGCTAAAATTCTGTGCAGCCACGACTCGAGGGGCAAACGAAACAGCCTGCCGATTTGGTAGCGCTACATCTGCGCAAATGGCTCAAGCACTAAATCGCTCCGCGATAGGGCGCTTGTTTCAGTTGTTGCGCTGAGCAGGGATTTGTTTCGCGATTTGAGGTGTTGGGTGTGTGCTGTTGGTCGAGGTGATTTTGCCTCGATTGAGAGAGGGTTTTCCCATGTACATTCAACAACCGACACCAATGACGCCACTTCGTGCCCGCATGATCGCGGATATGACGGGGCGCAATCTTGGCCCTGCTTCTCAGAGCAGCCACTTGCGTGCGTGTAAGCGATTTGCGGCTTGGCTGGGGCGCTCACCAGAGACTGCCACGCCAGACGATGTGAAGTATTTTCAGCAGCATCTGGTCGAGAGCGGCGTCAGCATCTGCACCCGCAATCAAACGATGACTGGCGTCAAATTTTTGCTCCGCGTGACGCTTCGACGGCACGATCTGGTCGCCGAGATCTTCAGCCTTAAAGAACCGGTCAAGGTGCCGTTGGTTCTTAGCAAAAAGGAGATGAAGCGCATCTTGGCGATGGCCCCAAGCACAAAAGCTCATGTCATGTTGTCACTGGCCTATGGCTGCGGGATGCGCGCGGGTGAGGTCGTCCGGCTGAAGGTCGGCGACATCGACAGCGCTCAGCAGATCATCCGGATTTTTCAGGCAAAGGGGCGCAAGGACCGCAACGTGATGCTTCCGGTGGATATTTTGGACTTGTTGCGCGACTGGTGGAAAGAACGGCCCTCTGGTCAAGACAAGGACGTGCCCGCACCCGAGCGGGTCCTCTTTCCCGGTTATCGGGGTAAACATCTGTCCGCGCGACAGATCTCGCGGCTGTTCAAAGAGACCGCCCGGGAAGCCGGGATCACCAAGCCGGTCACGCTGCATACATTGCGTCATTCCTTTGCAACCCACCTGCTGGAACGCGGCGTGGATATCAGGGTGATCCAAGCACTTTTGGGACATACCAAACTCACAACCACTGCGCGCTATGCCAGCGTGGCCACTGGGATGATCGCAGCGGTAGACAGCCCGTTGGATGACCTGAACGAGCCCAAGCGCAAGAAGGGCAAGGGCAGACCGTCATAGGCAGCCATGTCTGGTCCATTATTGGAGGTCGCGGATATCTTCCGTGACCATGGTGCTGCCCGTTGCCCGGCAACACATGCTTGCATGTGTGAGAGGGGGCGTGCGGCAAACGCAGGGCACATCAACCTGAATCAGTTCAAAGTCATGAGCGCCATCGAGCGCTGCCGCACAGCGGCGCTTGGCGGTCATGTCGCGCGGTGCGCCGACTGCGCGCATGAGCACATCGCCTACAATTCCTGTCGCAACCGCCAATGTCCAAAGTGTCAGTCGGGGGCGGCGAAAGCATGGTTGGCGGCGCGCGAGGCAGAGCTGCTACCTGTGCGGTATTTCCATCTGGTCTTCACCTTGCCAAAGCCAATTGCCCCCTATCGGGACATTGCTGCGCAATACCCTGCCGGGCAATGGACATCGCGCACCAGAACAAGCGCGAGATCTATAATCTGCTGATGCGGGTGAGTGCGGACACGGTGATCAGGATTGCTGCCGACCCAAAGCATCTCGGTGCGCGTGTTGGCATCACATCGGTTTTGCACACATGGGGCTCGGCGATGACGCACCACCCACATGTCCATATGATCGTCCCGGGCGGCGGCCTGTCTACGGATGGTTCAAAATGGATCAGCTCCCGCAAGAACTTCTTTGTGTCTGTGCGGGTTCTGTCCCGTCTGTATCGCCGCCTCATTTTGGAAGGGCTAACCAAACTACACAAAGCCGGAAAGCTACAAATTCTTTGGAGAACATGCTGGGCTCGTTGATCGCGCGGCATTCGATACTTTCCTGCAACCTCTGCGCCAGATCGACTGGGTCATTTACGCCAAAGAACCCCTCGCCGGGCCCAAATCCGTGTTGGCCTATCTGTCGCGCTACACGCACAGGGTGGCCATTTCCAACAGCCGCCTGATCCGTTTCGATGCGCGCAGCGTCACCTTCCGCGTCAAAGATTACCGCCTCAAAGGCGCGGGTCGCCAAACGACCATGACGCTGACAACGCCAGAGTTCACCCGCCGCTTTCTGATCCACGTGCTCCCCAGAGGCCAGCACCGCATCCGCCACTATGGCTTCTTCGGAAACGGCAACCGCGCAGCCAATATCGCCAGGATCAGGCAACTTCTCAGGGCCAAACGCCCGATCCTCAGTACATCGACGACGCGGGCACAGACGATGCGGATAAGTCGCCCCGCGTCCTCGCCCTGCCTTGCCCATGTTGCGGGGGGCAGTTGATCATCGCCGAGACAATCGCACCAGCGCAGCACGCCCGAGCACCGCCAGCAACACAGAGGGCCGCAGCATGACACACACGCCGTACAATACGGACGATACCCTCAGCCGCAGGCTATATCTCCTGCGAACCAATCGTCATGCGCAGGCCAAGTTATCAACGCCGCAAAAGCGGATAATATCGACGAGACGCCGCGCAAATAACCCAAGTGCTGGCAAAACCGGCGCAGTGCTTAGCCTAACAAACCACAGTCAACGGGTCTGTCTGACCAGGTTCGAGGCAAACCCACCGCCCAAATCCCCATAACAAAAAACGGCCCACCAAGCCCAACCCCACGATTTCCCGCTTGAGCGCTTCTCCGACGCCAGGCAACGATCCGCGTCACTCAAACGTCGCGCACGGCGTCCGAGGAACCTACATCGGAGCGGTCATTCGCGGCACTAAGCATGGAAGTCCGCTTCTCTAATTGGGTGTTTGGGTCAAGCTCGTTTTCCTTTTTTGTTTCGGGTCTTTGTCACTCATCCGGGTCACGCTTCTCTTCGCAGTCTGGTTGATGCCGTGATGGCACCGCTGCACGCATATGTCGGATCGGACGTGGAGAGCCTTGCTTTGAGACGCGCTTCACTTGGCGCAGCAGACATTTTCGGCTTCATCCACGAACCTCGTCCGGTGAGGGACGACCCCGTCAGGATTGGGTTTCGGCTGTTCAGATCATGCCATGCCTCCCACGTTTTCCTGACGGAATTCAGTGCCATCCGTCCACATGCGATGCAGCAATACGGCGAGTTTGCGTGCAACTGCGACAACGGCACGGCGGCGACCCTTGGCCCGCATCAACCGCATGCCCCATGATTTTATCTGTGAGCCAGCCATCGTTCGCATGAGCAAGGCGTTGGCGGCGGCGTACAATGTTGCCCGGACATCTCGGTCTCCCGCTTTCGATATACGACCGGGATTGTCGTGCTCACCCGACTGATATCGTCGCGGTGTCAGCCCAAAATGCGCGCCTACAGTCCGCGACCGTTTGAAGCGCGTCGGGTCATCCACAGCGGCTTTGAAGGTGAGCGATGCAATCGGCCCGACACCTGGAACGGTCATCATCCGCAGACAAACTTCATCATGGCTGGCAGCGCGTTTGACGCGCCGATCCAGTTCCAGAAAGTGCTGATACAAAACCACGCGTGCGTCTAAGAGCGGGATCATGGCATGCGCCAGAACGTCATCCATCTCAATCAACGGTCGGGCGACACCGTCAAAGCTGCCGTGCTTCACGGTCATGGGCAGACGAATGCCGAAGATCTTCAACAGCCCACGGACTTCGTTTGCCAAATCCATCGTCTTCTTCAGCAACGCCTTTCGTGTACTGAGCAACGCACGCACACCATGCGCCTCTCGGCTCTTCATATGCACAGGGCTAAACCAAACGGTACGCAGAACTTGAGCGATGCCACGCGCGTCATTCTTGTCAGTCTTGTTACGCATTGCCGACAGCGCCGCATTGACCTGACGGGCCTCCATGCAAACGACATCAAAGTCTTCTGCCTTCAGACCATAGAAAAGGTGCTGGCTCATCGTGCCCGCTTCAAAGCCTATCCGTTCAATCGGATGGGGAAACGTTCCAAGGCACTCAGCGATGTCGTTGATCTCGCATGGCAACTCCCGCTCAAGCAGCACCGTTCCCTTGCTATCAACAATGCAAAGCGCATAGGATCGAAGCGATACGTCTATTCCAGCAAAATATTCCATCTTCTTTCTCCCTTGTTCACAGTCATCCTGTGATCTTATCGGGAGCTCAACCTCAGAACAGAGGTAGCCCAATTACGCATGCTTCGGGCCGTTCGCTTCGGCCGACACCAAGGGCAGTTTCCTGACCTTCGCTGCAAGCGCGCTTTATTCATATCAAGTCAAAAGAAGCTGCACTTCCGAGTTGGGCAGGTAAACTTTCGCTGCACTGCCGCATGGCGGCTCGCAGTCCAAAGGCGTTGCTTGCATCGAGCGCTGCGGCGGTAAATCTGTGCGCGTGAACGGCGGTAAACCAGGTCGTGCGTGCGGCTGTTCCGTGCTGTGCGATTGGAGAGGGCGGGCCATGCGGTCCGAATTTCTGGGGGCAGAGCAACCGCGCCTATCCAGCACTCCCCAAACTTTCTTCGCCCGAATGATGGGTTTTGCAGCCGAGTTGCGCGAAAGTAACAGTCGCGACTTCGAAAAACAGTGCGAAAAATACCGAACAGCGCCCCATGTTTCCGGTGCCTTTGGATTTATCGAGACAGGGCACCACTTGCGAAAAATAGCAGGGTTTAGCCCTCGCTAGTCTCAATCGACGAAAGTTCACAGCCCTCCACTAGCAAGCACCGTTGGCACGCTTCATCTTTGTTAGATGCAGCCACAAATGAAGTTATTACGATGACATACAGCTACCAAGTGCCTTCCAGCCCTCCTGCAATCGATCTCGTCTGTTTTAATCTGTTCGGGACTCTTGCTGAAGTCGCTGATCAGCACACGCCATACGCAGATTTCATCGTGAATCAGGCAGCGGAGCGGCCTTGATGTACTCCATATTGAATGATGATTTCATGAAAGAATTTACTCGAAAGTGAGGGTTTAATTTGGGGTCACTAGCAAATGCACGCCAGCATATTTACCAGCTCATATTGGCCCTGGAGGAGGTACTTTCCGGGCCGCCAGACGTACGTCAGATGGAGGACTCTCCATTTCTCAATTTATGGGCACCCGTCAGAGTGCACAGTGACATATCTCTGTTTGGGCAGGTCTCGGGACATCCAAGTCTGCCAGAACGGCAAGTAATCACATCACTCATACTTTACATCGATCTTGAACGCCGCATCAGCCGCACGATGAACCGCTGGTACCGACTGGGTGAACCCAGGGACTATCTTCGCGAAGCCGCGGACGCCTTCCCCAATATCGACATGACGGATGCGGTGCTTAACATTGGCAACGATACTGTCGGGGCGACAGTCGATCAGCTGCACGCCGCGATCGCGGACTTCCCACGTTCACTGCTAGCTGACTGCCTTTTACTACAACAGTTTGATCTGTTACCCTGGTTGGATCGCGTGGTCAAAGCTTGGCCGGTATAAAATCCGCGCTATTCAAAATTTCATCCAGCGACGGCCCACAGGAACGCGCGATCGAGAGATAGAATGAAAACTGCAGGTTCTGGATTGAGAAGCTTTGTGCCAATCCTTCCAGGTTTGGCAGAGTCGCTATGTGGTTGTCCGCTCCTGTCCCCAATGGCTGCTGCACTTGCAAGTGCACCAAACTTCCGGACACCGCCTAATGAGCAGATCAACACTGAAGACTCAAGGCTGTCGCACAGCAGCCGGATCAAGCCGCCCGCTGAGCGGTTTCCAACCAGACGTTTCCTGGAAGGGGGCGGACCACGCATTAAAAGGAATGGCAATTTCCGTCTTTTGCGAATTTGTTGCTGATCCCGGATTTCGTGAACCGCCCAAGTTGCGAAAAAGAGTGGTGAAACCACCAAATGGCCATACAGGGGGCGGTTACGACCAAATCTCATGCGTTGCTAAAATCGTGCCCGTCAAATTTATTCTGCTTTTATTTCAGGAGCTTGAATCGAATGCTGTCTCGACGTCACAATGGGCGAGTACCGCCAGATGACTGAGGCTACAAACATGACACTGACAATCCCATACGACAGCGGTCGGATCGCTATTCTGTCCGATCTGCATGCCGATACGTACCAGCGCAGGGGGGCTGATCCGATTACGTCGCTCGGTCTTCATGCCATTGTTAACGACTCGCTTGATGCGCTCATCATCGCCGGGGATCTAACTGATGGGCCCGCAGCAAAATGGATCCGGGGGCTCGCTCATCTGACGCCGCACATCCCGCCGGAGCGCATCTATATATTGCCCGGAAATCATGATTATTACGGCGGCACGCTTCAAGATGACCAATTGCTTGCTGAACACACGCAGTCCGTTAGCGCTCATTTTGTGCAGAAAGAAGAACTGCTCCATGGGGATACCAGGGTTCTATGTTGCACGCTCTGGACGGACTTCGATCTGCTCGAGGATGCTGAAACAGCGATGGGTATCGCGGGAAGCGTTATGCGGGACTACTCTCGGATATGGACCGATCACACTGCAGATTCTACGGCCGGGATTGGTGACACGTGGCAACCTTCAGCCAGTGAAATCGAGCCCGCAGACACGCTTGCCGTTCACCGCGACCACCGCGGTTGGCTCGAAAGCAAGTTGATGACTGCGCACCCTGACGGGGAGGCTGGCCGCACAATTGTTGTGACACATCATGGGCCACATCTTTCAGTGGCAGGATCAGTGGATGGTCTGACACCCGCCTTCCACTCCGACTTGACAGATCTGATAGAAAGGTTTGCCCCGGCCGCTTGGTTCATTGGGCATTCGCATCGGCGCCTACGTGCCATGGTCGGGCGGACCGATGTTCGAAACGTGAGCGTCGGCTATTGTCGGGAATTTCATGTGTCAGAGAGCCAATATCTAATCAACGCGAGCATTTGGGAGAGCCGACGTGGATCCTAATGCAGAAGATCTCCACCTTATCGAAGCACTGAGACGGGCAACCCCGGTGATGACGACTGGCTCAGACGGCGTTTGCTATGCTTTGGCGAAGTCCATTCCATTGGAGGTACTAAAAGCAATTGAAGGGTTGGCCCCGTCAATGATTTACATCGAACTCAGCCAAGGTACGGGCCTGCCAGTTGCTGACTGGCTGTCGTGCAAAGAATGGCTGATCTCGAGGCTTATCACACGTATGACACGACGATCACTTGACCTAGGCACGCGAGGCCCGATGCCTGGCGACCTCGATCACGCCCCGACACTCTCACCTTGGTTCCCGATCTGGGATACCCAATATGGGGGCGCAATTCTAATTGGCGTTCAGACTGGTCACCCCACCTTGCGAGGTAAAGTGATCAACACTTCAAGGCTTTGCGGCTTGGACGTAGACGGTGTCTGGGCGCGCTCTGCGACCCGCTGGTATCGACTGGGTAAACTTGCAGAGCGGAAAGACTTTACCTTTGAGCTCTCAGGGAAAGCGTCGCTATTTGAAGGTCATGGAATAAGCCTATATAAAAAAGAGAAATTTTTCAGCGCCGGAAGAACTTGGTATAGTTTTACATCGTGTAATGCATATCTAAGATTTTCCCGAGATCTATATGAATTGTGGCGACGTCAGGTAGCTTTCAAAATGTAGCGGTTCGCGTTTCGCGGCTGGTCTCGTTCTCAGGCCGCAAAATTCAGTGGTGAACTATAACCAAAGCCAATGACCGACTAGTACTAGGGCGAAAACGGGCGTGATAAGAGCGCCAAGATTTTTTACATTCCGTTCTGCCAAACTTGCTCTCGAATGCGCCGTATGGGGGGCAACAGAATCTGCCTGCTGTTTTGGAACTCGCGAAACCGACGTGCACGGCCCATATCGACCCTTGGCCGTCACATCCAATGCTGCAATACGGCTTTCGCTTTGCGGTCGTTTGTGCGTCCTGCAGCATTTTAGCCGATAAAACGTCGGTCAGCGGACTTTTCAGACCTTCACTGCAAGTGCGCCAATGTCAAGTTCGGCAAAGCGTTTAACAAACAGTGAATTTCTGATCGGCCTATACTGTCCCAACGGCATTAAGAAATGCGTCTTCGTTTCGACGCGGCTACGACGGTGGTATCCGTTCTATCGTCACCAGTACTATGTTTTCGCGTGGAATTATCGGCTCGTCATGTTGCGGCTATTCAGCAGCTTCGGGCCAGTGTGACGCGCGGTAACATATTGACAGATAATAGCGTAACGTATCCCCCAAGCATGGCGCGCGACGCCCCCCGGGAATCAGGCTGGCCAGGGGTTGGCAGCGGTGACTTGGGCCAGCCCGCCCGCCCGCGCCTCCGTCCGCGAAGCGCGCGCTTGGACGGCGGCAGCGCAATAGTGCGGATCATTCAGATCATCCAGCGACGCACCCGTTTCATAATCGATAGGGACGTTATGCAGCGCCGGGTTCATGCGGTACACCAGATCGTCCACCGCTAGGCTTTCATGCCGATACTGTTCGTCAATAGACATGGCCAAGGAAATTAATCGTCGGCTGTTGAAGGGGGAGATGTAGAAATTGCGGTTCAGTGCCGGAAAGGTCGCCCCAACCGATGACGGATAGTACAACTCAGTGAACATCAGGTCGGTCGAATGGTCGCGTAAAGCGTACGGCAAGGCGTCGCGCCAAGCAGCATAGCGATGGGTGAAGCGCTGCTCTTCTGCATTGGTGAACCGGGCGTAGGGGACGGGCATTAGCCGCTTGACCTGCCATCGCAGAGCCGCGCGCCCAGTTGGGCCACGGAAATCAGAAAATACGGCACGTAGAATGTCGGTTTGGTGCCCGCGTAAAACCAGCGCGTCAAAGGGCAGATGCGTGACCACGCCGGTGCGCAGTTCGCTCGGCGGAGCTGCATCATAGCCGAGGGCAAGCTGAAATTCGTCGCGCATTCGGTCCCGCCGCACCTGCGGCACATGGGTGATGCGGCGGTCATGCACACAAAGCCTGCCCCCCAGTGTCTGCGCTACCAAAGCCGCGATGGCCGCATCCTGGCGCGAAGAGTAATTCGTGACATGAGTATATATCTGCACCGCGCGGTGCATGTCGTTGCCTGCAAAGGCCGCGATCAACCGACTGTCGCGCCCGCCAGTCAAAGGCAAGACACAGGGAAACGATTGCAGGAGCGTTTGGGTGCTGTGGCTGGCGATGCTAATGATCTCATCGTAAGTGTCGGTCAGCGACGAGGGCAATGGGCCAAGGCCGTTAGAGGGGGGCCAGAAACGGGTCTCTGCAAAGTTAGCGAGGTCCAAATAGCACGACGGGTTCATACGTCGTACTCGCCTGTCGCGGGTATCGAAAAACGTGTATTTGCCTCCTTCGGTCTCGCACAGGTGGTGGTTGTAGTCGGGATGGTCTTGCACCGCGTCATCAATGCACAACGGCACCGAGGCGGCCACCCGTTGCAGCGTAGGATTATAGACGATGCCGTTCATTCCCACCGCGTCGCCATAGACACGCCTGTCGCGACCCTGTGCCGCAATCAAGGTGAATCGACCGGCAAAATGAGTTAGCAGGTTTTCGATTGCGGTGAAGGCGTCAGAGCGGGTCAGGTCTATACTGTCGATGTGCTGGTTTTGCGTAACCAGGCCGTCGGGGCCGACAGCGATCCCGAGCAGAAGGCCAAAGACCTTACCATGAACATCGCGCAGACGCGCCGTGCGCAGAGAGGCTCCGGTGTGCACGTGCAGGCCGGCGAAACCATGCGCACGCATGCCTGGCGCCTCAATCGGGCGGGGGGATATCACATATTGATAGCGAAATACGCGGGCGAAATTCGCGCCGCGTGTTTCGCATGCTTGAATTGCCTGCATCTGCGCCTACCCTCATTTTGCGAGTACAATTGCAGGCCGACTCCAGTAAGGCCAGCAGGTCTTTTCGTGCCTGCAGCTGGATGCGGCGCATGCGTTTCCATTTAGAAATTCCTGAGAAACTGAAATTTTTCCGCTAACACAAAACCTGATCGAAACCCACGGATTTGTTGAAGGTTATTGAGACTTCTGCGTTAATAGACCGATACAGTTGTAGATTTCAGCCAAAATCGAACCGACCCTCCCCTCCCAATTCACGCGCGTTCTTTCAAAAAGTCATCGTTTTAGGAATGGTTCGATAAACCTCGCCGTTAAGCAGTTCGTCGCGGAAGCGGGAATTGAAACTCTCACAGTAGCCGTTTTCCCATGGTGATCCTGGGGGGATGAATGCGGTTTTGGCACCAACGGCCCCAATCCAAGCCTTTACCCTCTTGGCGATAAATTCCACGCCATTTTCTGATCTTATGAACTCGGGTGGGCCTCGAAGAGTCCGAACTCTTTCGTCAGCGCGATAATATCCTCGGTCAATAGCTCTTCATCAGGCAAGCCACATGGCACCTTGCGCCGCGTCGAACGATGTTGGCCGAGTGTGCGGCAGACCCTGCGCCCAGATACGCTGAGAGTTTGCCGCACATGATCAATACACAAACGGCGACGCGAAGGGCTTAGAAGTTTACCCGTGCGGCCTCGGTGAGGATCATCTCGTCCAAGGACAGAACTGCCACGATGCGCTTGAGACGTGGTTTTTCAGTCTCAAGCTCTTTCAGCCGTTTGAGTTGATCGCGGCTCATGCCGCCATACTCTTTGCGCCATCGATAGTAGGTATGAATTGTTACGCCAATTTGCGGAACAGCCTCGGAAACTGACTTTCCCTGCCCTTGCAAAACTTCAACTTGCCGAAGCTTTAGCTCAATATCTTTTGGCTTTTCTCGTTGTTCAGCCATCGTTTAGTCCCCCTAAAATGGGATAATCATATCCCAATTGGTGGACCGCTTCACTGAGGGCATTCCGGACCTTCCGCCCGTTTCAGGAATTTCAGCTGTCCAACATCCGGACGAAGACAAAAGCAGCAAGGTTCTTTGCGGCAAAATTCATCAAATTTTCCAAAACGCTGGGTGCCGCAGGTGCAATGCCATTGATCCTGGTCCGATACGCGACATTCTGCGTGATCACATTGTGAAGAATTCTACCGTAGAGCCTGGGACCTCAGTCCTTGGCGTTGAGATCAAAGAGCGCTGCTTCCACACTCTTTATAGCCTTTCGGCCGAGGTCGGTATCAACAGGATTTCGCCTTTCTCGATTGCTGATAGAGCTCAGTCAGATTCCATCAAATGCAACCGAAGTCGAAGGCGATAATATGGTTTTCGAAACGGCGGACATTATCACCTTGATCAATGCTTTCAAGACAGCCGTGCCGTTGCATAATATTCCTGAACACTTCGGTGCCAGCAAACGTCAAATCGAAGTTCTTTGGCGGAAAGGGGTCTTGCAGCCCCTTGTGACTAGGACTGGTCGCGGTTCCGTCCGCCAAGCCGTTTTTTTCGCAGAATCTTTGGCGGGGGCGATTCCGTCTTATCGTCACCCTGATAAGTTCGGTATTAGTTTGATATTTGTCGAAATAAATGGCGTCTGTGAGGCAAAATTACCCGCCTAATACTTGTCGAGATCAATTGAAAATCAGGCCACCTAAGCAGGCTTTTCTGTTGCCTTTTCGTTGGGTTCGCGAATTATGCCCCTAGTTTAGCGGGATTCTTGCTCCCAGAATATTCTCATGGAAAATAAGGCCTTTTTTCGATTGGGATTTCAAGAAATTATCGAGATAGTATTACCCCCATTCGGCGCCGTTCGACCGCGCCGAATGGGGCGGCGCGTGCGCCAATTAAATTCAAAGCGGACTGCTGTATTCAATGCGCGTTCTAAGCAGACCCGCGCAACAATATCAGTGCCAAAACTAAAGAGGCGGAGCATATGCTCCGCCTCTTTAGTTTTCAATCAATGCATAACCTGTCGTTTTTCCTTACTTCCAAGGTGTAACGAGGTATTTCTCACCCGTCTTCATGGCGCGGTAATCGGTTACAGCTTCCTTGGTCAGCATCTCTTCTAGATCGACCCGTTTCTTGTAGTGGCTGGCAAAGGTCGTTGTCAGGTTCTCAAGCACACGCTTGCGCATCCGCCCCACGGTTTCCGCCCCGACCGACTGGATAAATGGGAACAACAGCCAGCCTGACAGTGTCCAGCCAAAGCCGTAGCTTGGCGACAGAACGGTTTGGCCCACATCCAGACGACCGTAGATGAACATGCGCTTTTGCTGGTTGGAACCATAGCGCGAGTATTCGGTCATTTTGGTCACAGCGACCTGTTCCATCGCTTTGAAAACACTGTCGACCGCTTTGCCGCCGCCGATTGGATCAAACCCATAGAAGGCGTCAGTTTCGTCGATTGCGGACCGGAGGTTTTGCATGAAGTCGTCGTCAGATGAATTAACGATATGGCTGGAGCCAAGTTGCTTCAGCAGTTCGACCTGATCGTCTTTACGCACGATATTCACCAGCCCGATGCCGTCTTCGTTGCAGATGCGGGTCAGCATCTGGCCCAGGTTTGACGCCCCGACCGTGTGCAGAATAGCGTTTTGACCGTCCATTTTCGCATTTTCCACAAACCCCAGTGCGGTCATGGGGTTGACGAAACCGCTCGCGCCGTCCTCGGCGGAATAATCGCCCAGCGGCAGGCACATGGCAGCCTCGGCGATACAATACTGGCTGTAGGCATTGCCCGGCACACAAGCGACGCGCTGCCCCATAAGCGCCTTTGCCTTGTCGCCGTCACCTGTCGCGATGACAGTGCCCGCGCCTTCATTGCCAGCGGTAAGTTTCAAGCCATGCCGCGCCTTGGACGCCGCATTGAACGGCTCGGGCATCTTAGCGACATATTTCCCTGGTGAATATTCAGCGTTTTCAAGATCGGCCGCACCGGCAAGAATGGCAAGGTCCGATGGATTGATCGGCGCCGCTTCCATTTTTACCAGCACCTGATTGCCGGTAGGATCGGGAAAGGTAACGTCCTCGATCGCGACCGTGAGGGTGCCATTGCTTTCTAATGTCGTGAATAGCTGTTTGCCAATGGTGCTCATGTCGATATCTCCAAGCTTATGATTCATAGTGCAAAAATGCGTGTGGGTCGTGGACCCGGCGGGTTGGGCAGAAAAACACCTCGTCCCAAAAAAAAAGGCGAAGTAGTAACCAATGGTACAGAGCATACCTCTTGTCGTCGGCGCAACCAACGATGGTGTGACTGACGCATGGTTAGCTTTGCAGTCGTTCACCAGGGAAACACACTGCACGGTGGAGTTTCCGAGAGATTGCGCGGCTAATGGCGTGTCAGGGTGCCTTGCGCGACATCGCCGTAAGACGGCTCCGAGCTTATCGCGGATCATTGAGATTTCGGGCTAATCGAAATTGTTCTGTCAGCGATTTGGCAATCGGAAGGTAAACACCGTTCGCTCAGCATTGGATGAGACATCCAAGCTACCGCCATGGGTTTTGGCGATTTCAGAAGCGATGTGAAGCCCAAGGCCCAAGCCCCTCGGGTCGTCATGATTTGTGCTGCGGACAAACGGATCGAAGAGCCGCTCCATCGCTGACGGCGGAATTGGTTTGCCGCCATTCCGGACGCTGAGTTCGAGAGCGCCGTCGTTGAGAGTGCTACAAACCACTTGGATCGGTTGCGCCCGATCCCCATATGTTAGCGCATTCCCTAGTAAGTTCGACAAGAGTTGCCCAACACGCCACACATCGCAACGGACGCTTTCCTGTTTCGAAATCTCCAATTGAATTTCGCGCTCTGGATGTGCAGATCGAAGCTCCTCCACGACCTGCCTGATCTCGCGCTCCAGCTCCTTGCCATCAGAGAGGTCCAATTCGATGCCAGCCCCAAGGCGATTGCGCGTGAAATCAAGGACATTGGAGATCAACAGCGACATGCGTTGAACGCTACCCTGTGTCAGCCTAATGATTTCTTTGCCACGATCGCTGAGGGGTTCGCTCGATAACATACGCGCGGCAGATGAGATCGATGCCAGCGGATTGCGCAGATCATGGCCCAGAATTGCGATGAACTGCTCGCGCAGCTCACCCTCGCGTTGCTTCATCGACAATTCGGCTTGGGCTTCGGCGCGCGCGGTCGCAAGCTCTCGCTCAAAATGGCGGCGCGCGTCCGCCTGCAGAAGGACGAGCGTGGTCACGCGCTCTGAGCCAGAACCGGTGCATTCGGCGCTGAGCAAAACCGGAATTTTCGTGCCGTTCGTCGCACGCAGATCAAGGCTGGCGCCATCAACGCTCCCCTTAAGGGTCAATAGGGGCGCGATGCTGGTTTCGAACACAATTCGACCGGCCATACTGAAAATTTGTGTTACGTGCGAACCTTTTAGCTCATCGGATGTCGTTTCCAGCCAGTCTCGCAACCTACCGTTCGTTTCAAGGATACGCCCCTTTTCGTCATACGTGAGATAACCGCAGGGCGCGGTGTCTAAACCTTGGCTCACCAATGAAAACTCCGTCGAGTTTGACACTAAACGAAGTCGCGGATCGCGGCGCTGACTTGATCGGGGGCCGTGAGATTTGGGCAATGCCCTGAGGCATCCAGCATCACCATCTTACTCTTGGGGATGTGATCACGGACATATTCACCCACCTGCTGTGATGCGATGATGTCATCACGACACTGCAGTATGAGGGTGTTTGCGGTAATTTTGGGCAGGTCGGCCCGATTGTCCGAAGTGAACGTTGCGCGGGCAAAGCCGTAGGCAATTTCCGGATCAAGCTTGCAGAAACTTTCCGCCAGCTCTTCGCCGAACTCTGGCCGGTCCGGATTGCCAACGATCGCAGGACCCATCGAGGCAGACCAAGCCAGCGGATTGTCCTTTAGCGAGACCAGAAGGTCTTCAATATCGTCGCCACTGAACCCGCCGACATAGTCCGTGTCGTCGATATAGCGCGGGGAGGGGCCGACCATCACAAGTTTGCTGAACATCGCAGGTCTTTGTAATGCGGCAAGCGCGCCGATCATCGCACTGACCGAGTGTCCGACGAATATCCCGCCCTGAATGCCAAGCTCGTCACCAACTTCGACGATATCTGCGGCATATCCTTCAAGTGTGGCGTACTTATCCGCGTCGTAAGCGCTGGTGTCAGAACCGCCTGCGCCAACGTAGTCAAACGTGGCAACCTTGAAAGTATTTTCAAATCGCGGCGCTACGTGACGCCACATGGTTTGATCGCAGCCAAATCCATGTGCAAAGAGCATTACGCGTTCACCTGAACCCGCGGTGCGGACGTTGTGTTTTTCAATCGCGCTCATTGGTTGTCCAGCCTGCTTAGCAAAAATTTGATCGACTGTACCAGCAAAGCGTCGCAATGCCCAAGCACTTAGGTGCTTTAAGGTGCTTGGGTCGCGTCAGTTTGCGTAGGGTCATTGATCAGAAGGATTTGGTTTTAAGGTTAAAAGGCGTGTGGAAGTCGACTCACAGCGCGAATTTGCGCAAGAGCCTGCCCCTTTGCAAGGCTCATTCCGCTACCTTTGCCGATGGTTGATTGGCTCCGAAGGTATTGACCAACATGCTGCGTGCGCGTGTTTTGAGGCTGTTCACCACGCTGAACAGGGACGGCACGAACAGCAGCGACAGCACGGTCGACAAGAGCAACCCGCCGATCACAGCCACGGCCATGGGCGCGCGAAACTCCCCGCCTGTCCCGACGGCAAGCGCTGAAGGGACCATTCCCGCGGTCATGGCGATTGTCGTCATGATGATCGGGCGCGCCCGCTTGTGGCAAGCGTCGAGCATGGCGGATGCTTTATCAACCCCTCCCGACATGGCTTCGAGTGCAAATTCAACCAGCATGATGGCGTTTTTAGTGACAATTCCCATTAGCATCAGGAAGCCGATGATCACCGACAACCCGATGCCCGACCCGTAGATGTAGAGCGCGAAGATCGCCCCGCCAATGGCAAGCGGCAACGAGAGCAGGATGGTGATCGGCGTCACAAAGCTGGAGAACAACAGCACCAGCACGACGTAGACCAGCAAGATACCAGCCCCCATGGCGAGGCCGAACTGGGTAAAGATATCGCCCATCACTTCGGCATCGCCCGCGCTTTGTATTTCCGTACCCTCCGGCATCTTCTGGGCGATCGGGAGCATGTTAATTGCAGTGGTCGCCTCTCCCAAAAGCGCTCCGCCTGCCAAATCGGCTTCTACAGTTGTGCGGAACTGGCGGTCATATCGCTCAATGGAGCTCGCCCCGGTCGCCAAGGCTACATCGGCGACCGCGCCAAGCGGCACGGGGGCGCCCGTGGTGCTGGGAATGCGCAGGCCGCCCATTTTGGTCAAGTCGTTTCGGACGTTTTCAGATAGCCGGACCAGAATAGGGATCTGACGGGTGCCAGTGTTGAACTGCGCGACATTTGCACCGCTGTCGCCGATGGTGGCGATGCGGATGGTGTTGGCCAGTGCCGCTGCGGTAACGCCCATTTCAGCAGCCAGTTTTGCCTTGGGCGTGATCTGGATTTCGGGCCGGCTCAGCGCCGATGATGTTGAGGCGCCCGATACCTCTGGGAGGGTATTCATAGCTGCCGCGAGATCGCGCGCCGCTGCTGCGGCATCTTCTTCGGTGTCCCCCAGAACGCTCATGGCGATGTCGCGGGCGCCGCTGTCATTCAGCACGGTCAGCCGTACATCGGGAAAGTCGGCCAGCAGGTCGTCGATCTGGTCCTGAATAACGAAGGAGCTGCGCTCACGATTCCCCTTTTGCCCCAGATTAACGACAATATTGGCTTTAGTATCTGAACTGCCGTTGACGAAAACATTTGCCACTTCGGGAATGTCCTGCACGATTTCGGTGACCGCACGCGCAGCGGCGCGGGTGTCATCCATGCTTGATCCCGGAGGCAGCTCCAGCGAGATATTTGTGCGTCCGGTATCTGCAGGCGGCACAAACTCTGTCGGCAAAAGCGTAGCCGAAAAGATCGAGGCTGCGAAGATACCGACACCCAGCAGCAGGGTGATTGTCCGGTTGCGCAGGGTCCACCGCAGGATCGACATATAGCCGCGCATGATGAGGCCGTCATGCTCCTCCTCGGGTTCAATGCCGTCGCGCAGGAAATATGCGGCCATCATCGGTGTGATCAGGCGTGCCACCAGCAACGAGAACAGCACAGCAACAGCAACAGTCAAACCAAATTGCTTGAAGAACTGCCCAGCGATACCTGACATGAAGCTGACAGGCACAAAGACCGCTACGATGGTGAAGCTGATTGCAATAACGGTCATGCCGATTTCGGAGGCGGCCTCCTCGGTCGCCTCGTACGCCGGCTTGCCCATCTGGATATGTCTGACGATGTTTTCAATCTCGACAATAGCATCATCAACCAGAATGCCGGTGACCAATGTTATGCCTAGCAAAGACACTGTGTTGAGCGAAAACCCGAGGTAATTCATCACGATGAACGTCGGAATGATCGACAGTGGCAATGCAACCGCCGTGATGATTGTTGCCCGCCAGTTTTTTAGAAAAAGAAAGACCACGATAATTGCCAGAGCCGCACCCTCATAGAGCGTGTCCATCGCCGAGTGGTAGTTGCCTTCGGTATAGATCGTCGCATCGTCGATCAACGAAAAGGTCACGCCGGGATAGGTTTCTGAAAGCTCGGCGATGACCTCTTTGGCGTTATCACCCGCCACCAGATCGCTTTTGCCGCTGGCCCGAAACACGCCGAATGCCACGACCGGCTGGCCGTCAAACATCGCAAATGTTGCCGGATCAACCGCGCCGTCACTCACTGTTCCCAGATCATCCAGCCGCACCGTGCGGCCCGAGGCAAGCGTGATTGGTATCGCCGCCAGTTCCTTAATGGTTGAGACAGAGCCCAAAGCACGAATGGAAAACTGCTGACCCGCCAAATCGCCCGAGCCACCGCCCATATCTACATTGACCTGGCGCAATTGGTTGTTCACATCAGAGGCCGTCAGTCCCAAGGCAAGCAAAAGCACTGGATCGAGATTGACCTCGATTGCACGTTCCGCGCCCCCGATGCGGGTGACCTTGCCGACACCTTCGACGCCGCTGATTTCACGCGCAGCGACTTCGTCGACGAAATAGGAAAGCTCTTCGATAGATTTGGTCGGGTCGCTGACCGCATAGGTCAGGATCGATTGTCCTGTGACATCAACCCGCTGCACCTGTGGTTCAAGCGCGCTGTCTGGCAACTCGCCCCGCACGGCGGCGACGGCATCTTTGATATCGTTCAGCGCACGGTCTGTGTCGGTCTCAATGGCAAATTCAACAGTGATGCTGGCATAGCCGTCCTGCGCGGTTGCCGTCACGTGGTTCACCCCCGAAACATCGGAAACAGCACTTTCAATAGGCTGTACGATCTGGGTGGAGACCTCGGATGGCGCGGCCCCGGGCTGGCTGACGCTGACTGTGACGATAGGGATGTCGATATTGGGCATCTGCGTGACGGGCAGCGAGAAGAAGCTAACAATACCGACGATGCAGAGCACCAGAAATAGCGCGAGCGAGGGAACAGGGCTACGGATTGCCCAAGTGGACATATTCATTGGCCTGCATCCTTCCCGGCGGTCACTGCTGGTGATGAAGTCTTTTGGTCTTCGGTGATCGTGTTCACCGTGTCCCCGTCGATAAAGAAGGCACCCGCACGCGCGATCACCATGTCATTTTCCGAAAGGCCATCGATAATCTCGCGGTAGTCTTCCCAGATCAATCCAGCAGTGACGGGACTGCGTTCGATCACACCCTCCTTCACACGCAGCACATATGTGTCTCCGCTATCGTTCAGGATCGCTTCGGTGGGCACCGTGAGGCTGGTGCGACGCGCAGTTTCAATCGTGCCGTTCGCAAACAGACCTGGCCTGAGTTGGCTTTCGGAGGAGACTTCTACCGTGACGATTGCCAGCCGGTTCACCCTGTCCACAGTCGGTGAAATGCGCAGAACGCTGCCTGTTACGGTGCCAACACTTGCAATGTCCAAGGTGACGGGGTCCCCGACCGAAACGGCACCGAGCGCGGATTCAATAATCTCAAGCTCAACATCAACCGCGCCATCAGCGATGATGCGATAGATCGGCTCGCCCCCGGACGAAGCGATTTCGCCGAGCTGCCCGTTGCGCGCCGATACGATGCCTGCCGCAGGGGCGGTGATCTGTGCATGGTCAAGGTTGAGCATGGCAAGATCCAGCTGCGCCTGCACCTGATCGCGTTGCGCCTGTGCGAGCGCCAAACCGTCGGTCGCTGACGAGAACGCAGCGCGTGCTGTGGCAGCCGCCGCAGTTGCGTCATCGAGATTTGCCTGTGTGCCGACACCACGATTCTTCAGCTGGGCATTCCGCGCAAGCTGCGCTTCGGCTTGGGTCAGCCCTGCCTGTGCAGTGTTGATCTGGCTTTGCGCTTGACGAATGCTGGCCTCGACCCGTGTAACCTCGGCTTGCGCCTGCGTTACCAGAACGGTCAGGTTTCGCGTCGCCAATGTCGCCAGTACATCCCCCGCGGCCACAGTCTCTCCAACTCTTTTGGTCAGGCTGTCGATGGTGAAGCCGCTGACCTGCGGATAGACAAGTATCTCGTCACGCGCGACCAATGTGCCCGAAACGAAAACCTGACCAATGATCTCGGCCATTTTCACCGGAGCGACCGTGACAGTCGGCACTTTCACCTGAGCCTTAACCGGCGTCGGCGTTTCAGAATAGACTGGCGCGCCAGCAAGCAGTGCCGCCACGAGCAGCGCCACCGGCACATGCCAAGGCGCCGCTTTTGCGCGGGGGGCGAGTTTCCGGCTCTGCTCAAAACTGTTCATCACGTCTCTCCAAGATAGCGGTCCGACCCTTTCGGAGGGCAGGTTGATGTCATCTATACACCGTAATTGTATCGGTAAACCCGTTTGTTCGGTATTGACTGAACAAACCGTCTTAACTTATACGTTTGCCAACGAAGGAGTTTTTTATGTCACCCCAAGCCCTCGAACAGCGTTCAGAATTCATCGAAATGGTGGACCTTGTGGTGCAAGCCTTTGGCCTGCGCCGCATCTTTGGCCGCATTCTGGGGTTGTTGATTTTGGATGGGACTGCCCCTTCTGCACAGAATATGGCCGAAATTCTGGAAACTAGCAAAGGCACTGTCAGCACCGGTTTGCAGGAGATCGGCTCGAATTAATCTAACGGCTGATTTAGGAACGTTTAAGAAAACCTAACAGCTAGGAGTTAAACAATTGGCACTTCGAAACCAAGCAGAGGTCCGTGAGGAATTTATCGAAAAAGTCGGGCTGATCTCGCAGTCTGACGGCTTGCCGCGCATTGCCGGGCGGGTTTTCGGAATGTTTCTGTTCGACGGCGAGGTCCGTTCATTTGGTGAGATCGTCGAGGCGCTGCAGGTCAGTAAGGCAAGCATCAGTTCTGCGACACGCATTTTGGAAGAACGTGGCCTTATCAAGCGCATCGGCCGTCCCGGACAGAGGCAAGATTTCTTTCAACTCGTCGATAAGCCGTTTCCGGAGATGTTGGATAACGTCGCTGTCGGCTTGAAAAAGGCCAAAGCTGAAATTGATAACAGCGTCGCCGAGGTTGATCCCAAAAATGAGGGAGCGCACAAGCGCCTCGGACACTACGTCCAGTTTTATGACGCTCTCATCGCATTGGCAGAAACCGCTGCGAAAGACCTTGGGAAGAAATATTGAGGTCGTTTGGGTGAAACAGGGTCAATATTTGGGCTCGCAGGAAATTTGTAAAAAGAGGCGTGTGGCTTAGTCGTACAAAATGTTTGATTGGAAGCCGTGCGGGTTAGCCGTCCGTTTCGTGCTGCGCTTCGGCCATGCGCCAAAAATCGACGGCTTCCACAAACTCTTTGCTATGAAAAATTGATGCCTCAGGCCCTGAGGCATCTCCATCAAAGCGCCCCATCTGCCGAGCGCAGTCGAAAAATCCCGGTGCTGGCAATCCGCCCCGCGCCTTGCTGACTACGAGCGCTGCAATCAGCGGGCGGGAAGCTTCGGCATCCTCATGTATCAGTTTCTCCAAAGCGTCCGTAAGTTGCTGAATGGTATTTGGCGGCGAAAGGCTTAAGGCGGCGGCAAGAGCCTGATAGGTGATCGGGGTTGCTGACCCCGCAGTTTTGCGAAGGTAAATCCGGACGCGCAACGACAACGGGTCGCTGTGACCATTCGTACTTTGATTGCTTGCAATGCTCATGGCGTATTGCTCTGGAAATTTAAGATATCTGCACCCCCTGTGTTTTGCCTTGCGGCGCAACAATCGCACCATATCGATGAACTTGAAATTGTGAAAAAAGCCTTGATAGTTTCCGGGGTTCAGGGCCTGCCGCCTCGGCGCCATCGCCGCATGCTAGCCCAAATTAGCGGGTTAAAGGCGGTTTAGGGTGGCGGCACTGGCCGCCTCGCTGGCAATTCTGAATCAGCGTGGTCCGTAAGTGTGCGAGAGCGGCCATATCATGCTGAAGGCGGCCCCCAAAGGCGTCGATAGGCGCACGTCGATGACCGAAAATCGCCCGATGATTAGATTGCCAATCAAACAGCGGCCCGACGCCGATGCCAAAACCGTCAGTGCAGCGGTGAAGGATCTTTTGCACAGCTACTTTGGCACTCTCCGTTTAACGGCTGATGTGATCCGACACCCTTGGTTCCGTTTTCGCCCCTTACTGTGCGATGCGCGGTATCTTCAGCGCGAAGGTGATCATGCCATTCTGCGAGGACACCTCAATCGTGCCGTTATGCGACCGCGCGATAGAAGAGGCGATAAACAACCCCAATCCCAAGCCTTCGCTCTTGGTCGTTTGACCACGTTGGAAGGGCCGGAAAAGATCTCGCTCCAAATCTTCTTGCAGCATCTCGCCGCTGTTGGAGACCGCGATGGTCAACTCTCGCACTGTGCAGGTGCCAAGAACATGAACCGGCATGCCGGGGGTGCCGTGGTTGAGGGCGTTCGAGATCAAGTTAGACATCGCTTGCGCCAGCCTGTCGGCGTCACATTGAACCGGTTGGTTAATATCGAGCGACAAGGTGATCTCTTGCTGTGGGGCAGAGATACGTATTTCATCGACAACCTGTATCAGGGCTTCTGCCAAAGGCGCTTCTTCGGTCATGTTCACGCGGATACCGCCGCCCAACCGCGATTTTGCGTGCATCATAATGTTATCGACAAGCTCGCTCACGCGGCGCAGCGATGACCGCATCAAAGGCAAGATAAGTTCCGATTTTTCCGATTGCGGTTCTTTGGCCAACTGCCGCAATCCCGCACCAATCGCCGCCACCGGGTTGCGCAGGTCGTGGCCTAAAACGGCGACAAACTCTTCCTGAATTTTCGTCAATTCACGCTCTTGCAGGACGAGCTGCTCTTGTGCAGCAAGTTGCTCCTCGGTCTCAAGGCTTTGGCCGATCAAATTGGCAAACATCTCCAGCATCGCAACCACGCGCGGATGTTTTACTTCGCGTGGTTCGGTATCAATGGCGCAGAGGGTCCCGAAAAAGCTGCCATCGCCGCGATAGATCGGGATCGAGGCATAGCTTACGATGCCGAATTTCGCAGCAATAGGGTGGTTACGGAACTGATCATCGGTGGCGACATTATTGAACATCACCCGCTCGCCGGTAACGCGCACGGTTTCGCAAAACGTCGATTCAATTTCGATCTCGTCGCCTTGGACCAACCCGAAGTTCACCTCGTCGACACTGCGGCAGGTGACCCAGCGGTCGGCCGTCACCCGCGCCACAGCGGCAAAGCGCATGTCGGTTGCCAGCATGATAGTTTCGAGCACGGTGCCGATGAAGTCGCTGCCCGAGATGATCTCGATGTCGGCCTGAAAGTCGTGGGTGCCTAAGAGAAATTCTGCATTTCCTTGCGTCGACTTGTCCACCGGAAGACTTTGATTCATCTGGTACTCAATTCTTAGGCGGGTACATTTCGCACAGGCCACAATTCCGAATTAGCTAGCGCGCGCGCGGTGATCGGCAAGCGGTATTTGCAACCGTGTGCAGATTTGAGTGGTACACCCATTTCTGACACAGGTCCAAGCCCCCCTAAAGAGGGGGCGTCTAAATATGCGAAGTGGGTCAGATACTTTCAATCTGCGCCAGCATCTCGGCAGCCAATGCAAGATCGGCGCGCATCAGCGCGGTTTGCTTGGTACGCTCGGCATCACCTTGTTGGCGCAGCAAAAACGCCGGATGGTAAGTGATAAGCACTGGTCTGCCGTCAAGACCGCGTTCAACCGTGCCGCGACGTGCGGTAATCTTGCTGCCATCCCCCGTGAGCGCCAGCGCCGCTGTCGCCCCCAGCGCGAGCATCAACGCGGGCTGCACCTCGGCGATCTCACGGGTCAGCCACCAGCGGCAATGCTGCACCTCCGAAGCATTCGGGCTTTGGTGGATGCGCCGCTTACCACGGGGCTGGAATTTGAAGTGCTTGACCGCATTGGTCACGTAAGCCGCGCTCCGGTCGAGACCGGCCTCGATGGCTAGCGCGTCAAAGGCTTGTCCCGCGGGCCCAACGAAGGGCCGGCCCGCAAGGTCTTCAAAATCGCCGGGTTGTTCGCCGACAATCATTAGCGCGGCAAGGGCAGGACCTTCGCCCGCCACGGCTTGGGTGGCTGTCGCCGCGAGCGGGCAGCGCGTGCAGCTTTGCAGCGCATCGCGCACCGGTGCAGTCTCGACTTGAGTATCATGCAGGCGCTGGGTAATCCGCGCGGCCCCAACGGGCGCGATGCTAGGTGCGGCGGCGGCCATGGCCAATGTGCGGGCTTCTGCTTGGGCAATCAAACCGGGGATGAGATCTGCTTCGGGCAGGTTTTTCCAATATTTCTTGGGCATCTCGGCTTGCATTGCCTTAATCTTCAACCGCGCCGGATTGAAAATATTTGCATAGTAGGTGCGCCAAAGCTCTTCGGTCTCGTCGCTGAGATCGGGGCGCTCGGAATGTTGGGCGATCTGGCTTAAAGTTCCGTTCTCAAATCGGGTCGTCACCTCGGGGGTGATGATCGCCCAGTCCATATCTGCAAAGCGGCGGGTGAAAAAACCGGCGATGTTCTCTTCGATGCGGTGATCGGGCTCAAACCACGACACAAACCGCCGCCGCTCTGACCCTGCACTGCCGACCTCGCGAAACCGCAGGAAAGCTTTCATCTTGTGCATGTCGCGGCGGATGTTTTTGGCGATCTCTTCGGCGCGCTGAACGCTTGGATCAGCACGATTGGTCAATAGCTTCGGGCGGTCGGCCACCCGAATTAACAGATCATACAGTAGCGAAAACGCCCCCGCCGTGCGGCTTGCGCAGACTTGTCGTGCCAATGCGGGGAAGTCGCGCGGTACGTTCAACGGGAATTCGGTGGGCGGCGGCAAAGCGGCAGCCTCGTCGAACAGCGATGGTGCGTCGCCCGCCATGCGCCATTCGATCTGCGACCCGTTCACGCCGTGCGATGCCAGCCGCCGTGCGGCGTCGCGCCATGCATCAAAGGTGCCCAGACGGGGCAGGGGCACAGCGTAGGTCATAGCAGGGTCAACTGCTCGGGCGGCGGCGCGAACAGTGCGCGCAGGTTGGCGGCATCGGTCATCGCACCGGGCCGCCAATCGCGCGTGACAATGAAGGGCTGTGCCTTTTTCACCAAGGCCCCCATGCGTCGCAGATCATCATAGCCCAGCGTGCCATTGCGCCGCGCCGCCAAAATACGCGAGACCGACTTGGTGCCAAAGCCCGGCACGCGCAGCAGCATATCGCGGCCAGCGCGGTTCACATCGACCGGAAAGACCTCGCGGTGGGCGAGCGCCCATGCCAGCTTGGGATCAATATCCAGATCCAGCATTCCCGCATCGCCAGCGGGGGCGATTTCATCGGCGTTATAGCCGTAGAACCGCATCAACCAATCGGCCTGATAAAGCCGATGTTCACGCATCAATGGGGGTTTGATCAAAGGCAGTTTCGCGGCGCTATCAGGGATCGGAGAGAAGGCAGAATAATAGACCCGCTTGAGTTTGTAAGATGAATATAGCCGTGTCGCACTTTGTAAAATGGTCGCATCATTGGCCCCGTCCGCCCCGACAATCATCTGGGTGGATTGTCCGGCGGGTGCGAATTTTGGCGCAGGGCGGCCGCGATGGGTCGGCGTGGCACTTTCCTTGCGCATCCGGACATTTCCCATCGCGCGACGGATCTCATCGGGGTTCTTTTCCGGCGCATAATTTTTTATCCCGACATCGGTCGGCAATTCAATATTCATCGACAGACGGTCCGCCAGAAGGCCGGCCTCTTCGATCAATTCGGGCGAGGCATCGGGGATCGTCTTGAGGTGGATATAGCCGCGAAAATCATGGGTCTCGCGCAGTTCACGCGCGATCCGCACCATGTCTGACATCGTCTGGTCAGGCGATTTGATGATGCCGGAGGACAAGAACAGCCCTTCAATATAATTGCGCCGATAGAATTCGATGGTCAGGCTCACGACTTCTTCGACCGAAAACCGCGCCCGTTCGACGTTGGAGGACACGCGATTGATACAATAGGCGCAGTCGTAGATGCAGAAATTGGTCATCAGGATTTTCAGCAGGCTGATGCAACGCCCGTCCGGCGCATAAGCGTGACAGATTCCCGACCCCTCGGTGCTGCCAATGCCTTTGCCCCCCGCGCTGCTCCGGCGCGTGGTGCCCGACGACGCGCAAGAGGCGTCGTATTTCGCTGCATCGCTTAGCAGCGCCAGTTTTTGCTGTAGGTTCAATTTACTCATGCGTTCATGGTATGTTCTCACGCGTGCTGCGACAAGGGGTGCCTATGTCACAGTTGATACGGGCGTGTACTTTTAAGCGGGAACCGGATGGGGGACTTGCGGGTTTGCTGGCATGAAGCACACATTTCCCCCCCGCGCCGCCCTTTTCGCCCTCGGCCTGTCACTGGCCGCCCCGCTACGGGCGGAGGTGGTCGGCAATGTAGATGTTGACTGGCTGGGAAACGACATAGTGATCGAGGCACTGGCCGATCCCAAGGTAAAAGGCGTCACCTGCCATCTGGCCTATTTCGAGCGCGGCATTATCGACCGGTTGCAAAAGGGTAACTGGTTTGAGGACCCGTCAAATTCCTCGATCTCCTGCCGCCAGACGGGACCTATCGAAGTCGGTGACATCGACATGGACGACGAGGGTGAGGATGTGTTCAGCGAGCGCCGCTCGATAATCTTCAAAACCCTGCGCGTCAAACGCATCTTTGACAAAGAAAACAACACCTTGATCTACATCAGCCATGCCCGCGATGTGCAAAATGGGTCGGCTAAGATGTCGATGTCGAACGTGCCGCTTTATAACGCCGAGTAAAGAGCGCGTCGGCAAAGGTCTGCTGCGCATTTAATGCTGCTTTGCGCGCGGTTTATGCTCCGCTATGATGCCAGAAAATTACCAGCAGGGGCAGGCATCATGACCGTATCACGTCGACATTTCACATTAGGATTTGCCGCACTTGGGCTCTCGGCTTGCGCAGGCGGTGGCACCGGCGTCGTGGGCGCCTCTGGCAGCGCTAGCGGCCCGGCCGCGGATATGCGCCCTGTGGCCAACGCGGGCTACGACGCTTGGGTTGCTTCCTTCAAGGGACGTGCGGCAGCACAAGGGATTTCTGATTCAACTCTGCGCAGCGGGTTTTCGGGCGCGGGTTTTCTGCCCGGCGTCGTTGACCGTGACCGCAACCAGACGGAATTCACCCGAACCCTCGAAGACTACCTCAACATCGCCGCCTCGGACGAGCGTGTCTCCAAGGGCCGCGCGGCTTTTGCCCGCCACCGCGGCACCCTCAACGCGATCGAAGGCCGCTACGGCGTGGCCGCAGAGGTCGTCTGCGCGGTCTGGGGGTTGGAGAGCTATTACGGAGAGCGGCGCGGCGATGTGCCGGTCGTCTCCTCAACCTCGACACTGGCCTTTGACGGGCGGCGCGGGGTATTCTTTGAAAAGCAGCTGATTGCGGCGCTGAAGATCTTGCAAAACGGCGATATCTCGGCCAGCAAGATGACCGGTTCCTGGGCAGGCGCGATGGGCCACACCCAGTTTATTCCTACATCCTATCAGGCGTTTGCAGTGGATTTCACCGGCGACGGACGGCGGGATATCTGGTCTGACGATCCGTCGGACGCGCTGGCCTCGACCGCCGCTTATCTGGCGAAAAACGGCTGGACACGCGGCGTAAAATGGGGCGGCGAGGTTGGTAATGGAGCGCCCGCAGGGTCGCCGCTGACCCCGCAAGCGGGCGGGCCGACCTTCAATGTGACCAGCAACTTCCGCGTCATCAAGCGCTACAACAACTCCGACAATTACGCGATTGGCGTGGGCCATCTGTCCGACCGTATCGCGGGCGCAGGGCCGATCCGCGGCTCGTTTCCACCCGATAAATACGGGATGAGCAAGGCGGACCGTGTGGCGCTGCAATCCAAGCTGACCGCGCGCGGGTTTGACACCGATGGCACCGACGGGGTGATTGGTCCAGCCAGCCGCAAGGCGATCAGCGCCTACCAAAGCTCGCTGGGGATGGCAGCAACAGGCGAGCCGTCGATGGAGTTGCTGCGGCGTCTGGGGTAACCCCGACCCGCGTAGCGGCAAACGGCCCAGCGGACCGGTTGAGGGGCGAACGGGCGAAGCCCCGGGGCCGTGCGGCAACCACTCCGCCCCATCCCTGCAAAGCTGACCCGCTAGACCGCCCTCACGCGGTCTAGCCCTCCCAAACCTCAGCGTTTCTTCACAAACTCGGTCAGGATCACAATGCGCTGGCCCTCCACCCGTCCTTCGATATGGGCGGGGTTGTCGGCCACAAGGCTGATGCGATGCACCGCCGTGCCACGCTTGGCGGTAAAGCCACCGCCCTTGACTGGCAGATCCTTGATCAACACGACTGTGTCGCCCGCCACGAGGGGCTGGCCGTTGCTGTCGCGATGGTTGGTTTGCTGCGGTACGTTGTCCGCCCACACACGGGTTTCGTCGTCGAGGTAGAGCTGTTCGGCAAGGTCGCGCGCCCAAGGCTCTTGCAGCTTGGCCAAGACGCGGGCGGCGAGCACCTGAATGGCGGGGTCTTCGGACCACATGGTCGAGGCCAGCGCGCGGAAATGCGCGGGGTCGGGGCTGTCACTGGCGATTTGCGTGACGCAAATGACGCAAAGCGGCGCCGAGGCGTCTGCAGGGCCGCCGGAGACCGGCGTGGCGATGAGCGGGGCGTCGGTGGCGCAGAGGGGGCATGTCATGGGGTGAGGCATAGTCCGGCGCAACCGGATTGAACAGTCCGGGGGACTGTTTAAAATGTCGAACGCACAGTTCGCGAGAATTGGGCCGGGGATACATTAGGTGTGGTTGATTAGGACTGCCGCGCCCGAACCGAGGGGCGGGAAAAAGCGAAGCGCCCGCCCCGTGAGGGCGGTTCGGGCGCTGCCAAACCCCAAGGGGGTTTGGCATTGGGCGCACCTAGGCTGGAAGAGACTGAAAATACGAAACGAGCGTAAGTTAGGAGCGTCTGAGTTTCCGTCTTTCTTCAGCGAGTTCTAATCGCTTTGGCTCAGTGTACAGACGGCGCATCAGCTCATAGCAGAAGTCATGCAGATCTTCAGCATCGGCTTGAGCGAGGTTGCCCTCATGCGCTCCGTCATTCGCATCTTCACGAACGCAACTCGCAAGATGTTCCAAATCCTTGGGTAGTATTCCCTCTTTAAGAAGCCAATCTATACGAAACCCTAAACTGCGCCTAATTTTAGCATTCGGATCACCTTCCGGTGGAAGTTGCATCTTGGTAGCTAGGTCCAACGCAAGTCGATACATCGCTGCGGCAGCATTATAACAACGGTTCGCTAGGGCGACATTGCCCTCTTTAATAACTTGTTCGATGCTCGGCGGCAGATGTTCGGGAACACTCCTACCCGCCCGATCCTTAAGAGTAATATTGTTTTCGAATCTAACGATATCGTTCAAAGAACCTCCGTAAGAGACCACTGAATTCTTAGACCCTACACCGCCAAAGTACTTGTAGTGCTCATCTGATGAACTAATCCTCGACACCCTTTGGATGCTCATCTTGTGGCAGGTACGACATATGCACGCCAATTCAGCGTAATATTTCCACCTGTATTCCACACCTGTTGTTACGCTAGAATGCACATCATGTGTTGATCGTATCGCTCCACACCGAGGACAATCCGCAACAAATTCAGCCATTACCCATCCATTTTCAGCGCGGAAATAAACGCTTCCTGCGGAATGTTCACGCTACCGAACTGGCGCATCTTCTTCTTACCGGCCTTCTGCTTCTCCAGCAGCTTCTTCTTTCGCGAGGCGTCGCCGCCATAGCACTTGGCCGTCACGTCCTTGCGCATCGCAGACAGGGTCTCGCGCGCGATGACCTTGCCGCCGATGGCCGCTTGGATCGGGATTTTGAACATGTGGCGCGGGATCAGGTCCTTGAGCTTTTCGACCATCGCGCGGCCACGGGTCTCGGCGCGGTCGCGGTGCACCATGGTGGAGAGCGCGTCCACAGGCTCGTCGTTCACAAGGATCGACATTTTAACCAGCGCGTCAGTGCGGTAGCCGATCATCTGATAGTCGAATGAGGCATAGCCCTTGGTCACCGATTTCAGGCGGTCGTAGAAGTCAAAGACCACCTCGTTCAGCGGCAGGTCATAGACGACCATGGCGCGCGAACCGGCGTAGGTGAGGTCCATCTGGATACCACGGCGGTCTTGGCAAAGTTTTAACACATCCCCGAGATATTCGTCAGGCACAAGAATCGTCGCTTTGATGCGCGGCTCTTCGAGGTGGTCGACAAAGGTGAGGTCGGGCATGTCGGCGGGGTTGTGCAATTGTGTGACCGAGCCATCCTTCATGTGGATGTCATAGATAACGCTCGGCGCTGTGGTGATCAGGTCGATATCGTATTCACGCTCGATCCGGTCACGGATGACTTCAAGGTGCAGCAGGCCAAGGAAACCACAGCGGAAGCCAAAACCAAGTGCGGCCGAAGTTTCCATCTCATAGGAAAAGGAGGCGTCATTGAGGGCGAGTTTTTCGATGGAATCGCGCAGGTCTTCGAATTCGGCGGCGTCCACGGGGAACAGGCCACAGAATACCACCGGCTGTGCGGGCTTAAAGCCGGGCAGGGCTTTGTCGGTGCCCTTTTTTTCGTGGGTGACGGTATCACCGACGCGGGTATCGCGAACCTGCTTGATCGAGGCAGTCAGGAAGCCGATCTCGCCGGGGCCAAGCACGTCGATCTCTGTCATGGCGGGGCGGAACACGCCGATCCGGTCAACATGATGGACCGAGCCGTTTTGCATAAAGCGGATGCGCTCGTTCTTGCGCAGTTGCCCGTCGATGATGCGGACCAGAACGATGACGCCGAGGTAGCTGTCGTACCACGAATCGACCAGCATCGCCTTTAGCGGGGCGTCGAGCGTGCCTTTGGGGGCGGGCAGGCGGTGCACGATGGCCTCAAGCGTTTCCTTGATGCCAACGCCGGTTTTGGCAGAGACGCGGATCGCCTGGGACGCGTCGATGCCGATGACGTCCTCGATTTGTTCGGCAACGCGGTCACACTCGGAAGCCGGCAGGTCGATCTTGTTCAGGACCGGCACGATTTCATGGTCGGCATCAAGCGCGTGATAGACGTTGGCGAGGGTCTGCGCCTCAACCCCTTGGGTGCTGTCGACAACCAGCAAAGAGCCTTCGACCGCGCGCATGGAGCGGGAGACCTCATAGGCGAAGTCGACGTGACCGGGGGTGTCGATGAGGTTGAGGACGTAATCCTCACCATTGTCGGCGGTATAGTTGATCCGCACGGTCTGGGCCTTGATCGTAATGCCGCGCTCGCGTTCGATATCCATGCTGTCGAGCATTTGCTCTTTCATGTCCCGATCGGCCACCGTGTGGGTGGATTGGATCAGCCGGTCGGCGAGCGTGGATTTCCCGTGGTCGATGTGAGCGACGATGGAGAAATTGCGGATGTGTGAAAGTGGTATCATGAGGGCAGGATATGGTGAGATTTGCGGCTTTGGTCAAGGTGGCTTGATACGCGGTGCGCCAAGTGACGCAACACTTGCGCGACTTGGCGGGTGGCGCGGGCGGATATCTTGCGCAGTTGCAACATTTACAGGGGTTTTAGCGGGCCGGACTGGATCGTGAATTGCCCTGCGAAACGGTTTGGCGCATACTGGGGGCGAAGCAGTTAGGACCAGCAAAGGGGGAAAACCTCCACGGTCCGATCAGAGTAGGGCAGTTATCATGATGCGTATTGGTTTGGCGTGTGTTGCGCTTTTGGCGTTGGCAGCCTGTGGTGGCGGGTCGCGCGGGTATAATCCCAGTGGCAAATATGGCAGTTCGGCAGTGCTTTTTGCGCAGGGGCCGATCTCGAACGCCTGTATGGCTGGCGGTCGCAAGGATGCGACGCGGGCGCGCTGCGGCTGTATTCAGGCAGTCGCGGACCGGTCAATGTCGAATTCCGAACAGAGGCGCGGTGCGAAGTTCTTTAAAGACCCGCATCAAGCTCAGGAAACGCGGCAATCGAGCCGTCCGGGCGACGAGACATTTTGGCTGAACTGGAAAGAGTTCGGCAATTCAGCCTCGACGCTGTGTGCTGCAACCTGATGTGATGAAGCCTGTGTGCATCAGGCGGCGTTGCGTGATGCGTCTGGTGGATTGAGTTTACTTAGCCAAATGAAATTGGCGGGCCTGCGAGAGATTCGCGGGCCTTTTTTATGGAGCGCTCTGTGTGATTGGAGGACCGAAGCGGTCAATCAGGCGTTTGACGATCTGATCGCGTGCGGAGCGGAATTGGGTCAGGTTGGCTTCGCGGTTCTCGCCAAGGCCGGTTGGATCAAGCACGGGCCAGTATTCAACCTCAAGATGAAAAAAGCGCGTCAGTTCGAGGGCGCGGCGCTGGCTGGCCGGGCTGAGTGCGATGACCAGATCAAAGGAGCTCAGATCGTCGCCCCATTGCTCCATCTCGTCGAAGCTGCGCGAACGGTGGCGGGCGAGCTCGACATCTATCTCGGCGCAGACTGCGATGGAGAAACCGTTGATTTCTAAGTCGTTTTTAACACCGACAGATTGCACGTATGTGTCGGTGCCATAGAATTTTTTCATGATGCCTTCGGCCATAGGCGACCGGACTGCGTTGTGATCGCAGCAAAAAAGCACGGATTGGGGGAGCGGCACCGACACTTAACCCCCGAAGTGCAAGACGCAGATCAGGGTGAACAGGCGTCGCGCGGTGTCGCTGTCAATTTCTGCTTTGCCTTCAAGGCGTTCTTGCAAAACCCGTGAACCCTCGTTGTGGATGCCGCGCCGTGCCATATCGATGGTTTCGATCTGGCTGGGGGGAAGTTTTTTTACCGCCTCGAAGTAGCTTTCACATATTTGAAAGTAATCTTTAACAACCTGCCGGAACGGCCCAAGCGAGAGGTGGAACTCGGCGGCTTTCTCGGCCTGTTCGGTGTTCACGTCAAAGACGAGGCGCTTGTCACGAATCGACAGGCCGAGGTGGTAGGGACCGTTCGGTGCCGGACGTTCGTCGCGGGCGGGCAGCACGAAGGTGTTATCTTCGAGCAAGTCGAACATGGCAACCTTGCGCTCCTGCTCGATCTCCGGCGTCGGCGGCGGCAGGCTGCTGTCGTCTAGGACGATATGAGTGATGCGGGACATGCGAGGCGCATCCTTTGTTCCAGTGCGTGGCGTGATGAATACGCGAGGGCGTGCAGCAAGGCAATGCAGGTGCCGCGAGGTTGGAGGTGGGGACGATGCGTGCCCGGTTTACCGGTTCAGCTTGTCGAGGCGCGCGGTGACAGAAAGTTTGTGGGCCTCCAGCCCTTCGGAAGCTGCGAGACGTTCGGCGGCGGGGCCGATGGCGCGCAGCGCCTCGGGCGACATGCGGGCAAGCGTGGTGCGTTTCATAAAGTCGAGCACTGACAGCCCTGACGAGAAGCGCGCGGATCGCGCGGTGGGCAACACGTGGTTGGGGCCGCCAACATAGTCGCCGATGGCTTCGGGCGTCCACTGACCCAAGAAAATCGCGCCAGCGTGGGTAACGTTTTGAGCCAGCGCATCGGGATCAGCGACGCAAAGCTCGAGGTGTTCGGGGGCGATCCGGTTTGACAGGGCAGCGGCGGCGGCAAGATCGGGGACAGTAATGATGGCCCCGTAGTCGCGCCAGCTCGCGCCCGCAATGGCGCGACGCTCGAGTGTTTCGAGGCGCTTTTCTACGGCTTGTGCGACAGCTCTGCCAAAGGCGGGATCGGTGGTTATGAGGATGGATTGCGCGCTTTCGTCGTGCTCGGCCTGACTAAGCAGATCAAGGGCGATCCAGTCGGGGTCGTTGTCACCGTCTGCGATGACGAGAATTTCTGAGGGTCCTGCGATCATATCGATGCCGACCTTGCCGAATACCCTGCGTTTGGCGGCGGCGACAAATGCATTGCCGGGGCCGGTAATTTTATCGACGGGCGCGATGGTTTCGGTGCCATAGGCCAGTGCGGCGACGGCCTGGGCGCCCCCGATGCGGTAGATTTCATCGACGCCCGCGATCCGCGCGGCGAGCAAGACCAGCGGGTTGAGCACGCCATCGGGGCTGGGCACGACCATCGCAAGACGTTCAACGCCCGCCACTTTGGCTGGCACGGCGTTCATCAGGACTGAAGAGGGGTAGCTCGCCAACCCGCCAGGGACATAGAGGCCAGCCGCAGAGACTGCGCTCCAGCGCCAACCGAGCGTGGCGCCATCCGGGTCGGTCCACTCCGCGTCCTGCGGCATTTGGCGGACGTGATAGGCACGGATGCGCTCGGCGGCCAGCTCAATGGCGCTGCGGTCTGCATCAGAGACCGCAGCAACTGCTGCGTCGATTTCGGCGGTAGTGATCCGCAGGGTCGCAGGGGTGAGGGTGAGACGGTCAAACTTCTCGGTCAGTTCGATGACCGCCGCATCGCCGCGCGACCGGACGTCAGCGATGATGCCAGCCACCACGGTGTCCACATCCGGGCTGTCTTCGCGCTTGGCATTCAGCAAGGTGGTGAAGGCGGCCTCGAAGTTGGCGGAGGTGGCGTCGAGGGTAACGGGCATGGGCGTTGCTCCAGTAAAGAATGCAGGCCTCCGGCGGGGATATTTAGGGCCAAAAAGAGAGAAAATGAGTTACCGGCGTACCGCGGTGAGCGTCGGTTCGGCCCGCAGGGTCTTTGCAGGTGTCGTATTGGATTTGTGATGTTGGTTAAGCAAGGCGCGCGTGTCTTGGGCGGTTTGAAACGTGGCGCGGGCAGTTTGCGCCTGCTGGGCGGCGATCAGGCCGGTCATTGCGATGACGATCCCAATCGCCACAAGGGCGATGCTGCCGAGCAAACCCAACGTTGCAAATTGTGCAGGTGATGCCACGGTTGACCAAAGCCCCGTGCCGATCAGGAGCAGGCCGGTCCCGCAGGACAGCCAACCGAAGAGTTCCAGCAAGCGCGCGATGGCGCGCCCTTTGAGGTAGGTGGTTTCCGAAGTCGACATCGGGGTGTCCTTGATAGGCTCTAGGCGTTGTGATCGGGAAGTTTTTTGGAGGGCGCGGCGTAGGGTTTGGTGACGTCCTTGAGGCTAACTTCCAGCGCTTCTACATCCAGCCGGATTGCACCGTCGCCTGCCAGTGTCAGGGTAACAGTGCCCGACGGGGCATCGGTAACGTCAAAAGCGATATCGAGCAGGGACAGGATCGTGTCAATGTCACCTTGGGGCACGCCTTGGCTCGCGACTTTTCGCACCGTGTTGAACATCAAGACGGATTGAACGCGTTCGGGCGCGTGACGGGTTTTGCCGTTATCTTCCCAGCGGACGCGGTTGAGCAGCAGCGCAAAGCAAGCGTCCTTGCTGTGCCAGCGCATTTCAGAGGCAGGAAATACTGCATCCTGTACGAGCGAGGCGATAACGGTCAGGTCGTCTGTGTCCAGAGCCCCGAGGTTTAGCGGCTTTTCACGGCCATCTTCGAAACGTGCATCTTCGCTCATTATTCCTGTACCCGTTCAATATCGGCGCCGACGCCGGACAGCTTTGCAACGACGTGTTCGTAGCCGCGGTCGAGATGGTAAACCCGCGAGACCTTGGTTTCGCCGCTGGCTGCAAGGCCGGCGAGGATCAGCGACACCGAGGCGCGCAGGTCGGTCGCCATCACAGGCGCGCCTTTGAGCTTGTTGACGCCAGTCACCGTGGCATGGCCGCCATGCACATCAATCACAGCGCCCATGCGGATCAGTTCGGGCGCGTGCATAAAACGGTTCTCGAAAATCTTCTCTTCCAGCACCGAGGTGCCTTCGGCGGTGCAGAGCAGGGCCATCATCTGGGCCTGTAGATCTGTAGGGAAGCCGGGGAACGGGGCCGTGGTCACGTCAACAGCCGAGATCCGGCCGTTCCGGCGGCTGACGCTGAGGCCGTTGGGGGTTTCGCTGACCGAAATACCCGCCGCATCCAGCCTTTCGCAAAAAGCTTCGAGCAGATCGATGCGCCCACCGAGCAGTTCTACTTCGCCACCGGCAATCGCAGGGGCCAGCATATAGGTGCCCAGTTCGATGCGGTCGGTGACGACGCGGTGCGTAGCACCGTGCAGGCTGTCGACGCCTTGGATGGTAATGGTCGAGGTGCCGTCGCCGTCGATTTGCGCGCCCATCGCACGCAGGCAATCGGCCAGATCGACAATTTCGGGTTCGCGTGCGGCGTTGTTGATGACGGTCGTTCCCTTGGCCAGCGTTGCCGCCATCAGGATGTTTTCGGTCGCGCCGACGGAGGCGAAGGGGAAGTCGATGACCGCGCCTTTTAGCTTGCCGCCCTGTGCTTTGGCATGCAGATAACCATCGCGCAATTCAATCTCGGCGCCCATTTTTGTCAGGCCGGTGACATGAATGTCCATCGGGCGCGCTCCAATCGCGCAGCCACCGGGAAGGGAAACCTCGGCATGGCCTTCGCGCGCCAGCAGCGGGCCGAGCACGAGATTGGAGGCGCGCATCTTACGCACGATGTCATATTCGGCGCGGGTGTTGATCGGGCCGTGGCTCGCCATCGCCAGAACCTTGCCGTCTTGCAGGGAGGTCACTTCAGCGCCGAGGGAGCCCAGAAGTTGGGTCATGGTGCGGATGTCCGACAAGCGCGGCGCATTGGTCAGCGTAAGCGGCTCTTCGCTCAGCAAGGTCGCGGGCATCAGGGCAAGACAGGCGTTTTTGGCCCCTGTGATCGGGATCTGGCCCTTAAGAGTGTTGCCGCCCCTGACAAGAATCGTGTCCATATGCTTTAACTTTCCTGTTCGGGCCTTCCGGGGCCGCTGTCTTTGTTGTCGTCTGCGTCCTCGGGCACGGCGGCGTCACGGGCGCGGGTTTGCGCTTTTCGACGGGCCATATTGGTCTTGAGCGCAGCCTTTAAGCGGGCTTCGCGCAATTGTGCCTCTGTCGGCTGCTTTTGAGGGGCGGTATCTCTTGCCATGCGGCTTGTCTAGCGCAGGGGCGAAGAAGGGTCCAGATTGGGGTTGCACCATATTTCGATTGCAGCTAATCACCCGCCACGATGCTGTGGTAGCTCAGTGGTAGAGCACACCCTTGGTAAGGGTGAGGTCGAGAGTTCAATCCTCTCTCACAGCACCATCGTCCCCCTTGATTATATGATGATATGCCGCGCCGAGCCTGTGCATGGCTCGATTCTGCCGCTTGGGCTCGGGCGGAGGAGTTTTGGCGTGCGGAGGCGTTTGCAGCGCCCGCCCGAAAAGCCCTGCGGAAACGGTGCCGATTACAAAAGTTTTTTGAAAACACCTGGCTGTCCGCGGGCAGGGTGCCGCGGACAGCCTTGGTTTTAGGCCGGTACTGCTGCGGCGTTCTGGGCTTTGCGCTCCGAACGGGCGAAGAATACATAGTAAAATACCGGTGCTGCGATCAGGGTCAGGACGCTGGCAAAAGCCAACCCGCCCATGATCGTCACTGCCATCGAGACAAAGAACGCGTCACCGAGCAAAGGCAGCATCCCCAGAATCGTCGTCGCCGCCGCCAGCACCACAGGGCGCAGACGTGACACGCAGGCGGTCACGATGGCTTCACGCAGCGCCACACCTTCGGCGCGCACGAGATCAATTTCCTCCACCAAAACGATGCCGTTCTTGATCAACATGCCTGAGAGCGACAGCAGCCCAAGAAGCGCGGTAAAGGTGAAGGGCAAGCCGGTGCCCAGCAGCCCAAGCGCCACACCGTTCACCGACATCGGCACCAAGAGCCAGATGATGATCGGCTGTTTGAGCGCGTTGAACAGCAAGATCGAGATCAGTACCATCACCAAAAGGCTCAGCGGTAGCTGCCCGTTCAGGCTTGCCTGTGCCTCCGTCGAGCTTTCGAATTCTCCGCCCCAGTCGAGCGCATATCCGGCTGGCACAGCGATCTCCTCCACCGCAGAGCGGACGGCGGCAAAAACCTCGGCTGCGGTGCGCTCCGACGGGATATCGGCCCCGACGGTGAGCGTGGTTACCCTGTCGCGGCGGTGCACGAGGGTATTCTGCACCTCGTAATCCAGACCGTCGATTACCTGTTCGATGGGCAGGAAGTGCTGGCCCGTGTCGGACCAAACAGGCTGATCGCGCAGATCGCTGGTCGCGTCATGGGACAACCGCACGGTGATAGGGATAAGCCGGTCCCCCTCGCGGTAGACCCCGCCCGCGATGCCGTCCGTGGCAAAGCGCAGAGTGCTGGCCACATGGTCGCGGCTGATCCCTGCACTCTGGGCGCGGTCCGTCGCATAAATCGGGCGCAGCACCAGTTCAGGTTCGCGCCAATTGGTGCGGGCATCCAGAATATAGGGAGACGCCTCTTCCAACGTCGCGATGACCTGTTGGCTCAAGGCGCGCAAGACGGCAGGCTCTGGCCCCGAGATACGCACCTCGATCGGATCGCCGCCGCCCGGCCCAAATACCAGACGCCGGGTGCGGAATTCGCCTTGGGGCAGCGCGGCACGGCCGAACTCTTCCAGATCGGCCTGCAGCGCCGGAATTGACGCGATGCCGGCCGTGCGGATGATCATATGGCCATAACTCGCATTGGGCTTTTCTGCGCCGTAGGTCAGCATGAAGCGCGTAGCCCCTTGCCCCGCATAAGTGGTGTAGGAGACAACCTCTTCGCGCTCGGCCAGCCACTCCTCGATGACAGCAAGGTCCTCGGCGGTCTCATGGATCGGGCTGCCTTGCGGCAATTTATAATGCACGAAAAACAGCGGCGTGTTGGAGTTTGGGAAGAACTGCTGCTTGATCATGCCAAAGCCCGCAAAGCAGGCAATGGTGATGCCGATCAGCGCAGCAATCACCAGCCAGCGCGCCTTGATTGCGCCGCGCAAGGTTGCCGCATAGGCGCGAAACAGCGGGCCGTCATAGGCGCCCGCGCCCCCCGCAACACCACGTTTAAAGAAGTAGTGCCCCAGCAGCGGTGTTACCGTGATCGCCAGCACCCAGCTCAGCAGGAGCGAGATGCCGATGACGGCAAACAGCGAGAACAAGAATTCGCCTGTCGCATCAGGGCTAAGCCCGATGCCCGCAAAGGCCATAATACCAATGACGGTAGCCCCGAGCAGCGGGATTTGTGTTTTGCCCGCTGTCTCTCCCGCCGCTTGCCGCGAGGATTGCCCGCCCAGCATTGCGATCTGCATGCCTTCGGCAACCACAATGGCGTTATCCACCAGCATCCCCATTGCGATGATCAACGCGCCCAGCGAAATCCGCTCCATCTCGATCGCGAAAACCGCCATGAAAAACAGCGTGCCGACGACCGTAAGCAAGAGCGTAACTCCCACGACGACTGAGGCGCGCCAGCCCATAAACAGCGCCAGCACCGCCACCACGATGCCGACCGACATCGCAAGATTAACTAGAAACGCGTTTGAGGCTTCTTCGACAACAACGTGCTGCTGGTAAATCGGGCTGAGGGTCACGCCCTCCGGCACTTGGGTGAAAAGCTCAGCCAGACGCGCATCAACGCGGTGCCCGACCTCGACGATGTTCTCGGTCGAGAGCCCTGCCACACCAAAGCTGAACGCCTCGGTGCCGTTGTGGCGCAAGATGAGAGAAGGGTGATCAACGCGCCCGCGGTGCACCGAAGCGACATCGTAAAGGTTCAGCAATTCGCCACCCACTCCGATGGACAGGCCAGAGATTTCTGACACGCTATCGGACCCTGCGGGCGCTTCGATCAAGGTGCGGCGTCCGTCCCCGTTCACCGACCCGGCGGGTGCTTCGGAATCAGCCGTCGCCAATGCCGCAACGATGGCTTGCGGCGGCACGTTTTGCGCAACGGTCAGAGACAGCTCCGGCTCCACAAAGATCGCCTCCTGCGGCAGGCCCGCAAGCTCCACATCGGCCACCCCTTCAACAGCCAGCAATTCGCGGCGCAGCCATGTGCCCATCTGGTGGATTTCCGCATCGGCATAGCCGGGAGCCGTGACCGCATAATAAAGACCGAAAACATCGCCAAAGGCATCATTGACCAAAGGCTCACCGACGCCCGAAGGCAGATCGCGGGCCGCGTCGCGCACCTTGGCGCGCAGTTTGGTCCAGATATTGGGCAGTTCGGTCCCGTCAAAGGTCGATTTCACCTCGACCTCGATGAGCGAGACACCGGGTTGGTTGACGGAGGTGATGGTCTTGATCTCGCCCATCTTCTGAATCGCTGATTCCAGCGGCTCGGACACTTCGCGGGCCACCTGTTCCGCCGAGGCACCGGGATAGCGGGTCGTGATGACCGACTGTTTGATGGTGAAGGCCGGATCTTCGAGGCGGCCAAGCGAGGAAAAACCCCACAGCCCGCCAAACAGACAGCCCAGTATAACGATCCACGTCAGGATCGGCTTCTCAATCGAAGCGCGTGCGATGTTCATGGGTCTGGTCCTTACCGTGGGAAGCCGTTGAAACGACGGGCGTTTTGTCCGTCTCGAAGGGACGTCGCCCCTGCGGCTACGATCTCTTCCCCGACCGAGAGCCCCTCGGTCACCTCAAAGCTGCCGTCATCGGCGACGATAATCTTCACGGGGCGTGCCACCACGCGGGCGCTGTCGCCGTCCTGCTCGAATACCATGACCGAGACCGAGCCGTCCGGAGCAGGCACCAGCGCCGAGGCGGGCAGGGGAAAGCTGGTTTTCGCGGTATTTTGCTGCACGTTCACCGTAACCGAAGAGCCGGGCAGGACATCGGGCGTGGCATCGGCATCAAACGCCAGCGTGAACTTGAAGCTTTGGCCGACCAAGGTGGCGTCGGAGGTAAATTCGCGAATTTCCAGCGGATAGCTCGCGTCACTGTCGAGGAAACTTGCGGAGATTGTTACATCCTTGTCGCGCCCTGCGCGCTGAAACAAGATTTCCGGCACTTCGATCTCGACCCGCAATTCGGACATATCGTGCAACCGCACCACTGGGGTGCCGGGGGCGACAGTGGTGAAGTTGGCGACCAACCGTTCTGCGACCAGCGCCTCGAACGGGGCGTGGAGCGTGGCCAGTGACAGGGCGCGCTCGGCATCGCGCAGCGCGGCTTTGGCGAGACCTTCTGCTGTTGTTGCATCATCCAGCGATGCTTGGCTGACGGTTGCACGGCTCAGACGCGAAAGCCGGTCCAGATCGCGGGCAGACTGCGATTCGCGCAGGCGGGCTTGCTCCAGCGCCAGCTCGAACGGTTCGGGGTCAAGACGCGCGATCAGATCACCTTTGGGGATGGTCTGGCCTTCGAGCACCGGAAACTCAACAAGCTGGCCGCTGGTCTGGAACGCGATGTCTACGGTCTGGCGGGCCACCACCTGACCGTAGAATTCGCGGGTCAGTCCGACCTGTGCGGCGCTGACGGTCATCAGCTTGACGGGGCGGATCGCAGGCTCGGCCGGTTGGGCGGCTAGCGGGTTTGCCAGAGCTGCGCAAAGCAGGGCAAAAAGTGGGAGACGGGTCAAAACGGCATTCCTTTGGGTAAGCCTTGGGCAAGGATGTGGTCGCGGATCCGGAAAAGAAGCGCGGAAAATGTCTCAAGATCGGCATCGGGCAGACCGGTCGCCTCACGCAGGGCCAAACCCGCGCTTTCAAGCAATTCGCGCCGTGCAGCATGGCCGGTTTGCGTCAGCTCCAGCAGCCAGGCCCGCCGGTCATCAGGGTCGCGCTGGCGCTGCACGAGGCCCTGCGCTTCCAGCCCGTCAGCCAGCGTCGTCAGGGTCGACGGCAGGGCCTGCATGATTTTGGCAAGATTCCCCATGCGCAACGGGCTCGCCAGCCGGATCAGAAACAGGCGCTCCTGTTTGCTCAGATGCGGGCTGACACAATCCAGACGGTCATGCAGCGACCAATAGAGCAGCACGATGCTGAGGGTCATTTCGCCGTGCAGGGAATCGATATTTTCAGAATCGTTCATACTAGGCTCACGTTCGGAAAAGGTTGCCGTGCTGTATATTTCATAAATTGAAACATTCAATACAGAAAGCAACCGAACGCAGTGAAGCAGATGCTCTTGCAGGGCGCTGTTGCCGATACAGCCGCCGTGGCAGCGAGGACGGGTACGGTCCGCAATTCTCCATTTGAGATACGCGCCCGAAAAACGTTCAACTTTAGGTTTATTTGCATTCTAATGCCTATTTTCTGGGAAACAGCGGTCCTATCGCCTAGTATCGTCAAAATTGCGTTTGATCCCAAGGCACACCCCTATGGTTATATTTCTCATAAAGAACGCAGTGTTTCTGGTCTTTGTGGGCATTGGCATTTTTGGCGTAAATTCTAGTAAGTTTCTGACTGAAAAGCCTCTTTTGCGGCAGGCTCTGATCGGTCTTCTCATGGGGATTATCGTTACATTCATCGCGGCTGATGCCTATCGCAGTAACGATTTACTGGCACCTTTGGCAGTAAAAGACGGGCCTTTGATCTTTGCAGGCTACCTCGGCGGGCCTGTCGGTGCGGCAGTCGCATCGGTGATTGGTGTGCTAATCCGGCTTGAAATCGGCGGACCGAACGCCCTGTTGGGATCGGGCTTTGTCGTGGCGCTCACGGCTTTCGGGGCGCTGGTCGGCAGGTTCATACCCGCGCGAGAAAACCCCGCAATTTCTGGGCTCGCTATGTTCGTCTTAGCGATGGGTGCCATGGTTTTGCAAACCTCGGCGCTGCCGTTTGCCAAGTGGAGCGGGTCTGAAAATATGCCGGCGTTGTTCTGGGGTGTCGCCTTGGCGCTGGCAATGTCGGGAACCTTGTCGATCATTGTCACAGGGTTGATGGTCAATTTCGCCGACAATCTCTCTGAGACCGAGCGCCAGTCAGAGATCAATGCAGACCGGCTGAAACTTGCGGTCAGGGCAGCAAACATCGGCATCTTCAAACGAAGTGCGGGCAGCCAATGGGTGCATTTCGATGAAGGCATGTACCGGATATTCGGCATTCCCACGACCCAAACCAGAATAGCGCAAAACGAATTTCGCAAGATGATCCATCCAGAGGATCTATCTGTGCTTGAGGATGTTTTGGTACAGGTCTGGAAAGGCAATCCGCCCAGCGAAGCTGTCGCCTTTCGGATAAGACGCCGCACCGGTGAAATAAGGCATATTAGCGCTTACTGGGCCGGTGAAGCCGAGCCCAACGGCACAGTACAACAGGTCATTGCTGCCTATCAGGATGTGACCGTCGATGTGGAGATGGCGCGCAAACGCAATCTCGCCGAAGCTCGCCTCGCCACGATTACCGATAACCTGCCGGGCGTTCTGCACAGCATTCAAATGACGCCTGACGGGGAATTTCGGGTCACCTATATCAACGCCTTTTGCGAGACGGTCTTCGGCCACCCGCGCGAAGCCTTTATGGCCGACCCCGACCTTTACCGAAGCCTGCACGACCCGAAAGACTGGCCGTATATGATGGCCGCGCTGCGCGATGCGGCAAAGACCCTCCAACCCTTCTCGCGCCGGTTTCAGATTACGACCGCGAAGGGAGATAAGAAATGGCTGCAAGTGCATGCCAGTGCGACGCGCTTTGAAAGTGGCATCATTCAGATCGACAGTATCTTTCTTGATGTCTCCGCCGAAGTCGAAGCCCAAGCGCGGCTCGCAACGGAAATTCAGGTCTCCAGTCAGGCGCAGAAGATGGAAAGCATCGGCCAACTGACCGGAGGCGTGGCGCATGATTTCAACAATTTGCTTGCGGTGATCATGGGCAACCTTGAGCTGCTGCGCGAGGTGCTGCCCGACACGGCCCATCGCGAGCTGATCGATGAGGGCATCGCCGCCACGCTGCGCGGGGCCGACCTGACCCGCAATATGCTGGCATTTGCCCGCAAGGCGCGGCTGGAACCGCGCGTAATCGACCTGAACAAGCTGATCGGCAACGCTAAAAACTGGATGACACGGACCATTCCGGCAAACGTCCACGTCGAAACCTCGTTGCTCGCGGGGCTATGGCAGATCGAGGCCGACCCCAGTTCCACCGAGAGCGCATTGTTGAACCTCATGCTTAACGGGCGCGACGCCATGGCCGCTGGCGGCAGGTTAACAATTGAAACCGCCAATATCAGGATTGACGAGGCCTATACGGATTCGCGTCAGGTTGAGCTGCGGCCGGGGCGCTATGTGATGCTCGCGGTCACCGACACAGGCCACGGCATTGATCCCGAAACCGTCGCCGAGATTTTTGAGCCGTTCTACACCACCAAAGGGCCGGGCAAGGGGTCCGGGCTGGGCTTGTCGATGGTCCAGGGATTTATGCGCCAGTCGGGCGGCACGGTGCAGGTGTACTCCGAGCCGGGCGTCGGCACGACCTTCAAGCTTTACTTCAAAGCCATCGAAAGCGTCGAGATGCGGGCCACGCCGCTTGCAACCCAGAGCGCTTCAGTAGTCGAAACAGCCCGTATTCTGATCGCCGAAGATCAGGACAGTGTGCTGCAGGTTCTGACCAAAATTCTGGAGGCGGCCGGATACCAGATCGCCACCGCGCCTTCGGGCGACGAAGCCCTAGAGCTGTTTCACCGCGACCCTGATTTTGATTTGCTACTCACCGATATCGTGATGCCGGGGGGGTTGATGGGCACCGATCTTGCCAAGGCGCTTCGGGCGTTGAACCCCGATCTGCCGGTGGTGTTTATGTCGGGTTATGCCCGCGAGGCGACGGTGCACGGCAATGGCCTGCGGCCCGAGGATATCCGCCTGATGAAACCGGTCCAGCGCCACGACATTCTTAAGGCGATCGCCACCGCACTGGCAGGTGCCAAGAAAGGGAAATAACGGCCGCCTCCTACGACTGTTGGCCACCTTGAAAGGGATGCGGACGGTACGCAGGCCTTGTCGCCGCGCCAAGTCGGCCCAGTTTGTGCGCTGACCGATTAACAGGAGCGCCCCATGTCCATGCCTCAGGCTGTCTCTGCGATGTTTCGCAAGGCAGAAACCGCAACACTTGTGATCTTGCTGTTTATTGCGGCAGCCATTTGGGCCTTTGTGGCGCTTGCCACCGAGATGGTCGATGGCGACCTGCGCGATTTTGACGAGGCGGTGCTGACGGCGCTGCGCACGCCGGGTGACATGTCAAACCCGATAGGCGGCAAACAGGTCGAGATTGCGATGCGCGATCTGACCGCTTTGGGTGGCGTCACGGTCCTCACACTGATCACGGTGCTGGTGCTGGTTTTTCTGGTGCTGCGGCGTCAGCGTGCCTCGGCTGTGTTGCTGGGCGTTGCGATTTTGGGCGGGCAGGGCCTGTCCTATCTGATGAAGTTCAGCTTTTCGCGCCCGCGCCCCGATCTGGTCCCGCATGGGGTTGAGGTGGCGACAGCGTCATTCCCCTCTGGGCATTCGATGATGGCCGCTGTGACCTATCTGACCCTCGCAGTGATGCTGGCGCGGGCCGAGACGCGGCCACATATTCGCGGGTTTTTCATCGCTGGTGCCGCGTTGTTAACCATCTTGGTGGGCATCAGTCGCGTTTACTTGGGAGTGCATTGGCCGTCGGACGTGCTGGCAGGTTGGACCCTTGGCGCGGCTTGGGCGCTGGGGGTTGGTCTGCTGGCGCGGGCGATGGCGCGGCGCGGCCAGATTGAGCCGGATAAACGCGGCGAAGGCTGATCTTAGACAGAAAATGGCGGCACGTTGGAGCCCAACGCGCCGCCCAATGAAAAAATCGTTCGTTTAGACTCAGATCGTTTGGTCGTAATCGCCGACGGCACTTTCGGTGCGGATCACTGCATCGATATCAGCGAAAATTGCCCGCATCTCGGCCTCGGACTCAGGGCTTTCGCAGACGACCACGAGGTTGGGCGTGTTGGACGATGCCCGCACCAGACCCCAGCCGCCATTGTCCAGAATGACCCGCGCACCGTTGACGGTGACGACTTCCTTGATGGCCCGCCCCCCGATCTGCTCACCCGCATCGGCCTTGGCGACGAGTTTATCCACCAGCCGTGCAAGAATGTCATATTTTTCGGTATCCGAGGCATAGGGGGACATCGTCGGCGTCGCCCATGTCTGGGGCAGGGCGCGGCGCAGGTCCGACATGCTCATGTCAGGATTGCGGTCCATCAGTTTGCAAATCTCGACCGCGACACGCATGCCGCAGTCATAGCCGCGACCGATGGGCTCAGCGAGGAAATAATGGCCGGATTTCTCAAAGCCCGCCAGCGCGCCCAACTCTTTAACGCGGCGCTTCATGTGGCTATGGCCGGTCTTCCAATAGTCGGCTTTGATCCCGTATTTCTGTAGTTCGGGGTCCGAGGCATATAGCCCAGTGGATTTCACATCCGCCACAATGGTGCAGCCAGGATAAATCTTCGCCAGATCGCGGGCCATGATAACGCCAACTTTATCGGCGAAAATCTCTTCGCCCTCGTCATCGACCACGCCGCAACGGTCGCCATCGCCATCAAACCCGAGCGCGAAATCCGCGCCCGAAGCTGTGACCGAGGCCGACATGTCGTGCAGCATCTCCATCGCTTCGGGGTTCGGATTGTAATGCGGGAAGGTATAGTCGAGCCTGTTGTGGCTATCGACGACTTCGACGCCGAGCCGCTTAAACAACTCCGGCGCAAAAGCCGACGCGGTGCCGTTGCCGGTGGCGCAAACCACCTTGAGCGGGCGGGTCATGCGGAAATCGCCGACCAGATCATCAAGATAAGCCTCGCGCACGCCTTCGACAAATTCGTATTTGCCACCCTCGCGGCGCTCGCCTTGGCCGTTCAGCACAATATCGCGCAGCTCGTTCATCTCGTCCGGGCCGTGGGTCAGCGGACGCTCAAAGCCCATCTTTACGCCGGTCCAACCGTTGGGATTGTGGCTCGCTGTGACCATCGCCACCGCTGGGGCATCCAGATGGAACTGGGCGAAATAGGCCATCGGGGAGAGGGCAGGGCCGATGTCCTTGACGTGGATACCGGCCTGCATCAACCCCAACATCAGCGCGTTTTTGATCGAGAGGGAATAGTCGCGATAGTCGTTGCCCACGGCAATCACCGGCTCGATCCCGCGACGGTGCATCTGCGTGCCAAGGCCAAGCCCAAGCGCCGTTATGCCCGGCAGGTTGATGTCGTCGGGATATTTCCAACGCGCGTCATATTCGCGGAAACCTGTGGGTGTGATCATCGCATCACGTAAAAATTCCCAGGTATTCTGGGTCACAGTAGGGGCCGGTTTGGTCACGTTAATAATCTCGCAAATAAAATAGGTTAGAACGTTAAGGGATTGGCTTTGGCTAGCGTGTCAAAGGCCATCAGCGTCTTGATCAGCGCAGGCATCTGATCGAGATAGATCATATTCGGCCCGTCGCTGGGGGCCGTATCAGGGTCTTCATGGGTTTCCATAAAGATTGCGCCAACGCCGATTGCTGCTGCCGCACGCGCCATGACGGGGGCAAATTCGCGCTGGCCGCCGGACGATCCGCCCAAGCCGCCGGGCTGGGCAACCGAATGGGTCGCATCCATCACCACGGGGTATCCGGTCTGCGCCATCTGCGGCAGGCTGCGCATATCTGCCACCAGCGTGTTATAGCCGAATGAGGTGCCGCGTTCGGTCAGCAGGATACGTTTGTTGCCCGTGCTTTCGATCTTATCAACGATATTGCCCATCTCCCAAGGGGCGAGCCATTGGCCCTTCTTCACATTGACGACTTTGCCGGTATTGCCCGCAGCGAGCAGCATATCGGTCTGGCGGCACAGAAATGCGGGGATTTGAAGAATATCCACGGCTTCGGCCACGATGGCGCATTGTTCTTCGGTATGCACATCCGTCAAAACCGGGACGCCCAGCGACTTTCCGACCGATTGCAAAACCTGCAAACCTTTGTCGATGCCCAAGCCGCGCTTGCCCTTAAGCGAGGTGCGGTTGGCCTTGTCGTAGCTGCCTTTAAAGACGAACTGTGCGCCAACAGCCTTGCAGGCTTCCTGCATTTTGCCGGCAATCATCTGCGCGTGATCGGCGCTTTCCAACTGGCAGGGGCCTGCGATGATGGTGAGCGGGCGATCGTTGCCGATGACAACATCGCCGATGGTGACTTGGATCATGAGGTTACCTGTTCCCTTAGGATCGACGCGGTGAGCGACAGCATGAGGTAGATGCCTGCAAAGACGAGGAAAGCCAAGATCGTGTTCTCAAACTTTCGCGGATAGGTGGGTTCTTGCGGAGCGACGGGTTCTACCGCGACAGTCAGATAGCGGACCTGACGGCTGGCCTCGGTGCGGGCTTGGTCCATCGCGGTCTGCGCTGATTGGAGCACCATATCGGCGGCGGCCAGATCGGCCTGCGCCAACTGCATCTCTACCGCGCGTTGCGCCAGCGAGTTTTCGCCCTGCGTGGCAGAGTTGAGCTTGTCGTTGAGCTTGTCCAGCTGCACCTTGAGCCGCCGCACATCGCCGCTTGCCCCATCGACCTTGGCCTTATTGGGGCGGATGTTGTCGAGCAGAGCTGCCAGTTCGAGCTCTTTCTCGATCAGCAATCCTTCGTATGTGGTGATCTGGCTGCGCAGCGCGATGATCTGCGCCTCGGGGTCGATACCATTGTCGACCTGCATGCGGATCAGCCGCTCTTGCGAGTCCCGTCGCTTGGTCTGCGCTGTCTCATAGGCACCCGCGGCGTCACGCATACCGTCTTCGCGCTTTTGCTTGGACAGGTTGTTCACCCGTTCCTCGGCATAGGTCAGCAGCGAGCGGGAGAATTCCTCCGACAGTTTCGGATCGGCGGCGATCACCTCCATGCGGATCACGCCTTCTGTCGGATCATAGCCGATTTTAACGTTCTTTTTATAGACCTTATAGGCCTCTTCATTAGTCGGATCATCGGTCAGGCGCTGGATCGGATCGATCTCTTCGCTTGAGAAGTGGTCCTTGAAACCTTCATCATCATTCAGCCGCAGCATGGCGTCTTTGGATTGCAGGTAGGCTTGGGTCGCGATGCTGTCTTGGGAGTTGGCGAACTGCGTCGGCAGGATGTTCCCGAAGGGCGAGGCCCCGCCGCCGCCTTCCGACTGGATCAGCATGAACTGGCTGTCGGTCGCATACATCGGGGTCGCGATATTATAGAAATAATAGCCCGCCGCGAAGGCTGGCAGAAACACGAAAAACGCCAGCCGGATCAGCAGCAATCCCCCCTTGCGGCGGCGACGGCGCGTGATATCGCGCTGGATTTCCGAGATCTCGCGCTGGCGGCGGTCGGAGGGGCTGAGCTCGGTCGAGGGCAGCTTGTTGCGACCCGCAGGAACGGTTTGTGGCAGTTGTACGCGGCCATGGGCCCCGGCGCCGCCGGTCTGCGCGGGCAATCCTGCAAGCACGTCGCCGGGACCGCCATCGCGGGCTTCGCCGCCCGCTTGCGGCACCACAAGCTCTAACATGTTCGAGCGTTGGAACGGGTCGATGCCATTGGTTCGCAGCAGGCGCACCGCATCGAAATCCGACGTCGGCGCCAGCCCGTTCTTTTGGGCCACGCGCCGCGCCATGCGCAACTGGCGACCGGTCAGCCCTTCGCGGCGGATCGTATCAATGTCGGTCTCGCCGCTGACTTCGCGCGCAGAGGACACTTCGCCTTCGCGCAGCGGTTCGGACTGCGCAGGTGCTGCTTGGGGCATTTCAGCCTCGGCTGCGGCGCGCGGTGGCTTTGCGGGTGCCGTTGGGGGTGGCTGCGGGGCGCGGGGCGCTTGCGGGGCGCTTGCGGCCTCGGCGCGGGCCGTTGGCATATCATCACGCTGCTCCGGTGCGGCGGGTCGCGCGGCAGTGTCCGTGCGCTGTGCAGGGGTCAGCCGCGCAGGTGCCACACCCGCCGTTGCCGCACGTGGCTCCGCCGCACCAGTGCCGCCAGACGCCGAAGGGTAGGGCACCGGCGCACTGCGCTTGATGCGGAATTTTCTAGCCTTGGGTTTCGTAGTCATAGAGCTGTTTCGCTTCTTCCAAGGTGTCGAACATGTGCAGTTGGCCGTCGATCAGGACGGCAGCAGACCGCGCGAATTTCTCAAGTGTCTGCGGCTGGTGCGAGACGATGATGATCGTTGTCGTGCGCAGACGCTCTTGCAGGATGTCGCCCGCTTTGCGGTTGAATTCAACATCCGTTGTGGCGGGCATGCCTTCGTCGATCAGGTAGATGTCGAAATCAAGCGCCAGCATCAGCGCAAATGAAAACCGCGAGCGCATCCCCGAAGAATAGGTCCCCAAAGGCTGGTCAAAATATTCGCCCAGATTGCACAGCCAGCGGCAAAAGCTTTCGACATAGTCGGGGTCAAGCCCGTAGAGCCGCGCAATATAACGCGCGTTTTCCATTGCCGAGACCTTGGACACCACGCCGCCCATAAACCCCAGCGGGAAGGAGATTTTACACCCGCGCCGGATTTCGCCCTCGTCAGGTTTTTCCAACCCTGCCATCATGTTGATCAGTGTCGATTTGCCAGTGCCGTTTGGCGCCAGAATCCCCAAAGAATGTCCCAATTCCACACGAAACGAGACCCGATCAAGGATGACCTTGTGCTGGGACCCTGTCCAAAAGGACTTGGATACATTTTCGAATTCCAGCATTCGCTGCTCCGGTCTGCGCTGATGGCCTAGCCTCGTCCCCTTGCTGTTAGGTGCGAAGGTGCTGTCGGTCTATAGCCCGATCTTGACGACAATATGTCTTATTTGGAAACAAATGTACAATGGCGGTTTGCGGATAGGGCGGGCGGTAGCGGCTTGCGCAAGCGCCGATCAAACCGCTCGTTGGTCTTGCCAAAAATGCCCGCACGTTCCGAAACCGTGCAAGCGTCAAGGGTGCTGTTGGATTATCGCCACGATCTCCTATCTTTGCGGCATGGCTACTGTGCAAAGTGACATCAGCAAATGCCGGATCTGCGCCACGCGGTTTGCGGCAACGGCGACGCGGCACCAGCCGCGCCCGGTGGTGTGGTTTGAACCGCAGGCGCGGATATTGCTCGCAGGCCAGGCGCCGGGGGCGCGGGTGCATGCGGCAGGCAAACCGTTCTGGGATGCCTCCGGCACGCGGTTGCGCGACTGGTTAGGGCTCGACGAGGCGGTGTTCTACGACCGCAGCAAGGTCGCGGTGATGCCGATGGCGTTTTGCTTTCCGGGCTATGACGCCAAAGGCAGCGACCTGCCCCCGCCCCCGATTTGCGCGCGTACGTGGCGGGCCCCTGCCTTGGCCACATTGCCGGATGTGCGCCTGACCGTGCTGATCGGCGGCCATGCGATGAAGTATCACCTGCCGGATTTCCGCAGTGTGACGCAGGCCGTGGCGGAGTGGCGCGACCATCCGCCGGGCGTCTTTGCCTTGCCTCATCCGTCGTGGCGCAATACCGGATGGTTAAAGAAAAACCCGTGGTTCGCAGCCGAGGTGCTGCCGCGGCTGAAATTGGCCGTTTCGGAGGCACTGAATGACTGAACTAACCCCGCTGGACCAAGCCCACGCCGCAATGATGGCCGCGCCAGACGATGACACCGCGCGGCTGCGCTTTTACGAACGGATCGCCGACGTCGAGTTGTTTTTGCTGTTGGAGGCGGAGCCGGACGATGATCAGATAAACCCGCAACTCTTTGATGATGCGTATGTGATCGTTTTTGACCGCGCCGCACGGCTGGCGGAATATGTTGGTGATTCCGCCCCTTATGTGGCGCTGTCGGGCAGGGCGATTGCCGCCATGTTGGCCGATCAGCCCTTGGGCATGGCGGTAAACCTGAACGTGGCACCCTCTGAAATTCTGCTGCCTGCCGGGGCGATGCAATGGCTGCGTGAAACGCTGGATCATACGCCTGCCTCGGTCGAGGCGCGGATCGAGCGGGTGATCCCGCCGCGTGGTTTGCCTGAAACCCTGATCGCCGCAATTGATGCAAAACTTGCCACCGCTACAGGGATGGCCGCTGGCGCTTGGCTGGTCGGGGTCGAATATGCAGGCGGCGGGCGCGGGCATCTGCTGGGCTTCGTGGGGGCGATCCCGCGTGCGCAGGATGCCTTGGTCCGCGCGGCCTCCGAGGCACTGACGTTTTCAGGTATTGAAGCGGGTGCGATGGACATCGGATTTTTCGCGCCGAATGATCCTACGGTGGCGAAACTCGGCAAAGTGGGGCTGCGGTTCGACCTGCCGCAGGGTGAAGGATTGCAACAAACCCCGCGCTTGCCGCCCGGAATGGACCCCGCAAAGCCGCCCATTTTGAAATAATAGCGGTGAATCCGTGTGAAAGGCTCACGCAATACTCACATCGCTGCGAGATCACGCGCAGGTTAGCTGCGGGAAGCTGGTTCTGCAGTAGGGTGGTCGCAATAGCCCCAAAGGGAGGATTCCTGCGATGACCCGATTTGCTCTGACAATTGCCGCTGCCGCCACCGCAATTACGCTCGCCAGCCAGGCATGGGCGGGGGCACAATACGTCGACGAGACCGGATTTGCCGCCTCCGGCTATGATGTAGTGGCCTATTTCGATTTGGCGCAAAATCCGGTCGGGCAGAGCCAGCCTTCGGGCATTGAAGGCTCCAAGCAGTTCACCGCCGAGCATAACGGCGCAACCTTCGCCTTTTCTTCCCAAGAAAATCTGGCCCGCTTTACCGCCAACCCCGATGCCTTTGCGCCGCAGTATGATGGCCATTGCGCTTACGGCGTCAGCAAGGGCGGCAAGGTGCCGGGGAATCCGAACCTGTGGCGGATCATCGACGACAAGCTCTATCTCAATATCACCAAGAATGTCGTCGGCTTCTGGGAAGAAGATATTCCTGCCAACCTTGATCTGGCCGAAGGCAACTGGGCATCGATCGAGCCCAAAGCCGCCTCAACCAGTACGATCCCGCAATTCTCAAGCGCGGCGCCGGTCAACTGATCATGTTATCCACGTCTCAGCCAATCGGGCGGCGGGCAGTTCTGTTCGGCGGCGCGGCGGCTGTGGGCGGTGGCGTCTGGGCGTCATTGCGCTGGTTTAACACAGGGGCCGAGGTTGCCGCCGGCGACCTGACCGCGCCCGAAGCGTTGGAAGGTGTGCGGTCCGACGCATTGGTGCTCGTCGATATCCGCAGGCCTGATGAATGGGCCGCAACCGGCGTGCCGGAAGGGGCGCTGACCCTTGATATGCGCCGCGCCGATTTTGGCGAGGCGCTGCAGGCTGTTGTGGGCGATCCCAACACACCGATTGCCTTGATCTGCGCGCGCGGTATCCGGTCCCGCGCGATGGCAAACCAACTGCGCCAAGACGGATTTACCCATATACTTGATGTCCCCGAGGGAATGCTCGGCTCAGGTGCTGGGCCGGGCTGGTTGGCGCGCGGTTTGCCCGTTACCCCGCCCTGACGTCGCTACTGCGCCGCGATACTATCAGCGGTGGTCATCTGACTTTTCAGCAAAGCCCGCTCGGCGCGTGCGCGGGTGACAATTCCCGGTTCGCGCAGGGTGTGCGGGCTGTCCATGCGCAGCCCGTCTGGCGCCCAGCGGGTAAGGTTAAAGGCCGATAGCGCCGAGAGTGGCACCGCAAGCACAAGGCTGAAGACGATCGGCACCAGCCAAAGCGACAGCAACCCCGCAAAGAGCCCGCTCAACAGCACCAGCCCCAAGACGGTTTCGACCCAGTGAAACGCGATCAGCGTGCGCAGCGGATAGCTATGCGCGTCACGGCGCTGCGGGGCCCAAGGCTCGAACCTTGTGAAGAAAGCACGCAGCACGGCTTTGGTCTGCTGGATCATCAGGATCGGGGCATAGGCGACCGACAGGGCCACCTCGATCACGAAGGCCGTCAGAAAGGCCGTGCGCCCACCAAATACCCGCGTCGCTTTGGGGTAGGCGGCGATGATGCCAGCGCCCGCGATCTTGGGGGTCAGCAGCATCGCGTACATGATGATCAGGAACACGGCGGAATCGATATGGCTCATCGCGGGGGGCCAATCGGGAAAATAGGGGTTTGCCTCGTTAAAATAGCGGATCAGGTTGGTCTCGGAATCCACGCCGAGTAGCGACCAGAATACCAAAAGCACAAACCATGCAGGGCTGAGCAGATAGCTGACCGCACCGTGAAACAGATGGAAGCGCGACACAGGGTGCAGCCCAGCGGTGCCCAGCAAACGCAGGTGTTGCAGGTTGCCGCGACACCAACGGCGGTCGCGCAGCACATAGTCGATCAGCGTGCTCGGGGTTTCTTCGAAACTGCCTGACACGCGGGGCAGAAACCGCACCCGCCATCCAGCGCGGCGCAGCAGCCCTGCCTCGACAAAATCATGGCTGAGGATCAATTCTTCGCGCCCGCCCCGGCCGCGCAGATGTGGCAGCCCTGCGCATTCGGCAAAGGCACGGGTGCGGATGATCGCGTTATGGCCCCAATAATTGCCCTCATACTGCGCCCAAAGTGCCAGCCCTTCGGCCAGCAGCCAGCCGTAAGCAATGTTGGAGAACTGTTGCAGGCGGGCAAACAGCGTGTCGGCGCCGATCAGCATCGGAAAGGTCTGGATCAGCCCCGCATCGGGATCGGCGCTTAATTCAGAAGCCAGCCGGTCAATCGCGCGGCCCGTCATCAGGCTGTCGGCGTCAAGAACCACCATGCCTTGATAAGCCGCCCCCCATCCGGTGATCCAGTCGAGCAGGTTGCCGACCTTCTTGTCGATATTGTCGGCGCGGCGCCGGTAGTGGACCGAGAAGCCTTGCGGGGCGGTGTCGCGCAGACTCTGGAAGGCCTGCCATTCCTGCGCAGCAATCGCGTCGTCGCGGGTATCAGACAGCACGAACAGCGAATAGCAGTGCGGGCTGCGGCGCCGTGCCAGATCGTCCAGCATCGCGGCGGCATTGCCAAACACATCCCAAGGTACTTCATTATAGACCGGCACCAGAAGGGCCACATCGATGCCGGTGACATCGGCAGGGGCGCGGGTATCGGCATCTTCGCGGGCAAGAATACCCGCGACCGCGACGCCCACAGTGCTGACCGACAGGGTGACCCAAACGAAGGTTGCACCGATCATCGCAAGCAAGGCCCATTCCAGCCCCGACATGCCCGCATTGGCCATCCAGCTATAAAGCCCGAACATCAACACTGCGGTCCCGACAAGGGCGGGACCAAAGACCGCCAAACGCCAGGGCGAGCCTGCACGCTTGGCCCGACCTTCGGCGCCCCCGCCTGCCCGCCGTACAGGCGCGCGGGTCAGGTCCTGGGCCTGCATCAGCAGCGGCGCGGGTGTTGGCATGGCCACGCAGGAGGCCAAAGGAGTGGCGGAAGAGACGGTCATGGTTTGGTCCATCGGTAAAGCCATATTTCGCTCAGCGGTTCGTCGTTCAGGCGCAATTGCGCGCGGAATTCGATCTGCTCGGCGTCGTCAGGTTTGAAGGTGAAGGCAAGGCGCGGGCCATTGGTCTCGGGGTTGCGCTGCAGCACCGAGGACACCAGCGTGCCTTCGCTGCTGCGCAACACCACCTCGATCTGTGCCAGATCGTCGGGCACCATATCGCTATGGGCAAAATCAACTGCCACAATCTGGCCGCCCTCTGGCCTGCCGCCCATCGCGGTATTGAGCACTTTGACGGGCACATCCGCCGTTGCCGCCACCGGATCAGCACCCCAATGCAGGGTATAGCTCATCTGGTGTTCCGCCCCCGCAGGCAGCGGTGTGGCAGGGCGCCAGTAGCAAACAATGTTGTCGTAAATCTCAAGATCGGCGGGGATTTCAACCAAGGTCACAGCGCCCGCACCCCAGTTTTCACCTGGTGTGATCCAGACAGCGGGGCGCTTGTGATAAAGCGCCTCAAGGTCATTGAAGTCGGAATAGGTACGCTTGCGCTGCATCAGGCCAAAGCCGCGCGGGTTCTCGTCAGAAAATGCGCTGATTTGTAGGCGGGTCGGGTTGGCAAGTGGCCGCCAGATGACCTCATCCGCGCCATTGTGGATCAGCAAGCCGTCACTGTCATGCACAGCCGGGCGGAAATCGGAAAATCGCTGCCGCATGGTATCGTCGAACAAAAACATCGACGTAAGCGGTGCAATGCCCAGATGCGCGATTTCTTGTCGGGCAAAAATATGCGCGCTGACGGTCATTTCCAGCACCGCGCCGTGGCGGATGTGAAACCGGTAGGCGCCCGAGCAGGACGGGCAATCGAGCAGCGCATGCAGCACGATGTCACTGCTTTGCGGGTCCGGCGTTTCGAGCCAGAAGGCGACGAAATCGGGAAATTCCTCGCCCGCGTCATCGCCGGTATTGATCGCCAGACCGCGCGCCGACAGGCCATAAACTTCGCCGGTGCCGATGCCGCGGAAATAGCTGGCACCCTGAAATACTGCGTATTCCTGAAAAATGCCGGGTTTTTCAAGCTCGGCCCGCAGGCGCAGTCCGGAATAGCCCATCGCATCGCCAATTGGCATTTCGGGGAAGGTGTCGGTTGTGTCAAACACGCCCAAATCAAATCCGACAGGCCGCGCCACCCCGTTTTCGACAACATTCAAAGCCACCGCCTGGGGGAAATACATTCCCGCCGGAAAAACATCGATGCGCTGCGGCAGATCAGTGCCTTCCCACAGCGCATTACGCGCGTCGAACCAAATCTGGCGGTATTGGTCGTAGGACAGGTCGCGCCACGCTTGCGGCACTTTTTCACGCGGCTGAAAAGTGGCGGCTGCGCGTCTGCGCGCCATGGCAATCAGCGTGTCGCTGTCAAAAGGTTCAGACGCTACGCCCAGCTGCAAGCCAAGTTCTTCGGCCCATGCGGCCGCGGGGAGGGCGGCCAGCGCCATCAAGGATTTGAGGACATCGCGACGCAGCATTATGCGGCCCCCTTGCTGCGCCAAGGTTGCGATTTAAACCAGCCTGCGCTGTAAGCCACCAAGACCAGAATCGCGCCGCCAGCGATGTTAACCAGCCAGACCGTTGCCGTGCCACGCCCCGCAAGGTCCATCACAAAGCCCATGACGCGTGCCAGAAACATCGAGGTGATAAACACCGCAAGCGATTGCTGCCCGACCTTGAGGATCACCGCCAGCAGGCCGCTCCATCCCGTAGCCAAAGCGCTGCTGCCACGGGCCAACAGGTTTTTGCCCTTATCGCCTGCCAGCACCCACGCCAGATAGGCAAGGCTCAAGAACTGGACAAATCGGAGCAGGCCAAAGTTGGTCTTGTCGATCAGGCCACCCAGCGCCAGCCGCGCATTGATCACCGGATTTCCGGTTTCGGTCACAAAGAACCAGTCACGTTCAACCGCGCGCACGCCGATATTGCTCAGCGGAATATTGGCGAGCACCAACAGCAGAGTTATCCCCAGCAGAGCGAGCGTTACCGGCGGCTTGGGCAACCAGCCGCGCATCAGTGCAAAACCGGTGAAAAAGATCAGTTGCCAGCCGAACGGGTTGAAAAACCAGCGCCGCTCGGACCAGGGCTCCGCCGGAAAGGCGAGGTGCAGATCAACCAGCCCCAACCGGATCAGCAGCCATTTCTGTGCGAGCAGCCAGACCACAATCACAAACGCAGCCACCAGCCCCAAATGCACCCGCGACAGCGCCATCACCACGGGCAGCATCACCAGCACGACCATATACATCGGCAGGATATCGAAATAGTTAGGCACATAGCTAAGTGTCATCAGCCCGATCAACGGCTCTGCCGGATCGTCAAAGAATTTCCACAGGTTCAGTGAGCCGATGTAGTTCTTGTCATAGCCACCGTAAAAATCGATGCCCGCAAGCAGGGTGGCAATGGCGATGAACAGCCCGATGTGGGCCCAGTATACCTGCCACACCCGAAACCCGACACGCGCGGTGCCCAGCCGCCATCCCATCCGGTCGAAGGCACCACCAAAAGCGATGGCCGAGGCCATGCCCGAACAGAACACGAAAATCTCGGTCGCGTCGGAAAAGCCCCAACGCGCGGGAATCCATGACGACAGAAAGTTGCCGGGCGTGTGCGAGATCAGAATGATAAACATCGCGATGCCACGAAAGAAATCCAGTCGCAGGTCGCGCACGCGGGTGTGGGACACAGCGCCAAGGGCGGTGACGGGACGGGCAGGGATGAGGGTCGGGTCGGCAAGGGTCATGGCCGTGAAGTATTCCAGATAAAAGTGGCGCTATTGGGCAGGGATGCGTCGGGCGCGTCCCAGCCGGTCGAACCGGGTTGAGGTGAATCTGTCCTCATGTCCGGCGCGCAAATGCAGGCGATCCAACAGGAGGTTTTCAGTCGCGTCGAAATGACCTGAGCGCAACCCCGCGTCAATGGTCATACGCTCGAATATGTCACGTTGTGCGTGACTTCCGCCAATTGTTTGCATTTTTGGGCGGGCCTTCGCCAATAGCGTGAAGGCGACACCATAGCGCCCTTCGGCAAAGGCAGTCAGCCCGCCCAATGCCGCGACGCCCGGATCGGCATACCGGTGCCCCATATCACTGCGCGTGCGGGCATCGCGGATGCTACGCGCGGTGAGGGCAGCTTCTGCGCCGCTGCGGCCATCTGCGGCCAGCGCCATCATGTAATGCAGATCTGCAAAGACCAGACAGCCGTCCTCCACGCGGGTTTCGCAGATCGCTGCCAGTTCCTCCCAACGGTCTGCCACGGCGATCCCGTCAAGTTGCAGTCGCATCAAAAGCGAGGTAGCATTGGCGATGTCGCGGTAGTCGTCGGTCTTGTCGGCCCTGATCTGGGCATCATAAAGCGCCAGCGCGATATCGTATTCGCCGCGATCAAGGTGCAGCAGCGCTTTGTGCCACCAGACGTGATAGCGAAAGTTGTTCGCCCCGCTCCATGCGCCCTCATAAGCCTCGATCAGCGCGATACCCGCATCCGGATCGGCGCGCATGTCATGGACGTGGGCCACCGCGTGCAGACCCCAAGCATCGTCGGGCGCGTGGACAAGCCCTTGCAAACCAGCCGCCTCCGCCCCCGCGTAATCGCCGGTTTCTTCGAGACTGAAGGCATGGCAACCCAGCAGATAGCCGCGCAGCGGGTGGTCGGCGCCATGGGCAGGCAACACCCGCTCGACCGAGGCGCGCATACCCTGCGCATCGCCCAAGATGAAGCGTAGTCCGTGGCTGGCTTTGGCGGTCAGCGTGTCTTGCGGGGTCGTGGCAAGCACTGTCTCCAATGCCGCCACGGCGCCTGTCGGGCTGCCACCCAACCAGTGATCCAGCGCGTCGATCCACCCCTGTTCGCGCGGGGTGATCGGGCCACCGGTGCCGGCAGCTTTTGCGGCCCTGAGGGCATCTTGGGCTACGGCTCGCAGTTCAGCTTTGCCCATCATCAGCGAGAAGAGCCCGCGTGCCGCATGGCCCATTGCGAAGTCAGGCTCCGCGGTCAGAACCGCAGCAAGATGCACCGGTGTTGCGGCTTTATGGCCCAGAAACGCCCGCACCATGGCGTTCCACTCCTGCAGAGCCTGCGGTGTCTGGAGGCTGAGCGGCGCGGCGCAGAGATCTGTCATCATAAGGGAGCCTTTCACGAAAACGGTGTGCGGAAACAGGAGTACCCGCAAAAGCGTTTTCGAAGAACGACCATGGGCGCAGCCACACACCAAAGTGAAGCTTCCGCCAAATTCCGTGAACGATTATGTCAGAAAACCCGCGATTTGCCCGTTTAGCGGGACGGATGCCTAGCTTTCGGGCGCTTTATCCTTGGCGCTGTCGGGCCCCCAACGGCGCAGAACCTCCTCGGTATCCTGACCAAACCGTGGCGGTGCACGGTCATAGCGCACCGGCGTGGCCGAGAATTTGAGCGGGTTGGCAAGCAGCCGCAGCTTGTCGTCCTGCACATCAGCAGCCGGGACATCGACCACAACGCCACGGGCGCGGGCCTGATCGGACTCGAGCGCTTCGCCAATGGTATTGATCGGCCCGCAGGGGACCTTGACCGCTCTGAGCCGTGCCAGCACGTCGGCTTTGGGCAGGGCGCGCATTGCGGGGCGGATATGGTCCATCAAGGCCACGCGGTTTTCGATCCGCGCGAGGTTGGTCACAAAGCGCGGGTCCGTCGCCACGCCCTCCAGACCGATGGCATCGCAATAGCGCACAAACTGCGGATCATTCCCGACGGCCAGCAGGATATGCCCGTCGGCGCATTCAAAGGTATCATAGGGCACGATGTTGGGATGCGCATTGCCGCGCCGCTCCGGCAGTTGACCAGAGGTCAGGTAGTTGGTGCCCTCATTGATCAGCCACGCCATCTGGGCATCGACCAGCGCCAGATCAATATGCTGGCCTTCGCCGGTCGCGTCACGGTGGCGCAGAGCCGCCAACACGCCGATTGTTGCATACATGCCGCACATAACATCTGCGATGCCGACACCGACCTTCATCGGTGGCCCGTCCGGTGCACCGGTGATCGACATGATGCCGCCAAAGCCTTGCGCCATCAGGTCATAGCCCGGTTGGTCGCGGTTCGGTCCGGTCTGGCCATAGCCCGAGATCGAGCAATAGACCAAGGACGGGTGCGCCTTGCGCAGAGTGGCGTGATCCAACCCGTATTTCACCAGCCCGTCTGGTTTGAAGTTCTCGATAACCACATCGGCGCGGGCGGCAAGATGGCGCAACACGCGCTGGCCCTCGGCAGTGGTCATATCTACGGCGATGGAACGTTTGTTGCGGTTGGCGGTCATGAAATACGCAGAAAGGTCGGTCTTTGCCCCCGCATTGTCGAGCTTGTAGTTCGGCCCCCAGCCGCGGGTGTCATCGCCTGCGGTCACAGGGTTTTCGACCTTGATCACCGTCGCGCCCATGTCGCCTAAAAGCTGGGTGCAGGTCGGCCCCGCCAGAATGCGTGTCAGATCGAGAACAAACAGCCCGTCCAACGCGCCCCTAGATGCGTCCGTCATAGGACCCCCTGTCGATGATTGCTGCAATAACGGTAAAAGTCGGGGCGACCATGGCATCGCGCAGGGCGGTTTCCAACTCGGCGCGGTTGCGCACCGTCACGCCAGCGCCGCCAAAGGCCACGCCCATCGCCGCGAAATTATGCTGGGCGAAATTAACCCCGTGATCCGGCATCTGCCGCTCGCGCTGCTTTTTCTCGATCAACGCGAGCGAGGCATCGACGAAGACCACAAAGACCGGCGCGAGGTTCAACTCGGCTGCGGTCGCAAGCTCGCCCGCGACCATCAGAAATCCGGCATCCCCGGAAAAGGACAAGACCACCCGTTCGGGGGAGGCCAGCTTGGCCCCGATCGCCAGCGGCACGGCACAGCCCATGGTGCAGAGCGCCGACGATTGCATCAGATCACGCGGCGCGTAGCATTCCCACATCTGGCTGAGCAAAATCCGGTGCGCCCCGCTATCGGCCGAGGCGAGCGCGTCGCGCGGCACGGTCTTGCGGCAAGTGTCGATCACCGCAGCAGGCCCCCATGCGTCGTCGCTGGGGAAGGCAGCAGCGAGGTCGGCCTTGAGCTGGTAGATCTCGCCGCCTGCCCATGTGTCCTGCACATCCAACCCTTCGCTGAGCGCGCGCAGGGTAGCGGCGCAATCGGTGACGAAGTTCAGCGTGGACTGATGCATGTAATGGTGGTTGGGCACGGCGGTGATGTCGATCACGCGGTGGCTCGCGGGCGTCCATACATCGCGCCAGCCGGGGCGCATTTCAATCGGGTCATAGCCAACGCAGAGGATCAGATCGGCGGATTGCACAAACGGCACGAGGTGGGTGTCGGCAAGCGGCGACAGCCCCGCTCCGCCGAGCGACAGCGCATGATCCTCGGGGATCACCCCTTTGGCTTTGTAGGTGGTGAGGACCGGCACATTATGGTCCTCGGCAAACTCCAGCACGGCCTGAGCTGCGTCATGGTTCAAGGCATCGACACCGACCAGCATGACGGGGCGTGTTGCCGCCTCAAGCCACTCACGGGCAAGCAAAAAATCCTCGCCAACAGGGATCGCAGCACTGGCAGGGACACAGTGATGCGGGGCGAGGGACGGTATCCGCGCATCGGCCACACCAATGGGCACGTCGATATGCACCGGCCCCATGCGCCCTTCGGTTGCAATCGCCACGGCTTTATCGGCGATTGTATGGGCCGCCCCTGCAGTCAGGGTGAAACTGGCCTTGGTGATGGGGCGAAACACCGATTGCTGGTCAATCACCTGATGGGTATAGCGCGCCGCGTCATCTGCATCCATGCAGCCAGAGAGCACGATCAACGGCACCTGATCCTGTAACGCGTTGGCGACAGTGTTCACACAATTCAGCGTGCCCGGCCCGATGGTGCCAACAAGGATCGCCGGGGCGCGGTCACGGTGGTGCACCCCTTCGGCGATAAATCCGGCAGCGTTTTCATGTTTAGCGAGGATGAACCGGATACCCGCTGTCTCAAGCGCGTCAATCACCGTCAGGACTTCGCCACCGGGCATACCAAACGCCGTGCGGCATCCTGCATCATAGAGCCTGCGGGCAAGCGCGTCGGCGGCGCGGATCGTATCGGTCATGGGATAACGGCCTTAGGTGACAAGATTTGTCTTCAAAGACCATGCGGCGCAGGCCAATGCAACTCACTCTGTGGGCATCTGGCGGGGCAGGCGGCACCGGCCCCTGCGCATTGGCGGGCCGGTGGTTTTAGATTTTGCGCTCGATCAGCGGCGGCGGTCGCGCCGCGCGCTCATCGGCTGGAACGCCACGCCGACGTGGGCCTCGCAGTAAGGCTTGCCCTGTTGGACCGGCAAACCGCAGAACCAGAAATCATCCGTCGCGGGATCACCCACGGGCCATTTGCAGGTCCGCTCGGTCAATTCCATCAGGCCGATCTTCTTGGCCTTCTTCTCGATTTCGCTGACCTTGGCCAAAGCCTCGGGGCTGATCTCGTTGGCCGAGGGCTGCGGTGGCAGCGGCTGACCGGCAGGGATGATCTGTTTGCGCATTGGCAAAACCGGGCGAGGCGCGGCTTCGACCTCTACTTCAGGCTCGGGCTCTGGGGTTGTAGCCTTTGGCTTGGCTGCGGCCTTGGGCTTGGTCTCCGCTGCAACTTCGGGCTTGGGTTTGGCGTCGGGCTTTCCGGCGGGTGCCGGTGCGCCGGTCGCCGCGCGGTTGGACAGGCCCAACCGGTGGACCTTGCCAATCACCGCATTGCGCGTAACGCCGCCCAGCTCTTTCGCGATCTGGCTGGCAGACTGGCCTTCCCCCCACATCTTTTTGAGGGTCTCTACACGGTCATCGGTCCACGACATATGGGGTTCCCCAGTTAAAAAGCGGCCCACGTTGCCCGGACCGCTTTGTCAGAATTCAGCACCCATTTTACCCGCTCGGGCGGCAGGCGCAAGCAGGGAAGCACGCAGCACGGTCCAAAGGGACGTGCGGTGGTGCCATCAGGCCTGCCCTATATAGGGGCATTGGGGTGCTGTGCAAATTTTTCCTTTGACTGTGCGCGCCCTTGTTGCCTATGCATCCGCCATGATCAAACGCGCCACATACCTGCGACGACAGCCCCGCTAAGCCGTCCCGCGCCGCCCTTTTAGGAGGGCGATCTATTTGCTGCACCGCCGCAGCAGAGCAACAAACCCCCATTGACCCTGCGCAAACACCATGGCTTTGTGGCATTTCAGTTGCCTCGACAGCAATTTGGTGCTGCCCCCAGACGATAGGACGATCACGATGATCCCAACAGTATTGCCGACCTATAACCGTGCCCCGCTCAGCTTTGTCAAAGGCGAGGGCGCTTGGATGATCGAGGCGGATGGCCGCCGTTTCATCGATCTCGGTGCCGGTATTGCGGTGAACTCTCTGGGCCATGCGCATCCGGCGCTGGTCAAGGCGCTGACCGATCAGGCCAATATGCTGTGGCATACCTCCAACCTCTACGGGATCCCCAACCAGCAGGCGCTGGCCGATCGCCTGGTCGAGCACAGCTTTGCCGATACCGTGTTCTTTACCAACTCCGGCACCGAGGCCTGCGAACTGGCGGTTAAAATGGCACGTAAATTCTTCTATGACAAAGGCCAGCCCGAGCGTACCGATATCATCACCTTCTCCGGCTCCTTCCATGGCCGCTCCTCCGCAGGCATCGCCGCGGCAGGTTCTGAAAAGATGACCAAAGGCTTCGGCCCGCTGCTGCCCGGTTTCATCCACCTCGAGTTCGGCGACCATGAGGCGCTGGCCAAAGCGGCGGCCGAGCCTACCGTCGGTGCCATCCTGATCGAACCCGTGCAAGGCGAGGGCGGCATCCGCCCGCTGCCGGATCAATGCCTCAAAGGCCTGCGCGATCTGTGCGACGAACACGGGCTGCTGCTGATCCTCGACGAAGTGCAATGCGGCGTTGGCCGTACCGGAAAACTCTTTGCCCACGAATGGGCAGGCGTGACACCTGACATCATGATGGTCGCCAAAGGCATCGGCGGCGGCTTCCCCCTCGGTGCCGTTCTGGCCACCGAAGAGGCCGCCTCCGGCATGACCGCAGGCACCCATGGCTCTACCTACGGGGGCAACCCTTTAGGCTGCGCTGTCGGCTGCGCCGTGATGGATATCATCGCCACACCGGAATTTCTCGCCGAGGTGAACCGCAAATCCGGCCTGATGCGCCAAAAACTCGAAGGGCTGATTGCCGCCCATCCGAATGTTTTTGAAGAAGTGCGTGGCGCGGGCCTGATGCTCGGCCTCAAATGCAAAGCTCTTAACAGTGATGTGGTCGCTGCCGGCTATGCCCAAGAAATCCTCACCGTCCCCGCAGCCGACAACGTCATCCGTCTGTTGCCTCCGCTCACCATCACCGACGACGAGATATCGCAGGCGATCTCGCGCCTGGATGCCGCCGCGGCCTCATTGACCTAAGCTCTTTCTGGCCAAAAATATCCTCGGGGTCCGGGGGCAGACAGCCCCCGGCGCTCGCAAAACTGAGACGACTTATGACCCATTTCCTCGACATTCACCAAACCGCACCTGAAGACCTGCGTGCGATCATCGACCAAAGCATCGCGATGAAGAACGCCCGCGCAGGCCGCCCCAAGGGCGCACCGGACGATGACCAACCGCTGAAAAACCACATGGTTGCGCTGATCTTCGAGAAACCCTCGACCCGGACCCGCATCTCCTTTGATGTCGGTGTGCGCCAGATGGGCGGGCAGACGATGGTGCTGTCGGGCACCGATATGCAACTCGGCCACGGCGAAACCATCGCCGATACCGCCCGCGTACTCAGCCGGTATGTCGATCTGATTATGATCCGCACCTTTGAAGAGCAGACCTTGCTCGACATGGCCGAATACGCCTCTGTGCCGGTGATCAACGGGCTGACCAACCGCACCCACCCTTGCCAGATCATGGCCGATATCATGACCTTCGAGGAACACGCAGGCCCGATCAAAGGCCGCAAGGTGGTCTGGTCTGGCGACGGTAACAACGTCTTTGCCAGCTTTGCTCATGCCGCCAAACAGTTTGATTTTGAACTGATCTTCACCGGCCCGACGCCGCTAGACCCCGAAGCCGCCCTCGACGGGCTTTACACAACCGAGCGCGACCCCTTCAAAGCGGTGCAGGGCGCGGATCTCGTGGTCACCGATACATGGGTGTCGATGCATGATCCGCAATCGGCCCGCGAACGGCGTCACAACCAGCTGCGCGGCTATCAGGTTAATACCGAGCTAATGAGTGCGGCCAAACCCGAAGCTTTGTTTATGCACTGTCTGCCCGCGCACCGCGACGACGAGGCCACCAGCGAGGTCATGGATGGCCCGAACTCGGTGATCTTTGACGAGGCCGAAAACCGTCTGCATGCGCAAAAATCGATCATGCGCTGGTGCCTTGGAAAATAATCCCCACATCGTTGTTGCAGGGGCAGGCGCGATCGGCTGCTTTGTCGGCGGGTTGCTGGCGGCAGGGGGGCACCGTGTCAGCCTGCTCATGCGCCCGCGCATGGCGCAGGAAATCCGCGCCCACGGCCTGACCCTGACCGACTTTTCCGGCATGGCGCAGCAGATCAACCCGGACGAAATCCACCTGACTGCCGACCCGACCATTCTGTCGACGGCTGACATTGTCTTGGTCACGGTTCAATCGGGCGATACCGCCGCCATCGGACGCACTATTGCCGCTTTGGCCCCTGCAAATGCCATCATTATTAGCCTGCAAAACGCGATCACAAATGCTGAAACCCTCGCGCGTATCCTGCCGGATCACGATATCCGCGGCGGCATGGTACCGTTCAATGTGATCCCCTTGGGGCAGGGGTGCTTTCACCGCGCGACCGGCGGTGATCTGGTTATCGCAACGGGCGCGGGCGGGCTTGGCGATACGTTGACTGTGCCGCACCTGAAGGTAGACGAGACGCCAGAGATCGCCGCCGTGCTTTGGGGCAAGTTTCTGGTCAACCTCAACAACGCGCTCAACGCGCTGAGCGGGCTGACTTTGCAAGAGCAACTGGCACAGCCTGCATGGCGCCGCCTGATGGCCGATCAATGGGCTGAAGCGCTCGGCGTTTTGCGCGCCAAGGGCATTCCGGTGGTCTCGACCACGTCTGCACCGATCTGGGCGGTTCCGGCCCTTCTAAGGCTGCCGACGGCAGTATTCCGGCGGGTGGCTGCGTCGATGTTGGAGATGGACGCACAGGCCCGTTCTTCCATGTCACACGCTTTGATGGCCGGTCGTCCGACCGACATTGATGCGCTGCAGGGGCAGGTCTTGCGGATGGCTGCTGACCTCGGTCGTGCGGTCCCGGTGACGGCTATGGTCTATGATGTGCTGCAATCTGCCGAATTGGCGGGCGAGGGGCTGCCCAACCTTCCCGCCGCCGCCCTACGTCGCGAGATAGGCTAACCTATCCACAGACGCTCGCCTTAGCCTTAGCCTGCAAGGGCATTCAGCGCGTAGAACACCACCGCCGACATCGTTGCAGCAGCGGGGACGGTGATTACCCAAGCGGCCACGATGGTCATAAAGTGCGACCGCCGCACCAATTTGCGCCGCCGCCGTTCTTCGGGGGCGATACGCTTGACGATACCGCGCTCAGAAGGTTGGCGCAGGCGGCGTTCCATATGCCATTCACGGTAAAACCCGACACCGAAAACCCCGCCCACGGCGATATGGGTCGAGCTGACCGGCAGGCCAAGCCAGCTTGCCACGATCACGGTGATCGCCGCTGACAATGCCACACAATAGGCCCGCATCGGGTTAAGCTTGGTGATCTGGCTGCCCACCATCCGGATCAGGCGCGGGCCGAACAGGAACAAGCCAAATGAAATGCCGAATGCCCCGATGACCATCACCCAAGTCGGGATCGAAACCTCGACGCCAGAAGCGCCGTATTGCGTCGCATGGACAATCGCGGCCAACGGACCGACGGCATTGGCCACATCATTTGCCCCGTGAGCAAAGCTGAGCAGTGCTGCGGAGAACACCAAGGGCAGACCAAACAGCGCCTTGACCGATTTGTTGCGGTTTTCCATGCCAACCGAGGCGCGCCGCACCAGCGGGGCAGAAATGGCATAGACGACCAGCCCGGAAACAACACCGATCACCAGCGCGCTGGTGGTATTGATGTCGATAACTTTCTTGAGGCCTTTCAAGGCCAGATAGGCAGCAAAGACCGCTGCCATGATCGCCACCAGCACCGGCACCCATGTGCGCGCGGCGGCGACTTTGTCTTCTTGATAAAGGATACGTGCCTTGATGAAGGCCAGAAACGCCGCGGCAATTGCGCCGCCGAGCACCGGTGAGATCACCCAGCTGGCCGCGATCAGCCCCATCGAATTCCAGTTCACTGCCGAGAGCCCTGCGGCCGCGATGCCAGCACCCATGACACCACCCACAACCGCATGAGTTGTCGAGACCGGTGCGCCGACCCATGTGGCCAAATTGACCCAGAGCGCGGCAGAGACCAGCGCCGCCATCATTGCCCAGACAAAGACGTCTGTGTCGGCGATGGTGGCAGGGTCGATAATCCCCTTGGAGATCGTCGAAACCACATCGCCACCTGCCAGCAAGGCCCCCGCACTTTCGCAGATCGCGGCAATGACAATCGCGCCGCCCATAGTCAATGCTTTGGCCCCGACCGCCGGCCCCATGTTGTTGGCCACGTCATTGGCGCCGATATTGACCGCCATATAAGCACCGAAAACCGTTGCCGCGATCACCACAAAACCCGAAGGTGCCAGCCCGAAGATCATCGCGGCAATCGCGCCTGCGATCATCATAAAGATCAGCGCCAGCCCCATGCCGACCATCGGGCGCGACACATAGGCCGTGGCCAGTTCTACTTGGGAAATACGGTGAAGATCGGTGTCCAGTGACTTCCACTGGCTGCCTTGGGGTTTATGTCCCATGTTTGGTTCGGTTCCTTCGGCAAACGGTTCTGCCCGAGCCCCCCGAACAGCATCTTTAAGCGTCTGTGAGGTGCCACAAGGCGGCCCAACACGCAAGTGAGCGCATATAAAACAGTTTCACTGCGGCGCAACCCCCACAAAAGCGGTTTTCACACACGAAAAAGCCCAGAGGCGCGGGCCACCGGGCTTAAAAGCATGAAGTCAGGAAGGCGAGATAGGCGCTCAGAGAGCGTATAAGATTGCCTTAAGGTCCGGCTCGTCCACCAGAGTGGAGGCTTCCTTGGGGCTGAACCACGCGCGCTTGCGCTCGCTGGCTTCGGGGTATTCGGTGCTTAGATCGCGTACACGGGTCAGATAGACCTGCGCGCGCACAGGCACGGTCAGACCTTCGGTCAGGCGCTTGTCATATTCGTAAATGCCCATCGGGGCGCTCTCGATATCGGCCTCGGTGACGCCCGCTTCTTCCCACGCTTCCTGCAAGGCCGCACCCGGACCATCCAGCCCGTCAATCGGCCACCCTTTGGGCACGATCCAGCGTCCGGTGTCGCGGCTGGTGATCAGCAACACACGTTTGCCGTCCTCCGTATCGCGATAGCACAGGGCAGCGACCTGAATTTGCTTCGGGCGCTTGAAGAGGGGCATGATCACATCGGACCATGCACGTTTGATCGGGTGCATCATACTCATATCGGGGCTGCTCAATCGGGTTTGTTTATTATTATCCTCCAAACATAGCACAATTTTAAGGGGAAAATCAATCCTTTAACTGTTACTTGCGCTTTGGCGGGCTGCGCCCCACATTTGCACCGTGCAAAAGAGGGATCACCGACGATGACAGAAACGCGCAACGGGGCCGATATCGGGGTGTACGGTTTAGGTACGATGGGGGCGGCGCTCGCGCTCAACTTTGCCGAGAGCGGGTTCTCGGTGGCGGTGTGCAACCGCGAGGCCGATTGGGTGGCCCCTTTCATCGAGAGCGCAGGGCCGTTGGCGGACCGTTTGACCGGTGCAGAAACCCTTGAGGCCTTTGTCGATGCGATAACACGGCCCCGCAATATCCTGTTCATGATCCCTTCCGGCGCGCCGATTGATGCGATGATCGATGCCATCACCCCCTTGCTCGATGATGGCGATACCCTGATCGACGGCGGCAATGCTGATTTTAACGATACCCGCAGACGCTCCGCCGCGATGGAGGGAACGGGGATCCACTTCGTCGGCATGGGCGTTTCCGGCGGTGCGGAGGGCGCGCGGCACGGCCCGTCGATGATGGTCGGCGGCAGTGATCATTCTTGGCAGCACCTGCGCCCGATGGTCGAGGCCATTGCCGCGCGGTTCGAGGGCGATCCTTGCGTGGCGCATCTGGGACCGGATGGTGCGGGGCATTTCGTAAAGACCGTGCACAACGGTATTGAATACGCGGATATGCAGCTGATTGCTGAGGTTTACGGGTACCAGCGCGATGTGTTGGGGTTGCCTGCGCCGCAAATCGGCGCGCAGTTTGCCCAGTGGCAAGACGGGCCGCTCGCCTCTTACTTGGTTGAGGTCACGGCGGCGGTGCTTGCCAAAACCGATGCCGCTACGGGACTGCCGACCGTCGAAGTGATCTTCGATCAGGCGGGCCAGAAAGGCACAGGCCGCTGGACAGTTATCGAAGCGCTGAAGCTCGGCCAATCCGCCAGTGCAATCGAGGCTGCGGTCGGCGCGCGTGGCTGGTCCTCGGAAAAAGACACCCGAGTGATGGCAGAGCCGTTGCTGCCTTCAGGCAGGCAAGACGCCGCAGTAGTTTCGGCAGAAGATCTGGAAATGGCTTTGCTGGCGGGGCGCATCATCGCCCATGCGCAAGGCTTTCGCCTGCTGTGGGCCGCATCTGCCGAGTTCGGTTGGGCGCTGGATATGGCGCGTATCTGCGAGATATGGCGGGCTGGTTGTATCATCCGCTCGGCGCTCTTGGGTGATTTTGTCGCGGCGTTCCGCGCTGAATTGCCAGCCGATCATCTTATTCTCGCGCCCTCGCTGCGCGGGCGGTTGGACGAGGCAATTCCCGCCTTGCGCCGCGTGCTGGGTGCTGGTGTAGCGCAGGGCGCTCCGATGCCTGCGCTAAGCGCTTCGCTTGCGTGGTATGACACGATGCGCACGGCGCGGGGCACTGCAAACCTCATCCAGGCGCAACGCGATTTCTTTGGCGCGCATGGCTTTCGGCGGACCGATAAGGCGGGGAATTTTCACGGTGATTGGGACCGCGACGACACGCCGGCCTAAAGAGAGCTGCACATAAAAAAGCAGCGCCTCTTGCGGGAGGCGCTGCTCGATTTCCCCGTAAGGGGATGGGATTAAGAAACCGTCGGCTCGTAAAGCACAACGCGCGTATCCATCGGCACGCGGTCGTACAGCTCGACCATCTGGTCATTCACCAATCGCGCACAGCCGTTAGAGACGCGCCGCGCCAGCGTGTTGGGATCGTTGGTGCCGTGTACCCGCAAGAATGTGTCACCGCGACCCGGCTGGAAAAGATACAGCGCGCGCGACCCGAGCGGGTTGTCCAACCCACCGTCCATGCCGTCTTTGTGCTTTGCGTAAAGCTCGGGCTGGCGGTCGATCATCCCAGGGGTCGGGGTCCAGCTCGGCCATTCCTTTTTGGCGCCGATAAAGAACTCGCCCGCCTCATAAAGGCCGGGGCGGCCCACACCAACGGTATAGCGCATCGCCATGTTGTTCGGCATCGTCCAGTATAGCGCGAACAGGTCGGGATCGACGTGAATTTCGTAAGGGGCAACACCCTCGGCGATGGGAACCATGCGTGGCAGATGGGCTTCTGGCACATTGTAGTTCGGAATGATCTTGCCCCCATGCGCCTGTACGGCACCTGCAGTAAATGCGGCGCCTGTGGCTGCGAGACCGGTGACAAATGTCCTCCGCTTCATAACGTACTCCTCAAACTTTCAATCTGTGTTGCAGACAAAACTTGCCAAACCGACAACAGGTTCCCGTTTGTCTGCTGGGTTCACCAAATGTTGTTATGAAGCCACATTACACCACATCCCAGTGGCTCCCTTTCACCTTTCGGTGAGCGGCATCGCGCCAATGCATTGGCTAAGTTGCCACCTTCGGGCTGAGGATACGGAAGAAGGGGTAGGGGCTACGGCGGGGCGCATGAATAGCGTCCCGCCGACAATTGGAATTATCGCGTCCTAAGTACGGATGCCTGCAAACCGCTCCGCCCAAGCCTCGCGGTCTTCGTCGGAGATTTTGGCAAAAGATACTTCCGGCACTTCAAACGCGTGACCTGCTTTCAGTGTCCCGAGCGCGGTAGGCACATCGTCGGGCCAATCTGGCGCATCGATTTTCATCGCGGCCAACATCTTTTCCGCAGCCTCGGGGATAAACGGCGCCGACAGCGTTGCATAAAGCGGGATAAGGTTGAGCCCCAGACGGACCTGCGCGGCGGCCTTGTCGGGGTCGGTCTTGAACGTACTCCACGGCGCTTGGGCCTGCAAATACTCGTTGCCTGCCGCCCAGATCGCCCGCAATTCCTGCGCTGATTTGCGCACTTCGACAGCGTCCATGTGGTCTTGATAGCGCGCAACCCGCTCGGTAAGGTCAGCGATCAGCGCGGCCTCGGCCTCCCCATATTCACCGGCCTCAGGCACCTCTTCGCCAAACTTGGCGCGACAGAACTTGGTGATCCGGCTGACAAAGTTGCCAAGCACATCGGCGAGGTCCTTGTTGACCGAGGTCTGGAAGTTCTCCCAAGTGAATTCCGCATCCGAAGTCTCCGGCGCATGGCTCAGCAGCCACCAGCGCCAGTAGTCAGCAGGCAGAATTTCCAACGCCTGATCCATGAACACACCGCGCCCGCGCGAGGTGGAGAACTGGCCGCCGTCATAGGTCAGGTAGTTGAACGACTTGATATAATCGACCAGCTTCCATGGCTCGTTCGAGCCCATGATGGTCGCGGGGAAGCTCAGCGTATGAAACGGCACGTTGTCCTTGCCCATGAACTGGGTATAGCGCACGTCGTCCGCGCCCTTATCGGTGCGCCACCACCGCTCCCAGTCCTCGCCCTTGCCCGCATCTACCCATTCCTGCGCGCTGGCGATATACTCCACCGGCGCGTCAAACCAGACATAAAAGACCTTGCCTTCCATGCCGGGCCAGTCTTCGGTGCCGCGCTTCACCGGCACGCCCCAATCAAGGTCGCGGGTGATGCCACGGTCTTGCAGGCCGTCGCCGTCGTGCAACCATTTTTTGGCGATGGAGGTCGTCAGCACCGGCCAGTCGGTTTTCTGTTCAATCCATTCGCTCAAGCGGTCCTTCATCTGGCTTTGACGCAGGAACAAATGCTTGGTCTCGCGCATCTCAAGATCGGTAGAGCCGGAAATAGTGCTGCGGGGGTTGATCAGGTCAACGGGGTCCAACTGCTTGGTACAGTTGTCGCACTGATCGCCACGCGCGCTTTCAAATCCGCAATTGGGGCAGGTGCCTTCGATATACCGGTCGGGCAGGAAACGGCCATCGGCATTGGAATAGACCTGTTCCTCGGTCACTTCCTCGATCAGCCCCTCATCGGCCAAGACACCGGCGAAATGCTGGGTCAGCGCGTGGTTCTGCGGCGAGGAGGAGCGCCCGAAGTGATCGAACGACAGGCCAAAGCCCTCGGCGATGCGGGCCTGTACCGCGTGCATCTCGGCGCAGTATTCGGCCACGGGTTTGCCCGCCTTGGCGGCGGCAAGCTCGGCAGGAGTGCCATGTTCATCGGTCGCACACAGAAACAACACCTCGTTGCCCCGCGCCCGCAGATAGCGCGCATAGAGATCGGCGGGCAGCTGGCTGCCCACCAGATTGCCCAGATGCTTGATGCCGTTGATATAGGGGATCGCGGAGGTGATGAGGTGCCGTGTCACGGGGGAAATATGCCTTTGGTCGTTGGGTTGCCCCGCTTTAACAGGCCCCCCCGCGTCGCGCCAGCCTATCAGTCAAACTCGCTGTCTTTGTCGCGGTTGCGCAGCCTGCCAAACAATCGCCCGACGATAAACGAGGTGCGCGGTGACGAAACGAATGGCGTGCGCGTGGCGGGGCTGGCACGGCTGCGCATCCGCGTCAGGCCAAACCCGACCAACACCAGATGTGCGACCGAGATCATCAGGAACAGAGCCGCAGGCCCGTAGTTTTCGATCAGTACAGACGCCAGATAGGGGGCAAAAATCGCCCCGACGGCAAAATAGAACATCAAGGCCGCCGAAAGCTCGACCCGCTCCTCGTCGCGGGCGAAATCATGGGCATGGGCGGCGGCGACTGAATAAATCGGAAAGGTGGTAAGCCCGAAAAACCCCGCCGCCAGCATAATCCCGATCGTGCCCATCCCCGCAGCGGCCACCGTTACACCAGCGCTTACAATTGCGGCAACCGAGAGCCAGATCAGCACCCAGCGTCGGTCATATTTGTCCGCCAGCCAGCCCACCGGATATTGCGCCAAGGCCCCGCCCAATACAAAGGCGGACAGAAACCACGCGATCTGCCCCGCGCTCAAGCCTACTTCTTGGCCGTAAATCGGCCCGACCATCCGAAACGACGCACTCGACACCGCTGCAACCACCACACCCGCTGCCGCCAGCGGCGAACGCTCCATCGCGAGCCGTGGGCGCAAGCGCGGTGAATCCGGTGTCTCTGGTTGCTTCACGGTCGACAGCGTCAGCGGCAGCAACGCGGCACAGCACAGGATCGCCAGCAGGTTATACGACACATAAGACGCAGGCCCCAACACCCCGATGATCATCTGCGCCGCCAGCGATCCACTCATATCGACAACACGGTAGACCCCCATGGTGCGGCCCCGTGTTTCGTTGTTCACCTTGGCCTGCAACCATGCCTCGATCACCGTGTAGCACCCTGCCACACACATCCCCGACGCCACGCGCATCACGGCCCAGGCATAGGGGTTCACCACCATCATATGCGCCATCAGCCCGATCGCACCTGCGGCTGTAAACGCCGCAAAAGCCCGACTGTGCCCGACGCTGCCCATCAGTCGCGGCGCCCACCAACAGCCAATGAAAAAGCCAAAGAAATGCGCGGAGCCGAGCAAGCCGATCTCCTGCCGCGAAAACCCCAGCTGCAAGCCCGACAGCACATCAAGCGGCCCCACGCCGCCCGAGGAGAGCTGCAAAAGAATGACCGATAGAAACAGGGCCGCAAAGGAAATGAGCAAACGCATGTCCGCAGTTATGCCCGTTTGCGCAAATAACCCAAGAAGGTTCTCACCCAAACCATCACTTTTGCGCCAGATCCGCCAACTGCCCAGCTTCATTTGGCCCGTTAAACTCCGGGGGCGCTGCGGCCAAAGGCCAAAGCGGGGGCAGCGCCCCGAACCCGCCATCGAGTTGCGGAACCGCCCCGCCACTCATATGACATCTGCAACACACCAGCCCAACATCCCGCGCACGCCTCACCTTTGAGGGGTAAACCGCGGCAAATATCCGGAGCAAGACTATGAAAATGAAGAAACTTGGCAGCAGCGATATCGAAGTCTCGACCCTTTGCCTCGGCTCGATGACTTGGGGCACCCAGAACACCGCTGAAGAAGGCCACGCCCAGATCGACCGCGCGCTTGCCGCAGGGATCAACTTTATCGATACCGCCGAGATGTATCCGGTCAACCCGATCAGCGCCGAAACCGTTGGCCGCACCGAAGAGATTATCGGCCAGTGGTTCGCCCGCGACCAGCGCCGCGCCGATGTGGTGTTGGCCACCAAACATTCAGGCGAGGGCATGGCCCATGTTCGTGATGGCGCCCCGATTTCGTCGAAAACCATTCCCCAGACCATCGAACAGTCGCTTAAACGGCTCAAGACCGACTACATCGATCTCTACCAGTTCCACTGGCCCAACCGTGGCAGCTATATGTTTCGCAAAAACTGGAGCTTTGACCCTTCCAGCCAGAACCGCGCGGAAACCATCGCCCATATGGAAGACGCGCTGGGCGCCCTGCAAGACGAGGTTAAACGCGGCACCATCCGCAGCTTTGGCCTGAGCAATGAAAGTGCTTGGGGGCTGACGCAATGGGCCGCCGTAGCCGAGCGCACGGGCGGGCCGCGCCCGATCTCGGTGCAGAACGAATATTCGTTAATGTGCCGTCTGGCCGATACCGATGTGTCCGAGACCTGCGTCAACGAAGAGATCGACATGCTGGCCTTTTCGCCGCTGGCAGCGGGTTTTCTGACCGGCAAATACCAGAATGGTGAAATTCCCGCTGGTTCCCGTATGTCGCTGAACCAAGACCTCGGGGGTCGCAAGACCGACCGCGCCTTTGAAGCTGTCGCAGCCTACCTGAACGTGGCGCGCAATCACGGGCTCGATCCGGTGCATATGGCGCTGGCATGGTGCGAAACGCGGCCCTTTATGGGGTCGGTGATCTTTGGCGCAACCACGATGGACCAGCTTGAAACCGCGCTGGGCGCGATCAGCGTGACCCTAACGCCAGCCGTCCTCGAAGAACTGGACGCGGTGCACAAAGCCCACCCGATGCCCTACTAAATAAACCGCGCGCTTGCCGGACGGGCTGGCGCGCGACTGCGGTTCTGACATCGGGCGGCCCAAAGGTCGCAATTGGTGTGGCGGTCTGCGGCGAATCGCGACAGTGTGCCCTCAAATCAGACAAGAACATCCGAAACAGCAAGGAGCCAGCCGATGCCGCTGAACATGAACAAGGAAGTCTTTATCACCTGTGCGGTCACCGGATCTGGCGGCACGCAGGATCGCAGCCCGCATGTGCCCCGCTCCCCCCAGCAGATTGCCGATAGCGCCATAGCCGCTGCCAAGGCCGGTGCGGCAATCGTGCATTGCCACGTCCGTGACCCCGAAACCGGCAAGCCCAGCCGCGATCTCAAACTCTACCGCGAAGTGACCGATCGCATCCGCGCCTCGGAAACCGACGTAGTGTTGAACCTTACCGCGGGCATGGGTGGCGACATCATCTTTGGCTCGACCGAACAGCCGATGCCGCCTATCGACGGCACCGATATGATCGGCGCGACCGAGCGCGTCGCCCATATCGCAGAATGCCTGCCGGAGATTTGCACGCTTGATTGCGGCACAATGAATTTTGCCGAAGCCGACTACGTGATGACCAACACACCGGGCATGTTGACCGCGATGGGCCGGATGATGACCGAGCTTGGCGTGAAGCCCGAAATCGAAGCCTTCGATACTGGCCATCTCTGGTACGCCAAGCAGTTGGTCAAAGACGGCGTGCTCGATAGCCCCGCTTTGGTGCAACTGTGCATGGGGGTGCCCTGGGGCGCGCCGGATGACCTTAACACGCTGATGGCGATGGTGAACAACGTGCCAGAGGATTGGACCTTTTCGGCGTTCGGCTTGGGCCGTAACCAGATGGCTCTGGTCGCCGCTTCGGTACTGGCGGGCGGCAACGTGCGCGTCGGGTTGGAGGACAATCTGTGGCTTGATAAAGGCGTGCTGGCCGAGAACTGGCAGCTGGTTGAACGCGCGGGCACCATCATTGAAAATATGGGCGCACGGGTTGTTGGCGCTGCGGAAGTGCGCGAAAAGCTCGGGCTGACCAAACGGGCACCAAAGTGATGCAAACCTGCATGGTTAGCCAATCGTGAAACTATTGTGCGGGCAGGGCCGCAAGGCGGCATTGGCCTTGCTGGTTGCAGGCGTTGTAGGGGCGTGTGCAGCGGATAAACCCACCGCGCCGACAGCGCCCTTGTCGCTGCGCAACCCGAGCGCGCCGCTGGGCGGCACCTCGCGGTTTGATCTGGGCCGCTTTACCGGTGATTGGGTGACACGGGCCTGTCTGGGACCTTGCGGGGCCACAGTTAGCTTTACCCAAAGCTTGACGGGTGCGGTGATCGAGACCGACACCTCAGGCAGCCGCGCCTATCTGCCGGGCAACCTCGGTATCCTGCGTGCCACCGAGGGCGATGATATTTTGGTGGTGATGTGGGTTGATGAGGGGTTTCGCACCGCAGTGGTGGGCACCGCTGATGGCCGCCGCGCCGCGATCCTTGATCGCCAAGCGACAGGCGGGGCCGACCGGATTACCGCGGCCCGCGAGATATTGGATTTCAATGGCTGGGACATCAGCCAGTTACGGAGAGTAAAATGAGCCGGACAGCAGCAATTATTGGCGGCGGTGTGATCGGCGGCGGCTGGGCCGCGCGGTTTGCCTTGAATGGTTGGAACGTTCGGGTTTTTGACCCCGATCCACAGGCCGAGCGCAAGATCGGCGAAGTCATGGCCAACGCCCGCCGCTCGCTGCCCGGACTGACCGACACCGCGCTGCCGGACGAGGGCAAGATCACCTTTCATGACAGCATCGCGGAGGCGGTCGAGGGTGCCTCATGGGTTCAGGAAAGCGTGCCGGAGCGGTTGGACATCAAGCACAGCACGCTCGGCGCGGTGCAACAGGCCTGCGACCCTGAGGCAGTGATCGGCTCCTCGACCTCGGGCTTCAAACCTTCGCAGTTGCAAGAAGGGGCGGCGCGCCCTGCGCAGATCATGGTCGCGCATCCTTTCAACCCCGTCTACCTGCTGCCGCTGGTTGAACTGGTGCCTGCCGAAGGGCAGGACGGCCCGCATGTCGCCCGCGCCAAGGAAATCCTGGAATCGCTGGGCATGTATCCGCTGCACCTCAAGAAAGAGATCGACGCCCATGTCGCGGATCGCTTCCTCGAAGCCGTCTGGCGCGAGGCGCTCTGGCTGGTCAAGGACGGCATCGCCACCACCGAAGAAATCGACAACGCGATCCGTTACGGCTTTGGCATCCGCTGGGCGCAGATGGGTCTGTTCGAGACCTACCGCGTGGCGGGCGGCGAGGCGGGCATGAAACACTTTATGGCGCAGTTCGGCCCGTGTCTGTCATGGCCTTGGACCAAGCTGATGGATGTGCCGGAATTCACCGATGAATTGGTTGAACTAATCGCAGGCCAGTCTGATGAACAATCCGGTGCCCACTCTATCCGCGAGTTGGAGCGCATTCGCGACAACAACCTTGTGACGATGATGCGCGGGCTGAAAGCGCAGGACTGGGGCGCGGGGGCGTTGCTGAACGCGCAGGACAAGCTGATCCGCAAAGGCACCGAGATGGGCGCGCGGGCGGGCGATATTGCTGCGGACGCACCCGTGCTCACCGCGCGGCGCACCGTGCCGCTGGACTGGACCGACTACAACGGGCACATGACGGAATCGCGCTACCTGCACGCCTTCGCCGATGCGACCGACCGGTTTATGGAGATCATCGGCTGTGACGCCGAGTACATCCAATCAGGCGGCAGCTATTTCACCGCCGAAACCCATATCCGGCACCTTGACGAGGTACATGCAGGCACAAAGATCGAGATCACAACGCAGGTGATCGCAGGGGCAGGCAAGAAGATGCACCTGTGGCACGAGATGCGGGCCGGTGAGAGGGTGCTGGCGACAGGCGAGCACTTCTTGCTGCATGTCTCTCTGGATACCCGCAAACCCTCCGCCCCTTCGGCAGAGATCGAAGCGGCTTTGGTGCGCTTTGCCGAAGGTCACGCCGGATTGCCCACGCCTGACGGGTTGGGCCGTGCTATCGGCGCGCCACGGTGAAACGCGCATTGGTCACAGCCGGTGCAGCGGGGATTGGCCGTGCCATGGCCGAAGGGCTTGATACGGCAGGCTATGAGGTTTGGGTAACGGATGTCGATGCCGAAGCGCTGGCCGATTGCCCTGCCACCTGGCAGCGGCACCTTGCCTCGGCGGCGGACGAGACGGCGATGCGCGGGGTTTTTGCGCAGATGGACGGGCTTGATGTGCTTTGTGCCAATGCCGGTATCGCAGGGCCGACGGCCTTGGTTGAGGATATTGCGCTGGAAGATTGGCGTGCCTGCGTCAGCGTTAATCTGGAAGGCGCATTTCTGGCGGCGAAATATGCGGCACCCTTAATGAAGGCGGCGCGGCGCGGGGTGATCACCGTGACCTCCTCCACTGCGGGCATCTACGGCTATCCCAACCGCGCGCCCTATGCGGCGGCGAAATGGGCGGTGATCGGGTTGATGAAAACGCTGGCGATGGAGCTTGGTCCCTTTGGGATCCGCGCCAATGCGATCTGCCCCGGTGCGGTCGAAGGGCCGCGCATGGAGGGCGTACTGGCGCGCGAGGCAGCGGCCAAGGGCATGACCCGCGATCAAGTTTACGAAGGCTATGCGGTCGGCACCTCGATGCGGGCCTTTGTCGAGGCGCGGGACATTGCGGATATGGCGGTGTTTCTGGCCTCGGACCAGGCGCGAATGGTATCGGGGCAGGTGATTGCGGTGGACGGGCATACAGAGAACCCTGATCCGAAGGTTTAGCGGTAACAGGTCAATGCGCTGTTTGGTGGGGAGGCGCTGCGGGTCTCACCGTCCCAGAAGGTCCGGCGCCACCCTTTCTTGATCTGGTCTGACAGAACGGCGGCGGCTTCCCCAAGGATAATCAACGTATCCCCGCAAGCGGGGCCCCGCGTGGATTTTCCTTGGCCGCCGTCGCCGCCCTGTCTGCCTCATCTCAAGCAAGGGCGGCTCCGGACCAGAGGGAAGGTTAGCGGATCAAGGCGCGCATGTCGCTGAGGACGTCGGGAAAATCACGGGCGGTATGGCGGGCTTCGCGGATCAGCAGATCAAAATCGCGGGTGAAGGTATCGATGCGCTGACGGTCGCGGAATGCCATATAATGGCCGCCGGTATAGATCACTGCCAGCAACGGACCAAAGATGGTGACGGGCGCGGAGTAGAGTTTGCGCGCGTCGAACTGGTAGATGCGCAGGCGCGGATAGAGGCTGCGGCTGAGAGCGGAGAGTTGGTCGGCCTGCGCGAGCCGCGTGGTCACGGGCAATCCTGCGTAGTATCCAGTGCCGCGCACAAAGCTTTCCAACTCATAGAGCGGCAGCGCGATTTCATACTCCGATTGCGCCTCTCGCATCCAGTTTAGCCGATCCCGCGATGCATTAATGGCCTGCTGGGTGGTGCGGCCAAGATGGGGGCCGTATTCCCACTCCAGCATGGCATCGGTTTTCAACATGTCGGGCAGGGTGGCGGGAACGTGACGGATTTTATAGCCAGCTGATTCGCGGTGCCATTCATAGATTTGCTCGTCGATCATGGCGCGCGGCGCATGCGAAATCTCGAAACTGTTTGAAAGCAGGTCGGCGGCGGATTCGGGGCGGTCCGAGAGGCCGAGCAGCCAGTCGCTTGATACGCCAAGTACGGCGGCGGCGGCCCCGACCACATGAGCTGACGGCAGGCGCGCGCCCTCATCCCCTAAGGTCTGTGATAGCGTAGAGCGATCGATCCCGATGCGGCGGGCGAGGGCGCTTTGGGTGAGACCAGACTTGGCAATTGCCGCCGCGAAGCGGATGCGGAATTGCGCGGCGCGGGTAAGTTTGGTGACTGATTTGCTCATATGGTGATTTTTATCACCTAATGATGTGTTTGTTAACTGTTATCGAGATTGTCCCGCGAGCGATAAGCGCACACCCTTATTTTTATTCACAGAATGAAGAAAGGCTCGGATGTCCGGTACAGAATTGCGACGCAGGACCCTCTTTCCTGTCAGTATCGTGCGACTGTGGGGGACGGTGATCCGCTGGGACTGGCCGACGCTGGCATTGTTTATCGGCTGTGCGGCGCTTTGGGGGAAGATGTTGATGCTGCCTACCCAGTGGGGAGTTGTGTCGTTTTTGGGGCTGGTGGTCGCGTTGACCCTACATTCCTCGTTAAGCCATGAGATGTTGCATGGGCATCCGTTCCGCTCTGATCGCGCTGCGACCCTGCTCGGGCTTATCCAGCCGGGGTTGTTTGTACCCTACCTGCGGTTTCGGACCACGCATCTGGCGCATCACGACGATCCCAAGCTCACCGATCCCTATGAGGACCCCGAGACCAATTATATCGATCCGGCAGTCTGGGCGCGGCTGCCGAATTGGTTGTGCAGTCTCATGTCTTTCAACAACACGCTGCTCGGGCGGATGGTGGTGGGCCCTGCGCTGGGGATGGTGGGGTTTTGGGCGGCGGATGCGAAACGAATGCGGCAAGGCGACGGACGGGTTGCGCGGGAATGGGCGCTGCATCTGCCGGGCGCGGTGCTGGTGCTGTGGCTGGTGAGCCTGTCGAACATGCCGCTCTGGCTGTATGTTCTGGCTTGCTATGGAGCGCTATCAGTGCTGAAAATTCGCACGTTTCTGGAGCATCAAGCCCATGAGCGCGCGGTGGCACGGACGGTGATCATCGAGGATCGCGGTCCGCTGGCGTTACTGTTTCTCAACAACAATTTGCATGTGGTGCATCACATGCATCCGGGGGTGTCGTGGTACCGTCTTCCTGCGCTGTATCGCGCGCATAAAGCCCGCTATCTGCGGCGCAACAAAGGCTATTTCTACCCGTCTTACGCCGAGGTTTTCCGGCAGTTCTTGTGGCGGCGCAAGGACCCTGTGGCGCATCCTCTCTGGCGTCCCAAGCCGGAATGAGCCTATAGCGGGGGATGGAATTGTCCCTTACCCAACGACTGCCTGACCTGTGGATCATGGTCACAATCGCGGCTGCGATCTTTCAGACCCTGCGGTTCATGCTACAAAAACATCTGGCCAGGGCAACGCTGTCGGCGGGCGGTGCGACGTTCTCGCGGTTTTTCTATTCTATACCGTTCATTTTGCTGCTGCTGGCGGCGACATTGGGCGTAACTGGCAGGCCACTGCCAGCGGTTATGCCTGCTTTTTGGCTTTATGGGCTGGCGGGTGCGGCGGCGCAAATCGCGGCGACGATATGTGTGGTTCTGCTGTTCAAGCAGCGTAACTTTGCGGTGGGGATCACCTTTAAAAAGACTGAAGTGATCCAGACCGTGATGATGGGCTGGATTGTCTTGGGAGAAGGAGTCTCAGCGCTGGGGTTCGTGGCGATCGGTCTGGGCGTGGTGGGATTATTGCTGCTCTCGGGCGGCGAAGACGCCCGCGGCTGGCGGATGGGGCATATCAACAAACGCGCCGCGATCTTGGGCATCGCATCGGGCTTTTTATTCTCGATCTCGGCGGTGACCTACCGCGGGGCGACGCTGGCGGTATTGGACGACGGGCCGGTTTTGCGGGCCTTGGTTACGCTTGCTGCGGTGGTGACAATGCAGACCGCGATCATGGTAGTCTGGCTGCGCCTGCGTGAACCGGGGCAGATGCGCGCGGTATGGCAGGCACGGCGCGTCGCGATCTGGATCGGGCTCACGTCAATGGGCGGCAGCCTGTGCTGGTTCATTGCCTTCACTTTACAGAATGCGGCCTATGTCAAGGCGCTGGGGCAGGTTGAACTGTTGCTCAGCATCGCCGCGACGACCTTGTTTTTTCACGAACGGATCAGCCCGCGCGAATGGGGCGGGATGGCGGTGCTGATGGGGTCGATCCTGATGTTGGTGTTGGTGATCTAGCACCGGCCTAGGCCGTTAGCTGCGCGCTTGGTTAAAGGGGGCGCTGCCTACCCCGAACTTCAACACGATATAGCCAAACAACAGCATCGAGCCGAGCGCGAAGAGCGAACCGATCAGGGCCAGTGCCTCGGTCCGCCCGGTAATTGCCAGTGCGATGCCGGGCGCGAGCAGCAAGACTGTGATCACCAGAAGGATGTAATGGGTGCGCGCCAACCTTGAGGCCGCCGCCGCAGGAGTGAGCGCGTAATAGGTGCCCGATACGGCCATCACGACAAAACCGATCAGGTTGAGGTGACCATGCGCCGGTGACAGCAAGTGATCACCCGTCGCGGCCATCTGGATACCCCAGATCATGCCGCAGATCGCCGCGAGAACGGCAGTGGCAAAAAATAGTGTTGGTATAGATTTCATGATGTGCCCCTCGTTGTTCCGCGATGATGCGGAAATTTCCACGAGCCAACAGCTCTGCACTGGTCAACACACGTACCGAAGACAGGTGGGGCTGCTTGGTTTAGGTTGTGCAGTTGCCACCGGTCTCAAAGGGTCAAAGGTTCAGACGTCGCGCAGCATACCAAAAATCAGGCGAAATTTGTACTGGGAAAGTTAGGACCGTTTAGTCGGCCATGCGGTGCCCGCGCAGACGCAAAAACAGGCTTTCTTCATCGTTATTTTTGAAGAACGGTACAGAAGCGGGGGGATTGGTGTCGCGGGCGCGGGCCTCCACCTCGGCCAGGACCACTTCGGTGATGAACGGCATGTCGAAGGACCGCGCTTTGGCCAGCGGCACCCATTGCAGGTGCGAAAGCTCGTCGCAGGCGGCGTCAAAATTGTCGAGATCGGTGGCGATATCGTCCGCATCAACCAAAAAGAACCGCGCGTCAAAGCGGCGCGGGCGGCCCGGAGGGGTCAGGGCGCGAAAGACAAATTGCAGCGGCGCGGCATGGGGCAAGTGGCCGGTGGCGGCGAAGGTTTCCCAATCGGCGGGCGGCGGCGTGTCCCACTGCCCCGGCTGGCCAAGGATCAGACCGGTTTCTTCCCACAGCTCGCGGATCGCGCCCACGGCGATCGCATGGGCGAGGGCGGGGTCGGCATCTTCTGCAAGGCGGTCGGCACAGGTCTGCGGCAGCGGCGTGGCCAGCGGCACCGCCGCATCACCCACATCAATGGCTCCGCCGGGGAAAACAAACTTGTTGGGCATGAATACGGCCTTGGCACCGCGCTGGCCCATCAGGATATGCGGATCGCTATGACGGTCGCGCAACACGATCACGGTTGCGGCGTTGCGGATCTGGCTTTTGTCGATGGTCATACTGGCCCTTTGCCCCATTCCCTAAGGCGCGGGCCGATGCGGATCAGCCCGTCGTGCCGAAACCGCCCATCGCGCGCGCCCATTGAAAGCCGATCATGGCTCCCTTCAGTCTGGGCAGAAGGTAGAGGGACAACGCGACGCAGCCAACCGCAAAAACGCTGAACAGTGTCAGAGGCTCGGGACGCCATTGCACAAAAACGATATGCAGCAGCGGCGCCATCAGATGCCCGACGATCAGAATTGTCAGATAGGCCGGGCCGTCATCGGCGCGGTGATGGTAGAACTCCTGCCGACAGACGGTGCAATCGTGATTGACCTTGAGGTAGCTTTTCAACAAGGGGCCAGAGCCGCAGTTGGGGCACTTGCCGCTCCAGCCACGGCGCATGGCGGGCCAGTGCGGGCGGTCGGATACTCCGTCGGCGGTATCGAGATGCTGATCGGTATGGGACATGGGACACGGCTCCTTGGGCATGGGACCTAGATGGCGGTTGTCCGGCCAAAAGGAAAGGGCACGCCCTTGCGGCGCGTTGTCGCAAACACTTCGCGGTAGGGTGGAAAAAACTTTTCTTAAAGAAAATCCGACGGAATGCCGGCTAGCATGCGTTTGACCTAGTACGAAGCGGCAAAACGAGACCGCCTTCGATAAAAAACCAAGGAGACACCTAATGACACCTCGAGCAAATATGACAATGGCTGCCCTGACCGCGTTGATCGCATTGGGCGGTGGTGCTGCGTCTGCCAAGGTCGCAGACCCTGCCGCGCAGTTCAGCGAAATCGACACCAATAATGACGGTCAGCTGACGCCCGACGAGATGCAGGCCCACGCGCAGGCACGGTTCGCCAAGGTCGACACCAACGGTGACGGCTTTCTCGATGCGGAAGAGATGAAGGCCGCAGGCGAGGCGCGTGCGCAGATGCGCAGCGATAAGATGGCTGAGGCCGCGCCAGAGCGTGCTGCCATGATGTTGGAGCAGTTTGACGCTGACAAAGACGGCAGCCTCAACAGTGACGAGCTGACCGCGATGGCCAAAGAGCACATGGGCAAAGGCCGCATGGGTAAAGGCCACATGGGCATGGGTCACATGGGCAAAGACCATGAAGGCAAAAACCATGAAGGCAAAGGCGATGATGCCAATGGCCGTGATGGCAAAGGCAATAAGGGCGACCGTCATGGTAAAATGATGGGCAAGATGATGGAGCGCATGGATGCGGACAAGGATGGCAAGCTGTCCATGGACGAGATGCAGGCCCGCCATGATCCGGCAAAAATGCTCGAGCGGTTGGACACCGACAAGAACGGCTCGCTGAGCGCCGAAGAGTTTGCCAAAGCCCATGAGGGCGGCAAGCGTGGCCATGGCAAGCCCGCCAAGAAGTAGGCCAGAAGCCGGACGCGCTTGTGTTGCGCGTCCGGCGCACTTAACAAAAGTTGCGCGTCCGGCGCACTTAACAAAAGTTGCGCGTCCAGCGCACTTACCTGAATGTGTGCATCCGGCACACTTGGCCATTGATGGTGATGCAGATCGAAACCGAGGATCAGACCGCAGATGCGGAAGCTGCATTGTTGCAGCGGTATGCGGCGGGGGATCCTGCTGCAGCGCGGCTCTTGGCTGTGCGCTTAACCCCGCGACTGTTCGGCCATGCCCAGCGGGTTTTGGGCGACGCGGCGGAGGCCGAGGATGTGACCCAAGAAGCGCTTTTGCGGTTGTGGCGGATCGCGCCGGAATGGCGCAGCGGCGAGGCCAAGGTAACGACATGGCTTTACCGTGTGGTGGCAAACCTATGTACCGACCGGCTGCGCAAGCGGGTCTCGACGCCGCTGGACGAGGTGGCCGAACCGGCCGATCCGGCACTTTCCGCGCACCAGCGTCTGCAGGATACCGCACGGATGGACGCCTTGCAGGCCGCCCTCGACAGCCTGCCGGACCGGCAACGGCAAGCGGTGGTTTTGCGCCATATTGACGGCTTGGCCAATCCGGAAATCGCCGTCATTCTGGAGGTCGGAGTGGAAGCGGTAGAAAGCCTGACGGCACGGGGAAAACGCGCGCTGAGCGCCGCACTGGCAGGAAAACGCGAAGCATTGGGGTATGATGATGAACAACATGGATAGCGATAACGGGCTTGAGGCGCTGTTTGAGCAAGCGCGTGCCCATCCGCCCCGGCCGTCAGAGGCTTTGATGGCGCGGATTATGGCAGATGCCACTGCGGCGCAAGCGCAGCCCTTGGGGTTCGTGGATCGTCTTCGCGCGCTGCTGCACAAGCTCGGCGGTGGTCCTGCGGTGAGCGGGCTGATTACCGCCTCCTGTCTGGGATTCTGGCTGGGTGTGGCACCCCCCGACGGGCTGCCCGATCTGGCGGGGCAGTTATTGGTGCAACAAAGCGACACGGCCTACGAGGCCACGGATCTGGCCGGTTTCGGCTGGGATCAGGACGAGGGATAACACGATGCAGGAACAACACACGACGCGCACACGGCGGGCCTTGCCGTATGTTCTAGGCGTCTCGCTGGCGGTAAACCTGCTGGTCGCGGGCCTGTTCGCGGGGGCGGCTTACCGTCATGCAGATATGATGGGACCGGGCGGGCGGCATGTGCCGGGGGTGCGCGACTATGCAACGCCCTATGTGCAGTCGATGCCCGAAGACGGGCGGCGCGCCATCGGTAAGGCGTTGCGGTCCGGCCCGCAGAGCAAGGCCCTGTCCCGCGAGGCGCGCCGTGCGCTTTATACTGAAATGCTGGTGGCGCTGCGCAGCGAGCCGTTTGATCCCGCCCGCGCCGGGCAAGTACTGGCAGCGCAAAAGACCGCCGTCGAGGCCGTGCAAGAGACCGCGCAGGCGGCATGGCTGGCCGAGGTTACCCGTATGGATAGCACCGCACGCCGCGCCTATGCCGATGCGTTGGAGCAGGAGTTGCAGCGCGGCCCGAAGCATCGCGACGACAAGCGCAAGAACTGAGCCACGCCCAGCGCTTGCTCTGAGGGGTGCGGCAGGGTAGGCAAAGGCCAAACCTGCAGGGAACGCGCAATGACACCAGCCACCGATACCGAAGTTCTGGCCGTTGTACGTGCCTCCGCGGGGCGCCGTCTGATCGGGCTGGCAGCCCTCGGGGGCTTGGGCGTGATGCTGATCTATATCGCACTTGCGCGCCCGCCGGAGCTGGTCTGGCAGATATTTCTGATTGTTGTGGGCCTTGGTGCCTTGTGGATGGCAAATGCGATGCGCCGTGCCACCGCTGGTCAGGTTGAGCTTACCGAAACAGAGTTGCGCGACAGCGATGGCACGGTGCTGGCGCAGGTAGCAGATATTGAATCGATGGACCGCGGGTTTTTCGCCTTCAAACCCTCAAACGGTTTTCTGCTCAAGACCCGCAGCGGAGCAGGGCGGGTCTGGCGGCCGGGCCTGTGGTGGCGCATGGGGCGGCGGATCGGGATTGGCGGCATGACACCGGGCAGCCAGACTAAATTCATGAGCGAAATTCTGGCCGCATTGGTGGCCCAGCGCGATCAGCCTGAGCCTCAACCTGAAACAGAAATCGATGCCAACCGTCTAAAGTAAACTGCGGGTTTGGGCTGTTGTTATCCTGCCCAAACCGCACGCGTCCCAGGCTAGTCGCAGCTTACCCAACAGACCCGGGGTGCATAGCGTGGGCGGGTAAAGACGAAGTTGTGGATCTCGCCTTTTTCCAGCCCCGTCTTGAAGGGCGGCGTGTAGTTGCTCCAAGTCTCAACCACCACCACCCGTTCGCCATCAGGCATGACTGGCAGGCGGTTTTTCCAATTCACCACATCGCTATCGGTCAATGCAACGACCCATCCACGCGACTGGGACCAGTCACGCTTGATGCTATCGCTTGCCTCATCATACCACAGCGAGGACACGCGGATAGACGACTGGCCTTCGGACCAGGTAAGATACTCGAACAGATCCTGCGTGCCGTTGAGATATGCGTCATCGATGGGCAAAGTCTCGCGCGAGATGGCGTCGCCGATGGTATAGGCGGCCTTTTGGTTGTTGGAGTAGGTCTCGAACGAGTCGAAGATCGAAAACATCGTCAGATAGGTCCAGAACAGCATCGGCAGGATGATCATCGTTTCGATTGCGATGGTACCATCCTCTTGCCGCAGAAAGTTGCAGCGGGCGATCTGTGCGAGGCGGCGGTTAAATATGGTAGTCCACATCACTTAGGCTCCTGTACAAAGGCAGCAGTCGAGAGCATCCGCGCCTTGCCTGCACCATCCTTGTCCATCGCATAGCCAAGCCCCGAGGTCGGAAACACTGGCCGGAACTTGACGCAGGCGCGCAAGATCATCAGCTCATGTTCTTTGCCCAAGCTAAACCCGCGTATGGGCGTCACATCTTCGGAGGTGTCGACACAGTCGGGCGTGGCATCAAAGGCGGCAAAGTTGCGCGGGTTCATCGGGGCCATCTCCAGCCGCAGTGAATTGTCGCAATCCTCCAGAAATCCGGCATTGTCGCAAATCATGTCCTTAAGCTGGGCATGGGTCAGCGGCACATTGGTGTTGAGGCGGATATAGCGCACGGTAACGTCCAGCCCGCGGTCCAGAAAAATCTGGTGCATGGAATAGATGCCCAACTCTACTGCCATCAGGAAGCTACTGAACAGCAGCGGCACGAAGATCACAAACTCCATCACCAGCGCTGATCCATCCTCGTTGCGCCCAAAACGGCGCAACCGGTTTTTGATGCGAGTGATCATAGGGTCAACCTCAACTGATTAATCTGGCGGGCAATGGCCTCAAATGCTTTGGTGATGTCGCGGCCTTCGACCCGAAAGAAGTGGCTGGGCGAGGAAGCGCATTTGCGCATTTCGTCGGCGCCGTGGTCCGTGACTTCAAAGCCAACCGACCAGATCACAATTCCCGAGGCTTTTGCCGCATCACAGATATTGTCGAGCAGCGTATCGCCATAGGTGGCCGTGTATTTCTGGTTGTACCATTTATAGCGGTCGCGTGAGCTGACGTAGCGGTTGATGTAGTACTGGAAATTCCATTGGCTCCAGTGCTTCGAGTGGCTCTCGTTGGCGTAGACGGAAGAGTCGATGCGGTAGGATCTGTCATTCTGGCCGTCCGTCATCAAGATAACGGTTTTGAGCGTTTCAGGATCGGTGTAGGCGGCGGGGCGATTACCGAAAACCGCATCCACATTGCCCGCAGCCGCCATCGAATTGCTCAGCGAAGCGAAGGAGGGGTCAAGCATTGCCGCGCCCCACTTCAGGCCCAGAAAAATCGAGGTGCCGGCGCGGGGCTGGTACTTGTTGATCTGCTGCTTGAGGTAGCCGGCATTTTGCGACAGCGGAATGATCCGCTCGTACTCGTACTGCGGGCAAACTGTATTGGTTACGTCATAGGCCGAACTGTAGTTCCACTGGAAGTGCTGGACCTGCTGGTACCACAGAGCTTTGTTGAGGCTGACCGAATTGAACTCGGATTCCGGCATTTCTAGACAGTTGACACCTGATGGCGCACCAGCCCAGGGGGCCGCCCCGCCAAATTGGTGCACGGTGTTGACGTTCAGGCGGCTGGCGATCAGCGGGCCTGCGTTCACATGCTCCGAATAGGGCACAACAGAGACCGAGATCAGGTCTTGGTTCTCGGGCTTGAGGACCGTGTCGATGAACACGCCTGCTGCGTCTTGCAAATTCACCAGCTTGCTATTGTTTGCCATCGACCCCGAAATATCGAGCACCATAGAAATCTCGACTTTGGCGATTTTTTCTTCGGCTTTCGATCGGCCTGCGACCGTCAGACGGTCCACGCCCATCATGTGCATAAACTGGGTTTGCATCGAGGCCGAAGCATCGACCTGCACGGTGCGGTAGTTGAGCCCTTCCTCCACCGTGACCTTCGACACGTATTCTGCGGGTATGCCGGATTTGGCGAAATAGTCGCGCACGACATCCTCAGGGGTCAAGGTCTGATCCAGATCTGCCGCAGCCAGAACAGCGCGGTCCGATACCGCCTGAAGGCGTGTGCGCTCCATCTCGTTGCGCATGAGGTCAGCGCCGATGCCGCCGACCATCAGCATGATGAGAACCATGAACAGGGCGAAGATCGTAACGGCGCCGTCTTCGGCACGCAGGAAGCGCTTGGGATGATGCCAGGACACAAAGGTTCTGGCATGCGGAATCCGAGATTGGTTAGGCATCTTCATACACCTCGTTTTGGGACGGGTCAGCGCAGAGCGGCGGCGCTATAGCAATAATTCTGTCACTGTAGGTTGACGTCCGAACGCGGCCAAAATGGGGCCAAAACAGGGCTAAGTGTCACATTTTAACCAATTAGAAGGCTTTTTGCGAAAGCGCCCTGGGGCGCTGTTTCCGCTATTGGCACAATCTCCGAGCAGGGGGTGGATTGGGCGCAAATCCCCCCGAATCAGCTTAAGTGATTAAAAAAGTCGCAGTTTGCAAACTTGGCGACTAGGGTGCGCCAGAACGGCTGACCTCGGGGTGAGTCGTTCGTTGATTCAGTTTAGGAGTGACCGATGAATCCCGCCAATGAGCCCAGTTTCCGCGACAGTGTGGATTTGATGTTCAATCGCGCCGTTGCGTTGATGGACCTGCCACCGGGCCTGGAGGAAAAGATCAGGGTCTGTAACGCAACCTATACCGTGCGCTTTGGCGTGCGCCTGCGCGGCCAGATCCAGACGTTCACCGGCTACCGCTCGGTCCACTCCGAACATATGGAGCCGGTCAAGGGCGGCATCCGCTATTCGCTTGGTGTGAACCAGAACGAGGTCGAGGCGCTGGCCGCGCTGATGACCTATAAATGTTCACTGGTAGAGGCACCGTTTGGCGGCTCCAAAGGCGGCTTGTGCATCGACCCGCGCGAGTATGATGAACACGAGCTGGAATTGATCACCCGCCGCTTTGCCTATGAGTTGATCAAACGCGACCTGATCAACCCCGCGCAAAACGTGCCCGCCCCTGATATGGGCACGGGCGAGCGCGAGATGGCGTGGATTGCTGACCAGTACAAGCGCATGAACACGACCGAGCTGAACGGCAATGCCTGTGTCACGGGCAAGCCGATCAACGCGGGCGGCATTCAGGGCCGCACCGAAGCCACAGGACGCGGCGTGCAATACGCCTTGCACGCGTTCTTCCGCGATCCCGAAGGGTTGAAGAAGGCCGGGATGACCGGCACGCTCGCCGGCAAGAAGGTGATCATTCAGGGTCTGGGCAACGTGGGCTATCACGCCGCCAAGTTCCTGAGCGAGGAAGATGGCTGTATCGTGACCGCGATCATTGAGCGTGACGGCGCGTTGCACGACGAAAAAGGTCTGAATGTCGAGGCGGTGCACCAGTGGATCACCGAGCACGGCACCATCAAGGGCTACCCCAATGCCTCGATGACCGTGGAGGGCGCCCATCTGCTCGAAGCGCCTTGCGACATCCTGATCCCCGCCGCACTGGAAGGGGTGATCAACCTCAGCAATGCCGACCGGATCAAAGCGCCGCTGATCGTCGAAGCGGCCAATGGTCCTGTCACCGCTGGTGCTGATGATGTGCTGCGCAAGAAAGGCATCGTGATCATCCCCGATCTTTATGCCAACGCGGGTGGTGTTACCGTGTCCTACTTCGAGTGGGTGAAAAACCTCAGCCACATCCGGTTTGGCCGCATGCAGCGCCGTCAAGAGGAGGCACGCCACCAGTTGGTCGTCGACGAACTGGAACGTTTGAGCGCCGACAAACAGCTTGGCTGGACCCTCAGCCCGAACTTTAAGGAGAAATACCTGAAAGGGGCGGGTGAGTTGGAGCTGGTGCGTTCCGGTCTCGATGATACGATGCAGACCGCCTATCTGTCGATGGCCGAAGTCTGGCATGGCCGCGATGACGTGGAAGACCTGCGCACCGCCGCCTATCTGGTTTCGATCCGCAAAGTCGCTGCCAGCTACCGCGCCAAGGGCCTTTAACCGCGACAAGCCAATGTGAGGGGCAGCAATTCGCCGATTGCTGCCCCCACTTCCCCTTCAGCGGGAACCGCTCCGCAGTATTTGGGGTTGCTGATATGTCGGGGGGATCGGGACGGTCCTGACACCCCGCCGGCGACAGCAATCACGGAGTATTGAGATGACCCGAATGCATCATGACTTCGGCGCCGATAGGCTGCACGACAACCGCCGCATCGAGCGCAACATCCGCATCGACCAACAAGAATATCTGCGCCGCCAGGTCGGTAACCTCGCGATCGACACGCTGAGCGAAGATACCCCGACCGCCCCTGCAAGCAGCCCTGAACGGCGCTGATGCCAAATGGTCGCCGAAGGCGCGGACCTAGCCCTGCCGCCTTCGGCCTGACGGTTGCCCTTGACCGTCACACATATAAATCCCTTACTCTTTTAGATCATGAATGTTCCGGGGGTCCGGGGGCTGCACCCCCGCCTTTCCTGTAGCGTCCCACCACGCCGATCCTACCCTAAATTCACTGCATACCCTCTAGAGCGTCGCTGCCGGACAAAACGGTGGCGCGAACCGCCGCAACCAAAGCATGAGACATTGCTACTGGTAGGCGGGTTTGGTTTAGTCATCACGACAGTCCAGAAGGAAATGACTTATGCGGTTTTCAGGATGGCGCGTGTTGCGCGAAGGGTTGACCGGCAACAAGGGCTGGGCTCCGCATTGGCGCGATCCCGAACCCAAGGCCGAGTATGACGCGATCATCATTGGCGGCGGCGGTCACGGGTTATCGACGGCCTACTACCTCGCCAAAAACCACGGCATGACCAACATCGCCGTTCTGGAAAAGGGCTATCTGGGTGGCGGTAACGTCGGGCGCAACACCACGATCGTGCGCGCAAACTACGGCATGCCCGGCAACTCCGAGTTCTATTCCCACTCGCTAAAGCTCTGGGAGGGGATGGAGCAGGATCTGAACTATAACGTGATGCATTCCCAGCGCGGGATCATCAACCTGTTCCATTCCGACGGCCAGCGCGATGCCTTCGCGCGGCGTGGCAACACGATGATCGGGCAGGGCGATGACGCGGAGCTGCTGGACCGTGCGGCGGTAAAGCGGATGCTGCCCTACTTGGATTTCGATAACGCCCGCTTTCCGGTCTATGGCGGTTTGCTGCACCGGCGCGGCGGCACGGCGCGGCATGATGCGGTGGCATGGGGCTATGCGCGCGGGGCCGACCAGCGCGGGGTGGATTTGATCCAGCAATGCGAAGTCACAGGCATCGACATTGAAAACGGCAAGGTCCGCGGCGTGCAGACCACACGTGGCCCGATCCGCGCCAAGAAGGTCGGCATCGTTGTAGCGGGCCGCTCGGGGCAGGTAGCCGCGATGGCGGGGATGCGCCTGCCCATTGAAAGCCACGTCTTGCAAGCCTTCGTGACCGAAGGGCTGAAACCGGTGATCGACCATGTGGTCAGCTTTGGTATGGGGCACTTCTATATCAGCCAGTCTGACAAGGGCGGCTTGGTGTTTGGCGGCGATCTGGATTTTTATGCCTCCTACGCCAGCCGTGGCAACATGCCGATGATGGAGCATGTGATGGAGGCCGGAATGACCCTCATGCCGATGATCGGCAAGGCCAAGGTCTTGCGCTCTTGGGGCGGGATCATGGACATGACACCCGACGGCAGTCCGATCATCGACAAGACCGATACCGAGGGATTGTTCATCGATTGCGGCTGGTGTTACGGCGGCTTCAAGGCGGTGCCGGGGTCCGGTTTCTCCTTCGCGCATCTGATGGCTACGGGGGATCATCACGGACCAGCGGCGAAATTCAGGCTCGACCGGTTCCGTACCGGCTATGGCCTGATGGACGAGGAGGCGACCGGTGCGCAACATAACCTGCATTAAGGGGCGGCCTGTCTATTTGACGGTGCTGTTCGGATCGGCCGCTGAGATGAGTTTACTTAGCCAAATGAAGGGGGGCCCGTTGCGGTCCCGAGGGGATGTGGCATGAGGATCAACTGTCCGATCTGTGGCGACCGCGACCGGCGCGAGTATTATTATCAGGGTGCTGCTGTGACGCTTGATCGTCCGGCACCGGACGCCGAGGAGGCGGTTTGGGAAGACTACCTGCATTTGCGCGAGAACCCCGCAGGCCGAACGCGGGACCTTTGGCACCATGAAGGCGGCTGTGGCGCGTGGGTCGTGGTGACCCGTGACACAGTCAGCCACAAGATTTTCGAGGTCGCGCTGGCCGCGGACGTCAAGGGAGCCGCACGATGAGGGTTGCGAACAAGGGGTTGGTTGACCGGAGCAAACCTGTCTCTTTCCGGTTTGACGGCACCAGCTATGCCGGTTTTGCCGGGGATACCGTGGCCTCGGCGCTGCTGGCCAACGAGGTGCGCCTGATGGGGCGGTCGTTCAAGTACCACCGCCCGCGTGGGGTTATAACCGCAGGCAGCGAGGAGCCCAATGCGCTGATCACCACCGGAAGCGGCGCGCAGGCCGAGCCGAACGTGCGTGCGACGGTTCAGGAAATTTACGACGGTTTGGTAACCCGCAGCCAGAACGCTTGGCCGAGCCTCGGGTTTGATGTGATGGCAGTCAACGATCTGGCGTCCGGATTTCTGGGTGCTGGATTTTATTACAAGACTTTCATGTGGCCGAAGAAGTTTTGGGAAGCGGTCTATGAGCCGATCATTCGCAAAGCGGCGGGTTTGGGGGCGCTCAGCGGTGCGCATAACCCCGACACCTATGAACGGGCCTATGCGTTCTGTGATCTTTTGGTGATCGGCGCCGGACCTGCGGGGTTGATGGCGGCACTGACAGCGGCGCGGTCGGGGGCAGATGTGATCTTGGCCGATGAAGACGCGTTGATGGGCGGGCGGCTGAATGCCGAGACCTTGGAGGTTGCAGGCAAGCCCGGCCACATCTGGGCTGCCGAGACGGTTGCGGAACTGGCCGCGATGGAGAATGTGCGGTTGATGACGCGCACCACTGTGACAGGCGCCTATGACGGCGGCATGTACGGTGCGGTGGAGCGGGTTTCGCAGCACAGGCCGCTCAGAGGCGCGGCACCGCTGGAGACATTCTGGCGCATCGCCGCACGGCAGAGCATTCTGGCAGCAGGCGCGCTGGAGCGACCTGTTGCGTTTCAGAACAACGACCGACCGGGCATCATGACGGCAAGCGCGGTACGATCTTATCTAAACCGCTGGGGGGTTAGTCCCGGCAAGCAGGTGGCGATTTTTGGCAATAATGACGATGCCCATCGCACGGCGCGGGATTTACGCGCGGCAGGCGTGCATGTCGCCGCCGTGATCGACAGCCGCCATGATGCCGACATCGAAGGCACGGATTATCCGGTCTATCGCGGCGCGCAAGTATGCAATTCGGGCGGCCGCATGGAGTTGGAGAGCATTTCGCTGCGCACCACCAGCGGGATTGTAAACATTCAGGCCGATTGCCTTGCGGTATCGGGCGGGTGGAACCCGACGGTGCATATGACCTGTCATATGAATGGCCGCCCGACGTGGAGCCCAGCGATTCAGGCATTCGTGCCTACTGTAGGATCGGTGCCTGATATGACGGCGGCTGGCGCCTGTAACGGGGTGTTTTCGACACATGGCTGTCTGGAGGCGGGGCAGCAAGCTGCCGTTGCCGCGCTGGGCGCTTTGGGGCGCAAAATTGCGGCGGTGGATTTGCCGCAAGCCGAGGATTCACCTTACAACCTGTCGCCGCTTTGGGCTGTCGCGGGCAAAGGACGTGCCTGGCTTGATTTTCAGAACGACGTATCGGTTAAGGACGTCAAGCAGGCGGCGGTTGAGAACTTCCGTTCGGTCGAACATATGAAGCGCTATACCACGCAGGGCATGGCGACGGATCAGGGCAAAAGCTCGAACGTGATGGCTTTGGCGGTGCTGGCGGATGCGACGGGGCGCGGTATCCCCGAGACGGGCACCACGACCTTCCGCCCGCCCTATGTTCCGGTAGCGATTGCAGCGATGGGCGCGGGCGCGCAGGGTAAGGGTTTTGCGCCCGAACGGCTGACCACCAGCCATGCCCAGAGTGTGCGGATGGGTGCGCCGATGATCGAAGCGGGGCTATGGTATCGGCCCAGTTACTTCCCGCGCGGCGATGAGCGCACATGGCGGCAATCTTGCGACCGTGAGGTGGGGTTTGTGCGCAATACCGTCGGGGTTTGCGATGTCTCGACATTGGGCAAGATCGACATTCAGGGACCGGACGCGGCGGCGCTGCTGGATTTCGTCTACACCAATATGTTCTCGACGCTGAAGGTCGGACGGGTGCGGTATGGCCTGATGCTGCGCGAAGACGGTCATGTGATGGATGACGGCACCTGCGCGCGCTTGGGCGAGACCCGGTATCTGATGACCACCACCACGGCTGCGGCAGGGGCAGTGATGCGGCATCTGGAGTTTGTGACCCAGTGTTTGCATCCCGAATGGCAGGTGAAAATAACTTCGGTCACGGAACACTGGGCGCAGTTTGCTGTGGCGGGGCCGCAGGCGCGGACGCTGGTGAACGGGCTGTTGGATCAGCCGATCGACAATGAAAGCTGGCCGTTCATGGCCTGCGGGCCTGCCACCGTCCTCGGGGTTGCGGGACGCCTGTTCCGGATTTCGTTTTCGGGCGAGCATGCCTATGAGGTTGCCGTGCCAGCCCGCTATGGCGCAAGCCTGTTTGGCGAACTGGTGCGCCGCGCCGAAGGCTTGGGTGGCGGTGCCTACGGGATGGAGGCGCTGAATGTGCTGCGCATCGAGAAGGGCCATATCACCCATGCGGAAATCCACGGGCGCACCACCGCGTTCGATATTGGCATGGGACGGATGGTGTCGGACAAGAAGGACTGTATTGGCAAGACCATGTCAGAGCGGCCGGGCCTGATGGACCCCGAGCGGGAGCAACTGGTGGGGCTGCGTCCTATCGGGGCGGTCAAGCAGTTGAGCGCAGGAGCGCATTTGTTTGACAGCGGAGCGGAGGCTGTGGCCGAGAACGATCAGGGCTATGTCACTTCGGTCGGGTTCTCGCCAGATGTTGGAACCTTTATCGGGCTTGGCTTCGTGCAGCGCGGGCCGGAACGCTATGGCGAGGCGATGCGCATGGTCGATCATCTGCGCGGCTTGGAAGCAGAGGTTGAAATCTGCGCACCGGTATTTGTCGATCCAGAGGGAGGACGCACCCGTGGGTGAATTACAAGCAGCGCGGCCTTGGGCAGAGCGGCTGGATGTCAGCATCGGGCGGTCGGCACTGGTCGAAGTCGATTTGGGCCATTTGACTGTCTTGGCGCCGTTCGGGGCGGAGGCGGGAATGACGGAGGCGTTAAGCGCCGCGCATGGCCTGGGATTTCCCAAACCGAACCGCGCCACGGGCAAGGACGGCGGGCGGTGCATCTGGTTCGGGCGCGGCGAGGCACTGTTGATCGGTCCCGCGCCGGACGCATCGCTTGCAGACCACGGCGCCAGCGTCGATGTCTTGGACGCGTGGGCGGCGGTGTCATTAAGCGGGGCGGCGGCGGTAGATGTGCTGGCGCGGTTGGTGCCGGTCGATCTACGCGAGGGGGCATTCAAGCGCGGGCATAGCATCCGCACGCAGGTCATGCATATGTCGGCGTCAATCACCCGTACCGGCAAGGACAGTTTTCTGATCCTCGTATTCCGCTCGATGGCAGGCACGCTCTCGCACGATCTGAAACAGGCTATGGCAGCGGTGGCGGCGCGCGGTTAATCTGGCGTCGCGGGGCCCGAATCCCGTTATAGTGACTTGTACAACGTGGAGCGATCTAATGGTAAAAATTTCAATGCTGGCAGTTGCCGCCGGTTTGTTTGTCGTCTCGGGTCCGGCGCTTGCGCAGGCCGACAAAGAAACCACTTGTGTGCATCAAGCCTCGGTTGTCGGCGCGGTACGGCAAGCACGGATTGACCGTGTGAAAGAACGCGATGTGCAGGGTAAGGTGGTCGCGCAGGCGACATGGCCGGAGAGCTTTAACACCGCGATCCCGCTTGTGACGCCGTGGATTTACGAGATGAAAATGCGCGATGTGAAAGAGCAGGATTTGGCGGCGGCATGGAAAGAGATGTGTCTGGCGCAGTGAGAAGAGGGGGGAGGGGGCGCTGCCCCCGCCGTGCTGGGGCACGGCCCCCCGGAGTTTATTTGGCCACGTGAACAAGCCGGCGGCATCTGGACTCTGAACGGTTCGGCGCAATATAAAGAACCATGAGCCTGCCCCCTGGATTTTTAGATGAACTACGTGGCCGTGCGAGCCTGTCTCAGGTCGTGGGACGCAAGGTTCAATGGGATGCGCGCAAGTCCAATCAGGGCAAGGGTGACATGTGGGCGCCATGCCCGTTCCATCAGGAAAAATCTGCCAGTTTCCATGTCGATGACCGCAAGGGATTCTATTATTGCTTTGGCTGCCATGCCAAGGGCGATGCAATCTCGTTTGTGCGTGAAACCGAGAATGTAAGCTTTATGGAAGCGGTGGAGATTTTGGCGCGCGAGGCAGGGATGCCGGTGCCCAAGCAAGACCCGCGGGCCCAGCAAAAAGCCGATACGCGCGATGAGTTGGCCGCCGTGATGGAAGAGGCCGTGCGCTGGTTCCGGTTGCAGTTAAAGACCGGTGTCGCAGCCGAAGCGCGGGGGTATCTGGAGCGGCGCGGCTTGAAGCCTGCGGCGTTGGAGCGATGGGAGATCGGCTTTGCCCCTGATGCCTGGCAGGGCTTGTGGGACGCGTTGAAAGCCAAGGGGATCGCCGATGAGTTGATCCTCGCGGCGGGGCTGGCCAAACCTTCCTCCAAGGGCGGCAAGCCTTATGATACGTTTCGCGGGCGGATCATCTTTCCGATCCGTGATGCGCGGGGGCGCGCGATTGCTTTTGGCGGGCGCGCGATGGATCCCGACGACAAGGCCAAATACCTTAACTCCCCCGAGACCGTGCTGTTTGATAAGGGTCGGAGCCTTTACAACGTGCGCGAGGCACGGGTGGCAGCAGGGCAGGGGCAGCCGCTGATTGTGGCCGAGGGTTATATGGACGTGATCGCGCTCCATTCTGCGGGCTTTGAGGCAGCGGTGGCGCCGCTGGGCACCGCGATCACCGAAAACCAGTTGCAGATGTTGTGGCGCATCGCGCCGGAGCCGATCATTACGCTGGACGGGGATACGGCAGGGCAACGGGCGGCACTGCGCTTGATTGATCTGGCTTTGCCGTTGCTGGAGGCGGGGCAGTCGTTGCGCTTTGCGGTGATGCCGGAGGGGCAGGACCCAGATGATTTGCTGAAAGCCCAAGGCGCTGGCGCGTTGCAGAAGCTGTTGGATGCCGCGATGCCGATGGTACGGCTGTTGTGGCAGCGCGAGACCGAGGGCCGCGTATTTGACAGCCCCGAGCGGAAAGCGGCGCTGGATAAATCGCTGCGCGAGAAGATCAAGTTGATCAAGGATCCCTCGATCCGCAGCCATTACGGGCAAGAGATCAAGGACCTGCGTTGGCAGTTGTTTCGCCCGCAGCGCATGAGCGGGGCAGGGCCGCGACCACCGCGTGCGGCGGGCAGCAGGGTCGGGGGCAAATGGCAGCCACCGCCCGAGCCGCCGATGCCCAGCACCAAGTCGTCAGTGCTCGTGACGACCGACGAGACGGCCTCGGAGCATCTGCGCGAGGGGGTGATCCTTGCGGTGCTGGCGGGCTGCCCTGAAATCATCGAGGACTTTGATAACGGACTGGAGGCAATGTCCTGTCAGGACCGTGATCATGCGGTGATGCGCGACATGATGTTGCGCCACGGCCATGCCGGCGCAGAGGTGTTGCGCGAAAAAATTGAGAGCGTTCTGGGCACGGGAACCCTTGAAAATCTGCGCGCGCAGCGCCATGTGGCCATAACGCCCTGTATCCGTAACCCTGGCAACGCTGACCTGTCGCGGATGACGGTGGCCGAGGAATTGGCCAAGCTGATGGCCGCGCGCGGATTGAGCGCGGAAATTGCAGAAGCCGCGCAGGACCTGAGCGGTGTGGCAGATGAAGGGGTGACATGGCGGCTAAGCGAGGCTGCCCGCGCCGCAGATCGCGCCCAGCGTTCAGGGCAGGAAGACAGTGCGGAATATGACGTGGGCGATAACGGCGCACTTCTAAGTCGCGACGAACGCAGCGAGTTTGACAAGCTGCTGGGGGGCATCAAATACAATAAGACAAAGGCCTCGGGCGACTGACCCCGTGGCCTTTTAGTCCGAACTTTAGGAAAAAGCGGTAGGACGGGTTTAAGAATCACCCAGAACCCCGCATGATTCGAAAAACGAATCACCTGTCAGGTGATTCGCACGCTTTCGCTGGAGGAGCATCTCATGGCCGCCAAAGACACCAACGAAGACCAGAAGACCGACGACAACGACAGCGGTCATTCGCTGGACATGAGTCAGGCCGCCGTTAAAAAGATGATCGGTGAGGCCCGTGAAAAGGGCTATATCACCTACGATCAGCTTAACACGGTCCTGCCGCCCGATCAGGTGTCCTCCGAACAGATCGAAGACGTGATGTCGATGTTGTCCGAAATGGGCATCAACATCATCGAGGACGAAGACGCCGAGGACGAGGACAAAGGCTCCACCGAGCTGGCGACAACCGAATCCAACCGCGATGTAACCCTATCGACGGGCACCTCGGAAAAGCTCGACCGTACGGATGATCCGGTACGGATGTATCTGCGCGAAATGGGCTCGGTCGAGCTGTTGAGCCGCGAGGGCGAGATTGCCATCGCCAAGCGCATTGAGGCTGGCCGCAACACCATGATCGCAGGGCTGTGCGAAAGCCCGCTGACATTTCAGGCGATCACCATCTGGCGCGACGAGCTTCTGTCCGAAGACATTCTGCTGCGGGATGTGATCGACCTTGAGGCGACATTCGGCAACCAGCTCGGTGACGAAGAGGAGACCACCCCCGTGGTCGCCCCGGGCGTTGCGACCGATAGCAAATCTGAGGGCGACAAGAGTGAGTTGGATGCCGATGGCAACCCGATCAGCGCCAATGACGATGACGATGACGACGACGAGGACGAACAGGCCAACATGTCGCTGGCCGCGATGGAAGCTGCGCTCAAGCCGCAGGTTCTGGAAGCGCTCGACATCATCGCCGATGATTACGTCAAGCTGAGCGAGATGCAGGACAGCCGGATTTCGGCAACTCTGAACGAGGACGGCTCGTTTTCGAAAAAGCAGGAACAGACCTATCAAAAGCTGCGCGCCGAAATCGTGCTGTTGGTCAACGAATTGCACCTGCACAACAACCGTATCGAAGCCCTGATCGACCAGCTTTACGGCATCAACCGCCGCATCATGCAGATCGACAGCGCGATGGTGAAGCTCGCCGATCAGGCGCGGATCAACCGTAAGGAATTCGTCGACGAATATCGCGGCTACGAGCTTGATCCAAACTGGATGGAGCGGATGGCCGAGAAATCCGGTCGTGGCTGGCAGATGTTCATCGAGCGCTCTTCCGAGAAGGTCGATGAGCTACGCACAGATATGGCGCAGGTCGGTCAGTACGTCGGTCTAGATATCTCGGAATTCCGCCGCATCGTGCAGCAGGTCCAGAAGGGCGAGAAAGAAGCCCGTCAGGCCAAGAAAGAAATGGTCGAAGCGAACCTGCGTTTGGTGATCTCGATTGCCAAAAAGTACACAAACCGTGGCCTGCAGTTCCTCGATCTTATTCAGGAAGGCAACATCGGCCTGATGAAGGCCGTGGATAAATTTGAATATCGTCGCGGCTACAAATTCTCGACCTATGCGACGTGGTGGATCCGTCAGGCGATCACCCGTTCGATCGCCGATCAGGCGCGCACCATCCGTATCCCGGTACATATGATCGAAACGATCAACAAGCTGGTCCGCACCGGTCGCCAGATGCTGCACGAAATCGGTCGCGAACCGACACCAGAGGAATTGGCAGAGAAGCTGCAAATGCCTTTGGAAAAAGTCCGCAAGGTGATGAAGATCGCCAAAGAGCCGATCTCGCTCGAAACGCCGATTGGCGACGAGGAAGACAGCCAGCTTGGCGATTTCATCGAGGACAAGAATGCCGTCCTGCCGCTGGACTCGGCCATTCAGGAAAACCTCAAGGAAACCACGACACGGGTCCTGGCTTCGCTCACCCCACGTGAGGAGCGGGTTCTGCGGATGCGTTTCGGCATCGGGATGAACACCGACCACACGCTGGAAGAGGTCGGCCAACAGTTCAGCGTGACCCGCGAACGGATCCGTCAGATCGAAGCAAAAGCCTTGCGAAAGCTCAAACACCCGAGCCGCTCGCGCAAACTGCGCAGCTTCCTCGATCAGTAACGCAAAAGGCTGCCCTTTCATGGGCGGCCTTTTTTCTTGAGCTGCCCCCCTCCACATTATCCCGCAAGAGTTCCTCGGCCTGCCCGCGCGAGGTGCCGAAGCCGTGATTTTGACCTCTGGCTCTGCACACCTATCTTAAGGGCTAACCGGTAAGGAAAGGTTTCCAGATGCGCAAAATTCCCTCTGTTCTCGCGTGCGTACTGCTGGCCGTGGCCACGCAATCGCAAGCGCAGGTCTATCGCGCCCAAAACCAGCTTTATGTCGTGCCCCTGAATGGCGGCGATTTCGAAGTGATAGAAGATCACGGCGAGGGGGCGCGCGGCATCTGGTGTGCGGCGGCAAGCTTTGCCCGCTACGCTCAGGGTACCGCCACAGATCAACGGCTCTACGTGAAATCACCGCGCGGCCCGTCGATCAGCGGTGTGGGCCGGATCGGCGTCGTGTTTACCACGCGCGCCGACACGCTTCCGGTCGCGCCGAAACAGGCCTATTCCGTCAGCGTGCGCGATGCGGGGCTGGGGCTGCCGATCCACCATGCCTACCAATTTTGCAAAGACTACCTGATCGAGCTTGAAGACCGGTTCTAACCTCAAAGGAGACAGCCTCGTGAAACGCAACCCCTTGGCCCTCGCTGCCCTGATATTTGCCGCGCCACTTTCCGTTCTCGCCGCATCGGCGCAGAGTTACGGTACGGTCTCGCCAACTGCGGGTGGATTTCTGGTCGCGCACGACCGCGAGCATGGCGCACGCGGAATGTGGTGCTCGGCCGCCAGTTATGCGCGCGACGCCCTCGGAGCGCCTGCCTCCCAGCGGGTGTTCGTGGCAAGCGGCGACGGGGCGGGCTTCTGGAGCCGCGATCCGGTGCTCTTCACCATCGATCCTGCCGGTTTGGTGCCGGCTCCGGTAACGATCGTTGGCGCGTCGCTGCGCAGGGCAGGGACAAACCTGACGGTCGGCCACGCGTTGCAGTTCTGTGCAGACACGCGGCTGCCGCAACACTAGGGCGCACCTTAACCGTCGCACAACGTTTGCAAAGGCTTGCACCAAAGGTCATCCTCCCGCCATGCAACATGAATTCACTATCACAACCTCCGGCGCGGGCCTTTACGAGTTTACCTCCGAAGTTACCCGCTGGCTTTGTACGCAGGGTGACGGGCTGTTGACGCTGATGATCCGACACACCTCTGCCTCGCTCTTGATACAGGAAAACGCCGATCCGGATGTCTGTCGCGATCTACAGGCCTACTTCAGCCGCCTTGTGCCGCCCGCGAGTGATCCTGCCATGCAGTACCTGCGCCACACGGCCGAGGGACCCGACGATATGCCAGCCCATATCAAGGCGGCGATGATGCCGGTCAGCCTGAACATCCCCGTAAAAGACGGCAGAATGCGCTTGGGCACATGGCAGGGCATCTATGTATTCGAGCATCGCAGCGCCCCGCACCGCCGCCACGTGGCCGCTTGTTTGATGCCCTTGGGCTGAGCAAGAGCGGTGACGCAATGTCACACATCCCAACGCAACATCTAGCGTTTAAAATCATGGCTACCCAAAACCTCGCGTCCGTCCTATAAGTTTCGGGAAGTGGCTGAAAAGGCCCACAAGTCAGGCAGGATAGAAAAGGGGAACGGCCATGCGCTGCCCGTTTTGCGGAAATATCGACACACAGGTAAAAGACAGCCGTCCGGCAGAGGATCACGTCTCGATCCGGCGGCGGCGGTTCTGTCCGGCGTGCGGCGGACGTTTCACCACCTATGAGCGGGTGCAACTGCGCGACCTCGTGGTAATTAAAACCTCTGGCAAACGCGAAGATTTTGACCGCGACAAGCTTGAACGGTCGATCCGCATTTCGATGCAGAAGCGGCCAATTGATCCTGAGCGTATCGACCAGATGATCAGCGGCATTGTCCGGCGTCTTGAAAGCACCGGCGAGACTGACATCGGCTCCAAACAGATCGGCGAGATCGTTATGGAGGCCTTGGCGCGGATTGATACCGTGGCCTATGTGCGCTTTGCCAGCGTCTATAAAAACTTTCAGGCTGCGGATGATTTTGACAAATTTGTGCAGGAGCTGCGCCCCGATCCTGCCGCCGAAGAGTGACCGCCCACAGCGCTGCTGATGCGCGATTTATGGCGCTCGCGCTGTCCTTGGGGCGGCGCGGGCAGGGTCGTGTCTGGCCTAATCCGGCGGTGGGCTGTGTCATCGTCAATGCAGGCCGCATTGTCGGGCGCGGCTGCACCCAATCGGGTGGACGCCCCCATGCCGAAACCGAAGCACTGGCGCAGGCTGGTCCCGCTTCGCGCGGTGCTACGGCCTATGTCACGCTAGAACCCTGCGCCCATCACGGGCGCACGCCGCCCTGCGCTCAGGCATTGATTGATGCAGGCATCGCCCGCGTCGTCGTGGCCACCACCGACAGTGATCCTCGTGTCGACGGGCAGGGGTTGGCGATGCTGCAGGCAGCGGGCATCGTGGTCTCCACCGGTCTGCGAGAGGACGAGGCCCGTGCCGATCACGCCGGATTTTTTGCCCGCACCGATCTGGGCCGTCCGATGCTTACGCTCAAACTGGCAAGCAGTTTTGATGGCCGCATCGCCACCGGCACCGGCGAAAGCCAATGGATTACCGACACGCCCGCGCGCCGACTTGTCCATGCCATGCGCAGCCGTCACGACGCGGTGATGGTTGGGGGCAATACCGCCCGCAAGGATGACCCCGAATTGACCGTGCGCGGCCTTGGCATCAAGGCCCAGCCGGTCCGCGTCGTGATCTCCCGCCGCCTTGATCTGCCGCTGATGAGCAAGCTGGCCCGCAGCGCGAAACACATCCCTCTGGTGCTGTGCCACGGCGCTGATGCCGAGCCCACTCTGATCCACACATGGCGTGACATTGGCGCCACCCTACTCCCCTGCGCGATCCGCGCCGGACAGCTTGACGCTGCCGATGTTTTGCAACAGCTCGGCAAGCACGGCTTGACGCGGATTTTCTGCGAGGGCGGCGCGGCTCTGGCGGCTTCGCTGATCGACGCCGACCTCGTCGACCACCTGATCGGAATGACAGCGGGCGTCGTTATCGGTGCCGAGGGCCTGCCCGGCATCGGCGCCATGGGCTTGTCGCGCCTCGCCGAAGCACCCCGCTTTACGCTCCACGAGACCCGCCGCATCGGCCCGGACGTGCTGCATCATTGGGTCCGCTAGCGCAGCTTCATTTAGCCAAGTAAACTCAAATTCACCGCTTGCTAACCGCGCCACCAATGGCTGCGGCTCGCTAAAATGCCCTGCGCCTTTGACAACATCCGGTTGCCTGCGCTCGGGCGCGGTACCGTCCCGCTTGCCAACCGCTCCACCACCACCTCGACAGGGCAGGCCAGCCCGCTCACCGGATCGACGTAGCGCGGATAATCAATCAGCGTGGCATGTACCAACCCCTCAAGGGTCACATCCGCCCGCCGCCGCGGCGGCACATCACCGCGATCATCGCTGAGCCGCCAACCGGCATAGAACGGCGCGCCTAAAGTCACGACAGGCACGCCGCGTAGCAGGGCTTCAAAGCCGAGCAGTGAAGTCATGGTCCAGACCTCGTCTACAGTCTGCAATAAAGCCATCGGATCGGCTTGCGCCAATACACGGTCGGCCAAGGGTGCCGCATCAATCGCGCCTTTCCGCAGGCCCGCTTCGACATCCGGATGGGGTTTATAGAGGATCACCGCATCGGGATTAGCGGCGCGAGTGGCCTGCAACAACGCGAGATTGGTGCGAACCTTATCGGTGCCAGTGAGGATTGACGCATCATCCTCCACCTGACCGGGGACCAGAATGCGTTTACCCGCAGGCAGGTCCTGCATATTGGCCTGACCACCAAGATTGTACTTGCTCACCCCGCGCGCGGCCAAGGCATCAATTAGCCTGCGAGCCCGCAGGATCTGGTCGGGGCGCATCTTGGCGCGCAGGGCAATCAGGCGCTCCAGACGGCTCGGACCCGAGGGATCATAGTAAATTCCGAGATCATCACAGACCAAAGACAATGGTGGCACCAGCGCCGCGCCGAGACCTTTGGAGCGCAGGAACCCATCCTCAACTCGCACAGCGCCTTCATGGGCCTCTGTGGCCTTGGCGGCCCAGACCATCCAGCGCCGCCCGCCAGTTTTACCGGTGTCACTGGCTTTGGCCGGATTATCCTCAAATCGCATCCGCCGATGCTGGCCAAAGAACCGCTGCAACGGTCCGCGTTTCCATAGCCGCATGGCGGAGCCGATCCATCCGGCATGATCTTCGCGCCAGCAGCGTGTTTGCGCCGCCAAAGCCTCAATTGCAGTCTCCAGATCACACAGCTGATTGCGGTGCGGGTCATACCATGTCGGATAGAGGATCATCGCGCCTGCAAACAGCTGTGCGCGGGTCAATACCCGCTGGCGGCGCTGCACCGGAAACTCGTCTGCCGTTAGCCCCCATCCGGCATAAAACGGCTGGCCGAAGACCCGTGGGCAATGGCCAGCAAAGATCGCCTCGAACCCCATCTGCGATGACACGGTATACACCCCGACAGCGCCTTCAAATAGCGCCCAAGGGCTGACCGGATCGCGCAACAGAGTGATGCGCTCGTTTTCGTCCTCGGGGCCGAAATACCCCGCGCGGTGACCTTGTGTCGTTTCAGGGTGCGACTTGATGATCACCCGCGCGCCGGGGTGTTCCTCTTGGGCAAACACCAGCATCTCCAGAAACCGGCCGCGATCTGCGCCAGAGGCCGTGACGCTGGCATCTCCGCGGGTCTGGTCGATGACCAGCACATACCCCGGCGCGGGGGCAGGGGTGGCAGGATCAAAGGCGGTGTATTTCGTCAGATGCGCCTCGGCGATCCGCGCCATGGCGCCACGGGCACGGTTCAGCAGGGCGGTATCGTCCAGCGGATGCGTCGCCAGCAGGGTTTCCAGATCAGAGGGGCGTGTCGGGTCGAAGTGCACACCCTTGTGGTCGATCAGCAAGCCCAGCGGCGGCTCGCCCCCGCGCCCCGGATGCAGCGAGCGCAGCAGCGCGTCTTCGACCGTGACAACCGGCGCCTGCCGTTTGGCTGCAACTGCCAGCCCGCGATGCGCGGTGGGCGAATTGCCCCAGACTGCGACAGCATCGCCCTCGCGCGGCAGGCCCAGATGCAGGGAATAATCTGCGAGGTGCAAAATGCGCCGCACCCGCCGCTGGGTCAGAAAGCCGCCATTATAAACGAAAAGTCGCCGGACCTTTCGGGGTCCAGCGACAGGAGTATCATAGAGGTCGGGGCCCAGAGCCACGCGCGCCGCGTTAGCCGCTTGAGGCCAGCGAAGACAGGCTTGATGCCGATCCCGCAGTGCCGGTGATCGCCGAGATAACCTTGCTCCACTGGGTGAAAGGCGCTTCGGTGACATAAAGCGTGTCGCGGTCGCGGATTACGAAATCACGGGCCATGAACATGCCGTTAGGGCGTGTGAGGTCAATGACATAAACCATCCGCTGGGTGCCTTGCAGATCATTGCGGCCCAACACCTGTGAGGCAATCTCGACAGGTTCGTTGCGGAAGATGAACACGCCAGTCGGGTCTGCCGTACCTGCGTTCAGGCCACCGACCTGGGCGATGCCTTCCAGCAACGACAGGTTCTGTGTCTCGAAGGGCACCTGTGCCTGCCCACCCGTCGCACCGAGCGCGGTGAAGGAGCGCGTGTCTTCCTCAACCAGAATTTGGTCGCCGCCGCGCAGGGCGATATCAAGGCCCGGATTGCGGTAGAGGTCCTGGAACCAGATTTTGTCGCGTGCATTGCCGCGCACAACAGTGATCTGGGCAATCTCGGGCTGGATTGTGACGCCACCGGCGCGGGCCAGCATGGCGGATAGGGTGCGGGTCGGACGCTCGATCGGATAGACGCCCTGTGCCCCGATTGAGCCAATCAAAGAAACGGTAGAGCCATCCCCCGCCGCGCGGCGGACTTCGACCTGCGGATCAGGGGTCTGTTCGCCCAGCTTGGTGGTGATGATCCGGCGGATTGCGTCAGGCGTGTTGCCCGCCGCTTTGATCCGGCCAGCGTAAGGAATAAAGATGAAACCTGCGCCATCAACCTGCACTTCTTCGAGCAGGGTGGCGGGTGCACCTTCGACGCCCAGCAAGGGGTCATCGACGTTTTCATAGATGGTGATGCCCAGAACATCACCGGCGCGGATCGTATCAGACCCAAGCTGCGATGCGTTAAGGAAGGATTGGGAGAACCCAAGTGCGGGTGTCACGGCGGTGGCGCGGGTCACGCGGTCATTGACGGCGACGATAAAGGCGTCGCCTTCTTTTTGCACCGAACCTGCGTAAATCTGTCGCTTATTCGGGCCGACCTGCGGCAAACCACATGACGAAACGACGGCCAGAGCCGCAATAACTGCGATGGGACGCGCCCACCGGATAGAAAAGGATTTCACTGCCCGGTCTCCTCGACCAATTTCGTTCTGCCTCGAATTCGCCAGTTAATCCGACGTAATTACCGCGACGCTAGCGCAGGTTCATTTGAAAATCTAGACGCTTAGGGGCAGCCCTTCATGTAACGGCGCGCAACTGTTGCCGTGGGGCCGCGGTCCCAAGCTCAAGCGCGTCGTAGGGGTCATGCGGGCTGAGCATCATATCGACCACCTGCCGCAGCAGTTGTGTGCGCCCGCGTGCCGCATAAAACCCGCCCGGAATTTGCGAGGTTTCAAGCAGATAGCGGCGGTAATCCTTATATGCGCGGTTATCGGGACGGCTGGCGCCAGCGAAAAACTCCGGCAGGGGTTGCTCGGAGACAAACTCTGGCTGGGAATAAACCGCGCGGCCAAAGACCTTGAGCGGGATGCCGCGCCACAAAACCTGCTGGCCTGCGGTAGAGTTCACCGTGACTGCGCTGCGCGCATCGTTAAGCAATTGGGCCAGTTTGCCGCCGCGCACGTAATGCACGCGGTGCGCCACACCCAACTTTTTCGCCAAACGTTTGATGTCGCGGCGCACGGGCACGCGGCCATCCTCCAGCGGGTGCGCTTTCACGACAAGATGGTGGTGTTGCGGCGCACCTTTGGCGAAACCGTCGATCACCAGTTCGAGGAAATCCGCCATCGTCTCGAAAGGCGAATGCATCTGGAACGAGCTGTCATGTTCAAGCTGCAACAAGGTAAGGTGGTAGGGAAAGCCGCCCCAGCGGATGCGCAGGGTAGCGATCAACCGGTCTAGGGCCAGTGCCGGCATCAGCAGCAGGCGCTTGATATAAAGCTGGAACTCCTTGGTGACGGTCAGGCTGCGATGCGGGCGGAAATTGCGATAATCGCCGTTCCGGAACATCACAAACCAATGATAGAGCGCGCCGTAAAAGATATGGTGGCGCATGTCGCCCCAATGGCCGGGGGGCAGCGGCGCTTCCATATCCGATTTGGCTAGCGCTTCTTGCATCTGCGGGATCGTCATCTCCATCAGGCGCGAATTGCCATTGGTTCCGCCGCGCTCATAGGTGACCCAATAGGGCCGCATATAGCCTTCCTCAAAGACGTGCACGGTTATGCCGCGGGCGCGGGCCTGCGCAACCGCTTTGGCGTGGATCGGGCGGGTATCGCCGTAAAGCACGATGTCGGTGACCTGTTTTTCGTTGATCAGACTGGCAAAGGTGCTGGGCCAGTCGTCGGCGGTGCCGCGATAAGGAATATAGCTGCGCGGATGAAACCAGAAAGCACGGTCGCCCGCGTTGAAACCAACCCGCCAAACTTCGGCCCCCGCCAGCCGGAGCATCTTGCCCAGCCGGTTGAAAAAGGGCCCGTGTGGCCCTTGCAGGAACAAAAATACCCGTGTGTCGGGGGCAGGATGTGGCATGGTCGTCCTTCGAATTGCGCGTCAGTGCCTTGTTTCACCATGGGAAGGCGGCGAAAATATGACGCTCACCGCCTTGCCAGCCTGTGAGCGCGGGTTTAACTCCAAGACGAGCCTAACTGAAGGAGCCTGTCATGTTCACCGGAATTGTCACGGATATCGGCAGTGTTGTCGCGGTCGAACAGCAAGGCGACCTGCGGGCGCGTATTCGCACCGGATATGAAACGGATGGCATTGATATGGGGGCGTCGATCGCCTCGGACGGGGTGTGCTTGACAGTCGTGGCCCTGGGGCCGGATTGGTACGAGGTCCAGATCAGCGCCGAGACTGTAGAAAAGACCAATATCGGCCACAACGGCTGGCAGGTTGGCAAACGGGTAAATCTAGAGCGGGCGCTGAAAGTTGGCGACGAATTGGGTGGGCATATTGTGTCGGGTCATGTTGATGGCGTGGCCGAGGTGGTGGCGATGGCCGATGAGGGCGATAGCACCCGCGTCACCCTGCGCGCACCCAAAGATCTCGCACGGTTTATCGCGCCGAAAGGGTCTGTCGCGCTGAACGGCACCTCGCTGACAGTGAACGAGGTCAACGGATGCGACTTCGGGATCAATTTCATTCCACATACCAAGGAAGTGACGACCTGGGGCGATGTTGCCGTGGGCGACCGGATCAATCTGGAGATCGACACTCTGGCGCGCTATGTGGCGCGCTTGGCAGAAATGTCATGAGGGCGGGGATCGGGCATAACCAAGGCCCGACGATGGAGCGTGGTCTGAAATGGCGCACCTTCCAGTGGCAACAGGCCCGTGCCGAGGCGATGCCCAAGACGATCCCGCTGATGGTGGTGAAGATGCATGTGGCCCGTGCCCATGCCTTGGGGTTGGATTATCCGACCTATGCGGCGGTGCGCAAAGCCTCGGGGCGCGATATTATGGCGTTGCTGTTTTCCTCGAACGCACTGCGGGTGATGCATGTGGACGCGCCGCAGATGCCCTTGGCGCGTGAGGCGGCCTTGGCCGCTGTGCAGGGTGCGCAGAAGCTGGCGCTTGTGCATCGCCCTTTGCGGGCAGAGGCGGTGCAGAGTGCCAATGGAGTTTTGGACGCCACCGCGCTGGCTCCGAAATTCACTGTTAGCTGGTCGCAGATGCAGACGCATCTGAGCGGCTTTGTCACCGGTCGTAAGCTGGCCGGGGATCAGGTGTTGATCATCGGGGACACAGGGCTGGAGCGCGACTGGACGGCTGCGGCGCGCGCGGCAGGGTTTGTTGGTGCGAACCGGTATTTTGCAGCGCAAGGATAACGACCTGCGCGGCATCTGGAGCAGTGGTGTTTGCTGGACCGTCGGTGTTTGAGTTTATTTGGCCAAATGAAGCAGGAGCGGCAGTGCTGTGACACTGGTCTTTGCGCCATCGGTGGGCTAAGAGCCGGACAAGCGAGAAGGGGATGCTGCCATGACATTTGAAACGCCTGGTCCGGTTGAAGCGGAACTGTCTGGCGCCATTGCGCCGATTGAAGAGATCATCGAAGAAGCCCGCGCGGGGCGGATGTTTATTCTGGTCGATCACGAGGATCGCGAGAATGAGGGTGATCTGGTCATTGCGGCCGAGTTTGCCGATGCGGCTGCGATCAATTTTATGGCCACTTATGGGCGCGGATTGATCTGCTTGCCGATGACCTCGGACCGGATTGACCATCTCGGCTTGCCGATGATGGCAGTGAACAACTCCTCGCGCCATGAGACAGCGTTTACCGTGTCAATCGAGGCGCGCGAAGGCGTGAGTACGGGGATTTCAGCCGCAGATCGGGCTTTGACTGTCGGCGTGGCGATCTCCCAGCAGGCGGGGGCTGCGGATATCGCGACGCCCGGCCATGTGTTTCCGCTGCGCGCGCGCGATGGTGGTGTCTTGGTCCGCGCGGGACATACCGAGGCGGCCGTCGACATCAGTCGCTTGGCGGGGCTGAACCCGTCGGGCGTGATCTGTGAGATCATGAAAGAAGACGGCACTATGGCGCGGTTGCCGGATCTGGTGACTTTTGGCCGTGAGCATGGGTTAAAAATCGGCACGATCAGCGACCTGATCGCCTATCGCCACAAGCACGACAATTTGTTGGTCGAGCGCGACAGCCGCACCGTGACTTCTGCGTATGGTGGCGAGTGGTTGATGCGGGTGTTTAGCGACCAGATTACCGGCACCGACCATGTTGTCTTGAGCAAGGGTGATTTGACAACGCCTGCGCCTGTTCTGGTGCGGACCCATGCGGTCAACGCGCTGGAAGATATTTTGGGTCTGGGGCCGAGCCCTGCCGATGAATTGCCCCGCGCGATGGAGATTGTCGCAGCCGAAGGCCGGGGTGCTGTTGTCCTGTTCCGCGATCCTTACCCGCGTCTGCGGTTGGACAGTGATGAAGATGAAGGCCCGCGCACCATCAAGCGCACCGGGCTTGGCGCGCAAATCCTGTCCTCTATCGGCGTGCACCAGTTGGTATTGCTAACCGATAACCCCGAGACCCGCTATCTGGGTCTGGACGCCTATGACCTTGAGATTGTCGGCACCCGTCCGATCACTGCGGAGTAAACCCAATGGCAGCTTCCTTGTCGCACACCGTTTTGCCACGGCCCGAATTTGATCGCCCTGTAAAAGTATTGATCGTCGTGTCGCCCTATTACAGTGACATCGCCAATGGTTTGCTGAGCGGTGCCAAGGCGGAACTGGAAGCGGCGGGCGCTGCTTGGGATGTCATCGAGATGCCCGGCGCGCTGGAAATCCCCACAGCTATCGGTATTTCCGACCGGCGCAGCAGCTTTGATGGCTATGTGGCGCTAGGCTGTGTGATCCGCGGCGAGACCACCCACTATGAGACCGTGTGCAACGACAGCTCGCGCGCCTTGCAGTTGTTGGGCTTGCAGGGGCTGTGCATCGGCAATGGCATCCTGACGGTCGAGAACTTTGAACAGGCGGCGGTACGCGCTGATCCTGACGGACAGAACAAGGGTGGCGGCGCGGCGGCTGCGGCCTTGCATCTGATCGCACTGGGCCGTAAGTGGGGCAGCCAAAGCAAGGGCATCGGCTTCAAGCCTCAGGGACAAGATACCCTGATGGCAGGCGACCCAGACGGAACCACAAGCGCATGACAAATTCGGCACCGGGCCTTTCAGGCAACCAGAAACGCAAGATGAAATCGGCAGCGCGGCTTTATGCCGTGCAGGCATTGTTCCAGATGGAGCATTCCTCGCAGACCACTGATACGGTGCGGGCCGAGTTTCTTGAGCACCGCTTCGGGGCGACCTATGAGGGCGAAGAGATGCTGGACGGCGATATCAGCCTGTTCGGTGAGGTTCTCGACCTTGCGGTGAGCAATCAGGCGTCGATTGACCAGCAGACCGACCGAGCGTTGGTGGCCAAGTGGCCATTGGGGCGGATCGACCCGACGTTGCGGGCACTATTCCGCGCGGCGGGGGCCGAGCTGCGCAACGCAGATACGCCGCCCAAAGTTGTTATTTCGGAATATGTTGATGTGGCACGGGCGTTCTTCCCTGAGAGCAAAGAGCCGAGCTTTGTGAATGCGGTGCTTGACCACATGGCGCGTGAAGAGCGGCCCAAGGATTTCTGATCCGAGGCTTTGCGGGGCCTTAAGCAGCGCTGATTTTCTAAGACTATTGAAAAATGAACTGCATCTGGCTTCGGTGCCCCTTGGGGGGACCGGCCAACGCCTTTGACCATTTGCGAAGATGGAGTGTGACGGGACCACCGCTGCCGGTCAGTTTTATTATTCCCGAGGACCTGTATGTACAGGTGGGCGCCAGGTAATCGAACCAGGGCTCGATCAGAGCCAGCTCCCTCGGATTTGCTTAAGGCCACTGGAATGTAACGTCTCACGAACAGGGCAGAACCCGTCACAGCTCATAGGTAGGCCTGCGACGGGTCCACGGCAAGGGGCTTAAGGGGTGATATTATGAATGTGATCGCGCATTTGCCCCATATGGCCCTCCCAACCCTTATCGAGCGCCAATGTCAGGTCGAAACCCGGAAGATCAGCTGGTAGGCCCTCGTGTTCCAGCGACATGCGGGTGCCTGCGGCGACATCCTCCAGCGTCCAGCGCACGGTAGTGAAGGCGCCGTTCAACGGTTTGATTGTGAATGTATATTCGAGATACTCTGGCGCGCGGGCAGTGCGGACCTCGCCCCAGCAGATTTTGTCGCCGCTCTCTGCGCCGTAAAGCGCCAGTTCTTCGCCTTCCACCAGCGGGGACTTTGGCGCGTGAAACCAGATCGCCAGCTTTTCGGGTTGGGTAAGATAGGCCCAGACCTCTTCGCGGCTGGCCTTGAGGTAAATCGTCTTGCGCAGGATGGTGTCGGTCATGGTTGGTTCCTTTCCAGTGCAGATTTAAGGGCGAGGAGGCGGTCGTCCCAGAAGTCGTCGAAGTACTCGAGCCAGCCAAGGACGGGCGCGAAGCCCTGTGGGTCAAGCGCGTTGATGCGGGTGCGACCTTCGGTGCGAACGGTGATCAGCCCGCCATCGCTGAGCACGGTGAGGTGCTTCTTTACTGCCGCGCGGGTCATGTCGAAACTGTCGGAGACTTCGGCAATGGTCATATCGCGATTTCCCAGCAAACGCAGGATGTCGCGGCGGGTTGGGTCGGCTAGCGCGCGAAAGGTATTTTGTGCAGCGTCGGCTTGGGCAGCAGTCATGGGGTTAGCCCTTTCGGATGCGGCGGCGTGGTAGCGCCTTAGTGATACTTAACGGTATCACTTTAATAGATACCAAAAGGTATCATGTCAAGCGTTGATGCTTTGCTGGCTGGGGAATGGATTAGGGCGCGGACTGGATAAACCCGTATGCCCGCAGCTCTTCGGGCAGCAGCACGTAGATTTCATCGGGCGGGGTGACAAGCGCGTGGCGCATCACCAAGGGATCAATCCCCATGTCATCGAGATACCCCATAACATCGCCTTGACCGCGCTGGATGTCTTCAACAGCCACGAAAGCAGGCAGAAGCGTGCTTTGCCCGAAGTAGTGCTGGTGCACGCCGACATAAGCGGTCTCGGGGATCTCGCGTGTGACACCGGAGGCCAGCAGGTAGGGGCAGGCAGAATAGCAAATGTCACCCTCGCGCAGCGCAGTGATCAGGCCTGCGTCACGCAAATGGCGGCCTAAGGCGAGCGCATCCTGCACCGATCCGCCAGAAGAATTGAGGTAGACCCGCTCAAGCTGGGGCAGCATGGCATCGAGCTGTTTGGCAATCCGCTCGGCGTCACCCTGGACGATGGCGCCCTCGAGCAACGCCGACTTGCCAGCCTCAATCGAGGTGAGAGTCAGGCGGTCAGGCAGATCGGTCGAGGGCATCGGCTGGCCGGGGGCAGGGGCGCGATCTTCGCGAAAGCGGCGGGTCTGGTCGCCGGGGCGGATCGGCTCGGTCAGGGACGGGGCGCGGGGACCGAAGCCGGGCAGGGCAAAACCTGATTGCAGGTCGCCCCAGAACAGCATGATGCCAAGGCCGAGCTGAAAGATCAGCACGCCCGTCAGGATGCGCCGGATCGGGTTGCGCGGCGCAACGGGCGGGGCGGGGTCGCTCATGTGGCTTTCAGCGGCGTGACATGCGCAGCCTTTTCTTGGGCCAACGGCTGCGGCTCGGCATCGGGCACCGCTTTGGGCGGCTCGGTGGGAGCAGAGTTGCCGAACCCCCCTCCAGTACCCATCGCCCCCTCCATCTCGCGCAGCGCTAGCAGGGCGGCGCGCAGTTCCGTCAGGGTCAAGGTGTCTTCGATGGCGCTGCCTTCGCGACCGGAGCGGATGGCCGATTGTGTGATTGCCAGAATGAAAACCAGCACGGCGGGCAGCAGATCAATGGCGATGGCACCAGCCCAAGACGGCACAAAATTGCGGGCATATAGGATCACCGCATCGGCGCTGGAGATCGGGGTATAAGTTGTCTCCGTTGGTGGCGGCATCGCCAGAACAGCTTGCGCGGCGCGCTCCAGCGTCGTGGCGCGTTGGGTCAGCACTTCGAGAACCGAGGTGATTGTCGCCCCCTGCGCGGTGCGAGTTTCTGCTGTGCTGCCGTCAAGCTCGGGCAGCACGACCGAGGCGGCGAGATCTTGTGCGGCACGCTCAACCAAGGGCGCAACAGACAGTTGGCGCAACTGGGTGATTAGCCCTGCAAGGCGTACGGCGGCTTCGGAAAACTCGACCGAACGGGCTTCAACAGGGCCGGGTTCAACGGTGAGAGAGCGCATTTTGCTGAGGATCTGGTTGCCCTCGGCAAAGGCCGCATCGACCAGTGGGGATTGGGTCGCGATCTGGGTCTCAAGTCCGGTGAGCTCGGAAGATTTCTGCCGCAACACCCGAAACACCGCGCCGCGTCCGGCAAGACCGGAGAGGTTTCCGGTCGCCTCTTGTTCGCTGAGGTCCTCGAAACTCTGGCGTACGCGGGCGACGTCACGTTCCAACCCTTGAGCGGAAACGGCAATCTCATGCGCACGTTCCAGCGAGGTTTGATAGTCCTGTACGGTTTCGGCGAGGTGTTGTTCGACGGCCGCGGAGCCTGCCAGAGCGGCAGCGTTGAGCCAGCTCGACATGGCGATGATGGCAACCGAGCCCAAGCCCATTGTGCCAAGCAGGCCAACCCGCGCCCGCGCACCGCGCACCGCCGGAAACAGGCGCATCATGTAGGACCAGAAAACAAAGATACCGACCGAAACCGCGACGGAATAGGCGATTGCGGCAAAAGCTGACATCGCACCAGTGTCATCCAGCAAAGACGAGACGCCCAAGTAGGTGTAGATGCCTGATGCCACTGCCAGCACACCCAAGGCGGTGCCGGAAAACGTTTCCAACCACGTCAGGTGGCCCTGCAGCTCGATTGCATAGCGCACGCCGCGTGCCCGCGCCCGATCGGTGCCGTCGTGATCCGTCATAAAATTCCCCAGCTTGGCCAACTCTTAAGATAGGCACGGGCTGGCAAAATGCCACCTGAATAGGGCGACGGATGCAGGGGGCTTGCCAATGTTCACGTATTGTTCGTAAAAGGACGCTATGGCTCATGATGACTTCCAACCGTTGCGCCCTGAATTGCAGGCAGGTCAGCTTTTGGCGCGGGGCGTGGCGCGGCATTTGGCCAGTCACGGCTTCGCCTGCGTGGAGGAACTGGTTCCCACCCGTGGTCTGCGGGTGGATGTGATGGCTTTGGGGCCAAAGGGCGAGATCTGGGTGGTGGAGTGCAAGTCGAGCCGTGCCGACTATCTGTCAGATGCCAAATGGCAGGGGTATCTGCCGTGGTGTGACAGGTTCTTTTGGGCTGTGGACTCGGATTTTGACACAGACCTGCTGCCGTTTGAGACGGGATTGATCATTGCGGATAGCTATGGCGGGGAGATTGTGCGCACCGGTCCCGAGACCAAGCTCGCGCCTGCGCGGCGCAAGGTGATGGTGCAAAAGTTTGCCTTTCACGCAGCGCGGCGGTTGCACCGCCTGCGCGACCCCGAGATGTTGCCCGATTGGGGCTGAAGGGTTTGGGAAGGCTGATCAACCGGAGCAGTTCACCCAGAAATGCGCGCCCAAGTTGGGCTAGCGCAGTTAGCGGCGCTTTTTGCCGCCATCAACACGCTGGGCGGCTGCCATGATCTCTTCCGCGATCTCGTAGGCTTCCTCAGGAGTGAAATCCATCGGGATTTCAAAGCCCTTACCTTCGACAAACAGGCGCACCATGCCTTTGTCGGTCGGGCCGATCTGAAGGTTTGCTTCGATGTCGCGTTCTGTGTCGATGCCCATGGTATTCTCCGTTTCGGTGGCCATGATCGCTAGCCTGTGGCGGCTTGAAAGGCAAGGGTTCATGGTGGCATGCTGCGCCGATGGAAAACCTTGAGATACGCAGATTTGAAGCCGCTGATCGGGATTGGCTGATCGAACAGCATCAGGTGCACTATGCCCGCGAAGAGGGGTTCGACAGCAGCTTTGGCGTGCTTGTTGCCTCGATCATCGACGATTTTTTGCGAAATCATGATCGTGCTTGTGAGGCAGGCTGGATCGCTTGTCAGCGAGGCCAGCGGTTGGGCAGTGTCTTTTGCGTCCGGTCAGACGAGGCGACTGCCAAACTACGGCTGTTCGTGCTGACTCCTGATGCGCGCGGTAAGGGGTTGGGCCGCGAGATGCTGGAAACCTGTATGGGGTTTGCCCGCGCAGAAGGGTATAAGGGCATGCAGCTTTGGACACACGAATCCCATGCCGCCGCAGGCGCGCTCTATGCGCGCAACGGTTGGACGCTGGTGGAGAGCAAACCAGTCGTGTCTTTTGGCAAACCGAATGTGGAACAGACTTGGGCGATTAGCTTCTGAACGCTTCTGGGCGGGTCAGTCGATCTGCAAAGTCTGCCGCAGATTCCCGCTCAACCGGTCGAAAATCAGGATGCGATCGTCGGTAGTGACAACCGCATACCAGCCGTCGCCCATCGTGAAAGTCGCCGCCTCCGAGCCATCCGGTAGCGTAATACTGGCAGGCAATTCAGGCCCGCGACCAGACAGGCGCGTGACAAGCAGGCCAATCACCACTAGAACGCCGAAAATCATCACCACGGTCAACACCGTCACCAACCGTCGCAGGAACCGCAGATTTGCCGGTTCCGCAGTCTCCATCGGATCAGTCATGTCGCACCGCCTAATTACATTCATCATCGCGGACAGCCCGCCACCGCGTCTTGATAAGGCGCTGGCGCGGGATGTGCCAGAGGATGCGAACCTGTCGCGGACGCGGCTGATGAAGTTGCTTGAACAGGGTGCGGTCAAGGTTGCCGGACAGGTGGTGCGTGATCCGCGTGCGCGGGTGAATGAGGATGACCAGATCGATATCGAGGTGGAAGAAGCCGAAGAGAGCCATATTGGCGCCGAGGCCATTCCGCTTGAGATCGTGTTCGAAGATGATGATCTGGTCGTGGTGAATAAACCCTCGGGCATGGTGGTGCACCCCGCGCCGGGGTCGCCGTCAGGCACACTTGTTAATGCGCTCATGGCCCATTGCGGCGACAACCTGTCCGGCGTGGGCGGGGTCAAGCGGCCCGGTATCGTGCACCGGATTGATAAAGAAACTAGCGGCTTGCTGGTGGTGGCAAAGTCCGACGCGGCCCACCACGGGCTTGCGTCACAGTTTGAAAAGCACACCGTCGAGCGGTATTACCAATGTGTCGTCTACGGCGTGCCTGATGCCAATGATCCGCGTCTGCGCGGCATTCGCGGCGCGTCTTTTGAGCCGGGCAATATCCTCAAGATGACCACCCAACTTGCGCGCCACCGCACAGACCGGCAGCGGCAGGCGGTGTTGTTTCAAGGCGGGCGTCACGCCGTGACCCGCGCCCGCACAGTCGAGCGGTTTGGCACCCCCGCGGTTCTGGCGCTTATGGAATGCTGGCTCGAAACCGGACGCACGCACCAGATCAGGGTGCATATGGCCCATGCGGGCCACAGCCTCATCGGCGACCCGACCTATGGCGGGCGGCGCAAATTGCCGAAAGCGGCGCTGCCTCAGGCTGCTGCCGATGCGATCAGTGCGTTCTCGCGGCAAGCTTTACACGCTGCAGTTTTGGGTTTCGAGCATCCGGTAACGGGTGAGGCGATCCGCTTTGAAGCGCTTTTGCCGCAGGATATGGTCGATCTGCTGGATGTGCTACGCCTGCCTGTCTAGGCGATCCTCCGCCCGTGAGGGGCGAAGGGAGGAACGGCAACCATCCCGAAACGTTAATCTGACATGAAGTGCACAGGCGCGTGAACCTGCTGCAGGGGGAGTTCCCTGCGCAGGTCAGCTGTGCAAATGTGAACAGGAATGCGCGGCACCTTGTCTTGAAAAGACATGCCATGCTCTCCATATGCTATGTTAAGCCCATAAACATGGGCCCCGATAGAAGGGGAAAGGGACAAAATGGCCAATTACGCAAATCTTCCGGCACCGACGCCCGAGGGCGGTCTGAACCGGTATATGCAGGAAATTCGCAAGTTTCCTCTGCTGGAACCCGAAGAAGAGTACATGCTCGCCAAGCGGTGGGTCGAAGAACAAGACACTGAAGCTGCGCATAAGATGGTGACATCGCACCTGCGCCTCGCGGCAAAGATCGCCATGGGCTATCGCGGCTACGGGCTGCCACAGGCCGAGGTTATCTCGGAGGCGAATGTCGGATTGATGCAGGCCGTGAAGCGGTTTGATCCCGAAAAGGGCTTCCGCCTTGCGACCTATGCGATGTGGTGGATCCGTGCCTCGATCCAGGAATATATCCTGCGCTCGTGGTCCTTGGTGAAACTCGGCACGACAAGCGGCCAGAAAAAACTGTTTTTCAACCTGCGCAAAGCCAAAAACAAGATCGGCGCATTGGAAGAAGGCGATCTGCGCCCCGAGAATGTGACCACTATTGCCACGCAGCTTGGCGTGACCGAGGCGGAAGTGATCTCGATGAACCGGCGGATGTCGGGCGGGGATGCGTCCTTGAACGCGACTGTTGGCTCCGAAGGCGAGGGGACCATGCAGTGGCAGGATTGGCTGGAAGACAAGGATGCCGATCAAGCCGGTGACTATGCCGAGAAAGACGAGTTAGAGACCCGTCGCGAGATGTTGGCTGAAGCGTTGGACATATTGAATGACCGCGAGAAGGACATTCTGACCCAGCGTCGCCTGTCGGACGAGACCGTGACGCTCGAAGATCTTTCGGGCCAGTATGATGTGAGCCGCGAGCGCATTCGCCAGATTGAGGTGCGTGCGTTTGAAAAGCTGCAAAAGCGGATGCGCGATCTGGCGAAGGAAAAGGGCATGATGGCGTCAGCCTGAACCTAGGTTGCTTAAGCCAATTAAAAAGCCTCGCCGGTTTCGGCGGGGCTTTTTGCGTTATTGAGCTTCGCGCGGCGCAGATGAGCGATTGCCGCGCTGACGTGAGTGCGCGTATCAGATCGGACTGCCGATAGAATCAGGAGCTGTAATGCAGGCCGCCTTGCCGCCCACTTTCGACCGCGATGCGACGTCGATCCGCACGATGATACCTACCAAGCGCGGCGGTTACATCTCTACGGCGGGCTTTCCGGGGCTCAGATTACGAGCGGAGGGGACACCGTATATTGATCGGGAGAGATTGCACGAAACGCTCGTAACGCTGAGAAATACCGGTGCGCGGCGGCTCCTGGTGCTGCCCGAGGAAGCGGAACTGCCCGATGGGGCCTTTGCGTTAGTAAGGGCCGCGGCCGCAAGTCTGGCGATTGATGTGCAGTTTGCGGCGATTGCGGACTACTCGGTGCCCGAGGCCGCTTTCATGGCGGGGTGGCCGCAGCGCAAGGCGGCGTTTCTTGCAGCGCTCGTGGCAGGCGAGACCGTCGCGCTGTGCTGCCGACATGGGGCGGGGCGCAGCGGGATGATCGCAGCATTGCTTTTGATGGGCTGCGGTTTGCCGGCTTCCGAGGCGATCGGATTGGTCCGAAATCACTTCGATGAATCGATAGAAACTCAAGAACAGGAAGACTGGCTGAATGGTCAGAATTAGATGCAAACTCATTCGTCTGTAAGTTTGCGCGCGGAAATTTTAATAAAAACGCGAGAAAAGTTTCCTTTTGGTTGAATCGGCCAACTGTCGCCACCATCCCGCCTCATTCTTGCCTTATTTCGCCGCCACCAACTGAGGAACAGGTTGGCAAAAAGGCCGACGCGCAGAAGCGATAACGCAGTTACGAAGGGTCTAAGTATAAAGCCCAGTAAAGATTACGTTGAGGTAAAGATATGATGATGAATGAGAAAACGACTGAAAATGACGTGGCCTACGCTCCGATCACGTTGAGCATGAACGCGCCACACTCCACGCCCAGTGACCCAATTCCAATCGGACGCAAAGCCGCTCAGAGCGCTCCGTCTTTGCGGGTGTTGGATGCCGACATTCAGCAGGTCCACCATTGCCGCGATTTCTGCCGCATCGAAGCCTTTGTGACGGTGACATATCTCTCCCATCCAGCCCAGCCGCCACATACCGCGCGGGTATTGACCAGCGTGCCTCTGCTGGGCCACGGCCAGGACAACAACTTGCGCACACGGTTGATCGAGAGCGCTGTCCGGCTTTCGATCCTGTTAAACCGCACACATCGGAATGGCTTGTCGAAGGCCGCCTGAACACTGCCCCTTTTTCACGCTCAACTGCACCTTTCGGGGTGCATTTTTTTTGCGCACACCCTGCTTTGGGAAAACCGGATCGCCATGGGTGGTAAGGGGCCAAAGACACCCTACATAAAGTCAAATGGAGGGCTTAATATGGCTGGTGGATGGGCAAAGGATGGCGCGGTCTCGGAGCAGATCGAAGCATCAATCAACGACGAGTTGGCGCGGCTGAAAGCCCGCAAAACGCCAGTCGGTGAAAGCCGGACCCATTGTGCGGAGTGTGAAGAGCCGATCCCGCAGGCGCGGCGCGACGCATTGCCCGGCGTCAAGCTCTGCATTGACTGTGTGCGCGAACGTGACGGTCAGGCCCAGCAGCGCGGCGGCATCAACCGCCGCGGCTCCAAGGACAGCCAGCTTAAATAATCACTCCCGGTGGCGGTTCCGCCATCGGCGGAGCATCGGCTTGATATCAAGTGCAGCAACTGCGATCCCCAGCGGGATCATCCAAAAACCCAAAATGGGCAAGAACCCCAGCAGCCCGCCGCAGATCAGTACGATCCCCAAAAGCAGCCGCAAACCAAACGGCACCCGCAGCCGCACCCATGCCAAAAAGCGGTTCAGACGCTGCCGCCATGTTATCCGGGCAGGGCGCTTAGCCACGGGTCGGCCGCTGGGGTTGCGGTGTCACTCTTCCATCGCTTCGAGCTCGTCGATGAAGCCAGAGATCATCGACAGTCCCTTGTCCCAGAACGCAGGGTCAGAGGCATCCAGCCCGAAGGGGGCGAGCAGCTCCTTGTGGTGCTTCGAGCCACCAGCCTTGAGCATGTCGAAATACTTGTCCTCAAAGCCGGCTTCGCCCTGTTCGTAAACCGCATAGAGCGCGTTCACCAACCCGTCGCCAAAGGCATAGGCATAGACGTAGAAGGGCGAATGCACGAAGTGCGGGATATAGGCCCAGAAGGTCTCATACCCGTCCATATAGTCAAAGGCTGGCCCGAGCGATTCTGCCTGAACCGACATCCACAGCGCGTTGATGTCATCGGGCGTCAACTCGCCGCCACGGCGGGCGTCATGTAGCTTGCACTCGAAATCATAGAAGGCGATCTGGCGCACGACCGTGTTGATCATGTCCTCGACCTTGCCCGCGAGCAGCACCTTACGCTCTGTCTTGGTCTTGGCGTTCTCCAACATCTTGCGGAAGGTCAGCATCTCGCCAAAAACACTCGCGGTTTCGGCCAGCGTCAGCGGCGTGGAGGACAGCATTTCGCCCTGATCAGCAGCCAGCACTTGATGGACACCGTGGCCCAGCTCATGCGCCAGCGTCATCACGTCGCGCGGTTTGCCCAAGTAATTGAGCATCACATAGGGGTGCACGTTGGTGACGGTCGGGTGGGCAAAAGCACCGGGCGCTTTGCCAGGCTTCACGGCGGCATCAATCCAGCCATCGCTGAAGAACGGTTTCGCCAGCTCGCCCATGCGCGGATCAAAGGCGGTATAGGCGTCCATCACCATTGTTTCGGCCTGCGCCCAATCAACGATACGCGGGTCTTCCATCGGCAGGGGGGCGTTGCGGTCCCAGACCTGCATACGCTCCAGCCCCAGCCATTTACGCTTTAGCTCATAATAACGGTGGCTGAGCTTTGGATAGGCGTTAACCACAGCATTGCGCAGCGCCTCGACAACCTCGGGCTCGACCTGATTGGACAGATGGCGTCCGGTCTGTGGGGTCGGCATGCCGCGCCAGCGGTCGACGATCTCTTTTTCCTTCGCTTGGGTGTTGTGCACCCGCGCAAAGGTTTTGACGTTGCGGGTAAAGACATCGGCCAGTTCTTCGGCGGCGGCTTGGCGCTGTTCGCGGTCGGGGTCTGTCAACAGGTTCAGCGTACCTTCGATGCCCAGCGTTTCGCCGTTCACGTCAAACTCAAGCCCTGCGATGGTCTCGTCGAACATCCGCTCCCATGCGTCGCCCACCACGCCGAGATCGTGAAGGAACTTCTCCAGCTCGTCGGAAAGCTGGTGCGGCTTCATCGCGCGGATACGGTCAAAGACGGGTTTGTAGCGGGCCAGTTCGGCGCTTTGGGCAAAGAGGTTGTCGAGGTGGTCATCCTCGAGCCGGTTCAGTTCCAGCGTGAAGAATACCAGCGGCGTGGTGAAATTGGTGATTCTTTCCTGACAATCGGACAGGAACTTTGCACGCCCCGCGTCGGTGGTCAGCTGATAGTAGCGCAGTCCGGCAAAGGACATGATCCGCCCTGCGATCTGGTTGATCTTTTCGTTGCGCAGCACACAATTCAGAAACTCTGCGGCATCAATACCTGCCAGTTTGCCTTCGTAATCGGCGGCGAAGCTGGCACAGGCTTCCTCCAGCCAATCCAGATCACGCTTTAGCTCGGGCGCGTCTTCGGAGGTATAAAGGTCGCTCAGGTCCCATTCGGGCAGATTGCCAAGGTTTTTGGCGCCGGAACCGGCATTGGCATCGCGGACAGGAAAGGGGAGCTGGAACATGGCGGTACCTCGTTTAATGCGTTTGCCCATACCTATGCGCGGTGGCGGGCGGGGACAAGCAGCGCGTCAGCCGTAAAGCGCCAGCATGTCTTTGAGATCGTCCAGCGTGTTAGCTTCCTGCAAGGGTTTGTCCTTGCGCCAGCGCAACATGCGCGGAAACCGCAGGGCAACGCCGGATTTATGGCGCGGGCTGGGCTGGATGCCCTCGAAGGCGATCTCGAACACATGATGCGGGGTGACCTTGCGCACCGGACCAAAGCGTTCGAGCGTGTTTTTGCGCACCCAAGCGGTGATTTGGCGGAATTCAGCGTCAGTCAGGCCGGAGTAAGCCTTGGTGAAGGGCACAAGGTCATTGCCGTTCCAGACCGCAAAGGTGAAGTCGGTGAACAGGTTCGCGCGCCTGCCGGAGCCGGATTGCGCATAGATCATCACCGCGTCGATGGTCAGCGGATCAAGCTTCCATTTCCACCAATCGCCCTTCTTGCGCCCCGCCAGATAGGGGCTGTCGCCGCGTTTGAGCATCAAGCCTTCGGCGTTCGCGTCACGGGCGTTCTCGCGCAGGATGCCAAGCTGCGACCAGTCCGTGAACTGGTGTTGTGGCGACAACCTGACCGGCGCCTCAGGCGGCAGATCGGCACAGGCGGCCTCCAGCAAGGCGCGACGCTCGGCGAAGGGGCGATGGCGGATGTCCTCTCCCTGCCATTCCAGCAGGTCGTAGGCATGCAGCACCACGGGCGCCTCTTGCAGCAGCTTTTTCGGCACTGTCTTGCGGCCGATGCGGGCTTGCAGTTTGTTGAACGAAGACGGCAGCGGCGCGTCCTGCGGCCAGACCAGCAATTCACCGTCGAGTACGGTACCCGAGGGCAGGTGATCAATCGCGCGGGCCAGTTCTGGGAAGCGGTCTGTCATCAACTCTTCGCCGCGTGACCAGACGAAATACTCGCCGTCGCGCAGGATCAACTGGCCGCGAATTCCGTCCCACTTCCACTCGGCGCGCCAGTCAGCGGGCGGGCCAAGATCCTCCGGTGCGGCTTCAAGTGCATAGGCGAGGTAGAAGGGGTAGGGGCGCGAGGCATCGGCGGAGGCGTCTTCTGCCTCGATCAGGCTGTGCCATGTGACATCGTCGGGGTGCCAGTTGCCCATCAACCGGTGCGCCAGTTCCGGCTCCGGCTTGCCGGTGGCTTGGGCCAAGGCGCGGGTCATCAGCTTTTGGCTGATCCCGATGCGAAAGCCGCCGGTGATCAGCTTGTTGAACAAGAACCGTTCGGACCCACCCAGATGCTGCCATGCCTCCAGCACGAAAGCCTTACGGGCAGGCTCATCAACCTCGGCCAAGCCGCGCAAGGCATTGATCCAGTCCGCGAGACTCCGGCTGTCGTCAGACGGGTTGGGCGGGAGTACCAGCGCGATGGTTTCGGCCAGGTCGCCGACGATGGCATAGCTTTCCTCGAACAGCCACAAGGGCACGCCCGAAGCCTCGGACGCCCATTCGCGCAAGCGGGTTGTAGTGACGGCACGTTTCGGACGGCGGCCAGAGAATAGCGCGATGGTCCACAGCCGGTCCTGCTCGGCGGCATTGCTAAAATAGTCAGCCAGCGCTGCGACTTTGACGGTGGTTTTGTTGCTTTGGTCAATGGCGGTGAATAGCTCGGCAAACTGTTTCATGCGGCGTCATCCGCATCTAGGGTTTCGCCTTCGAATTGGGTTGGTACGACCTGCGCGTTCCAACCGTTGTCGTTGAGGTACCGGCTGAAGATGTCCGTGTAACCATGGGTGACATATATATTTTCTGCACCCGTCTCGTTGATCGCCCAGAGCAATCCTTGCCAGTCAGCGTGGTCGGAGATGACAAATCCACGATCCCCTGCGCGGCGTCTGCGCACCCCGCGCATCGCCATCCAACCAGAGGCAAAGGCACTCTCGTGCGCGCCGAAACGCCGCGACCACTGGCTGCCCAAGGCACCGGGGGGCGCGATGACCAAGGCACCTGCATGGTCCTTGGGGTTTAGGTCGGGGGTGACATGGATTGTGTCTGGCAGGGTGATGCCTTGGGCGCGCAATACCGCATTGGTATTTTCAACCGCACCGTGGGTCAGGATTGGACCGATATCGGGGTCGAGCATGGTGATCAACCGTTGCGCCTTGCCCAGCGAATAGGCCCCGAGGAAAGCAGTCTTGCCCGCAGCCGCGCAACCGGCCCACCACGCGTTAAGCTCAGCCGCAACCTGTGCCTGATCGGCCCAGCGAAAGACTGGCAGGCCAAAAGTGCTCTCGGTAATGAAATGGTGGCACTTGACCGGCGTGAACGGCTCCGAGAGGCCATCGTCAATTACCTTATAATCGCCCGATGCCACCCAAACCTCGCCGCCCACCTCGACCCGGATCTGCGCCGAGCCGGGCACGTGGCCCGCGGGATGAAACGACACTGTCGCCCCACCGATTTGGCGCTTTTCGCCGTAGGCGATGCCTTCGGCAGTGATGTCGCCCAACCGGTGGCGGATCACCGGGAGAGCCGCGTCGGTCGCCAGATACCGCCCCATGCCTGATCGCGAATGGTCAGCGTGGCCATGGGTGATCAAGGCACGGTCCACAGGGCGCCACGGATCGATATAAAAATCGCCCGCCGCGCAATAGATGCCGTTTTCATTGAAGGTCAGGACTGGTTCATGCGTCATGGCCAAGAATATAGGCGGCGCAGGGCGGTTGGACAGGTTAGTTTGTCACCGTGCCCAAAAACAGCTTTTCCAGCGCGTCGAATATCGGACGGCGCAAGGCGTCTTGTTCCAGCAGCACCTCATGCTCGCCACTGGGGATAATTCCGAGCCGCCCGCCCGCCCATTTGCCCATGCGGCTTTGGATGCGGGTCATATCGACGATACGTTCGTTGCTGCCAACAAAGGTCACGCAGGGCAGGTTCGGCGCGGCGCGACTGGCAAGATGGGCGGTTTCGGCCAGAGCCTCACCCAGCCAGACATAGCTTGGCCCGCCAAGCCCCAGTTCGGGGTGGGCGGTAACCTGATCGCGCATCATGCTGTACATCTGTGTGTCGGTGGTCAGCATGTTGTTTTCAAAGGGTTCCGTGACCGGATAGGGTTGGATTTTGGTGCCGGGCGGCAGGCTGAGGCCGCGGCCTACGTGCGGCATCAGCCGGGTTAAGGCCCATGCCAGTTGTCGCAGGTGCGGGGCCATGCGAATGCCCCACATCGGGCCCGAGAAAGCGGCGGCCTTGACCGGCAGCCCTTCCATCACCGCGCGCAATCCGATCGCGCCCCCCATCGAGTGCGCGAGCAAAAAGAAGGGCCGCGGCAGACCCAATTCACGCGCCGCACGCACCATCGCGCCAACGTCTTTCTGATAGTCCTGAAACAGATCGACATGGCCGATCAGCGGGTTTTCGGTCAACCGGTCTGACAGGCCCTGACCGCGCCAGTCCACCGCAAAGGTGGCAAGGCCGCGTGCGGCAAGCTCGGCGGCGCAAAACCCATATTTCTCAATATATTCCGTGCGGCCCGGGAACAAAAGGACCGTGCCTTTTGCCCCCTTGGGTTGCCAGTGCCCCACCCTGATCCGCTTGCCATCCGATGTTTGTAGCCAATAGGCGGCACCGTCCTCGGGGCCAGGCTTGATATCGGTGAAAAGGGGGGCGGGGCTGATCTGCATCAGGCCAAAGCGGCGGCCAGTTTCATCGCCATCCCCATATCGCCGTCCACGGACAGCTTGCCGCTCATGAACGCGGCGGTAGGGTTGGTCTCGCCTTCGAGGATCGAACGGAATGTGTCGGCATCGGCGCTGAGCGTCACATCGGCAGGCTCGTCACCGGCACGCGCACCTGCGTCGTCCATCATGATGCAGCCTTCGCCGGCAATATCGAATTTGGCTGTGCCGCCAATGTCGTTGCCTTGCAGTTTTTCATTCAGCACAACTACAGCTTCGTTCACAATGTCGCTCATCTTGAGTCCTTTTTGGCATTTCGGCTGCAACACGTCTGGAAATGCGGCGGCAGCCTGTTACATTCACTGTTGTTATGCGCAAGTTACCCGTCAACCTCAAACGTCACCTTACGGCACTTGGTCCCCTTGTGTTGCTCGGTGGCATGGCGACAGCCGACCCTGCGCCGCCGCAGTTGCTGGAGCAGTTGCGCAATGCGCCGCAGGGGGAGGCGGCCAAGGTGGCCCGCGAGGTCGAGAATCTGTGGTCGCGGTCCGGGTCGGCAGCGATGGATTTGCTGCTGCAGCGGGGACGTGACGCGCTGGATGCGGGGAATTTCCCGCTGGCGATTGATCACCTTACGGCGCTGACAGACCACGCGCCTGATTTCGCCGAAGGCTTTCATGCGCGGGCACAGGCCTATTATCGCAAAGGGCTTTACGGTCCTGCAATGGATGATCTGGAGCGTGCACTTGCCCTGAACCCCGATAATTATAACGCGATCTTCGGTTTTGCCGTGATGGTGCAGGAATTCGGTAACCTGCCGCTGGCAGAACGGCTGTACCAAAAGGTGCTGGCCCTGTACCCGATGCATGAAAACGCCGCCCAAGCGCTTGATGTGCTGAAGCGGGACGGAATTGGGCGCGAGCTTTAAGATATTTGACGGGAGTTCCGTGTGAAAAGTGACGCGCGTGTCGTGGCTGTTTTAGGCCCGACAAATACTGGCAAGACCACCTATGCGATTGAACGTATGCTGGCGCATCGCACAGGGGTGATCGGTCTGCCGCTGCGCTTGCTGGCGCGTGAGGTCTATGACCGGATCGTTGATCTGCGCGGGCCGTCGGTGGTGGCTTTGGTCACGGGCGAGGAGCGGATCGTACCGCCGCGTACCCAGTATTGGGTTTGTACCGTTGAGGCGATGCCGGAGGGGATGGGCGTCGATTTTCTTGCAATAGACGAGATCCAGCTTTGCGCTGATCCCGAGCGCGGCCATGTCTTTACCGACCGTCTTTTACGCAGTCGCGGGCTGCATGAAACGCAGTTTCTAGGCTCGGATACGATGCGCGGAACGATCGCGGCTCTGGTTCCGAACGTCCAGTTCATGCGCCGCGAACGCATGAGCGAATTGATCTATTCAGGTCAGAAAAAGATAAGCCGGATGCGTCCGCGCAGTGCAATAGTCGGGTTTTCGGTTGAGAATGTATATGCCATCGCCGAGCTGATCCGCCGCCAGAAGGGCGGTGCCGCCGTGGTTATGGGGGCGCTGAGCCCGCGCACCCGCAATGCGCAGGTGGCGATGTACCAAAACGGCGAGGTTGACTATCTTGTCGCCACCGATGCCATCGGTATGGGGCTCAATCTCGATGTCGATCACGTCGCATTCTCGGCCACATCCAAGTTTGACGGGCGGCGGATGCGCCCCTTGGCGCCCAACGAGCTGGCGCAGATCGCGGGACGGGCAGGGCGCGGATTTAAGTCCGGCACATTCGGCGTCACGGGCGATACCGCGCCGCTGGATGATCAGGTGGCCCGCGCGATCATGGACCATTCCTTCACGCCCCAGAACAAGATCAACTGGCGCAATCACGCGCTGCAATTTGGCAGCATCGACCGTCTGATCTCGACCCTCGAGATGCCCCCCGATGATGAGCGATTGGTCCGCGCGCGAGAGGCCGACGATCTGCGCGCGCTCAAGTCGCTGGCGCAGGTAGACGAGGTTTTTGCTCGCGCCAGTGACGGCCCATCGGTCAAGTTGCTGTGGGATGTTTGCCGGATTCCCGACTTTCGTGGTATCAGTAATTCCGAACATGCGGGGCTGTTGGAGACGATATTTAACTACCTGCATCAGTCAGGGAACCTGCCTGATGACTGGTTGGCGCGACAAATAAAGCGCATTGATCGAACCGATGGCGACATTGATGCGTTGTCTAAACGATTGGCCTTTATCCGGACGTGGACCTATGTCGCGCAGCGCAAAGGTTGGACAAGGGACGAAAGCCATTGGCGCGGTGCAACCCGTGTCGTAGAAGACCGCTTGTCAGACGCTCTACACGAACGTCTGACACAAAGATTTGTAGATCGGCGCACATCCGTACTTTTGCGCCGGCTTGGACAGAAGGAAGCCATGGTGGCCGAAGTGAATGATACCGGTGAAGTCACCGTTGAAGGTGAATACGTAGGCAAGCTGGACGGGTTCCGTTTCCGCGCGGATAAGGGTGCAGGCGCCGCCGAGGACCGCACGATTAAATCTGCGGCCTTACAGGCGCTGGCCCCCCAGTTCCATTTGCGGGCCGACAGGTTCTATAACGCACCCGACACCGAAATCGACTTTACCGAACAGGGCGGGTTGATGTGGGGCAAGTCTGCGGTTGGCAAATTGTCGACAGGCAGTGACCCGCTAAAGCCGCAGGTTGATGTTTTCGTTGATGATGTTGCAGGCCCCGAAGTCGCGGAGAAGGTCAAACGCCGGCTCCAGCACTTCGTGGACCGAAAGATTGCCGCCTTGTTCGAGCCGCTGCTGGCGCTTGGCAAAGACGATAGCCTCAATGGTATAGCCAAGGGCTTTGCTTTCCGGATGATCGAGAGCTTTGGCATTTTGCCACGGGCGCAGGTTGCAGATGATGTGAAGGCGCTGGATCAGGAAGCACGGGGCGCGCTGCGCAAGCACGGGCTGCGTTTTGGCCAGTTTACCGTGTTCATGCCTTTGCTGCTGAAGCCTGCGCCAACGCGATTGCGTTTGGTGCTGTGGTCGCTGTCACAAGGTCTGTCGGAGTTCCCCGAATCGCCGCCCCCGGGCCTGGTGACCATTCCTGTGGATGCAGGTGCGCCCGCCGGTGCCGACACGATGTCGGGCTACCGCAACGCGGGCACCCGTGCGATCCGCATCGATATGCTGGAGCGTCTGGCCGATATGCTGCGCACAGAAGATTCGCGTGGCGGGTTTGAAGCCAAGGCCGATATGCTGTCGATCACCGGCATGACGCTGGAGCAGTTTGCCGACCTGATGCAAGGCTTGGGCTATAAAGCCGAAAAAGCCGAGCGCACCAAGGTGAAGCCTGTCGACACCACGATGCCCCATGACGGTACCTTTGAGGCAATGGCCCCTGAGGCGGATGCAGTGGTCGCCGAGAAGACGCTCGACGACACGCCAGAAGCAGATGCGGATCGTCCGATCATGGATATTGCGGCAGAGCAGCCCGCAGGCGGTATCATCGAACAGCCCTCAGCGCCCGAAGCGGATGACACGTCTGCCGAAGTGGCAGCGATCGTCGACGAAGGTTTGGCGCCGATTGCCGAGGAACTTGAGGCTGATCCCGAAGTGGACGATCATATCCCTGATATGTCGGAAACCGAGACGCCCCAAGGCACGGCAGCCGATGCCGATATTGCCGGAGCCGAAGTGGAGAGCTTTTACACCTTCACCTGGGCCCGCCCTGCACGCAGCAACCAGCCCGCACGCGGGCGCGGTGGCGAGCGTCCCGCAGGTCAAGGCAAAGGCAAACCGCAAGGCAAGGGCCGCAAAGGTGCACCGCGCGGTGGCGACAAGTCGGACAAGCCGCAAAAATTCTCGGCCCAGCCGCCCCGTCGGGAAAAGCAGATTGATCCCGACAACCCCTTTGCCGCAGCCCTGATGGGGTTGAAGGATGGCAAATAAGTGAGCGCGGAACCTGCTGCCAAATTACGGGTCGACAAATGGCTCTGGCATGCACGGTTTTTCAAGACAAGGTCGCTGGCCGCCGCACGTGTGCAGGCCGGCGACATCCGCATCAACGGCACCCTCACCTCAAAACGCGCCGCGACCATCGGAGCAGGGGACGTCCTGACCTTTGCGCTTGGCGATCATATTCGCGTGATCCGGCTGGTTGGTATTGGGGTGCGGCGCGGTCCGGCGGCTGAGGCACAGGCCCTATACGAAGATCTGTCCCCGCCACAGCCGCGCGACAAGGACAAACCACCGGAGAATCCCGCGTTTGAAGGAAAGGGTCGCCCGACAAAACGTGACCGCAGGCAGCTTGATCTTTCCAAGGCGCGGCACCTTGAATGATCCTGCACCCTGAATTAGCTAGACGGTAAGCGCACCGGATAGATTGAAGAACCCTGCATGACATATATCGTAAATGACGCCTGCATTGCCTGCAAATACACCGACTGTGTCGAGGTATGCCCAGTAGATTGCTTCTATGAAGGCGAAAACATGCTGGTCATCCATCCGGATGAATGTATCGATTGTGGCGTCTGCGAGCCCGAGTGCCCTGCCGACGCGATCCGCCCTGATACCGAGCCGGAAGCCGAGAAATGGGTTGAATTCAACCGCAAGTATTCCGAGCTTTGGCCTGTTATTATCACCAAAAAAGACCCCCTGCCTGAAGCTGAAGAGCGCGATGGCGAGGGCGGCAAGCTGGAGAAATATTTCTCCGAAGCGCCGGGCGAGGGCGGCTGAGGCGCCGAATCACTGTGATTCGGGTCAAGAAGGCTGTTCTTGCGGCTGTAAACGGCTGATAACTAAGATTGTTGATTGCAGTGACGCTGCGGCAGCTTTCAGTGGGGCCGATTCTGTGGTATAGTAGGGCAAGCCTGATCCAAACGGACCATCACACGACATGGGAAACCATCAACCAAGCTGCATAGGTTGACGCCGATAATCTAACCCGAAGTGCCGGACGCGGTCGCCCTTGACCGCTGCCCGCAGTTGTCTGTGCCGTTTGTATCAATGCATGACATCAAGAGCGGGAGCCCCCGCGCGTATAGGAGCCTGTACATGACTAAGTCGAAAAAGCTTGAATTCCGCCCTAACGAGTTCGTCGTTTATCCCGCGCACGGCGTGGGTCAAATTGTTTCGGTTGAAGAGCAGGAAGTCGCTGGCATTACGCTGGAACTCTTCGTGATTTCTTTCGAAAAAGACAAGATGACCCTGCGGGTGCCAACCCACAAGGCCACCGAGATTGGCATGCGCGCTCTATCGAGCCCTGACGTGATTACCCATGCGATGAAAACCCTTAGAGGTAAAGCCAAGGTCAAACGGGCCATGTGGTCGCGCCGCGCACAGGAATATGAACAAAAGATCAATTCCGGCGATCTGATTGCCATTGCCGAAGTGGTCCGCGATCTGCACCGCACCGATGACCAACGCGAGCAGAGCTATTCCGAGCGTCAGCTTTATGAAGCAGCGCTTGAGCGTCTGACCCGCGAAGTTGCCGCTGTTGGTGGGGGTGACGAGTTGGCCGCTGCCAAGCAGGTCGGTGATGTGCTGGAAAGCCGCGTCGCCGCCTGATCTGGCTGCAAGTGAGTTCCAATGGCCGTCCCTTCGGGGGCGGCCTTTTGCTTTTTGCGCTGGCTGAAGTACCCAAGTCTACCCGATCATCGTGGTCAGTGTGACCAAAACCGCCAGATCGACCAATTGCTGGATTGCCCCCAACACATCACCGGTCTGCCCGCCGATTTTACGTCGTGCAATCTGTGCTGAGCCAAAGGCAACTGCCGCTGCTATTGCCAAGAGCCAGAAAAAACCCAGTCCTGCAACCCAGAGAGAAATCAGCACAGCGAGCACGATTGCGCCACCCGTGGCGGCTTGGTCGGGCCGTCCGGTCAGCCGCGACAGGCCGACAGCGCGGGCGTTTGGCAGGTGGTACATCACCCATACCATCGCGGCGCGGGATATAACGGCAGCGCCCAGCAACCCGATCCCCAGTGCGCCTTGTTCGATCAGCAAGGTCAGCACCATCCAGCGCAGCCCCAGCGACAAGGCCAAACCGATCACGCCGTAAGTGCCGATCTGGCTGTCTTTCATGATTTCCAACCGCCTGTCACGATCCCAACCGCCCCAAAATCCATCAGCGCAATCGGCCAGCCCGTCTTCGTGCATCGCGCCGGTAAGCAAAATCATCGTCGCCATGACGAAAAGTGCCGCCACCGGCGGCGCGACCGAGAGCGCGGCCAGCACCGAGCCGAACGCGACTGCAACCAGCCCGACCGCAAACCCCGCCACCGGATAGGCCCAAGCCGCCGCTGCCATTGCCCGCCCGTCCGGGGAAGTATTGGTATCTACGGGCAAAGGCAGGCGGGTCAGCAGGCCAAGCGCTGTCAACAAATCCTGCGGACGATAGGCCGCGGCCAGTCTGCTGATGTCGCTTCTGTCAATCATTCCGACTTTCCTGCCCTTTTCGTCTGTCCAACCTAAGGCTAGACACGAAACAACCTCAAACTGCAAATCGAGCTTTCCCCATGTCCCACAGCTTTGCCACCCTCGCGGCGTTTCGTGCGCTCCTTGCCAGCCAGCCTGCGGTCGACGTTGCCGCGCAGGATGCCGCAGCAGCGCGGGACGGGCAGTTGACCAAACCCCCCGGTGCCTTGGGGCGGCTGGAGGACCTTGCGATCTGGTATCGCGGTTGGCGTGGTGGTGCGGCCAACGAGATTTCGGCCCCGCAGGTGATTGTATTCGCTGGCAATCACGGGGTCGCGGCACGCGGCGTCTCGGCGTTCCAGGCGGAAGTCACCGCGCAGATGGTGATGAACTTCCAGACCGGCGGTGCGGCAATCAACCAGATTGCCCGCTCGGTCGGTGCGTCGCTGGACGTGGTCTCGCTCGATCTGGATGCGCCCACCGAAGATTTTACCAAGGCCCCTGCGATGGACGAGGAAGCCTTCGTGGCCGCCCTGCAATCGGGCTGGGATGCGGTGGACCCGCAAGCGGATTTGCTGGTCGTCGGTGAGATGGGCATCGCCAATACCACCTCGGCGGCAGCATTGGCCTGTGCGTTGTTGGGTGGGGAAGCTGCGGATTGGACGGGCCGTGGTACGGGCGTCGATGATGCGGGCCTATCGCTAAAAACCCGCGTTGTCGCCGAGGCCGTGGCATTGCATGGCGGTCAGGGCGACGGGCTTGAAACCCTGCGCCGTCTTGGCGGGCGGGAGCTGGCCGGCATGGTCGGGGCAATTGCGCGGGCGCGGGCACTGCGTATTCCGGTGATCCTCGACGGGTTTATCTGCTGTGCGGCGGCCCTTTGCCTCGCACAGAGCCATGCAGGCGCGCTTGATCACGCGGTCGCGGGACACCTGAGCGCTGAGGGCGGCCACGCCCGCTTGTTGGAGGCTTTAGGCAAGGCACCGCTCTTGCAGCTTGGCCTACGTTTAGGCGAAGCCTCGGGCGGGGCGCTGGCGATTGGGGTGCTCAAGGGCGCTGTGGCCTGCCACGTCGGGATGGCGACCTTTGCCGAGGCTGGTGTCAGCGATACCTGACACACTGCACGCGATTGATGTGCACCCGACCGGGTATCAGGCGCGTTTCTTATCGTCCTCGTCGCCACGATTGAGAAAGGCGGTTTCGAGGTCTTTCTGCAATTCCTTGGCACGTGCCACATAGGCCTTGTTCTCGGACGGCGGCACGTCAGGACGCCAGAGCGCTGCCAACTCACGGACCGAGGCGCGGTCGTGGGTGTAAAACAACTTTTGCGCTTCCGAGGCTTCGTACTCAGACAACCCCATATTCTCCAGCACATAGCGGCCCGCACGCAGGCTGCTGTCAAACATCTCGCGCACGATGTCATTGGCGCCTGCCTGATACTGGCGGTAGACGTCCGTCCGGTCATGGGCGCGGGTGACGATATGCAGATCGGGGCGCTGTTTGCGGGCATAGGCGATCAGCTGTAGCGCTGATTTGGGATCATCCAAGGCCACCACCAGTACGCGGGCGTTTTTAAGCCCGGCTTTACGCAGGATATCGGGCCGTGTCGGATCGCCGAGAAAAGCTTTGAAGCCAAAACGGCGCATCACCGCGATGGTTTCTGGGTTCACGTCCAAGACAACAGTGCGAAAGCCGCTGGCCTGTACAATGCGGTTCACGATCTGGCCAAAACGGCCCACACCCGCGATGATCACCGGACCTTCTTCGTCGATCTCGTCGGGTGTTATTACGCCGCTTTCCTCCATCCGCGTGCTGATCGTGTCATAGAGGATGAACAGAAGCGGGGTGATCAGCATCGACAGCGCAATCACCAGCAACAGGGTTTCGGCGATTTCATTGGGGATCACGCCGGTGGTCACCGAAAAGCTGACCAGCACGAAACCGAATTCACCGGCCTGCGCCAGCGCCAGCGCAAACAGCCACCTGTCGCGGCCGCGCATCTTAAATATCCAGCCCAGTCCATAAAGGATCAACCCCTTCACCACGATGACCAGCACCGCAATGCCGGGGATGATCACGGGCTTGGAGACCAAAAGCTCGAAGTTGATGCCTGCGCCCACGGTGATGAAGAACAGCCCCAAAAGCAGGCCCTTGAAGGGCTCAAGGTCGGTCTCAAGCTCGTGGCGAAATTCTGAGCTGGCGAGAACCACACCCGCGAGAAACGCCCCAAGTGCAGGCGACAACCCGACGAGCATCATCAGGAATGAAATGCCGACGACGATCAGCAATGCCAGCGCGGTATACATCTCGCGCAGGTTGGCGGAATGGATAAACCGGAATACAGGGCGGGTGAAGAACACGCCGACAAAGATAATCGCGGCAATCGCGCCCAGCGTCGCGAGTGTAATTCCCCAACCGGGCAAGCCCTGAACATAGCTGAAGGCGGCATGTGCGGCATCGGAGCCGTGGCCTGCCTCGGCGACGCCATGAGCACTTTCCACCGTTTCAGCATCCAGCGAGATTGATCCGTCCGGCAACATGCCCATCGGCACTGCAATGGCCAGCAGCGGCAGAAACGCGAGGATCGGGATCACCGCGATATCCTGTGTGAGCAGCACCGAAAACACCGAGCGCCCGCCGCCAGTCTGCATCAGCCCCTTTTCCGACAGGGTTTGCAGCACGATCGCGGTCGAAGACAGCGACAGGGTCAGGCCGATCGCCAAGGCGACGCTCCACGGTTGCTGATAGGCCATGGCAATCGCCATCAGCGCCGCTGTGGAGAGCACAACCTGCAAGCCGCCCAAGCCCAGCAATCGGTGCCGCATGTCCCACAGGGCGCGGGGCTCAAGCTCCAGCCCGATGAGAAACAGCATCATCACCACGCCAAACTCGGCAAAGTGCTGCAAGTCCTTGGTTTCCGAGCCGACCAGCCCCAGCACCGGACCAATCATGATCCCCGCAGCCAGATAACCCAGCACCGACCCCAGCCCCAATCGGGCGGCAATAGGCACCGCGATCACCGCAGCGGCGAGGTAGATGGTGGCTTGGAACAGGAAACCTTCCATGTCGGTCCTTTCGGGGGCGGCCCCAGTGTCTTAGGTGGGCAGCGGCCCGTCGGGTTTCAGTTGGTCCATCACAATCTGGCTGTGCACGCGCGAAACGGCAGGGTGGCGCAGGAGGACCTCGTGGATCAGGGTGTTCAGACTTGGTAGATCGCTACAATAGACCCTCAGCAGATAATCCGCATCCCCGGTCATCGTCCAGGCGCTGACTATTTCAGCCCGCGTGGCGAGAAGCCGCGCAAAACTGGCAGAGTGCTCCGGCCCGTGGGTGCCGAGATGGACCTGCACAAAGCCTTGTACATTCAGCCCCAACCGCACCGGATCAAGCCGCGCGACGTATCCGCGAATATAGCCGTGCTCCTCCAGCCGCTGGCGTCTGCGCCCCGCTTGCGAGGCCGACATATTCAACCGCTCGCCCAATTCTTGGGCGGTCAGATGTGCGTCCTTCTGGAGCGCTGTCAGCAGGCGCGTGTCGGTTTCGTCCAATGGCATGCGTAAACTCCGCGTCTAATTCGATGATTGTGCGGTAATTTTGCGAAAATGGCTAGGTGCTTGCAGGAGAAAGCGCAAAACCTGCGCATTTTCTTGGATATATTTCCACCAATTGCTTAAAAAGGAGACCGCCCATGGGTCCGTTCCCACATGACGCCGCCAAAACTGTGATTTCGTCCGATAACCCTGCCGGAACCGACGGGTTCGAGTTTGTAGAATTCGCCAGCCCCGATCCACAGGAATTGCGCGATGTGTTTACCCGCATGGGATATGTCCATGTGGCCAATCACAAAACCCAAAAGATCGAGCTGTGGCAGCAGGGCGACATCACCTATGTACTGAACGCCGATCCCGACAGTTTCGCCGCAAAGTTCGTGCAGGAACACGGCCCCTGTGCGCCGTCGATGGGCTGGCGTGTGGTCGATGCAGCGAAAGCGTTGGAACACGCGGTCTCGAAGGGGGCGGAAGAGTACACAGGCGACGGCAAGGTGCTGGATGTGCCCGCGATCATGGGCATCGGCGGGTCATTGATCTATTTCGTCGATCAATATTATGACACGTCACCCTATAACTGGGAGTACGACTGGATCGCGCAATCCAAGCCTGAAGGTGTCGGATTTTACTATCTCGATCACCTCACCCACAATGTGTTTAAGGGCAACATGGATCTGTGGTTCAGGTTCTACGGCGACCTGTTCAACTTCCGCGAAATCCGGTTTTTCGACATTCAGGGCAAGTTCACCGGCCTGACCAGCCGTGCGCTAACTTCGCCTTGTGGACGGATCCGCATCCCGATCAACGAAGATCGCGACGAGAAGGGCCAGATCGTTGCCTATCTCAAGAAATATAACGGCGAGGGCATCCAGCACATCGCGGTCGGGGCGCGCAACGTTTACGACGCCACCGACGCGATTGCTGAAAATGGCCTGAAGTTCATGCCGGGCCCCCCCGAGACCTACTACAAGATGAGCCGCGACCGTGTCACCGGCCATACCGAGCCGCTGGAGCGGATGATGAAGCACGGCATTCTGATTGACGGCGAAGGTGTGGTAGATGGCGGCGAAACCCGTATTTTGTTGCAAATCTTCTCGAAAACCGTGATCGGGCCGATCTTTTTCGAATTTATTGAACGCAAAGGCGATGATGGTTTTGGCGAGGGCAACTTCAAAGCGCTGTTTGAGAGCATCGAGCAGGAGCAGATCGACAGTGGTGAACTCGCTGAAAGCTAATGCGATTATATAAACTGTGATGAAGGGGGCGGGATGACTGCCCCCTTTTTTACGTGGCGGGGGCAAAAGCCGCAGGTGTGCGTAGCTGCCGCGCTGGCTGTCGGTTGAGTATTAAGTGTTTGGCATCTTCAGGACGACATTGCGCCCGCCTTTGGAATAGCGCAATTCGCTGTCGCCGATGGCCGACACGCGCCCCCCGTCGATTTTGTCGCCAACAACCAGTTTTTGATAGCGGCCATTGCCAAGCCGGACCAGCGCGCGGCGCTCGGAGGGTTTGCCATAGACGCCGATCAGGTTGATCTTGCGCAGGTTGATCGCATTACTTGTGGTCGCCTGTTTGGCCACCGAAGTTTTAGAGGGGATCGAAGGCTGCACCACCCGTGGCGCTACGGCGGCCGCGCTGGCGACAACTGTTTCCTCACGCGGCGCGAGTTTTTCGGCGCGTTTGACCAAGCGGCCAAAGTTGCGTGGGCGGGTATCGGGGCGCACCGAAGAGGCGACTGCGAATTTAGTGGCATCTGCCCCCACTGTCGGGACGACCTCAGGTTCCGGCACTACCGGCGGGCTGAGCAGGGCTGCGGCGACGGCTGCACGGGTGTCCTGCGCCGACACAACTGCGGCTTGTTCTACCTTTTCGGCGTTTAGCGCCTCCTGCGCGGCCTCTTGCAAAGATTTGGCGCGCAAAGCTGGACGGAAATCGGCCAATTCGCTGCGGGTCAATCCGTCAAGCTGGGAGCGCTCCGTGGTTTCCTCAAGATCTTCGGGCCTTGTTTTCGGGCGAAAAGCGGCAAGCGCCGATTGCTCTGCCGCGACCGATGTTTCCTGTGGCACCGCTTGGAACCGTGCCATGGTCGCTGGCGGCACTTTTTCAGGGCGACCAAGGTAAACGGTGACGCCATCGGGACTGATGGCGCCTTGGGCCGTCGGGATCACCATGCCGTCGGGGCCAAGCGCGAAATTCGTACCCGCAGCTGCAGGCGAGCTCAGCGAAGCCAGCAGCAGATCGGAGGCAAAGCTTTCCGCCGCAGGCAAGGCGACGGCATCGGTGGAGGTGCTAACCGGATCAATCGAGGTCAGATAAAGGTCTTCGATATCAATCAGCCCCGCAGGTTCGGGCGGGACGCTGGGCGCGTACATCCAGATGCCGGTCGCGGCATATTTAGCGTCGATCTCGGCTTCTGTCGGGGGTGTATCTGGCTCGGGCAGGACAGGTTCGCTCAAAGCATCCAGTATCGCGCCGTCTTCGTCGCTCAGTCCCGGTTCGAGCGAGGCAGTCTCGACTGTTGCTACGGGGTTCTCAGGAGCGGGTTGGGGAACCAGAGCAGCCTGTGGCGCAATAGCCGCGTCTTCGGATGTCGGAGCCGTCACCGTTTTGGGAGCGCGATCCCCGAAGAGACGCGAAATGCCGCGCCCGTCATCGAGAAATACCGAGGCCCATGCTGCGACGCCAGCCAGAAAGACCAAAAGCGCCAAGGTCAGCATCAGCCCGAGGAAACGCGGCTTTCCTCCGATGCCAGCGCTGCGGCGGGCCCCGAAAACAGTCATCCGCTCTGCTTCGCTGGCGCGGGCGGCGGCACGGCCTGTCGGTGCGGATTGCTCGGCTTTGCGGGGCTGGGTACCTGCTGCTTTGAGTTTGCGGCGGCTCAGGAAACCTGCCTTAGCGGCGGGGGCAGGGCTTTCGGTTGAGGCGGTTGGAGGCGTGTTGCTGCTCTGCGCCTTGCTGGCAGACAAGGCAACAGCCGGTACCGGACGGACCGCATCGGGCACAACCGGTTTTGCAGCACCCAAGGCCGGGGCATTCTCTGCCCCGCGACGGCTGATGAAACCGGTGGAGATCGCCAGTGGATCGACATTCGCCGTCGCAGGCTTTGAGGCGGCGACAGCGGGCGCGCTGGGTTTGCTTGCGTTGCCCGCACGGTTTGCCGCGCCCAGAGACGGTTTTACCGGTGGGCTTTGGGGGGCAGGCGGCTTAGCCGCTGGATGGGTGGGGGGGAGTTGCGGGCCGTTGCGCAGCGCGACACCGACGGGCTGCGATGCCGTTGCGGCGCGGGTTTCGGGCGCGGGTGGTGTTGGGCTCTCCAGCGGCGGCGACTTTGGCTGCGGCGCGACAGGGGAAGGCACTTCGGCGGGCGGCGCAACCGGATCAGGCTCCGCTGGTTGTGGCGCTTCTTGCGGGGTCGGCGCCGGCGTCGGGTCTGCGGGAACCTCGGGCGTTTTTTTGGGCGCTGCCGGTGGCGTCGGATCTGTCGGCTGCGGCAGTTCGTCCGGTACAGAATCGGGCGTCGGGTCCGCAGGGATTGGTGCGTTCGCAGGCTCGGGTATTTCAATTGGCGCGGATGCTGGAGGCTCATCCGGCGCAGCCATAGCCGCCGCCACGACGGTCCCAGACGCCTTGTCAGCTCCTTCTTGCCGCGCTGGAGCGGTGTCATGATCGGCGGTTTTGCTATCGCCGACGACAACCACTGCGACACTGTCGGGCTCGACCTTCTCGCCCGATTCCAGCAGGGTCCCCGAGGTTTCGGTCAAGCCAAAGAACGGCTCGCCGACAAATGTCTCATCCTCGGGCATGGCAGCAAAGCTGACGGGGTGGAAACGGTGCTCGACCGCAAAGGCTTCGGCCTCTTCCAGCGTCTCGCGGGCGACGGCGGCGATATGCGTGCGCGGCCCCTCGGTGCTGATGTCAAACACCAACTCGGAGACGGCATAGGGGGTCGCCCCCGCCAATGCTTCGGTAGCCGCCGCGCGGCGTTTAGGCTGCTCAGCGCCGGGTGTCTGGATGGTGAGGTATTTGATTTGTCCGTTCGGGATCAGTATCTTGGAGCGCACTCCGCCGGGTTCGAGAGAGGTTGCTGTCTTGCGCAGCATGGCCAGTTCGGCGGCCATATCCTCGGCTTCAAGGGCGACCTCACCGACAAGGCGCCAGCCACCAGCGGTGCGGTGTAGCAGCCGGATGCCATCGAACGACAGGGAAAGAGCAAAATTTGGCTTCATTGCGATAGCTTAACTCAGTTCAAAATCAGGGGAAATGCACATGCACGTTTGGTTAAGAATAGCGCGGTAGTTTGCTCAAGGAAAGGGGAGCACCCAAAGTCCGGCTTGCGCGGCGCAGGGCACTACGCGAAGATATGCCCATGCATCGAATGTATGGAGGTATTCCGCGATGAAATTGCTGAATTTGGCGCTGGCATTTTGCCTTGGCGTCGCAAGTAGCGTGGCCGCAGATATGCCCGAACAGGGCGTCGTGGTAACGGGGGAGGGCACCTATGCGGCTGTGCCCGATATGGCGATGATCACACTTGGGGTGCGCGAGACGGCGCCCAGTGCGCGTGACGCGATGTTGCAGGTTTCCGGCGCAGTGGCTGCGATCCTCGTGAAGCTGGACGAACTCGGCGTGGCGGATATTGACCGGCAAACCAGTCAATTTTACCTTAACCCTGTCTATGACCCTCGCCCCATTGATACCGACAAAGCGCCGCAGGTCATAAGCTATGAGGCAGGCAATTCGGTGACCGTGCGGGTGCGGAACCTCGCGACACTCGGCACAATGATGGATGCCGTGTTGGAGATCGGGGCCAATAATTTCAACGGGTTAAGCTTTGGCCTCAAGGACGATTCTGTGGCGCTGGCCACGGCCCGTGCGCTGGCTGTCGCCGATGCGCGGTTGCGGGCGGAGCAGTTGGCGCAGGCCGCCTCCATAAAGCTCGGCCAGATCCAGCGCATGACCGAAAGCAGTATGGGTGCGCAGCCCAAAGGCATGGAAATGGCCCAGATGCGCAGCGTGATGAGTGATGCCGTCGCGGGTGGTGAGGTAGATGTGCGCGCGCAGGTTACGATCGTTTATGCGATCGCGCCCTAAGCAGCAGTTTCTTGATTTGAAAAATTAGCTCATCTGAGTGACCGCTGGTATGCCAGATAACCGGACGGTCACTCAGCACTCAGACGCATCAAAATTTCATCATGGAAAGACCCATTTGCAAACAGCGCTTCGGAATCCACAGCCCATTCAACAAAGCCAGCGCGCTGGTAAAGGCGACGCGCCGCCTCATTTGTAGAAACGACAGAAAGATGGATTGTGCGACAACTCGGAGTGGCTTCTGCAATTGCTGTTTTTAGCAACTCAGAGGACAACCCCGTTCCACGCGCCTGCGGGCGGACATACATTCCCCAGATCGTGGCGATGTGCCGGACTTTCTCAGACTGCCCCATCATTACGCCGATCATACCGTCTAGCGCGTGACCGTCGCAAGATCCGCCAATGACCACGCCAGCAGAAAGTCTTTGCGATACCAGCGAGAGCGGCAGGGCGACTTCATCTTCATAAGATGCACCAAAGGCTTCTGGATGGTGTTTGAGCCCCTCAAGCCTAAGGGCTTGGAACTCGGCCGCGTCTTCTCCGGAAAGTCGTCGGACTAACATTTTGCATATACCTCGCTTTAGCGCTGTCTTGCTGGTTGTTGCATTTCGAATAGTGCCAACAAAGGTCGGTTGGGTGCGCACAAGCGAGATAACAGAGCAAGAGTTCTTAAATCTAGAGGGGCGTTTCACGCCTGCCCGCGAAACGCCCCATTTCGTTTAGTTGCCTAATTTCCAGTTTCAGGCGACAGCTTTTGCGAGCGCTTGATCAAGATCGGCGATCAGATCCTTGGCATCTTCGGTCCCGATGGAGAAACGCACGACACCGGCACCGGCGCCTGCGGCCTCTTGCTGCTCGGGGGTCAATTGCCGGTGCGTGGTCGAAGCCGAGTGGATGACCAGCGAGCGCGTATCGCCCAAGTTTGCAACATGGCTGAAGATTTCCAGCGCATTAACCAGTTTGACGCAGGCATCATAGCCGCCCTTTACCGCGACAGTGAACAGCGCGCCCGCGCCTTTCGGACAGACCTTTTTCGCGCGCTCAAAATAGGGCGAGGACTCCAGCCCTGCATAGGTGACCTTTTCGATCCGGTCGTCGTTTTCCAGCCATTTGGCGATGGTTTCGGCGTTTTGAATGTGGCGGTCCATGCGCAGGGACAGGGTTTCGGTGCCCATTAGAGTATAATGCGCCGCTTGCGGATTCATCGTCATCCCCAGATCGCGCAGGCCGATGGCGATGCCGTGGAAGGTATAGGCCAGCGCGCCAAAGGTCTCGTGGAACTTGAGGCCATGATAGGCAGGCTCGGGCTGCGAGAGGGAGGGGAATTTGTCGTTGGCGGACCAGTCAAACTTGCCCGAGTCGACCACGCAACCGCCAGTCACGGTGCCATTGCCAGTGAGGTATTTCGTCGTTGAGTGTACCACAAGGGTCGCGCCAAGCTCGATCGGGCGGCACAGGTAGGGAGTGGCGGTGGTGTTATCGATGATCAGCGGCACGCCTGCCTCATCGGCGATATCGGCGATAGCGCGCACGTCCATGATATAGCCGCCGGGGTTGGCAATCGCTTCGCCAAAAATGGCGCGGGTGTCGTCGTCAACTGCGGCACGCACTGCATCGAGATCGTCGAAATCCACGAATTTGCAGTTCCAGCCGAAGCGTTTGATGGTTTGGCCGAACTGGGTCATCGTGCCGCCATAGAGGCGCGTCGAGGCGATAATGTTTTTGCCCGGACCCATCAGCGGGAAAATCGCCATGATCTGCGCGGCATGGCCCGAGGAGCAACAGACGGCGCCGACGCCCCCTTCTAGAGTGGCGATACGCTCTTGCAGGACGGCGACAGTCGGGTTGGTCAGGCGTGAGTAGATAAAGCCGACCTCTTGGAGGTTGAAGAGTGCCGCTGCGTGGTCGGCGTCACGGAAGACATAGGCTGTGGTCTGATAGATCGGTGTCTGGCGGGCGCCGGTTGCAGGATCGGGGCGTGCGCCTGCGTGAATTTGCAGGGTGTCAAAGCCGTGTGTGGGTGCATCTGTCATTGGTGGTCCTCCTGAAAATCTGTTGCCAAAGGTGTAGGCGGTATTTCTGTGGCGCTCAACTGTCTGTGTTTTGCAGGTTCCTTGAGATGATCGGGACCCATCCCCTTTGCAAAATGGGGCCTGAGAACGGGGCGGGGAATGGGGCGTTCTGGCAGTTGAAAGCACTGGGGCGCGCAGCCCTCACCGGACCACATCTGGGGTTTTTGTGGTCAAAAACGCGGGCGGGTCAGCGCATCCAGAAGCCGTTTGATTTAATGCGGTTGCGGATGGCCTGTTCCTTACGCGGCAGGTCGTCCTGATCAAACAAGGCGCGCACCTTTTCCCCACGGCCTTGGAAGATCATCCGCTTGATTGCATCATGGCCCTTGAGGACTTTCTTGATCTTGTTTGGTGCGGCGATCTGTTCCAGCACTTCGACGGCGCGATCGCTTTCGCGCGCGTAGAGCAGTGGCAGTAGGCGGTAGTGGCAAGAGACTTCGCCGTCGAGCAGCCCATCAGGCAACGCGTCGCGACTGCCGCCCAATGCGTGGATCACGAGGGGCAGGGCGATCTGGTCCAGCCAGGGATCGAAGCTTTGGCAGCAAAGTTCGACCGGTGGGGTGTCGCGGATGGCCACAGCATAATCCAGGAATTTTTCACCGAACTCGTGCGGGCACCGGTAGTAGAAAAAGCCCGCGTTGAAGTAGAGGTAGCGGCGCCAGTATTCGTCGGGCTGGCTCAGATCGAGGCTGCTTGGGAAGTCGATGCCGAATTTGTCGTAGAGCGATTTCCACAAGCCTGTGTACCCCGGTCCGTAGAGTTGCGGGATTGGCCAAGTGCCTTCGCGGCGCAGGGAGGCGCCGGGGCGTGCAAAATCGAACGGCACGCGGGTCAGATCGCCGGTGATCAAGGTGTCGGTGTCGAAGAATACGAAAGGCTCGCGCTTGGGCAGGGCTGAAAGCATCTCGATCTTGTTGCCGTAGGGGTAGGTGCTGCCGAAATGCTTAGAATGAAACGGAACGATCTCGGCCCCGAGATCGACAAGGGCTTCGCGCACCTCGTCGCTTTGAATGGTGGGATCGGTGTTCCATAGCGGACCGGGCTGGGGCTCCATCACCAGCAACCTGCCTTTGAAATCCGGACTGCACTGGCGCAGGGAGGCCGCAAAGAGCAGCGCCTCATAGGCCAATCTGCCCTGCTGTGCGACGACCGCTACGTTGAAAATTTGCGAGGGCTGCGGTTTGCGTGCCATACTCGATGCGTGCCTTTGATCTTTTGTCATTAGTATAGGGGCAGAGAAGCAAAGGAAAAGACGGCAATTCTGCCGGACTGGGACGAGGTGATATTTATGCTCGATTTCATGTTTGCGATATTGGCGGTTGGGTTGAACGGTGCGGTTTCGCAAGGAGCAAAAGCGGCGGGGCCGGGTGCGAATTTGGGAGCGGAAAGCGCGGCAGGTGCGGGTGCCGAAAATGCAGGTAATGAAGGATTGGTAGCGGAGCCGCAAACGCCTTCCGGAAAATTCACGACGGCCATGGAAATCAGGCCGATACTGGAGGCGACCAAGGCGAGTTGGGTCGCGGTGCGTGTCTATGATGGGCAGGATTTGGTTTACGTGACGCATTTGTGGAGTTGGCGCTGCGGGTGGGCGGCGATGGCGATATCGATCAATGGCGCGCCGTTGCAGGACTGGCCATTGCCGCCCTGCCATAAAGATCTCGCAACGCCCAATGCGGTGCTGGAACAAGATGGGCTGCCGTATCGGGCGATGCCGGAAGGGTCAGTTCAGACGGTAAAGGTGCGGGTCGTCTATGATGACCTCAAGGTGGATGAGGCGACATTTGAGCGCGGGGCGGTGTTGATCCCGTGAACCTCGTCCGCTGGAGCAATCTCCGAAGGATACTGTCGGCGCCCCTGAGGGGGTCATTTTAGCACAACGGGAGGAGGGAAAGTGGTGGGCGACCCTGGAATCGAACCAGGCGTGCGTCTCCGCGAGGGAGTTACAGTCCCCTGCCACACCTTGCGGCCTGTCGCCCACTTAGCCTGGTGCATTGCACCGGACGTGGAGGCGTGATTACAAGCGGGTCTTAAGGGCGTCAAGGCGAAATGCGACGCAAAATCCGCAAGGCGTGAGAGTAAAGGCAAAGTCATGAAGAAACCGAAGTGGGTCGTACAGAAAGAACAGGACAAAAAGGCCGAGGCAAATACCACGCTTTGGCTGTTTGGACTGCATGCGGTGCGCGATGCGTTGGTCAATCCGAAGCGCGAAAAATTGACGTTGATGGTGACGCCGAATGCGGCTGCCAAGCTCGAAGATGCGATCGCCGAGGCGGGAATCACGCCCGAGATTGTTGATCCGCGCAAATTCCGCCCGCCGCTCGACCCGAATTCGGTGCATCAGGGCGCCGTGTTGGAGGTCAAACCGCTGGATTGGGGCCGCCTTGAGGATGTTTGCATTGGCGATGTCGCACCACGGGTGATTTTGCTCGACCGTGTAACGGACCCGCATAACGTCGGGGCGATTCTACGTTCGGCCGAGGTGATGGGCGCGTCTGCTGTGATCGGAACACGGCACCACTCGGCGCCGGAAACCGGCGCGTTGGCCAAGACCGCCTCAGGTGCACTTGAACGCCAGCCCTATCTGCGGGTGCGTAACCTTTCGGATGCGATCACCAGCTTGCAACAAATGGGCTATGTGGTGCTCGGGCTCGACGGCGAGGCCGAGATGAGTATCGAAACTGCCGTTGAGGGTCGGCGTGATCGCCCTGTGGCACTGGTTTTGGGGGCTGAAGGGCCGGGTCTGCGCGAGAAAACCAAAGAAACCGTCGATCATTTGGTACGGATTGACGCATCGGGGCGGTTTGGCTCGCTCAATGTCTCGAACGCGGCGGCGATCGCCCTATATGCATCGCGCAACCATAGCTAAGAGGGGCTGCTGCTATCGCCTATCCGACCAAGATCGCGACCTGTTGCCATTGTGGCAGCAAGACGATTCTGCAACTGGACCGAGGCCGGCACATGCTGGCCTGTGCCAGTTGTGGCGCACCGCTGAGCCAGTTCAAGGCACTTCGGGTGGAGGAGGCGCGGCCCGCAGCAGTGACGCATCAGAGGCCGCAGCGAGGGCGCGCTACGATCCCCGTTAAAGCGGCGAAACGCCACCAGAGCTACGCGAAACCGCGCAAACGCAAGCCGTGGTATCGCGACCTGTTGGAAGAGGCTTTCGACTTCGTCGAAGATATCTTTGACTGAAAGCAGGCTGTTTGTGGCGGGATGTCGCCAGAATAGGCTGATTATGGCCGGTTTCATCGTCTTTTCGGGGCTGCCTCTTTGATTGGCGACGCTGGTGATTACCTTCATTGCAAGGCACCGGAACTGGAACGTCCGGTCTGCCGTATTTACTGTCCCTCGTTCCATACCTTTGCGCCCCTGGTTTTCACCACGGGGCGCTTTTTTCTGCCGCAGTGCCGCGCTAGGGTATGGCAGTACAGCACAGGGGCGGGCGATGAGCTATCCGGACAGTCTTTTCAGGTTGATTTTTGAGCAGACCAAGCGGATCGCAGTGGTCGGCGTGTCGATGAACCCTGTGCGGCCAAGCTATTTTGTCGCGCGGTATTTGGGGCTGAAGGGCTTTGACGTTGTGCCGGTGAACCCGATGCACGCGGGCGAGACGCTGTTTGACAAGAAAATCTGCGCCTCTTTGAGCGAGATCGAGGGATCTGTAGACATGGTGGATATTTTCCGCAGGTCCGATGCGGTGCCGGAAATTGTCGACGAGGCTTTGGCCACATTTCCCGAATTGCAGACGATCTGGATGCAGATCGGCGTGCGGCACCCGCAAGCTGCTGCTGTGGCAGAAGCGCGTGGGGTCACCGTGATTGAGGGCCGCTGCCCCAAGATTGAATATCAGCGTCTGTTCGGGGAATTGCGGATGGGGGGATTCGCGACTGGGCGGATTTCGAGCAAGTTGTGATGCCTGGATGAGAGGGCTTTGCGGCTTCAAACTTCCCACAGAATATCTCCGGCCAGAAAGAGCGTTAACGCGCCGCTTTTTCTTGCAGTCCTGAGCGGGTCTGGCGGCGGTCGAGTTCGTCGAGGACCGATTGCAAGGATACGTCGCGGGCAGCGAGCATCACCAGAAGGTGGTAGAGCACGTCTGCGGCCTCAGAACACAGGGCGTCTTGATCGCCTTTTACCGCTTCGATGATGGCCTCGATGGCTTCTTCACCGAATTTTTTGGCACATTTCTCGGGACCTTTGGCGAGGAGTTGCGCGGTCCAGCTGCTGTCGGGATCGGCGGATTTGCGGGCAAGGATTGTGGCATAAAGGTCTTCTAGGGTCATGAGAGCCTCACGGGGATGCCGGCGGCGGCCATATGGGCCTTGGCCTGTGCCACGGTGAACTCGCCAAAGTGGAAGATCGACGCCGCGAGCACGGCAGAAGCGCCGCCTTCGAGGACGCCGTCGACGAGGTGATCAAGTGTGCCGACACCGCCCGAGGCAATGACTGGCACCTTGACCGCATCGCTGATCGCGCGGGTTAGGGGCAAGTTGAAACCGGCGCGGGTGCCATCGCGGTCCATCGAGGTGAGCAGGATTTCTCCGGCACCTTTTGCGGTGACAAGGCGGGCGAATTCTACGGCGTCGATGCCGGTTGGTTTGCGGCCACCGTGGGTGAAGATTTCCCATTTGCCGGGGCTGACGGTTTTGGCGTCGATGGCGCAGACGATGCATTGGCTGCCGAACTGGTCGGCGGCGCGGGCGATAACGTCGGGGTCGGCCACAGCGGCGGAGTTAAAGCTGACCTTATCGGCCCCCGCGAGCAGGAGCGCCCGCACGTCTGCCGAGGTGCGCACGCCGCCGCCCACGGTGAGCGGGATGTAGCAATGCTCGGCCGTGCGGCGCACCAGATCGAACATCGTGCCACGGTTTTCATGGGTGGCATGGATGTCGAGAAAGCACAGTTCGTCGGCGCCAGCAGCGTCATAGGCGATGGCGGCATCGACCGGATCACCAGCGTCGCGCAGGCCAACAAAGTTCACGCCTTTGACGACGCGGCCATCGGCGACATCGAGACAGGGGATGATGCGGGTTTTCAGCATGGGGACTGTCTAGGCTCCGGCGGTGAGGGTGGCAAGCGGCGCGGGTTGTCATGGCCCGCGCGGATCGGCAAAATGCGGTTAGCTGCGCAGGGCTGTGAGGGCGGCGCCAAGGTCGATCGCACCATCATATAGGGCGCGGCCCGAGATTGCGCCTTCGATGACGCCGGTATCACGCAGGGCGATGAGATCATCGAGCGAAGAAACCCCACCGGAGGCAATCACCGGAATGCTGACGGCCTTTGCGAGGGCCGCAGTGGCGGAGACATTCGGGCCGCCCATCGCGCCGTCACGGTCGATGTCGGTGTAGATGATCGCGGCGACGCCTGCGTCCTCGAAAGAACGGGCGAGGTCGGTGACTTTGACATCCGTTTGGTCGGCCCAGCCCTTGGTGGCGACCAGACCATTGCGGGCATCAATACCGACAGCCACGTGACCGGGGAAGGCTGCTGCGGCTTCGCGGACGAGGGCAGGGTTCTCCACCGCGACGGTGCCGAGGATGACCCGTGCCAGACCTTTGTCGAGCCAGCGTTCAATGGTCGCCATGTCGCGGATGCCGCCGCCGAGTTGGGCAGGGACCCTGCAGGCTTTGAGGATTGCCTCGACAGGGGCGGCGTTCACAGGCTCACCGGCAAAGGCCCCGTTGAGGTCGACAAGGTGCAGCCATTCGCAGCCCGCCTCTACGAAAGCGCGGGCCTGTGCGGCGGGGTCATCGCTGAACACGGTGGCTTGGTCCATGTCGCCGCGCACTAGGCGCACGGCCTGTCCGTCTTTGAGGTCGATGGCGGGGTACAGGATCATGATCGGGCCTTTGGCTGGGATGTTTGGCGCGGTTATGCACGTTGCGTCACGATTTGCAACGCGACCTAAGGTCAAGCTTGCCCGACGCAGGGCAGATAGACCAAGTTGGGCGCATCAGAGATCGGGAGGATCGCTATGAAAAAGTTTTTGACTGCTGCTGTATTGGGTTTTGGTATGGCAGGGGCCGCGATGGCGGCTGACCCTGCGGTTGGCACGTGGCAGACGCAGGTTGACGACGGTGCCTATGCGCACGTTAAAATGGCCCCCTGTGGCGGCGCGGTTTGCGGCACCATCGCGCGCACGTTCAATGACAGCGGCGAATATAAGTCGCCCAACATCGGCAAGACGCTGGTCATCGACATGGCCCCCTCCGGCGATGGCGCCTACGCGGGCAAGGTCTGGCGGCCCTCCAATGGCAAGATTTACATCGGTAAGATGAATGTCTCGGGTAACTCCCTTAAGTTGTCAGGTTGCGTCGCGGGCGGGCTGATCTGCTCCAAGCAGACATGGCAACGCATTCAGTAACCTTCACGGGGCCGGAATAGATATCATTTGATTAAAAGAGGGCGCAGGCGTATTTTAACGCATGCGCCCTTTTTGGGCGTTCGGGATTAGCCCGACGCCTTCGGGGCATAAGTATCGCTTGGGGGAGTGATGCGGATGTTTTCGATAAAGCCTTTTATCTCTATATGCTTAGCTTCAACTTTCGCCACAATGGCGCAGGCGCAAAGCGATATGCCGGTTGGCCTTTGGCGGTCTGCGCCAGATGATTCGGGGCTTGTTGTTCATGTGCGCACTCGTGCTTGCGGCGCTTCGCTTTGCGGTATGGTGGAGCGCGCCAAAGACCGGCGCGGCTATGACACGCCTTCAAGCGTGGTCGGCAGCAAAGTAATGTGGGACCTCAAACCGCAGCCTGATGGCAGCTATGCGGGCCAGTTCAGAGAGCCCGTCCGGGGCAAGGCAGTACCGGTGAATCTCAAGGTGCAGGGCAACAAGCTTTGGCTTCGCGGATGTGACGCGGGGGCTTGCCGCGATGCAGTCTGGACGCGGCTGCGTTAAGGTTTCCACGCCAGAAAGTTGGCAATCATCTTGAGGCCGGTTGTCTGGCTCTTCTCGGGGTGGAATTGCATGCCGATCATCGTGTCACGCCCGATTATGGCGGTGACATCGCCCCCATAGTCGACATGGGCCAACCGCTCGGCCGGATCGGTCACTGCCATGTGGTAGGAGTGCACGAAGTAAGTGTGATCACCGGTGGCAATTCCGTCAAATACAGCATGCGGGTGATCAATCACGAGGTCGTTCCACCCCATATGCGGGACCTTGAGCGCGGGTTCGCCCGGCATGATCCGTGTGACCTCGCCGCCGATCCAGCCCAGACCGGCGGTGTTGCTGTATTCGCGCCCCATCGTCGCCATAAGTTGCATACCCACGCATATGCCAAGGAACGGGCGGCCTTTGACCTCGACCGCTTCGACCATCGCATCGTAAAGCCCGCCCGCACCTTTCAGCGCCGCCATGCAAGCAGGAAAAGCGCCGTCGCCGGGGAGGACGAGCCGGTCGGCCCGGGCCACGTCAGCGGCCCGCGCGGTGACGATCACCTCGCCGGTGCCGGTTTCGCGCGCCATCCGCTCAAAAGCCTTTTGTGCCGAGTGCAAGTTCCCGGATTCGTAGTCGATGATCGCTGTCAGCATGGGGTTACAACGCGCCCTTGGTTGACGGGATGCTATCGGCGGTGCGTGGATCAGGCTCCAGCGCGTCGCGCAGGGCGCGGGCGACCGATTTGAACGTGGCCTCGGCAATATGATGGCTGTTCAGCCCGTGCAGCATATCGACGTGCAGGGTGATGCCGCCGTGAGTGGAGAGCGCCTGGAAAAACTCGCGCACCAGTTCCGTATCAAAGCCACCAATGCGATCTGTCGGTATTGTCACGTTCCAGATCAGGAAGGGGCGGCCCGAAAGGTCAAGCGCACAGCGTACTAATGCGTCATCCATTGGCAGCAAGCACGACCCGTAGCGGCGGATACCGCGCTTGTCGCCCAATGCCTTGCTGAGCGCCTGACCGAGTGTGATGCCGACGTCTTCGATCGTGTGGTGATCATCGATGTGCAGATCGCCTGTGGCGGTTATTTTCAAATCCATCAGCGCGTGGCGGGCCAGTTGATCCAGCATGTGATCAAAGAACCCCACGCCGGTCTGGTTGTCGTAGGTGCCGGTACCGTCGAGGTTAATCTCGACGTGCACATCGGTTTCGGCCGTGGTGCGGGTCAGGCTGGCGCTGCGCATGGGGCATGGTCCTTTCGGTGTCTGTTGGCGCCCTTATAGCAGCGCCGGCGTTTAGGCCAAGGGTTGGTGTATGCCGGCAAAGGGGAGGGCGGACTGCGCCGAGGGGGCGAGCGTGCTGCCGAACAGGGATTGCGGCGCATACCCCCATATGTCACCGTAAAGGCAGAACATATGAGGCCTTTCCATGAGTACCTGCGTCTTCATCCAAATTCGCTGCAAGCCCGGCACCACCTATATTGTCGCCGAAAATATCGCGCTGCGTGAAATCCACTCGGAGCTCTATTCGACCTCGGGCGAATATGACCTGTTGATGAAGCTTTATATCCCGAAGGGGGAGGACGTAGGCGTCTTTATCAACGACAACCTGCTGGATATCGAGGGCATTGAGCGCTCGCTGACCACAATGACCTTCAAAGTATTTTGAGGATGCGTCGCGCCACATTTGCGATAGCCATTGTGGCGTCGATGGGCAGTACAGCCCAGGCGGCGCGGACCTATGCGGGTGAGGAAGCTGCCGCACTGCGTTGCGCCAATACCCTGGCGCTGACGGCCGTGGCGTTGAATGGCGAAGCCTTGATCAGTCAAGCGGAGAAGGAAGTGATGCTGGGCATTACTTTTCTGATTCTGGAGCGGCATGTCAGCGGCACTTGGAACCAGAAGAAGGCAGCCTTGGAGGTTATGCGGGATCGGCGCAACCTTGAGGACACGTTGCAGGATTACCGTAACAACGCGGCCCAGTGCTTGCGACAGTTTCCGATCAACTAATCTGTCATCAGCGCGACACGGCCGATAATCCAAAATGGATTGGTTCGAATGCGCTGCCGCAGATTGGTGCCCGTTCTGCAGCACTGCGATAGCTTAACAGGCTGCGCGGGCAGGACGTCGGCAGGGCATAACCGATCAGATACACCTCCGCCCACCGCCTGATTTTTGTGCGAAAGCCGGTTACTCGACGCGGCGCTGGGCGCGTTTGGCTTTGCCGCGCATCATCGCGCGGTCAATTGCCCGCTCGAAGGTTTTCTTTACACGCTGGGTCCGGCTTGCGAAGGGCGTGATCGGGTTACCAACGGAGACATCAAGGTTCATCGCTGTACCGTCGTCAAAGAGCGCGGTGCCATCGTGTAGCAGCTCATAGATGTCTTCTTCGATGCCGGGCCAGTCTGGTACAGTCACACCTTGGGTGATGCACAGGAACACGCCGTTGCCGCTATAGGCCATCAACATATGCGGATAGTCCGCAACGCGGATGATGGCTTGCGAAATTTTGGATAGCGCACTGACGAATTCACGGCTGTTACTCTGTGTATAGAGGTCTTCGATCGCTTCTACATGCACGGCGAACACCTGACAGGCGTCAATCTTGCTGCGGGCGAGTTGTGACAGGTAGTTGCCAAGCGAGAAGGGCAGGATCAGCTGCGGAATACTCGCCAGTTCGACCGGCATGTCCACGGCGAAGTTGTGCTGCCCGCGCCCTGCGGCGAGTATTGCATCAGTGCCTTCAAAGCGGGCGACATTGGAAACCGATGCGACCATCCGTTCGGCGACACGAACACGGGTGGCGATCTCTTTTACGTCGAAAGGCTTGGAGATATAGTCGTTGGCACCTGCGGCAAAGGCGCGTTCAACACGTGCGTGATCCGTGACCGAGGTCAGCATGAGGATCGGGGTGCTCCGGTATTTGCTGAGCTGGCGAATACGCTCGCACAGGATGATCCCGGTCATTTCGGGCATTTCAATGTCGAGTAGCAGACAGTCGAAATGCTCGTCAGGATCGTTCAGCAACTCAAGGGCAGCCGCGCCCGAACTTGCGACAGAAATTTGCGGAAAATCGGCCTGCCGAAAGACGACGGGCAGCAGCTCCAGGATCAGCGGGTCGTCATCAACGGCAAGTATTCTCATCATAAACCTCGTTTAGTCATACAGTGGGCGCCCCGTACCCATCCTTATCGTTCGGTTGTTAAGATTTACGCATCCAATTCGGACCAAAGTATGACCAACTGCAACTTTCAGTTGCGAATTTAACTTAAAATCTCTCGATTGCGAGGGGTTGCGGCGGAGGTCCGCTGAGGGGACGGAAATAGGCAAGAGGTGTGATTAAAAAGCAAAAAGACCGCCGAAGCGGTCTTGTCGCATACCAGTCGGGTGAACTGGTCCAATTGGAGCGGGCGAGGCGATTCGAACGCCCGACCCTAACCTTGGCAAGGTTATGCTCTACCCCTGAGCTACGCCCGCTTCCTTTGGTGAGGCCGAAATACCCATAGCAGCCGCGAGCCGCAAGAGGGAAATGTGACCAGATGTAAAAAAAATGCATTGGCCGATTTTTAGAGCAGCGCGTGAGCCAAAATACCCAATGCAGCAAAGACCAGCATCACCATGTTCAGCAGCATCCCAAGCTGGCGCAGGAAAATCTTTTGCGGGGTAGCGGCGAAGCCGAGGGCATGAAGCAGCCGTCCGGCTAGTAGCAACAGGCCAAGGATGTGTAACGCAAGCGCGGGTGCGCCCTGAAGCTCGCTGATCAAAAGCAGGATCAAGGCCAGCGGTGTCACTTCGATAAAGTTCGCCTGCGCACGCATTCGTTTAAGCAAATTCTTATCGCCGTAATCCCCCAGTGAGAGGGTATTGGCGCGGCGATAGGCGATCACCCGAAATGTGAGATACAAAAACAGCGCCACAAGCAGGGCTGCATAGATCGGGGTAACGGTCAGGGACATGGCTGGGCCTTTGGGTAGGGGGCAATCATACACCAAGCCTAGCGAAGCATCGGGGCACTGGCGACGGCTATGATGCGAGAGTGGGCGGTGTGTGCCCGCCCCTCCAACGCAAAAGGCCCCAACCAAAGTCGGGGCCTTTTATCATGTTTGAGAGTACTGCGTCTTAGTGGCTCGGCATCTTGTCCCAGTCTTCCTGCTTTGGAAGGATCTCGAACGTGTGCTCTGGCGGCGGGCTGGGCAGTGTCCATTCCAGCGTATCCGCATACTCGTTCCACGGGTTGTTCGCCGTGACCCGTGGGCCGCGTGTCAGCGCATAGAACATCACGCCGATGAAGAACACGAAGGACGCAAAGCTGAGGAAGGCACCGATCGAGGACCACTGGTTCCAGTAAGCAAACGCCTCTGGGTAGTCGATGTAGCGGCGTGGCATGCCCTGACGGCCCAAGAAGTGCTGTGGGAAGAAGGTCAGGTTGGCGCCGATGAACATCGCCCAGAAGTGCAGTTTGCCTGCCCATTCAGGGTACATCTTGCCGGTCATCTTGGGGAAGTAGAAGTAGATCCCCGCGAAGATCGCGAACACGGCACCAAGGCTCATCACATAATGGAAGTGCGCCACGACATAGTAAGTGTCATGATAGGCGCGGTCCACAGCGGCCTGGCTCAACACGATGCCGGTCACGCCGCCAACGGTGAAGAGGAACAGGAAGCCAAAGGCCCAGAGCATCGGCGTCTTGAACTCGACCGAGCCGCCCCACATCGTCGCGATCCAGCTGAACACCTTAACGCCAGTCGGCACCGCGATGACCATTGTAGCCAACATAAAGTAGGCCTGCTGGTTCAGCGACATGCCCACCGTATACATGTGGTGCGCCCAGACAACGAAGCCCAATGCACCGATCGCGATGATCGCCCAGACCATTGGCAAGTAGCCAAAGATCGGTTTGCGCGAGAAGGTCGCGATGACGTGGCTGATGATGCCAAAGCCGGGCAGGATGATGATGTAGACTTCGGGGTGGCCAAAGAACCACAGGATGTGCTGGTACAGCACCGGATCGCCGCCGCCTGCGGGGTCAAAGAAGGCAAACCCGAAGTTGCGGTCCATCAAAAGCATGGTGATCGCGCCCGCCAGAACCGGCAGAGACAAAAGGATCAGCCAAGCGGTGACGAAGATCGACCATGCGAACAGCGGCACCTTGAACAGGGTCATGCCAGGGGCACGCATGTTCAGGAAGGTGGTGATCATGTTGATCGCGCCCAAGATCGAAGAAGCACCCGAGACGTGGACCGCGAAGATCGCGAAATCCATCGACATACCGGCTTCTTTAACGCTGAGCGGCGGGTAAAGTACCCAACCCACACCAGAACCAAGCTGGCCGTTGCCACCCGGTGCCAGCAGCGAGCAGACCGCCAGCGCAGTACCGCCGACATAAAGCCAGAAGCTGAGGTTGTTCATCCGCGGGAACGCCATATCGGGCGCACCGATCTGGAGCGGCATGAAGTAGTTGCCGAAACCGCCGAAAAGCGCCGGAATCACCACAAAGAACATCATCAAGATGCCGTGGCCGGTGATCAGCACGTTCCAGAGATGTCCGTTAGGCGTACATAGTGCAGAGTTGTCGGCGATCAAACGCGCGCCTTCCATACACATGTATTGCACGCCGGGGTTCATCAGCTCCAACCGCATATAAACGGTGAAGGCGACCGAAATGAAGCCAGCGAAAGCTGAGACAAACAGGTAAAGTATCCCGATGTCTTTGTGGTTGGTGGACATGAACCAGCGGGTAAAGAACCCGCGCTCGTCGTGGTGGTCATGGCCGTGGATGGCTGCGTCTGCCATGCGGTGCCTCCTGGGTAAAAATTGAAAACACCACGCCTGATGGCACGCGCGATGCGAAGTCCCGCTTGTTTTAGAGGGTCACTGCGCGGGGGGCAATGGGCGGATAGGTCGCAGGGGCAGGTTATTTTGCCGCATCTTGGGCCTTGTGCCCATGGTGGAGCCAAATGCAGGATGCGAAAAGCGGGAGGATGCCAGGGCATTTGAATACGTGACGACCCAAAAGGCGCAAGCGGCACAGGGCTTGCGCATGTTCGTGGTCTCGGGTGTGCCCAGCCCGTGGGTCGAGGCCGCGAAGAGGATTTTCCACGCCAAAGGCGTTGATTGGCTCGCGGTTTATCTTGATCCGCGTGATCCGGTTCACGCCACTTGGGCAGGACAGACCATCGGCCCTGTGGCATTTTGGCAAGGCGAGGCACCCGTGAACACGGCGCTGGATATGCTCGCACTGGCCGAACGCATCGCGCCAGAACCTGCCTTGGTTCCCCAAGATCATGCCGACGAGGTGCGCGCTGTGGTGCATCCGTTTGCAGGCCGCGACGGGCTGGGATGGTGCCGTCGTGCTCAACAGGTGGCCGCAGGTCTGGCCGGGCAGCATCGAAGCGGCTTGAAGCGATCGGTGGGCGCGGGTTGATTGGGGACTGGCTCACCGCAGCCGATATTCATGCGTCTGCGTTTACGGCCCTGTTCGCGCCATTGCCAGAGAAAGACTGCCCGATGCATCCTTCAGGCTGCGCGACATTCGAGGCGATGGACGTGGCAACCGCCGCTGCGCTCGACCCCGCTCTGATCCGTCAACTTGAACGGATTTACGTAGAGATCTTACAGCTTCCACTCAGACTTTGACCGAAAACCTCATCAAACGTGGCGCGCAGTGTCACGTCGACATCGTCCATCGTGACCGGAAGCCCCATATCGACCAGTGACGTAACGCCGTGGTCAGTGATTCCACAGGGTACAATTCCGCTGAAGTGGCTCAAATCTGGCTCCACATTTATGCTGATGCCGTGAAAGCTTACCCACTTGCGCAGCCGGATGCCGATGGCGGCAATTTTATCTTCGCCAATCGCGCCGTCCGGCCCGCGCGGCTTGTCGGGGCGCTGCACCCATACACCGACCCGTCCGGCGCGTATTTCACCGCGCAGATTGAACTGTGCGAGCGTCGCAATCACCCAAGCCTCAAGCTGGCGCACAAAACAGCGCACATCGCGCCCGCGTGCGCCAACGTCGAGCATCACATAAACGACCCGTTGTCCCGGCCCGTGATAGGTATACTGCCCGCCGCGCCGTGTCGGATGCACGGGGAAGCGATCTGGATCGACCAGATCAGCGTCTCGCGCCGACGTGCCCGCCGTATAAAGAGGCGGGTGCTCGACCAACCAGATACACTCCTGGGCTTCGCCCGCCGCAATCGCAGTGGCACGCGCCTCCATCCAAGCCTCGGCAGTGCGATAATCGGTCAGCCCGTCTGTTGTGATCCATTCTACCATGAGAGCGGTTTAGGCGTGGCGGGGCAGAGCGGCAAGAGGGCGTGCACAGGGTATGGCCGACGGTCACGGTTCGGAGGAGGGGGAAGAGTTCATTGGTGAGGGAGCAGTTTGGGCAGAATCGCTGATTCGAGTTCATATATGGTTTGTGCTCAGCGGATCGAACGATGGGGAGCACGCCAGACCACCGGGCGTGACGTGTGCAAACGTCTAGAGCACCCCTTTTATCAAAATGTTGATCCCTAAACTCTCGGCCTAGAAAACAGCTTGAGCACCGTAGCAAACCACCAATCCACAACTTGTTTTCGCGCAGCGCTTTTTTGTTGCCGATTACCTCTTCACAACCCTGCAAAGTTTCACTAAACCGCGCCTACCATCCATGGCGTGCGGTCGTGGCGGAATGGTAGACGCGCAGCGTTGAGGTCGCTGTGGGGTAACACCCGTGAGAGTTCGAGTCTCTCCGACCGCACCAATTTTATTAAAAAACTCTTCTACTTTCAATGGCTTAGGGCTTGCTGGGTATTTTAAGTCCCCCTTAGCGTCCCCCTTTGGCAATTTGATGATTGGTTCGGCCAACGGATAGTTGCGCTCTATAAAATCAATGAGGCCCCGCTTTAAGGCTGAGGCTCCAGATAGATATGCTGCGATCAATCCTGACGTAAAAGGATGGTTCTGATAGCTTTCTCAGATTTCCCGTTGCGCGTCCTTTCGAAGACTAACTCCAGTCCTGCATCTACCAAGGTGCGGTGGTACTCCTGAATTTCGTACTCACCAACTTCGTCTATAAAGAGGGAGAAAACTGAAAGTGTGTCCCCCGCTACCCGTGCCCATACAAATGGCTCTCCCGCCATCGGGTCTAATGGCACACCATTTCCAAACAAGTCTTTCTTCATCGAAGATTCGTAGATGCTTGCGCGCTTACTAGGAGTGAACTCGACTTTATAAGTTCTGTCCTTGGTTCGGCCATCGCTTTTGAGGATATTGGTCGTCCAAGTAAGGACGAATCCCGTTTTCGTCGCTTCGATCACGACGTTTAGATCCCGTTGGAGAGATTTTCCGTCCGATTCTGAAACAACTTGTCCGGCATATGAGCCTACGAAAGGTTCGATCTCAGCGGCAAACCCTGTTCTAGGCAACAGAATGAAAAACAAGAAAAGTACGAATCTGAAGAAGTGCGTTTTCATGAACTAATGGTATCAGAAAAGCGCCGGTTTGTCGCCAGCAATTGACGCGGCAAGTCTTCCCAACTCAGGGAGTACTGCTAACGCCTAGAGGTGGTTGGCAGTCGTGTCCTTAATGATGCGGGGTTAGCGTGACCAGGTTTTAGGACCGCCATGAGGCGGCGCATGGTCTAGTCGAAAAACATCTCAAGTTCTTCCGCGCTGAGAAGGTATGCAAATTTTGCTATGAAGGCATTGTCTGCTTAGTTCTCGTACTATTCATTCAAAAACCGTTTACGCTGGCAGGTGCGTTGCCACATGCCCTTTGGCTTATGTAATATCCCATTCGCCGTGCCGGGTTCGCCGCCCAGCGCCATGCGCAGCTTATTCGCCTGCCGTAACATACGGTCATAGCGAGCCTCTGATTGGCTTACATAGGCAATGCTCTTACAATGGCGGCGAGAAAGTCAGCACTTTTCGCAGAAAAGACATGGTAACGAGCCTTCCCTAATGCCGACGACTTACATCACTGGCGCGGAGAAGATTTTCCTCGTCCCACTCAATGGCATGAAGTACGAGAGATCCGAACTATCGCATCAGCTTGTTGCCAGTTGCTTATTTAATAATTTCGCATTCTTCGCGAACGAACTTGCAAAGTAATTTTCACTGTGGGGTCCATGTTTCGGAGCCGATGGAGTCGGAGCCGGCATACGTCCATATCCCGTTCCAATGTCCGTTTTCTTGCTCTACAAACAGCGCCAATCCGAAACTTTCACCTGATCTATAAGAGACTGCGAGTGCCGTGTCATTCTCTCCGGCCTCACCGAATATTGTTGACCCTTTGAGGTTTGCGGCTCCGATTGCGGTGCCGATATACTCCTCTTCGCCAATTTTCCAAAGTACCGTGTAGGTGGCACCATTTTCCTTGATAGCGACAGCGCCTTCATACGCCGTACCATCGCCTGGATTAGCGCCGACAACATCGTAAATACCAACTGGTCCCGCAGTCGCCGCCTGAGCGCCGACAAGCGTAAGGGTGACCGCTAAAACGTTGAATAGTTTCATTACTTCTAGTCCTGTATACAAAAATTGTTGAGGTACTGGTCAGCCCTGCTCGTCTTGGCATTCAATCGCGGCTTCCAATGCCTGATAGCTGCCTGTGAGGTCGATTGACATCACTTCACCTTCTTCGGTGTATAATGTCATCGTGTACTTTCTCGCGATGTCGAACAGAAAGTCAGTGCTGTCGAAGGCGATGTCGGCACCGGGTACATCATCCAAATATATTCCAGTCGCATCGGCCTCGTAATCTTCACCATCGAGCGAGAAAAGAACCGGATATAATTGGCCTTCTACAATATCGCCCCATGACATGTTGAAAGCTGTGACATAGCCAGTGCCTTCGGTACGGTCAAAGCCGATGCGCACTACTGATCCGTCATCAAATTCGGACTGGATTAAACAGCCGTCCCCTAAGGTGGGATCGATCATCACATCCCAGTATTCAGAAGCGCCCCATTCCTCGAGTGACTGTGCCAGCGCGGGCGCTCCAAACCCGACGCAAATTAGCAAACATGTGGTGGCTAAGTCTTCGATCTTCATGGGGTTTCCTTCATCAATGCCGTTGCTTGATTAAAGCGATGTTTCCGGCCAAGTAGCAATTTATTATTGCGCAGACATTTTCTCTCAGGGTCTTCGCTTGCTCTGTGCCATGCTAAGTCGATGACTTCGAAGGGGCTGGCAGTGTTTGCTTGCCTGCAAAGCGCTTCCCCTTAGTCGAAAAACATCACACGCTCTTCTGCGCTGCGAAGGTATGCCAATTTTGCTACCCAGTGAGGCGCAGCGCGACATTGTCCAAGGCAAACGGGTGCTGCGCTTCATACTCAGAGCGAAACATAGCCCCGTGTTTTTGCATGGCTCCACGAAACCGACCGGGTCGCTGATTGATTGCATGTTTTACCAAGGTCGTCAGTGCGCCGTCAGTCTTGAGCTTTTTAATCAAATGATGGTCTGTCCCAGGGACGATATAGTGGCGCAGGCGCTGTAATTGCGGGAAGCGCAGCGCGTGAACGAGCTCGTCAGGGCTGTCACCATGCACGATTTGAATTGTTCTTGATTGTGGATCTAGCTCGTCGATCTGAGGATAGCTAAATCTTTCAATCTTATTTCTGAAATAACTCCACCTCAGTTCTTCGGGAACAATTTCTGGGTGCACCGAAAACTGCGGCGCGAAGGCTAAAACAGAGTCGCATGGAATCATATTCGACAATAGCAGGGCCATAGTGCCCCCCATCGAATTACCGATGAGCGTCACTTTAGATGGTAGAATTCGCGCCGCGACGCGTTGTACTGCGGATGCGATCTGAACGTCAAAACCGGGCGTGTTCAGCCAACATCGACTCGCATCTGTTACAAACAGCGCGTGGTGTTGTGCACCCTGAGTGGCAGACGCGAACATTTCAATCGGTGGGGGTTGGCTACGTTGAGTCCCCACGCCACAAAACACGACAATTAGCTTGTCAGTACTTCCCTTGAAGTACCGCATGCGTATCGCATCTGTGTGCAGAATATCAGCGAGTTCATCCATTAGCGCGGCCTCAAGCTACGGTTTAGCAGTGCTTTCGAGGCTTAACTCTAATTTTATTGAAAGGCGTCCATCGGGCCGAAATAGAACCTTTTTGTGACCCTATGCGCCCCTCTTGCGCTTGGTATGTTATGCGCGATGTTTCGTCGCCGTCCCGCGTCCACACACCAATTGCCCAGCCTGCCGTGCGTTAAGGCCCGTTGGCGACGCATCCGGTTAGTATCAAGTGAGCAACAATGCTCTGCGCCTGTGACTGGTGGCCACTGACCTTAGGCTTCATAGAACCTAGTTTTTTCGCTGCATCTCTCTCACAAATTTGTTAATTTTCTTGTGCATCTTCGCCCATTCCATTGAGCGCAAACCGTGCTTCCACGATGGATGTTTGTTGCCGGATGGCTGACCACCGCCAGCGCCATGCATCCGACAGACGCGCCAGCCTCTGACGGCAGGATTTTTGCATAGAAAACCGGAGCGCTTCGAGTGGGCAGTGCATCGCGGTGACTGGTGCGCCCTTTGCATGGGGTTGGCGTCACTTTTCATGTGCGACCCTCCCCCGTCTGGACATTGCCCACAATAGCCTGTCCTCCACCCTCTACGTTGACGTGCTGCACCGTGACGGTCTGTTTGCCTCCGTTGCGGTGTTTGCGTAGCGCCTCCATTTGCAATGAATATGTGCGGGCCAGCTTGTTATAGCCTGTCGTGTGGGCCTTTACCTGTTCAAGGTTGCTTGCATTCGCCATCCATCGCCCAGAACGGATCAATGCAACATGGGTTGCCGCCATCTGCACGGCCAACATGCGTTCGACCCCATCGCGGGGTTTGATTTCCGAAATTGCAGCCACCATGAACATGCGTTCATCGTTCCCGCTAAATTCATCGCTGGCTTCGTCTGATTTAAGCGCTTTGATGCAATGCCGGAAAAGCCCATTGGCAATTTCATCATGCACCGTTCCAAACAAGGTCTTGAGGGTGTCGGCTTGTGTGAGAGTTAGGTTCTGACCTTCCTCATTGTTGCCACCCATCTTGATGCCCAACGTGCTCTTGTCCTCTAGTTTCTTACTGGTCATGTGTTCCTGCCCTTGGCTAGATGTAGATATGTCCTGTTTTCCGTGCCGCGCAAAACCGCAACCCGGCCTATCCCGTCACAATTTTCAGGACGGTTGGGCACGGATTGGGGGACGCTGGGCCATTACTGTCCTGATTTATGTGACACCCTGTCCTGTTTTTTGTGCGAGGATTCTGTTTTTGCCGCCATGTCATGAAACCTTTTGGAGCAGATTTTAGATTGTCCGTTGGCAATTCCTCCAATGCCCAATGTGCAGTCTGACCAACGCCGGACGGTCCAAGGTGCGGGGCTTGTGTCATACGGATGAAGCCGCGTTCCTCCAATGTATCAAACCACGGCCCAACCGTATTGCGATGGACGCCAAGTGCCTTGCCAGCGTCACGGTGACTGAGAATGATGCGCCCGTTGTTGCCGCCATTAAACCGCCGCTTCAGTTCGACGTAGAGCGCGCGTGGGCCGGGTTTGAGCGTTGCCCATGCCTCGGACGCCTGTACCCATTCGGGGAGCTGGACATGACGCCCAGCCCCCTTCTTATGGCCCTTGTAGGGTTTGGCTGCCATCAGCGGCCCCCACGTGCGGTAAGCGCCAGATAGACGCGCACCGCAATGATTTGGCTGGGGCAACCGCCCAAGCTTATCCATGCGGCGTCTGTTGCGGTTCCAGCGCCCTTGCGAGCCATGATGTGCCAAGCCTGGCCTTTGGGGGTGATGCGATATCGCTCAATCATCGCCAATCCCTCCAAAGAACAGTTCCGCATAAAGACGGGCTTGGGACGGGGACATGCCGAAGCGGTGGCGCAAGCGGGCGATACGAAGCCGGGTCATTCCGCAGCCTCCCGCTTTGCCGCTGTCCTTGCAGATCTAGGGAACCGCAGATTAGCCAGATCGGCGTCCGCTATAAGGAAGTAGTACGCGACGTTTCCAGCGCCGCGCTCCTTATCAATTGGCCAGCCAAACTCGTGCTTAAGGCGGCAGATAATCGCGCCAAGACGCCATCCGTGCGCTTCGTTTATTTCGGAGCGGTGGCTAATTTTTCGACCATCCAAAAGCGCTTGGCATGCCCAAGCTATTTGTGTCTTTCCAGAGTAAAATTGGTCGTCTGACATGGTGTCATCCTTGCAGTTGATGCCGCAAGGCGCTGGGCGTAGAGTGGAGACATTCCGTCCAAGGAAGACGCTCCACCCACCGCCCATGCGCTTTGCATGGCGGGGGGTGAAGTTATTCAGCATTTGCTTGAAGGGTTGCGTCGATCTCGGCTTCGTTCCAGTAGAGACGTGAGCCGATTTTGACAGGTTTAGGCAAGCGGCCTAACTCGCAGTCTTTATATATCGTGGTGCGTCCACGTCCGCCGAGTTTGGCTTGAAGTTCGCGAAAGGAAAGATAGCGCACAGTAAGTCTCCATAGGTTGCTTCTGTGCACTGAGATGGGCGCTTAAATACTCTATGTCGTGGGGCCTATTTCAAGGGTCCCATATTTGGATTTTGATAATCGGCAAGCTCTGCCAGAAGAGCGTCTGGCGGAGTGGCGAGTGGCACGTACTGCTGTGAACAGTGGATCAAAAGTCGAGGCCGCATACCCCAGCTAGCAGCTTCTAGATGCGGAATCCTGACTAAATCTGCACGAAATTGCTCTGCCCAAGCAAGGAATTGGATCATGCTCCACAATGCGATTTCAATTCTATTAAAATGGGGATGAGCAGATTTGAAGCTCATTCGGGCCTCAGGAGTAGTTGTAACAAGTTTTGCAGCCCAATAATGGCTCACGTGAGCGTATTCACGAAAATTCGCGAGGATACGCTTCGGCCCTGTTTTCATTCCCAACCCTCTTGCCTGTAAATTTCGGAGCGCCAGCTTTGAAGCCAAATGGGCGGCTTTGTTTTTTGAAACAGGAAGCCCAGCAGAATGGAGCTTTAGGAGGTAAAAAGCCATTGATCCTGCCGACAGACCTTGTGAAGCTCTTCTCGTATAAGTTGAGTCAAAAAGAGCGATTACCTTAGGTTTCAGCTCCGCAGGTAATCCCCCCTAAAATTAGTGGTGTTCAAAAGTAGAATTTTCTCGGCAAGATATCTGAGGAGATTTACGATGAAGAACGGACGATTTAGCGATGCGCAGATCATGGCTGTGTTGAAGCAGGCGGAGGGCGGTGTGCCGGTCTCTGAGCTTTGCCGGGAGCATGGGATGAGCAGTGCCAGCTTTTACAAATGGCGGGCCAAATTTGGCGGTATGGACGCGTCGCTCATCGTAGAGATGAAGGACATGGCCGAGCAGAACCGCCGCCTCAAGAAGATGTATGCGGAGATGAGCATGCAGAATGAGTTGCTCAAGGAAGCCCTCGGAAAAAAGTCTTGAGGCCGTCTCATCGACGAGAG
>NZ_FOMW01000008.1 GCF_900112755.1 Sulfitobacter brevis | reverse complement strand
AGAGGCCAGCTCAAGCCTTCAACATCGGCGCGCCGAAAATACTCCGATATCGTCGCGCGGCCCACCGACAGGCTTTGCGCAACACGGCGTCCTGAAAATCCATCTGATCGAAGCCGCAAAGCTTCCCGTATCTTCCGCATTGGCAATCTCTTCATTGGGCTCTCTCTCATTCAAATGAACGCCAGAGTAGCCCTGCTACAGATCGCCTCGCAGTCGCTTAAATCGTGTCAAAATAGGGGTGGCCGGATGCCCCGGAATCCATGGCCGGATCAAATCGGTATGGGTGGCCGGATGCTATCGGTACAGGTGGCCGGATCACCCCGGAATACGCAGCACATTGCGCAGATACAGAAAACACAGACCAAAGCCCCAGTTGCGTTTGTTCGTGGTAAGACGCTCCAGCCAATCGGCGATCTCCTCGTTCTCGGTACTCAGCGTTGGACTGTAGCGATAGCAGGTCTCACTGATCTGGAACGTGCGGCACGCCAGCGCGACACTGACCCCATGCACCGCCACCACCTTCATGGCCATCTCTCGTCGATGAGACGGCCTCAAGACTTTTTTCCGAGGGCTTCCTTGAGCAACTCATTCTGCATGCTCATCTCCGCATACATCTTCTTGAGGCGGCGGTTCTGCTCGGCCATGTCCTTCATCTCTGCGATAAGCGACGCGTCCATACCGCCAAATTTGGCCCGCGATTTGTAAAAGCTGGCACTGCTCATCCCGTGCTCCCGGCACAGATCAGAGACCGGCACACCGCCCTCCGCCTGCCTCAACACAGCCATAATCTGCGCATCGCTAAATCGTCCGTTCTTCATCGTAAATCTCCTCAGATATCTTGCCGAGAAAATTCTACTTTTGAACACGATGGATTCAGGCGGTCACTGCAACACAGTATGAACCTTTGCATTTAAGGACTGTGTTGATGACTAAGCCGCTGCCGATGGACGAACAAAAGAAATCAGTGATTTGGCGCGAGTGGGAACGCGGAACGCCAATGGCGAATATTGCAAGCGTTATCGACAAGCCACCTGCTACCGTTTTCTCGTATCTCCAGTATCATGGCGGCATTAGACCGCGTCACCGATTTAGGCGCACTGAAGCATTGAGTTTAGAAGAGCGTGAGGAGATTTCGCGTGGCATATCGCATGGACCTGCGGCTGCGGTGGTGAGCGCCATATAATTGGTGAGGATACATCTGAGCGCCTCGACATCATCCCCGCCCAGTTCGGTGTGTTCGTCATGCGTCGCCCAAAGTATGCCTGCCGGTCCTGCACCAATGGGGTTGTTCAGGCACCCGCACCCGCCCGGCTTATCCCCGGCGGCATGCCGACAGAGGCAACGGTGGCGCATGTTCTTGTCAGCAAATACGCGGATCACTTGCCGTTGTATCGCCAAGCACAGATCTACAGCCGCCAAGGCATCGATCTGGATCGCTCCACCCTCGCAGGATGGGTCGGCAAGGCAGCCTATGAACTCCGTCCTGTCTTCGATGCGTTAATGGCTGATCTGAAACGCTCAACCAAACTGTTCATGGATGAAACAGGAGCACCAGTGCTCGACCCGGGCAAACGCAAAACCAAAACTGGTTACTTCTGGGCCCTTGCGCGTGATGATCGGCCATGGTGTGGAGCAGCCCCGCCGGGCGTCGCCTTTGCATATGCGCCGGGGCGTTCCGGCCAATATGCCGATGACATTTTGAAAGGCTTCTCCGGCATCCTCCAAGTGGACGGGTATGCGGGATACAATCGCCTACTCAAACGTGTCGATGATAGGGTTGCGCTGTCATACTGTCGTGCAACCGCGCCCACCGCAAACTGCACGAAGTTGCACAATCTGGCACTGCCCCCATCGCCGAAGACGGGCTGAAACAGATCGCTGCGCTCTACCGGATCGAAAAGGATATCCGAGGCCTGGCACCCGAGGTGCGATTGGCAGCACGGCAAGACCGATCAGCACCGTTGATCGCCGCGTTTGAGGAGTGGCTCACGACCAACCGCGCGCGGCTGTCTGCCAAAGCCCCTTTGGGTGAAGCGCTCAGATACATCGCAAAATACTGGGATGGACTGTGCCTGTTTCTGACTGACGGACGCATCGAAATGGACAGCAACGCAGTGGAACGCACGATCGGGCCCATCGCTTTGAATCGCAAAAACGCGCTGTTCGCTGGCCACGACGCCGGAGCCGCAAACTGGGGGGTAATCGCTTCCTTGATCGAGACCTGCAAATCAAACGATGTCGATCCGCACGCCTATCTGACCAATACGCTCACAGCCATCCTCGCTGGCCACAAACAAAGCAAGATCAACGAGCTGCTACCGTGGAATTACGTCAAATAGGTGGGATCGGTGCACCGGTTACTTTTTACATGCTTTGTTTGAAGCATTTTCTCCGAACCAGGTGAGCTCGTTGCAAAATGGTATGTTAAAATTTGCATGCCATCTCATGCTTAGCCGCAACAATTGCCCGGCAAAGGAGGAGCGCTGACGCCGCTGTGATTACAACAGCCACCTTTCCACCAATCAGCTCCTGCGCCCTGACAATACTTATCATCCGCGCCGGTCATCTTCATAAACATCGGATGGTCGTTTCGGCAGATTTCTAATTCCGTCTTTACCCAGTGGAGCGGGTCTCGCGCGTAGTGGTCCCAGTAATCGCCTGCCATATTAAGGCCCGGAACGGCAGGATTCCAACTTTCATCGAGCCACATATCAGGATCGCCGTATTTGGCGCAGAGCTTCCGAATTTTTGGATCATCCAGCGCCAGCAATCGACCATTTTCAATGATAGGTTCGTTGTCGCCTTCCCGCTCGGTCATATAGGTTGGGAAATAAAGATGAAGATGCCAGTGGCCGACGAGGTGGCCGGCACGGGCGGCCTCCCGCTCGGCCATGGAGCTGATAATAGTGCCGAACCCCATATGAATGACACCAGAGCGCACGCGCTCGTAAAGGCAATTGACAAAACCTGAGGGGAAATCTTTGCGTGGACGGTGTATGTGGGGATTTGTACCGATCGACGCTTCCCACCAATGCATAATTCCTTTGCCAGGAAAAGTAGGGTATTGGATGTCTTTGGTTTTCTCCATCACGTCGCGCAGGCGGTCCCCAAAGTCACCGCCTTCTTCAATTTTGGTGATGCGCGAGTTTTCGACCTCAAGCCGGGTCCAGTCTACGGGCGCAATGTGGTTTGTGGTGCCTGCGATGACGCCACACCCGTCTTCCTTGAAAGGGTGGAACATCCAAGGCCGACCCGTAATGTGGCCAGGCAAGAACTGCTTCCCGAATTTTTCGTTGCCGGTCCACGTCGCGGCGGTCAGGTCTTCAGCGTAAAACTCACGGTTCGCGTCCCAATACTCATCGTGGTTGGTAAAGGAAATGTCTGTCCCCTCTGGATCGGTGATCCGCGCGCGTTTTGCGGTCCTTACGCGATCCCAGGTCCAACGATCGATGGCGTTCAAAACTTCAATAGGCATAGCGTGCGCAGGCGAGGCCAGGATTTCGGGCGTGATGAATGGCATGCGCTGAATCTTGATATAGCGCTCCGCCAAAACCGGACCGCCGTAGCCCATCAATATCTTGTCGTACTGCTGCTTTTTCTCTTCCTCTTCCCACATGTCCATCCATTCGGCCAACTCTTTGGTCCTAAACAGATAGTAGTCCACTTCATCAGCCCCGACCCATTGGGGGATGGGGCCGCGGTCAATCTTTTGTATCTCGTACTTCACACCGTATTTCTCAAGGATACGTTGGCATGCCTCGATGGTCATATCACTATGCCAGTTGTCGACCCGCAACAGCACCCGCTCGCCCGGTTGAAGATCCCAGCATGCATTGAGCCCATGGTTGTAGGGCCGCTGTGCCACGTGTTCGAGGTAGGGCATCAACTGGTCGGAGCTTGTAATCTCGACGTAGGGTGGGCACCGTGGGGGGCGCAGCGCCGTAAGGGGCGGTGCATCAAACCGAGGCAGTGTTTCGGGTGGGTGCAAAAGGCCGCGTGGGCTTTGGGGTGACGTGGACATCAGATGCTCCTCATTGATGGGTTATTGCAAAACACTTGGCAGCCAAAGTGACACGGCTGGTACGCAGACGATCAGTCCAAGCACAAAGACTTCGGCTATGAGAAACACCCCGATGCCTTTAAAGATCGTTTCCAATTTGATCTGGGTGCCGACGATCGACTTGATCACAAAAACGTTCAGGCCAATGGGCGGCGTGACCAATCCAATTTCAAGCAGTTTGACCACTACAACGCCAAACCAGATGAGCGACAGATCGAACCCTTGGATGATCGGAATGGTGAGCGGCAAAGTAAGGAGGATGATCCCGATTGAATCAAGAAACATGCCCAGAACAAGGTAGAGAATAACAATAAGCAACAAAACAAGCGCCAGTGAGGCGTCCGATGTAGCAATCCAATCGCCAATCGCACCCGAAAGTCCAGTCAGTGCAATGAAGCTCACGTAGATTTTCCCCGCCAATGCGATAGCGAAAATCATCGACGACTGATAGACGCTCTCCTTGAGAGCGGCAGCAATCTTTGAGAAATTCAACCGCCCTAGGAGGAGCCCCAATGCGAGAGCGGCGTAGGCTCCGACACCGGCGGCCTGGCTGGGCGTAAAATATCCTGCGTAAATACCGCCAATGACAACCACAAACAGCACAACGATTGACCAGCACTTTCCCAGACTGCGCCAACGATCAGCGTTGGTAATCGTTTCAGTGGGGCGTGGTGCAGCTTCGGGCCGCAGACTGACCCAAATAAAAATTACCAGCATATAAGCCAGCAACGAAAGCAGACCGGGGATGATTGCGGCCATGAAAAGCTTGGCTATGGATTGCTCAGCAAAAATACCGAAAAGGATGAAGAGGATAGACGGGGGGATCAATGATCCAAGAGTACCGCCGATCGCCACTGATCCAGACGCCAGTGATTTCGAGTATCCAAACTTTAACATCTCTGGGATGGCGATGCGTCCCATAGCAGCCGCACAGGCGACCGACGAACCGGTGATAGCGGAAAACCCGCCGCACCCCAAGACGGAGGCCATAGCAACGCCGCCGGGCAATCGCGCCAGCCAAAGCCGCGCGGCGCGATAAATGTCAGTGGTAAAACCTGCCTCATAGGCTAGGTGCCCCATCAAGATAAAAAGCGGCACCGTCGCTAGGCTGTAACTCTTCAAAAAATCATATGGACCATTCGCGATCAACGACAGCGTAGGTCGCCAAGCATAAGCAGCGACAAATTCCCCTCCTGGTCGCCAAGCAAAGATAATGAAGACACCGATTGAGGCTGATATCCCAAGCGCCGCGGCTATCGGGACCCTGATTGCAAGGAGAAACACAGTGACTGCGAGTGCGAGCAGCCCGACAATGAGCGGATCCATCAATGCGCACCTTCACTTAGCGAAGGGTCTTCATCGCGGCCTGTGATGGCAGTTGTGACGCCCGCAGCAATGCTGCTGAGCAGTCGCAATACCAGAAGCAAAATACCGAAACCGAAAATTGCCTTCATCGGCCATGTCGGGATCTGCAGAGCACCATCATAGTAGGCGCCCTTCGCGATCTCACCTGGCATCCTGAGGCTGACCATAAAACCGATGCCCCCGAAAAATATAGCCATGGCAAATGCGCCAAAAGCCCTCAGGGCCCCAAGCGCACGGGGGGGGAGCCAATCCGTCGTGACACTGACGGCAATATGCCCTCTCGTCCGTTCGACGTAGGCAAGTGGAAGCACAATCACCGCCACATTCAGCAACCCGACCATAAGCAGGTCGTCTGGCACTGGCCGAAGGAAAAGCTCTTTTCCCAAAACCGATGCGGTCATGATGCCGCCCATCCCAAGCAAGACAATGCCCGCAATCACGAGGCTCATCTGCTCCAGCCCCCTGAGGACACTTTGGTAGGCCGAAACAAGTACGCTCATCTGCTGCCCTCTTCGTGGTGCATAAAATCAAACTATTCCGGTCTGCCTTTGCAGGCAGACCGGAAGCACTGGGGGATTATTTCCAAGGGTAACCTTCAGAATCCACCTTCGCCTGATAATCCGCGACGCGCTTATCAAAATCACCGCGCACGGCGTCTGCATCAAGTCCCTTACCGTTGGCCTTTTCGGCCCAATTGACTGCGTCCTTCTCGGCAAGATCAATCATTGCTTTGCGCATATCATCGGGCGCATCGATCATTTCCACCTTCTTGCCATCAATACCTGCGGCAAGTTTGGCTTTTGTCTCGGTGCGTGACGTATGCATAATTTCCGCCATGCGCACCGTAAAGTCATGGCCTAGCTCGTTCATCATGTCCTGCTGTTCAGGCGTCAGACTGTCATAAGCCCCCTTATTGAATACGATACCAAACGCGAGCGTCTGACCCATGTTCAACTCTGTCATATACTTGGCAACTTCGTACTGTTTGTAGCCATCCACCACATAATAGTACGTCGTGGATCCGTCGACTGATCCGTTTGACAGCGCTTCGTAGACATTGGGCTGCGACACGGAAACTGTAGCGCCTCCAAAGCCTTCGATCGCCGGAACAAAGGCACCCGTGGCGCGAATTGTCATACCTTCCAGATCAGCTAGCGATTTCACAGGCTTGTCGCGGGTCAACAACTGTGTCGGACCGGTAGTGTAATTCCCGAAATAGACAACGTTGAAATCTTCGGCTTCCTTCAGAGCGGTCGGATTTTGCGTCATCAGATCGTAAGTAGCCATCATGCCGACGTATTCATCCGGAAACTGTGGTGTATCCACCACTTCATAGGTCACGAGCTGACCTGGGGCATATACGGGCACGATTGATCCCATATCAGCCACGCCATCGGATATCGCCTGCGCCGCACCGGCAGCACCGACCAGCGCACCACCCCAGATGATATCAAGACCGAGCTCTCCGTTCGAGCGCTTGCGCATCTCCTCGTCGAGCCATTCAAGTCCTCCTGCGCGTGCGCCTGCGTTGGGTCCGAACTCTGCAAACCGTAGTTCGCGCGGCGCTGCATCTGCTTGGCTGGCTACCAACGTCAGAGCACTAAGGGCAAAGGCGGCGACTGTCCCTGCAAAAAGGTGTTTCATAATATTCCTCCCGTTTGGCTCCAACAGATGTGAAGCATGATCAACATCGACGAGTTCCAAATTAAAAGTCAATAAGCAAATACGATTTCATCTGTTGAAATCCGAGGGGCTGAGCTAGTATCCCCCAACCGACCTGCGTTAGCGGGGGAAAATCATGTTACGGCGAAAGGCGCTCCACTATGATGCAAAACGAAAAACCACGAGGTATGACGCCTCCGAATGAAGAAAAATCTGAAAGATCCGGTCAGACTTTATCGCGGGTTCGGTCAGTATCACGCGCCATTGCAATCATTCGTTGCTTTAACCCAGAACGCCCACACCTCCCCTTAGGTGAAATTGCGAAGCAGGCGGAATTGGATGCCGGTACCACGCGCCGATTGCTTGTTACATTGCGCGATGAGGGTGTCGTCGGACAAAGCCAGAAAACCGGAAACTACTTTCTTGCGATGCAAGTGATGCGTTGGGCAGCCGCGGTACCGGACGGAAAGTCGCTGCGAGATATTGCAGAGACATCATTAAACGAGCTTTCCAACCACATAAGAACTACGGTATTTCTTTCAGTTTTACATGAGGATAGCGCGGTTTGCTTGTCTCGATTTCATGGTGACGCCCCGGTACAAGTACGGTGGTGGTCCGTCGGTGGGACACTACCCTTGAACTGTGGGGCAGCGCCTCGACTTTTGCTGGCGTATCTCCCAGAAGACGAGCGGGAGCGAATCATAAATGCCCCCCTGATTGCCTTAACCTCTCAGAGCATGACCAATCGCGATGAACTCCGCGCAGAGCTGGAGCGCATCCGCGCCACAGGGTGGAGCCATGCTCGCGATGACGTGGCCGAAGGTCTGTCGGCCTTGGCAGCTCCGATAAGGGACGAAACAGGCGCAGTTGTCGCAGCTGTCAGTCTCGGCGGATTAAGTCCCACCGTCGCAAGCCCCGAAGGCATCGACCCACCGCCCCGCGCCTATACGGAATTGCTGCGGTGCTGTAAGAAAATAACGCAGGAGCTGGCCCTCGATGATTTCACTAGTTGAAATCAAGTTTATCAGTTGACTTTTAAACCATCTAAATCCTAGCATCCCTAATGACACACCCGCGGCATTGACCGCGGGGCGGCGGCAAAAAGGGATGGATTATGGGGCTGACGATCGCAGAAAAAATCTTGGCGCGTGCGGCGGGGAGAGAACGGGTTAAGGCAGGCGACGACATCCGTGCCCGCCCCGACTTTATTATTGCCTATGATTTCCCCGGATATACCGACGTGATCTTCCGGCAAATGAAAGAAGATTTCGGCATCGACAAGGTGGTGGCGCCTGAACGATTTGCAATGTTCATCGACCACATGGTTCCTGCGATCAATCCGAAAGAAGAAGAATTGCATCAGATCACCCGTGATTGGGGCACTGAACAGGGCGTTCCTGTGTATGAAAGGTTGGGTATCGGCCATCAGGTCGCAGCCGAGTTAGGCTACGCCACGCCGGGGTCATTTGCCGTCCATTTTGATGGTCATATCTCGCAACTCGGCACCTTCGGAACTCTTGCAATCGGGCTGCGCCGGCATCTGCTGGAAGCTTTTGTGAACGAGCACATTCTGATTAAAGTACCGCAAACTACCCGTGTTGAGTTAACCGGAAAGCCGCGGCCCGGCGTTATGGCTCGAGATATATTCCATCACATCGTCCGCGAAATTGGTTCCTCTGCGTGCCGATTTCAGGTTTTGGAGATCGCCGGCGAGGCCTTAGATCACATCTCCTTGGAAGGACGGCAGTCCATCACCTGTCTTGCGATGTTCACGGGTGCCATTACAGCTATCATTAATCCAGATAGCCGAAGCCTTGAATATGCCCTGCCGCGCGCACGGCTGAAACTTGATCCCCTTAGCTCGGACTCCGATGCCAATTATGCGGCAGTGCATACAATAGACCTCACTGATCTTGAGCCGGTTGTTGTGATACCCCCTAGCCCCGCCAACACCCGAAATTTGTCCGAGTTCACCGGGACCGAAGTTCAGGTCGGGTATCTTGGGTCCTGTGCATCCGGCCGCTTGGAAGACCTGCGCATCGCTGCTCAGGTGCTTAAAGGGCGCCAAATAAAGCCAGGGTTTCAGTTGAATATCGTGCCCACGAGCCAAGAGATCATGCGCCAAGCTGCCGAGGAGGGTATAATCACCGACCTCGTCGCAGCAGGCGCTTTTGTAACCTCATCATCTTGCGATTATTGCTTTGGTCGCATCGGTGCGATGGCCGCAGGCCAGCGGGCAGTGTCAACGGGTACTCTGAATGTTCGTGGACGAATGGGCAGCCGGGATTCGGAGATCTTCATCGTCAATGCAGCTGCTGTGGCCGCCGCCGCGCTTGATGGCTGCATTACCGATCCGCGCAAATATCTTTAAAGGAATAGCGCAATGCCATTAAACAATCTTCGCGGACGCGTAGCGTTCATTTTCGACGAAGTAGACTTTGACGTTGATCAGATCGTCGGCGTCGAGAACATCAAACTTAAAGATCCTGCCGAGCTCGCGGCCGTAGCTATGTCGGCCTACGACCCGGAGTTTGCCAAGGCTGTTCGGACCGGTGACATTCTGATTGGGGCTGATAATTTTGGCTACGGACACCCCCATTATCCCCCGATGATCGCGATGCGGCATCTGGGAATTGCAGGCGTCGTCGCCGAAAGCTTTTCACCCGGATATTGGCGAGGCGAAATCGCTATGGGTTTCCCGCAAGCCGCCTGCCCCGGAGTCCGGCAGCATGTGAGCCGATGGGATGAGGTTGAGGTCGACTGGACCGCGCTCGAGTTCCGCAACCTGACCACCGGCATCGTATTACCAATCGAAACACTTGCCGAGGGGGACCGTCTTATGTTGGCAGAAGGCGGCCTGATCGGATATTTACACGCTCGCGAGAAGGAGATCTCCGCATGACTGTTTTGACAAAATCCGAGTTCGCTCAAAGACTCCGTAAGGGAGAAACCGTCTGGGCAGCAGGCGCCTACGATGCACTTTCAGCAAAGCTGTCTGAAAACGCAGGGTTCGATGCGGTGATGAGCACGGGATTTGGAGTCTCGGCCTCACACTTGGGCGTCCCCGATGTCGAGCTTTACACAATGACAGAAAATCTGGGCGTCGTTGATAAGATGGTGGATGCAATCGGTGTACCGCTGGTTGCGGATACGGATACAGGCTACGGCAACGCCATTAACGTCATGCGGACTGTGCGTGCCTTTGAAAAGGCAGGTGTTGCTGCAATGATATTTGAAGACCAAGAGGCCCCAAAGCGATGCCCAGCCGTGGCTAACAAAGTTGATATATTGCCCATCACGGAAAATGCAGGGAAAATTAGAGCCGCTGTCGAGGCACGTCGCGACGCCGACACACTCATTATCGGACGGACCGACTCGATGGTAGAAGATGAGGCAATCGAGCGAGCTTGCGCCTATGTTGCAGCAGGTGCCGACCTCATCCAGCCAATTTCGAAATGCTTTTCAGACATTGCTGGTTTGCGTCGTCTGCGGGAAGCCTGTGGTGTGCCGCTTTCCCTCCAAGTGCTCGGCTGGCTTGAAACGGATTTGTCACCCGAAGAAATTGAAGAGGTGGCTGGGCTTGCAGTTTTTCCGCTCGTTGGGCTGATGAGCGCGACCCACGCCTTGCAGCAAAACCTAGCGGCTCTGGCGCGGTCCCACCAAACAAAAGACCTCCCGATGCCGGTCACGTCAATGGGTGTATTCAAAGAAATGATCGGGTTTTCTCAGATTGAGCGCCAACAGGATCGATATCTTCTCAACCCAAACACACAGGCGATGAGTGACAGATCTGCCGAAGTACTCGACGCGTTTTTTACTAAGGTCTGACCCACTTTGGACATCGGGGCTCAGAAAATGCAACTCTAGCTTGTTCTAGGGCTTCTTCAGCATCTTCAAGCGGGGATGAAAAGCGTGCATCAGCTTTGCGGCGAACGGCACCTACACCGTATCTCTGCGGTGTTCGATTTTCGCTCTAACATACGCACTGCAAACGGCATGAATGATGTGAATAGGGCTCTCGCTTTGGACTTCGCGTTTATCGGGCAGCCTAGCAAACTCGCCCAACTTCAACGCCTCCGCACACATCAACGCAGATTGAAATGCGACCAGCGCGCGGGTACGGACCAATACTGCTACACAGAATAAGCTTAGTGTTGGAACGCGACGTGTATCACTGCCCGCCTAGTCTCGCGCATAGACATCTTCCAAAGCCTGGATAGGGTGCCGAAGCTCCGCGTTCGCAAAGCGCTTTGCTTGAGACCGACACGAAAAGCCCGTCGCCAACAGCCGCCCCCGCCCTTCGGCGACCCGATCGGCCCAGTTCAGCTGAAAAATATCACGCGACATCTCGCGGTGCTCCACTTCGTGCCCGAATAGCCCCGCCATGCCGCAACAGCCGGCCCGTTCGGTCTGCAAGATCAAACCTGCCGCAGTGAATATCGCTTGCCAACGGGTCAGGTTGCCGGGGTCTGCCGAGGTTTCAGTGCAATGACCGATCATCCGGAACTCCTGCCCCTGGGCCGCAGGCAGATTCTGTGCGCGAGCCGCAATGAATCTGTCCAGCGGCAAGGGTAGCAGGCCATTCGGCAGCGTAGTGCAATCTTGCCGGAACAGCATCGTAACCGCCGGCTCCACGCTGACCAACGGCAGACCGGTCGATGCCAGCTTTTCCAGATCGGACAGCATGCGGGCTTGTATCCTCTCAAAATCTCCCAAATAGCCACGCACCTGTGCCGCCTTGCCGTTACGAAGGATTGGTGTGTGAAAGACCCTGTAGCCCATGCGCTTCATCACCCGCGCCGTGGCTTCCAGTACCTTCGCGTCGAAGGGGCCAAGAAAACTGTCGCAGAGCAGAATTACGGCGCGGTCTTTTGCTACGTTGGCAGGCAGGGTCTGGCCAGGAACTAGACGGGTGGATTCGGCTGTGCTCAGGCGGCGGTCAAAGCCCACACGATCAAACTCCGGCAAGTCGACCAGTTTCAACAGGCGCGCAGCCCCGTCCCGACCAAGGGAGAGAATTGCATTAGCCAGAGCTGGAATCCGAGCGCCCAAGATTGTGAGGGGCTCCATACGCCGGATCAGTCGATCCCGAAGACTGCGTCGCGCACCGGACGTTTCAGCGAGAAACCGCGCCTTCATCGTCGGGATATCGACCTGAACCGGGCATTGCGAGGTGCAGGCCTTGCAGGACAGGCAGGTGGCCAGCGATTGGTGCAGCGCGTGTTCTATCGTCTGTACATCTCCGTCTGTTTCGCGCGCATGCAGCCAGTCGCGCAATAACGCGGCCCGCCCTTTAGGCGATTGCACACGGTCGCGTGTCACTTTGTAAGACGGACACATTTCTTGCGACGTGTCCCAATGGAAACAGCTGCCATTGCCGTTGCAATCGGTCGCCTTCTCATAGTCGACATGCGCCGCGATGATCTCATCCCGCGCGCCACGAAACCCGACGCTGTCGATCCGGTCGACCGGGAATGAGGTGCCTTCGGCCGTGACCAATTTGCCAGGGTTGAACAGATTGGAGGGATCAAACGCCGCCTTGATCCGTCGTAGGAGGTTGAACAAGACCGGCCCGAAGTACTGCGCCACATACTCACCACGCACGCCTTTGCCATGCTCGCCCCAGATTAGCCCCCCTTGCTCTTGGGCCAATCGGGCCACCGCATCCGATATCGGGCGAATCTTTTCGCGGTGAGTGGGCAGGCGCATATCCATCAGCGGGCGCACATGCACGCAACCGACATCGGCGTGGCCGTACATGCCGTAGTCCAACCCATGACTGTCCAAAATGTCACGAAAACCCGCAACGAACGTGACCAGATTTTGCGGCGGCACAGCGGCATCTTCGACGAAAGCCGTCCCCTTGAAGCGGCCCCTCCCCTTACCCATCAACCCAACCGCATCTTTGCGAAGCCCGTTTAGTGCAGCCACGACCTCGGGGTCGCGTGTGCCTACGACTCCCAGCGCTCTGCTGTGCCCAGCTGCGCGTTTCAACGCGGCAAGCTGACGGTCGATTTCCTCATAGTTCTGGCCAGTGACCTCGGCGAACAGAAAGCCGCCACAGCGGGCCATCGCGGCCCCCAGAACCGGCTCCAATAGCGGCCAATAGGGTGTGGTTTTGCCCAGATCGACGGTCACGTCGTCCAGAAACTCGATCGCCTGCGGGTCGGCAGGCAACAGCTCGGAGACGGCGCCAAGCGCAGTGAGGCTGTCGGCATAGCCGATGATCGCCATGCCGAAGCATTTCGGCAGCGGTATGACCTTCAGCGTCATTTCCGCCGTTACGGCCAATGTGCCTTCGGATCCGGCCAGCAACTTGGTTAGCCGTAGCGTACCGTCCGGCTTGCGCAGCTCGTTTAGATTATAGCCGGTCAAACCACGGTTCATCATCGGAGAGATCCGGGCGATCTCTTCAGCCTGCTGCGGCAGTTCGTCCCGCAGCAGTGTTGCCACCTCTTTGATAATTCCAGCGGGTAAAACATCGCTTGCAAGTACATCGCAAATTTCGGCTGTTGTGCCATCGGCCAAAACCAATTCGGCTGACATGAGATAATCCGACGTCCGCCCAAAGTGGCGCGATCCCTTGCCCGAGGCGTCGGTGGCAACCATGCCCCCAAGCGTGGCGCGGGAGCTGGTCGAAACAGTGGGCGGGAAGAAGAAACCAAGCGGCTTTAGATAGTCATTCAGCTGGTCCAGCACGACCCCCGGCTGCACCCGCACAACGCCTGCCTTCGCGTCAAAGCTCAGGATGCGGTTCATGAACCGGGAAGTATCAAGCACCACGCCCTGGGCAAGCGATTGGCCATTCGTGCCGGTCCCCCCGCCGCGTGGGGTAAGCGACAAGCCTACCGCTGCGGCTCCGCGCACTGCGGCGCGGATGTCATCTGTGCTCTTCGGCTCCACCACGCAGGCAGGTTCGCGATAATAGATAGAATTGTCCGTAGCAGTCACAATCCGAACTGCGCGCGAGGTCCTAATCTGGCCGGAAAAACCGTCAACCACAAGCTTCCGTGTCAAGTCAGCGACAGGCCCTTCCGGCACCTTTGTGCGATCCGCCTTCATGCCTCAATCAGCGTATAAACGACGGCAGGAAAAGCGTTATCGCCGGCACATAGGTCACCAGCATCAACACCACGAAGGACACCAGCAGCATCGGCCAGAGAGCGACGCTCAGCCGTTCAATCGACTGGCCGCTGATCGCCGAGGCTACAAACAGGGAATAGCCAAAGGGCGGCGTCGCCATGCCGATGGCCAGATTGATCACAACCATTGCGCCCAGATGGATCGGATCGAGCCCAAGTTGCGCTCCGATCGAGGATAGCGTTGTGCCAAGGATGATCATCGCCGCGATGTTGTCCATGATCGCGCCGATGAAGAGCAAAAACAGATTCAGAATTAACAGGATGACAATCGGATTGGTGGAAACCGACATTATGCCGCTCGCGATGGCCGAAGGCAGTTGTTCGATCGCTACAAGCCAGCCAAAGGCCGAAGCAATGCCGATGATGAAACAGACAATTGCCGAGGTTCGCATCGCCGCCATGACAATCGAAGGCAATGCCGCTAGCTTCATCTCGCGGTGAATGAAAAGCCCTACGATCAGCGCATAGAAAACGGCAATTGCCGAGGCTTCGGTCGGGGTAAAGACCGAGCCATAGATGCCGCCGAGGATCAACACCGGTGCTAACAAGGACCACTTTCCCGCCCAAAGGCTGTCGAGCAACTCCTTGCGGGTCGCGCGCGACTCGCGCGGGATATGGGGGCTGCGCCGCGCAACAATCCAGCACACCAGCATCAGCCCCAAGGCGATCAGCAGCCCAGGAATGATTCCAGCGAGAAACAATTGGTTAATTGAATCCTCGGCAACCACACCCCAAATGATCATGGGGATGGAGGGCGGGATCATCTGCCCAATCGGGCCGGATGCCGCCGACAGCGCTGCGGAAAAGTCGCGCTTCCAGCCGCGCTTCTCCATCTCGGGGATCATGATGCCCCCGATGGTTGCCGTCGTGGCCGGTGCCGAACCGGAAATCGCGGCAAAGAATGTGGCCGAAAGGACGGTAACCATGCCAAGACCGCCTGTGACATGCTGAACCAGCGCCTGACAGAACTTGACCAAGCGCCGCGACAGCCCGCCGTGCATCATTAGATCCCCGGCAAGGATGAATCCCGGAATCGCAAGAATCGAGAAGCTTTGCGTGCCCGCAATCAGTCGCTGTGCGAGGATAACCAGCGGAAAATCCGCCATGTAAAGCCCCAGCACAGATGCCAGGCCGAGAGCAAAAGCAATGGGAACGCCGCCAAACATGGAAATGAGAAAAGTCGCGAGAATTGCAATGGCAACTGTGCTCATCCGATAAACTCCTTGGGCTTACCAGTTACTACAACCGGCTTGAAGATGCGGGCGAATGCGTGCAGCGCTCCGAGCCCGCCGCAGACGGGGGCGGCGAGATGGAGCACTTCGATCGGCAGACGCATTGCCGCCGATACCTGCCCCATCGTGCTGACAGTGTAGTCGTAGCCCGAAACCGCGAGCGCGATGCAGAACAAGAAAATGACTATAGTGATCACTCTGTTCCAGAATTTCTGCAGCCCCAGCGGCAAGTAGGAGATCACAACATCAAGCCGCACATGCGCCATATCGCGCAGTACGCTGGTGGCGGCCAGCAGCGTTGTCCAGGTAAAAAGGATCAGCGCCAGTTCCTCGGACCAGATAAGGGAGGCGCTCAACACATAGCGGGAAAATACTTGCAAGATTAGGGCGGACATCATCACCACCGTCATCAAGATGACCACCGCGTCGGTGGCGCGTGCTGTCCAGTTGGACAGCCTGTCGAGCAGATTAATCATGCCAGGTCCCCGAAGCGCATTTACCGTATGAGTAATGTGCCGCCGCCCCCTTACGTATGGGGCGGCGGCACAAAGGTTTAGCCCTTAACTTCGGCGAGTGCCTTGTTGAACAGCTCTTCGCCGATCGCGCCTCTAAACTCTTCGTAAACCGGCAGAACCTGTTCGCGGAACGCAGCGGGGTTCTCGATTTCGTTGACCGTCATGCCGGCGTCTTCTAATTGCTGCACGAGTTGAGCAGAAGCTTCAGCCACCTGAGTGCGCTGCTTAGAGATCGCAGCCGTTGCAGACTCTTTGAAGGCGGCTTTCTCTTCATCCGACAGTTTGGCAAATGTGCGTTCTGACGCGATGATCCCAAGCGCGGAATAGGTGTGCTTAGTCAGGGACAGATATTTGGTCACTTCAGGATAGTTGTTCGCTACGATCACAGCCAACGGGATTTCCAGCCCGTCGATGGTACCTTGCTGGGCCGCCGTAAAGGTTTCCGACCATGCCATCGGAGTGGGGTTGCCGCCCAACGAAGAAAACATACCGATAAACACGGGGTTCTGCATCGTGCGGAACTTCACGCCTTTCACATCGTCTGGCGCGACAACCGGGCGGGTATTGTTGATCATGTGGCGGAAACCACCTTCGGCAAAGCCAAGGCCAATCATGCCTTTGCCGGACAATTTGCCTAGAATTTCTTGGCCAACTTCCCCGTCGAGCACACCATGCGCCTGCTCTTCATCGGCGAAAAGGAACGGCATGTCGTTCAGCTGAAACGCCGGATCGAGATTGGCAATGGACGCATTGGTGATGATGCCCACATCAAGTGTGCCGTATTGCAGGCCTTCAAGCATCTGTTTCTCGTCACCCAGTTGGTTGTTCGGGAACATCTGCACGTCAAACTTGCCCGGCAAACGCTGGTCCAATTCAGCCTGCAAATTATGTGCCATGATGGCATAGGGGTCCTGCGCGCTGTCCGAAGTAGTCCAACCGACACGCAGCGTTTCGGCAGCAACGACGGGCAGACCGACAGTGCCAAAAGCGGCCGCGACGATGAGCGCCTTTGCGGTCTTTTTCATTGTAATCATCTTAGTATCCTCCGTGATGATGTTCAGCTTCGTGGTGTGTCGAATCCGTAGAGCCGCGCGGGGTTCTCCGCGAGAATGCGGTCCCGCGTGGCCGCGTCGGGTGCCCAGTCATCAAACATGTTGAGCAAGGCACCGTCGTTCGGCATGTCGACGTTGATGTAGGGATGCGGCCAGTCTGTGGCCCAAAGCACCCTTTCGGGGTTCGCACGGATAATCTCGCGCGCAAATGGAGCGATGTCAGTATAAGGCGTCTCGTTCTGCCCGGTGATCCGGTAGCTGCCCGAAAGCTTGACCCACGATTTGCCATCCGCGACCAGCGACAGCATCTCTTGAAACCCGGGGTGGTTGGTGCCGGCCGATGTAGGCATGTGGCCCAAGTGGTCGAACACTGTTTCGACGGGCAACGGGCCCAAGGTATCGCGGATGTCGGCGAATTCGGAAACGTCGATCAACATCTGCAGATGCCACCCCAGCGCTGCGATCTTGTCGGCGATCCGGCGGACATCCGACACCTCGACCCCGGAGCGAAACAGCAGGTTGAGCCGGACCCCACGCGCGCCATCCGCGTGCATCTGCTCCAACTCTTTATCCGAGATATCCTCGTCCACGACGACCACTGCGCGCAACGTCTCGGGGTGGCGGCGCACAACGTCCAACGTGCAGCTGTTGTCGCGCCCGTAGACAGAAGGCTGAACGATGACGCCCCGCGACAGGCTGAGACTGCTCAACATGTGCAGATATTGTGCTTCGCTGGCCTCGGGGGGGGTGTAGGTGCGGTGCGGCGTATAGGGATATTGCGCGTCCGGGCCAAAGATATGCGCGTGGCAATCCGTGGCCCCGGGAGGCGGAGTAAACCGCGGCGCTTGTGGATTGAGGTCCGCAGCGGTGCAGACGGGTATCTTCACTTCGCCCAATGATGTCATCCGACTTTCCTCCCAGCCTTGAAGGCCGCGCAAACCAAGCCTGTCGGCGGTGCGCAGCAAGTGGTTCCACGCCGCGCGGCGTGCCATATCCGGATCCCCGATGCGGATCGCTTCGTATATTGTGTGCAACTCGTTCTTGATGCCTTGCGGGCCATCGCCGCGCAGCACCGAACTTGCCAGATCTTCCGCGATGCCCGCGTCGATCCTCTCGTATAGGAACCGCATAAGGTCTCGGAAATACGGGTTGTTGGTGGCGGTCGCTACATGTTGATGGAAGGCCCGCTGCTCCTTCATTGCTGGATCGCCGCCCTCCAAAGCCCCCTTCACGGCACCAAGCGCTTCTTTGATGCTTGTCAGCTGATCCAGCGTGCGCCGCCGCGCCGCCATGGACGCACCGCCCACCTCGATCTCCATCCGCAGCTCTAACACCTGCCGCAGGTGCTCAAGCGAAGACAATGTCTGCGGATCAATCTTGAACCCTGCTGCGGCCACTGGGGAGCAGACGAATGCCCCTACACCATGCCGACTTTCGACCAGACCCGCTTCGCGCAACTGCGCGATCGCCTCACGTACCGCACTACGCCCGGCATCGAACTTCTTAACAAACTCTGCTTCGGTGGGCAGCTTTGTCCCAACCTTAAGCTGCCCACCAATAATCATCTCGGACAATTGTCCGGCGATTTCGTCCGAGATGCGGCGTCGACCGACGGGGCGGACACTCAGGGATGCTGGTTTAACAGACAAGATTGATCCTCTTTCGACCAGACATACCATTGCTCTAGTTGTCTGACAACTGACAACTGAGAACGCGGATGTTGTTGCACTCCAAGCCGCTTCAAAAGCCAGTCGGATTAATCATGGTTTTTTTGGATGTCGAAATCCGGACCTGGAGTAGACCGGTACTGCAGGGGTGGTCGCGGAAATTCGGACCAGTCGCTAAGGTGGATTGCCTGATGAAAAATTGATCCAGAATGAAGAAGCGAACACGCCATTCTCCTGAGTTCAAAGCCCTTGGTACGTTTGTAGCGATCCGAGGAGATGACCTTAGCTGAACCTTCCACGAAGTACGGCGTACCTGCCACCCAGATCGGCACGTGGAAGCGTGCAGCGATAAGGAATACGACAACGGCATTTACGTGCCGAGGCGTGGCGCCGGAGTCGGTGATTGCTGCCGATTCGACAAGTGATACTCCTAGATCGGGCAGTTGGTCTTGGACCGGGATCTTTTGGCCGATGCTTCACACCAGTTTCTCGGGCCGCGAGGCAAGAGAGATCCTTCCAGCTGTTTAAAAGGAAGCGCATCAGGCGGCGGGCATACCTCACACGCGACGCTGCAGGGCAAGACGTGTTCGATTACATCGAGATGTTCTACAACCAGAGCCGCAAGCACACCAACAACGGCATGCTGGCGCCGGTTGACTATGAAACAGAACAGACAGAACAGAAGAGAACCATCGAGGCAAGTGTCTAGGGAACTAGGGCCACCTCGCACGAATCCAGCTGGATACATCTGAGCCAAAGCGCAAAACCGTCCGTTTGATTGGTCATAATTTACACGGGGATCCACCCCCTTAATGACACTTACTCAGCCGTTTGGCCCAACTCAAACAAGAGTGCCGCGCCAGTGCGTACACCGTCAATGAACCGCACTACTTCAAGATTTTCGTTCGGAGCGTGGTTAGCTTCATCAGCATTGGCATACGGCACAACAAATGCCGGCTTTTTCAAAATCTTCGTCCACACATAATCAGGCAAACTGCCTCCGACAGTGGGATACAGCAGCGGATCGAGTCCCCTCGCACGTCTGACTGCCTTGCTAATTATCGATGCAAAGGCATTATCCATCGGTGTTTTTGAGGGCAGCATACCGTTGTGCCGCACCATCTGGACTGTAGGAGCATGCCTCGCAACATGCGCCTCGATGCATTTGAACACATAGTCGGGCGTCAACGGCTCAACCAGACGGACATCGCATTTCGCGATTGCGTGGTTAGGTAATACAGTCTTGCTGCCGGGTCCGTCGTATCCGCCGTGCAGTCCGTTGATTGTTAGCGTCGGATGGAACATCAGCCGATCCCAGTAGGGCCGGTTGACGGGTCCATCCAGCGCTGTCAGGCCAAGATCGGCCATGACCGCTTCCAAATCCAGTGGCAAACGCGATGCCGCATCAAGCTCAAGGTTTGTCGGTGGGATAACCGGTTCGTTGATGCCCTCGACGGTGATGTTTCCATCTGCGTCCTTCATGGTGGCAAGCAGTTGCACAAGTGTCCAGATCGGGTTCGGGACAACACCCCCGAAGTTTCCTGAATGCACATCGCGCGACGCACCTTTGGCAACCAGATCAAACGAGGCCACACCCCGCACGCCAAATGTAATCACCGGCTGGCCACTCTCATGCAGCGGGCCGTCCGAGGTCACGACAAGATCGGCTTGCAACTCATCCATATGTTCGCGCACAAATTCGGCAATCTGCGGAGAGCCAATCTCTTCCTCGCCCTCCAGACAGAAGATAATATTGCAAGGCAGGGTCCCTGTTATCTTCAGATGTGCTTCGATGGCGAGGAGTTGCGCAAAGTGCTGGCCTTTGTTGTCTCCTATCCCGCGCGCCCAGATACGACCATCGCGAATTTCCGGTTCAAACGGCGGGCTGACCCATGCCTCGAGCGGATCGGGAGGCTGCACGTCGTAGTGGCCGTAAAGCAGGACAGTCGGCTTCGCAGGATCTACATCCCGGTGCCCTAAAACAAATGGATGGCCGGGCGTTTCTACTAATCTGGCTTCGAATTCCAGTTCTTTGAGGTGGTCGACAAGCATCGTTGCGACCTCCCTGATCCCGATATTATGCGCGGAAATCGATGGATGGCTTACATAGTCCATAACCCGCTGAACATATGCATCCTGATTTTCTTCTATGTAGTCAAAGATGGAGTCGATCTGGCTCATGCGGCGCTCCTTTTCAGAAGCAACGCCGCAGAAGGATGCACGGTCGCAGTCCATCCCGGCGGAATGATTGTCGTGGTATCCAACTGCGTAATCACCGCGGGGCCGGAAATAGAGGCTCCTGCAGCGAGGGTTGCGCGATCATAAATCGGAGTTTGTTCGGTTCCTGTTTCCCAATGTACGGTCTGGGACTGGATCGGCACCGGGTCGCTGCCTTCAGCCAAATCAGGGCGTGGGGATGGCTCGGTCCGGCCTGCGGCCTCGACCCTCAGGGTCACCAATTCGATTCCGGCATCCAGCACAAAACCGTAGAGCGCCTTGTGGGCTGTCATGAATCGCGATTCAGTTTCCTCCGGCGTCGACGACCAATCCACCGCAATTTCGCCACCCTGCCCGTGGAACCGCATCAGCGCGCGTACCTGAATATCCTGTCTTGGCTCCGGAATTGTCTCTTCGTCCAGCCAAGCAATCGCGTCTTTGACAAGCGCCGCTACAATTGCATCGCCCTGTACCTGATCAATCGCACCCGATGTAGGCAACGCGCGGGTGAACTCTGCTTTGAGATCGGCAGCCAACAATCCGTCAGCACACAAAAGACCAGGGGCTGGTGGCACCATGACCTGCTTGATGCCGAGAAGCTCTGCGAGTGCCACACCATGCAGCGGTCCTGCCCCTCCAAAAGGAACAAGCGTAAAGTCTCGAGGGTCATGACCGCGTTCAACAGACACGGTTCGAACCGCACCAACCATGTTGTTGTTCATGATGGCGAGAATACCGCGCGCTGCGGCGTGACGCTGCAAAGCGAGCGGGCCTGCAACATTGTCGTCGATAACCTTCAGCGCGGCATCTTGATTCAATGACATTTCACCACCCAATAGACTCACAGGCAGATGGCCTAAAGCTACATGCGCATCGGTCACCGTGGCCTGCGAGCCGCCATGTCCGTAAGCTGCGGGCCCCGGACGCGCGCCGGCCGAATGAGGGCCAACCGAGAGGGTTTCGTCGGTTACCTTAGCGATAGAGCCGCCCCCTGCCCCAATTGTGACCATATCAACCATCGGCAATGACAAGGGCCAATCGCCGACCTTGCCAGATTGCGTGAGCCCGACGATACCGTCTCGGATAAGGCAGATATCAGCTGAAGTACCGCCAATATCGACAGTAATGATGTCATCTATTCCGCAGGCTTTGGCGACATCACAGGCGCCTACGACGCCTGCTGCCGGACCCGACAATGCGGTCAGGGCGGGTGCCGTACGGATTGCAGCTGTGCCAGCGACCCCGCCATTGGATTGCATCAGCAACAAGGGCGAAGCGGCATTTGCATCTTTCAAGCGCGTCTCCAGCCGCTCGACATAAGTCGATACACCCGGCATCACGCCCGCGTTCAAAACAGTCGCGAGACTGCGTTCATATTCCCGCACCACTGGCAGCACATCGGTCGAGCAAGTCACGTCAATATCGGGTAGCGCGGCACGTAAAAGCTCTGTCACCCGTGTCTCGTGTTCGGGATTTGCGTAGGCATGGATGAGACACACCGCGACAGCTTCGACGTTCTGTTTGCGGATGGCCTCTGCCACCCGCGCGACGCTTGCCTCGTTCAATTCCTCCAAGACCACTCCACCAGTGCCAATCCGTTCGTCAATTTCGTGAATTCGCGCGGCTGGGACAGGGCGTCGGGGTTTGACCCAAGTAAAGAGGTTTGCGTGGCGTGGAATATCTTGACGGCCAATTTCCAGAACGTGGCGGAACCCCCGTGTCGTTACCAACGCGGTCTTGGCCCCCTTGTTTTCAAGGATCATGTTGGTCGCAACTGTGGTGCCGTGCAGGACCTGATCCAGATCGCAAGCCTCAACACCTGCGTCTTTCAGTACAGCAATTACGCCGGTCATGAAGGCTTGAGAGGGATCGTCCGGTGTAGAGGGGGTCTTGGCCCGCCATACCCGTCCGGAAGCGCGGTCCAGCAAAGAGATATCGGTAAACGTGCCGCCGATATCAACCGCGACAGCGTAAGAAGGATCAAATGTCATATCAGACGAGGGCATCAACGTACTCCTGACGGAAAAAACGGCCAACTTTCGGGCGATCCGCCCGGAGGGTTTGGGTGGCATCGGTGTTCACTTCATCCTCGTCGATCACTACGCCATAAAGATCGCGGGCCGCTACGGCGGTGACAAATCCGTCCAGAACGTCCTCCAAAACACGCAAGGCAGGCCGGTCATAAGGATGACCGTGGCCACCGCCGCCGCCCGTCTCGATCCGCAGGATGTCACCTTTTTTCAGCATGTTCCCGTCGGACAAGGGGTTCAGAACGATCTCATCCGGCGTGCCGGGGTTTACTATTGCAATGCCGTGCCTTCCCGAGCGACCACCGTCGATGCCCCAAGGTGGGTTCTGTACGCTGTCGATGCGGATCGCGCACATGGTCGTCTCGGCAAGGATCTCGTACTCGCGGATAATACCGCAACCACCGCGATGTTTGCCTGCGCCGCCTGAATCTGGCACCACGCCATAAGCGCGCATCGTGACGGGATATCCCGCTTCGAGGAACTCGACCGGATAGTTTTCCTGCGCAACAAAATAGACTGCATCAATTCCGTCTGCCGTCGCGCGCGCACCGTATCCCACGCCGATGCCGTCAGCCAAGAGATAAGGCTCCAAACTGCCCGTCTTGTTGCGAAATTCGCCGCGCATAATGTTGACGACATAGGCCGAATTAGCCGCAGGGGCGTCGCCGCCGCCGGTATTTAGCAAGCCGCACATCGCAGAAATCATCCGCATCGCGGTCAACCCGCGCAGTCCCAGCGGCGCAGGGTATCGCGGTTGCAAAAAAGATCCTTCGCGGAACAGCACTTCATCCAGCGCATTCGGGCCGCCTGCATTGCAAACCTGTGACGGGTCGCCGCCTAGATAAAAAAGGCCTAATGCCATGCCTGGGACACCCTTATTCATCAGATAGTTGATGGGCCCCGGAGCCTGATCATCACTCTCGCGCGCGTCAAAGATAAAGCGGTCCTCGCCGTCAGCACCCTTCTCGCGGGTCAGCGCAAATCGCATCCGGAACGGCCCGTTGCCGTGACCGTCACTGTCGATCGCATCGGTAAACTTGTGCGTCCCGTAATCAAAAGTCTCGGCAAGTTTTGTACGCACCAGACGACGTGTCCGGTCGAGCAATTGCGCCAAAGCGTCGGCCATTACGTCAGGGCCAAAGCGGTCAAGTATTTCGCCCACCCGTTTGGTCCCCAAATCGACAGAAGCCATTAGCGACCGCATGTCTCCAATACTTTGATCCGGAAAGCGCGAATTTCGGTGGAAAATGTCTAGGACAGCCTGGTTAACCTTACCAGCCTCGATCATTTTCGTTACGGGGATCATCACACCTTCCTGAAAAATATCCGTAGCATCAGGACTGATAGAGCCGGGCCGTAGCCCGCCGATGTCGGCAAAGTGCGCCCAACTCATCACGAATGCGCAGATATGACCGTCCCGAAAAACCGGCGCCAGTAGAACTTGGTCGTTGGAATGCGAAATAGCCCCGTACGAGCCGTAGCAATCGTTGTACCAGTAGACATCTCCCGGTTGCATGGTTTCGGCTGGGAATTTCTCCAGCACGGGGCGCGTCATGTCACCAAAGATCGGCACCATTGACCCCACGGCCATTGTTCCGTTGCCGTCGAAGAGCGCGGTATAAAAGTCTTTTTTCTCCCGGATAAAGGCTGAGATTGCTGTTCGTTCAATCAGGGCCTCCATCTCGGATTGCGCTGCTGCAATGGCACCGCGTATGATCTCGAGTGATACAGGATCGCAGATCCTAGCGGTTTCGGCTTTCACCGCAGATTGTGTGTTCATGATCATCTCCTTAATCACGCGTTATCAGGTTAATCACGGTCTGGCCGAGAGCGCCGCGCGCCACGTGATCGTGGGCACTCGCAATGTCAGACAGTGAAAATTCCGCACCTATTGAGGGAACAAGCGCCCCGCATTCGGCAAGTTCGTTTAGCGTTGCTTCAGCCTGCTGACGCTGGCTGGACGTAAGCCGAAACCCCTGAACAAACCGGATCATCGCTCCCAGATCGGCCAGTTTGTAATAGGGTAGAACCGGCGTCGGATTGGACGAGCAAGAGTAAGATGCAATCATCCCATGTGCCGCGAGACAGGCGATATCTGTTTCAAGATTTGCTGCGAAATCGACTTCGATTATCCGGTCGACACCCTGCCCTTCGGTAAGTTCGTTAACACGCGCGGCGACATCTTCTTCATGGCGATTGATAGTTTGGATGGCGCCAAGTTCTAAAATTCCGTCCGCCGCTTCCGCCGAGCTAACAACAGCAATGACATTTGCCCTCGAAAAAACGGCCATTTGCGCGGCCATATGCCCTACAGCACCAGCCGCTCCCTGTATCAGAACTGTCTTACCTTGGACCGGCCCATCTGCCAGCACCAGCAGCCACGCCGTTAAACCAGGCACCCCAAGGCACGCGCCTTCAGCGAAGCCAAGGCCATCCGGAAGGTGGACAGCTTGCATGCTCGGCAAAGCAATCAGTTCGGCTGCAGTTCCAAACGCCCGTCCGATTTCGCCGTAGCCTCCTTGGGCATTCCACATCCAAGCGCGTTCACCGATCCGGGCCGGATCTACCCCTTCACCCACAGCCTCGATGATCCCCGCCCCGTCACAATGCGGAATAACCATATCATGGGCCATCTGCATGCCATTCCAACCGGCACGGCGTTTGACGTCTGCCGGATTTACGCCGGAAGCATGAACGCGCACCAGAACCTCGCCCCGAGCGGGCGTGGGGTCGGGCATATCAATAACAGACAAAACCTCAGCTGCGGGGCCGGTTTGGCTATAGACAGCGGCCTGCATCATCCGGCCTCGTCAAAAAGATGACAGGCGACGTGGCGGGTTCCCACCTTCTTTGATGCGGGAACTTCTGCGGCACAGCGATCAAAAGCTTTTGGACAGCGGTCGCGAAACACGCAGCCTGACGGAGGGTTGCGCGGATCGGGGGCCCCGCGCCCAATTGGTAGCGGTTCATGGCTTTGATCAGCATTGGGCGTCGGCACTGCCGCGACCAGTGCTTGCGTGTAAGGGTGCAAGGGCTCGCGGACAATTGCCTCGGTCGGCCCGTCTTCCATGATCCTCCCTAGGTACATCACGATCGTGCGTTCACAGACGTAGCGAACAAGGGCCAGATCATGACTGATGTAAATCGCCGTCAGCCCTAACTTGTCACGCACCTCGCGAAATACATTGAGAACACCGGCCCGCACCGAGACGTCCAGCATCGAGACCGGTTCATCAGCAACGACAAAATCCGGTTCAAGGATCAAGGCGCGGGCCATAACGACGCGCTGCAACTGGCCCCCGGAAAGCTGATGTGGAAACCGGTCGAGGTATTGCTCGGGGTCGGCCAGCCGCACCAATTCAAGTGCTTTGATGATCCGGTCTCGCCATTCACTCTTGGGGATGCCGGCGTTGGCCAGCGGCTCTGCCATCGTTTTGGCTAGAGTGTACCGCGGGTTAACGGCATCGAAGGGGTTCTGGAAAATCATCTGGCTGCGGGAGCGGAATGTTCGCAGCGCGCGCCCTTTTAGCTGCGAAATTTCTGCGCCGTCAAAGCGGGCGGACCCGCCGGTCACGTTTTCCAGTCGCACCAACAGCCGCCCCATAGAGGTCTTGCCGCAGCCGCTTTCACCAAGAAGGCCTACGCTTTCCCCTTTGTTCAGCGAAAAACTAATGCCATCGACGGCTTTCACGACCGAAGGCAAACCCATCATCGCAGAAACAGCCGATCCGACGCGGTAATGGAGCTGTGCGTTTTCAACCTCGACCAATGGTGTTGTCATAGGATCTCTCCCCAAGTTTCGGGCAGAGCAGCCTGCGCCCGAAGGGCCTCGGCCTCATGCGCACGGTGACAGGCAACCGAATGGTCATCGCCAAACGACATCAACGTCGGCGAGACGGAACGACAGTGATCGAGCGCAAAGGGGCACCGTGCGGCAAAACGGCAACCGGCGGGCGGGCGGGCCAAGTCAGGCGGCGCCCCGCTGATTGGCGTCAAGATACCCGTGCCGGCGCTAGCAATATCTGGAAAGGCGTTCTTTAGACCCATCGTATAAGGATGCAGCGGTTTGGACAGCAAAGTTGCCGTTTCACAGTCCTCAACCACTTCGCCCGCGTACATCACCACCGTGCGGTCGCAAATATAGGCCACGACCGAGATATCATGCGTCACCATTATGATCGAGATGCCAAGATCGCGCTGTAAAGCGCGCATCTGATCTAAAATCTGGCGTTGCACGATCACATCGAGCGCGGTCACTGGTTCATCTGCGACAATCAACTTGGGGTTCAGCGCAAGCGCCAAGGCGATCGCGACGCGCTGACGCATTCCGCCAGAGAACTGATGCGGAAAATCGCGAAGCCGGTTAGCCTCGATACCGACCATCTCGAAAAGCTCGGCGGCACGGGCTTTGGCCTGAGAGCGGCTCATACCGCCCCTGCCCCGCAGAACCTCGTGCATCTGGTATTCAACGCGGTAGACCGGATCGAGCGAATTCATCGCGGATTGCGGCACAAAAGCAATGTCACGCCAGCGCAAATCATTCATCTCCCGCTCGGATATCTTGGCGAGATCCTTGCCGTCAAAATCCATGCTGCCTTCGGTGATTTTAGCATTATCCGAAATGATGCGGGTAAATGCGCGTGCCATAGTGGTTTTACCGCAACCGCTTTCCCCTACGAGCCCAACGATCGACCCGCGCGGTACGTCAAAAGACGCGCGGGAAACTGCGACGACATCAAGATTAGGGACTTCGTAAACGATGGAAAGGTTTTTGACCGAAAGGAGTGGCTGGCTCATTTCAACGGCCCAACTTCGGAAAGAGTAGATTTTCATAACCGCGCGAGATGAAAAACCCCGCGGAAACGACGAAGATGATGGCGAGGCCGGGAGGGATGAACCAGTGATAGGCCTGTCGGCTCAGCGCCTGACTTGCAAAGGCATCTTGCAGCATGAAGCCCCAGCTAATCGAATTGGGGTCCCCGAAGCCCAGAAAGCTGATGGATGCTTCTGTCAGGATAGCCCAGCCGATTGCGATCGACCCGTAAAGCAGGGACAACGGCACAATATTCGGAGCGATGTGGCGCAAGATGATTTTAAAGTCGGAGGATCCCGAAACCCGCGCCGCTTCGACATACCCGCGCGAGCGGAGCGTAAGTACCTGCGACCGGATCACACGGGCTGTATCGCGCCAAAGCACAAGCGCCATCGCGATGACAGTGTTCCAGATAGACGGTTCAAGAAAGGCCGATATGACGATAACGAAGGGCAGAAACGGGATGCCAAAGGCCACGTCAGCAAGGCGCATCAGGATGGTATCCACCCAGCCGCCATAGTAGCCGGATATCAGCCCGACGATCGTGCCAATGAATGCGACCATAAAAGCGGCGGTCAATCCCACCAGCAAGGCAGCCCGCGCGCCAAATACAATTTGCGAAAAGATATCACGGCCGAGGCTGGTGGTGCCGAGGATATGCCCCTCCTGCCCTGGCAACAGGTCAGAGGCGAGGTCATAGTCAACGGTGTACAAAATCTCGGTCGGCTCATAGGGGGCCAACACGGGTGCAAAGATCGCAGTCAGCGCGAAGATCACGTAGATGATCAATCCTGCCATGGCAAAGTTGTCACCTACCGGCAATTTCATGGCGCGGAAGATCCGGATAACAGGACCTTCCGGAACAGTTGTCTCAAGCATGAGAAATCCTCGGATCCAAAAAGGTATAGAGAAGGTCAGCGATCAGGTTCATCAAAATCACAACGACCGCGATCATCAGGAATGCTCCTTGGGCCAGCGGATAGTCTGAGGCTGAAACCGCTGAGACCAACTCACGCCCTAACCCCGGCCATGAAAAGACGCTTTCAACGACCACATTTCCCTGCAGCTGATATCCGACGGAAATCGCAAAGGATGTCATCACGGGCAGTAGGGCATTTCGCGCGCCGTGTTTGATGACGATTGTATAAGGCGACAGCCCCTTCACTTTTGCCATCGTCACGAAGTCTTCCTTCATCACGTCCAGCATGTTCGAGCGCATCAGAAGCAGCGGCAACCCTTGCGAGTAGATTGCCAGCGTCAGCATCGGCAGCGCGAGGTGGGATAAGAAGTCTGCGGAAGTGTAAAGTGACCAAAGGCTTTCGTACTCTGTCCCCGCCGACCGCGTACCGCCAGCCGGAAAAATCCCCAGTGAGAATGAGAATATTGCGAGTAATACCATGCCAAGCCAGAACTCGGGCATTGCCCGCGTTGCCAACACAATAGGCAGCGCAAAAGCTTCTGCACGGCTAGCACGTCGCCACGCCAGCCAGGCGCCAGCTAGAATACCAAAGATATACGCGACGATGAGTGAGGAGAAAGTCAGGATCAATGTATTGGGCAACAGCAGCCAAATCCGCTCTGCAACCGGTGTGCGGTAGCGGAAGGAATAGCCTAATTCGCCCTGAAGCAAGTTGCCAAGATAGGTGAAATACTGCCGTAAAAGCGACTCGTCCAAACCAAACTGCCGGATAAGGGCTTCTTGTTGCTCAAGCGTGAAAGTCGGGTCGATATAAGCCGCCAGCGGGTTTCCCGGCATCAGGCGGAACATCAGAAACAGGATTGTCACAACCGCCCAGAGGACCAGTATCAGCTGAAAGGTGCGCGATAGAACGGGTTTGAGCGTACTCATATTAGCCTTCTGCGATAAATCGGGAGTGGCGATAAAAAAAGGGGCGACAGGTCGTGCCGCCCCATGTGTACCGGCTTATTCGCCCAGCGTTTCCTTGACGCCTTCAGGATAGGCAAGACGACCGTCAACTATCGTATAGCCTGCTTCGTCGAGCATAGACTTGGCAATGTCGGGTCCTGCTTTGAAGTTTTCGACCACAGCTTTGTCGTGCCAGAATTCAAGCGCCGGAGACACGACCGAGTTCGAGGCAACGGCGAAGCCTTTGAAAGCAGCTTTTACAATCAGGCGGCGGTCGACAGCAGAAGAAAGCGCGGAGCGGAAGGCCGGATCGTCAAACGGCGCGCGGCGGTTATTAAAGGCTACATAGCGGAAGCCGATGTCCACGGTCGAGACAACTTCGATGTCCCCGTCAGCTTCAGCGGCATCAATCAACACCTGCGGATCGCCAGCAAAATCTGTCAGAAAGTTAATCTCGCCCGAGCGGAGCATACCGAGTGCTGCCTCGGCATTCGGCACCAACCGCAAGATCCAACGCTCTGCTTGTGGCGCGTTGAAGTGACCGCTATTCGCGCTCAGAACTATTTCTTCGTTCGTCAGCCAACGGTCGAATTTGTAAGGCCCCGAACCGATCGGCATTTCTTCCTGATAGCTTTCTGCGTTCTCTTCCTTGGTAGCCAGATCAGCAAGGATAGGCTCCCAAACGTGTTTGGGGATCAGGTTAATCTTTGCGAGGCTCGATGTGATGAAAGAGGCAGACGGGTTGGTCAGAGTAAATACGACGACGTTATCGCCTTCAATCTCCACACTACTAATAGACTGACCAAATGGCGCGTACATCGGCGCTTCGCCACCGGTTGTGGTCTCGTAAGAGAACTTGACGTCTTCGGCGGTCACCGGCTTGCCGTCATGCCACATCATGTCACTACGTATCGTGACCGCGATTGTCTTATCATCTCGCCATTCGAAAGTCTCGGCAGCCCATTCTGTGGGCAGACCGTCGGGGCCAACCCTGAACAAGCGGTCATAAAGCAGCTCGGTGATGAAGCTGTCCGTCACGCCGGAAATATAGAGCGGGTTCACGGCAATCACGTTATCAGACGAATTGACAATGATGTCTTTCTGGTCAGTCTTGGGCGCCAAGGATAGCCACGTCCAAGTATTGCGGATGCCGATACCCGACTGGTTCACAACCGAGTCTTCTTCCCAGATGTTTTTATCAAAGGCAAAGGCTTGCTCAGGGTGAACAAGCATCATATTCGGTTGGTCTTTGGCCAAAATTTCCTGCGCTTGGCGCACGAGTTTCTGGCGCTCTGCCGGGTCAATTGTTACCCGCTGCTTTTCGACAACTGCGTCATACTCAGGGTTCGAATAACCGATGAAGTTATAGCCACTTTCAGCGGTAGAAGAATGGAACAGATTATAGATGATTTCATCGGGATCCGACCGTTCGGGCCGACCGGTCATCTGCCATGCGGTAACATCCCACTTGTCCCGATCATACCAGACTGCGGAAGACATCTGCTCCCAAGGCATGACGTCGACTTCGACATCAAGGCCGAGCTTGCGCCATTCTTGCGCTATCAGCTGCACAGCCTGAAACTCCGCAGGCTGCGCTGCCTGTGGGCGAGACAGCAAATGGATCGTCCTGATCTGGTCCTGCGCCCATGTCGGTCCGGCAAGAAGCGCCATACCCACCAGCGATGTAGAAGCCAGCTTGAATAGAGTCTTCACAATATCTCTCCTGTTGTCATCGACCCCAGCGGGCCAGTTCAGCGCGCACATGCATCGACAGCGTAGGGCACCCTCCCTCGGGCAAATACTGTCCTTGCGTCTACGTTTGCCGGTGAGCCCAGCAGCTTTTTGCATTGACGATCTGTCGGATTATGTTTTACTGAGTGAGACAAATCGAAATTACTTTAATGAGTAAAACACGTTTGTTTCAAAACGCAATACATTTTCTGGAAGCGGCTATGACAAACAGGACCAATGACACCGCCCGCGAGCGCAAGTCGTATAAAATTGAGGCAGTCGGTCGCGCCCTCAACGTGCTCGAAACTTTGGCAGAGACACCCGGCCTTGGCGTCACTGCTTTGGCAAACGAAATGGGTCTTACAAAATCTATTGTATTCAGGCTTCTGCAGACTCTGGAAGAAGCTGGCTACGTCCAACGTGATGCAGAGCGTGCAATCTTTTCGCTTGGCTACCGTGTCGCTCTCTTGGGTGAGCGCGTGGGCCGTGACGGCGCATTGTTGCATGTAGCTCCGTCAATCATGGATGAATTACGCGACGAAACCGGCGAAAATGTTAATCTGGTGATTCGCGAGGGTGGCTACGCCCTTGCTCTGGCGACGCGCGAAGGCCTGCATGCAATCCGTATATTTGCTCAATCGGGACGCAAGGGGCCGCTTCATGCCGGGGGCGCGTCTATGTTGCTGCTGGCCTATGCAGAACCTGCAATCCGCGATAGGATCCTGACCTCGCCACTTGAAAGCTATACAAACTATACTGTTACCGACCCCGAGCAACTGGCGAAGATCCTTCTGCGCATTCGCGCAAACGGGTACAATGTCGCTTTGAATGATTTGGATGACGGGGCATTTTCAATTGCCGCGCCGATCTTCAACTCAGCGGGTGAGGTCGTTGCGGGCCTGTCGATCGCAGGGGCCTCGGTCCGTCTGGATGAGCCTCAGCGTGATGCTTACATCGACGCTGTAAAATCGGCAGCCGAGAAAATCTCGGCAAAACTCACCCTCGGCTAAAGGGCTGATCAACACCGCCCACCCATTTCCCATGCTTGCCCGACTCAATCCCCTCTGCTAGCGTTTTACTAAATGCAACATTATTTCATTGAGTAAAACATATGGAGACGAGAATGACCCCGCAAGAACAGGCCCTACTTGATCAGGTCTCGATTGACGCCCCTTGGGCGCTTGTCGAAAGCTTTGCGACGTTCAAGCGCGAGCATCCCGATGATGTGAATCGCGGCATGGACGAAGTAATCAACACTTTGCGTAGGCATGGTGTTGAAGTAGATGTGCACGAACCCGAGCTATATCTGAGCCTGCCGGGGCAAGCGCGGATCGAAGCAGGAGGCAAGATCTTTCGCGCCAAACCGCCAGCCTATGCTGTCAATGCGCCCAAGGGGCTAAGCGGGCCATTGGTCTATATCCCAGGCACCACTAACATGGACGAAGAAGATGCCTTTGAAAGCCAGTTGGAAGCTTCTGAAGCCATGATCCGCAATGTCCGCGGCAAAGTGGTCCTGACAGAAGGTTTCGCTAGCCCTGCGATCATTTCATTGATGGATACTTGCGGCGCGATCGGTGTCATCGCGATCAACCCCGGGGTCGATATCCACTGGGGCATCTGCACAACGATCTGGGGCACTCCGGGCACGGACGACCTGCCCCGCAAGCCTACAATTCCAGCAGCAGCCGTGAATTTCGAGAGCGGTCAAGCGCTCCGAAAAATCGCCGAAGACGGCGGCGAAGCGACCATTTTCACTGAAATGGAAGAAGGTTGGTTCAGTTCAAAATTACCCGAGATAACGATCCGCGGCAGCGAAGAGCCCGAGAAATACGTTCTGCTGCACGGTCATCTGGACAGTTGGGATGTCGGCGTCGGCGATAACGCGACCGGTGATGCCTCCATGCTGGAGATCGCGCGAGTTCTTTGGGCGAACAAGGACAAGCTGCGCCGTTCCGTCAAAATTGCCTGGTGGCCTGGTCACTCCACCGGCCGCTATGCGGGCTCTACATGGTACTCCGACACCTTTGCTCTCGATCTGGATGCGAATTGCGTAGCCCAAGTGAACTGCGACAGTCCCGGTTGCCGTTGGGCTACCGAATTTCTGAACGTATCGGTGATGTCGGAAAATCACGACTTTTTGGCAAATGTTATCAACGATGTTTGTGGCAAAGAGCTTCACTCAGAGCGCCCTCACCGCGCGGGCGACTATTCATTCAACAATATTGGGTTGTCCGGCTATCTTATGTTGTCATCTGCCATGACCGACGCGCACCGTGAGGAACTGGGCTACTATGCCGTAGGCGGTTGCGGGATGAACATTGCGTGGCACACTGAAAACGACACGCTGGAAATTGCTGACAAAGACATCCTTTTGCGGGACATCAAAGTCTACCTTTTGGCCGTCTTCCGCAATGCAAATGCCGCGATCCTGCCTCAAGACTGGCGCGCCACAGCCAAGGAGTTTCAGGAAACTCTCAAAGGGTATCAATCCGAAGCAGGCGAAGCCTTTGATCTTTCTCCCGCACGTGCGGCGAGTGACAGTTTGCTCGCGAAAATTGAAGCATTCTATAATGGCATCGACGATGGGTCAGTATCCGAAACGGCTGGAAATACGGTGATTCAGGAATTGGCCCGGATTCTTGTTCCGCTCAACTTCAACCGGTCAGATCGTTTCCGTCACGATCCTGCGTTGACAATCCCGCCTTTGCCTTCCGTCGAACAGGCCAGCAAGATCGCCGGTGGCTCAACCGATATGCAGGGGTTCGGACGAACGCAATTGGTTCGTGGCCAAAACCATATTATTGCCGGGATGCGATCAGCTGAAACCCTGATCGAACGTGTTGCCGGAATTAGCTGACTGGTCTAAAAAACCTTGCGGACGCGCTGCCTCTCTGGGAAATCCTGGCAGTCGCGCCCGCCGGCCATACCCCAGCCAATCTTGCAACTCTCATACAGTACTTCCGCTCTCTAAGCGCTAAGCCATGTGATACAGTTTGTAATCATCATAAAACAATATGATCTAATCATATCCGTCCCTGCTTGGTTTCAAACCATCTAAGCCGGGCGATTACAAATCTCGGGGCATCTCATAACATATGAAACATCCGAATATCCGTACGCGATTGTACAACACGTACTAACGCGCGCTAAGAGGCAGCGAAATTTTTAATTTCGCAAGGGGTCTTGCGAGTGGTTTGCAGATGTTCGACCAGAAATACAATTATACCGCTTCTACTTCAAAACCCGAAAGTTATCATGGGTTATGACCCGGAAGTTGTCTGAGACCTTGTCGCGGAATTTCGTCCATTCCTGCGGGATGGCTTCACGCATGAATGCAAGGATGGCGTCGGCGAACTGCTTCTGACTTGGGTAGTAGCGATTGTGGGTGACGTATTGATGCAAGACGGCCCGAAGCCGCTCAATCGGATTGAGAGGAGGGCAGTAGGGCGGCAGTTGGATCAGATGGATACGGCAAGCTGTCCTGGCAAGGAAAGCTCTGACATCGGGCCCTTTGTGGTAGGCAGCGTTGTCCCAGATGACATGAATGATGCGCTTGTCGGGATTGCGCTCCTCTATCTTGGTCAGAAGCTGTGCGGCACTGACCCCATCAACGGTTGTGGGCTCGACAAAGGGTGCATCGAAGGTTTCGAGGTTCACAGCCCCATGAATGTTCACACGACCACGCCCTGCCGTGCTGAGAACCGCTGGATTTGATCCGACCTTCACCCAGCCAAATGCAGGCTTGGTCTGGTATTCCGGATGCACCGCATCGGCGAAGTAGACAGCTTCATCTGCGGGCAACTCACGCATCAGGCGCTCGTAGAATGCGATGAATGCGGCCTGCTTTTCCGCTGATGCCACGCGCGGCAGGGGCTTGGGCTTGCGGTATTCAAAGCCCAGTCGGGCGAGAAGTTTGATGCAGCCAGAATGGGAATAGTTCAGACCGCACTCAGCCGAGACATGGGCCCTGATCTCGACCGTCGAGCGACAGAAGCGCGCTTCCAGCCAAGCGCACGACGCAGCCTCCTGTGCCTGCGTCGTACGGGACTGACTGCCCTTCCAGCCGTCGAAGGCAAGCGCATCCCAACCATCTTGCAGGTAGGTTTTATGCCAGCCCCGGATGGTATCGTCGTCCAAGTAGAGAAACTTTGCGATCCGAGCACAGCTTTCCCCGTCGTCGAGCAGCAGGATCGCATTTGCCCGGCGGGCAATACCGTGGCCCTCGCGCTGGCGACGCACGCAAGCCTCAAGCACGAGGCGGTCTGCTGAGGAAAGAAAGCCGGGGCGGATCATCAGCGGAGCTGAATCGTTCCAAGCCCAGCCGTCAAGACATCAAATTCGGCTTCCGCAGGACTCGGAGTATACATAAATAACTTCATCACTGCGGTGAGCAACTATGGGTCCCATTCAACGAATTACCAGTGACGCGGGGGGCGTAGAGCGTGGTATTCGACAGATTTGCACAGAAGTCATAGGACATCCGTTGATATTATGAGCCCATACTCATGTTATCTGGACTTAACGTGAGCAAAACTAATAAAGTATGCAGAAATTTGCTCTGCGCGGTGCATTTGCGCACATGAGGTTTTCCGGCCCCCCTGAATCCGAGGTGGTGGGCTTACCGAGCAGGTTGCGGCAGGCGGTGCGCCCGGCAGATGGCGATCAGAATTTTTCGGGCGTTTTAGCTGGAGGACATCCGGCAAGTATGGCTGCTATCTATTCCACCTAACTTAGACCACGTTCGGTTGAAAAGGGGGTCGATTTGCCCTTGGACCACTGGACCACGCTTGGACCACTGGACCACGCTTGGACCACGCTAATTGCGGAGCGTGGTCCAAACGGAAAGCCCTTATTTATATGATTAAAACAGCCCTTTGGACCACTGGACCACCAGATTCTCTCTTTAAGAGGTAATTTTGATTATTTAGTAATTAGTAGTTCAAAAAAGAGAGTCCTATGAATCTGTACAGACTCCCTAGGAAAACGGGTGGTCCAGTGGTCCAGTGGTCCAAAATGGCCCGGTAAGACCGGATTTTACGCGGCCCAGCCGGAAAGTTGTGCCTCAAAACGGCGAACCTTCAATAAAGCGTAGAACTCACACGCAAACGAAGAACCTTTTTCACCGCAGCGCGGATCGTCCAACGGTTTGTGGAACCGGGCATACCGCGAGTCGGACAAAGAAAAACCCGGCACAGGGGCCGGGTTCCTCGGGTTTTCGGGGTCAATTTGCGGTCACAGAAAGCCGTCTAGCGTTCGGCACACCTCGTCCACGGTCTCTTGGACCCTAACAGTGTGACCGCCCGCTAGGAGCAGTGTAGTGCAATACTGGTCCTCGAAAGTTGTCGCGTGAGTGGCGATCACCCCGTTACTCTCCACCATTATGACGGACCTCCCGGGGGATAGCGTGAATCTCGTTCTCATTTTATTGCTCCAATTCAGCCCAGCAGATCGGCAACGTCGGAGTCGTCGCGCTGGCGCATGACGACAAACTCCTCTTTCGTGTTCGTCCCGTCGCGGCTGTACCAGCGCGCCTTGCGTCCGAGGCGATGCACGTACCCCAAGGGTTCCCATTCCGACATTGACTTGAGGGCTTGGCCTACGACTTTCTCCGCGTGGCTTCCCCGCAACTCCCGAATGATTGGGTTTTGCGCCAGTTCCTCGCGGATCATTGTCACCGTGACGAGGTTGCGCCCGTAGACAGTGCCTTTGCCGTCCTCGTCGTCATCCCACATATCTGCGCCGCAGTTGTGCGCCTGATCGGCAGAAAGGGGCGCGTTCAGCCACCGCTCTACGACCTCGGCCACTGGCTCGTGCGGCATGGTCTCGCGGCTCTCTTTTTGCAGGCGTTCGGCTTCGACCTTCGCCTTTTTCGACGTGAACTCCAGCGGCAGGAAACCCTCGGGCTGCTCCGCGCGCATGGCGAGGTAGATGTGCTGCGCCTCGGCCCAGAACTGCGGGATCAGCGGCAGAAAATTCGGAAAGTCGATTTTCTTGTGACGGGAGGTATCTGTCAGCACGGGGCAGAAACGCCGGTTCTCCTCGTCGCGGAGGTAGTGCGACTGGTTGGTCGTGCCCATGTAGACGCAGCGACGGTAAAAGTCCTCCTCGTTGCGCCGGTACGCCAAGCGGATCGTGTCTTTGGTCGCCGTGAAGTAACCCTTCACGTCCTCGATCTCAGACTTGGACATACCCTTGAGTTCGGGAACCTCGATCACGGTTTTGCCCTTGGTCGATTCCGTCATCTTCTGCGTGTTGGAAAAGTCGCCGGACAGTGTGCCGCCGTATCCCATGCCGAGGGCTTCGATAGCGCCGGTTTTACCGCCACCCTGTTTGCCGCCGATGATCGGCACGAGGTCGAAGCGATGACCCGGCTCGTGCTGTCGAGCGACGCCCGCGACGAACCAAACGGTTGCAAGTTCGGAGTGGTAGGCGTCGTCCTCCGCGCCGAACCAGTCGTGAAAGAAGGTGGCAAGCCGGGGGACTCCGTCCCAGACGGTCCGCTCGATCTTGTCGAGGAACGGATTGTAGCGGTTCTTTTCCGCAGCTTGCAGCAGAGCCATCTCGACATCCTGTCGCGTGAACTGCGTGTTATAGCCGCCGAGTTTCTGCGGAGCCGCCATCGCGCACATAAGCGCGCCCGTGTCGTTGTCCGTCATGCGGCGACCATCGGATTTATTTCGGACAGGGGCCTGCGAAATACCGCTTTTCGGGAACTTGAAAATCCCTCGTAGATACGGCCCGCCGTCCAGATCATTGAGGGCGATATTGGGCGCGATCCGCTTGTGGTTCCGCACGATTGTCGCGCAGTTATGCAGGCTCTTTTCCAACTCGTTCTTGTTGTCCAGCACGAGGAGCGAGGACCATTTGACCTCTTTCGGTTTAGGGGTCTCCTCCTCGGCGTCCTCCTCCTCGTCGTCGTCCGCGTCAAAGCTGCTTGCCCAATCCTCGGGCGCGGCGTCGTCGGCGTCACCCGTGGCAAGCAGTTCCTCGATAGACAGATCGGCGTCCGCGTCCTTGGTCGGCTTTTTGTCTTTCGGCTTGGGCGGCGGCGTGTCATCGCCATCATCATCGCTACCCTCGTCCTCGTCCTCGTCCTCGTCCGCGTCCCACTCGTCGGAAGGGACCGTGGCGGCGACCAGATCGGCCATCACGTCGGGGTCCTTGCGGGCGAACTCCATCATAGCTTTGAAGCTGGGCAGGTTGCCGGGCGCGGTCGAGTCCGGGGACTTGGCGTCCAGATGGCCGTAGATGTGGAGCCGGATCAGGTCGAACGAGTTGTGCAGTCCCTCGGCGGGGTCTGTGCCGTGGTTCGAGTGCAGGAACAGGCCGTCATCGTAGACCACGGCCCCGTTCGAGCCGGAGCCGGGCGTGTAAGTATACCGGGTCTCGGTATCGCTTGTGCCGGGCGCGTAGACATCGGACAGGAACTCGGCAATCGCCTCCTCCACGTCGTAAACCCGACACCATGCGCCGATGGGGCCGGGCTTTTCGTGGGGGTTCTCCATCTTGCGGTCGGGGTCCACGACGCCGCGCTGCTTTTCGGCTTCCTGATAGGGCAGGAGGGTGTAGTCCTCCCATCCGGGATTGGCCGCGAGGAAAGCGTCCACGTCGAGGATCAAGCCGGACTCGTTCTCGTCCATCCAGTATTCTTGGCCGCGCGAGATCGACGGCTTGAACATCGCCTGATTGAACCGGAACGAGACCATATCGGGAATCTCGATAGCCTCCTCGGGATCGTCGGCAAGCTGCAACGAGATCAGGCGCGAGATCGCGAAAGTCTCGGTCGCGTTCATCTCGCGGTTGGCGGGGATGATCACTCGGACACGCGGTTTCTCGGGGCAGTGCGCCCGCGTCGTGTGCATGATCCAATAGTGCCGGTTGATCTCTGCCTGCCCCATCGTGACATACTCAAGCTGGGAAACTTTGATATTGTCGAGGTCGAGGACGATCATAGACCGGAATAGCTGGCACTCCAGCTTACGGCGACCGTCGGTAAAGTGCGCGGCCAGCCAATAGCCGGGGGCGGCTTTCTTGGGCAGCTTGTCGTCCTGCCCGAGCGCCATGTACTGCGCGAACGTGACGGACGTGTCCAGCATCGGCTCGACAAGCATTTCCTTGAGGCGCTTGAGCGTGGATTTCTTGTTCTTCACGCGCCCAAGGCCGTTGCCCGTGCTTACGCAATACTTGACTATGTAATTCTCGATCTGACTCGGCGAAAAATCCCTCATGGCAATGCACCCAACTCGCGCTCAAGCACTGGGATTGACAGCATGACTGTCCATCCATCTGTCGAGATCTCCCCGACGGTAGACAACGCAGCCCGAGATTTTCAGAAAACTAGGACCACTTTGCCGATTATGGCGCATACGTAGTTTGGCAAGCGTGCTCTCGGACAAGCCAGTGTACAAAGCCGCATCAGCTGGACGCATGTTTTGAGCCAAAGAAGGCCCTGCCTCCTTCAGCGATGCTATGAGTTCTTCGAGCTTCGAATTCATTTTTTACCTCATGATGATTCCGTGTATTTCATCATGGTGTCATTTCATTCGAGCCTCGTGGTTGGTTATAATTCGTTGAAATATAGTCAACATTTAAACTCGAATGAATCCTGGTTCGTCATCGTAATCCCATCTCACGATCATCGTTAGCAATTCTTCGTAATTTTTTGTTTTCCGAGCTGCCCCATATATTTTTTGAATGCGCTCAACGTCTACATTGCCAATTGCTGTGTCCAGCAATGCCTCATGGACAATCTGACTGATACTTTTCCTCGAACTGTTTGAACCTTTTCGCTTGTTCGGGCGGCGATGCTCCCATCTATTTCTCAATATCTGCATTGTCCTTGCTATAATAAAATCTCGTCCCCAGGTGTCGACTTTGCGGCCTCGGCGTTCTCGGGCGGGAATGAAATCCCCTTTTAAATATCGCGCCATCAAATCGCTGAGACGCGCAGGAATTATAATGCCGTTTTCAATCCGCAATGCCGCAACAAATTTGGCTAGTTCGAAAGCTTCAGAGCTCGCCGTCGCCCTTTCAATGAATTCATCCAGTTCGCCTTCTGGAATGGTCACGAATGAACTTTCACCATCGAACCATTTCAAGTCGAGTTCGAACCACATTGTTGTCCAGATAGGTCCGTGGTCGAGGAAACCACTTTTGATGAGGTAATTTATCTCCACGTTAGCTTCTAAAATATCCTGAACATCCTGCTGCGCCTCTTCCATCTTCTTTTTTTCGTTTTCCGCAATTTTCTCCGATCGGCTTGTCATTCAAATTCCCTCAGGCGTCGGCCGAGCTCAACACAAACAAGCGACATTGCTGGTCTTAGCGCATTATTAGACGGCAGAGCATATCGCTGACCCGTGATTGACATCGGCATGTGATTTAAAAGCCGACCCACAATTCCCTCAAGCACACCTGTCTCCATGGCTAAGGTTGCAAATGTCCACCTGTGGGCGTGTGGTCTCCATTTCAACTTCTTGGGGCCTGTGATGTGCCCCGATGCTCACTTAGCTTTCGATCCGAGCGAGTAGCTCAACGCATGCCAGCTCCATAGAGGGCCTAAGTGCATCCAATGAGGGTCGGGTGTATCTCTGCCCCGTGATCGAAAGCGGTGTATGATTGAGCAAACGACCAACGATTTCTTCCAAAACGCCCGCCTCCATTGCGACCGTGGCAAATGTCCGACGATGCATATGAGGATTATACTTAAGCCTATCAGGCCTTGTGATGTGTCCCGTCATCGACTTTGGTGAGGGGAACACCCAATTTGGGCTTAGGAGGCGTAAAGGGGCCAAGATTTCCCGATGTATCGGAAGGATTGGTAAGTCAAAACTTCTGCCATTCTTTGTCATTGGCAAATGGATTCGGTCATCCAATATTTGGGACCACTGAAGGGTGAAGGCCTCAGATTTTCTGAAGCCAGTGAACAATAAGAAATAATAGAAAGCCCGATGGATTGGGTTTTCAAGACTATCAATAGTCGAGCGCCAATCCTGAAGATCTTCGATAGTCCTACCATCGGGTTTCTCTTCGAACCACTCAATCGCCATAGTAGGGCACTCTGGGAGGTCACAGGTTCGACGTGCATGGTTGTAAATTGTTCGGAACGCCCGGAGTACGTGATTGGCCCCAGAGGGCGTCTTTGCCATTTCTAGATGACGACGGACGACCATTGCTTTGCTTATTTCATCTAACGGCAACCGCAGCCAGTCTTTGAGATGGAGCGTCAGCTGCGCGCGGGTTCCACTCTTATGGCTTTCCGAGCGTAGTTTCGGGCGTACTAGGTAAACTTCCATAGCGGCTGCAAGCGTAGGCGCGCCAATTTGGATTTGCCTGCCTGCCCCCCTACTCCATTGAAGAGTAAATTCAAGTGCGGTCTGGCGTGCCGCTTCAGCAGAGATAACCGGATGTCGCCCGATCAAAACACGACGTGTTCGTCCGCCGACATCTTTCTGAAAGTACCATGTCTTCGATTTTTTCCCGACGAAAAGCACAAGTCCTCTTATTTCACTATCCCAGTGCTTTTCTGTCCCCGATATTGCGTGGGGTATCTTGCGAGAAAAAGTCTCTGTCAGTTTTGGCATTTTGTCTGCTTTTTGTCGGCATCACCCTGAAGGGGTATGAAATCACAAGAAAGCCAATGAACAATTTAGTCAATGATAATAATACGGTGGAATATAATGGAACGTGCAGGAAATCGCGTTCTTTTGTGTGGAAGGCAGAGGTCTTACCATTACACAACGCCCGCGCTACAGTTGAAGGGTTATTTCAAAGCGCATCAAGGGTCAAGACCGCAACCGCGCGTGCGGCTGAATTCCTACGGTCAGCCTTCGACGCAGGGCGTGCCTGCCTCTCCCCAAAGTGCGACATCGCGGGCGATATCCTCCACTGTGCCGGTCGGCGCAGACCGCCCCGCACCCGGATCAAAGCCCCATGCCACAAAGGCGGAAGTCTGCAGATGCTCAACCAGTTCCGCGATGGTATTTCCGTCATTGGTCTCAGGGTCGCGCATCTGGGCGCAAACCTCGGCACTCGATTTATCAAGCCATTCCAGCTCGATCGGCGGCAGCCGCCACGCGTCATCAATATGCGGCGGCGCGTGTGGCACGGTGTTGGCCCGCGCAGAGGTGACATGGCAGGTCCGGCACGGCACGCTTTCGGCACCAATGCGGCTATCGTCCGCAACAATGCCCATCCCGTGGACCCGCTCTTCACCGTAACCCAAAGCCTCCCACATCGGGATGCCCGCGTCACCGACGTGGCAATTGGTGCAGCGCGGGTGCGAGGTGACCTCGAAAATCCGGTCCCAGGCTGCCAGCCCCTCTTCACGCGGGATTTGCGGCGTCACAACCTCTTGCGCCAGTGCCGGAGCAGCCGCGACCATCAAAGCAAAAACCAAACGCATCAAACGAACCTCACCGAATGAGACAGCGGCAGCGTGCGAATTCGGCTGCCAGTGGCAGCAAAGATCGCATTGGCCAGCGCGGGCGCCGACGGCGGCACGCCGGGCTCGCCAATGCCCCGAATTTCCGTACCATTCTCCAATCCGCGCACCACAACCTCGGGGCATTGATAGAGCCGCATGCCCTCGTAGGCATGATAATTGTCCTGCTGCGGCACCCCGTTCTTATAGGTCAGCTCGCAGTTCATCGCGTGCCCGAGGCCAAAGATTACCCCGCCCGAAACCTGCGCCTCAAAATTCACCGGATCGATCACGCGACCCACATCAGCGGCGACAAATACCTTGTCGATGCGGATTGCGCCCTCCACATCGGTCACCTCAATCACCTGTGCGACCGGCACTCCAAAGGCCAGCACAAAGGCCAAGCCACGCCCGCGCCCCTGCGCCATCTCGCTACCCCAGCCCGACATCTCGCCCACGGCCTCCAACACCTTGCGCGATACATCGTGGCTGCAAAGGCGCAGCCGTTCCTCCAGCGGATCGGCTCCGGCGGCAAGGCAAAGCTCGTCAATAAAACACTCGTGCAAAAACCCGTTGCCCGACGCCCCGACAGACCGCCACGACGACACCGGCACCATCGCGGGCACGCGGTATCCGGTGACGCGGTAGTCGGGGATCGCAAAGGGCTGGTCCCATGTCGATTGCACAATCGCCATATCCGGCCCCATCACCGGCTGGCCAAGCCGCGCCATCTGCGATTCCGCCGTGGAGGGGGCGGCAACCGCAAGATCATAAGCGGCAATCTTGCCATCGCTCACAGTGCCGCGCGCCCGCGACATCGCCAGCGGTCGGGGAAAGTCATGGGTAAAATCTTCTTCGCGGGACCAGACCATTTTAATCGGCACATCAGGCAATTGCATCGCGATCTCGACCGCCTGCAAGACATAGTCATCCTCCAGCCGCCGCCCGAAACTGCCGCCCGACATCAGCACATGCACATGGACGTTTTCAGCCTCCAGCCCTGCGCGTTTGGCGGCATTGGCCTGCATAAAGCGCGGGATCTGGGTGCCGGTCCAGATGTCCAATCGCCCCTCGGCCAGCAAAACCATCGCGCTCATCGGCTCCAGCGGTGCGTGGGCCAGATAGGGAATGCGGTATTCCGCCTCGATCACCTCGGCTGCGGCCTCGAACGCCGCATCAACATCGCCTTCGTCGCGAAAGCGGCTGTCTTGCCTGGCAGGATCAAAAGCTGCAGCGACGGCAGCGAACTGTTTGTCGCTGTCGCCAATATAGGGTGCATCGTCCCAGTCGCACTTCACCTCGGCAGCCGCTTGAAAAGCGCGCCAGGTGTTGTCGGCGATCACCGCGACTCCGCCGGTGATGGGCAATACCGCTTTCACCCCGCGCCGTTCTTTCGCCGTTGACGCATCAAAGCCGCGTATCGCGCCGCCCTGCGCTGGGTTGGTGCGGGTGGTGGCATAAACCATCCCGTCCATCACCATGTCGATGCCATAGGTCTGGGTGCCGGTGGATTTCGCAAGAATATCGGTACGCTGCTGTGGCTTGCCCAGATATTTCCAGTCTGACGGGTCCTTGAGTGTCACCTCTTGCACGGGTTCGATCTCGGCTGCGGTGGCGGCAAGATCGGCATATTCCAGACGCACCCCATCGGGCAGCACCACGGCGCCCATGTCGGTGCGCAACTGGTCGGCTGGCAGACCGGTCTGCTCGGCTGCTGCTGCGATCAGCGTGGCCCGCGCCACCGCCCCCGCATGGCGTAATCGGTCAAACATATCCGGCACGGTCGTCGATCCACCGGTCAGTTGCAGCCCTAAAAACTTGCCTGCGACATCCGCCGCGCCGCGCCCGGTATTGGCCAGAAACGTTTCAGAAGTCGCAGCAATCGGCATCGCCTCTATCCCGACAACACCATTGTAATAGACAGCCGAAGGGGGACCCGGATCGATCCGAACGGTGGCCAAATCGACATCCATCTCCTCGGCGATCAGATGCGCCTGAATGGAGTAAGCCCCCTGCCCGACATCGGCGCGTGGCGTGATAAGGGTGACGCCATTGGCATCGACCTTGACGTAGGGGTTAAAGCTCGCCTCGCCGGGGGCCAGCGTGTCGAGCAACGGGTTCTTACCCTCGCGCTTATAGGCGTAAATGCCAAATGCCACCCCGCCCGCAATTGCAACAGAACCAATCAGAAAGCTGCGCCGCGCGATGGTCTTGATGCGCCCCATGGTTCAGGCCCCCTGCAATTTGTTGGCCGCGGTGCGAACCGCCGCGCGGATGCGCGGATAGGTCCCGCAACGGCACAGATTACCGCTCATCGCCGCGTCAATCTGGGCGTCTGTCGGTTCGGGATTGAGATCAAGCAGGGAGGCCGCTTGAACGATCTGCCCCGACTGGCAATAGCCGCATTGCGCAACCTGATGCTGCACCCAAGCCGCTTGCACCACATGCAATGCTTCGGGCGTACCCAGCCCTTCGATGGTGGTGACTTCGCCGTCCACATCGCCCAGCGCCAGTTGGCACGAGCGCACAGCGACACCATCAACCATCACCGTGCACGCACCGCATTGGGCAATCCCGCAGCCATATTTCGGACCAGTAATGCCAAGCTCGTCGCGCAACACCCAGAGCAGCGGCATGTCATCCTCTGCATCCACCTCATGGGCGGTTCCGTTAACGGTAAGTTGCATGGGGGCGGCTCCTGCTAAACTGGTCGGTTCAGGGTACAGCTACAGGCCCGCGTGTAAAGCGCGCATTGGCCGTTCCCCCGCGTCAGCGGTGGGGCATTGCGGCACAAAAAAACCGGCCCTACATCTGGTGTTGGACCGGCTATTATTTAACAATGTCGGTTGCCCACGAGGATCAGAATTCCACGACAGCGCGGATCGATTTGCCCTGATGCATCAACTCGAACCCTTCGTTGATCTGGTCGAGCGTCAGCTTATGGGTGATCATCGGATCGATCTCGATCTTGCCGTCCATGTACCAGTCGACAATCTTGGGCACATCGGTGCGCCCCTTGGCGCCGCCAAATGCCGTACCGCGCCAGACACGGCCAGTGACCAGCTGGAACGGACGGGTCGAAATCTCGGCGCCTGCCGCGGCCACGCCGATAATGATGCTCTCGCCCCAGCCCTTATGCGCCGCCTCAAGTGCTGTGCGCATAACTTTGGTGTTCCCAGTCGCGTCAAAGGTATAATCCGCGCCGCCCTTGGTCAGTTCAACCAGATGCGCGACCAGATCGCCTTCAACGTTATTGGGATTCACGAAATCGGTCATGCCGAAGTACTTGCCAATCTCTGCCTTGTCGTCATTCAGATCGACGCCGACGATCTGGTCGGCCCCTGCCAGCCGCAGGCCCTGAATGACGTTGAGACCGATACCGCCCAGACCGAAAACCACGCAGCGCGCACCGATCTCGACCTTCGCAGTGTTGATCACGGCGCCAATGCCCGTAGTCACGCCACAGCCGATATAGCAGATCTTATCAAACGGCGCGTCCTTGCGGACTTTGGCGAGCGCAATCTCGGGCACCACGGTGTGGTTCGCGAAGGTCGAGCAGCCCATGTAGTGATGAATCGGCGTGCCATCCATCATCGAAAAACGGGTGGTGCCATCGGGCAGCAGGCCCTGCCCCTGGGTGATGCGGATTTTTTGGCACAGGTTGGTCTTGCCAGATAGGCAATATTCGCACTCACGGCATTCGGGCGTATAAAGCGGGATCACGTGATCGCCCGGCTCCAGCGTGGTGACGCCCTCACCGACTTCCAACACGATGCCCGCGCCCTCATGGCCAAGAATGGCGGGGAAAATGCCTTCGGGATCATCGCCTGAACGGGTGAATTCATCAGTGTGGCACAAGCCGGTCGCCTTGATCTCCACCAGCACTTCGCCGCGCTTGGGACCTTCGAGGTTCACGTCCATGATTTGGAGCGGTTGGCCAGCGGCAACAGCCACGGCAGCGCGGGTTTTCATCATCGGTTCAGACTCCTTTACGTTGGGCGCATGGGGCCCACGGAGCGCCGGAATGTCAAGCGGGGCGCGGGCTGTCAAGGCACGCCGCCGCCGATGCGCCCGTTTAAATAGACACAGCCAACAGTGCCGCGACCTCACCCTGAACGCGGTGCGCGGCAGCCTCTTTCACCGGACCGTAGCCGCGAATTTCCATTGGCGCGACAAGCAGTTTGCTCTTGGTCACATCGTCCATATCCGTCTGCGCGACTTGATCCAGCACCCCTTCGAACCACGCAATCAAGGCGACCTCCAGCTTGCGGTCTGCGCCATAGCCGAAGATATCGGCCCAGGTGCCGCGCAGCGGTTTCATCTTGGCCAATACTTTGAAGGCCGCGCCCATCCACGGGCCGAACTTGCGTTTAAACGGCCTGCCGCGGGTGTCTTTGCCCGTCGGCCACATCGGCGGTGCGAGGTGGTAATGCACCTTATAGTCGCCTTCGAAAGCATCAGCGATGCGCGTGTCAAATCCGGTCTGCGTGTGGAGACGTGCAACCTCGTACTCGTCCTTATAGGCCATCAGCTTGAACAGCGATGTCGCCGCTAAACGCTGTTGGTCGTCGGTCAGATGCGGGGTCACAGCGTCCAGCCGCGCCTTATAACGCGCCGCATAAGCGTCGTTCTGGTAGTCGGTCAAAAAGGCCATGCGACGGGCGATCAGGTCCGCCACAGTCTCTTCGCCCTGCACCTCTTGCGGCGCGTTCAGCGCGTCTGGATTTGCAGCCATAACACGGCCAAAAGCAAAGGCCGACTTGTTCTTCTCAGGTGCCACGCCGTTCAGCTCGATCGCCTGATAAAGCGCTGTCAGCGACACCGGCACCAAGCCCTGCTGCCACGCAAAGCCGAGCATCATCACGTTGGCAAACACTGCATCGCCCATTAACCGTTCGGCCATCGCGTTGGCATCAAAGGCCTGCACATTCTGCGCGCCCACTGCCTGAACCACCACCTGTTCGCGCTGGTCGATCGCCAGATCAGCATCGCGGTTGAGCACCAGATCACCTGTCGGCATCTCGGCACGGTTCAGCACCACGCGGGTGCCACGCCGGTAATGCGCCGAAGCCTTGGGCGCAGAGCTTACCACCATATCGCAGCCGATAACTGCATCCGCCGCACCCTGCCCGATGCGCACCTGATGTACGTCGCGCGGGCTCGCGGCCAAGCGGACATAGCCCAGAACGGTCCCGAATTTCTGCGCAAAGCCAGTGAAATCCAGCACGCTGGAGCCTTTGCCTTCCAGATGGGCCGCCATTGAAATCAACGCCCCCACCGTTACAACACCCGTGCCGCCAACACCTGTCACCAGCAGATCGTATGGCCGATCCAACGTCGGCAGCGGGGGCTGCGGCAAATCTGCCGCGAGCGCCTCTGCATCCAATCCAGCACCGGCTTTCTTACGCCGCGTGCCGCCCTCAATAGTCACAAAAGACGGGCAGAACCCGTTGAGGCAGGAATAATCCTTGTTACAGGTCGACTGGTTAATTTTCCGTTTGGTGCCAAACTCGGTTTTTATGGGCTCCACACTCAGACAATTACTCTCAAGGCTGCAATCGCCGCAGCCTTCGCAGACCAGATCATTGATCATAACGAATTTCTTCGGGTCCTCCATCGTCCCGCGTTTGCGCTTGCGGCGCTTTTCAGTCGCGCAGGTTTGCTCGTAAATCAGTACCGTCACGCCCGGAATCTCGCGCAACTCGCGCTGCACAGTGTCGAGGTCGCGCCGATGGTCAAAACTGGTATCGCCGGGGAAATCCGCCTTCACAAACTTCTCGGGCTGATCGGAGACCACGGCGATCTGCGCAATGCCTTCGGCCCGTGCTGCCTGTGCGATGCAGCTGACCGAAACAGGACCATCGACGGGTTGCCCGCCGGTCATCGCCACAGCGTCGTTGTAAAGTATCTTGTAAGTGATGTTCGCCTTGGCCGCGACCGCCTGCCGGATCGCGAGACTGCCCGAATGATACCACGTACCCTCGCCCAAATTCTGGAAGACATGCTTGCCGCCATTGAACAGCGAGGTTGCGATCCACGGCACGCCTTCGCCGCCCATCTGGGCAAATCCGGCGGTGTCGCGGTCCATCCAGCTCGCCATCACATGGCAACCGATGCCGGAATTCGCGGTGGAGCCCTCGGGCACCTTGGTCGAGGTATTATGCGGACAGCCCGAGCAGAAATAGGGCGTGCGCGTGGCCCCAGCGACATTGAGCAACACCGGCGGCGTGTCGGTCAACGCGCGGGCTTTCTCCAATAGCTTTTCTTCGGGGAAAAACGCATCCAGCCGCGCGGCGATCACCGGCACCAGCAAGAGCGGCGACAGCTCTCCCGTCCACGGAATCAGCTCTTCGAGATTCTCGTCGTGCTTGCCGACCATCCGCGCCGGTTTGGAGCCGGGCCAGTCATAGAAAGCCTCCTTGAACTGGCTTTCGATGATGCCGCGCTTTTCCTCGATCACCAGCACTTCGCGCTTGGCTTTTACAAAATCCAGCGCATCGCGCACTGCCAGCGGCCAGACCATGCCGACCTTATAGATATCGATGCCCAGATCGCGGCATTTCGCTTCGTCCAGCCCCAGCAGACGCAGCGCCTCCATCGTATCAAGGTGGCCTTTCCCCGTGGTCACGATACCATAAGCCGCGTCCTTGATTTCATAGATATGGCGGTCGATCGGGTTCGCTTCGACAAAGGCACGCACCGCCTCAAGCTTGTCGTGAATACGCGTTTCAATCGCGGGCGACGGCAGATCGCCCAAGCGCACGTGCAAGCCTCCCTGCGGCGCGGTGTAGTCGGGTTGCACGAACACACGGTCCGGCGCGAGATCGACCGACGCCCCGCTCTCCACCGTCTCAGAAATCGCCTTGAAACCGACCCAGGTGCCGGAGAACCGCGACAGGGCAAAACCGTATTCACCAAAGCTCTGGAATTCGGCGACCGAGGCAGGGTTCAGCGTCGGCATGAACCACGACATGAAGGCGACATCGGATTGGTGCGGCATGGAGGAGGACACGCAACCGTGGTCATCCCCCGCCACCACCAGCACGCCGCCCTTGGGCGCGGAGCCATAGGCGTTACCGTGCTTCAGCGCATCACCGGACCGGTCCACCCCCGGCCCCTTGCCATACCACATCGAAAACACACCCTCGACCTCGCAATGCGGATCAAGATGGGCCTGCTGTGCGCCTAAAACGGCGGTGGCACCGAGGTCTTCGTTCACGGCAGGCAGGAATTTGACGCGGGCCGCTTCCAGCCGCTTGCCGACGCGCCACATTTCCTGATCCAAGCCCCCCAGAGGAGACCCGCGATACCCCGACACGAACCCGGCAGTGTTGAGCCCCGCCTCGCGGTCGCGCCGCGCCTGATCCAGCATGATCCGCACCAAGGCTTGGGTGCCGGTCAGAAACACCCGCCCGCGCGGCTGCGCATAGCGGTCTTCCAGTTGATAGGTCGCGAATGTGTGGTCGGGTTTGGTCATGGCAAGGGCCTCCTGAATGACGAGCCTACACCACCATTGGTGGATTTACGCATCTATTCCTGTAGCCCTACGCCTGACTATCGGGTAAACATTTCTCAATTGGAACGCACAACGGAAAAATTCACCAAAGGCCCGATATGGACGCGACTGACACCACACTGCTTTTGCTGCTGCAACAAGATTCGCGCCTGCCCAATGCGCAACTGGCGGAGCGGTTAAACATTTCCGCCTCGGCCTGTTGGCGGCGGGTCAAGGCGTTGGAGGATGCGGGGGTGATCACCCGCTATGCCGCTGTCGTCGATCCGGCCAAGATGGGGCTGAGTTTCGAGGCCATCGTGCATGTGCATCTAACGCGCCATGACGCCCCCGCGCTGGAGCGGTTTATCAAGGCCGTGTTGGGCCGTGACGAGGTCACAGATTGCTATGCCACCACCGGTCAGGCCGACTATCACCTGCGGGTGATCTGCCGCGACATCGAGGCCTATAACGATTTTCTCGAAGGGTTTTTGTTTACCCAACCCGCGGTGAACTCGGCCCAGACCAATGTTGTGCTGCGTCGAATCAAGACCGATGCTCCGCTGAAGGGCTAAACGGTCAGCGCCCCGGGCTCTGCTAGCGAAATTCGCGGTTGCGTCCCGTCGGGCGATGCTGTCATTTGGTTTACCTGTCATTCACTGTTTTGGCGCCTTTGCGGCGTTTAACGATCATTGCCTTTGCGCGCAGGAGCCCCCTCATGAAACAGGTTCAGGACTACATCCGCACCATCGTCGATTTCCCGCACGAAGGGATCATGTTTCGCGACGTGACCACGCTTTTCGCCGATCCGCGTGGGTTTCGCATGGCGATTGACCAGATGTTGCATCCCTATGCGGGTATCGACATTGATAAAGTGGTGGGGCTGGAGGCACGCGGATTTATCCTCGGCGGCGCGATTGCGCACCAACTCTCGGTGGGGTTTGTCCCGATCCGCAAGAAGGGCAAGCTGCCCGGGCGGACAATCAGTCAGGATTACAAACTGGAATACGGTGAGGCAATCGTGGAAATTCACGACGACGCCATCAAACCCGGTGAAAAGGTGCTGGTGGTCGATGACCTGCTGGCCACCGGTGGCACAGCCGAGGCGGGCATCAAGTTGATCGAACGCTTGGGCGGAGAGATCGTCTCGACCGCGTTTATCATTGATCTGCCAGAACTTGGTGGCCGCAAGCGGTTGGAGGCGATGGGCATGGAAGTGAACGCTTTGTGCGCCTTCGACGGCCACTAAACTAAGCCTCACAGGGAAGAGGCGCGCCCTCTTCCCTTACCCTGCGCGCAGAACCGCACCGGGGTTCATAATGCCGTTTGGATCAAGCGCCGCTTTGATAGCGCGCATTGCCGACAGTTTCGCCGGATCACCGTAGCGCTCCAGATCGCCGACCTTGACCCGCCCGATACCGTGTTCGGCACTGACCGAGCCGCCAAGTTCATCGACAAGATCATGCACCGCGCGTTTGATGCCATCGCGCTGGCCATCATGCTCGTCGCGGGCTTTGCCCACCTGTGGAAAGACATTGTAGTGTAGGTTGCCATCGCCAACATGGCCAAAGCAATTGATGCGAAAATCCCCGATTGCGGCGACGCGTGCACCCGCTTGTTTGATGAAGTCAGCCAGCGCCCCGAGCGGCACCGAGATATCGTGGCTCGAAACCGAGCCGATGAGCCGGTTTGCCTCGGGGATCATTTCCCGGATCCGCCAGAAATCATCAGCCTGTTGGCGGTTTTGCGCGATCAGTCCGTCGTGGACCAAGCCCGCCTCCATGCCACTGGCAAACAGGGTTTCGAGCGCTTCCGATGGATTAATGCCACCGCTGACACCGACATCGATCAAAACGCTCCACTCTGGTGGCGCGTCAAACGGCTGGCGAATTTCGGGGAGTTTTTCGGCGAGGAAGTCGTAGCCTTGGCGATGCATCAATTCGAAGGCGCTGACCATCTCGCCCAACTGGCTGCGGGCCTGCGCCAATAGCGCCAAAGCGGCGGCGGGGCTGTCGACAATCATAAGCGCTGTGCCGGTTTGGGCGGGCGGCGAAAAGAGTTTGAGAGCTGCAGCGGTAATAATGCCGAGCGTTCCTTCGGCGCCAATCAGCAGATGGCGCAGATCATAGCCGGTATTGTTCTTGCGCAGGCGGGTCAGCCCGTTCCAGATTTTCCCGTCCGGCAGTACGGCCTCCAACCCCAGACAGAGGTCGCGGGCATTGCCATAGCGCAGCACGCCGGTACCGCCCGCGTTGGTCGCCAGATTTCCGCCGATCCGCGCCGAGCCTTCGGCAGCCAATGACAGCGGGAAAAGCCGGTCGGCTGCCTCGGCGGCGGCCTGAACATCGGCGAGGATCATCCCGGCTTCGGCGATCAAGGTGTTTTCCTGCGGATATGTGCCGCGCAGGCGATTCATTCGTTCCAATGACACGATCAGCGGTGTCGGACCTTCGGGCATGACCTGCCCGCCGACCAGTCCCGTGCCCCCGCCATAAGGGATCACCGCGACGCGGGCGTCATTGGCGTGGCAAATGAGGGTCGCGACCTCGGCCGTATCACGCGGCAGGGCCAGCAGACCTTGCTGGCCTGCATAGAGACCGCGCGGTTCCTCGAGGTAGCGTGCCTCGGCGGGACGCAGGATATCAGGACCGAGATCGGCGGAGAGGCGTGCGGCAAAGGCGCTATCAGCAGGGTTCAAGTTCATGTGTGTATTGATCCTGCGGCTAGGGGGCGGATGCAAGGGATGATCTGAGCGGGAAGTGAGGTTGAGGATAGTTCGCGATGAGGAGCCGCGACTTTAAGATGTTTGTAGGGGGAGGCACACCCCCACGCCCCCGTGGGATATTTAACGCCCAAAAGAGGGCTTAACCTGCTTCGGATTTGCCGCGACGGTCTTTGCGCAAGGCGGCATAGAGGACGTGGGTGCGCCAGCGGCCATCGATTTGCAGATAGCTTTGAGCGACGCCCTCGTATTTGAAGCCCGATTTTTCCAACAAGCCGCGCGAGGCAGCGTTCTCTGGCAGACAAGCAGCTTCAATCCGCGACAGATCTAGGCGGTTGAAGGCTTGGTGCACCACCGCTTCGATGGCTTCGCGCATGAAACCTTGGCGGGCAAAGGGTGCACCTGTCCAATATCCCAGAGTGCCCGCTTGGGCCGGACCGCGGCGAATATTGTCGAGGGTGATGGCACCGATGAGCGTTTGATCGCTGCGGCGGATCAGGAAGAGCGGCATCGCGGTTCCCGCCGAGACCGACCGCTGCGCCCAGTAGACTCTATTGGTAAACGCCTTGCGGGTTAGATGATCGGCAGCCCATGTCGGCTCCCACGGCGTGAGGAAGTTCTCGCTGTTGGTCCTCAACGCTGTCCACGCCCGAAAGTCTGAGTGGATTGGCGGACGCAGGGTCAGCCGCTCCGTCTCGACCTTGAGTTTGCGTTTCAGGAGCAGCATCAGGCGGCGCGACGCTCCTGAAGCTGGGCCAGAGTCGGGGCACCCTCGACCGGACCGTAAAGCGCCAAAGCGGCGGGGGCGGTAGCGGCCATGGTCTGGGCAAAATCGCGCACGTCGCCGGTGGTGACCGCGTCGATTTGTGCGATGGTTTCTTCCAGCGGCGGAATACGGTCCCAGATCTGCATCAGACGGGCCAGACGTTCGGCACGGTTTGACGGGCTCTCCAGCCCCATCAACAGGCCTGCCTTCATCTGCGCACGGGCGCGGGCGACCTCGGCAGGAGACATATCACTGGCGGCGCGTTTCATCTCGTCGATGGTGATGCCAGCAAGATCGGGCAGCTGTTCGGCAGAAGTGCCGGCGTAGATCGTCATCATGCCCGTGTCAGCATAGGCGCCTGCTTGGGCAAAGATCGTATAGCACAGGCCACGGTTTTCGCGGATTTCCTGGAACAGCCGTGACGACATGCCGCCGCCGAGCGCCGAGGCGTAAATCTGGGCGATATAGATGTCTTCGGCGCGGTAACCGGGGGACTCAAAGCCAAGCGCGAAGTGGGCTTGCTCCAGCGTTTTCACCTGCCGCATCTCGCCCCCTCTGAACCGTGCGACATCGACTTCGAACAGCGGTTTGGCGGGCATATCGCCAAAAAGCTCTTCGGCCAGTTTCACAATCTGGTCGTGGTCAACGGCGCCCGCCGCCGAGAGGATCATTTGTTCGGGGCCGTAATGATCAGCGATGAAGGTTTTCAGGTCTTCGCGGTTGAAGGCCGAGACCCGTTCTGCGGGGCCGAGAATGGTACGCCCGATGGGCTGGTCCGGATAGGCTTCTTCCTGCAACCAGTCAAATATCACGTCATCTGGCGTATCAAGCGCCTGACCGATTTCTTGCAGGATCACACCGCGCTCGACCTCGATCTCGCTGTCATCAAGGATCGGATTGCGCAAGATATCGGCAATCACATCAAGCCCCAACGCCACGTCATTTTCCAGAACCCGCACGTAATAGGCAGTGACTTCGCGCGAGGTATAGGCGTTGATATAACCGCCCACATCTTCGATCGCCTCGGCAATTTGCAGCGAGGTGCGGCGCGCGGTGCCCTTGAAAGCCATATGCTCAAGAAAATGCGCGATGCCGTTTTGGTTGGGCGTCTCATGACGTCCGCCAGCATTGACCCAAATCCCGATAGAGGCCGAGGCCAGTCCGGGCATGTGTTCGGTGACGATGCGGAAGCCGTTGGAAAGACGGTGGTGGTTCAGGCTCATGCGAGCGCCTTTCTGATATGGGTTTTAAGCGCTTCAAGATCGTTGGCCACACGGGTCACACGTTCGGGGCGGTCAAACAGGTCGGCCATGCGCGACGGCAGGCCCGGGCGGATGCCAGTGGCGTTTTCCACAGCATCGGGGAATTTGGCAGGGTGAGCGGTGGCCAGCGTCACCATCGGCACACACGGATCGCGCTGGTCTTCTGCGACCTTCACACCGACCGCGGAATGCGGGCACAGCAGCTCGCCGGTGGTTGTGTGCAGTTGCGCGATGGTCTCGGTTGTTTCTGCCTCGGAGGCGCGGCCCGAGCGATAAAGATCTTGCAGCGCCTGCATCGCACCTTGGGAGACGTCAAAGCCGCCCTGCCCCAGCTCAGCCATCAGTTGCGCCACAGCATTGCCATCGCGCTCGTAGGCATCAAACAGAGCACGTTCGAAATTGGAGGAAACCTGAATGTCCATCGACGGGCTGATAGAGGCGTGCACCTCGCCCTTATGATAGCCTTGGCCCTTGAGGCAGCGGTCAAGAATGTCGTTCTGGTTGGTCGCGACCACCAGATCGGCAATCGGCAGGCCCATACGCTTGGCAATATAGCCTGCGAATATGTCGCCGAAGTTGCCGGTAGGTACGGTAAAGCTGACCTCGCGGTCCGGCGCGCCAAGCGAGACAGCGGCGGTAAAGTAGTAGACCACCTGCGCCAACACGCGGCCCCAGTTGATCGAATTTACACCGGCGAGCTTGACGCCGTCACGGAACTCGAAGTCGTTGAACATGTCTTTCAGGCGCGCTTGGCAATCGTCGAAATCGCCATCAACAGCAAGCGCGTGGACGTTGGATTCGCTTGGCGTGGTCATCTGGCGGCGCTGCACCTCGCTGACGCGGCCATGCGGGTAGAGGATGAAGACATCGACATTATCCAGCCCGCGAAACGCTTCGATCGCGGCAGAGCCGGTATCGCCAGAAGTGGCGCCGACGATGGTGACACGATCCCCTTTGCGACCCAGTGCTTTCTGGAACATCTGGCCGATCAACTGCATGGCGAAGTCTTTGAACGCCAATGTGGGACCGTGGAACAGCTCGAGCAGGAAATGGTTGGGCGCAAGTTGCACCATTGGCGCACGGGCGGAGTGGCCAAAACATGCGTAGGCTTTGGTGATCAGATCGCGAAATTCGTCGTCCGTGAAAGTATCGCCGATGAAAGGGCGCATGACGGTAAAGGCGACTTCTTCGTAGGATTGCCCTGCCATACCGGCGATCTCGTCGCGGCTAAGCGTCGGGATGGTTTCGGGCACGTAAAGGCCGCCATCGCGGGCCAGCCCTGTCAGCATCGCCTCTTCAAAGCTCAGGACAGGAGCCGTGCCACGGGTGGAGATGTAACGCATGGGTCAGCCTTTCGTTTGGGGAGCGCGGCGGCGGCGCAGGAACATGATCGACATGGCCAGCCAGATCGCGGCCAGAGAGAACCATGTAATGGCGTATTGCAAGTGATCGTTGGGGATGCGGGCTGTGGCCACGGGCAGCGGACTCAGCCCCGCAATGGCAGGCTCGATCCGGCGTGCGACGACCAGCGTGGGTTCGGTGCCAAGCACCTCGGCCATCGCGGGGACATCGCGGGCGAACCAGATGTTGCCTTGGATATCCGGTGCAGGAGTGAATCCATCGACCTCTTGCGGCCATTGAAGATTGCCGGTCAGAGTGACGGGGCCGGATGGCGCGACGCTGGCTTTGTCAGCGGCCAGCACAAAACCAAGATCGGCCATGATCATCCGGCCCTCGCCTAGCGACAACGGCGCGATGACGCGGTAGCCAGCACCGGTTTCTTTTTGCGAGACCAGCACATGCAATGCGCCGGTGCCGAGCGTGCCTTGAACAGCAACGGGGCGGTAAGCGTCTGCCTCCGCGTCAGGCGCTGCGGGCAAGGCCACGGGATCGGCGGCGATGCGGCTTTCGATGGTCTGGATGATCTGCTGTTTCCACGCCAGCCGCTGCACTTGCCAAACGCCAAGCGCCAGCAGAATGGCGGCACCGCCAAGGCCAACAATCAAAAGGAACAGTGTCCGGCGCATCATCACGTCTTTGGTCAAAGGAAAACGCGCGAGACCGCTAGGCTTCGCGCGTTTGAGGGTTTTAGTGACTGCGGGCGCGGATGCAAGCCCGCAAGATCAGGATGGAACACCCCAGACGTAGACGGCGAAGAACAAGAACAGCCAGACCACATCAACAAAGTGCCAGTACCAAGCTGCGGCCTCGAAACCGACGTGCTGCTCGGGGGTGAAATCACCGCGGATTGCGCGGATCAGGCAGACCGTGAGGAAGATCGTGCCGATCACGACGTGGAACCCGTGAAAGCCGGTGGCCATGAAGAACGCCGAGAAGAACGCATCCTCGCCAAATTTCCAATCGTGGTGCAGCAGCAATTCGCCATATTCGTAAGCCTGCAGCGCGGTAAAGAACACGCCCAGCACAATGGAGATCGCCAGACCGGTGATCAGGTCCTTGCGGTTGTTTTCATGCACCAGCGCGTGGTGCGCCCATGTCACCGCACAACCCGACAGCAGCAGGATCAGCGTGTTGATCAGCGGCAGTTCAAAGGCATTGACTGGATCGAATACCGGCGGGACATATTCGGACCCGGCGTATTCGTTCATCGGGTACATCGCCTGTTTGAAGAAGGTCCAGAACCACGCGACGAAGAACATCACTTCGGACATGATGAACAGGATAAAGCCGTAGCGCAGGCCGATCTGCACAACGCCGGTGTGATCGCCAACATGGCTTTCGATCACGACTTCGCGCCACCAGCCGAACATGACGTATAGCACGCCGACAAAGCCCGCGAGGAAGACGAAGGGCGTGATGGCGTGCATCCATAGGACGGCGCCAAACAACATGACAACGCCGAAAAGCGAGCCAAGCAGCGGCCAGCTGGAAGGTGTCAGAATATGGTAATCGTGGTTCTTTGCATGGGCCATGTCGCGGCGTCCCTCACCAGTGTCAATTCAGGTTTGTTGTTGTTTCCTGATCAAGGGCGGCATAGCCCTCGGGCAGGTCGATTTGGTAAAACGTATAAGACAGTGTGATGGAATGCACAAACTTCCCGTCACGGTCATTTACGATTTCTGGGTCAACGTAAAAGCTGACCGGCATCATCACGCGCTCACCGGGGGCGAGCACCTGTTCGGTAAAGCAAAAGCAGTCGATCTTCTCGAAAAACGCGCCCGCCGCATAGGGGGTCACGTTATAGCTCGCCTGCCCTGCAATGGGGCGGTTGGTCGGATTGTAAGCCTCGTAGAAGGCCAGTCCGGTTTCGCCAATGCGCAGTTCCATCTCGCGCACGACGGGTTTGAACTCCCACGGCATGCCTGCATTCAACGATCCGTCAAAGCGCACTTTGATGGTTTCGTCGAGAATCTCGTCAGACCCCTGCGCCACTTGACCGGGCACGCCACCAAAGCCGGTAACACGGCAGAACCAGTCATAAAACGGCACCGAGGCCCAAGCCAGCCCGCCCATAAGCACGACTACGCTCACGGTTTGGGCTACGGTCTTCTGGGGTCCGGTCAAGGGCATCAGTTTGTCCCCTTGGTCGCCGCTGGAAGCGAAGGGGTGCCGGGGGCGTTGGTAAAATCGGTGCTGGTGATCTTGACGAAGGTCAGCACCATAACCAGCACCACGAACCCGGCCAGCATCAGGCCGACGCCAACATTGCGGCCCCGCCGACGCGTGTGAATTTCATGTTCCTTACGGATCGCCATCAGAACCACCCCAGTGAAAGCGGCGCGCTGATGCCCCATGCCCGCAGGCTGCCTTCGATCAGGATCGCGCCGAAATGCAGGAACAGGTAATAGAGTGACAGGCGGAAGAACTTGCGCTCAACTGCATAGTTGTCGGCCTCGGCATCAACCTCGTCGCGTTGCCAGATCCGGTAGGCACCGAGCAGGAAGAGCGCGTTGAGCACCAGCGCGGTCGCCAGATAGACCCAGCCGCCAATCGCGGAAAAGGCAGTGCCGACAGCAAGGACTACCAGCAAAACGGTATAGGCAAGGATATGGCGGCGGGTAGCGGGGCGACCGTGGGTCACGGTCAGCATCGGCACACCTGCATCGTCGTAGTCAGAGCGCATGAACAGTGCCAGCGCCCAGAAGTGCGGCGGGGTCCACATGAAGATCAGCGCGAACATCAGCCATGCTTCGACAGAAAAGCTGCCCGTTGCCACGATCCAGCCGATCACCGGCGGGAAGGCACCGGCGGCGCCACCGATGACGATGTTCTGTGGGGTCGCACGCTTAAGCCACATGGAATAGAACACGGCATAAAACAGAATGGTAAATAACAACATCCCAGCAGCCAGCAGGTTAGCCGCCAGTCCGAGCATCACCACCGCCATACCGGAAAGTGCCACACCGAGTGCCAGCGCCTCACCGGGTTGGACGCGGCCCGAGGGGATCGGACGACTTTGCGTGCGGCGCATGATCGCGTCGATATCAGCGTCCCACCACATATTAAGCGCGCCCGAGGCGCCAGCCCCGATGGCGATAAACAAAATCGATGCAAAACCAACGACGGGATGCACGCCCACGGGGGCCGCCAACATGCCGACGAGTGCGGTGAACACCACCAGTGACATCACGCGCGGCTTTAGCAGGGCGAAATAATCCCCCAACTGTGCCTCGTATTCCATTGCTGGTGTATTAGTGATGTCGGTCATCCCGCACCCTCGCTTTGTTTCTGGAGCAGACAGATCGTCCACCTTGCGAAGCTTTCAAAAGGCTAGGCGCGAGGGGGTCCCCCCGCGACAGTGTTCGGCTTTGTGATCCGAAGGGCGGGCAAAGCGCCCTGCCCTTCGGTCCACGAAGATTACTTGGACGCAACCGTTAGCGGCTGGTCGATACCTGCGTATTCGGCCTTCGCCTTGCCCAGCCATTCGGCATAGGCCTCTTCGGAGACGACTTTCACAGTGATCGGCATATAGGCGTGTGCCTGACCGCAAAGCTCGGAGCACTGGCCGTAGTACACGCCTTCACGCTCGGGCTTGAACCACAACTCTGCCAGACGACCGGGAACCGCGTCTTGTTTGACGCCGAAAGCGGGGATCGTCCAAGCGTGGATCACATCGGCACCGGTCACCTGCACGACCACTGTCTTGCCTACAGGCAGAACAACGGAGGTATCGGTGGCCAGCAGGAAGTCTTCGCGGGCGTAGCCGGCTCGCTCAAGCTTGGCGACCATCGCGTCGTTTAAGACATGGGCAACGCCGCCGGCCTCTTCGTCTTCGGCGGTCATCGTGGCAGGTGCGCCGATCATGTAGCTGTCAAAGCCAAAGCCTTCGTCGACATATTCATGGGTCCAGTACCACTGGTTGCCTGTCGCTTTGATCGTGATGTCAGCCGTCGGAATCTCTTGCTGGCGGAACAGGATCGGCAGCGAATAGGCACCGATCAGCAGCAGGATCAGGATCGGAACAAGCGTCCATGCAATCTCGATCGGGGTGTGGTGGGTAAAGGCAGCAGCAGTCGGGTTGCGCTTCTTGTTATAGCGAACGACGATCCAGAGGATCAAACCGGTCACGAACAGGGTGATCACGGTGCAAACCACCAAAAGCAGATAGTCCAGATCGTGGATGTCTTGGGCGACGCGCGTCACGGCGGGCTGGAAGCCCATTTTGCCGTCAATCGGTCTGCCGACCGTTTCAAGCCCGTCGATCCGCAGATTTTCCTGCGCCATGACCGGCAGTGCCGCAAGTCCGGTCATCAGACCGCTAAGGGAGAGAAGTTTTTTCATGTGTCGTCCTGATCTTGTGACCAAAGCCTGTTTACGATTCGGCGTTGGCGGTGCGCGCGGCGTAGCCTGCCGTTGAATTCCTGTCTGCTTACAATCATATTCTGATCACAAGATAAAGCCATCCGGTTGCGTCAAACAGACGCGACACGCGATTTTGTGGCATCAAGATGAGGTATTATTACGATGAGCAGCAGCGCCTTTGCCCCTTTGGGCACAAATCTGGACCGTGACAGCGCCCTGCGCATCCTGCGCGATGCCGTCGCCGGAGCCGACGATGGCGAGTTGTTTTTCGAGCGTCACCGCTCAGAAGCGCTGACTTTTGATGACGGACGCATTAAAAATGCGAGCTATGACGCCTCAGAAGGGTTCGGGCTGCGCGCTGTGCGGGGCGAGGTCGCGGGTTACGCCCACTCCACCGAAATCTCTGAGGCCGCCCTGCGCCGTGCCAGCGAAACCGCGCGCCTCGCCGTGGGCGATGGCGGCGGCACATGGGCGGATGCGCCCAAGGGCACCAATGTCAGGCTTTACAGTGATCAGGACCCGATTGCCGGGGCTGCCTTTGGCGTCAAGGTCGAGACCCTGCGCGAGATCGACGATTTTGCGCGGGCCTTGGACAAACGGGTGGTGCAGGTCAGCGCGACCATCGCCGCGAGCCTGCAGGAGATCGAGATACTCCGCCCCGAAGGCGGCTCGGTCCGCGATATCCGCCCCATGACGCGGGTGAATGTCTCGGTCATCGTCGAGCAGGACGGACGCCGTGAAAGCGGTGGTGTGGGCGGCGGCGGCCGCATCGCACTTGATGGCATGCTGGCGCCCGAACACTGGCAAGGCAAGGTGCGTGAGGCGCTGCGCATCGCGCTGGTAAACCTCGACGCTGTGCCTGCCCCTGCGGGCGTGATGGACGTGGTACTTGGCCCCGGCTGGCCCGGCATTTTGCTGCACGAGGCCATTGGCCACGGGCTAGAGGGTGATTTCAACCGCAAGGGCTCCAGTGCTTTTGCCGGATTGATGGGCCAACAGATCGCCGCTAAAGGCGTGACTGTGCTGGATGATGGCACGATCCCCGACCGGCGCGGCTCGATCATGGTGGACGACGAAGGCACCGCTTCGCGCCGCAATGTACTGATCGAAGACGGCGTGTTGGTCGGCTATATGCAGGACCGTCAGAACGCCCGCCTGATGGGCGTTGAAAGCACTGGCAACGGGCGGCGGCAGTCCTATGCGCATATTCCGATGCCGCGGATGACCAATACCTATATGTTGGGCGGCGATACCGCACCCGGCGACATTGTAGCGGGGCTGAAGGATGGCATCTATGCCGTGGGCTTTGGCGGCGGTCAGGTGGATATCACCAACGGCAAGTTCGTGTTCTCCTGCACCGAAGCCTACCGCGTGCAGAATGGTGTGGTCGGCGCCCCCGTCAAAGGGGCGACATTGATCGGTGACGGCGCGACTGCGTTGCAGCAAATCCGCGCCATCGGTAATGATCCGGCCCTTGACCCCGGCATGGGCAATTGCGGCAAGCAAGGCCAGTGGGTGCCCGTGGGCGTCGGTCAGCCAACCTTGATGATTGGCGGATTGACGGTCGGAGGAGCTGCGGCGTGACCAGCGGCTTGAGGGACATGTAAATTGTCCTGAAATTGTTCAGGTCTTGTTAACCAACAACTTCTATACCTGATTCTGCACCAGGCGGAGACAGGGCGTGACTGACAAGGACCTACATCCTTCTTCCAATCACCCCCCAATCCCACCCACCCCGGAAGACGAACAGTTTGCCCGTCTCCGCCTGTTGCGATCCAACCGTGTGGGTATTGTGACCTTCAACAGGCTGCTGTCAGAGCACGGCTCAGCCCGCGAGGCCTTGCGTGCATTGCCGCAAGTGGCACAGGCGGCGGGTGTCTCCGGTTACAAGGCCTGCCCCGAGGGGGTTATTCACGCGGAATTAAGGTCCGCGCGGGCCGCTGGTGCGAAATTACTGTTGCGCGGCGAAGCCCCCTACCCGAGATCCTGTCCGAACTCGATGATGCCCCGCCCTTTTTGTGGGCCATTGGAAATACGGCGCTGCTGACGCGGCCAATGATCTCGCTGGTCGGGGCGCGCAATGCTTCCTCGTTAGGAATGCGTATGGCGCGGTCGCTGGCGAGCGATTTGGGAACGGCTGGAATGGTCGTTGTCTCGGGCTTGGCACGCGGCATTGATGCCGCCGCGCATCTGGCGGCGCTGGATACGGGCACCATTGCGATACAAGCTGGCGGCGTTGACGTAATGTATCCGGTTGAAAACACCGTTCTGGCACATCAGATCGCGGAACAGGGCCTGCGCCTTTCGGAGCAACCGATGGGTCTGCAACCAACAGCACGACATTTCCCGCGCCGCAACAGGATCATCTCCGGCCTCAGCCGCGCCACCATTGTCATTGAGGCGGCAGCGCGGTCCGGCAGCCTGATCACTGCCCGCGACGCGCTGGATCAGGGCCGCGAAGTGATGGCAGTTCCGGGACATCCGCTGGATGCGCGGTCCTCAGGCTGCAATATGCTGATCCGCGACGGGGCAATGCTGGTCCGTACGGCACGCGATGTGCTGGAGGTTATCGGGACTGAGGGGGAAACACATCCGCAAGCGCGCGCACAATCACGCGGCGCAGCCATGCCTGCTGCTACGCCTACTGCCACGCCCTCTCCCAAACCACGCTCACTCGCGGACCTTCACAAACGAATACTGTCACTGCTCGGTGCCTCTCCTATAGCGGAGGACCAATTGATCCGGGATCTGCGCGCGCCAGCGGCCGAAGTTGCCCCCGCGTTAATGGATCTGGAGCTTGAGGGCCACGTAATCCGCCGCCCGGGCGGCCTACTGACCCGCACTATTTAACACTCCTCTCCTGTACTGTCGTCGCATCTGTCCATGTCGGTGGCCTGCTCACCACCCGCCAAACGGGTGCCAGATACCGTTTCTAAAAGGCCGCTTTCGGGCCATTGCAGGGGGCTGACAAGATGCACCAACAGCCCGGCGGCGCGTCTGATGCATTGACAATCACCGCCACCATCCCACATGTGACACCGCACGAACTGCCTGCCCCATTTTAGTAAGGTCTTATTTTCTATGCCAGTTGTTGTAGTCGAATCGCCCGCCAAGGCAAAGACGATCAATAAATATCTTGGGGACAATTATACCGTTTTGGCCTCCTACGGTCATGTCCGCGACCTGCCACCCAAAGATGGCTCCGTCGATCCCGAGCGCGATTTCGAAATGCTCTGGGAGATCGCGAGCGACAGTAAAAAACACGTCAAAGCCATCGCCGATGCGCTGGCGAAAGACAACGAACTGATCCTCGCGACTGACCCTGACCGCGAAGGTGAAGCGATCAGCTGGCATTTGCAGGAAGCCCTGACCAAGCGCAAATCGATCAAGAAAGACACGCCGGTGAGCCGCGTGGTGTTCAATGCGATCACCAAAAACGCCGTGACCGAAGCGATGAAGAACCCGCGCCAAGTCGACATGCCGCTGGTGGAGGCCTATCTGGCCCGCCGCGCGCTCGATTATCTGGTGGGCTTCAACCTCAGCCCCGTGCTGTGGCGCAAGCTGCCGGGTGCAAAATCCGCCGGGCGCGTGCAATCGGTCACCCTGCGCATCATCGTCGAGCGCGAGATGGAGATCGAAGCGTTCCGCAACCGTGAATACTGGTCGGTCAAGGTACTGCTGGCCACACCGCGCGGTCAGGAATTCGAAGCGCGGCTGGTCACGCTAGCGGGCAAAAAGCTCGATAAATTTGATTTGGGCAACCAGACGCAAGCCGAAATGGCTGTGCAAGCGATCACTAGCCGCGATCTGAGCGTGACCTCGGTTGAGGCGAAACCCGCCAGCCGCAATCCCTCGGCGCCATTTATGACCTCGACCCTGCAACAAGAAGCCAGCCGCAAGTTTGGCATGGGTGCGCGCCAGACCATGAGCACCGCACAGCGGCTTTATGAAGCGGGCCACATCACTTATATGCGGACCGATGGCATCGATATGGCGCCCGAGGCCGTGGTCATGGCTCGCGATGCAATCAAGGAACGGTTTGGCGCTGACTATGTGCCCGACCAGCCGCGCATTTACAAAAACAAAGCCAAGAACGCGCAAGAAGCGCACGAATGTATCCGGCCGACCGAGATGACCCGCGATGCGGCGTCACTGAAGCTCGAGCCTGATCAGGCCAAGCTTTATGATCTGATCTGGAAGCGCACGCTGGCCTGCCAGATGGAATCGGCACGGATGGAGCGGACCACCGTCGAGGTCGGCGCGAAGGATGGTCAGGTCGGCTTGCGCGCCACCGGACAGGTCGTACTGTTTGACGGTTTCCTCAAGGTTTATGAGGAAGGCCGCGACGATGATGTGGTGGATGACGACGACAAGCGCCTGCCGCAGATCAGCAAAGACGACAAGATGGACAAACGCGCCGTCACGCCCGAGCAGCATTTCACCCAGCCGCCGCCGCGCTATACAGAAGCGACGCTGGTCAAGCGGATGGAAGAACTCGGCATCGGGCGCCCCTCGACCTATGCCAGCATCGTTACAACGATTCAGGACCGCGAATATGTCCGCAAGGAAGGCAACCGCCTGATCCCCGAGGACAAGGGGCGTTTGGTCACGGCATTCCTTGAAAACTATTTCCGCCGCTATGTCGGTTATGATTTCACCGCCGATCTTGAAGACCAGCTTGATAAGGTCAGCGCGGCGGATGCCAACTACAAAGACGTGCTCAGCCGGTTCTGGCGCGATTTCTCGGCGGCGATTGCCGAAACAGCCGATTTGCGCATTACCGAGGTCTTGGAAAAGATCAACGAGGTGCTGGAGCCGCATCTATTCCCTGCCACCGAAGATGGTGGCGATCCGCGTCTCTGTCCGAACTGCGGCGCAGGGCGGCTGTCGATGCGCACGGCACGCTCGGGTGGTGCTTTTATCGGCTGCTCGAATTATCCCGAGTGCCGCTATACCCGCCCCTTCGGCCCACCCGATCCTGAGGCCGAGGCCAGTGCGATCTCGCCCGATGGCAAATTGCTCGGCGAGGACATGGGAGACGAGATCCGCGTATTCAAAGGGCGCTTTGGCCCCTATGTGCAGCGCGGCCCGATGACGGAAGAAAACAAAAAGCCGCCACGCCAGTCTGTACCGAAAGAATGGCCCGCCGAGGAGCTGGAGCTTGAGGCCGCCGTGCGCCTGTTGTCCCTGCCCCGCGAGATTGGTCCGCACCCCGAAGACGGCGTAATGGTCTGGGCCAATATCGGGCGCTATGGCGCCTATATCAAACACGCCGAAAGCACATCGGACCGTGGCGGCACCAATGCCAACCTGGAGGGGCTGGACGAGGTTTTTTCCGTCGGGATGAACCGCGCAGTGCAGCTGCTCGCCGAAAAGGTCGCCAGCCGTGGCGGGCGCGGTAAAGCGGCCCCGCCGATCCGCGAAATGGGCGATCACCCTGATATGGGCGGCGCGGTCAATATCATGGAGGGCAAATACGGCCCTTACGTGAAGTGGGAAAAGGTCAACGCGACGATTCCGAAAGAGATTGAACCTGCGGACCTGACAATGGAACGCGCGGTTGAGTTGATTGAGGAAAAGCTGGCGAAATCTCCGGCCAAGCGTAAGGCAGCAAAGAAAGCCGCGCCGAAGAAGGCTGCGGCGAATAAAGCCCCTGCCAAGAAAGCGGCAGCTAAAAAGGCGCCTGCCAAGAAAGCCCCCGCTAAAAAGGCAGCAACTAAAAAGCCTGCTGCAAAGTCTGAAGAATGACGATCACAATATCACATTTCAGATCATGAATATGTGATTTGCATCACTTGCCCAAGTTTGCGACCCCTCGGGGAGATAACCACGTAAAAGCGGAGCAAGTTGATGGCAGAGCATAAATTTTCCCGACGCGGGCTGATCGTGGGCGCAGGTGCATTCGCATTTGCCCCTGCGATCCTGCGCGCGCAATCTACTGAATCTGATGAAGTACTGGGCGTGCGCCGCAACGCCACAAGCTTTACCAGCCAGAAATGGCAGGACCACTTCGAGACATTGGGCAAGGCCGCGATTGTCGCCGACACTACCAGCCGCGCGCTGCATTTCTGGAGCGGGGACGGCCAGACCTATAACATCTATCCGACCTCCGTGCCGCGCACCGACGAGCTGACCAAGCGCGGCTATACCAAAATCGTGCGCAAACGCGTTGGCCCCGACTGGACGCCGACCCAATCGATGGTCGAGCGCGATCCAACACTGAAATATATGCCGCCCGGCCCTGATAATCCGCTTGGCACCCACGCGATGTACCTCAGCTGGCCCGCCTATTTGATTCACGGCACTCACGATACCCGCAAGATCGGGCGTCAGAGCTCGGACGGGTGTATCGGCCTGTATAACCGGATGGTTGAATCGCTCTACCAGATCGCGCCGATTGGCACGCAGGTTCGGATTATCTGAGGGCTGGCATCAGTTAATATTCTGGCTTGGGATAACTGAAGCACTGGAACGGGGGCTCTGCTCCCGGAACTCTCGAAATATTTGCGTTCTAGGAATACGGGGGCGGATCAGAGATCGTTCGCCCCATTCGCACGTCGATGACGTTGGCAGGCGCATGCAATTGACTTCCTCTACGTCGGGGGTCAGAAACTGTACCCGACAGGTACGGAGAACTTTCATGAAAAAAGTCTATGATTCCGCCGCCGATGCGCTCGAGGGTGTCCTTTCTGACGGGATGCTGATCGCAGCGGGCGGCTTTGGCCTTTGCGGCATTCCAGAACTACTTTTGCAGGCGATCAAGGAGAGCGGGGCCAAGAACCTGACCTTCGCATCCAACAATGCAGGCGTCGATGATTTCGGCATTGGCATTCTTTTGCAAACGCGGCAGGTCAAAAAGATGATCTCGTCTTATGTGGGCGAAAACGCCGAGTTCATGCGCCAATACCTCAGCGGCGAGCTTGAGCTTGAGTTCACCCCGCAGGGCACTTTGGCCGAGCGGATGCGCGCGGGCGGTTGTGGCATTCCCGGTTTCTACACAAAAACCGGTGTCGGCACCCAGATCGCCGAAGGTAAAGAAGTGAAGAACTTCGACGGTCAGGATTACATCCTTGAGCGCGGGATCGTCGCTGATCTGAGCATCGTAAAAGCGTGGAAGGCCGATGATACCGGCAACCTCGTGTTCCGCAAGACGGCGCGCAATTTCAATCCACCCGCTGCAATGTGTGGCAAAATCTGTATCGCCGAAGTCGAAGAGATTGTACCGCGCGGCGAATTGGACGGCGATGCAATCCACCTGCCGGGCATCTATGTGCACCGGATCATCAAGGGCACGCATGAGAAACGTATCGAGCAGCGGACAACCCGCAAGCGGGAGGACGCATAATGGCTTGGGATCGCAACCAGATGGCCGCACGCGCGGCACAAGAGCTTGAAGACGGCATGTATGTGAACCTTGGCATCGGTATTCCGACGCTGGTGGCGAACTATGTCGGCGACAAGGATATTACCCTGCAGTCGGAGAACGGGATGTTGGGGATGGGCCCTTTCCCTATTGAAGGTGACGAAGACCCTGACCTGATCAATGCGGGCAAACAGACCATCACCGAATTGAACCGCACGGCCTATTTCGATTCCGCGACATCCTTTGGAATGATCCGTGGCGGCAAGATCGCTGCGGCGATCCTTGGTGCGATGGAAGTGGCGCAGAACGGTGATTTGGCAAACTGGATGATTCCGGGGAAGCTCGTCAAAGGTATGGGCGGTGCGATGGATCTGGTTGCGGGCGTGGGCCGCGTGATCGTGGTCATGGATCACACCAGCAAGCATGGCGACAGCAAGTTGCTGAAGGAATGCACCCTGCCGTTGACGGGCAAAGCTGTGGTAGACCGCATCATCACCAATCTTGGTGTGCTCGATGTGGTTGAAGGCGGATTGCGGATCGTTGAATGTGCGGATGGCGTTTCGGAAGAAGAGCTGCGCGCCGCGACGGAAGCCACCATTGTCTAAAGAAGATATCCGCCGCGAGGTTACGGGCAGCAAAGGGCGCTATGTGCTGACCCGTGAGGACCACGCGGCGGAACTTACCTATTCGCAGTTAGGCCCGACGCAGGTGATTGCCGACCACACCGAAGTGCCCGAGGCGCTTGCGGGCACGGGCGCTGGTGGAACGGTTGGTCGCCGATGCCCGCGCCGAAGGCTTTGTGATTGTGCCGCTTTGCCCCTTCGTTAATGCAATGCGCCGCCGTCACCCTGAATGGGCAGATGTCTTTAAGGTATAGGCATCCTTGTCGCGTTCAGTTCATCGCGACAAAGACACAGCCATCGCTGATCAGTTCGGGCGGCGTCTGGCACAGCCCCTTGGCCACCTGGAACGCTGCCAACACTTTTGGTACATAGTCGCGGGTTTCTGCGAAGGGCGGCACGCCTGCATGTTTGCGCACCGAGCCTTCGCCCGCATTATATCCCGCGAGCACCAAGATCGGATCGCGGTTAAACTCTTCCATCAGCCAGTTCAGGTATTTCACACCGCCAGTGATATTCTGGGTCGGTGCGAGGCTGTCGGTCACGCCAAAGCGGCTGGCCGTGTCGGGCATCAATTGCATCAACCCCTGCGCCCCTGCCCCGCTGACCGCATCATGACGGCCTGAGGATTCAACCGAGATCACCGCGAGCACCAGCGCCGGAGAGACCTGTGTGCCGATTGTCGCGCGTAGAATGTCGATCCCGTTGGCGCGGGCGATATCTTGCATCTGCTGCATGCGCGGGCTGGCGACACGGTTTGTCGCGGCCGCAAGCGTGGTCATCGCCACCTCCAACCTGCCGGGACCAGACTGCGCGGCCTCGGGCGAGACCTTTTCCCAGAACCAGTCATAGCTGCCCGGTGCCTTGGGCACGATCGCACCCGACGGCACGGCAACGGCGGCCGGTGTCGCTTTAAGCTGAACAGTGGGGTCGATCTGGATGGTGATACGCTTTTGGCCTGCTTTGGGTGGCTTGACCCGTTTGGAGGTAAACTCGGGGAATGGCGCGGGGACCTCGGCAAAGGTGGGTCCAACGGCGATCAACCCCGCCAAAAGCGTATAGCTGATTATATTATGCATGCCTGCCTGCTCATTTCCGTGCGCTTGGCGCGCCTCTGCGAAGGAATGTCTCACAAAAGCACCCTTCAAACCAGCAAATCAAGGCATCAATAATGGCAGTTTTGACACATTTGGCGCTGCAAACCCCGCATTTTCGACGCGGCCAACGATATGTTAAATTATAAAGTGAGTGAAATCATAAGGTTGCTATTTTGTTCGTAAAAAGTGTGGGGGGAACGCGAAATGCCGCATTTGCCGCCAAATTCATGCCCCAATCAGAGGGCTATATATGTTCATACCAAGTCGGACAGGCACTCAACTGAGAGAGACGGTGCCAGACGGACGACAGGGTTAGACTTTAAAACCTGATGATCCTTGGAGGGACATACCATGATGAACTTTATCAAAAACTTCCGTAACGATGAGTGTGGCGCCGTGACTGTTGACTGGGTCGTTTTGACCGCTGCTGTTGTTGGCCTGGCCGTTGCTGCTTATTCCTCGATCAAAGAAGGCGCAGAAGATCTGACAGGCAAGACAGCGACTTATCTCGGAACCCGTGGTCCTGCTGACGCCCCTGCTGATACTTCCGGCGGCTAAATCTCGACTTGAGTTAATCTAACAGAATTTGGGGCTGCATTGTAAGCGAATGATGCAGCCCTTTTCTGTCACACCATTAAGCTGAACCGAGGATTGAGAGTAAAATGATGATGATAAGTTTATTAGCATTTGTCGGTGACGAAGAGGGCGCCGTGACGGTTGATTGGGTCGTGTTGACCGCAGCCATCGTCTCGCTCGCAGCAATCGCAACGGTCAGTCTGAAAGAGAATTCAGACAGCTTGGCTGTAAAAACGCAGACATATATATCCGATCGCGCAGTCGGCGAATAACGCTGTTAAAGGCCGGTGTCGGCCTTTTCTTAGACCAGTTATCCCTCCGCTTAGGGGGACGGTAAAACCGGTTGTCCGATGCGCCAACCGCGATCAACATCGGATTTATGTGATCCGAACTTTCCCTCATTTTGCCAATTTTTTGGCGAAAAATGGCCCAAGTTGGCCAGTATGAAGGAAAAAAATTAACCGCAGCCAGCCCCCAGCGACTGGCATAGAAACTCAAAGAGGTATGACACATGCGTATGGTATTTGGATTGGTTCTTCTGGTAGGCATCGCCCTTGCCGGTGGTGCCGTATATCTGGCCAAGGACCGGATCGCGCAGTATCAGATGGCAAACGCGCAAGCCCAAGCAGCCTTGGCGCAGGTTGTGCCGACTGTTACGGTGTTCGTTGCGAAAAGCCCCCTCAAATACGGCCAGCGCCTCACCCGCGAAGATGTTCGCCCCGTCGCATGGCCTGAAAATGCCATTCCCGAGGGATCCTTTTTAGAAGAGGTAGCTTTGTTTCCTGAAAACACTGACGAGTTGCGTGTTGTCCTGCGCGCCATTGAGAAAGACGAAGCCATTATGGCGCTGAAGGTCACCGAACCTGGTGAAGACACCGGCCTGACCTCGCGCCTTGAACGTGGCAAGCGTGCTTTCACGATCAAGGTCGACGTCTCCAGCGGTGTTTCGGGCTTCCTACGCCCCGGCGATAAGGTCGATATCTACTGGACAGGCCGCGTGAATGTCGGTCGTGACAACAGCGACGTGACCAAGCTGATTGAAGCGGGCATCAAGCTGATTGCGATCGACCAAAGCGCGGGCGGCCAGATGAATGAAGCGAACATCGCTCGCACTGTAACTGTCGCCATCAGCCCCCAGCAGGTCGCTGGGCTGGCTCAGGCACAATCCACCGGCAGACTGTCTTTGTCCCTTGTCGGCGCCGAGGATGATACCATCGCCTCTGCCATCGAAGTTGACCAACGTTCGTTGCTCGGTATCGCCACACAGGAAGTGAAAGCAGAAGTTGCACAGAAGAAGGTCTGCACAATTCGGACACGCCGCGGTGCCGAAGTGGTCGAGATCCCGATCCCCTGCACAAACTAATCTGTCATAAGGTGACACAAAACCAATCACTTGCTCAGGCGCCCTTCCCCGAAGCGGCGCCTGAGCTTTTTGTTATGTTGCTATTTGTCCACATGCGGAACCCCCGTGAACTCTTTGATTCTTGCAATAAAAACCGATTTACCCCACAGTGTTTGAAACGACGGGCACTAAGACCCACTTCCGAGGCGTGATCAAAAAGGCAGGTCACATGAAAATCGATAGATTTCTGAAGGCAGCTCTCCTAGGGCTGACGCTTACCGCCATCCCAATGGCGATAACGGGTTCGAGCCCTGCTTTTGCGGATACGCTACGCATTGTGAAGCGCGGTACCAACGCCACGCTTGATGTGCCGATGAACCGCGCTGTGGTTGTCGAGAGTGACATTCCGTTCGCGGAATTGAGCATTGCCAACCCTGGCATTGCCGACATCTCGTCGCTCTCTGATCGCACCATTTATGTTCTTGGCAAATCGCCGGGTCTGACCACACTGACCTTGCTGGATGCCAACGGCCAGTTGATCACCAACGTCGATGTTCGCGTGGCGGCGGATGTCTCGGAATTCAAAGAACGCCTGCGGCAGATCCTGCCCGGCGAGAATATCGAAGTGCGCACGGCCAATGATGGCATCGTACTTTCCGGCATTGTCTCGTCGATCCAGCGCCTGCAGCGCGCTCTTGATCTGGCCGAGCGCTACGCCCCTGAACGGGTATCCAATTTGATGAGCGTTGGCGGCATTCAGCAGGTCATGCTCAAGGTACGTTTTGCTGAAATGCAGCGTAACGTATCCAAATCGCTCAGCTCTTCGCTGGCTCTCAACGGCTCCATCGGGGGCACGGGAATTAACGGCGGCACCGGCACAACCAACGGTTCGGGCGGTGTAACAACCTCGCTCGGCGGCAATATCCCTGGCAATAACCAGAATGCAGGTGCTGTTCTTTTTGGCTTCAACGCCGGATCGACACAGGTCGGCATTCTGCTCGAAGCTCTTGAACAAAAAGGCGTTGTGCGTTTCCTCGCAGAGCCCAACCTCGTTGCACTTTCGGGGCAGGAAGCAAAGTTTCTCGCAGGGGGCGAATACCCCGTCCCTGTCGCACAATCCTCTGATCAAATCTCCGTCGAGTTTAAACCTTTCGGTGTCGAGCTGTCGTTTATCCCCCGTGTGGTGGACAAGGACATCATCAACCTCGAATTGAAGGCGGCTGTGTCGGCGATTGACCCGAGTAACAGCATCGCATTGGGCAACGGCGTGGAAATCTCCGCCTTCACCCGCCGCGAAACATCGACAACCGTCGAAATGCGCGACGGTGAGAGCTTTGCCATCGCCGGCCTGCTCACCGACGAATTTACCGACAATTCAAGTCAGCTACCGTGGATTGGCGATGTGCCAATCCTTGGCGCCTTGTTCCGCTCTGCCGCCTACTCGCGCAACCAGACCGAATTGGTGATCATCATCACCGCCCATCTGGTCACGCCGACCCGTGGCGATGCACTTGCGTTGCCGACAGACCGGATCAAACCGCCGACCGAGAAAGATTTGTTCCTCTACGGTCGGACCTCCGAAGGAGCGCGCACCCCGAACAAAGGGGCCGCTGGTGAAGTTGCCAAACAGGACTTTGGCGGGTCCTACGGCTATGTACTGGATTGATCCGATGAAAAGCGCGATGATCTCGAAACTCAAGATTTCCTGTCTGACTCTGAGCCTTGCCACTCTTATTGGGTGCGTCAGCCACGATCCGACCTACACCCAGTTCCACCGCGAAGCCGGTGCGATTGTCGATACTGGCCATTTTGGCAATGCGACGCTGAATAACCGTCTGGTAATGACTGGCGAATACACTGCCGGCATGGCGAACCGGTTCTCGACCGAGGTGACTTCGGTGGTGACCTTTGCATTCAACTCTGATCAGCTTGACGGTCTGGCACAGAATGTCCTGCGCCAGCAGGCCGACTGGATCCGCCAGTTCCCCGAGATCCGGTTCCGCGTTTATGGCCACACCGATGCCGTCGGCTCGAATGCCTATAACCGCGATCTGGGCCTGCGCCGCGCCAATGCGGTTGTTTCCTATCTGTCAACACTGGGCATCAGCCGCAACAGGCTGGAAGCTTTGGTTTCCTACGGCGAAACACAGCCGCTGGTCGTGACCCAAGGGCGCGAGCGCAAGAATCGCCGCACCGTGACCGAAGTCAGTGGCTTCGTGAAGCGCCATCCTACTGTTCTGGATGGAAAATACGCTCAAATCATCTATCGCGACTATGTCGCCAGCGCGGTTCCTCCGACGCAATTGACCTCGGCAGCCATCGGGTCTGTTTCAGAGTAACCTCAGACCACGCAGTGCCCTGCCCCGCCCGGATAACCGGCTGGGAACAGGGCATTTTGCATAATTTGGTCTGGGTCAATCAGCACCAAAACAGCTGATCGTTTCAAAATACCTAACAATCGAAGCTTTTCGGCCCCAATCCTGCCTCAGTTGGCGGCGATATTCGCTGTTATAGGACAACTGTGCCCCACGGATCGTCGGGGATGGGTGACGCGATCAGATGCAAAGAGAGGCGCAAAGTGCCTCCGCAAATGTTTCGGTAACCCTTTAACGTTAAAGGATGAAGGCAATGAGCAGTACGATGCCACAACCAGAGACAGCGCCAATCGTGGCCTGTACCGTCAGCCGCGACGTCCAGAACTTTGATCTGTTGATCGAAGACATGGAAGAGGTGCTGGGCGAAAGCTGGGGCGATTTAGGGTTCGCAGAAGCCCTCGCTTTCTTTGGCCAACCCGAAGCGGAGACATTGGAATTCATCGCGCTTGCGCTGGATGAATCCGACGAAGATAACGTTGTGCTGATGGGCGAGATTATCACCCAGGCAAAAGCGCGTGACATCAAGGTGATCCTGATTGCCGAGGACGTGACGCCAGTGGCGCTACATTCCCTTTTGCGTCAGGGCGCTGATGAATTCGTGCCCTATCCGCTGCCAAACGGCGAACTGGCCCAGGCAATCGAACGCGTCAGAAAAGCCGAAGCAGAACCTGAGCCCGCGGCGGTTCAGGCACCGCAGCTCAAGGCTGGCGCGCGCAAAGATGGTGCCCTGATCGTGGTACACGGTCTCGCTGGCGGAACCGGCGCAACCACACTCGCGGTTAATATCGCTTGGGAACTCGCCAACGCGGATAAGAAAGACCCACCCTCGGTCTGCCTGCTGGATCTGGACCTTCAGTACGGCAGCGTTGCGACTTTCCTTGATCTGCCGCGCCGCGAAGTGGTGTACCAGATGCTTTCCGACACCGAAGGCATGGACGAAGAAATTTTTGGTCAATCTCTGCTGACTTACGAAGACAAGCTGCACGTATTGACCGCGCCGCCTGACATGTTGCCGCTGGATCTGATCACCGCAGAAGACGTAAACCGTATTCTGGATATGGCCCGCAACCAGTTTGACTATGTCATCGTCGACATGCCCTCGACGCTGGTGCAATGGTCCGAAACCGTGTTGAGCAACGCGCATATCTATTTTGCGATGCTTGAACTTGATATGCGCTCCGCACAGAACACGCTGCGTTTCAAACGCGCCCTTCAATCCGAAGAGCTTCCGGTTGAAAAGCTGCGCTATGTGCTGAACCGCGCCCCAAAATTCACTGATCTAAATGCCAAAGGCCGCGTCAAACGGATGGCGGAATCACTGAGCATTTCGATTGATGTGCAATTGCCGGATGGCGGCAAGCCGATCACGCAGGCGAACGACCACGGTCTCCCCCTGGCAAACTCCGCCCCCAAAAGCCCGCTGCGGCGCGAAATTGCCAAGCTGGCAGCGTCGATCCACGACCTCAAGGGTGTAACGGCCAAAGCGGCCTGACCCCGAACCGAAAGAGCGCAAAGATGTTTTCAAAATATAAAAAGACAGATGCTGCCGCCCCTGCTTCCAAGCCGGGCGCGCCAAGCAAGGTGACGCCAATCCAGGCTGCAGCACCCGTCAATACCGCATCGATGCGCAAGGCGTTACAACCCGCTGCCGCCGCGCCAATTGATAAGGATGTGAAACGCAAGCAACGGATGAGCGAAATCAAGCTGGAGCTTCACCGCGCCCTGCTGGACAACCTCAACCTCGCCGCGCTTGAACATGCGACCGAGGCGGATTTACGTCAGGAAATCAACGATATCGCGGCCGAAATTCTTGAGGAAAAGGCCATCGTTCTCAACCGCGAAGACCGCATGACGCTCAACTCCGAACTTTATGACGAGGTCACCGGTCTTGGCCCATTGGAGACGCTGCTTAAAGACGAGACCGTTAACGATATTCTGGTCAACGGCCCGCAGCAGATTTTTGTGGAACGTTCAGGCAAGCTAGAGCTGACGGATGTCACTTTTAAGGACGAAAAGCACCTGCTGCGGATCATCGACAAAATCGTCTCCGCCGTGGGACGTCGCGTGGATGAAAGCAATCCTTACGTGGATGCGCGCCTGAAAGACGGCTCGCGATTTAACGCGATGGTGCCGCCGGTGGCCGTGGATGGCAGCCTCGTTTCCATTCGTAAATTCAAAAAAGACAAACTTGGCATCGACGATCTGGTTGGTTTCGGTGCTTTCACCGAAGAGATGGCCGCCTATCTTCAGGCCGCCGTGGCGACCCGGCTGAATATCATCGTCTCGGGCGGTACCGGTTCAGGTAAAACCACCACGCTCAACGCCCTGTCGTCGTTTATCGACAACGCCGAACGTATCCTGACCATCGAAGACACCGCCGAACTCCAGTTGCAGCAGACACATGTGGGCCGGATGGAAAGCCGTCCGCCCAACGTTGAAGGCAAGGGCGAAGTCAGTCCGCGCGATTGTTTGAAAAACGCTCTGCGAATGCGTCCTGACCGGATCATCGTTGGCGAAACCCGTGGTGAAGAAGTTATCGACATGTTGCAGGCCATGAACACAGGCCATGACGGATCAATGACCACGATCCACGCCAACTCGGCGCGCGATGGTGTGTCACGACTGGAAAACATGATCGCGATGGCCGGGATTGAGATGCCGCTCAAAGCGGTCCGTAGCCAGATTTCGTCGGCTGTGAACCTGATCGTGCAGGCTTCACGTTTACAGGACGGCTCGCGCCGCATGACCTCGATTACCGAAATCACCGGTATGGAAGGCGATGTGATCTCCATGCAAGAAATCTTTCGGTATCAGCGTGTCGGCTTGACCCCGGAAAACAAAATCATCGGACATTTCACCGCAACAGGTGTCCGCAGCCACTATGCCGAACGGTTCAAGATGTGGGGCTATGATCTGCCTTCATCCATCTACGAACCCATCGCAGCCCAGTAAGGAAAAGTGCCATGAGCGCCGAACCAATCATTTACGGTCTGATCTTCATCGGGGTTCTGGTGCTGGTCGAAGGCCTATACCTTGTCGCCTTTGGCAAATCCATCAGCCTCAACAGCCGCGTCAACCGCCGCCTTGAGATGCTGGAAAAAGGCGCCCGCCGCGAAGAGGTTCTCGACAAGCTGCGCAAGGAAATGCAGCAGCATATGTCGGCGAAATCTATCCCGCTCTATTCGCTGTTGTCTGAAAAGGCGCAGAAAGCCGCGATCGCCTTCAGCCCGAAACAGTTGATCATGATCATGGGTGGCCTCGCCGCCGTGGCCTTTATGGCTCTGACTATTGGTACCGAAACTGAGCCACCCGTGCGTGCCCTGCTGGCCGTGGGTATCGGCGTTGGCGGTGTCTATTTCTGGGTATCGTCCAAGGCAAATAAACGGATGGGCATGATCGAAGAGCAATTGCCCGATGCGGTTGAGCTAATGGTGCGGTCCCTGCGAGTCGGGCATCCGTTTAGCAGCGCGATCTCTATTGTTTCGAAAGAAATCCAGGATCCGCTCGCCTCAGAATTTGGTGTGATCGCCGACGAAAGCGCCTATGGCCGCGATGTGGGTGAAGCCCTCAAAGACATGGCCGAGCGCCTGGACATGCAGGATTTGCGCTTTCTCGCGGTTGCTGTGACCATCCAGCAGCAATCGGGAGGCAACCTCGCTGAAATTCTGGCCGGTCTGGCAAAGGTGATCCGGGCACGCTTCCGTCTGTTCCGCCGTGTCAAAGCTATCACGGCCGAGGCGAAGTGGTCGGGCAAGTTTCTCTCGGCTTTTCCAATCGTCGCCCTAATCGTGATCAACGTCGCCGACCCGCACTATTATGATGAAGTGCGCGATAATCCGATGTTCATCCCGGCCTGTTTCGCCGTCGGTATTTTCCTTGCCGTGAACCTTCTGGTGATGCGCGTACTCACCGACATCAAAGTGTAAGGAGCATTAACGATGGAATCCCTAACACAAATTACTGGTCAACTTGACGCGATCCTCGGGCCAATGGGGCTCATCATTATCGTGGGGGTGCTGGGCCTGACTTTGGTCGCCTTTACTCTTGTGATGATGCTGCGCCAGCCCGAAGATCCGCTGTCAAAGCTCAAACGGTCAAGTACAGTTACTTCCTCGACCGAGCGGGCGCAGCTGCGCCAGTCCGACCGCAACGAGCAGCTGCAAAAGTTCGCAAAATTTCTTGAACCCGAAGACGTTGCCGAACTTTCTGCCAAGCAGTTGCTGCTGCGGCAAGCCGGATACCAGTCCCGCGATGCCGTGCGCATGTTTTATTTCGCACAGTTTACTCTGGCGATCATCGGTTTGATCTTGGGGGTCGTCTATACCAACTTCCTTGGCGGTGGCGAAGGCATGAGCACGCAAAAAACAATCATGTGGACCATCGGGCCGGGTGCGATCGGATACTACCTGCCGAAATATTGGGTCACTCGACGCGTTGGCGAACGCAAAAAGCAGATCGAGAGCGGCTTTCCTGATGCACTTGATATGATGTTGGTCTGCGTCGAAGCGGGACAGTCTTTGGATCAATGCATTGTCCGTGTCGCCCGCGAGCTGCGTGCCTCCTACAAAGCATTGGCCGACGAATTCGAAGTCGTCGCCTATGAGATGAAGGCTGGTAAAGACAAGGTTTCGGTCTTGAATGACATGGGCGAACGCTGCGGCGTGCAGGACGTATCGTCCTTCGTGACCGTTCTGGTGCAGTCGGCTGCTTTTGGTACCTCTATCTCCGACGCGCTGCGGGTATATGCGGCCGAAATGCGTGATAAACGTGTGATGAAAGCCGAAGAAGCCGCAAACAAGTTGCCAACCAAGATGACCCTCGCCACAATGATGCTGACGGTGCCGCCGTTGCTCATCATTCTCGTTGGTCCTTCGGCGCATGGCATCACGCAGTTGGGCAATATGACAGGACCAGGTCAGTAATGAAACCAGCCATCAGGCGCAGTCTTCTTTGCGCTCTGAGCCTCGTATCGATTTTCGGATTAACCGCCTGTTCCAAAGGCGGTTTTTCCACGCGCGGTAATGACAACCCCTACGCTCCTGGCGTGAACCAGCGCGCCGAAGCTGTGGATGGCATCGAAGTCGGTCACCGTCTGATGGCCGCGGGCCAGTTCGAGCTTGCGATCAAATCTTTCAACCGCGCCGCCCTCGCCCAAGGCATCGACTCTGAAATCCTGTCGGGTTTGGGCAGTGCAAATCTGGGGCTCGGCCGCTTGGGCCAAGCCGAAACACTGTTGCGCCGTGCCGTAAAAGCGGATGAAACCCAACCCGAGACATGGAACAACCTCGGCGTTGTGTTGATGGAAAGCGGAAAAACACCCGAAGCGGTGCACATTTTCCGAAAAGCCTATGCATTGGATAATGGCGAAAGTGACGCAATCCGTGACAATCTTCGCTTAGCACTCGCAAAATTAGAAAATTCTGTTATCACCGATGTAGAAGAAGAGAATTATAAATTGGTGCGGCGCGGCACGGGCGACTACCTGATCAGCTCTAATCTCTGATCTGCCTTCACGCCTGCGAACGACACCAAATCGAGGCAGAGCAGTAAAGAGGACGCAAAAATGCGCCACCCCGTTATTCTGGCCGCTTGCATTGCAAGCGTCACCGCTTTGGCAGGCTGCGGTGAAAAAAATGGCAACGCAACGGTTCAACGTGCCTTCAAGGACGTGAACGTCGTAAACGACGCCAATCTTTCCGACGTGATGTTGACGGTGGCAGACCCAAACGAAGCGGTCTCCTACTTCACCCGCTCGCTCGCCGAGGACCCTACCCGCATTGATCACCAGCGTGGTTTGGCCCTGTCTCTCGTGCGCGCTAAACGCGTCACCGAAGGCGCGATCGAGTGGCAAAAAGTCACGAAGATGCCCAAAGCGACCCCCGATGATCACATCGAATACGCCGATGCGCTGATCAGATCCGGCGATTGGATCAAAGCGGAGAAAGTTTTGAACGGCGTGCCCCCCACCCACGAGACCTTCGCGCGTTACCGTCTTGAGGCGCTGGTCGCGGACAGCAAACAAGAATGGACCAAGGCCGACAGTTTTTACGAAACCGCCGTCGGGCTGACCACTACGCCCGCTTCGGTAATGAACAACTGGGGCTATTCCAAACTGACACGTGGCGACTATAAGAATGCCGAAGTGTTATTCTCTGACGCGATCCGGCAAGACACCACACTGTTTACCGCCAAGAATAACCTCGTGCTCGCCCGTTCGGCACAGCGCGATTACACCCTGCCAGTCATTCCGATGGACCAGACCGAGCGGGCGCAGCTGCTGCACACAATGGCATTGAGCGCGATCAAACAGGGTGATGTCGAAACCGGCAAAACTTTGTTGCAGGAAGCGATTGATACCCATCCCCAGCACTTCGAAGCCGCCGTCCGTTCGCTTCGAGCGCTTGAAAACAGCAACGGCTAGGGCGATGGCACTCTCTGCCGCAACTGCTCTATGGTTTCTGCCCTTTGTTCTGCCAATCTGTCTCTACGTTGCGTTCACCGACATGGCGCAGATGCGGATTACCAATCAGGCTGTCGTGGCGCTGGCGTTGGTTTTTATCGTGCTCGGCGTGTTCATTTTGCCTTTCGAGACATATCTGTGGCGGCTCTCGGGGCTGGTTATCGTCTTGGTTGTGGGAATGGTGCTTAATTTCGCGGGCGCACTTGGCGCTGGTGACGCCAAATTTGCTGCCGCCGCCGCGCCCTATATCCCAATCGGGGATCTGCGGTTTGTCCTCGCATTGTTTACCGCCGTGCTTCTCGCCGCGGCCATTGCCCATCGCGGCATCAAACGCACACCACTACGCCAGCTCGCGCCACATTGGGAAAGCTGGGCACAGACCAAGAAATTCCCCATGGGCCTCGCGCTTGGCCCGACACTGGCGATTTACCTTATTCTAGCGGTGCAATTTGGAAACTGAATTTCCATATTCACGCCATCTTCAACCCTCATGGTGCAGGGTGACGCTTGCCCGCCCCCCGGCTTTAGGAGTTGCTCTATGAACATGCAGCCAACCTCGGTAGTGGCCCCGCCGCCACCAAAGCGGCTTGAGGATATGAAGCTCCCCATCGTCATGATGCGGGATATTTTGCTCAAAACGATCTTCCGCAAAAACGTTGATCTGGTCAGTGACTTGGCCAAGGCGATCTGCCTGCCGGTTCCGGTGACGCAAGAGCTGGTGGATATGGCGCGCACTCAGCGTTTGTTGGAAGCAACAGGCACATTGAACGCCAATAACGGCAATGAAATGGGTTATCAGCTGACCGACGCTGGCAAGGCGCGTGCCCTCGATGCGCTGGCCCAGTCGGAATATTTCGGCGCGATGCCGGTCCCGCTTGATGTCTACCGCGAACAGGTCGCGCGGCAATCTGTGCGAAACCTCCAGATCACCCGCAGCCAGCTCACCGGCGCGATGGGTCATCTGGTCCTGCCCGACAGCCTGCTGGATCATCTCGGCCCCGCGGTCTCTGCGGGCCGCTCGATCCTGATGTACGGCCCTCCCGGAAACGGGAAATCCTCCATCTCCAACGGTATCCGCGACGCGCTCGGCGATCAGGTCTACGTGCCCCGCGCCATTGAATACGCCAGTCAGGTGATCACGGTTTTCGACCCGATCGTGCATGTGATCGCCAAAGAAGCGGAGCAGGACCCGACCTCGCTGCGGCGCGTCACCCGGTATGATGGCCGTTATGTCTGTTGCGAACGACCCACAGTTATCACGGGCGGTGAACTGACAATCGACATGCTTGACCTGGTGTATAACCCGACAGCACGCACCTATCAGGCGCCGCTCCAGCTCAAATCAACCGGTGGCATTTTCATCGTTGACGACCTTGGTCGCCAGAAAGAACCGCCGCAGAGCATCGTTAACCGCTGGATTGTTCCGCTCGAAGAGGGCAAGGACATTCTTGCATTGCAGTCGGGTGAAAAATTCGAAGTTCCCTTCGATACACTGGTGATTTTCTCCACCAACTTTCATCCGAACGAGATCTTTGACCAAGCGGCCCTGCGCCGGATCTTTTTCAAGATCAAAATCGACGGCCCCAATCAGGAAAACTTCCTGAAAATTTTTGCCATGGTCGCCCGAAAGCGCAAAATGGCGCTCGACGAGGCTTCGTTGGTGCATCTGCTCAAGGTCAAATACCCGACCATCGAAAATGTTTACGCCAACTATCAGCCAATCTTTCTAATCGACCAGATGATCGCGATCTGTGATTTTGAAGGCATCCCCTATCAGATGTCCCCCGCCCTGATTGACCGTGCTTGGGCCAATATGTTTGTCAAAGATGAAGTTATCGTAAAATGACACTGTCACCTGCCGTGACGGCTCGGATCGGCGTGGCGGGCTGCGGGCGTATGGGTGGCCCGATGCTGGACGCTTTGCGCGCCGCTGGCTTCGACGCAATCGGCTTTGATGTGGTGTCGACACCTTACGAAGGTGTCACCTCCGATGCTGCCGCGTTCCGCGCGCACGTCGAAATATTGATCGCTGTCGTTCGCGACATAGAACAAACCGACGCCGCGCTGTTTGAAACGCAGGGCTTCGCCACGGCGCCCAACCTCAAACAGATCATAGTCTGCTCCACACTATCCCCCCGCTATGTTCGCGCCCTGCGTGACCGTGTCCCGCCTCACGTCTCGCTCATCGATGCCCCTATGTCAGGCGCACAAAACGCCGCCCAAAATGCCAGCCTTTCCTTCATGCTTGGCGGGAACCGAGCCGAGCTTGACGCCGCACAGCCGCTCTTCAACGCGATGGGCAAACATTTCCACCATATGGGTAAATTCGGCAACGGCATGCAAGCCAAGGTCCTCAACAACTTGCTGGCCGCCTCCCACACCGCGATGACACGGCTGGTGCTCGACTGGGCAGATGACGCCGGATTGGACAGCAACAAGCTGCTCGACCTGATCCACACATCTTCGGGGCAAAACTGGCTCGCCTCCGGCTTTAACGAAATCGAATTTGCCAAACACGGCCATGCACCCGACAATAGCATCGGCATCTTGGTTAAGGACGTGCAAAGCGCGCTTGATGCCGCGCCCGAAGGTGCAGACACCACTCTGCCCGAAACTGTCCAAGCCCGGATCCGCGCGCTCACGTCCCGAAACTAGGGCCCTGTTCAGTTAGCCGATTAAACTCCGGGGGTCGGGGGGCTGGCGCAGGGTCGAAGCCATGCTACCTTCCCTGATATGCGCGCCTTACCCCCTAAATTTAACAACTGGTTTGCCACCAAAGGCTGGTCGATCCACCCGCACCAGCAGGCCATGCTGGACCGCGCCGATGCGCCTGCCCTGTTGCTCATCGCCCCTACCGGCGGCGGCAAAACGCTGTCGGGCTTCCTGCCTACCCTGCTCGATCTCGCCGAAGGCGGGCATGAGGGCATGCACACACTTTATATCTCGCCGCTCAAGGCCTTGGCCGCAGATATCAAGCGCAACCTGACCACGCCGGTTAAGGAAATGCACCTGCCGATCACGATTGATGAGCGTACCGGTGACACCCCGCAAAGCCGCCGAAAGCGTCAGCGCGCCGATCCGCCAAACATCTTTCTGACCACTCCAGAAAGCCTTGCTCTGCTGGTCAGTTATCCCGACGCCGCGCATATGTTCAAAAACCTCAAACGCGTGGTGATCGACGAAATTCATGCGCTGGCCGAATCCAAGCGCGGCGACCAGATGATGCTCGCACTCGCCCGCCTGCAAACCCTCTGCCCCGCTCTCAAACGCGTGGGCCTTTCCGCCACGGTCGAAGACCCCGCCGCCATCGCCCATTACATGGCGCGCCACCCCGATCCGTGCGAAGTTCTGCTCGCTGATCCCGGCCCCGCGCCGGATATCTCGATGCTGACCACCACCGAAGCGCCACCTTGGTCCGGCGGCGGCGCCGCCTATGCCATCCCCGCCGTGCTCGACCAAATTCGCCAACATAAAACCACGCTGATCTTTCACAACACCCGCGCCCAAGCGGAAATATTTTTTCACAACCTATGGCTCGCCAACGACGATCATCTTCCGATCGGCATCCATCACGGCTCGCTGGATCGTACCCAGCGTGAAAGGGTCGAAGCCGCGATGGTGCGGGGCGACCTTCGCGCCATCGTCTGCACCGGTTCGCTCGATCTCGGGATCGATTGGGGCGATGTCGATCTTGTCATCCAGATCGGTGCGCCGAAAAATGTCAAACGGTTGGTCCAGCGGATTGGCCGCGCCAACCACCGCTACAACGCCCCGTCAAAAGCCCTTTTGGTCCCCGCAAACAGGTTCGAAGTCGTCGAATGTGTGGCAGCGCTTGAGGCCGTCCTCGAAGGCGCGCTGGATGGAGAACCGCGCGGCCCCGGTCCGCGTGACGTCCTGTGCCAGCACATTCTAATCGCTGCTGCGGCGGGCCCGTTTGACGCAGATGCGCTCTACCGAGAAGTCACTTCTGCCGGAGCCTACGCCGCCCTGTCGCGCCCCGATTTCGATGCCTGCCTCGATTTCGCGGCCACTGGTGGCTATGCGCTGCGCGCCTACGACCGCTGGCAACGCCTGCTTCAGCGCCCCGACGGCCTTTGGCAATTGCGCGACCCCCGCGCGGCGCAGCGCATCCGGATGAACATTGGCACCATTCAGGATACCGACACCCTCAAAGTGAGGATGCGGCGCAATCGTGGTGGCAAACCTCTGGGCGAGATCGAAGAGGGCTTTGCCGCCTCTCTGACGCCTGGTGATACCTTCTTGATCGGCGGCCAAATCGTCAAATATGAAGGCCTGCGCGAGATGACCGTCGAGGTCAGCCGCGATTCCGCGAAGAAGCCCAAGATCGCGACCTTCATGGGCACCAAATTTGCCACCTCGACCCAACTCTCCGCCCGCGTGCAACAGATGTTTACGGCCCCCAGTTGGCCCGAATTGCCTGACCACACCGCCCAATGGCTTCACTTGCAACGCGAGGTCAGCGAGTTGCCGCAGCCTGGCCGCTTGCTGATCGAGAGCTTTCCACATGACGGGCGGGCGCAAACCGTCATCTATGGCTTTGCCGGACGCAATGGGATGCAAACGCTCGGGCTTCTTCTGACCAAGCGCATGGAGGAGCTGGGCCTGCATCCACTTGGTTTTGTCTCCACCGATTATGCCACCCTGATCTGGGGGCTCGATCCGATCACCGATCCCGCGCCGCTCTTTGATCTTGGCGCCCTGCAGGACGGTTTGGACACTTGGCTGGCGGGCAACGCAGTAATGAAACGCACCTTTCGCGCCTCCGCAACGATCGCAGGGCTGATCGAGCGGAACACCCCCAGCGCCCGCAAATCCGGACGGCAGGCGACGTTTTCGAGCGACATCCTCTACGATACTCTTCTTCGCTACGACCCCGACCATTTAATGCTGGAGATTACCCGCGAAGAAGCCCTGCGCGGTCTCGTCGATTTTGGCCGCATCGAAGAGATGATCACCCGCATTGACGGCCGCATTGATCACCGTGTTCTGCCCCGTGTCACCCCGCTTGCCGCCCCGCTGTTCCTCGAAATGGGCCGCGTCCCTGTTAAAGGTCAGGCCGAAGAGCGCTTGCTCGCCGAAGAGGCCGCCCGCCTGATGGAAGCTTCCGGTCTGGCTCAGATCACCCCACCGCCATCCGACAAGCCGCACTGGCGCGCCAAGCCCTAAGCCCCCTTGCCAAATCATGCCTTTTGAAACATGAACAAAGGATGAACGGATATCAATTCTCATTCGCGTCCACCCATTTCACCGCCCTAGGGAGCGGTGCACTTTATTGGGCCGCGCAGAGCCTGCTCTGCGTCAGTGACCTGCACTTGGGAAAATCCGAACGCATCGCGCGGCGCGGTGGGGCTACACTGCCGCCGTATGAAACCCGCGATACGCTGACTCGGCTCGCGGCAGACATCGCGCTCACCGAGCCGGATATCGTGGTCTGCCTCGGCGACAGTTTCGACGATCTCAATGCCGCGCTCGCCCTGCCCGAAGCCGAGCGTTCGTGGCTCGCACGCCTGCAAGCCGGACGTCGCTGGATTTGGATTGAGGGCAACCATGACCCTGGTCCGGTCGAGCTTGGCGGCACACATTTGCGCGAATTAAATCTCGCGCCGCTGACATTTCGCCATATTGCCCAGAAAAATGCCCGCGCCGAAATCTCCGGCCATTATCATCCTAAAGCTTCGGTCCAGCTTGGCGGACGCCGGATATCGCGCCCCGCGTTTCTGGTGGACAGCGACCGGATGATCATGCCCGCCTACGGCACATATACTGGCGGATTATGCAGCACATCACCTGTGCTCGAAGCCTTGATGCTGCCGGCAACCTGCGCAATCCTGACAGGTGCCACACCCATCGCGATTCCCCTGTTTAGAAAAGTATCCTCATGATCCAACCGGCTATCGATCGCATCCACCGCAGCTTTGACGCGCAAAGCATGATGAAAACGCTGGGCGCATCATTGATCGAAGTGGCCGAGGGGCATATCCGCATCAAGGCGCCAATCCTGCCGACAACCCTACAACAACAGGGTTTCGGTCACGCGGGACTGACCTTTTCCATCGGCGATTCCGCCGCCGGTTTCGCCGCACTTACCCTGCTGCCATTGGATCAGGAGGTCGTCACGGCGGAGATCAAATTAAACCTGCTCGCCCCTGCCCGTGGCGACCATTTGATCGCGACGGGCAAGGTCGTGAAAGCGGGCAGACGTCTCAGCGTCGTCACCGCCGAGGTTCATGCGATAAACGGCCAGCAAGAGACGCTTATCGCTCTGCTGCAAGGCACCATGATTCCGGTACCCCTTGGCTGACGATCAGGCCGTCAGCCCCTCCGGCTCCTCCAACCCGTTCGCCCGACAGCAGGCCGTCACGGTATTGGCCAACAGGCAAGCAATGGTCATCGGCCCTACACCGCCCGGCACCGGCGTAATCGCCCCTGCCACAGCAGCACAACTGTCATAATCGGCATCGCCGACCAGCTTTTTCTTTCCGTCTCGCTCAATGCGGTTGATGCCCACATCAATCACTGTCGCGCCCGGTTTGATCCAATCACCCGGCACCATCTCGGGGCGCCCAACGGCGGCCACGACAATATCGGCCCGGCGCACCACCTCAGGCAAATCTTTAGTCCGCGAATGGGCAATCGTCACAGTACAGCTATCCCCCAGCAGCAATTGCGCCATCGGCTTGCCGACGATATTCGACCGCCCGATTACGACCGCATTCATGCCGGACAACGACCCGTGATGGGCACGCAACATCATCAGACAGCCCAGCGGCGTACAAGGCACCATACTCTTCTGGCCGGTGCCCAACAGCCCCACGTTAGATACATGAAAGCCGTCCACATCCTTCGCAGGCGCAATCGAATTGATCACCAGATCCTCGTCCAGATGATCCGGCAAAGGCAACTGCACCAGAATTCCGTGGATTTCAGGATCATTATTCAGGGCGTCAATCAGATCGAGCAATTCCTGCTGCCCCGTTTGCGCGCTCAACTTATGCTCGACAGACTTCATCCCCACTTCCAAGGTCATCTTACCCTTGGATCGCACATAAACCTCTGACGCTGGATCCTCCCCGACCAACACAACAGCCAGGCCCGGCGTAATGCCATGCGCTTCTTTCAGGCGCGTGACATGTTCGCCCACCTGCTCGCGCACTTTCGCTGCAAAAGCTCTACCGTCGATTACCGTCGCTGACATATCGTAAGGATCCCTGTCTCTTTCTGGCTAAAATATCCCCGCCGGAGGCAGAGGGGGGGTGGGCGGGGCGTCGGCACCGCCGCGCGCCGCACCACCCGACTTACTAGAACAAACCTTCGACGTCACCGTCTGCATTCAACCGGATATTCTCGGCTGATGGCACCCGTGGCAGGCCCGGCATGGTCATGATCTCACCACAGATTACCACGACGAAACCGGCCCCAGCAGAAAGGCGAACCTCACGCACCGGCACAGAGAATCCCGTAGGGGCGCCGCGGCGTTCAGGATCCGTGGTGAAGCTGTACTGCGTCTTGGCCATGCAGACCGGCAGATGGCCATAGCCCTGCTCTTCCCATTCTTTCAACTGGTTGCGAATTTTTGTGTCGGCCAAAACCTCGTCCGCACGATAGATACGCTTGGCGATAGTCTCGATCTTTTGGAACAACGGCATTTCGTCGGGATAGATCGGCGCAAAGTTCGCTGAATCACCATCGGCAATCTCGGCCACGCGGGTTGCCAGTTCGGCAGAACCTTCGGAGCCCAATTCCCAATGCCGGGACAGGATGGCCTCGGAGCCTTGATCCTTCACGTATTCCTTAACGGCCTGCACCTCGGCATCTGTGTCAGTGACAAAGTGGTTGATCGCCACGACCACCGGCACACCAAAGCTTTTGACGTTTTCGATGTGACGCCCAAGGTTCGCACACCCGCTTTTGACCGCATCGACATTCTCGGCACCGAGATCAGCCTTAGCCACGCCGCCGTTCATCTTCATTGCGCGCACAGTCGCCACAACCACTACGCAGGAAGGCGCCAAACCGGCCTTACGACACTTGATGTTCATGAACTTCTCGGCGCCAAGGTCGGCACCGAAACCCGCTTCGGTCACCACATAATCCGCCAGCTTCAGTGCGGTTGTTGTGGCAATGACCGAGTTACAGCCATGCGCGATATTCGCAAACGGGCCGCCGTGCACGAAGGCCGGATTGTTCTCCAGCGTCTGCACGAGGTTGGGCTGCATCGCGTCCTTCAACAGCACAGTCATTGCACCGTCGGCCTTGATGTCGCGCGCATAGATCGGTTTGCGCTCGCGGGTGTAGGCCACGATCATATCGCCCAAGCGCTTCTCAAGGTCTTTGAGGTTTGTCGCCAGACACAAGATCGCCATGACCTCGGAGGCCACAGTGATATCAAAACCAGCCTCACGCGGGAAACCGTTGGCAACCCCTCCAAGGCTCGCTGTGATGGTCCGCAAGGCACGATCGTTCATATCGAGCGCGCGACGCCACACCACGCGACGGGTGTCGATCTCAAGCGCATTGCCCCAATAGATGTGGTTGTCGATCATCGCCGACAGCAGGTTGTGTGCGCTGGTGATAGCGTGGAAGTCACCGGTGAAATGCAGGTTCATCTCTTCCATCGGCACGATCTGAGCATATCCACCGCCGGCGGCCCCGCCCTTCATACCAAAGTTCGGACCAAGCGAGGCTTCGCGGATGCAGACCGCTGCCTTCTTGCCAATCCGGTTCAGACCATCGCCCAGACCCACGGTTGTAGTGGTCTTGCCTTCGCCCGCAGGCGTCGGGTTGATCGCGGTCACAAGGATTAGTTTGCCGTTCGGATTGCCCTGAACGCTGTCGATAAAGGTCTGGCTGACCTTTGCCTTGTCATGGCCGTAGGGCAGCAGGTCGGCGCTAGAGATGCCCAGCTTTTCACCGATCTCTTGGATAGGGCGTTTTTTCGCTTCGCGTGCGATTTCGATGTCGGTCTTGAAAGCCATGTCAGTTCCCCTGTTGCCGCCTTGGGCGATGTCGTTGTGCCCCTCATACAGGGGAGGGGCTCATAGGCGACATGGCATTTCCGACATATCCACCACCCGATGCGGCGGCGGGCGGTGCTGCGGTTTCTTTTCGGAAACCGTTGTCCCTTAAAGGTGCGCCCAGACCCGCTGGTTCGGCACATGCAGCCGCAAAGTATCGCCCACGGCAAGTTGCCCTTCGCGCTCGATCCACCCCGTCACGCCACGCTTGCCGCGTGCGGCGGGTTTGAAGAGTTTTCCCTGCCCCGGTGCCACGGTTTCTATTTCGCGTGCAGGGGCCGTTCTCGACGTCCACAACAAGTGTTGTGCCACTCATGGTTTGCAAGCGTGAAGCAGGCGGCAGATGGGTGAAATCCGGTATCCCCTCCACCACGATCGACACCCCAAGCAGCGCCGGATCGAGGTCATCCACCCCCATCTCCGCGGCAATCTCGGCAATCTCTTCGACTGACAGGATGGAAAGCTGCCGCGTATTGCGGATTTCGGTACCTCGGGGATGTTGCTCTTTCACCCGCACACAAGCGCCGCGCGTTAGCCCGCCATGATAATCCCCCACGATCCCTGCGAAAGTGGCGGTCAGCGACTGAACCGATATCGAGCGGATGTTGCGCCTGTCTTGGGGGACCGTGCCAAGCCAGCGTATCGTGGCTACAAAATCTGTCGGTCTAAGCTCGGCCATGTCCATTCCTGTATACTGTTCAAACCGTGGTGCGCTCACGCTGGCAGAAGATGGCCAATCCCGCATCCGCTTGCAAGTGCAGCAACGAAACTCGCGCACTCCTAAACGCACAAGGCCCCGCAAAAGCAAGGCCTTGGTGTTCTAGTTTGCTAACGCTGTCCGGACTCAAACCGAAGGTTCAGGCTCCAAATCGCCGGCTGGCGGGGTCTTTTTACCCTTGGCCTTGGGGATCGCTGTGACGCTGGGCGCGTTGCCCTCGTCCGGACCGCTTTCGTCCTTATCGTCGGTCGGTGGCAGGCCGTTGATCACGCGCTTGATCTCATCGCCGGTCAGGGTCTCGTATTCCAGCAGGCCTTGGGCCAGACGCTCGAACTCGACTTCCTTTTCAGTAATGATCTGCATCGCATGGTCATAACCGTCCTGAATGAACTTCTGGACCTCCTTTTCCACCAGTTCCTTGGTGTTGGCCGAGACCGAGAAACCCGCCGTATTACCCTGATAGCCTTCTGCGGCTTCGGAATAATCGATATTACCAACCTTATCCGACATGCCCCAGCGCAGCACCATTGCGCGTGCCAAGGCTGACGCCTGCTGGATATCGCCCGCAGGACCGTTTGACACGGAATCAGGGCCGTATTTGTGGATCTCTGCCGCCTTGCCCGCCATGGTCATAGCCAAGCGCTGGTGGCATTCGTCCTTGAACATATTGAGGCGGTCCATTTCAGGCAGGCTCATCACCATACCCAGCGCACCACCGCGTGGAATGATCGTTGCTTTATAGACCGGATCACATTTCGGTAGGGACATGCCAACCAGCGCGTGGCCAGCCTCATGATACGCGGTCATTTCTTTCTGCTCGGCAGTCATCACCATCGAGCGCCGCTCGGGGCCCATCATGACCTTGTCCTTGGCCTGCTCGAAATCGATCATCGTCACGAAACGACGCCCGATGCGCGCAGCGGTCAAAGCCGCTTCGTTCACAAGGTTCGCCAAATCGGCACCTGAGAAACCGGGCGTGCCACGGGCGATGATGCGCAGATCAACGTCAGGGCCAAGCGGTGTTTTGCGCGCGTGTACGTGCAGGATCTTCTCGCGGCCTTTGATGTCGGGGTTCGGTACTGTGACCTGACGGTCAAAACGACCCGGACGTAGCAAGGCAGGGTCAAGCACATCACGACGGTTGGTCGCCGCAAGGATGATCACACCCTCGTTGGCCTCAAAACCGTCCATCTCGACCAGAAGCTGGTTCAAGGTCTGCTCACGCTCGTCGTTACCGCCGCCATAGCCGGCGCCACGGTGGCGACCAACGGCGTCAATTTCATCGATAAAGACAATGCACGGTGCATTCTTTTTGGCCTGCTCGAACATGTCGCGCACACGGGATGCACCGACACCGACGAACATTTCAACGAAGTCGGAACCCGAAATTGTGAAAAACGGCACGCCCGCCTCTCCCGCAATCGCGCGGGCCAGCAAGGTCTTCCCAGTACCGGGAGGGCCGACGAGCAAAGCACCTTTGGGGATCTTGCCGCCAAGGCGCGAGAATTTCTGCGGGTTGCGCAGGAATTCAACGATTTCTTCAAGCTCTTCTTTGGCCTCATCAATGCCAGCGACATCTTCAAAGGTCACGCGACCCTGCTTTTCGGTCAGCATCTTGGCTTTGGATTTGCCAAAGCCCATCGCGCCGCCTTTGCCGCCGCCCTGCATGCGGTTCATGAAATAGATCCACACCCCGATCAACAGAATGATTGGCAGCAGCGACATCAGGAAAGTCTGGAAGCCCGATTGCTGTTGTGGCTGCACCTTGATCGGCACGGAATTGTCGATCAGCAAAGAGGTAATCTCGGCGTCGTCCGGCTTGACCGTCACATAGTCGGTGCCATCGGCCCGGCGGAAGCGGACCTGTTCGCCATCAAGCGTCACATTGCGCACATCCCCCGATTTAACCGAACCGACGAATTCCGAGTAGCTTACCTCGTTGCTTTGCAGCGTGCCGCCTGATCCGTTGAACAGGTTGAACAGCGCTACAATGAGCACCAGCAGAACAACCCAAAAGGCGAGATTACGCATGTTTCCCAAAGAAACTCTCCTAACAGCGAGGGTCGCGCACAGATTGCGCTGACCATGATAGCACATCCCTCCGACGCACCCTGCCCATTAGATAGACATCATACGCCCTAGTTCAATGCGACAACAGGGCAGCAAAGAAAGCTTCTTCGCCACCATCGACGTGGGCATGCCACTTCTGACCCATAGCTGCAAGGGGGGCCGCGACAAGCCGGTCGCCCTTCCATACTGCCGGGGTCGATAAAAGCATCGCATGGGGGCGGCCTGTCGCGCGCCAGTCTGGCACTTGCAGCAGCCCGTCAGGCCCCAAGGCGCGCAGCGTGGTGTCCTCGGTGTCTTCCTGCGCGTCCGCTGGCGACACCCGCCAACGCCCGTCCCAAAGCGCATCGTGTGGCGCCGCGACATCGCGCACCGCGTTCAACTCACGGAAAATCCAGACCTTCCCCTGCGCACGGCAAACATGACAGCCATCAAGCGTTCCCGCTTGGCCGTCTCGTAGGGCGGTCATCAGATTTGCAATGGCCCCGCGACGGGGCGGATATTTGGCACCGCTGATCCACCCGATTGCATGGACCAAGAGCCTGCGTTGAATTTCCACCGGCATGATGCGCAGCTTGCGTTCGCAGATCACCACCGCGCCCGCATCGACCACCGCCGCGTCGCGGGCCGCTGTAAAGGTCTGCCAATCAAGTGCGCTGCGGGCCTCGGCCATGCTGCTTGCCACCGCTGCCAGCCCCTGGACGCCAATTCCTAAAGGGGCGAGCACCTCCAAGGCTTTGCGCACCTTGATGCGGTCGTAAGATAGGTCTTCGTTGCTGGGGTCTTCGGCCCAAGTGATGCCACTGTCGCGCAAGTGGCCGCGCAAATCTTCGCGGCTGGCCCCCAGTAACGGGCGCACCCACGTCAGGCCTGCGCGGGTTTTGCGCGCGGCCATCGCCGCCAGACCGTCCACGCCAGACTGTCGCGCCAGCCGCATCAGGACGGTCTCGGCCTGATCATCCGCGGTATGGCCCAAAGCGATGGTATCGATGCGATGGGTGCGCGCCCACTCCGACATCAGCCGGTAGCGGGCATCGCGCGCGGCGTTCTGGAGATTGCCAGTGCCGTCCCAGTCCTGCCAGTGCAGGGTGTCATGGGAAATTCCCAGCCCTGCGCAAAACCGGTGCACCATCTGCGCCTCGCCATCCGATCCGGCGCGTAACCCGTGATCGACCGTGACAGCCCGTAGGGTGATGTTATGCAGGCTGCACATCTGGTGCATCAAATGCAGCAGCGCCATCGAATCGCCGCCGCCTGACACCGCCACACCCACTCTCTCGGGCGGATGCGGCAAGAAGGCATCCGCAACCTGTTGAGTGAGGCGCAGCGGCATGGGGTTACGAACAGCCGAGTGTCAGTTTCTCAGTCTCGGCCTGAAGGGCGGCCGGATCGCCTGGGAACCGCAGCCCGACTTCGGACAGGGTCACGCAGGCTTCTTGGGTTTGATCGAGCTTGCCAAGCGCACGGCCCAGCTCAAACAGGGTCTGCGGTGCAATCGGACCGGTCGGATTGCTGCTGAAGCCTGCCAAAAAGGCACGCGCTGCTTCGCGGGTGTCGCCCAAACCGGACAATGCCTCGCCACGGCGCAACTCGGCTTCGGCGGCTAGCGGACCACCGGGGTAGGTCTGGTTGAAGGCCTCAAACTGGTCAGCGGCGGTGCGAAAGTCACCGGATGCGAGCGCCGCCTGCGCCCGCTCGAAATCGGCAGCTTCGCTTACTGCGAGCTCTGACTGGTTGGAAAGGGTAGTGCTGGGTGCCGATGGCGCCGTCACGGGGGGCGCCAGCGGTGCCGAAGTCGCGGTCTGTCCCGCGCCGCCCAGCGGTGTCATTTCGGGGAGCGCACCGATATCACAGGCCGGCTCCAGCTCGCAGAGACGGAAATTAAGATCGCCAAGACGGTTGGTGCCATCGCCGACCACCCGGTTGACGCGGTTTTCCAGCTCTTCGGTTTTCGATGTCAGACGTTGGAGTTCGCTCTCCATCGTATAGACCCGCTCCAGCACAGAACCGGCCCCGATCTCTACCGACGCCCCGCCTGTAGTGGACAATTCGCGGCGCAGCTTTTGCACCTCGACATTCAGCACAGTGAGTTCCTGACGCACATCCGCCAAAGTCTCGGCGTCCTGTGCACCCGCGACGACAGGGCTGATCATCACCCCTGTCGCCAAAACCATTAAAAAACGCATCTTCATAGGTCAGACTGTCCTAGCTTGTCAGGCCGCCCGCCAGAACGGTGACGGCACGGCGGTTCTTGGCATAGCAGGCTTCTTGCGAACACACTTCGATCGGGCGTTCTTTGCCATAGCTGATGATCCGCAGACGCGACGATGGCACGCCTTGGGAGATGAGGTATTCTTGCACGGCTGTTGCACGGCGCGCGCCCAAGGCGATGTTGTATTCGCGGGTGCCCTGTTCGTCTGCGTGGCCTTCGATCACGGCTTGGTAGTCGGAATTGGTCAGCAACCACCGAGCCTGCCCGTCGAGCGTTGAACGACCGATGTCGGTCAGGTTGGACTGGTCGACCAGAAACAACACACGGTCGCCGATGGCCTGCTGAAAATAGGCGGAGGATGCGGGATCGTTGGCGCTGCCGGGGATTACGCCGCTGTTGATGCCAGCCGAGCCGTTGGCGCCATTGGCACCAAGACCGTTGGCAGAGCCGTCTGCGCCAAAGCGATTGGGGTTGGTACAGGCCGATACGGCCAATGCGGCGATCAGAAGGGTGCCGGTAAGAATTCGTTTCATTTGTGCTGCCTCTCGTTCGTGGCGTTCTTGTTCTTTGAAATCTGTTAACACAGTGCTGCGGCTGAGGGAATTACCCTGTTGCCGCAGCACGCGTTGTTATTGCTGTAAGGGCGACCATGACGGGTCCGAGGCGCCTTCGGGGGTGCGAACCGGCCGCAGGTTGCGCCCCGAGATATCTACGGAGTAGAGCGAGGATGCGCCCCCCGCCCCTTGCGTTTCGCGGGCAAACATGATTACGCGGCCATTGGGCGCCCATGTCGGACCTTCGTCCAGAAACGACGCGGTCAGCAGACGCTCTTCGGAGCCGTCCAGACGCATCACCCCGATGTGGAAGCGGCCTTTGTTCTGTTTGGTAAAGGCCACCAAATCGCCGCGCGGTGACCAGACCGGCGTGCCATAGCGCCCTTCGCCAAAGGAAATCCGCGTCGGCTCGCCGCCAGTGGCGGACATAACGTAGAGTTGCTGGTTGCCCGAGCGGTCGCTCTCGAACACGATGCGGCTGCCATCGGGCGAATAGCTGGGCGCGGTCTCAATCGACGGTGTGTTGGTCAGCCGCACCGACTGGCCGGAGTTCACGTCCATGGTATAAATGTCGGTATTGCCGCCATTTGTCAGCGAATAAACCACCGTCTGGCCCGAGGGCGAGAAACGTGGCGCGAAGCTCATCGAGCCTTCGGCCCCTTCCAGCGCACGGCGCGAGACACTGCCGATGTCCATCACATAAATGCGCGGAAATCCGCTTTCATAACTGGTGTAGAGCACCCGATCGCCGGAGGGCGAGAACCGTGGCGCCAGAACGATCGAGCCGGATTCGGTGAGAAATTTGTTGTTGGCCCCGTCATAGTCCATGATCCCGAGCCGCTTTTTGCGATCATCCTTGGGTCCGGTTTCCGAGACATAAACCACGCGGCTGTCGAAATACCCGCCTTCGCCGGTGATCCGGCTATAAACCGCGTCGGCCACTTTGTGGGCCATGCGCCGCCAGCCGTCCGTGGTGCCGGAGAACTGCAGTCCACTGCCCAACTCAGCGCCGGAAAACACGTCATAGAGCCGGAATTTCACGTTGAGCGTATTGCCCGAAACATTGACCGCGCCTGTTACCAGCGCCTGCGCGTTGATCGCCTTCCAGTCGGCATATTGCACGGGCGCGTTAAAATCGCTGACCGTCGAGATGAAGGCCGAAGCGGGCACTTCGCGAAACAAACCGGTGCCGATCAGATCTTCGGCCACCACGCGGGCAAGGTCGTTCGCCATCTGGCCCGATTCACCGCTTTCGGGTTGAAAGCTCGGCACCGCAAAGGGCAAAGGCTCGATCACGCCTTCGGTGATTTCGATCCGCAGCGGCCCGTCTTGGGCCTGTACGGGACCGACAAAGGCACAGACCAGCGCCAGAATAATGCTCAGGAACCTCAGTGTCATTTGATCCGCATCCTTTCGGGATTAAAGGTCATCTCGATATTCTGCCATTGGCCGAATTTCTCGACGGGAAGTGTATAGCCTTTTGTACCGCACCGGATAATGGCGCGGCGGGCGGCCTCAAAGGCCTGTTTGGCGGCAGCGTCTGTGCCGCCGGAACTGCTTTCCAACCGGATAGTGCCGGTATTGGGCGTGCCGTCTTGGTTCATCGCAACACTGACCACAACGGTCGTGCGCAGCGCCTCGGATGAGAGCGATCCTACGTTCCAGCAAGCCGATACCGCAACCCGTAGCGATTCCTTTTCGCCTGCCGACAGGGGCGGACCACTGGGCGCGGCCTTGGCAGGCGTATCGCTGGCCGTTTGCGACGCGGCGACCGCAGCCGCGATGGCAGCGGCATCTACATCCACAGGCTTGTCTGCCGGTTTCTCGGCGGGCTTGGGCTTCTCGACCGGTTTCTCGGCGGGCTTCTCAGCTGGCTTTTCTGCGTGTTTCTCGACTGGTTTCTCAACAGGCTTATCTGCTGGTTTCTCTGCGGGCTTTGGTGTCTCGACCGGCTTTACTGCCTCGGCCACTTGCGGCGCTGGCGCGCTTGGGCGTTTGCCGGGCGGGCGCGGCGAGGCAGCCGGAGCCTTTGCAGCTTCGGTTACAATCTCGGTTGTCGCCTCTTCAGGGGCCTGCGCCTCTTTAGGTTCTTCGACAGTTTCGCCCTCGGCATCGGGGGCCACGGCCTCTTGCGGTGTCTCTGCCGGTGCAACGTCAGGCTGGGGCTGTGCCACGGGTTCGGGGGCCACACGCTCCACAGGACGCGGCACTGCAACGGGGGCGATATTCGGCGCCACAACAACCACATCGCCCACAGGCTCGTCCATTACCGGCGGCGTGTCGGTGACTTCGGCCTCGGGCGGCGGGGTGGTTTCGGTGATCTCGGGGGCCACATCGGGGGGCGGCGTTTCGGTTTGGACCGGCGCGGGCTGTTCGATCACCGCATCAGGAGCGGCCACAACTTCGGGGGCCTCGGGTGTGGCTTCGGGGGCGCTTGGCTGGGCTACGTCAACCACCGTATCGGGGGGCTGTTGCGCGGCCAGCAGCGCGTCGAACTCCGCGCCCGTAATCACCGAGACTTCGGACATCTCGAAGGGGGGCGGCTCAGACCGGAAGACGCCACCAAACAGCAGCCAAAAGATCAGCGCTGTGTGGCCTGCGCCAGAAATATAATGACCTGCGTGCACGTTTAGCCGCCCGAAGGCGCGGTGCCGTCAAGTGCGGGCCCGCCGATGTCCGTGACCAGACCGATATTGGAAAACCCGCCTGCATTCAGCGCGCCCATGATTTCCATGACGTTGCTATAAGGCACGCGGCCATCGGCCCGCAGATAGACCCGGTCGCTGGCGCGCTCGGAGGCGATCCCGCGCAGGCGGGTCACAAGCTCGTCGCGCGGCACGTCGGTGGTCTGGATCTGGATTGCACCCTCGGCGGTTACTGTGACGGTCAGCGGCTCTTCCTGTGCGGCGGGCAAGGCTCCGGCTGCAGTTTTAGGCAACTCGACCGGCACACCGACTGTCAGCAGAGGTGCCGCCACCATAAAGATGATCAGCAACACCAGCATCACGTCGACAAAGGGCGTGACGTTAATTTCCGACATGGGACGATTGCGGCTGCGCCGCCTGCCCCGTCCGCCTTCTTTTTGCATGACACCCGCGCCCATCGCTCAAGCGTCCAACTGGCGGCTGAGGATGGTGGCGAACTCGTCCGAGAATGCTTCGTAGCCGCCGATAATGCGGTCGCTGTCAGCGCTGAGCTTGTTGTAGAACACCACGGCAGGGATCGCGGCCATCAGGCCCATGCCCGTCGCCAAAAGCGCCTCGGCGATACCAGGCGCAACGACAGCGAGATTGGTGTTTTGTTGGGCGGCGATTTCGATAAAGGCGTTCATGATACCAAAGACGGTCCCGAACAGGCCGACAAAGGGCGCGACAGATCCGACAGTTGCCAGAACCGGCAGACCCTTTTGCAGACGCTCGGCCTCTTTGGTGATCGCCACATCCATTGAACGGTCAATCCGTGAGGTGGCACCGGGGATCAACCCTCCGTCATCGCGATGCGACCGCCGCCATTCCGTCATGCCAGAGGCGAAAATGCTCTCGGACGACCCACTAGGATCCGCGCCGATGCCATCATAGAGCCCGTCCAAAGGCTCACCCGACCAGAACGCGCGGTCAAAGCGAGTCGCCTCGGACCGCGCAGCGCGATACTGGATCAGCTTCTGCACAATGATCGCCCACGACCAGAACGAAGCGATAATCAGCGATATCATCACAAGTTTCACGGTGATGGTCGCCCGTGCGAACAACCCCCACAAGGAGAAATCAATCTCCTGCGCCAATGCCAGCGTCTCTGTTTCCATCAGTCCTGCTCTTTAATCCTGCCGCTTTGCGGCGCACTGCCTTATAGGCCCTGTTTTCCAAGGCTCCATTTGGCACGAAACTAGCGGACTGCAACGACGAAAGCTAGGATTATGCTGCCTAAACGCCGGTCACGCTTGCGTTAAGCGAAGTTTCGCTGGCAAACGGGTCGGTTTTCCCTCGGTGGTCATGCAGACGGCCGTGACAATGGCCCGAAAGATCAGCATGTCGTCGCGAAAAACCTCTTGGTCGAACACCCATCGGACCGGCCCTTTGGCGGCATGGGTGGTGCGCACGTCCAAACGGTCGCCAAAGCGCGCCGACCCGATGTAATCCGCTTCGACCCGCGTCACCGCAAAAACGATACCTTCGTCGCGCATCGCCCGCTGATCCAACCCCATCTGCTCGACGATGTCGGATCGCGCCCGTTCGATATAGCGCAGGTAGTTGGCGTAATAGACGATGCCCGCCATGTCGGTGTCTTCGTAGAAGATTCGGACAGGAAAAGAATGGCTCATCGCTGCACCGCCAGCCGCGCGGCCAAGCGCAGCGCGTGGGAGGGGTCTTGTGCCGACAGAGGCAGCACCGGATCATATGCCGCACGGACCAGCCCCGAGATCTCGGGGCGCAGGATTGTCGTCTTACCGACTACCGCCAGCGGCGACTGGTCGCGGAACGCGGTGTCGGACCATAAAAGCATCGCCTGTACCATTTGGCCAAGCGCCAGCGTGTCGGCAGGTATTTCTGCCAGATGCGCATCCATCCGCAGGAACACAAAGCAGGCCTTGATCGCGCCCGCCGCGTCAAACCGGAAAAACCGGTACTGGTTGGCATCCGCCGCCTGCAACCGCACCAGCAAGGGTTCAAGCTCCGGCACCAGTCCCGCCATGCCGGACACATCGGTAAGCTCCGCCCAATCGCGCAGGAAGAACACCATCAGGTTGCTGCCGAGTTCGGGATCTGTCTCGGCAATGTCGTGGCCCGCCAAGGTCACCACCGCCTCCAATGCACCTTTGACCACTGACAGCGTGGTGTCCTCCACCCCGAACACCACAGGCGCGATAGGTCGCCCCCACCGCGCAAAGGCAAAGCTGCCATCGGCACGGGTGAAAAGCGTCTCGACCTCACGCGGGGTCATCAGGCTTTCGGTGGCGTTATCTTGGGTCATAGGAGCCTATTCTCGACGATCAGTTAGCGGCTTTGGTCTGACAGGCGGGCACGGGTATATCAACCCTCGGAGAACAGGTCGTTCGCCGTACGTGGGGGTGCCATGCCCAAATGCGTCCATGCTTTTGGCGCCAGCATCCGCCCGCGCGGGGTCCGTTGGATCAAACCTTGCTGCAGCAAGAAGGGCTCAATCACTTCTTCCAGTGCATCGCGCGATTCCGACAGTGCGGCAGAGAGGGTTTCAATCCCGACCGGCCCGCCCTGATAGGACTCCGCAATCAGCTTAAGATAGCGCCGATCCGCGCCATCAAGCCCCAGATAATCCACGCCCAACCGCGTCAGCGCCATATCCGCCAAGGCTTTGGTGACCTTGCCGTCGCCCTCGACCACAGCAAAATCCACCACGCGGCGCAGCAACCGGCCCGCAATACGCGGGGTGCCACGGGCACGCCGGGCAATCTCGCGCGCGCCGCCCTCGTCTGCGGGTGCACCCAGCTTGCGGGCATTGCGTTCCACAATAATGAATAGCTCGTCTTCGGTATAAAACTGCAACCGTGTGGGGATGCCAAAACGGTCTCGCAGTGGTGTGGTGAGCAGCCCCATCCGCGTGGTCGCTCCGACGAGCGTAAAGGGCTGAAGCTCGATCCGCAGGGTCCGCGCGGCGGGGCCTTCGCCGATCACCAGATCCAGCTCGAAATCCTCCAGCGCGGGGTACAGTACTTCTTCTACGGCCGGGTTCAGACGGTGAATTTCATCAATGAACAACACATCACGGGCCTCAAGATTGGTGAGGATCGCGGCCAGATCACCCGCCTTGGCAAGCACCGGACCGGAGGTCATGCGAAACCCGACCCCAAGCTCGCGCGCCATGATCTGCGCCAAAGTGGTCTTGCCCAAACCGGGGGGGCCGTGGAACAGCGTGTGGTCCATCGCCTCGCCGCGCTGGCGGGCTGATTGGATAAAGACCTTGAGGTTGCTGCGCGCCTCGGCCTGACCAACAAATTCATCAAGCATCTGCGGGCGCAAGGCGCGGTCGTGATCTCCGGGCAGGGGGTCGGGCCGCACGGTGGGGTCAATCTCTGTCATCTGTCATCCTGCGGTGGGGTAGCACGAGGGGGCTACCCGTGGGCGCACCCTAGCCTTTTGGTGCCAGCAACTTCAACGCCGCGCGGACCAAAGCCGAGGTATCGGCATCGGGCATCTCTCCGGCGGCCTGCGCCACCGCCCCCGCCGCATCGCCCGGACCATAACCCAGATTGCCAAGCGCCGAGAGGGCCTCGGCCTGCGCTGACTGCGTCTGCGGAGTGGTTTTGGTGCGCGACGGGGCGGAAGGCTCGATCACCTGCGCCTCTTCGACACCTTCGGCCTGCGCCATGGTGCCGCCCATCGCCATCACGCCCGGTGCCTTGTCTTTGAGGTCGAGCACGACGCGTTGTGCGATTTTGGGGCCGACGCCCTTGGCGACCTTGACGGCATTCCAGTCGCCCAAAGCGATCGCGCGGCTCACCCCGTCGGGTCCGAGCGCGCCCAAAATAGCCAGCGAAGCCTTGGCCCCTACCCCTTGGACAGAAGTCAGCAAGCGGTGCCACTCCTTCTCTACCAAGGTTTGAAAGCCGAAAAGCTGCATCAGATCCTCGCGCACCGTCAGATCGGTATAAAGCGCTACCGCCTCGCCAACAGAAGGCATCGCCGCCATCGTCCGGTCCGAGCAATAGACCAGATAGCCGACGCCGCGCACATCAATTAAAAGGTGGTCAGAGGCACGATAATCAATTCTGCCGGTAATTTTACCTATCATGCGCTCGCCCTCGCGACTGCCTGTGCCAATGTGCTCGCCCCGCCATGATGGGCGTGACAGATCGCAATCGCCAAAGCGTCCGCCGCATCCGGCCCCGCGATCTCAACGCCGGGCAATTGCATCCGGATCATATGCGCCACCTGCCCTTTATCGGCATGGCCCACGCCAACGACGGTTTTCTTAATCTTGTTCGGGGCGTATTCGCCCACCGCCAACCCTGCTTGCGCTGGCACCAACATCGCAATCCCGCGCGCCTGGCCAAGCTTGAGCGTGCCTGCCCCGTCTTTGTTAACAAAAGTCTGCTCGACCGCCGCCGACTGTGGCCGATAGGTAACCACCACGCGGGTCAACTGACTGTGCAGCGACAAAAGCCGCTGCGCCAGATCGTCACCCAGCGATTCGCAAACGCCGTTCGCGACATGAGAAATCTTGTTGCCGGTAACGTCGATCACGCCCCAACCCATCTTTCGCAGCCCCGGATCGATGCCAATTATCCGTATCATGTCCCTGCCCGCCTCGAATTGTTGTTTTTTTGATGCACTAGCACGAAAGGCGAACATCCGCCAAGCCTTTCCGCTGCGATGCCGCTCACGACACGGCCAATGTCGCATTCAGGACGCGCTATGCGTTGCGGGAATAATTCCGTCGCTTCCAAGGCTGAAAACGACAGGGTGAAAGACACAAAAGCGTCATATTTCATTGGGCAATCAGGCCGTTTCGCACCTATGCAAAAAGCGCAGATCACACATGCGTTTCTGGCGATTGTGCCGGATTTCATTTCCGCCTATTTGCCCAGCACACCGCCGAGGAAATCGGCTTAACGATTTAGAAAAAGAGGACGGCTACAATGGCTACTTTCGACACGACCCGCACCGCATACGGCTCCGTAATGGCCGTCTCCCGCGTAACTTCCTTTGTGACTGGCGTTTTCGGCGCTGTTGTTGCCTGGAATGACGCCCGCGTAACACGCAATGCCCTGGTATCGCTGACAGACCGCGAGCTGGACGATATCGGCCTGATCCGTGGCGACATCGATATGGTCAGCCACAGCGATTTCATTCGCTAAATCCAGTCGCGCGGTGGCGTCCACTGCGCCCTGCTGACAGATACAAAAAAAGCCGCGTCCCTCTATAATGGGGCGCGGCTTTTTCTGTTTCCCCTCCGGCAATTGAAGAGGCAGAGAGCAACTCGTTAAAGACACGCGCAGTGCAGCACATGGCACATGCGGGGCTGAAGGCAAACAACGCGGCGCAACAGACTTTTGACAGAAACTAAAAACTGGTTAACAAACCTTGGTGGCGCCGCATCGTTTAGCGGCGCAACATTGGACCGGAGATTTTCGCGACCGACGCGGTGATCGGGTCGATGCCAAGCGCCTTGGCGCCAGCCTGTTCCAGAACCGAGCCATTCTCCAGCTTTGCCAGACGCTCGTTATAGGTCACCGGACCAATCGCCGACAACATGAAGGCTTTGAAACCGAAGAACCCGATGACGAGCATAAACAGCATCTGGAACGGAAATCCGCGACGTGCCCGCTTGGGTTTCACAACGATCAGACCGTCTTTTCCGACGCGGGTGACATAGCCGTGGGTCAGTTGGGCATGTTTGCGCCCTAGGGACTTCAGGCGTTTGATGAAATGGTCATGTGTCTCAACCATGGCAGCCTCTAATGTTCAATCGGCCCCCACCGTTTGACCCGTTATGTATACGTTTGAAATGCGGCATTTTCTGGGCAATTGCCTCAAATGCACCTAAAATGCGGACGGAATTATGTCTTTTTCTGTAAGGTCAGCGTGGTCCAGTCAACAATGCTCTCGCGGTGCACCAGACTGATGCCGGATCGTGCATAAACCTCGATCACTTCGTCGGCTTGCTCGTTCAGGATGCCGGAAAGAATCGCATACCCCTGAGGTTGCAGGGCAGTGGCCATATCGGGGGCCAGCGCGATCAGCGGCCCTTTCAGGATATTGGCAAAGACCAGATCAAAAGGCGCGGCCTCGGCCAGCTTGGGATGATCAAAGCCTGCCGCCTCATAACATTGCACCCGCCCTTCGAGATCATTTGCGGTTACGTTGGCCTGCGCCACATCTACGGCAACTTCGTCGATGTCGCTGGCCATGACAGTCTCGGGCCAGATCCGCGCCGCCGCCATCGCCAGCACCGCGGTGCCACAACCGATATCCACCACATTGCGTCCCGCAAACCCGTCTGTCGCCAAACGGTCCAGCGCGCGCAAGCAGCCCAAGGTCGTCCCGTGGTGGCCAGTGCCGAAAGCCATCGCGGCCTCGATCAACAAAGGTTCGCAATCCGCAGGCACCTTGTCTGCGTCATGGCTGCCATAGACAAAAAACCGCCCCGCCTCGACCGGTGCCAGCTCGCGCCGCACATGGGCGACCCAATCGGTTTCGGGCACTTCGGAGACCACAAAGGGCTTGGCCCCCATCGCGGCCGCCAATACCGACAGTCCGGTGCTATCGGGCACATCTTCGAAATAACCGCCGACTTCCCAAAGGCCCGAGCCATCTTCCATTTCGAAAACGCCCACGCCGGTTGGCTCAGGCACAAGCCGTTCCATGGCGTCGCCGAGGTTATAGGCCGCATCGCGGCCCTCAAGGGTGGTCAGTGCGGTATAGGTGGGCATTATCTTCTCCGGTATCTATCAGGGTTCGGGTAGGGGCGCGGCGGCGGCGGGTCAAGGGTGCGCAGATCGGCTGCCTGCAGGCGGTTGACGTATATCCAGCCCCAGATCGCGGCAATAACCCCCATCACCGCGCCTGCCAGTGTCTGGCCATATATTACCCCCGGTGCGCCAAACAGCGTGGCCAGCGCCAGCGCCGCTGGCCAACTCGCGCCATCTTTGAGCCAGTTCACCAGCGTAGACCGTGCAGGCTTGCCTAGATTGTTGAACGCGGCGTTCGACACAAAGAGCCCGCCGACAAAGACAAAGCCGCCGACACCGATATAGCAAAACGCCTGCAATACGGCACGCCCCTGCCCGCTCAGGCCAAAGATGTCGGTGATGACCGGCAGAGCAGACGCGACCAGCCCCCAAGCCACCAGCGTATAGATCGCGCAGAATATCAGCGCATCACGGTAGGTGCTGCGGACCCGGTCAAGCTGGCCTGCGCCAAAGTTCTGGCCAAAGATGCCGCCAATTGCGCCAGACAATGCAAAGATACCTCCAAACACCACGACGGTTAGCCGCCCGACCACGGCCCAAGCTGCGACCGCGTCATCGCCAAAGGGTGCCATCACGATGGTCATCAGATAATTACCCGCAGGCGTCGACATCTGGTTGGCAATCGCAGGCGTCGCGATAGCCATGAAGGGCACAAACACCGCTCGCAAATCTGCCAGATTAGGGGCCGCCACCAGATTATTGCGCCGCACCGCATAATGCAGCGCCAGTGCCACCAAACAAATCCGAAACACAAACAAGCCAATGGCCGCACCATCGAGCCCCAACCCCAGCCACAAGATCAACAGCGGGTCGAGCACCATCAAAACCAGCCCGGAATAAAGCGTCACATACATCGACTGCGCGCCCAGCCCCTCGGCCCGCAAGGCACCCGAACAGGTCAACGCCACCGCCATCAGCACCAGCGACGGCATGGTAATCGCCAGATACCGCGCCGACAGCCGCGCCGTCTCTCCGGTGGCACCGGCGAAGCCAACAAGCTCGTGCCGCGCCAAAATGACCAGCGTCGCAACGACAAGCTGGATCAGCACGGCAATCACCACCGACGCCCCCGCCTGCCGCCGCGCCAGCGCCCGCGCGCCCTGCCCGATCGAGCGTGAGATCAGCGCCGTCGCCGCAATCATCAACCCGACAGCAATCGACACCGAAAAGAACTGCACCGCAAAGGCAAAGCCGATGGCAGCCACCAACGCAGGTTCGCCCAGTTGCGAAATCCACAGCAAGCCCGCTGCATCAACGAGAAACACGAAAGTAATGCCCATCGCGCCGGTCGCAGTCATCCGCACCACATGACCCATGGTCGATCCGGTGAGGAACCGCCCGCCCTGCACGCGCTTACTCTGCCGCCTGCGACACCCGCCGGGCAAATATCGTCTCGTTCCCCGGTGCCGGATGGCGCGGGATCAACATCGACAGGCTCAGCGAGATCGCCGCCATCCCCGCCGCGAGAAAGAATACTGCCGCAGGGGATACCAACCACAACAACCCCAACGCGACAGGTAAAAACACCGCCGCAATGTGGTTGATGGTAAAGGCGACCGCCGCTGTCGGCGCGATATCACGCGGATCAGCGATCTTTTGGAAATAGGTTTTTAGCGCCAAGGCCAAGCCAAAGAACATATGGTCCAGCACATAGAGAACCGCCGCAACAACTACGCCCCAGCCAAGGTAATAAACCCCGCCATAGCTCAAAAACACGATGATCAGCCCGATATATTCGAACCCCAGCGCACGGCGCTCGCCGAAATATCCGACAGCACGACCAAGCAGCGGTGCCAAAATCATATTGGCGATAAGGTTGACCATAAACAGCAGAGTTATCTCGTGCACATCATAGCCAAAGCGTTCGACCATCATGAAACCGGCAAAAACCACGAAAATCTGTCGCCGCGCCCCCGACATGAACTGCAACGCATAATAGAGCCAGTACCGCCGCCGCAGCACCATCTTCTTGATCTGCGGGGTCGGTGCCTCGAACTGCGGATAGGCAAAAATCGCAACCAGCGCGATTACCACCGTCACCCCGCCGCCGATCATATAGACGATATTATAGCTCAGGCTCAGCGTCTCCCACAGCGCCATGATCACCAGATAGGCCACTAGGGTCGCCAGCGATCCCGCCGCCATCAGCCACCCCAACATCCGCGGCGCGTCTTCGATTTTGAGCCATTGAAGCTGCAACGACTGGTTCACCGTCTCGTAGTAATGAAACCCGATTGAACTGAGCATGGTGATGGTTAAAATCCCGCCCATCGACGGAAACCAAGCCGTCACCGCCGTCGCCACGCCGAGCAAAACCAGCGACACCAGCCCCAAAACCTGCTCGCGCACAAAGATGATGATCGCAATCACACCAACCGCCAGAAACCCCGGAATTTCGCGGACCGTGTGCAACAACCCGATGTCCGAGCCGTCAAAATCCGCGACCTCGATCACGAAATTATTCAGCAGTGCCGACCACGTGTTAAAGGCAATCGGCATCGCCAGAGCCATCAGGAACAACAGCGCCACAGGCCGCCGCCAGAAAGGCAACTGCTTGGCATCTTCAAGGGTGATATATTGGGCCATCCCCGATCCATACGCCCGCCCCCGCAAATTGGCGAGATCGAAAACGCACAGCGCCCCTGTGTGCCGACACCAGCACCTTCATTTGGCCAGCTAAACTCCCACCGGCGGCACGCGCCGCCCCGCAAGGGCGGCGTCAATAAAGGCTCAGTAAAAACTCTGCGGATCAATATCCACCGCCAGCCGCACATCCCCTTTCAGCCGGACCTGTGCAATCCAACGCGCAATCGCTTCCTGAAGGGGGGCGGTTTTCTCGGCCTTGATTAACATTCTGACCCTGTGACGCCCTCGCACCCGCGCAATCGGCGCGGGCGCGGGCCCGTACACCTGAGCGCCGATCTTGCGCAAAGGCCCATCCTGCCGCGCCAACTGGTTGCCCAGATCAAACACCGCCGCCACGTCCGAGCCGGACAGGATAATTCCGGCCATGCGGCCGTAGGGGGGCACGCCCGCCTGTCGACGCTCACCTGCCTCAGCGGCCCAGAATTTCTCTTCATCCCCTGCCAAGATCGCACGGATCACCGGATGGTCCGGCTGATAGGTCTGTAACAAAGCCGCCCCCGGCGCTTCGGCACGCCCTGCGCGCCCGGCGACCTGCCGCATCAGCTGGAACGTCCGCTCCGCCGCGCGTAGGTCGGACCCCGTCAGCCCCAGATCCGCATCGATCACACCGACCAATGTCAGTTTGGGAAAGTTATGCCCCTTGGCCACCAGTTGCGTGCCGATGATGATATCAGCCCCGCCCTCGGCGATCCCCGCAATCTCGGCCTTCAGCGCCCGCGCCGAGCCGTACATATCAGACGACAGCACAGCGATCCGCGCCTCTGGCCACAGCGTCTTGGCCTCTTCGCCCAAACGCTCAACCCCCGGTCCGACGGGCGCGAGTTTACCCTCGACCTCACAGGACGGACAGACCTCTGGCATCGGTTTGCTTTCGCCGCACTGGTGGCAGACCAGCCGCTTCAAAAACCGGTGCTCGACCATTCGGGCATCGCAGTCGTCACAGGCGATCTGATGGCCGCAAGCACGGCAAAGCGTCACCGGCGCATAGCCACGGCGGTTGATAAACAGCATCGCTTGCTCGCCACGCTCCAACCGCTTGGTCACCTCAGACTGTAGCGTCGGCGATACCCATTGGTTCGCGGGCAACCCTTCAGTGCGCATATCAATCGCGCCCATCTGCGGCATCACCGCAGGGCCAAACCGCGAGGCGAGATCAATGCGGGTGTATTTGCCAGCCTCGACATTGGCCCAAGTTTCCAACGACGGCGTCGCACTGGCCAGCACCACCTGCGCTCCACAGATCGCGGCCCGCAGCACCGCCATATCGCGGGCGTTGTAAAGCACACCGTCTTCTTGCTTGTAGGAGGTGTCGTGCTCCTCATCGACCACGATCAGCCCGAGGTTTTGAAACGGTAGAAACAAAGCCGAGCGCGCGCCGATCACCACGCCGGCCTGCCCCTCGCCAACCATCCGCCAGATCCGGCGACGCTCGGTCATGGTTGCGCCTGAATGCCACTCGGCAGGCTTGGCCCCGAACCGTTCCTGAACACGGTGGAAGAACTGTTCGGTCAGCGCAATCTCGGGCAGCAGCACCAAAGACTGCCGTCCGGCGCGCAACGCCGCCGCTACCGCTTCAAGATAAACTTCCGTCTTGCCCGAACCTGTCACCCCGCGCAGCAGGGTCGTGCCATAGGTCTCACCGCGCACCCCTGCAGCCAGCGCCTCGGCGCCCGCAGCCTGATCGGCGGTCAATTCCTTGCTGGGCAGATCGGGGTCCATGCGACCAAAGGGCGTGTCACGCGGGCTGTCTTCCTCGCGTACAGCGCCTTGGGTGACCAGACCTTTGACAACCGATGCCGTGACCCCCGCCATTTCGGCCAGTTCTTTCAAGGTAAACGACAGATCGCCATATTCCGCCAAGGTCTCTAGCACCCGCCGCCGCGCATCGGTCATCCGGTCAGGCTCTGCCCCGCCACGGCGATAGATTTTGCGCATCGACGGCGGATCGCCCAACCCCGGTGCGCGGGTCGCCAGCCGCAACATCGCGGGCATCGGCGTCAGCGTATAGGCTGCGGCACGGGTTAAAAACTCGCGCATTTCATCGCGCATTGGCGGCGCATCCAGCGCGCGGATCACATGGCGCACCTTGGCGAGATCATAATCCCCCTTGCCCGCGCCCCAGACCACACCCAACACCTTGCGCGGCCCCAGCGGCACCTCGACAAAAGCCCCCAGATGGCAGCCGCCCTCTGGGGCACGGTAATCCAGCGCGCGGCCCAAGGGCTGCGTTGTCAGCACACTGACAAGCGCGCCGTGCTCGAAGAAATCTGGGGGCGTCAGCAAAAAGGCTCCGATCGCTGGTTTGCGGTTTTCAGGGTTTAAGCAGGTCGGATCATGCGGTAAAGCCAACATCGACGCTCCCTTCCCCCTGCGCAAGGACAGACCGATGAAATTTTTCGTAGACACAGCCGACATCACCGCAATTGCCGAACTCAACGACCTTGGCATGGTCGACGGGGTTACCACGAACCCTTCGCTGATCCTGAAATCAGGCCGCGATATTCTCGAAGTCACCAAGGAAATCTGCGATCTGGTTGCAGGCCCCGTCAGCGCCGAAGTGGTCGCGCTGAACGCCGAAGACATGATCGCCGAAGGCCGCAAGCTGGCCAAGATCGCCGACAATATCGCCGTCAAAGTGCCGCTGACATGGGACGGCCTCAAGGCATGTAAAGTCCTCAGCGACGAAGGCAATATGGTCAATGTGACCCTGTGCTTCTCGGCCAATCAGGCGCTGCTGGCAGCCAAAGCCGGTGCGACGTTCATCTCCCCGTTCATCGGGCGTTTGGACGATATCAACCTCGACGGGCTTGAGTTGATCCAGGACATCCGCACGATCTATGACAACTATGGCTTTGAGACCCAGATTCTCGCCGCCTCGATCCGCACGGTGAATCACGTGCAGGATTGCGCACTGATCGGTGCCGATGTGATGACTGCCCCACCCGAGGTGATCCGCAAGCTGGCAAGCCATATCCTGACCGATAAAGGTTTGGAGCAGTTCATGAAAGACGCAGCAGCCGGCAACATCAAAATCGTCTGACGCACTGCATCGCGCGGCCTGTCAAGCGGGCCGCGCGACAATACTACCTTCCGGTGACGGCAGCGGCGCCTGCCCGCCATTGCGCTGGCACCTCTCCGCCACAGGCGTGGGGCCGATCCGCAAGGCCAGCAACAAAAGGGCAGATTTATCCCTGACCCCATGCTATACCACCGCAAATCAATAAGAGACTGATGATGAGCAGCAGCCCAAAAATCGACGATTCCCTGCGTGAGGCGATTATCTCGCGGCCCGATGTCATTCTGGATGACAGCGATGTGATGCAGGCGTTGATCGCTGCCAACGAAAAAGCAATGGGTGGCAATATCGTCGATTTGCGCTCAATCGCGATGGAGCGGTTGGAGAGCCGCCTTGACCGGTTGGAAGACACCCATCGCAGCGTGATTGCGGCGGCCTATGAGAATCTCGCCGGCACCAACCAGATCCACCGTGCAATCCTGCGCATGCTTGATGCGGTCGAGTTCGAGACCTTTTTGCGTGATCTAGGCGGCGAAGTTGCCGACATCATGCGAGTCGACGCCGTGAAACTGGTGCTGGAATCGGTTCAGAACGATAGCAACCCGACGGTTCAGCGCCTTGGCGAAGTGCTCAGCGTTGCCGAGCCCGGCTTTATCGATGACTACATTACCAAGGGCCGGGGCGGCGCGCCGCGGCAGGTGACTTTGCGCGGGCTCCAAGATGCCTCCGAAGTCATCTATGGCGGCAAGGCCGAGTGGATCCGCTCAGAAGCCTGCCTTAAACTTGATTTCGGCACGGGCCGCCTGCCCGGTTTGCTGGTGCTCGGGGCCGAAGATCCGCATCTGTTCGGGCCACAACAGGGCACCGACCTGCTGACCTTCTTTACCGGAGTTTTCGAGCGCACCATGCGCCGCTGGCTGTCTTGAACCGCCCGCAGGAAACGCCTGCTCTGGGGCTGCTCAGTCCCGCTGCGCGTGACGCGCTACAAACATGGTTGCAACACCAGCGCGCCCTCAAAGGGGCCGCCGAAAATACGCTTACCGCCTATCACGGTGATGTGGTCGAGTTCCTGGCCTTCATGACCCGCCACAAGGGCGACACCCAGGGGTTGGGGGCTTTGGCAAAGATCACGATCTCGGAGATGCGCGCGTGGATGGCTTTCACGCGGGGCAGCGATGTCGGCCCACGGTCGATGGCGCGCAAACTCTCCTCGGTCAAAGCCTTCTACCGCTGGCTGGCCGAACGCGAAGGGTTCGAGCCGACGGCTGTGCTCTCGACCCGCTCACCGAAGTTCCAGAAAAAGCTGCCACGCCCATTGGCAATTGATGCGGCAACCGCGCTGATTGATTGCGTCGAGGACCAATCGTTGCGCCCTTGGGTGGCGGCGCGCGATGTCGCGGTGCTGACCCTGCTTTGGGGCTGTGGACTACGGATTTCCGAAGCCTTGGGTCTGAAAGGTGCCGATGCGCCCCTGCCCGAAGCACTGCGGATTGTCGGCAAGGGCGATAAAGAGCGTGTCGTGCCGGTTCTGCCCGCGGCCCGCGATGCCGTTGACGCCTATCTGGCGGCCTGCCCGCACCCGCTTGAGAAAAACGCCGCGCTGTTTCGCGGCATTCGCGGCGGCGCGCTCGGCCCGCGTGCCATTGCCCAAGTGATGGCTGATGCGCGGATGCAACTGGGCTTGCCCGCCACGGCCACGCCACATGCCATGCGCCACAGCTTTGCCACCCATCTGCTGGATGCAGGTGGCGATCTGCGGGCGATCCAAGAGCTTTTGGGCCACGCCTCGCTGTCAACGACCCAAGCCTACACGGCAGTTGATACTGCCCGTCTGATGGAGGTTTATAACCGCAGCCATCCCAAAGCTGCCGGTTGAGGCTTGCAGGGCTGGCGGCAATTATCCTATTAAACAACGGCGAGGACGACCTCCCCCAAACGGGAACAAAGTCGGGACGACCCGATCCATAGCGGGACCGCCCAAATGCGCACGACTTCCGACCGTATCCGCCACGCTGTGAGCTTTGAGGTGATCGCCTTGCTGATCGTCACCCCGCTCGGCGCTTGGCTGTTTAACCATCCATTAGCCGATATCGGCGTGGTAACCGTGATCAGCGCCACCATCGCGACGGGATGGAACTACCTCTATAATCTGGGGTTTGACCACGCGATGAAACGGCTGCGCGGCACGGTGCAAAAAACGGTCTTAATACGCATTCTTCATGCGGTCCTCTTTGAGATCGGCCTGCTGTTTGTGCTGATCCCCTTCATCGCATGGCATTTGCAGATCCCTCTCTACGAGGCATTTATAATCGACATCGCCTTCGCGGGATTTTACCTCGTCTACGCCTTCGTCTTCAACTGGCTGTACGATGTGATCTTTCCGGTCCCGCAGGACCAGCCGGCCTGATCACATCAGTCCGGATCGCGGCGCAGCGCAGACATGAACCGCGCGGCGCCATCGGCGGGGTCAAGCGCCCCGGTCGCGACCTGTTCGCCCAGTTCCGCCATCGATGCGCGGGCCGCAGGGGTCTCTAGCTGCGCGAGCAAGGTCTGTCGGATGTCCTGCTCGAACCAATAACGTGCTTGCGAAGCGCGGGTCCGGTCCCAATAACCATTGTCGCGCCGCCAGTTCACCAAGGTCTGCAAGGTCTCCCAAGTCTCCGGCAATCCGATGTCTTGCAGAGCTGATACGGTCATCGCGCGGGGGTAGCCTTGAGGGTCCTGCGGGCGTTTGCGCAACAAACGCAGCGCACCGGAATAATCAGCACAGGTCCGCATGGCGGTCGCGGCAAGATCGCCATCAGCCTTGTTGACCACAATCAGATCGGCCATTTCCATGATGCCGCGCTTGACGCCTTGCAACTCGTCGCCGCCCGCAGGGGCCAGCAGCAGCAAGAACACATCCGACATTTCGGCCACCACGGTTTCGGACTGGCCAACGCCGACAGTCTCGATCAGCACCACGTCATATCCGGCGGCCTCACACAGGCGCACGGCCTCACGGGTGCGGCGCGCCACACCGCCCAGATGGGTCTGACTTGGCGAGGGCCGCACAAAGGCATTGGGGTCACGGCTCAGCCGGTCCATGCGGGTTTTATCGCCCAAAATCGACCCGCCCGAGCGCGACGATGAGGGATCGACCGCCAATACCGCCACCCGCTTGCCCATCGCGGTCAGCATCATACCAAAACTTTCGATGAAGGTGGATTTTCCCACCCCCGGCGTGCCCGATAGCCCGATCCGCAAGGCTTGGCGGTCCTGCGGCAGGGCAGCCAGCAGGCGCATCGCCTCGGCACGGTGATCCGCACGGCCGGATTCCACCAAAGTAATTGCGCGGGCCAGCGCCCGACGCTCGGAGGCGATAACGCCTGTGGCAAGTTCTTCGATATCCATGGCGGCATCTTTTGCGAGGTGCGGCGCGAATGTCCATCCCCTGCCCCTTGGCCTACGCCACCGATTGCCCGATAAAGCCCGTATGATCCTGACCCTTCCCATCGACTCCGTCCTGCCCGAAGTAATCGCCGCTTTGCGGGCCACAGGACGTGCCGTGCTGCAAGCGCCGCCCGGTGCGGGCAAGACGACCCGCGTGCCGCTCGCCATTCTGGAGGCGGGGCTGACAAAGGGCCGCATCGTGATGTTGGAACCGCGCCGCCTTGCCGCGCGGGCCGCAGCCGAACGTATGGCCGCCACCTTGGGGGAGGAAGTTGGCCAGACTGTCGGCTACCGCGTGCGGGGGGCGTCGGCTGTGTCCAAGTCGACGCGGATCGAGGTGGTGACCGAAGGCATCCTGACCCGCATGTTGCAAAGCGCGCCGGAATTGCCCGACATCGGCGTTGTGATCTTTGACGAATTCCATGAACGTTCGCTCAATGCCGATCTCGGGCTGGCGCTCTGCCTTGAGGTGGCGGGAGCCCTGCGCGATGATCTGATGCTGGTAGCGATGTCGGCGACCTTGGATGCCGCTCCCGTGGCCGCTCTGATGGAGGCACCGGTCATAACCTCGGAAGGGCGCAGCTTCGAGGTCACGCCCCGTTGGCTGGATCGCCCTCTCGGGCGTGAACGGTTCGAAGAGGCGGTCGCAAATCTGGTCTTGAAAGCGATTAGCGAAGAGCAAGGATCGGCGCTGGTGTTCTTGCCCGGTGAGGGCGAGATCAGGCGGGTTGAAACTTTGCTCCGCCGTCAAGTACCGCCCGATTGCCATGTCGCGCCGCTGTTCGGTGCGATGGATTTCAAAGCGCAACGGGCAGCGATACTGCCCGCAGCGACGGGGCGCAAGATTGTGCTGGCCACCTCGATTGCCGAAACTTCGCTCACCATCGAAGGCATCACGATTGTCGTGGATGGCGGGCGGGCGCGGCGGGCGCAGTTTGATCCGACGTCGAGCATGTCGCGTCTGGTCACCGAAAAAGTCACCCGCGCCGAGGCAACCCAGCGGGCGGGCCGCGCCGGGCGACTGACCGCAGGCGTGGCCTACAAGCTTTGGACCCGCGGCGAGGAAGGCGCGCTGATGGCCTTCCCCCCCGCCGAGATCGAGGTCGCCGATCTGACCGGTTTCGCGCTGGAGCTGGCGCTGTGGGGCGCACGCGCCGACGAGCTTTGCTTTGTCACCCCCCCGCATGAAGGGCGCCTTGCGGAGGCGCGGGCGGTATTGCAGATGCTCTCGGCCTTGGACGAGACAGGCCGGATCACCGCGCATGGTCGCACCTTGGCGCGTTTGCCGCTGCACCCGCGTCTGGCACATATGGTGGCGCTTGGCGGGCCGTCGGCGCCGATGCTGGCCGCGATATTGGCCGAGCGCGACCCGCTGCGCGGTGCGCCCGTTGATCTGGCACTGCGCCGCGATGCGGTATTGGGCAATCGCGCGTCCGGCGAGGCCAACGCCGCAACCATCGCGCGTATTCGTCAGGAAACCAAACGGCTGGCACGGGGGCAGGCAGGCACCGGACCGGACGGATTGGGCATTCTCGCCGCACTCGCCTACCCCGACCGCGTCGGCCTGCGCCGCAAGGGAGACGAACCCCGCTATGTATTGTCGGGCGGCAAGGGGGCTGTGATGGCAGGGCATGATCCGATGGCAGGTGCGCGGCTCTTGGTGGCGACCGATCTGGACGGCGACCCGCGCGAGGCCCGCATCCGGCAGGCGGCAACCCTGACCGAGGCGGAATTGCGCGAGACCTTTGCCGATCAGATCGGCTGGCACGAAGTCTGCGAATGGTCGCGGCGCGATGGTCGCGTGCTGACTCGCAAGCAGGAACGTTTTGGCGCCTTGGTCCTCGCTGACCGGATTTGGTCTGTTGCGCCTGACGATCAAGTAGCCTTAGCGATGCTGGAGGGTGTGCGGCAATTGGGTCTGAATCCACGCGCCGCAGCGACGCGTTTTTTGGCCCGCGCCCGTCTGATGCCCGCGCCCTTCCCGGATTTCAGCATCGAGCATCTTGAAGAGACACTGGAGGATTGGTTGTTGCCGCATCTGCGCGGGGTCCGCAGCACCGCAGATTGGAAGAACTTCGATATGCTTGTGGCCCTGACGGCGCGGCTGACCTGGGATGAAACTCAAGCGATGGAGCGCATCGCCCCCGCGCATTTCGAGACCCCCTTGGGGCGGCGCGTGCCGATCGATTATAGCACCGCACAGCCCTCAATCGAGATACGGTTGCAAGAGGTGTTTGGGGTCACGCAGCACCCGACCGTGGCGGGCCGCCCGTTGCAGTTGAGCTTGTTGTCGCCCGCACGACGACCGGTGCAGGTGACCACCGACTTGCCAGGGTTCTGGAAATCGTCTTATGCCGATGTCCGCAAAGAGATGCGCGGTCGGTATCCACGCCACCCGTGGCCCGAGGACCCGACTGTTGCTGATCCAACGGTGCGGGCAAAACCACGCGGGACTTGAGCGGGAAAGTTGTGCTCGGAGGCCCCCCGTTCCACCCCGAAGATATTTAGGCGCGAAAGAAAATGAAAATCGCGTTGCGTCGTTAGCCGCGCGGATTTTGTGCCTCATGGCCTGCCAGCACGAGCAACCCGCCAGCAATTGCCCAATTCTTGATGAAAATCGACATTTGCCATGGGTCATCCGGGAGATAGTGAAACAGGCTGGTCACCATGCAATAGAAAGCGAGCGCCAGCGCCATAGGGGCCAGCCAGACCCCAAAGACAAGCGCGAGCGCCCCCGCGACATTGAAGGCCGTTGCAGGCCAGACTAACCAGACCGGCCAGCCTTGGGACGCGAGCAATGACTGCGCGCCCTCGGGGGCGACGCCTTTTTGTACCGCCCCCGCTGCAAAGAGTACGGCGAGCAAAAGGCGCCCCGCAAGGATGCCGTATTGCGTGAGACGCTCCATCTTCAGTCTGCTATGAATGCGAGCGAGACGCCATTGATGCAGTGGCGTTTGCCGGTGGGGGCCGGGCCATCGTCGAAGACATGGCCAAGATGGCTGCCGCAACGGTCGCAATGCACCTCGGTGCGGCGGGCAAAAAGGCTGTTGTCGGGCATCGTCTCGACCGCGTCTGGCAGCGGGGCGGTAAAGCTCGGCCAGCCGGTGCCACTGTCGAATTTTGCCGCAGAACTGTAAAGCGGTTGGTCGCAGCCGCGGCAGGCAAAAGTGCCGGCGCGTTTTTCGCCGTCGAGCGGACTGGAGTAGGCGCGTTCCGTCTTTCCCTGGCGCATCACGGCAAATTCGCTGTCATTCAACATCGCGCGCCATTCTGCGTCGCTTCGGGTGATCTCGAAGCTGCCTGCGACATAGGGCGCGGCGTGAACGGCCTTGGACGTCAGGCCAAGGGCGATGCTGGAGAGGAGGAAACTGCGTCGGTCAAAAGCCATGAGGTGATCCTTTCAGTCGCGGGCAGCCAATATGGCATGGGGCCGAGGTCCCCGCCTGCGTTTGTAAAGACACGGACGCGGGAGCCTAAAAGTTTCAAACGTCGGTCGCGCTTAAAGTTCTTCGACCGCACCGACAGCGAGGATCGCACCTGTCGGCACGCCCTGTGGGGCACCTTGGGGCGGCTCGTCCGAGATCGCGAGTGTCAGTTGTGAAATCTGGGCTATAAATTGGGCCGGCAAGGTCACACGGGTCACATCGCCCTCAGGCAAGACACCCAAAGAAACAGGTGCCTGTTCAGGCAGGAGCGCCCAAAGCTCGAGAACACGGCCCTCAGGGGCGCCGCCCGCAATCCGGCGCAGGGCCAGATCGCCGCGCGCAGGGTCCAGCACGGCAAGCACTTCGAGGCCGCTGGCCTCCCCCTTAAGCTGGGTGGCATAGATTTCTGACGGCACCTCGACTGTGGGTCGCACCAGCGGAAAGGCGAAATAGGCGGCGGCGACGAGCGAAGCCAGCGTTAGCCCTTTCCAGACCCAGAGGCGGTCCAACAAGGGGATCGGCGGGGTCGAGAAGAGTGTCTTAACGACAGCTTTCTTCACCCGTCGCGGCGGGGTGACGGGGGCGATATCGTCAGTCATCGCAACAAAACGCTCCTGCCATGCAGCGATATGCGCGGCAAAGGTGTTATCGGTGCGGGCACGCTGCTGGGCGGCAGCAAGGTCCGCGCCCTCGGCGAGGCCAAGCGCAAACTCAGCCGCCTGAAAATCATCGTCAAAGTCGGGGGTATCTGGTGAAAGGGTCACAGGCTCATGCACTCTCGCAGGGATAGCAACCCGCGCCGCAACCATGTCCGCATCGTGTTAATAGGCACCTGAAACCGCTCGGCCAGATCCGCATAGGTATCGCCGTCCAGATAAGCGCCGCGCACGGCGGCACCGCGATTTTCAGCCAGCGCATCGAGACAGCCCGAAAGTCGCGCGGCTTCAGAGGCAGCGACTACCGACTGCTCGGGCGACGGGCCGGGGGCGATCAGCTCAAAACCGGGGGTGTCGATATCTTGGTGGCCCTTGCGGCGGGTGCGCAAACGGTCGATCGAGGTATTGCGCGCGATGGTGATCAGCCACGTCATCGGCGACAGACCATTGGCCTGATACCTGTCGGCGTGGTTCCAGATCTTGACAAAACTGTCCTGCATGGCGTCCTCGGCTTCTGCGCGTTTGGACAAGACACGCAGGCAGACGCCGAAAAGTTTCGCGCTGACCCTGTCATAGAGTGCGTCGAATGCTTTTCGATCCTTTAGCGCCACGCGGGCGATCAGGTTTTCGATTTCGTCGCGGTCCATAACGGATTGTTTCTCTTCCCTATGAGACAAATCTCGGCGCGGGCAGAGTTCCGACCGCAACGTTTGCTAACATGACGCAATTGCCGCTCAAGTCAAACGGGGCTTTGCGTGTGTTTGCCGAATTTGGCAAGGGCGTCCTGACGGCGGTGCAGCACGTCGTGGCAATCATCGGCATCACCTCGTCACGGACCATCGCCACAACGCGGTCCAGCAACGCGCGGTTTGGAAGGCGCATTTCGAAATTCAAAGAGAGATCCTCGGTTTAATGTAACGTAGGGCTTTCGCAGCACCGCCAGACTTGCTTAGATTGCGCGGGCTGTCCTTGGCCGAAGAGAGGGAGGTTGCAATGCAAACCTATGATGACCGCGTGATCGAGTACTTCTATTCGGCCCATTCCGCCTATGCCTATCTCGGCGCGGCAGAGCTTGCGCGAATTGCGCAGGCCAGCGGCTGGCGCATCCAGCACCGCCCGTTTGATTTCGCGCCCGTGATGAAAGCGGCGGGGGGGTCCGCGATCGGGGCGCGCAGTAAAGCACATATTCGCTATTTCTTTGGCCGCGAAATGGTCCGCTGGGCCGAATGGCGCGATGTGCCGATGATCCGCCACCGCCCCGCCTACCATGACAACCCGCTTGATCTGGCCAATGGTCTGATCATCGCAGCGGGCGAGGACGCCGACGCGCTGAGTCATGCGATATTGCAGGCGCACTGGCGCGATGATGCCAATATCGCCGACCCTGCTGCTCTGAGCGAGTTGGCAGTCGACCTCGGGCTCGACGCCCCTGCCCTCCTGAGCGCCGCCAAAAGCACAGCCATCCAAGACCAGCACCGCGCCAACACCCAAGAGGCGATAGATCGCGGAGTTTTCGGCTCGCCGACCTATTTCGTTGGCGGTGACATGTTTTATGGCCAAGACCGTCTGCATATGGTCGAGCGGGCCATCCAAAAGCCATTTGCGCCCTAGCGGTTCACAGAGATTGCGGGGGCGCGGCCTGTCGGCTACCACACGTCTGAGTGGTTTGCACAAAGGATGACGCAAATGGCCGTGCCGCACCAAAATTCCTATGACGTGGTGATCGTCGGGGGCGCAATCTATGGCTCCTCTCTGGCGTGGTGGCTGACCACGATGCCGAATTTTAACGGCAAAATATTGGTGGTGGAACGCGACCCGAGCTATACTTTCGCCTCCACCAGCCACACCAATTCCTGCATCCGCCAGCAGTTCACCAATGAGGTGAACATCCGCATCTCGCAGTTTGGTGCTGAGTTTATCCGCAACTTCCGCAGCTTTATGGGCGACGATCCCGAGGTCCCCGAACTGGCGCTACAAAGCTTTGGCTATATGTATCTGGCTGATACCCCCGAATTTGCCGCCAGCCTGAAAGAAGCCCAGCAAATCCAGATGAGCCTTGGCGCACAAACCCGCCACATGAGCGCCGCCGAGATCGCTGACGACTATCCGTTCTACAACCTCGACGACATTATCGCGGGCAACCACAACAAGGTGAACGAGGGCTATTTCGACGGTGGCACCATGTTTGACTGGTTCAAGCGCATGGCGCGGCGGCGCGGCGTGGAATACATCCACGACGAGGTCACGGCGATGACCCTCAATGCGGCGGGCACCAATGTTGACAGCATCACGCTGAAATCCGGTGCACAGATCACTTGCGGCACCGTGGTCAATGCCTCCGGCCCTCGCGCGCTGGCAACGGCGCAGATGGCAGGGATCGAAATGCCGGTGCGACCGCGCAAACGCTACACATTCATCTTTGACGCGGCCAAGCCGCTTGACCGTGATCTGCCGCTGACCATCGATCCCTCCGGCGTGCATTTTCGCACCGACGGGCGCTATTATATGGCGGGATGCCCACCGGATGAGGATCTGGACGTGGCTTATGACGACTTCGCCGTTGATCATTCGATTTGGGAGAATAAGGTTTGGCCTGCGATCGCCACCCGTGTGCCCGCCTTCGAACAGGTTAAGGTGATCAATGAATGGGTCGGGCATTATGCCTATAACACTATCGATCAAAACGCGATTTTGGGTACGCACGACAAGGTGGCGAACTTTGTCTTTCTAAACGGATTTTCAGGGCACGGCTTGCAGCAATCCCCCGCTATCGGGCGCGGCACTGCCGAGCTGATCGCTTACGGAGAATACCGCACGCTTGATCTGTCCCAGTTCGGATTTGCCCGTGTCGCCTCGGGTCAGAAATTTCTTGAAAAGGCCGTGATATGAAACTTGCCCCCAACCGATTTCTTGCATCGATCCGCGCAGGCCAGCAGCAGGTGGGCCTATGGGCCTCACTCTGCCACGGTTACGCTGCCGAAGTGATTGCTCCCGCTGGCTATGACTGGGCGCTCTTGGATATGGAGCACAGCCCGAACGAGCTTGGATCGCTTCTGGGCCAGCTTCAGGCTTTCGCGGCCAGCGAGACCACAGCCATTGTGCGGCCCGACTGGAACGATCCGGTCAAGGTAAAACGCCTGATGGATCTGGGCGTACCGGGGCTGTTGTTCCCGATGGTCGAAACCATTGCCGAGGCCGAAGCTGCCGTTGCAGCGTGCCGCTATCCGCCGCGCGGGGTGCGCGGTGTTGCGGGCGCGATGCGGGGCAACAAATTTGGCCGCATCACCGATTACTACACCGAGGTCGAGAACCAGACCGCGATCCTGATCCAGCTTGAATCGCAACAAGCCGTAGAAAACGCCGACAGCTTTGCCCAGGTCGACGGGGTCGATGGTATATTCTTTGGCCCTGCCGACATCGGTGCCGATATGGGCATCGTTGGCCAGCCGATGCATCCCGACATCTGGGCGTTAATCCGCCCCGCCGCCCGGCGCTTGATGGAGCGCGGCATGCCTGTCGGTACGCTGGTCTCTGACCCCGATTTTGCCGCAACTTTGCTGAACGACGGTTTCAGCTTTGTCGCCTGCGGGTCTGATACAGGGCTGCTGGCACGCGGCGCGGATGCCTTGCTGGCCAATGTGCGCGGCAAGCTCGTTTAACTCTAAAAGAAATCCGAAGGGGATGACATGAAACTGAAGAAACTTGTGCTGACTGGCGCTGCGGGCCGTCTGGGCTCCTATCTACGGGAACCGCTGGCCGCGATGTGCGACGAACTCGTCAGCACCGATCTCGTCGATGACATTGGCACGCTCTATGCCGGTGAGCGGTATGCAAAGGCCGATCTCGCCTCCTATGACCAGATTTTCCCGCTGCTGGAAGGCGCGGATATGGTGATCCACTTCGGGGCAATTGTGGATGAAAAACCGTTCGAAGAACTGCTCGGCCCGAACTTCATTGGCTCCTACAACATCTGGGAAGCTGCCCATCAGCATGGGGTGCGGCGGGTGGTCTATGCTTCCTCGATCCACGCGGTCGGGATGCACAAAAAGGCAGACTTCATCGGCATCGACGCGCCGCACAAGCCCGATACCTTCTATGGCCTTGCCAAATGCTTCACCGAAGATCTTGGCAGCATGTACTGGGACAAACGCCAGCTTGAATCGGTGCATCTGCGCATTCTCTCGGCGGCACAGGTCAACAACTCCCGCGCCTTGGGGTCGTGGTTGAGCTATGACGACCTTATCCAGCTTGTGACCCGCGCCATCGACACCCCTTCGGTCGGCTTTGCGGTGATCTACGGCGTGTCCAACAACGACCGCTGTCCGGTGGACAACGCCAAGGCCTCGTTCCTCGGCTACCGCCCCAAGGACAATGCTGAGGAGTTTGCGGAAAAGGTACTGGCCGAGGAAGGCCCCGTCGATATTACCGATCCGGGCCAGATGTGCCACGGCGGGCCCTTTGCCAAGGTTGATCTTGGCCAAAGCGGGTTGGCGCAAATGAACGTCGTCGACGACAAGAAAACGACCTGAAACTCAACGCGTTGGCCCCGATTCTACCGAGGATCCGGGCCGATGCTGCGCTTTCCGTAAAGCTCACGTTACGTAAACTTTGGCCATAGGTTAACGAAGGTCTTTATAAATTCTGGATTTTGGTGATATTAGTCGAAGACTTGTTTCGATCTTTCGTCAAAGGACCAGCCTGCATGACTGTTCACCAACCAAGCGACCCTAATCGAAAAGAACCTTGGTTCGAGGTTGATGGTGAGACCAAAACGCGGGCGCTGAATCTACGGCACTTTGCCACCTATTACTTTACGGTTATCACCAATCTGCTCTCTAACGGAGCCTCGCGGCGTTATATCCGGGAATTCGGGGTGGGCGTGGTCGAGTGGCGGGTGCTCGCGGTGCTGACGCTTGAGCCGGACATTCCGGCACGCCGCGTGCGCGAAGTAATCGGGCTCGATAAATCTTCGGTCAGCCGCGCTGTCGGACTGCTTCGCGATCAAAACTACCTTAACGAAGTTGTTGATCCCAAGGACGAACGTCGCAAGCTGTTAAAGCTGACCCCAAGTGGCAAAAAGCTGCATGACAAGATGATCCACATTGCGCTGGAACGTGAAGCACATCTGCTGCGTGGATTTTCCGAGGACGAGCGTGAATTGTTGCTCAGCATGTTGGCCCGCGTACAGCGCAATACCGAAACCCTGAACGACAACTAGGCAGAGCCTGGGCCGCCTGCCCAAAACGGAAAAATGGAGAACAGGTTGCCCTGCTCTCCACATTTTCCCGCGCCCGAGAGGTACGAGGGTAAAACCCCTCGGGACGAGGTACTTTTCCGAGATTAGAAGCCCAGAACCAGCGAGACGCCGAGGCTGTTGTCGGTGGATTTCAGGCCCGGTGTCGGGTCTGTGTTGTAGTCGGTGCGGTAGCTGACGCGGGTCGACAGGTTGTTCGACACTTTGTAGTTAATGCCGGCATCGTTCGACAGGATGGTGTTCACGTCGGAACCGAGGATGTCTGTATCCATGGTGAAGGAGACAGTTTCGTTGAACGCATAGAAGTAGCGTGACGATGCGATGAAGCCGACTTCGGTTTCGTCGTTGCCGTTTACATCTTCAAAGTAGCGCACACCGGGGCCACCCTGAACACGCCATGTGTGGTTGTCCGAGTTGATCACGCGGTAACCTGGACCAAAGCCCAAGAAAGCATCGGTTTCGTCGCCAGCAAGCGGGTTGCCGTTGGTGTCGGTCAGGTAACCGTCATACTGCACGCGGGCCAGGCCAAAAGCATAGAACTCGGGCGAGAAATAGCGGCTGCCTTCATAGGTACCGAAGACTTTTTCTTCGCTCTTGGTGCCATTGGACTCGCCGTACTCGACAGCGAAGCCCAACAGGTGGTTCCAGTCGCCAGCGCCATAGGTAAGACGGCCCGCGCCAGAAAGCTCACCTGTGTCGGTGTTGCCCGATGTGCCATTCGCGGACAGCGCGAAAGAACCGCGCCAGCCTTGTGCCACACCGTTGGGGCCGAAACGCTGGGCGTCGTTGCTGCGATTAAGCTCGCGGTTTGCGTCGATTGTAATGTCGTCGATCTGGTCATTCAAACCTTGAAGACCGGTAACGCGGTTCTGTGCGGACACAGGGGCCGCAACCATCAGCGCCAACACGGAAACCGAGGCAAATTTCAAAACATTGTTCATGGGTCAAACCTTTCCCAAAAGAAGTGATCCGGACCCGCAGCGGGTCGGAAGCATCTCTGCTGAGACTGATCTAGCTAGTCTGGATGCGAGAGTTAAATTCGCTTTAATCATAGATAAAGCGATAATTACTCATTTGTAAATCGGACCGAGTGACCATGTTTCACGGTGTGCACCCTTCGGCCAAATACGATCTACAAGGAATTGTTTAGTTTCGGCGGCTTACACACATGGATGGGAGCAGCGGTGCCCCAGTGCAATCACTATTTCACTTGGTGCATGTCCAAACACCACCACTTGCCGGCGGGAAATCGTGGCGCCAGGGTCACATCAAGCAGGTTTTCGGGCTTCCGCACAGCCAGCCAAGATGCTCAGACCGCCTCGCCGCTGTTGGAACGCTCAGATAACCAGACCGGAAAACACCACCGCCAGCCCGCCCGCCACCATCACACCAGTCGGAACCACCTTTCGCGCGCTGATGAGACCATAGGAGATTAGCGACAGGCCGACAGCCACGCGCAACATGGCGACGATCGCCTCCAGTGGCGCGGTGGCCAACCGCAACATGTCGGGATTGGCAATCATACCAAGCGGAATAATATAAAGCCCGATACCAAGCGCCATCGCCGTCAATGCCACCTTGATCCAGCTTTCCCCGATCATCCCTGCGGCGATAAAGACCGCACCGCAGACTGGCGGGGTGATGGTGGACAACAGCGCAAACCAGAACACAAACAGATGCGCCTGCAGCGGCTCCAGCCCCAGTTGGGTGAGCGCGGGGCCCGCGACGGAAACACAGATTACATAAGCGGCGGTCGTCGGCACCTCCATCCCCAGAACGAGGCAAGCCAGCGCGGTCAGCAGCAGCGAGGGCCACAACAGCCCGCCCGACCCTTCGAGGATCAGGGAGGTGATCTTGACCCCCAAGCCCGTGATCGACAGTACCCCGATGATGATCGAGGCACATAGGATGATCGCCGCGATCATCGAAACCTGCTTTGCGGCATTCAGCACCGCCGAAGTCAGCCGCTGGTAAATCTGTGCCGGATCGCTCTTCAGATCAGCGTTGAAAAACAGCAACACGACACCCGCAAGGATCGCCAGCGCGGCGGAATACTCGGGCGTAAACTTGACGACGAACATGCTCCACAAAAGCACCGAAAACGGCACGAGGAAAAACAGCGAGGTGATGATGACATCGCGCCGCGCAGGGCGGTCCTTTGCCTCGACGCCCTTCAGGTCATACCGTCGGGCATAGGCGTTGATGCCGACCCAGACGGCGAGAAAATACAAAAATGCGGGCAGGATCGCCGCTGCCATGATCGCGGTGTAGGGCACGCCCGTAAGCTCGACCATCACGAAAGCCCCCGCCCCCATCAACGGCGGCATGATCTGCCCGCCCGAGGAAGCGACGGCCTCGACCGCAGCAGCGAGGCGTTTGGGGTAGCCCAGTTTAGTCATCGCAGGCAGGGTGATCGCGCCCGTTGAGGCAACATTGGCGGAGGCCGAGCCCGAGATCGAGCCAAACAGCGCCGATGAAATCACCGAAACCTTGGCCGCACCGCCCTTGAGGCTGCCCGCGGCGGCCGCAGCGACATTCATGAAACCCTGCCCGGCTTCGCCTGCATTCAGCACCGCACCGAAGATCACAAAGATGGATACCACACCGACCGAAACACCCGTCAACGTGCCCCAAATACCGCCCTCGGCGATGGTCAGCGTGCCAAGAAAGCTGTCTAGGGGGGTGCCGGAGTGGCCGAACTGGCCGGGAATATACTGGCCATAGAGCCCGTAGAGCAGTGCCGATCCGGCGACCAAGGGCAGCGGCCAGCCGATCGCGCGGCGCGCGGTTTCAAGCACCACAACCAAAAGCACGACAGCCACGACACGCTGCAGCGGCCCTTCAAGAAATCCATATTGATCGCCCAGCGCATCACTGTTGAACGCCACCCACAGGGCTGCAGCAACACCGAGCACCGCCAGAACGCTGCCGCTGATCCGTCCAGCGCGGGTTGTGGCGCCCAGGACCAAGGCAAACGGCAGGATAAAGGCCATATGCAACGGACGGCTGATCAGGTTTGGCACCAGCCCCGAAAATATCAGTGCAAGATGGTAGCCGACCAAGCCAAGCGCCAGCGTCAGCCAGAAAGCAACAGACCAGCGGCCTTGGGGTAGCGTGTTCATAATCAATCTCTGTGGTTTTGGGCCACGGGCGGGATCAGCGATCTTGCCCGTGGCCCGAGCCTTATTTCTGCGCGTCGGTCAGGGCGATACCTGCTTCTTCGTAGTAGCGAGCCGCACCGGGGTGCACTTTGCCTTCGATGTTGACCATCAGATCCTGATCAACACCGTTCCACCAAGGCGAGGTGCCGCCGAGCTTTTCCTTGCTCTGCCAAAACGTCTTGGTCAGCTGGTAAGCGGTGTCGTCATCCATCGCGCTGGTCGCATAGGCCACAACCGGAAGCGATGTCGTGGTGATGTCGGCGTCCTGTCCGGCATAGGTACCCGCAGGGATTACCAGTTTGGTGCGCTTGCTTGCGGCAATCTGATCTTCGGTCATAGACAGGATTGTGACAGGCGTTGACGCTGCGGCCTCGATCACATTTGGCGCAGGCCATGAGCCAGCTGTGACGAACCCGTCGATTTGGCCGTTCTTCAGAGCAGCAACCGCATTTGAAAGCTCCGCGTCCGCGATCTTGACCTTGTCAGTCAGGCCAAATAGCTCAAGGTATTTCTCGCCCTCGGTGGCCCCGAACGAGCCTTTGCCCAGCAGCACGGTCTTGCCTTCCAGCCCCACCAGATCGGTGGTGCCACTATCAGCGGACATAACGAAATGCATGGTCAGCGACGGGATCGGGAACAGCGCGCGGATTTCGTCGAACTTGGGGTCACCTTTGCCCTCGAACATCGCGGCGCCCTTTTGCGCCAGACCGACCAAGGCAGGGGGCGTGGTAAAGACGTAATCCGCCCCGCGCGCCTTGGCTTCCATGACGTTCTGGACCGAACCTTGGCTCTCTTCGACCGTGACGATCACCGCGCCGTCAGTGCCAGCCTTCAGAGCTTCGGAAAGCTCGACGCCCATTTGGTAATAGGACGAGCCAGTTTTGGCGGATTTATAGGTGATCCGGGTTTCGGCAGATACGGCCGTGATGCCAAGCGCCGTGGCGGCAATGGCGGTCAGCAGGGATTTTGCTAGGGTTGTCATCTTAACTCCTCCTTCAAGATGCAAGGGTGCTCGGGTTTCTTGGCCTGTTGCCAGCGTTTGTGCAAGTTTTGTTGTATGGCCACCCGTGGTTGGCCGATACGCCACTTTGCGGGACCAGCAGCGTTTCTCAAGCGTATGCGGCGCGCAAGCGCGTTGCGCCTGCGCCGACCGATCCCGCAGGTACGGGCACCCTAAATCCGGACGCTCAGACAAGATTTTCGCACGCTCGGTCATACCCGCATCTCAGGGCCAGCGGTATAGCTGTAGATATTGAAATGCCGCGCAATCGGCATGTGAACAAATATCGCACAATGCGGCGCAGGGGGAGATAACATGTTAAAATCGAACGTTTTCGCGGCACTATTTGGTGCGGCATTGTTCACAACATCAACGCAGGCATCCGCCGGCTATGATGAATACTGTACCTATATTTCACAATCTGGCCGCTGGTCCCCAACGAATGCATCGGCGACTTGCAAACCGTGATTGAGATGGAGCGCGAGGCAGGCGCTCAGCGCTACGCCCCCGCACCCAGCCAGCCCCGTCACAATGTCCGCGGCTTTTCGCATGGCGGCATTCTACGTTCAGGACCCGGCATGCAATATCGCAAACTCGCCAGCCTGCGCGAGGCCGACTGGCTCGAAATCCTTGAGAATACCGGCGTGTGGTTTGACGGTTACCAATGGTTTCGTGTCGATACACCGATGGGCATTGGGTATCACTGGGGCGGCATCTTCTGTGTCGAGCGCGGCCAGCGAGCAGACGGGGTTCTCAACGTCTGCTGACCTTTCGTTCTTGTTGCTTTTTGAAACGGTTACGCGCTCAATCGAAAGCGTAACATCCCCCCTTTGCAAAAGAAGTGCTTTGATGAAAATCCCGCCCCGCATCCATTTCTCCCTGATGCCTTTGTGGCTGTCATTGGGCCTGCTCGCCGCGCCGGTGCTCGCCGACGATCTGGTCGCATATAGCACCACAGCCATGGCAATCACCGGCGATATCGAGATCGACGATTTCGGCATTACCTTTGCCAACGGCACCCATATGGTTTTCGACGATCTGGTCGCGGATCATTTTGTTGTAGACGGGCAGCCGGTCTATTCTTCGGTCTATTCTATGGAAGATCCGCAAGACCCCGTGCTGGAAAACGGCAACCGTCTGTGCGGTTCTGGCCGTGTGACCTATCTGGCCACTTGGGGCGATGCCGATGTTACGACCCTGGCGGTCTTTACCACACAGGATGTACCTGCCAGCAGTGCCGACATGTGCGCCTCCTACAGCTTTACGTCATTGTACTGAGATGGGATTTATCATGCGCACGCCTCTGATAAGCTATGCACAAGCGGTGGTTTGCGCTGCCGGCTTCACCTTGGCGCTTGGCGTCTCCGCTGGGCAGAGCCAAACCGACATGACGGCTCTCAAGGACGCCGAGGCCTTGTACCAACAACTCTGGTCCGAGGCACCGCTGACCTTTGACGTGGCGCTTTTTACCGAAGGCCCTGCCACCGGTTTTGGCGCCTATATCGCGCGGCGCGACGATACCTTTGACGCAGGCGAGACGCTGTTTATTTATGCCCAGCCCAGCAGTTTTGGCTTTGGCAAGTCCGGACGGTTGCACACCATCGATCTGCTCTTTGATATCGCCATTCTGGACAGCACGGACGAGATGATTTTCCAGCAAGACGCGTTTGGCAGCTTTGCTTTCCAAAGCTACGAGCAGAACCGCGAAATCATGTTTAACGCGGATATTACCGCTGATCTGCCACCCGGCGACTATGTCCTGCAACTGCGGGTGCGGGACCAGCATAAAGACGGGCAAGACGTAGTGGACCTGCCTTTCAAGATCGCCGCACCTTGATTGCTCCGCCTTCTGCGGCGACCGCTACGATGGCGCGATCACGGCTTGGATGGCTCCGCTTCACCGGTTCTCTGACATTGGCGTTCTACGCAGTCTTTTTACTTGGCGAATTTCTGGTCGTCGGCGCTTTTGGTCCCGGAATGGACGCGGCAGGCACCTTGTTGATCTATGTCGCCTGTCTGGTCCCTGCCCTGGGTTTGGCCGTGCTGGCCCGCTATGTCACCCATCCGGTATCCGCCTTGAGCAGCGTTTTTTTGATCATCACCTCTCTCGGGGGCGCGACCTTAGTGTTTCTGGCGCTGCATGTCGCCCCGCCGGATGCGCTGAATGCAGTTGTCATTGGGATGATATCGCTTTTCCAACTGGCGGCGCTGGCGGTGCTGGCAATTTCCGCCGCCGCCGTGTCGTGGCGCCGCAGCCGTGCCGTCCCTTCCCCTCCTTGATCGGATATTTGTATGAAACACATAATACTCACCTTGCTCATGATCTTCGCGCCCATGCCGTTGGTCGCGGGTGCTGTGGCCGTAGAACCCGCATATTACTGCGCCAAGATCAGTTCCGGCGACCAGATCACTTCGAAGGGTCAAAAATTGCAGGACGCGGGCGCGATCCTGCAACAAGACCGGGCAAACTATCACCGCTTTAATTTGCGCGATTTTGGCGACCAGCTGGATCCTATCTTTGCCGACCCTGCGGTGCGCGCGCAAATTCCGCGGCTCTTGGCCGCTTCGCAGACGCCTGGCTCTGTGCTGCGCGAGATCGAAAAAGGCACGCCAGATATCTGTGTTGATGTGAGCGGCAAAGCGATGACGGTGACCCTCGCCGCGCCCGCAGCCGAACGCCCCGTCGCCGGCGCGGACAGCTACCCTTTTGAGGGACGCTGGAGCTGCGAAGTCGCCGAGTTCACCTTCACCTCATCAACCTACAACAACGGGTCAGAGAACCTGCCGATCCGCGAAATTCAGGAAGGCTCCGACGGATCCTACACTTTGATGTTTGATGACGACTATATGATCACCTTGTCGGGTTTTACCGGTAGCGCGATGGGGTGGTTCAGCCACTCCAGTCAAGACAACTTCTTATGCCAAAAGCTTTGAGGGGTATCTCCATGTTTCGCACCCTGACCCTCGCACTGCTGGTTCTGTCCTCGCAGGCCGCAGCCCAAAGCCAGCATCCTTGTGCGCGTGACGCATTAGCACGGGCGGAGCCGTTGCTTCGGGTCCATTGGGGCAGCAACGACATGCCACGCCCTGACATTGACAGGGCAGTCGCTTCCATCCCGCCCATTCGCGCGCTGCAAGGCTCCGGTAAGATCGATGTGTTGGAGGTCTGGGGCCATATTTACCGCACCAGCTACAGGATGCGGTTTCTCTATGCCCGCATCCCGGGCACTTGCGCTTTGATGGGTCAGGAAATCCTTGAGAACTCCGATCCATACTAGCCGGCGTATCACTAGCCCCGCCTAGCGGTAGAGCGCCCGTATCCACGGGTCGAAACCGCTATTTGTCTCGATACCGCGCGGCAAGGGCGCGCTCCCCTGCCGACGTTGGCCGGGCGTCTCGCCGTATTGGGCTTTATAAAGCCGTGCCGCGTGGCTCTCGGCGGCAAAGCCGACCTGATAGGACAGCTCGGCAATGCTCGAAGTACGGGATTCAACCCGCCCCAACAGAGCCCGTAAACGCGCGGTGCGCCGCATCTGCACATAGCGCGACACCCCGCCGTAAGGGCGAAAAAGCTCATAAAGGGTTGTGCGCGACAGATTGGCATGTCGGGCGATCATATCGGGGTCCAGATCGCGCCGCGCCAACAATTTCTCCACCACCAGCCGCGCCTGTGACAAGGCATCGCGGCTGTCATGTGAAACCGGCGTGCGGCCCAGTGCCAGCGCCAATGCCTCCTCGAACATCTGCATGCCTGCCGCCGTCTGGCGCGGGTCATCTCCTGCCCGCCGGCGCACCAGTGACACCATCAGATCCGCCAGTAACCCTGCTTCGGCCGCAAGCACGGTCCCATGCAGCGCAAAAGCATGCAGGGTCGCCGCCTCAACCATCTCGCGCGCAACCGAGAAGGTGAGATAATGCGCGTTTTCAGCGCGGGTGCGCTGCGGTCTGCTCAGATCGAAGACAATCGCCTGCCCGGGGGTGACCGTAATAAACTGGTCGGGCGTCTCTACCAACAGGCGACCGGATAGAACCAATTGTAGGGTAAAGTGCTCAAACCCGTCGGTCCGGACCCGTTGCAAGGTCCGTTCATGTTGGGCTCCGTTGAGGTGCCGCTCGACCATGACCAGTTGCCCCATCCGCTGGGCCTCGACCCGCGCGCGAAACGTGTCCGAGGTGGGGGAAACATCCGTGCCGCCACGATAAAGCGCATGATAAGCCTCGAACCGCTCGTCAGACGCGATGTCCTCGCTGTCGAAAGTCAGCCGCTGCGGCGGGGCCGCTTCGGATGCAGATGCGGTCATAAAGCCCCCTCCTGTCGCAACGGACCTTTGCGCGGATATACAACTGCTGCACCCGTCACAGCCGAAAGTATGACAACCAACAATAGGGCATAGGATAGTCTCTCATCTCCTGAAAACAACGAGGTGCTCGCCCATCCCACCGACACCGGTCCCAATCCCAATCCCAGAGATACCAGCGTTACCCCGGCGACATAGGTTGCGGTGATCCGGCCGCGCAGTTCGGCAGGGGCGATGCGCTGGATGCCTGCCAGCCCGATTGGCGTGGCGATCCCCAGCAGCACGCTGGCCAAGGCGAGACCAACAAGTGCCACCACCGCGCTTGAGACAACGCAAAACAGAGGCGTCACAAGGACGATGCCAATCAAAGCCAAAGCGATCATCCGCCGGTGGGCGACAACCGCCTGCAAGGTTCCTACCGGGCCGGTCAACTGCTCGTCGCCGAGGGTCTCCGCACTGCGCGCCTTGTCCAGCAGCCACCCGCCCAGGATATTGCCCAAAGGTGCTGTCAGCAAAACGACAACGCCAAAGGCGAAGCCGCTTTGCGGCACTGAATAATCAAACCGCCGCACAAGCAGCGTCGGTGACCAAGCTGTGATCGTCTGGATCAACAACACCGTCATACCCGCCCCGATGAACAAGGCCGCATAGCTGCGCAGGTTTAGCCGCAGATGGCCCAGCACCTCGGCGCGCGCTGTGCCTGTGCCGCACAGTGCCGCCAGTCGCCGGGGCGGGCTTTTGGCGGTGAGGAGCATCAGGATCGCGCCGGCGTTTACGATCAATGTCAACAACAGCAGGACCCGCCACGGGTCAGTGCCTTCCGATGTCGCGCTTGCACCGAACCACGTCAGCACCGCACCGCCCCCGATCAACACCGCCCCGCGCCCCAAAGCCGAGGCGGAGGTAAACACACCGATCGGGCGGCCCAGTTGCCGTGGATCAAAGGCATCGGTAATCAAGCTCAGCGCCGCTGGGATCAGCGCGGCCTGCCCCAGCCCTACAATCAATCGCGCCGCGACGAGCATCGCAAAGCTATCGGCCATTGCGAAGGCCGCGGTGCCAAGGCTCCACAGCAATGCCGCAACCCCGACCATAACCTGACGGTTGACCCGATCCACCAGCACCCCCGCAGGGAGGATCGCGACGGCATAAAGAACCGTGTAAGCCGTGCCGTGCAACAGTCCCAGCGCCGTATCACTCAGATCAAATTCGACCTTGAGCGGCGTGAGGATCAGGCCAACGACATGGCGGTCCATCGAGGATGTCAGGTGAATGAAGGCGAGCGAAAGCGTGAGATACCAAGCGCTGAGGGGGACGGGTTTAACAAGTGCGACTGGCTTCAAAGCAGACACGAAGATTTGGTCCTCGGCTCACACACAGCCCCGCTTGCTTGCAATATCCTTGAAGTCAACAATAGCCCACTCATAATCAGCGCAACGGTTACAACCTGAAGTTAGCTACCAAACCGCTGAAGGCCAACACAATTGTTTGTGTATCTAAGCTGATGCACCTGCAGGCCCCGTACCGACAAATTGCCCCTTAGAAGCCGCTAACCTTGGGTATCCAAGTCGACAGCGCTGGCACGAAGGTGATCAGCAGCAACGCCGCACCAAGGGCCACGAAGAACGGCGGCATCTCTTTGATCAGGGCAGAGGGTTTAATATTCGCCGTCGAAGACACTACGAAAATCAAACTGCCCACAGGCGGCGTGGTTAGACCCAGAGTCAGGTTCACGATGACGATAATGGCGAAGTGGTTCGGGTCAATCCCCAGTGCGAGGCTGATCGGAGCGAGGATCGGCACAAGTATCATCACGCCAGGCAGAGGATCCATGAACAGGCCGAAAACCAGCAACAGCACGTTAACCGCCAGCAAGAAAACGATGGGCGACAGATCCCATGCGATGATGGTTTCGGCCAGAAATTGCGGGATGCCTTCGATGATTAAAATCCACGCAAATGCCCGCGCCGCGCCGAGGATCAGCAGCACTGCCCCCGAGACCAGCGCCGCACGCAAAATGATATCAGGCAGATCGCGCAGCCGCAGCGAACGATAGACAAACATGCCGACAAACAGCGCATAGAATACAGCAATCACCGAAGCTTCTGTAGGCGTAAAGACCCCGAAGCGGATGCCGCCGACGATCAGCACCACCAACATAAGCGCGGGCAGAGCATAGATCGCGATCCGCAAGATTTCAGCGAGCGGTGGCATTGGCGCGCCGCTGGCATAGCCCCGCAGGTGGCTGACCCGCGCATTGGCCAGCAGAACCACACCCGTGATCAAAACACCCGGCAGAATGCCCGCCATGAACAAGGACCCTACCGAAACTTGCTGGTCCTGCATCGCGTAAATGATCATCGTGATCGACGGCGGAATGATCGGTCCTACGACCGAACTCGCGATGGTCAGCGCACCTGCATAAGTGTGGTCATAGCCGCCCTTTTCCATCATCCGGATCATCATGGTGCCTGGCCCTGCGGCATCGGCGAGCGCGCTGCCCGAAATGCCTGCAAACATCGCGGAACTGACCACATTGGCGTGACCGAGCCCACCTTTCAGGTGCCCCACCAGTGACTGCGCCAAACGCAGCATCGCCAGCGTCACAGCGCCGCCGGTCATGATCTCGGCGGCCAGAATAAAGAACGGCACGGCCAGCAACGGAAAGCTGTCGAGGCCCGAAAACATTTCCTTAACCACCACGAGGTTAGGATAGGTCGAGCCGAAGCTCAGGGCTGCAAAGACCGCAATCGCCATGGCAAAGGCGACCGGCAGGCCGAGTGCGAGCAAAATAAACAGAGCGGGGAAGAGGATCTCAGCCATTGGCGCCTCCGGGCAGAACATCGGGCGCGGGCTGGTCGTCGTCGCGGCGTTTATAGGTGCCAGCCGTGATGAAATCGCGCGCGATCAACAACAGATGGAGGATCAACAGGCCAAACCCAATCGGCATCGCCGCATAGACATAGAGGTAAGGAATGCGCATCGCGGGCGTAACCTGATATTGCATCCGGTCGGCGTATTGGACCCCGACATAAACCATGAAGCCAAAGAACAGCAGCAAACCCAGCGCAATCGCGCCGCGCAACATCTGCTGGCCGCGGTGTGGCAAAGCGTCTTGCAGATTGGTGATGGCAACATGGCCGCCCGTGCGCAGGATCAGCCCTGCCCCGCTGAAGGTCATCCAGATCATCAGATAACGCGCGGCCTCATCAGCCCAAGGCAGCGAATGCGAGGTCGCATAGCGCAGGGTGATATTAGCGCCGACAATCAATGTCATCGCCGACAGCATCACGATCAAGGCCCAGCCGTTCAGCGCAACGAAAAGTGTTTCCAGTCGTTTCAAGTCGCGCTCCCTGACAGCAAACCGGCGCCCGCGAAGGGCGCCGGCGTTAGATTTTACTCGAAGTTAACGATCGAGTCGACGAGGTCCTGCGTATAGGTCTCGTAGTAGCCCTCATAGGCGGACTTGATCGAGGCTTGGAACGCGGATTTTTCCTCGGCGGAGAGGATGTTCACTTCCATGCCCCGTTCTTTCAGTGTCTCAACACCCGTGGTCTCCACGTTGTCGACATAGCCGCGCATTGCGGCCACAGCCTCAACCGCACCTTTTTCCATCGCGGCCTTCTGGCTGTCATCCAGACCTTCCCAGAACGGCTTGGACACCAGCAACATCGCGGGTGAATAGACGTGGCCAGAAACGGTCAGGTACTTTTGCACTTCGTCCAGCTTGACCGAAACGATCACCGACAGCGGGTTTTCCTGCCCGTCGATTACGCCCTGCTGCAGTGAGGAGATCACCTCGGGCCATGCCATTGGCGTAGGCGCCGCCCCCATCGCGTCAAACGCGGCGAGGTGGACAGGGTTTTCCATGGTGCGGATCTTCAGGCCTTCGACATCCGCAGGCGTGTGGATCGCGTTGCGGTTGTTGGTGATGTGGCGAAAGCCCTGCTCGCCCCATGCCAGACCGTGCAGGCCGACACCGTCGAACTCGGCCAGAATGTCCTGACCAATTGGCCCGTCCAGAACGGCGCGCGCGTGGTCAAGCCCGCTGAACAGGAAGGGGATGTCAAACACACCGGTGGACGGCACGAAATTGGCGAGTGTACCCGAGGAGACGATGGTCGCCTCGATGGTGCCAAGTTGCAGCCCTTCGATAACCTCACGCTCACCGCCCAGACCCGATGACGGGAAGTGGGTGAAGCTGAACTGGTCACCGGTCTCGGCCAGCACGACCTCTTCGAACTTCTGCGCGGCGACGCCGTAATGGCTGTCCGGTGCCAGCGCGTAGCCGATCTTGATTTCGGTTTGTGCGTAGGCGGGGGCGCCCAGCGCAATGATTGAGCCGGCAACAGCCAGCGCAGCGTAATTAAATTTCATGATAACCTCCCAGTAGCGGTAAACGGTTGCTACAGAAACCAGATGGGAGTCGCAAGCCCACCTGCGCCCGCCGCCGCCTCGCAGAGGCCAGAAACCCAAAGGCAGACGACGGATCAGGCTTCGTTAGCGGGGGACAGATTTGCGGAAAAGCCGTACCAGTTCTGGCACATATGCTTGGCCGTGGCCGTCCTCGACAACTTCGGAAATTGCTGCCGAGACCGCATCCGCGACAGGCTTTCTTGCGCCCGAAGCCTCGGCCATCGCACGGTAGTAATCGATGTCTTTTTGCGCGTTACTGACAAAGAACGGCAGCCCCTCGCGGTCGCCTGCAACGATATAGGGGGCCAGCCGGTCCAGCGCCGCGCTGGCACCGCCGCCGCCGGCCAGAACATCCACAAAAACCTGCGGATCGACGTCAGCGTCCGCCGCCTGCGCCGCCGCTTCGGCCAGCAGGGTCATAAACCCGATGGAAACATAGTTGTGCAGCAACTTTAGACGGTGGCCATGGCCGAGCGGACCGACATGCGCCACAGTTTCGGTGAAAGAGGCGAGTACCGGCCGGACCCGTTCCAACACGCTGGCATCGCCGCCGACCAGCAGGTTTAGCGTGCCGTCATGGGCATGCTTGGCGGTTCGGGTCATCGGCGCGTCGATATACTGCCCGCCTGCGGCCTTGATGATCTCGCCCATACGTACGGTCGATTCCGGCAGCGCGGTGGAGCAATCGACGATGACCGTATCGGGCTTGAGCCCCGCGACCAATCCATCTTTTCCTGTGACAATCGCCTCGACCTGCGGCGATCCGGTGACGCAAAGGATCACTACATCGCAAGCTGCAGCCACCGCTGCGGGCGTCGGACAGGCGACAGCGCCCAAACCGGTGATTTCATCGACCGGCTGGTTACCCGGATGGTCGAGAAAATGCAGGGAGAAGCCGCCACGCTTCAAAACATTGCGTGCAATGCCATGGCCCATAAGCCCCACGCCGATTATTCCGACTTGCATAGTTAGTTCCTTTTTATTCCGACGCAGAGAGGTTCATGAGAATTCGTTTTAAGCAGCGCAAAACGGGCGATGGGCGCAGATCGAATGAAGTTGCAAGTTTACGAAGCGGAAGGGTCGCTTAAGTCTACGCCCCTGCCCCAAGCCGCCAAAATCGCCTTAATCGGTGTTGATCCAGATCGCCTTGGTGTCGAGGTATTCTTCCATATGCTCGGTGCCGCCTTCGCGCCCATAACCTGACATTTTGACCCCGCCAAACGGCACGGCAGGATCAATCGCGTGATACATATTAACCCAGACCGATCCCGCCTTGATCCGGTGCGCCAGTTTGTGCGCCGTGCCGAGATTGGTGGAGAACACGCCCGCGGCCAGTCCGTATGGTGTGGCGTTGGCGCGGGCGACGACTTCGTCGATGGTATCGAAGGGCAGCGCCGAAATCACCGGCCCGAAGATCTCCTCACGGGCGATGGACATCTGGTCAGTGACGCCGCCAAAGACGGTCGGCTGGATGAAATGCCCGCCTGCCAGATCAGGGCGATCAGCCCTGTTGCCACCCGCCAGCACCTCGGCCCCCTCATCCGCACCAGCTGCAAGAAAACCCGCGATGCGCTCGGCCTGACGGGCTGTGATGATCGGACCGATATCGGTATCGGTCGCAATACCGTGGCCGATTTTGAGGTTAGAGGCGAATTCGGCCACACGGCGGACGAACTCGTCATGGATCTCTCGCGCCACGAACAGCCGCGAACCCGCAATGCAAATCTGGCCGGAGTTGGCAAAGACCGCCATCGCCGCTACGGGGACGGCCTTGTCGATATCGGCATCCTTGCACACGATGACAGGAGATTTACCGCCCAGTTCCAGCGAGACCTTTTTGAGGTTTCCAGTGGCCGCGCGGGCAATTGCCTGCCCTGTCGCCGTGGAGCCGGTGAAGACGATTTTATCTACATCTGGATGAGCAGCCAAAGCGGCCCCTGCATCGCTCCCATGTCCGGTCACGATATTCAGAACGCCATCGGGCAGCCCTGCATTTTGCATGATGCGGGCGATCATCAACACCGTCAACGATGCTTCCTCGGAGGGCTTCAGCACCACGGTACAGCCGGTGGCCAGCGCAGGCGCGATCTTCCAGACCGAACCGGCGATGGGCGCATTCCACGGGATGATCGCGCCGACCACGCCAACAGGCTCGCGCACGGTCGATGAATAAATCTCGCCGGGGAAGGAGTTGGGAATGGTGTTGCCGTGGATCATTACGGCTTGGCCTGCATAGAATCGCAGCATGCCCAATACCCGCCGGCTGTTGGCCAGCGTGCGCTGGATCGGCATCCCCATATCAAGCGTATCCGACAGGCACAGGCTCTCCCACTCCGCCTCGAACCCTTCGGCGATACGCAGCAGCAGGGCTTGGCGCTCGAACGGGGTGAATTTGGACCACGGCCCCTCGAACGCTTTGCGCGCGGCGGCAACCGCCCTGTCGATATCGGCGCTATCGCCTTTGGGGACCGTCGCCAGCAAACTGCCATCAGCGGGATTGCGGGCGTCGATCACCGCACCGGAGCGAGCGGCGCACCAGTCTCCGTCAATAAACATCGGGCGAAAACCGCCATCATAGAGCTCGCTTGCCCGTGCACTCCAGTCTTCCATCTCGTCTCCTTCGCCTGCCAGCGTCTATGCGCGGGACCTTCATGCACCTATGGTCGATGCGCCGCAAGGAAACATTCTGCATGCGGACGATCGCGTTCAACCCGTTGCTCCGCCCGCCTTTGGCGCACCCTGCGGCGCCCGCTGTGCCGGCTCACTTTGGTCGTCGCGATGGTGCTGTAATGATCGCCAGACAACCAATGATCAGCCCGACCCCCAGCCACCCCATAAACGGCAACCGTTCGCCCACCACCACAATCGCCAGCATCGCGGCCACGACCGGTTCCAGCAATGTGATGGTCGTCGCCGTGCTCGCCTGCACGCGGGCCAGCCCATAGCCATAGGCCAGATATCCCAGAAACATTGGTACCAGCGCCATGTAGATGCCCACCGCCGCGTTGCCCCATGACGCAAGGAACGGCCCGCCGGTGCCCAACAAAACCGGCAGCAACATCACCCCGCCGATGCCAAAGGTCGCTCCCATCGCCACTGAGGACGGCACGCCGCCCAGCATCACCTTGCGCGCAGTCCAGGAATATAGCGCGTAGGTGAGCCCGCCGAGCAGGCCGAGCGCGATGCCTAAAGGCACCTCATCCGCGCCGATGATACCAAGATCGCTCACCCGCTCGGCCAGACTGATCAGCACCATGCCGACCAGACCGATGCTGGCCCCCGCGATCCATCGCGCGGTGAGGCGGGTGTGGTCGAGCAGATATTCGATCACCGCCGAGAGGAGCGGCGCGGAGCCGATGGTGATCACTGTGCCAACCGTGACCCCCGCCAGCCGCATCGAGCCGTAAAATGCCAGCGGATATACCGCCACAGCCAAGGCGCCCACCAGCACAAGGCGGCGGTGGTGCCAAAGTTCGGCACGCGCACGCGTAATACCGCGCAGGGCAAACAACGCCTGGGCAAGCCCTCCGATCCCCATCGCCGCCGCGCCAATGGCCGCCGCACTGACATCGGGCGCAAAGGTCGCGGCAGTTCCGGTGGTGCCCCAAACCACGCCTGCAAATAGGATGGCAAAGATGCCCTTTGTATAGTCGTGCACCCTGACGTGTCCCTTTACCCTGCGTTGCCAAGGCACCTGCGATGGGCCGGCACGGTTGCGGGCCACAAGACGCAAGGCGCGCGCCATTGTCGAGGATGAATGGGAAATTGCTTGGGAAGCGCACTTTGAATTGTCTCTATTCGACAGTCGCCCCCTCCCCCCTTGGCAGGATGGCACGGCCCTCACGATTGGTGGTAGGGAGACGTAACATAGCGATGGATTACCTGATGACCGCCGAACTGACCCAAGCCATTGACTGGCGCCATGACCTGCACCGACACCCCGAACTGCTGTATGATTTGCCGTGGACCTCGGGCTTCGTCGCCGAAAGGCTGCGCGAAATGGGGATGGATAGCGTGACGACTGGCGTCGGCCGGTCCGGTGTTGTGGCCGTGCTGCAAGGCGAACGACCGGGGCCGGTGACTGCCCTACGTGCCGATATGGATGCGCTGCCAATCACCGAAGCGACAGGCGCGCCGCATGCCTCGCTCCATCAAGGCCGGATGCATGCCTGTGGCCATGACGGGCATATGGCGATGCTGCTGCTTGCTGCCCGCCGCGTTGCCACCCAGCGCGATTTTGCGGGCACCGCCGTCTTCATCTTCCAACCCGCCGAGGAGAATGGCGGCGCAGGTGCGCGGGCGATGTTGCAAGACGGGTTGATCACACGGTTCGGCATGACGCAGATTTTTGGCATGCACTGTATGCCGGGTTTGCAAGGGGGCCAGTTCTTTACGCGACCCAAGGGCATTATGGCGGCGGCCGACAGTCTGCGCATCACCATCGAGGGGCGCGGCGGCCATGCGGCGCGGCCCGACACCTGCGTCGATCCGGCGCTCGTGGCCAGCCACATCCATGTCGCGCTACAAAGTATTGTGTCGCGAAATATTGATCCGGTGGCGTCGGCGGTGATCTCGATCACCCAAATGGAAGCCTCGGACAACGAGGATATCATCGCGCCGATTGCCCGCCTTGCCGGAACGGTCCGCACGCTGGACGAAGCGGTGCGTGATCATTGCGAGGCCGCGATTACACGCATTGCCACAGGGGTTGCCGCGGCTCATGGGGCGCAGGCCAAGGTCGAATATCTGCGCGATTATCCGGTCACCGTGAACGCCCCCGCCGCGATGGCGCGTGCCGCACGCAGCGCCGCTGCCGTGGCGCCGACCCAGATCGACACCCCGCCGCTGATGGTCAGCGAGGATTTTTCCTTCATGCTGCAAGCGCTGGAAGGCGCATTTTTGTTTCTAGGACAAGGGGACGGGCCGGGCCTGCACAGCCCGACGTTTGAGTTCAATGACGCGGTGCTGAATGTCGGCGCGCGGTTTTGGGAGCAGCTGATCCGCGATCAGTGACGCGCCAGAAATGCCGACACCAGCGGCAATCCCTCGGCCAAGATAGCGGGCGTATTGGCGTAACCGATGCGCACGTAGCCCTCCATTCCCAAAGCCGATCCGGGGGTGAACATCACGCCGGTTTCCTCCAGCAGCGCCACGCAGAAATCGCGCGACGATATCGGCAGGTCGACCTTGACCAACGCGGTGGTGCCCGATGCGGGCCGTACCCACGACAGTTTCGGTTCGGCGGCGATCCACTCGGCCAGCACCGCAAGATTGCCCCGCGTGATCGCCCGCGACCGCGCCAATACACGCTCATGGTTTTCCAGCGCCAAAGTAGCAAAATGGTCGTCGATCACGCCGACGCTGATCGTGTCGTAATCGCGCTGGATCAACACCTGATCAATCAACACCCGGGGGGCCGCCACCCAACCCAGACGCAGCCCCGCCAGACTATAGGCTTTCGACATTCCCGCCGTACTGATGCCCTTTTCATAGAGATCCGCCATCGATGCGGTCATTCCCGAACCGGCCTGATCGGTGCCGCGATAGACCTCGTCACACAGCACCCAAGCATCGGCCGCACGGGCGATCTCGGCGATCTCCAGCAGCATCTCGCGCGGGATCAATGCGCCTGTCGGGTTATTGGGGTTGGTCAGCGCAATCAGCTTGGTACCGGGCTGCACCAAGGCCCGCAAAGCGTCGAGATCGGGCAGCCAGTTCTGATCCTCGCGCAAGTGCAACATGTGAACGTCTGCGCCGATGCTGGCAGGGATGGAATAGTGCTGCTGATAGGTCGGCACGATGGATACCACGCGGTCGCCGCGCTCGACCAAGGCGCGGTGCACCAGCATATTGGCGCCAATGGTGCCGTGGGTGACGACGATATTCTCGGGTGGTTGCTGCGCATAAAGCCCCGAGATTGCGGCGCGCAAACGCTCCGACCCTTCGATCGCGCCATAGGTCATCTTCATCTCCAGCAGCGCCGAGAGATCGTCGGCGTTGCGTCCGGTGAGAGTGAGCAACTCCGCAATGGTCAGGCTCTCGACGCAAGTCTCGGCGAGGTTGAGCGCGCATTTCGTCTCATACTCGTTCATCCAGATTTCAACGCCAAACGGTTCGATCTTCATCGGGTTTCTCCTAGTTCGCGTGCCGCGTGAGGGGGGCATGCGGATTGCCAGCCATCAGAGCCTTTATCTTGGCTTATGATAGGGCGCCCAACTGCGCGGCGCTATCCACCCAAAGGAGGATGCGCTGCACAACCGCCTCTGCTATCGACGCCCCATGACCGTCCCGCCCCTTCCCGCGCTAACCCGCGCCAATGCCGCTCTCGCCGCCGTATTTACCGGTGCGGAAGGGGCCGAGGCACTGTTGCGCGCCGCACAAGCTTTGGTGCCGGTCACGGCGGGGTTGGCGGTGGTGAATATGCCGGACGCGCCGCCCGCCTATCTCGCTGACAGCTATAGCAGTGCCACGGCCAAGGCGGCGGTACAGCACTACGTCAGCAGCACCTATCTGCTCAACCCGATCTGGAACGCGATCCGCGAAGGGCTGGCCCCGGGCATTCACCGCATGGCCGATCTGGCCCCCGATCACTGGGGGCTGGCGGCTGGCGAAAGCGGCGTCACCCCTGCCAAGGCAGAGGAGATCGGTTATCTGACGACTGGCTGGCCCCGAGGGCAGGCCGAGGTTTCGATCCTCACGGCGCTGCCTGAAGGTGCGATGGCCGAGCTGAGCCTCGCCCGCCCCAGCGCAGAGGGCGGATTTTCGGCGGAGATGATTGGTATTCTGGCCAGCATGAAACCCCTGATTGATGCAGCACAGGTGGCACTCTGGGCACGCCGAGCGCCTGTTGCCCCGCCCCCTGTGGCCCGCCCTCTGGCACTGTTTGGCCGCGACCGTCTGTCCCCGCGCGAAGCCGAGATTTTGCAACTGGTTCTCAAGGGCCACTCGAACTTGTCGGTCAGCCTCGCCCTTGGGATCACCGTGCCGACAGTCAAAACCCACCGCAAAAACGCCTATGCAAAGCTGGGCGTTTCGACCCAACAGGAACTGTTCCATTGTTTCCTGACATGGGCCGAAAAGGTTTGAACGACATGTACCGCCTAACACGGAAAAGGCCATTTTAGACATGACAATAGAGACACCGTTGACGCAAGAACCCCTTCGCACTGAAACGCTGGTCATCGGCGGCGGGCTTGCGGGTCTGGCACTGGCCGAAGCGCTTGAGGCGCAGGGTCGCGACTATTTGTTGCTCGAGGCGCGCGCTCGATTTGGCGGGCGGATTAAGACCGAGCATAACGAGGGTGGTTTTTTCGACATGGGGCCTGCTTGGTTCTGGCCGGGGCAGCCGCGCATTTCGGCGCTGATTGACCGTTTCGGGCTCAAGAAGTTTGACCAGTTTGCCAGTGGCGACCAACTGACAGAAGACCCGCAGGGCCGTGTCCAGCGTGGGCGCGGATTTGCCTCGATGCAAGGGTCTTGGCGGTTGGAAGGCGGGCTTGGCGCGCTGACCCAAGCCCTCGCGGATCGCGTGCCTGACGTCCGCAAGCGTTTGAATACCCAAGTGACGGCGCTGATCCAAACCAAGGGCCGCATCACAGCGACCCTTGCCAACGGTGAGACCGTCAGTGCCGCAAAGGTCGTGCTGGCGATCCCGCCGAGACTTGCGGCAACGATCAAATTCACACCCGCCCTACCCGCACCAGCGATCCATGCAATGCAAGAAATTGCAACATGGATGGCGGGGCATGCAAAGGCCGTCGCGGTCTATAACACACCGTTCTGGCGCGAGGCGGGATTGTCCGGCGATGCCTCCAGCCGCTCCGGTCCAATGGTCGAGATCCACGATGCGTCCCCCGCCAATGCAGGGCCTTTTGCACTGTTCGGCTTTATTGGTGTGCCGCCGCAAGGGCGCAAGGATGAGCAGGCCCTCCGCACCCACCTCAAGGCCCAGCTTGTGCGGCTATTCGGGCCAAAAGCGGCTGCGCCTGCGCAGCTTTACCTGACCGATTGGGCATTCGACCCGCATACCGCCACCCCTGCCGACCAAACGCCGCTCTACGCGCATCCGACCTATGGGCTGCCGCGCGAAATGACCGGATTGTGGGATGACAGGCTGCTGTTTGGCGGCACCGAAGTCGCGCCACAATTCGGCGGCTATCTGGAAGGTGCGCTGGAAGCTGCCGAAGTTGTCTTGCCGAAACTTTAGCGCTCCGACGCCGCGCCCTGATTTGAACCCTCAGGGGTTTGACACAATTATCGTGTTTGACGCGCCTATAAAATGCTACTACCCCTGAGCGAACCAGGGGCGCTGTAAAGCTGAGATGTACCCTTTGAACCTGAACCAGATAATGCTGGCGGAGGGAGGTCGTATGTTTCTCTTTGGCGCATGCGTTGTCTCCTTTTCCGCTGTGAAAAGGAAGCAAAATGACCCCGCAAGAAATGCTGACAAAGCTGCGCGCGCAAAACCCGCTTGTCCATTGCATGACAAATTATGTCGCGATGAACATCGCCGCCAATGTTGTTTTGGCGGCGGGGGCCTCTCCGGCTATGGTGCACGCCGAGGAAGAGATCGCCGAGTTTACCGCAATCTGCGGCGCCTTGACCGTGAATATTGGCACACTCTCGTCGCCTTGGTTGGCCAGCATGAGCGCCGCAGCGCGCGTGGCGGCGGACAATGACATCCCGTGGGTGCTTGATCCGGTTGCACATTTCATCTCTGGCTATCGCCGGAAGGCGGCGCAGAACCTGCTGGCTTTGCGTCCGACAATCATCCGCGCAAACGCTTCGGAGATTATCGCCCTGTCGGGTCAGGTCGGTGCGGGCAAAGGCGCCGACAGTGGCGATAGCGTGGAGGCTGCACAGGCTGCGGCAAGAGCGCTGGCAGATCAGTTTGGCGCCGTCATCTCCGTCACGGGACCTGTCGATTTCGTCACCGACGGAACGCAGCAGGCACGGATATCGGGCGGGTCGATATGGATGCCGCAGGTCACCGCTTTGGGCTGTGCCCAGACCGCCTTGATGGGCGGGTATGCCGCTGTTGGCCCCGCCTTTGATGCGGCAGTTGCCTGCCTCGCGCATTTCAAAGTGGCCGGATCGGCGGCGGCACATACCGCCAAGGGACCGGGCAGTTTTCAAGTGCAGTTTCTGGACGCCCTCGCCGCCACGCAGCCACGTGACCTTGCACAGGCCGTCGCCTGATGCGGTTTCATCGAAGCCAATTGCGGCTCTATCTGGTGACCGATCCTCAACTGTGTTCCCGCTTGGGTCTGGTTGAGACCGTGCGCCGCGCCGTCGCAGGGGGCGTCACAATGGTGCAACTGCGTGACAAGGACGCGACCACCGCCGAAAGGGTCGCGATGGCCCGCGCGTTAAAACAAGCATTGGCGGGTTCCGCTGTGCCGATTGTGGTTAACGACGACGTTACCGCAGCGCGTGAAGCGGATGTCGATGGCGCGCATATCGGTCAGGGCGATATTTCTGTCGCCGAGGCGCGCGGGGTTCTGGGGCCGGACAAAATGCTCGGCCTTTCTTGTGAAACAGCCCGCGCCGTCGCGGTAGCCGATCCAGGTTTGGTTGATTATCTCGGTCTCGGGCCGGTTTTTGCCACCGCAACCAAGTCAGATCACAAAACCCCTATAGGCTTTGCCGGATTGGCGCAGATGATCAAGGTATCGGCGCTGCCTGCTGTTGCGATCGGCGGCCTGAAAACAGAGCACGCCGCTGAAATCCGCGCCAGTGGTGCTGATGGTATGGCCGTCGTCTCTGCGATCTGCGGGACGGCTGACCCAGAAAGCGCCGCCCGTGCCTTTTCCCGGCGCAATCGGGAGTGTGAGATATGATCCCGAACGTTCTAAGCATCGCAGGGTCCGACCCGTCCGGTGGGGCGGGTATTCAGGCGGATATCAAGGCAATTTCGGCCAATGGCGCCTTTGCCATGGCTGCCATCACGGCTTTGACTGCGCAAAACACGCAAAGTGTGTCTGATATCCACCTCGTGCCACCTGCATTTGTGCAAGCGCAGATCGCAGCGATTTTTGCCGACATCCGCGTCGATGCGATCAAAGTCGGGATGATCGCAAATGCTCGGATCGCGGCAGCAGTGGCAGATGCAGTGCAGGCGCATTCAAAAATCCCGCTGGTTCTTGATCCCGTCATGGTCGCAAAGGGCGGCGCGCCGCTTTTGCAGCCTGACGCCGTAGCGGCCTTGCGCGCACGGTTGCTGCCGCTTGCTACTCTGCTGACGCCAAACCTGCCCGAAGCTGCCCATTTGCTGGGCACCACCGCAGCCACTAACCGCGCCGAAATGGTCGAGCAAGGGCGCGCGCTCTGCGCGCTCGGTCCCGCCGCCGTGCTCATGAAAGGCGGCCATTTGGGCGGAACCGATAGCCCCGATTGTTTGGTCGCCGCTGCTGAGGTGCGATGGTTTGAGGCACCCCGCACGGCAACTTCCAACACCCACGGCACAGGATGCACGCTGTCCTCGGCGCTTGCCGCGCACCTCGCAAAGGGACGTGCCTTGCCCGACGCAGTTGCCGCCGCAAAAGCCTATGTCGCGAGCGCAATCGCCAATGCGGATGCCTTGGATGTCGGAACGGGCCATGGCCCCACCCATCACTTCGCCCCCTTTTTCCCCAACCTGAAAGAACCCTCCGCATGAAACCTTTGATCATTGCCGCAGCCCTGTCGCTTTGTGCCGCGCCTGCTTGGGCCCAAGATAAAATAACCGTGTTGCTGGACTGGTTCGTGAACCCCGACCACGGCCCTGTAATTATCGCCCGCGAACAAGGCTTTTTCGCAGAGCAGAACCTTGAAGTGGAAGTTATTGCCCCCGCCGACCCCTCCTCTCCGCCCAAAATGGTGGCTGCGGGTCAGGCTGATCTGGCGATTTCCTATCAACCGCAACTGCATCTGCAAATCCACGAAGGGCTGCCGTTGCAGCGGGTCGGTACATTAATCGCCACACCGTTGAACTGTTTACTGGTTCTTGCCGAGGGGCCGGTTCAAAGCCCTGCCGATCTGAAAGGACGCAAGGTCGGCTTTTCGGTCGGCGGGATCGAAGAGGCCATGCTCGGACAGATATTAGCTACGCATGGTCTGGAGCTTGCGGACATCGAAATGGTCAATGTGAACTGGTCGATGTCGCCCGCTCTGATGTCGGGTCAGGTCGATGCCGTGATCGGCGCATTTCGCAATTTCGAACTGACCCAAATGGAGATCGAAGGCAGGCCGGGGCGTTGTTTTTATGTCGAGGAAGAGGGGCTACCCCCCTATGACGAACTGATCTATGTGGCCAACAAGAACACTATGGATGCAGATAAGATCCGGCGCTTCCTAGCTGCCACTGAAAAAGCCACCCAGTTCATCATCAATCATCCGGTTGAAAGCTGGGAGGTTTTCGCAGGCACCGCGCCTGAGCTGAATGACGCGCTTAACAAGCGCGCATGGACACTGACCCTGCCCCGCTTTGCCTTGCGCCCAACGGCGATGGATGTCGGCCGCTATGCCCGGTTCGAGGCGTTTTTGTACGACGCGGGTTTGATCCCCACACTCAATCCGGTCAGCGAGATCGCCATTGACGTCACCGCCCAATGACCGGCGCGTGACGCCCCCCGTGATCCGGCTGCGCGGATCTTATCGTATCGGTGCGGAAATTCTGTTTGGACCGGTAGATATCACTCTGGGCGCAGGTCAATGGACCTGTATTCTGGGCCGCTCGGGCGTTGGCAAATCGACTTTGTTGCGGGTGATCGCGGGGCTTGATTGCGCAGGCGATTTCGACGGCAGCCTGCACGTATCGGATGCGGTGACATTGGCGGGGCGTGTCAGCTTAATGGCGCAGTCTGATCTGCTGTTGCCGTGGTTAACTGTGCTTGAAAACACCGTACTTGGCGCGCAATTGCGCGGTGAGCAGCCCGATATCGGCAGGGCGCAGCGTCTGTTGGCACGCATCGGGCTGCGGGACCACACGCACAAAAAGCCGGGCGCTTTGTCGGGCGGGATGCGCCAGCGCACCGCGCTCGCACGCACCTTGATGGAGGACCGCCCCGTGGCCCTGTTGGACGAACCGTTCTCCGCATTAGATGCCAGCACCCGTGCCGATATGCAGGAGCTTGCAGCGGAAATGTTGCAAGGAAAAACGGTCCTGCTGGTCACCCATGACCCTGCCGAGGCCGTCCGGCTGGGCCACCGGATTATTGTACTGAAGCCCCGGGGCGTTCAACACTGGCCAACCCCGGTTTCCAAGCCAGTTCGCGACCAATATGCGCCGCAGACGATAGCCTGCCAAGCGGACCTATTGGCGCATCTTCGGGGCACAGGATGATCAGGGTGAGATATGCTTTGATGGTGGCGCTATTTGCCCCATTGCTCTGGCAAGGGGTCATCTGGCTCACCGACGTGCCCGCGTTCATCTTGCCTTCGCCTTGGCGGGTAGCGCAGGCCGCGTGGATCAACCGCGCTTTAATCACCCAACATTCGCTGGTGACGGCGACCGAAGTTGCGGCCGGATTGGCAGTCGGCGCGATTTTGGGCACTGTGACAGCGGTGCTCTTGGCGCTGTCTGCGCGGGCGCACCGGATGGTAATGCCCCTGCTGGTTTTCACACAATCCCTACCGGTCTTTGCCCTTGCCCCCATCCTGACACTTTGGTTCGGCTACGGTCTTGCGTCAAAAGTGGTGATAGCCGTTTTGATAATCTATTTTCCTGTAACATCGGCATTTTATGACGGTCTAACTCGGGTGCCTGCCGATATTCTCGATATGGCCAAGACGATGGGGGCTACGAAATTCCAGACCATGCGCCGGATCAAAATACCGCATGCCCTGCCTTCCCTAGGGACGGGACTGAAACTCGCAGCGGTTTACGCACCGATTGGCGCGGTAATCGGGGAATGGGTCGGGGCCTCGCAGGGATTGGGATACTTGATGCTCCTCGCCAACGGTCGCGCCAAGACCGATCTGATGTTTGCGAGCCTGCTTGCCCTAGCGATTATGACGCTGGTTTTGCATTTGGCCGTCGGGCGGGCGTCGGCGCGTTTACAACGGCCCGAACAGCCTTAGACGCGCGGCATCCTCACCAAGGACGCTGGTGCGTGGAACTTTCTATATCGTCGATCTTCAGCCCCAGAGACCCTTCACTTGCGGTTTCTCTGCTGCACTGAGTTAATTGTTTTATGAAGGGATTTATCGGCGGATTTCCGGCGCGAAAGCGAGGTGTTGTTGAACTTCTCCTCTGCCGCCAGCTTGCGCCACCTTGCCAGTCTGGCAAGCTCGATCTCGCCGCGATCGAGGGCTGCACGCACTGCGCATCCCGGCTCGGTCTCATGGGCGCAATCGTTAAACCGGCACTGGCCTGCAAGTTCGACAATATCGGCAAAAAGCCCCGCGATGCCCGCTTCCACGTCGGTAAGCTGCACCTCGCGCATGCCGGGCGTATCGAGCACTGCGCAGCCTTCGGTGGTGAAGTGCAACTGTCGCCGCGTGGTGGTGTGACGGCCCCTGCTGTCCTCCTCGCGCACCGCAGCCGTGGCGGCGACGCCTTCTTGAAACAGCGCATTGACCAGCGTCGATTTCCCGACACCGGAGGAGCCGAGAAACGCAATCGTCTGCCCCGGTTTGCACCAAGGCGCGAGCTTGGTCAGCGGCTCATCGCTTTTGGCATTGATGACCTCGACCAAGACACGATTTGAGATGGTATTGGCCTGATCGACAAAAGGCGCGGGGTCGGCGCAGAGGTCGGGTTTCGTCAGCAGGATCACTGGCGTCACTTCGGCCTCGAACGCCAAAGCGACATAGCGTTCCAGCCGTGCCACGTTAAATTCGCGGTTGAGAGAGGACACGATGAAGACCGTGTCCACATTGGCGGCAATCAGTTGGGTTGTACGATCGTGTCCCGGCGCGCGCCGTTCGAACTTGCTCGTACGCTCCAGCACTTTGCTCTCGGAGGGATTGAGCGGATCGTATAGCAGCCAGTCCCCCACGGTCGCATCCGGTCCGGGGGGGATGGTCAGATCAAGGCCCTCGCCCATGACATGTAGCTTGGTCCGGTGCACCTCAACCACGCGCACGGGCGGGGTCGCGGCAAGATCTTCGATGCTGGCTTGCTGGCTAAAGAACGGTTTCCAGCCGAGAATTTCCAACCGTGATCGGGCACGTTCGGGCGCTTTGCCAGTGCCCGCGTTTGGCAGAAATTGGGAATAGTCCCGTGTCATCTCGCATGAGCTTTCGTGTTCGAGGGCCGGATCAACGCCGCGCCATGACGGCTAGATTGACCATTTTGCAAAAGGGTACCACCTCTTCCAACACTCCCGCCAGCCTTTGCTGTGCGAAATGAGCAGGTTTTGGCATGCCCGCACTGCTGCGACCTATCAGTTCGGATACGATAAGTTACAATTTGAATAGCGATTCAGGATGTCCGTTTACCGAAGGACGTAACCGCCTTTTCATAAGCAGCATCGATCGCTGGGCGCAGCGTCTCCAATGTATCTGCCGTGGGGTCCAGCACGGCGATCCAGCTCATCCAGCCATAGACCGGATGCGGCGTAGGGGTGTTTAGTTTGGTGAAGTCCCATGGCCCAACTACAGCACAGCCCTTGGCGGGACGCACAGGTGGCGGGCCGAACATGTCGCGGAAAAGCGCCTTGCTGGTGCCTGCATTCAGCCGGAACACGCCCTCCCGATCCAGATGCGAAGCCTGATCATTTGCGCCGTCCTTCTGCTTTATCGTCGCAAAATAAACGCCACGGGGCAGCAGCTTGCCCGGATTGTAAAACAACGAGGTTTCGCCCCAAGCCTCCACAGCGACTGTCCCCTCATAGCGATTGAGAAGGTCGGACAAAATCTCGGTTGGGGTCGGATCTATCATTGCGGCTCCATGTGCTGGAACGTGCGCAGCGGCACCCTCAGACACACAGAGACACCAATGGCGAACCTATGGCAATTGGCCCGAGAAGCTCGGTGGCACTTTTAGCAATGAAAAGCACAGCCCTTTGCCGACCTCTATTCAAACTCCATCTGCTCAAAGACCCGACCCGCATTCTTGGTCGCAAGTTCGTCAAAAGTGTTGAGATGCGCATAGGGAGTTTGGTCGACGTAATAAGCCTCTGCCAAACCGCCGCCCTCCTCCAGATGCGCCGCGATCTTTTCGCGCAGATAAACGAGGTAATCGTGGGTATAGAGGCGGACCTGAGCCATATTGGTCGGGTGACCATGGCCGGGGATGACATAGGTCGCGCCCAGCGGCTCGAACGCGGTTTCCCACGTTTCGACCCAACCTTGGGTATCAGTATCGGGAAAGACCGGCAGCATCCGCTCGTGGAACGCCATATCGCCGGAAATGACCAGCTTTTGCTCGGGCAGAAAGACAACGATATCGCCCGCGCTATGGGCTGGCCCAAGATAGCGGGCCTCAATCGGGAAATCGCCAAAAGGTACGTTATAGACGTCGTCGAAGGTCTCGGTCGGACCTTGGAGGCGCGTACCTTCAAACCTGTCCGACAGCAGGTTTTCACCGGCGCGGAAAGATGCACTGCCATCCTCTTCAAACGCGCGGGCAGCATCAACATGGGCCACCACCGGGATCCCTAGATCGACCCAATAGCTGTTGCCCAGCATCGCATGGCCCTGACCGTTTTCATCAATCACCAGTTTGACCGGCTGGTCGGTCGCTTCCTTGATTTCGTCGTGCAGAGCCTTGGCCAGCCCCACGCTGGCGCCTGCATTGATCACCACAACCCCGTCACCTGTCACGATAAAACTGAGGTTGTTGTTATGACCGGCGTTTTCATAAGTCGGTGGCGCGGTGGCCCCGGTCGCGGACCAGACACCCGGAATGAACTCGACCGGCTTGGCGTAGAGCAGTGAGGTGGGATACTGATCGGAGATGTCTTCATCAGCGGCGGCCCCGGTGGCGATCAAAGCAATGAGCGCTGCAATGCTAGGCGTGAGTTTCATTCAAACGGTCCTTATTACCAGTCGTTTGAACAGACACTATATACATATTCGAATATGTACAGAGCGCCCGTCCCGCGCTTGGCTTACAGGATGTTTTGCGTGTTTCACCGCTTTATCAGCAGCAGTTCTCGACCGGCTTTAGGCGTTGAGAAAGTGGGCAACGCTCATGATGGCAGCTTGGTTATAGTCGTCACCGATGCGCATCTTTGGCCCCATGGGCAGCGCGGTGAGGCCGTGACGGCTGTTCCAACGCTGAAAAGCCGCCGGCACGATCCCGATGACATGCGTGGCACCGTTGTCCCCTGCTGTACGCGCCATCGCGCGGAGCAACATGCGCTGGATATAGGAGCGCCGCTCGATCGAGCCGTTTTGCAGCAGGAAAAGCCGCGTCGCCTCCCAGACATGGGGCGCGACTGGCGCGCGCTCGTGTAGCACCCATTCGGGGATATTGGGCAGCATCCCGCGCTGCGCATCTTTCAGCATATAGGTGTAGCACCCACACTGTGCCGTGGTCGGAAAAAGCCGCACGCTCGCAAGGATACGACCGTATTCATGGATGATCACAGACCGGCTCTGCGGGGTGTCGTATTGGTCGAATTCCATACCTTCGGTATGCGGCAAATCCCATGCCTTCTGGTCGATAAAGACGGCTTTGCGCGCCTTCAGAAGATCGGTGTAAAGCTGGCCATGCTGATGCTGATTGCCAACATAGACAACGGTTTCCTCGATTCTAGCGGCAAAGGCGGGTGGCTGTTCAACAGGCTTACTGTTGGCGGCCTCTGCTAAGCTGCCCGCCGCAAAATGGCTAGAATGTGACGCCTGCGATGTCTTTAACCCGTGGAAACCCATACTCGTTACCTGACTTCAACCATTCCTAGAAAACTAAAAGGTTAACAAAGGCTTTACAGCCCCTCTTTTGCCATCTTTGCACCATATTCAGCTTTCATATTGGTACCGTTGCCAAATTGCTGCAACACGACCCCGCACACTGGCCAATAGGACCACATCTGAATGGAAATTCCGCGAACCTTTGTCGCACAGAGCCACCCTGACTTACCGTCACGGGACCATTCGAGTGTATCTCGACTGAAGGACTATGCGCGCGCAGGCCAAAGAGCGTTTCCACAGCGTGCGGCGATCTATACCACATCGCTGTTCTTCGCCGGTTTCTATTATGACCAGAGTGTTGCGATCATCTTTTTTGCTTTGATCCTTGCTTCTGAACTCTACGATACTTTAGTGCTGCGCCGCATTCGGTTGTCGACTTCGGCAAACCCGATCAATGTTCGCACCGCCCTTATTCATACCGGTGTTGTGACGTTCCTGAGCGCGACCACGGTCGCCCTGTTCTGCATCGCGATTGCAATCCAGCAAGGCACCGACGGCAACCATTTTCTGCCGCTGTTTCTGCTGGTTTCCGCGTCGATCTTTGCTGCCATGAACAATCACCAGTTCATCCCAATTCTGGCCGTCCGGCTTACGATCTATATCGGCGCAATTCTGTTCATCCCGATCAGGGATGTGTGGATCGAACGCCCGCCAATCCACTCCGAACTCTGGCTAAACCTGTTTACGGTGCTGTTTGTTTTGGGCTTTATCGTCGAGTTGGCGCGGAGCTTTTTGAAAGGCTACTCGGCCTCGCTGAAAAGCAGGCATGCCTTGCAGATTGAGCATAAACACGCCTTGGCCGCCAACGAGGCCAAAACGCGGTTTCTGGCCACGGTCAGTCACGAATTGCGCACGCCGCTTACCTCTATCAAGGGATCGCTGGATATCATCAATTCCGGCCGTCTGGGCGCGCCTCCCGACAATATGGCGCGACTGCTGGATATGGCGGGACGCAACAGCAACCGGCTGAATGATCTCGTGGGTGATTTGTTGCTTTTGCAGACCTCCGACGCCGGCAAGCTGAGCCTTAACATGGCCAAGACCGACCTTGGCGAAGTGGTGCTTGGTGCCGTGCAATCGTTCCAGTCCTATGCGGGCGGTTTGGGCGTAAAGGTCGAATGCGATGTCCGCTTGGACAAGCACTATGTGCACGGCGACAAGAAGCGGCTGGACCAGGTTATCAACAACTTGCTGTCGAACGCCGCCAAGTTCTCTGACACAGGTGATTTTGTGCGCGTGTCGTTGCGGCGCGTCGGGGCAAATCTGGAACTGTCGGTCCGCGATCAGGGCATCGGCATCCCCGCTGGCAGCGAAACCACGGTGTTCGAGGAATTCGGGCAGATCGACTCCAGTGATCAGCGCAAGTTTCAGGGCACGGGGTTGGGCCTGTCGATCTCGCGGCGCATTGTCGAAGCGCATGGCGGGAGCATCGGCTATGACAGCGTTTTGGGCAAAGGCACGACCTTCCGCTTTATGCTGAAAGCCGTGGGTTAACCCCGAATTCCCTGAAAATCCTGAACCCGCAGGCGTCGCCGCTCGACGACGTCGTTCGATTGCGTCCGGGATGGATAAGCTGGTTACATTTGGAATAGCAGGGGAGAGCCCTGCGGATGTGCCCTACTTCGCGTTAAAGTCGGGTTCGGCTGAGCCAGCGTTTACAGGCAAACGAACGCCGCCAGTGCACATGAGTTTGGCGGCCTCAGTTCACAATCACTCGGCGGGTTGGAAAACCGGCAGTTCAGGCGTCAGTGGCCGACAAGCTTTGCTAATCCGCGCCTCGATGACTTCGGCCTGCCGAAACTTGTGCCGCTCCTGATACATGTACTTCGCGTACCGCGCCATAACAGGTGTCATCAAGCCCGCGTCGATGCTGATACGGTCCGTCCAGACAGCGCCGTTGCGCGTCTGCCCGATGTGCAGCCTATGCCGCCAAGTGCGAATGGAATCTCCGAATTCCACTGTATCCAGCGTTCTCGCCTCCGGACTGATCCGGTCGACGGTGATCTGATACCCACGGCATTTGAACAGGCCAAACACAGATATATCGGTCTGGTATGTGCATCCCTCCTCCATCGGAACGGCAGGAAGATGATGGTAAGTGGATATTCTCCGCGTTGCGTCGATAAGGTCGGAAAAATGGCGCGCGCGCTCGAAAAGTGCGTCGGCGCAGCCGTAATAATAGCCTTTGACTATGAGTTCGACAGCCATCATCAAATTCCCCGAAGCTCGGATCGCAGCGCTGTCTTCGTAGCGTTAAAGCCAGACCGCCGATCGCCGTAATACGTGTCAGGGATTTCGTAGACAGCTTATGGGGCAGTAAAATGGCCGCTTTTGGTCGTTGTGATGTCGGATGGCGCGGGCATTGGCTTAATGTAGGAAAGTTGGCCGCCGTCCGCTTTTTTCAGAACGTAACACCCCCAATCGCGCCGCCTGATACTATCAGATTTGTGAACACTTACCGGCGTTGCTGACAATATCATTGGCCCGCCGGGGCGCATTGTAAATGTCAGGTTTGGCGGCGCGACCGGATGGTCGGTCATCGCAAAGGCAGCACGCCGTAGGGCCGCCCCCAAGAGCACCATGATCTCGGTCTCGGCATATTGCGCGCCGATGCAAATTCGCGGGCCGTCACCGAAAGGGATATACTGCCCGCGCGGGTATTTACGACCGATAAAGCGGTCGGCCTGATAGTCGGACGCGTTTTCCCACAAAAGCTCGTTCCGGTGCAACGAGTAGACCGGAAACATGATCACGTCGCCTTTTTTAAAGGTCACGCCCTTAATCTCGGTCTGGTCCGTCGCGTCCCGCGCAAATAACGCGCCCGCTGGATAAAGCCGGAGCGTTTCGCGGACATGGCCCTGCAATTTGGGCATCTGCGGCAAGGTCTCGAACGTGATTGGCCCATCGGGACAGGCCTCGATAATTTCGGCGCGGATTTCTTCCTGCACTTCGGGATACAGCGCCAGTAGATACAGCGCCCAAGCGACCGTATTGGCCGAAGTCTCATAGCCTGCGGCCACAAAAGTCAGCAGATTGTCTACCGTTGTTTCGATATCCTCGCGGTCGGTTTCCAGCGCATCGATCAGCAGATCGAGAAAATCCTCTGCGGTATCGTGGCGTTTGGCCTGGCGGCTGGTGATCACATCACGGGTAAGTTGCCGCGAGTCAGTGATCGCTTGCTTGCTTCTGAGCCACTTCAGCCGCGGCAGCCACTTTGGCAGACCCATCAAATCAAACAGCGACATATAGCTGATGTAGTCGGTAAACCGCCGCATGCCACTGCGAATATCGTGTTTTGAAACGGCTTCGTTCCCCGAAAACATGACCCGCGAGATATTAACCAGCGTGGCCTCCTGCGCGGCATCTGCTGCATCGACCTCGCCATTGGCGCGCACGAAAAAGTCGGCCAACTCCTCGCCGGTTGTCGCAAAATGACGGGTCAGAACCGGTAGGTTCCGCGCGGCAAAAAGCGGCGCGTAGCGGTGCCGTTGCGCCCGCCATTTCTCACCTTCCGACAGGATCATCCCGTTGCCAACAGCGGGTCCAATGACGTTGCGCGTGAACTGCGATTTTGGAAAGCTCCGCCCTACGCCTGCCAACAACTCGGTGATCATTTCGGGATCACACACGTAGTGGATTTTCGCAGGACCGCGCAAATATTTATGCGTCAGGGTCGCGTCAGGAATGACGGAAAAGATATTCTTGCCCGCTTTTCTGGCAAAATCGATCAGCCCGATGTTACCGCGCGCCAACTCCGCTTCGACGGGACGCGCGTGCTTCACGCCCACCGCGACCCCTGATCCCTGAACTGCCATCCCTGCCCCGTCGTTTTTTATCGTTGCCCGTGCATTGTTCCTACACAAACGAATTGTAGCTTTACAGGTAATTTACCCGCCAACCGGGAAATAGAACTACTTTTTTGTGCAAGTTCCCCGTCGGCAACATCGACCATCGGGAAAATGGCATCCGGCAGCATCGCCGGGGGCAATGGTTGAAATTGCATTGAGTTAGAATTGAACCTTCTGAGGGTGTCCCGCGTTTCACCATTTCAATCTCAAGCGGCTGTATCTGCAATCTTTCAGTTTGCGCGGTGCATTCCGCATCATCTGGGCTGATCATTGCAGATAGGTAGTCGCATCGTGAATCAAACTAACGCCGTCGCACAGGAAGTGCCTTACATACCTTCCCTCTTTGACCGGACCCGCACGCAGACGACGAAATTGGTCGCGCCCTTGCTGCCTGAGGATATGATGTTGCAGTCGATGGAGGATGCGTCTCCTGCGAAATGGCATCTGGCGCATACGACATGGTTCTTCGAAGAGTTTATCCTCAAACCGTTTCTGCCAGGCTATGCGAGCCCCGACGACCGTTTTGCGTTTCTATTCAACAGCTATTACGTCACCGCAGGGCCGCGCCATGCACGCGACCGTCGCGGATTGGTCAGCAGGCCGGACAATGCGGATGTGAGAGCTTACCGCGAGCATGTTGATGGCGCGATGGCAGAGCTCATTGCGCTGGAGCGAGACAACACACCAGAGATTTTGGATCTGATCGAACTCGGTTGCCACCATGAGATGCAGCACCAAGAACTGCTAGTGACTGATCTGCTGCACGGCCTCTCGTTCAATCCTTTGCTGCCGGTCTACCGCGAACCTGAACCGATGCCAGTGACCACCGAAGTGCCGCTAACTTGGTCCCGCCACGACGGTGGTGTGATCGAAATCGGCCATGACGGGAACGGGTTTGCCTATGACTGTGAAGGTCCAAGGCATAAGGTTTACGTCTACCCCTTTGCCATCGCTGATCGTCCTGTCACCAATCGGGATTGGATCACGTTTATGGACGCCGGTGGATATAGCGATCCGCGCCATTGGTTGATGGAAGGCTTTGCTGTTGCCACGAAGGAAGGCTGGACGCATCCGCTTTACTGGTGGCAGCAAGACGACGAATGGTGGACGTTCACCCTGCGCGGCTCGCAGCCCGTCGCGCTGGATGCGCCCGTGGTCCATGTGAGCTATTACGAGGCCGATGCCTTTGCCCGCTGGGCTGGCGCGCGCCTGCCGACCGAGGCGGAGCACGAGCACGCTTTCGCACATCACCCGATACGCGGTAATTTTCTCAATGACGGAACAATGCGCCCTATGCCGGGGTCAGGTGTCTGGGGGGATGTGTGGGAATGGACGGCGTCGCCCTTCACACCCTACCCCGGATTTAAGGCCCCCGAGGGCACTTTGGGCGAGTATAATGGCAAGTTCATGGTCAATCAGATGGTGATGCGCGGCGGTTCCTGTGCCACGGCGCAAGAACAGATGCGGTCTAGCTACCGTACCTTCTTTTATCCACACCAGCGCTGGCAGATGATGGGTTTGCGCCTCGCAAAGAACACATAGCTACAGACTTGATTTGGGGCTCTGTTTTAGTTGCCTCACGTAAGCGCTTAAGGTCCAAATAGTGCTATTTGATAGCAATGTCTTCTTAGCTCATTGGTAACGACTGAGGAGTGGAAGATATGACGTAAAGACAAGAGCATCGTGGATTTGGCATGAAGGGATTCGTGAATGCCAAGTCGGCCCAAACGAAGGATGACTAAGCAAATGATTAAGGAGAAAACATTGAAAAATTTCCAAATAGTCGGGGTAGTGATTGCTGCCATGAGCGTGGGTACCGCCGCCATCGCTGAACAACATGTACAACCTGCCGCTGCGGCATTGGTCAGCGGTCAGGATAGCGCTCTTGCTGGCGACGTCGTCTTGAGCACGACAGCATCAGGCCGTGTCCTGGTTCAGATCAACATTAACGGCGTGCCACCGGGCGAACATGCCATTCACTTGCACGAGACCGGGGATTGTTCGGCGACCGACTTCAAGTCGGCTGGCGGGCATATCTCGGGCGCGGCACAGCACGGCGTGCTGGCCCAAGGTGGTCCACACCCCGGTGACATGCCAAACGTGACTGTTGCCGAAGATGGCAAGCTCAAGGTCGATGTGTTTTTGGATTTGCTGGATATTGATAGCATGGTCAGGGACAAAGACGGGGCTGCATTTGTCATTCATGGACAGGCTGACGACTACATGTCTCAGCCTGCGGGGGATGCGGGGCCGCGGATTGCCTGTGGTGTTTTTGAACAATCTTCCTGAAAGCTTTGGGGCGCGTTGGGAAATGCGCCCCGATTTGTCTCACATTTGAAGGTAGAAAGCGTGGTGCTTGACGTCGGTCAGAAGCGGACCCAATGCCTAGAAGAATGCGGTGCCGCTGAGCCAGCAACATCAGAATATTTCAAAGACCCCGCACGTTTGCAGTGCCGCTGAGTCTCACGCCGAAGCTCATGTTTGTTGTTATTCAGGGATCCGTTGGTGGGGCGGAAACGATACCAGCGAAAAACTGATCGAAGCGGCAGGCGTCCTGCACCATTTCAATTAATGTTAAAACCGCAGGGCTGCGGGTGCTTTCAGAATACACGACTACATAGGCAAGCGGCGCGGGCTTGAAATCAGGCGAGATCCGGCTGATCGCCATGGAAAACGGGTGCGTGTCGAGGATGAAATCCGGCAGGACGGAGATGCCGTGATCCGAGGCAACGAGGGCGATCATCGCCAACAACCCGTCCGCGACAATGACATCCCCCAATTCAGGCTCCTCGTCGGATAACACATGCGCGACGACCTGATCGAACAAGGTATTTTCTTGCACAATCAACGGTGTTCCGGCCTGTATTTCCAAACTCAATTGCGCAGCGGGCGGGAATTTTCCGCGCGCCGCACAGAACGAGGTGGTGAGGACCCCTACCCGTTTTGCGGTAAAGCCAGGCGGGTATAGAGCCGAGGGCACCACGGCAAAATCTAGCTCGTTCTCGACCAGCATCTGCCTTAACTTGAAGGCGGACCCCACCCGCAGATCCAGCTCCAGCTTGGGGAAGGCGGCACGGGCCTGGCGCATGAAATCGGGGATCCAGCTAAACGACGAAAGCTCCGTCACCCCGATAGAGACACGGCGGGCGATCATGTCAGGTGAGGACAATCCCGCCATTAACTGTTCGGTGCTTTCCAAAATCGCGGCCGCCTGCAGGCAGGCCTCTTGCCCGCGGCGCGACAACGTTGGAACACGGGTCGTGCGGTCAAAAACGGCGGCACCTGTCACCGCTTCGAACTCTTGGATGCGCCGTGTGATGGTGGATTGCGAGGTCTGCAAATGCCGTGCAGCAGCTTCAAAACTCCCCAACCGGCCAATCCAGTACAAGGCTTCCAGCTGCTTCAATGTCACCATCTGAATGCCTCATCGTCGTGGGAGACCCGCAAAAACAGGGGGCGGCAACTGCCGCTCGCAGGCTAGCTTACGCATATTAGTTGCATTTAGTGAAACAGAAAAGTAATCTAAATTCCACATTGCGGAACTAACTTGGTTCATCCTATGCTGCCCCGACAAGGCCATTGCGAGACTGCACTGCCCTTGCAGTCATCAGGGAGGATGAACAACAATGAAACGCAGAACCCTATTGTCCGGCGCCGCATTTGGTGCCGCAGCTCTGACACTTGCCGCTCCAGCAGTGGCGCAAAACAAACGCGTCCTTAAACTGGTTGGCACATTCCCGCGTGGCTTTCCCGGATTGGGTCATGCGGCCGAGAATATTGCCAAGCAGGTGACCGCAGCGACCGAAGGCGCTCTGACGGTTGAATATTTCGGCGGTGGCGAGCTGGTGCCCCCCTATGCCGTTAACGATGCTGTGTCGACCGGCGCTGCAGAAATGGGCCATTCCTCGCCCTATTTCGCCGCCGGAAAAATCAAAGCTTCGATGTATTACACGAACATGCCTTACGGCCTATCCGCAGCCGAACTTGGCGGCTGGATTCGCTACGGCGGCGGTCAGGCGCTTTGGGACGAATCCTATGCGCCGTTTAACCTCAAGCCGTTCTGGGCTGGCAGTTCAATGGCGCAGGCTGGTGGCTGGTTCAAAAAGCCAATCAACTCGCTCGATGACATGCAGGGCCTGAAAATGCGCATTGCGGGTTTGGGCGGCGCAATTATGCAAAAAATCGGCGTCTCCTCTGTCAACTTGCCAGCGGGCGAGATTTTCCCCGCATTGCAATCAGGTGTTGTGGATGCCGCTGAATTTGTCGGGCCGTGGAATGACAAGGCTCTGGGATTAGCCAAAGTCGCGCCGCACTACTATATGCCAGCCCCTCACGAGACAGGCGCCGGGCTGGAATGCATCGTGCGCCAGGACGTGTGGGAGGAATTCACGCCGGCGCAAAAGGTCATTGTTGAATCGATCATTTCGGCCGTCGCCGACGAAACGACAACAGCCTTCGCCTATAACAACGTCGTCGCCTTGCAGCAGTTGATGTCAGATGGCGTGACGCCTTCGGTATTTCCTGATGATGTGGTTGCGGCCTTGGGTAAGGCATCGGTCGAGGTCTTCGAAGCCTACCCCGAGGGTGACGAAATGGCCCAGAAAATCCATGCGCCCTATGTCGAATACGTGAAGCAGGCTGTGTATTGCGGAAAACTGCTCGAAGGGCAGATGTATGCCGACCGCGCCCGCGCCTGGGGCATCTAGAATCCACAAACGGATCGGCGGGGCGCGAAAGTGGCCCGCCTTCTTGGCGCAAAGGACCACCATATGAAACGGATTGCCGCTGTCATAGATACGGTGAACGACCGTATTGGCCGCGTGATTTGCTGGGGCATCTTGTTGATGGTGATCCTGCAATTTGCCGTGGTGATCGCCCGTTATGTTTTCTCGACATCCACCCTCTTTGGCGTACCTGCAGTCTGGCTTCAGGAGGGTGTCGTTTATCTGCATGGCATCACCATCCTGCTCGGCACGGCCTACGCGATGCTGTGGAACAAGAATGTGCGTGTCGATATTCTGTATGAAAAAGCCAGCCCCCGCGTGCAGGACCTGACAGAGTTTCTCGGGAGCCTGTTCTTTGTGCTGCCGCTGTGTGTGGTGATCGGCTGGTCTGCGATGCCGAACATCACGATGGCATGGATGGTCAAGGAAGGCTCGCTTGAACCCAACGGCATTCCTCTGCGCTATCTGCTCAAAGGCTTGGTTCTGGCCTTTTGCGTGCTGGTTTCCGCGCAGGCTCTCTCAACCATGATCAAAGCATTTTTGCGGCTCACGGGGCGCTCCACTGATCCAATTTATGAAGCGAGTGACGAGCTGTGAACGCATTGATTGCACACCTTGATTTGTTGATGTTCCCCGTCGCGATCGTATTGCTGCTGCGCGGCTTTCCTGTCGCTTTTACATTGGCCGGCGTTGGCCTGCTCTTCTCGGTTTTGGGGGCTGTGTTTCAAATCGGGTTCTTTGCGGGGGGTGATCTATCGTTTTTGCGTGCGTTGTTCGGCCGCATCTTTGGCCTGATGGACGAGACAAACGAAGTGCTCGTTGCGGTCCCGCTTTTCGTCTTTATGGGCGTCACGCTGGAGCGAAGCGGGGTCGCTGCAGATCTGCTCAACTCGATGGCAAAGATTTTCGGGCGTCTGCCCGGTGGCTTGGGCATATCCGTGGCGATTGTCGGCATGTTGTTAGCCGCCTCCACAGGTATCGTCGGCGCGACCGTGGTGACGATGGGCCTGATTTCATTGCCCACGATGTTGAAGGCCAATTACGACAAACGGCTGTCGACCGGGATCATCGCCGCCTCGGGCACACTGGGGCAAATTATCCCGCCGTCGCTGGTTCTGATTATTCTGGGCGATGTGCTGTCGAATTCCTACATCACAGCGCGGCGCAATGTCGGTGACTGGGCGCCTGACCCTGTGTCGGTCGGAGATATATTTGCCGGTGCACTTTTGCCCGGGCTGGTCCTCGTCGGCGCCTATGTTTTGTATATTCTCGCCGTGGCCATCATCTCTCCGCACCGCGCCCCAAGTGTGGTGGTCGAAGGCGAAAAGATCGCTTTTGGCCCGGTGCTGATGCTGCTCATCCCGCCGCTTTTGTTGATTGTTGCTGTGCTTGGCTCGATCCTGTTCGGCGTTGCCACCCCGACCGAAGCCGCCTCGATTGGCTCGATTGGTGCGGTGCTGCTTGCGGGGCAACGCCTGTCGGACCGCTCATCTCTGCCGCAGTTGGTCGCCATCATCGGCGCCGTGATCGTTGTTTACTTTGTATTGAACTTCGATCTGCGTCTGGCAAAAACCACGATCACCACAAGGGATACGATTAACATTATTGTTGTCTCGGTCGCGTTGATTGCCTTCATCTGGGGAGGTGCCGTCAGCCTGTGGCGCATCTGGCTAGCGAAAACCGACAAGGAGCCATCGGTTCTGACTGCCATCCTGCGCGCCTCGCTGCACATGTCGGTCATGGTATTTGCAATTTATATCGGGGCGCAGGTGTTCAACCTCGCATTTCGTGGCTTGGGCGGCGAGCAGACGGTCAACGATTTCTTCACAGGTTTGCCTGGCGGTCCTTGGATCGCGCTTGGCAGCATGCTGTTGATCATGTTCCTGCTTGGGTTCTTTCTGGACTTCCTCGAGATTGTTTTTGTGGTCACCCCGATCATGGCGCCTGTGCTGTTCTCGTTCAGCGGTGCGGATGGTTCGGTTCTGTTCCATCCGGTTTGGCTTGCCGTCATCATGGGGCTAAACTTGCAAACATCGTTTTTGACGCCGCCATTTGGGTTTGCCCTGTTCTACTTGCGGGCCGTGGCACCGAAAGAAGTCACCACCGGAGACATTTATCGGGGCATCGTGCCGTTTGTCGCAATCCAGATCATCATTCTGGGCGTGGTGTTGTGGTGGACTGATCTGGCCACATGGCTGCCGAGGTTCCTCGCCGGCTGATCGCATCGTTTTTCTCCTTCTATTCAAACACTCGTCATAGGACTTCTCTCATGAAAACGCCGCGCTTCCGCTCCGAAACTATCCGTGATGGCGTCATCCGCAGCACCACGCGCAGCTTTCTCTACGCCTTGGGGCTGGATGACGAAGACATTGCGAACCCGCATGTTGCGGTGATCCATACCGGTGGCGATATGAGCCCATGCAATACCAGCCTGCGCGATCAGGCCCAGCATGCCAAGACCGGCATTTTCGCCGCTGGCGGCACACCGCATGAATGTCCGGTGGTCTCGGTCTCTGACGGGTTGAGCGTGGCGCATTCGGGCATGCGGTTCTCGCTGATCTCGCGCGATCTTATTGCTGATAGTGTCGAGGCGACAGTGCGCGGCCACCAGTGGGATGGCATTTTCGGCATCGGTGGTTGTGACAAAAACATGCCGGGTCTGATGATGGGCATGACACGCTGCAATGTGCCTTCGCTGTTTCTATATGGCGGGTCTTCCTTGCCCGGTCAGATTGACGGCAAAGATGTAAACATCGTCGATACCTATGAGACGATTGGCAAAGTGCTGGCAGGTGAGGCAACCGAAGAGGAGCTTGACCAGATGACCCGCAGTTGCCTGCCGACAGCGGGCGCATGCGCGGGTCAGTTCACTGCCAACACAATGGGCATGGTGTCCGAGATTCTGGGCTTTGCGCTGATGGGGTCTTCGATGGTGCCAGCGGTTTACGCGGCGCGTGCGCCTCTGGCACGGCGGGCAGGCAAGGTGTTGATGGCCGCCGTAATGGGCGACGCGCCCCTGCCGCGCGATCTGGTCACCCGCAAATCGCTGGAAAATGCCTGTGCTGTGGTTGCGGCAACAGGTGGCTCGACCAACGCAGCCTTGCACATCCCTGCGATCGCCCATGAGGCGGGCATCGCGTTTCACCTTGATGATGTAGCCGAAGTTTTTGCCCGCACGCCGCTGATCGCCGACCTCAAGCCCGGTGGCCGTTTTCTGGCGCGGGACGTGTTCTATGCCGGGGGCGCGCCTGCGATCTTCAAATCATTGCTGGATGGCGGGTTTCTGCATGGCGAGTGTCTGTCGATCACAGGCAAAACCATTGCCGAAGAACTCTCTGAGACGGCTGAGCCTGATGGTGAGGTCGTGCGCCCGACGTCAAAGGCCATCGCGGCAACTGGCGGTGTTGTGGTGCTCAAAGGCAATCTCGCGCCGGACGGTGCATTGCTGAAAGTTGCGGGCCTCAAAAAGTTGGCGCACAGCGGCCCTGCGCGAGTCTTTGAATGTGAGGAAGATTGTTTAAAAGCGATCCGGACGCTGGACTATGCCGAAGGCGACGTGATCGTTATCCGCAACGAAGGACCGCGTGGCGGGCCGGGCATGCGGGAGATGCTGGGCATCACAGCGCTGATTTACGGCCAAGGAAATGGCGAAAAAGTTGCCCTGATCACTGATGGCCGTTTTTCCGGCGCGACCCGTGGTATGTGTATCGGCTATGTCTGCCCCGAGGCCGCGAGCGAGGGCCCGATTGGCCTGCTGCGGGACGGGGATATCATCGACATTGATGCCAACGCAGGCGTCTGTACGCTGTCCATGCAGATCGACGACGCCACCCTCGCCGCGCGTCGCGCAGACCGACCCGACCGTCCAACTATCGCTCTCGGTGGATTGCTGGAGAAATACGCGGCAACTGTCGGCCCTGCGGACAAAGGTGCCGTGACACACAGCGGCAATGTAATCTGGGAAAAGGACCCGATTGGATGAGGGTCGGCTTTGTCGGGTTAGGTGACATGGGACTGCCAATGGCGCGGCGGCTGTTAGCTGCTGGCTATGAGGTCATTGCATGGAACAGATCGCCTGCGCCGCTTGCTACGCTTGCCGCCGAAGGCGCGACAGCCGCGACCACACCTGCACAGGTGATGGCCGAGGCCGAACTCGTCGGGCTTTGCCTGTCCTCTCACGAGGCCGTCGCAACGATTGCTTTTGGTGCCGATGGGTTGTTCTCGGCCCCAACCATCAAAGCACAGGCAATCGCTGATTTTTCGACCGGCGCCGCAGACGCCACCCGCGACTTTGCCAGACGTGCTGCGGCGCAGGGAATAGCGTGGATTGATGCACCGGTGAGCGGTGGGGTCGCAGCGGCCGAGACCGGCGCACTCATTGTTTTTGCTGGCGGAACCGAGGCGGGCCTCAAGGCGCTGGAGCCTTTATTCGCCGCCGTCAGCGCACGGGTGACGCATATGGGGGGATCGGGCAGCGGCCAGGTGACAAAAATATGCAACCAGATGATTGTGGCCGCAAATGTCATCGCTATCGCCGAGACCACCGCGTTTGCACGCAAGGCCGGTGTTGATGTTACGGCCCTCGCACCTGCACTTGCAGGTGGTTTTGCCGATTCCGCACCCTTGCGTATTTTTGGCCCCCGCATGGCGCGCCAGACTTTTAAGCCGCGATTGGGCGCTATCGGGTTGATGCGTAAGGACGCAGAGTTGGTGCAAGACTTGGCGTCTCAAATCGGTGCAGATGTCCCGCTCATTGATGCAGCACGCGCTGTTTATGACCGTGTGGAGGCGCATCCCGATTTGTCGTTTGACAGCGATCTTTCAGCACTCGTTCGCCTTTACGAAGACGAAATTGCCATTCTGGATGAGGGATTTGATCCATGACTAAGACAGCCGTTATCACCGGTGGCGCATCGGGCATCGGGCGCGCCTGCGCCCAACACTTCATGCGCGAAGGGTGGAACGTCGTTCTGAGCTTTTTCCTAGATAGCGAAAAGGTCGCTGCCGACGCGTTGGAGCAGGAAGCCGCGCGCCTTGGCGTGCAAGCTGTGGCGCTGAAGTCGGACGTGACAAAAGACGAAGACTGCAGGGAGCTGGCCGCGCTCGCCACCATGACATTTGGCCGGATCGACGCGCTGGTGTCCTGTGCTGGAACAACGCGGATGGTGCCGCACGCCGATCTTGATGCGTTAACGATGGACGATTTCATGCTGACCACTGCCGTCAATACGGTGGGTCCGTTCCAGATCGTGCGGGCCTGTGCTGACGCGCTGAAAGCCGGAGATGGCGGCAGCGTGGTAATTGTATCATCATACGGGGCAATCTGGGGCACGGGTTCCTCTATTGCGTACGCGGCTTCGAAGGGGGCCACCAACACGCTGACCATGTCTTTGGCGCGGGTCTTGGCGCCCAAGGTGCGGGTCAATGCGGTTTGTCCTGCGCTGATTGCTGGCGGGTTCGTCGAGCGGATGAACAAGCAGGTTTTTGATGCGCGCGTCGAGTTGCAAGAAGCCCGTGCCCCCTTGCAATTGGTAGGCCAGCCCGAAGATGTAGCTGCGGATGTTTATTGGTTATCAACCGGCGCACGGTTGATGACCGGAACCGTGCTGTCGCTGGACAGCGGGCTGCACCTGAACGGCGACAGCTGAGCAAAGAATTTTAAACCCGAGGAATACTATGTCTGATCTTCTCCAACTTGGCCGCATCTCAGATGATATGCGTGAACAACTCGCACGGGTCTTTACCATCCACAGCCCTGACGATTTTCCGGCTGAGAAAATCACCCACGTTCTCACCAGCAGCGGTGTGGGCATTGCGCGCACGCTGATGGAAGGGCTGCCGAACCTGAAGGCAATAAGCAACTATGGCGTTGGCTATGATGCAATCGACATAGATGCAGCGACGGCCCAAGGCATCATTGTTTCACACACGCCCAACGTCCTGAACTCCGAGGTTGCAACCACGACCGTCATGCTGATGCTGATGTGTTACCGCGAAGCGCTGCGGGATGACGCTTGGGCACGCTCGGGCAACTGGGAAACGTCAGGCGCTGCGCCCCTGACACGCTCGGCCGACAATCAGACGATTGGCATTCTTGGACTGGGACGTATCGGGCAAGCGATCGCCGACAAATTTGCCCCTTGGACGCCCAAGATTGTGTACCATTCCCGGACAAAGAAAGACGTGCCCTACCCCTATTATGATAATCTGGTCGATATGGCGGCCGCCTGTGACGTACTGGTGTGTGTCACACCCGGCGGGTCGGGCACCAAAAATATCGTCAATGCGCCGGTTCTTGAGGCCCTTGGCCCACAGGGGACATTAATCAACGTCAGCCGCGGCTCCGTTGTCGATGAGCCGGCTTTGATCACTGCATTGCAAACAAAGACGCTGGGCTGGGCCGGGTTGGATGTGTTTGAGAACGAACCTGCCATTCCACAGGCATTGCGGGATCTGTCCAACGTCGTCTTGCTGCCACACGTGGGCAGCGCAACAGTCGAGACGCGTAGGGCGATGGGGCAACTTGCCGTGGATAATGTCATTCAACACTTGCGCGACGGCACGATGATCACAGCAGTTCCGGAACACGGGTAGAGCCGCGCTGTCGATCTGGCTAGGTTTGCAACTGACCACAGGGTATTTGCACGGTACAAAGTAAGTGCTCTGAACCATTGCCACGCCCATAAATTTCCTCGCCACGAATAGTGATAGACAGAATAATGGTGTAATGTCAGAAATCTAAAACCGAGATTCCCCGCAAGTGGAGGGGGATTTCGGGCGCAAGTCAAAACCAGTGCAGAATATGAGCTACTTGTGTATCAACGAGCCGGCAAAAACGCGATCGTCCACATTGGTGTGCCGAAGACCGGATCTACGACGATTCAACAGTTTCTAGCTTTGAACGTTTCTGCACTGGCCGTACGCGGGTTGCACTACGATCCACCACGCACTTACGGGTTTAGCCCGTTAGAATATGGACTTGCGGCGGGGCGGATCAGCTTGTCGACGATCTCATGTTTCGCAACAATTACCGCATACGGACGCTCGCAGACCAAGCCCGCATTGTGACACCGGATGCACGACTGGTCGGCGCAATTCGGCGAAAGGATCCGCTTTGCCCCCATGCCCGGCAAGGCAAAGGACACGCGTGTAGAAAGCTTGCTTGAGCGCTATTGTGCGCGTTTGCGACATCAACGCAGCCCCAGCCTGACATGCATAAAGCGATTTTTAAAAGCCATGATTGTAGAAATTTTTATGCAATGCGCCCATCAAAAGGTTCAGCTTTGAGACCTCATTTTGCCTCCCACAGCGCCGTTTAGGGGAATAGGGCAGCCAAAATTTGGCTCATCTCCAGCGGTCTCCCCGTCTTCCAAGACAGCCAGTAAAGCGGCGGATTTACCCTAGGCGGCGCGCATGACCGCCTCGAGGGTGTCGTCCAAATCCACTTCGCCGTCGCAGATCATCGGGCGCCGCGGGAGCGACAATACTCGGCGGTAGAAAAAGGATAGCGAGGCGAGAGTTTATAAGTTTTATGTTCTCACATATTGCTATTAAGCTGCTCGGATCGAGAAATTGAAACGGCCTATCCTATGCCCCGCAACTCTACCACCAAGGACCTCAGCCTCAAATCGCTGGAGCTGTTTCAGATTTGCGCCCAAAAAGGGTCGCTTCAGGCCGCCGCCAAGGAGACCGGGCTGACCGTCAGCACTGTCTCGCACCACCTGCGTAATCTGGAAAACCACCTTGGGGTGGAGATGTTCAACCACGCCAGACGCCCGATGGTCCTGACCCCCAAAGGTCGCGCCTTTCTGCGCAATATCGACGAAGCTCTCTATGCCATCCGCAAAGCCAAGGCCGAAGCTTCCGCCGGAAGCGTCGCCGAGGCGAGCTACCTGCGGATCGGCACGATTGAGGATTTTGACAGCGATATCATGCCCGAATTGGCGGTGTATCTGTCGGGGAGGATGCCGGTTTGCGACTTCATGTATCACACGGATTCCAGTGACGAGCTCATCGACATGCTGCGCAACCGCCAGCTTGATCTGGGGATCACGGCAACACCCAGCGAAACCCTCCGTGACCTCAATGCTCACCCCCTGCTGCGCGATCCTTTCGTGGTTGTCCTGCCGATCAACACCGAGCTTGCGCTGTCGGACATCGTCGAAGGGCGCACCAAACTGCCCTTCCTGCGCTTTTCCGGCCAGCTCTTTATTGCCCGCCAGATTGAATCCCAATTGCGCCGCATCGGCGTGACATCGGCGCATAGATTCGAGTGCAGCAACAACCAGACCCTGATGGCGATGGTGGCCGCAGGTGCCGGTTGGACGATCACGACGCCGCTGTTGTTTTCGCGTGCGCGGCGGTTCCATCCCAAGCTGCGGATGCACCGGTTTCCAGGCAAGAACTTTTCCCGCACCCTCGCCATCGTCACCACGCCCGACTGTTCGCGCTCGGTGATTGAGCTGGTCGACAGCCGGATGCGCGCGCTGATCAGCACTCATGCGATCACACCATTTCACCGCAGCGATCCATGGCTTGCCGACAGCTTCAAGCTGCTCTCTTAAGGAATTCCGCTGCGGGGCAAATGCTCAGATGATATTAAACTGGCCGCAGATCTCGCTGTCCTGCGCGTCTGTGAGATAGGTGGGTCGATGGCTGTTCAGAACCTCTTGTGCCCGCAGACGCGCCCTGCCCCACCCTTGTTGCCCCAAAGGGGAGGCGCCGAAGGCGCTTACCGCACAAATGAAGCCGCCTTATTCTCAATTCATCCAATGTAGATTTCAATAAAATGAGTGACAGCGCAAAGGTCATTGCCCAAGCCCAACCACTCTGGCCTTAATCTACACAACAGGCAGCCGGAGGCGTTCCCCATGAAGTCGCGAACAAAGGTCGTTGTCATCGGTGGCGGGATCGCCGGATGCTCTACCCTCTATCATCTCACCAAAGAGGGCTGGAGCGATGTCGTTCTGGTCGAGCGCAACGAGCTGACCTCCGGCACCACATGGCACTCCGCCGCGCAGGTGACAAACTTCGGCGGTAACCAGACGATGGTGGGGCTCAAGACCCATTCGATCAACCTCTATAAAGAGCTGGCCGAGAACCCCGAATATCCGATCAACTACCACCACGGCGACGGCGGGATCCGGCTTGCCAATACCGAAGCCCAAATGCAAGGCTACCGCCACTTTTCATCCATGGCGCGCGGAATGAATGTCGACCTCGAAGTGATCGACGCCGAAGAATGTGCCCGCCGCCATCCGCTGATCTCCACCACCAATCTGCTGGGCGGTCTTTGGGATCCGTTGGACGGTGATATCGATCCGGCGCAGCTGTGTCAGGCGCTGGCCTACCACGCCCGCAAAGCCGGTGCCGAGGTGTACCGCAACACGCCCGTCACTGCGCTGACCCAGCACAAGGACGACACCTGGACCGTGCATACCGAACACGGTGACATTGATTGCGATGTCGTGGTCAATGCCTGCGGCTACCGCGTGAACGAAGTGGGCGCGATGATGGGTGTGCACCATCCGGTCGCCTCGATGGAGCACCAGTATTTTCTCACCGAGGATATTCCCGCCATTGTCGAGGCCGGCCACCGGATGCCGCTGCTGCGCTGCCCGATTTCCGACTACTACTGCCGTCAGGAAAAGAGCGGCCTGCTGATCGGATTTTACGAACAGGGGTGCAAGACCTGGGGCATGGACGGGATTGACCCGAACTTCGTCAACGCGCTCTGCCCTGACGATCTCGAACGGGTGATGGATGTGCTAGAAGGCGCTTTCGAGCGTATGCCCGCATTGGCCGAGACCGGTATCCGCGCAATCGTCAACGGTCCGATCACCTATACCATCGACGGCGCGCCGCTGGTCGGACCGATCCCCGGCAAGCGCAATGCTTTTTGTATCATCGGCCTGCGCGCGGGTTTGGGCGAAGGCGGCGGTCACGGGTGGTTGCTGGCCCAGCAGATCGTGCACGGCGAAGCGCAATATGACACATGGGTCATCGACCCGCGCCGCTTTACCGGCCACACCAATGTGGAGCTGACGGCCCTCAAGGCCATCGAGGATTACCAGAACGAATTCCGCTTCCACTTTCCGCACGAGCACCGCCCGGCGGGTCGTCCGGCCAAGACCACACCGCTGACCCCGATCATGGCGGCCGAAGGTGCGGAATTCACTGTGGTCAACGGCTGGGAGCGGGTCGATTACATCAAACCAACGCCCGACTTCCACCCCAGCCTCAGCTTCAACTTTGACGAAGCCTTTGGCGTGGTTGCCGCCGAGGTGAAGAATGTCGCCGAAAATGTCGGCCTGTGCGAGGTCAACGGTTTCAACCGTTTCGAGATTACCGGTGCCGACCGCCATATCTTTCTTGACCGGATGTTCTGCGGGGCGGTCACCAAGCGCGATGGCCGTGTCGGGCTGGGCTACCTGCTAAACCATCACGGCATGGTCAAAGGCGAGGCCACGATAGCGAACCTTCCCGCCTCTGATCGCGGCGCGCAGCGGGTTTGGTACGGCTCGGCGGCAGCCAGCGAATTCCACGACATGGACTGGCTGACAGCGCACCTCCACCCCAGCGAAGACGTGCAGATCCGCAGCCTTACAAATGATCAGACCATCCTCGTGCTGGCCGGACCGAAAGCCCGCGACGTGCTCTCGGCCTGCGCGCGTGGCGACTGGTCCAAAGAGGCTCTGCCGTGGCTCAGCCTGCGCGAATGTTACATCGGCTTCTCCCCCGCCACCGTGCTTGGCATCAGCTTTTCCGGCGAGCACGCCTATGAGATCCATGTGCCCAATGCTTCGCTCTATGCCGCCTATCTAGCGCTGCGAATGGCGGGCGAGGCGCATGGCATGAAGCTCTTTGGTGCCCGCGCTGTCGATGCGATGCGGATGGAGAAGGGCTTCTTGCATTGGAAGGCCGATCTGCTGACAGAGTTCGACCCTTTCGAGACCGGCCTCGACCGATTTGTCAAAATCGACAAGGGTGATTTTATCGGACGTGATGCGCTGCTCAAGCGTCAGGAAGCAGGCCCTCGTGCCAAGCTTGTGAGCCTCAAGATCGACACCACCGACGGGCCAGCCATTGGCGGCGGCTCGTTGATGCAGGGCGATAAGGTTGTGGGCACAATTACCTCCGGCGACTGGGGCCACCGTGTCGGGCTCAATCTTGCCTATGCCTTTGTGGATCCCAGCCTGAGCACGCCGGGCACTATCCTGCAGCTGGACCGTTGCGGAGAGCTTGTTGCCGCCGAAGTGATCGACCCCTCCCCTTACGATCCCGACTATTCCCGAATGCGCGGATAAGACATGACACCCTCCGACGTGATCAATCTGGTTGCAGGGATTTGTGCGGATGCGCTGCGCTGTAGAGCAGCGCAATTTACACATCACCAAATTCGCGGTCGTTTGCGAATTCGCCCGCTGCACAAATTTTTCCAAGAACTATGCCCGCGAATTCGATATATCCCTGTTAAAGCGTCGGGCTTAACCGGCGTGCCAAGCCAACCGGCCCCTGCCCCAGCCAAGATTACAAGGATCCCATAATGCATCTCTCCCGTTTTCCGCGCGTTCACCTCGCCCATCTGCCCACACCACTGGAGCCGATGAAGCGCCTCTCCAAGGAGCTCGGGGTTGAGCTTTGGATCAAGCGCGACGATTGCACCGGCATGTCGACCGGCGGCAACAAGACCCGCAAGCTGGAATTCCTGATGGCCGAAGCCATTGAGCAAGGCGCCGATATGGTGATGACCCAAGGCGCGACCCAAACCAATCACGGCCGCCAGACTGCCGCTTATGCCGCAAAGCTGGGCCTTGCCTGCCATATCCTCCTTGAGGACCGCACCGGCTATAACAACCCCAACTACAACACCAACGGCAACGTCCTGCTGGATCACCTGCACGGGGCGACAACCGAAAAATTCGCCGCTGGCCACGACATGCCCGCCGAGATGGAACGTGCAGCGGAGAAAAGGCGGGCGGAAGGGCACAATGTCTATGTCATTCCGGGGGGCGGCTCTAACCCGACCGGTGCATTGGGCTACGTCAATTGTGCCTTTGAATTGCTCAATCAAGTGAATACCTCCGGCATGAAGATCGACCGTCTGGTCCATGCCACGGGGTCGTCCGGCACGCAGGCGGGGTTGGTCGCGGGCATGAGCGCCATGAACGCACAGATCCCGATATTGGGCATCGGCACCCGCGCGCCACAGCCCAAGCAAGAACAGATGGTCTATGATCTGGCCTGCAAAACTGTCGACAAGCTTGGCTGCTCCGGCATCGTCAAGCGTGAAGACGTGATCGCAAACACCGATTACGTCGGCGAAGGCTATGGCATCCCGACCGAAAGCGGCATCGAGGCGATCCGCATGTTCGCCGAGTTTGAGGGCATCCTTCTTGACCCCTGCTACTCTGCCAAGGGCGCGGCTGGTCTGATTGATCTGGCCCGCAAAGGCGCGTTCAAGGACGAGCGCGTTGTCTTTCTGCACACCGGCGGTGCCGCAGCACTCGGCGGTTATGACTTTGCTTTCGACACTTCAGACCGCTGGGTCACCCTGTAACCATGGAAGCCGTCGCCGCCCGGAAGTACACCGGACCATTCACCCAGCAGGAGCCGATCCCCGACGCGGCTGTCGCGGCCCTGCAATCGGGACGGTTGCACCGCTACAACCTCATCGGCGAAGAGGCCGGTGAGGTGGCGCAGTTGGAGGCCGAGTATCGGGACTGGCAAGGCAGCAGCTATTGCCTCGCCGTCACCTCCAGCGGTCAGGCGCTGCAAATTGCCCTGCGTGCCTATGGGGTCAGCGCCGGAGATACGGTGCTGACCAACGGTTCCACCCTTGCTCCGGTGCATGCTGCGATCAAGGCGGCCGGCGGCAAAGCTATTTTGGTCGGGATTGATGTGAACCTGCGACTGGATCTGGACGATCTGGCCGCAAAGATCGCACGTTTTGGCGCGCGTTTTCTGCTGCTCTCGCACGTGCGCGGCCACCTTTGCGACATGGAACGGCTGATGCAGATATGCGACGCTACCGAAGTCACGGTGATCGAGGATTGCGCGCGTACGTTGGGCGCGCGATGGGACGGGAAACGCTCCGGCAATTTCGGCAAGGTTGCCTGCTTTTCCACACAAACCTACAAGCATATGAATTCCGGCGAAGGCGGATTTCTCACCACCGATGATCCCGAACTGGTCGCCCGCGCGACGATCCTCTCGGGCAGCTATATGCTCTATGCGCGTCACGGCGCCGGTCCTGCCGAAGACGCTTTCGACGATGCCCGCTACGACATGCCAAACTGCTCGGCGCGGATGGACGCCCTGCGCGCCGCCATTCTGCGCCCGCAACTTGCCGGGCTTGAGCAGAATATTATCCGCTGGAACGCCCGCGACACCGTGGTCGAAAAAGCGCTACAGAGGCAACGACAGATCGTCACCATCACCCTGCCCGCTCGGGAGGTCCACGTCGGCTCTTCGATCCAGTTTCGCCTGCCTGATTTCACAGCTGCGCAATGCCGCGCCCTGCTGGCCGTAGCACTGGCCCGCGGGGTCGCGCTTAAATGGTTCGGCGCAGCGCAGCCTCTTGGGTTTACCTCGTCGCATCATTCCTGGCGCTACACCGCGCCCCAAAACCTGCCCGCGACCGACCGCATCCTTGCCACGCTTTTTGACATGCGCCTGCCGCTTAGCTTCTCGGAAGCCGACTGCGCCCAAATCGGCGCGCTGATCTGCGACGCCGTCCGCGAGGTCACACCTTGAGCCGCAACGTTGTTGGCATTCTCGGCGGCATGGGGCCGGAGGCGACGATCCTGCTGCAACAGCGGCTGTTGGCCACTGTCAAAGCCCGCGACGACGCCGACCACTTGCCACTGCTGATCGACATGAACCCCCAAGTTCCCTCGCGCATCGCTCATTTGATCGACGGTACCGGCGTAGACCCAAGCCCAGTTCTCGCCGAAATGGCACGGCGGCTGCAAGCGGCGGGCGCCACCGCGCTGGCGATGCCCTGCAACACCGCGCACCACTATGCGCCGCAGATTGAAGCCTCGGTGACAATACCACTGCTGAATATGGTCGATCTTGCCGTCGCGCGCGCCGCTGAGATCACCTCCCATGGCGCTCGTATGGGCATCCTTGCATCACCCGCTGTACAGCGCGCTGGCGTGTTCGATCCGGCACTGTTCCATGCGGGCCTTACCGCCGTCTGGCCCGACAATATCGACCGGATGCTCGACGCGATCCGTGACATCAAAGCCAGCGGTCCAACGTCAGCGGCGCATCACATCCTATCAGATGCCGCGACCGAACTCGTACGCAAAGGCGCCGATTTGCTCTTCGTCGGCTGCTCCGAGTTCTCGCTGCTCGCACCATCCCTGACCGCCCCCGTCCCCGTCCTCGACACCATCGACGTTCTGGCCACCGCGATACATGCCCACACCCTAGAGAAATCGAGCTGACCTCATGGCAATTACTTATCTGAAAAAGGCCGCCCCCCGCCCTTCGACAGAAAACAAGGATATCCGCGACATCGTTGCTATCATGTTGGCCAATATCGAACGGGAGGGCGAGGCCGCGGTGCGCGACTATGCAGAGCGTCTCGACGGTTGGACCGGAGAAATCGCGCTCAGCGCAGAGGCCCGCAAGGCCGCTTGCGCGCGGGTGCCTGAAGACCTCAAGGACGATATCCGTTTCGCCCATGCCAATATCCGCCGCTTCGCCGAGGCACAAAAGGCGACGATGGGGGAATGCGAAATCGAGGTGATGCCGGGATTGATCGCCGGACAAAAGCAAATCCCCGTGGGCAGCGCGGGATGTTACGTGCCCGGCGGGCGCTACAGCCATATCGCAAGCGCTTTGATGACGATCACCACCGCCAAGGTCGCGGGTGTGCCGCACATTACCGCCGTTTCCCCCACTCGACCCAATGTCGGCATCCCCGACGCGATCGTCTTTGCGATGGAGCTTTCCGGCGCCGACCTGATCCTGAACCTTGGCGGCGTGCAGGGCATTGCGGCGATGGCCAAAGGTTACTTCGGCGGCAAGCCCGCCGATATCCTCGTCGGTCCCGGCAACAGCTATGTGGCCGAGGCCAAGCGGATGCTGTTTGGCGAGGTCGGCATCGATATGTTTGCAGGGCCGACAGACTCGCTTGTAGTGGCCGATCATACCGCCTGCGCGGAAACGGTCGCTTGGGATCTGGTCAGCCAAGCCGAGCATGGCACCGACAGCCCTGTTTGGTTGGTAACGATTGACAAGGGTCTGGCTGATACGGTCATGGCCAGCGTCGCTGCGATGATTGACAGCCTGCCTGAATCCAACGGCGCCGCCGCGCGGACCGCATGGCACGAGCGTGCCGAGGTTGTCCTCTGCGACAGCCGCGAAGAAGCGGCGCAGGTCGCCGATGGCTACGCCCCGGAACATTTGCAGGTGCAAGCCGAAGACCTTGATTGGTGGCTCGGGCGCCTCTCGGCCTATGGCTCGCTCTTCCTTGGCAAAGAAACCACCGTTGCCTTCGGCGACAAAACTTCCGGCCCCAATCACGTGCTGCCTACCAGCGGTGCGGCGCGCTATACCGGCGGACTTTCAGTGCATAAGTTCACCAAAACAGTGACATGGCAGCGCTGCAACGCGGCAGCCTCGCACGAACTGGCGCTGCGTACCGCGCGGATCAGTCGCGTGGAAGGGATGGAAGGCCATGCCCGTGCCGCCGATTTACGGCTTAGGAAACAACCGGCCTGAACCGGCCACCGCCAGGAAGACCCCAGCTCATCCCCGTGACATCACAGGTCACGCCCTATGCGGGCGGGCGGCCTCCTGCTCGCCACGGTCATCGCCGGTGCCGCAAGCTTTCTGTCCGAGCATTACGGAGCCCCCGTCATGCTCTTTGCGCTGCTCATCGGCATTGCGTTTCACTTCCTGTCAGAGGATGAGACTTGCGCTACGGGCATCGACTTTGCCGCCAAGACCCTGCTGCGCTTTGGCGTCGGGCTTCTGGGCCTGCGGCTCGGTCTGGCGGAGGTGATGAGCCTAGGGTTCGCCCCCATCATCGCAGTCATCGCATTTGTTCTCGCGACGCTGGCTTGCGGCGCCTTGATGTCCTACCTTTTAGGCCGCCGGATGGCGTCCGATCCTCTTCCAGTCCTTGGGGCTCAATAACGTCGAAAGCGGTTTTCTTGTCGGAGCGACAATCCACGACGTGGCGCAGGTCGTCGGCGCGGGCTATTCAATTAGCGAAGAGGCGGGCGTGATCGCCACCTATGTCAAAATTCTGCGCGTCGCACTTTTGCCGATCGTCATGTTGGTGACAATGCTCAGCTTCCGCGGCGCACAGCAGCAACGTGTGGGCATACCATGGTTCCTGCCGATGTTCGCTGGATGTGCGATGGTAGCCAATCTCGGCTTGCTGCCCGCGCCCTTGCTCGCGCTGCTCAATGTATTTTCGCGCTGGTGTCTGGTGATTGCGATCTCGGCGCTCGGTGTGAAGACGAGCCTCGCGCGGATTGTGAAGGGACTCTGTTGCGCAAATCAGTTGACGGACATGGCTCCCCTTTCCCCAGACGGATTTAGCCCACGGTCTTTGTGATGGGGATGCCAAGGGCGGTGTAACCATTCAGGACCGCGATGCGCACCTGAACTTCGGCCACCTGGCGGTCGAAGTGCCGTGCCATCAGTCGCTGGCCGAGCAGTTTCATGCAATGCATCTTTGTTTCGACGCGGCTTCTGCGGTGGCAGCCGCTCCAGTTCCGCCAAAGTGCCCGACCCGGATTTTTTGACGCGCTGAGTGCGTCGTTCCTGGCGATGGCACCGGCATTGCTTGGCTTCCATGGCTGGGCATTTTTGCGTGGCCGGATGACCGCAGCAGCTCCGCGGTCAGCGATAGCGTTGTGGCATCTGCGCGTGTCGTATGCTCCATCCGCGGTCACACTGCCAATCTCCTGATCGCGCGGGATCTGGTCGAGTAGATGAGGCAATATCGGTGCATCCCCGGTGTTGCTACCCGTGATCTCGGCCGCTCTGACTTCCAACGTCTGCTCATCCATGCCGATGTGGTTCTTGCGCCAGACGCGCCGTTTGGGGCCGCCATGCTTACGCGCATTCCATTCGACCTCCCCTTCGACCTTGATTCCTGCGCAATCGATAAGCAGGTGCAATGGGCCCTTCGCGCTGCGATACGGAATGTTCACCACAAGCGTCCTCTGACGTCGGCAGATGGTGCTGAAGTCAGGCAGGTCCCAGTCCAGCCCCGTTGGAGTGCCCCCATCGGGTGGTCCAGTTTGAATGTTAATGCATGGTCGGCCTCTGGTTTATCGGCATCATGCTTTGTGGCGCGGGCGGGCGGGCGGTAGCGCAGCGCGCTATGCGGTCTGACTGTGTTGAAGTGGCGCCGCCAACGCTCGATCAGGATCTGAGCTTCGCGTAACGTATAGAATACCGCGCGGTTAATCAGCCTTCTGGCTTTTCCCGTTGTCCAGCTATCGTTTAGTCCTCCTAAAACGGGATGATCATATCCCAATTGGTGGACCACTTCACCGGGGACATCCCACGATGAGCACAAGCTTCCGTGAGCTATATGAAACGCACCTTAGAAATGGCCAGTCTAATTCGCAAATTGAAGGTAGTGATCTCTGGTTCAGCGGCAGCTCAACGATCAGCAACCCGGGCACAGATATGGACTCTGTGCAGCTGATTAAGTTAGAAGACGATCAGGAGCATAAATATGTTAACCAAACGCCATTTCATCATTTCTACTGCAGCGCTATTTTCCGCACCGCTTTCAATTTCATCCGCAGTTGCGGCGACAACAGATCGGTCGAAGTGGGATGCATGGGACGCGCAAGTGACGCCTGCCGGCTACGACCCCAGCACAACCAATCCTTGGGGTGTCGCATCGCGGTTCCTTCCTCGCGTGGTCGAAGCAAATGCAAACCTGACTGCGGGTGATATCCATGTCGATGCTGTTGCGCGCTATCTGTACCACATCCGTGATAACGGCACCGCAATGAGGTACGGCGTGGCCATCGCACGGGGTAACCTCTATGAACCGGGAACTTACTCTATCAGGCGCAAAGCTAAGTGGCCAACTTGGACGCCGACCCCGGCGATGATCAAGCGCGATCCGGAATTGTATGAGCAGCATGCGGATGGCATGGATGCCGGGCCCTCAAATCCGCTTGGATCACGCGCTTTGTATCTCTTTGTTGGAAATAGAGACACTTATCTGCGCATCCACGGATCACCCAGCCCACGTTCGATTGGTGGCAGAGCCAGTTCCGGCTGCGTGCGGATGATTATGCCGCATATAAATGATCTTTATGAGCAGGTTAGTTCTGGCTCCACAGCGATCCTATATGCTCCGGAAGAACTGGCTACTGCAAACAGCTAACCCGCTTGAGTTAGGGCAACGAACGAGAAAAGCGCCAAGCGCTTTTCCTTTTCATCCTGTAACAGCTGGGCGGCTGCAAATCGGCCGGCCATTATCCGCACGCAGCGGCAGAAATGTCGTTTCGACAGGGCCGACATGTCGATAGACATAACAACCATCAGCAGGGTCTATCCGAACGGTGGTCAGATCTTGGTTCTTTGCTGCGATAGCAAGAACGCCTTCAGGCAATTCTTTGAAGAACCCCTCGGCGGGGCTGCCAGTCGTGCTCTGCACATCCCCGCAGGCTGTAACCAACAAAGCCGCACATCCCACAAGCCAAACTCGAGTGTTCATCAGTAAATATCCCAGAAGTTTCTACGATTCCATTAAGGTGTTTCGGCCGCAAAGTAAAATCGACTGTTGCCTCCTTAAAGCGCGATCTTAAGAGTATTCAGCGTTCAGATCGTTTTGCGAAGTCGCCCTCTGGTTTTCGATCAGCGAGCGATACGCCAACATTTGGTTTGGGATAGCGGCAACACAGTGCACGCGGTTTCAGGACTCAGAAGGTCCGCGCAGCTCGTCCCCTTCTGCGACATTCGGCTACTGCAATCCTGGGAAGCATTTTAACTGTGAATAGCTATGGTAAAGCCAAGCGCAGCCTCAGCACTTAGAGTACAGCGATCGCGAGCGGCGAAACACATAAAGGTCCAGCTTGGGCGGAAAGGCACCTCGCAATTTGCGCAGTTAACCCCAATTACCGAGTTCTCACATTGCCGTGGCTTGGCTAGGCAGACCCTCCCTCGACATGCATCATACGATAAACCCGTGATCTATGGAGTGTGCCGATGCAGCGACTGATACAGATAATGGTTGCCCTTTTGTTGGTCAACACCCCTGCCCTTGCAGAACCGGATATCTGGAAGCAAGAGTGGCCAACCACAAACTTCAGCAAAACCAGTATAAAGAGCTGGACAGAAATTCTGTCAGGTGGCCCTCCCAAAGATGGTATCCCAGCGATCAACACTCCTAAATTTCAAAGCGATGTCAAAGAAGGCCGTCTGGAGGCCAATGAGCCCGTGCTTACTGTGGCGATCGCCGGCCAAAGGGAGCGGGCTTATCCGATCCGCTACCTGATCTGGCACGAGATCGTCAACGACACCATTGACGGTGCCCCAATCGCTGTCACGTTCTGCCCGCTTTGCAACTCCGGTGTCACTTTCGACAGGCAGACAGACCACGGCGTCCTGACGTTTGGCGTTTCAGGTAAGCTGCGCAACTCCGACATGGTGATGTTCGACCGTGAGACGCAAAGCTGGTGGCAACAGGCCACCGGCGAGGCAATCGTTGGGAATCTGACGGGCACTGAATTGAAGATGTTGCCCAGTTGGATGGAAAGTTGGTCTCAGTTTCGTGAACGCAACAGCGGGACTGGATTGGTGATGAAACAACCGGCGACATCGCGGGCTTATGGTCGCAATCCCTATCAGGGGTATGACACTTCGGCTCGTCCGTTCCTGTACAATGGAGAGATGCCACCGCATGGCATTTCTCCGGTGGCAAGGGTCGTTAGGGTCGGCAACAAAGCCTGGCCCGTTTCTCGGGTTCGCGACGAAGGCGGCGTGGATGAAGCAGGGATCAAAATCAGTTGGGAAGCAGGACAGGCGTCAGCCCTGGATACAGATATAATTGCGAAGGGGCGTGATGTCGGGACGATCCGTGTCCGCGACGATCAGGGGCGCGACGTGGCGCACGATGTGATGTTTGCCTTCGCATTTCATGCTTTCTGGCCTGAGGGCTCATGGATGATCGGTAGATAGATTTTAACCAGTTAGCGAAGGCTGGTCGCTGCCAGTGGGGTCAAGTCAGCGTAACATGCGGGGTGCGAAATTCGTTCATTCCAACAATCTTTGCTGATTTTGCACCCGTTTCTGTGGAAATCCCAAATTCAGGGGTGAATCGCCCCGGTCTCACCGGCGACCTGTAGCTTCATTTTACGCGACCATATCGAGCACGTCGTGCTGTGCATAGAAGTTCTGTTCAGCCTCCGCTGGCGGGATGTTTCCGATGGGACCAAGCAGACGCCGGTTGTTGAACCAATCGACCCAGCCAAGGGTGGGTATTTCCAGATTCTGCATGTTGCGCCACGGGCCCTGACGATGAACCAGCCCGGTTTTGTAGAGACCATTCATCGTTTCAGCGAGGGCGTTGTCGTAGGAATCCCCGACGCTGCCGACCGACGGTTCGATGCCAGCCTTAGCCAATCTTGGGTGCAGTAACCGCAATCGCGCCCGCTTGCGTTTCCGTATGAACCTTGATGCTCAAACACCATCCGGACCGCAGGTGCGCGGACCTCTGGCGAGTATTTGCCATTTTGCTTTTTGTCATAACCATCATCCCTACTTAAGTTGATGGTCTCTAAAAGCTTGACACTCACATTCCAAAAAATCCCCACAGCAGGATCGGACATATACACCTCCCCGATGCCCGGCGGAAAAATGACCTAAGCTTAACACCAGTTGCGCCAGCATCTTAATCATCACTACACCCGCTTGGTGCGCAGGGCTTTTCGCCCTTGGTGCGTTTGAGACATAAGGCCGGGAATGCCCCAACTTTGCAAAGATCGCTTCCTGCGGGTTGCTGACCTAAATGCATGATGCAGCATGAGAGCTGGCGCATCTCACCCCACAGTTCAGGTATGCCCTTACAGCGCCCTCTCCCATAAAAGGCGTTGGTCAATACTCATCGTCGGCCGACGCACTAAGCGGAACAACCCGCCCATCATGTTTGCCGCGAATCTCAAAGCATCGTCAGATCAAAATACCCCAAACTAAATTCTTTTAGGGCGGAACATATATCAAACTTTGAATGTTTAACCATACATAACAAAATGGATGGTACACAACATGGCTACGAGGTCCTCAATTGTCTACCTTGCATTAATTGCAACTCTGGCCACTTCCTCAGCAAACGCCGACATCTCGATTTTTGGGCCTGGGGGTCCGACGCCAGCGATGAAAGAGGCGGCTCTGGCCTTTGAAAAGCAAACCGGCATTGCCGTCACGGTCACAGCGGGGCCTGCATCCAAGTGGATGGAGTCAGCAAAGATTGATGCCGATGCAATCTTTAGCGGCTCCCAGAACATGATGGATGACTTTATCACTGCACATGGTGGCATCATTAACGAAAGCGTAGAACCGCTATTTCTGCGACCCTCTGCCATTCTTGTACGCAAAGGGAACCCGAAAGAGATCAAAGGTATTGCCGATTTGGCCAGCCGTGATCTCGGACTGATGGTAGTTGACGGCGCCGGTCAGGTTGGAATGTGGGAAGATGTTGTCGGCCGACTGCGCGATGTGGATGCAATGAAAAGTTTCCGCTCGCATATAGACATTTTGGCCCCGAACAGCGGTGCCGCGCGAGACATCTGGAACAGCGACGACAGCATTGACGCTTGGCTGATATGGAACCATTGGCAGATCGACAATCCTGACATTGCAGATCTGGTTCCAACCGAGCCCGACCTCACTATTTATAGGGACGCCTCGATCGCACGGACTGAAAAGGGCAAAGATAGTGATGAAGTTACACAGTTTTTTGCATTCCTCAAAGGAGAAATGGGCGCATCCATTTTTGGCAACCATGGGTGGCAACGGCAATTTGACTAGCGTTCAGCCCACCTGGAATTACTTATTGGAATGGGGAAAAAATGTCTCGTATCACACTGCTGCAAATGAACGATTTGCACGGGTATCTGACCCCGCACCCTGAACTGATTTGGACCGCCGCTGGGCCGGAGTATCCGATGCTCGGCGGTTTAGCGCGGATCAAAACACTTTTTGATCGGATCAAATCTGAAACCTCGGGCGCAACGCTCGCGCTGGACAACGGTGACACCTTTCACGGTACCCATCTTGCCGTGACAACCAAGGGCAAAGCCCTGGTTCCACCGATCAATGCCCTTGGCCTTGCAGCTATGACCGCTCACTGGGAATTCGCATGGGGTCCAGCGCATGTCGAAGAACTCGCGGCGCGACTATCTTATCCTCTTCTAGCGGCAAACTGTTACCGGAAGGGAGACAACACCAGGCCTTTCCCCGCAACGGTCATGAGGGAGGTCGGAGGCCTGCAAATCGGGGTCATTGGCATTGCTGCGACAATCATCGATAAAAGCATGCCCCCGCATTTTTCCGAAGGTGTGCGGTTTACGAACGGCGTGGACGAAGCGCGGGCTGAGAGCGCGGCGCTCCGCTCAAAAGGCGCGGATCTAGTCATCGTTTTGTCCCACCTAGGGCTGCCGCAGGACCTAGAGCTTGCACGTCAGGTTGGCGGCATTAACGTTATCCTCAGTGGACATACCCATAACAGACTAAGCGAACCTGTCGCGGTCGGAGAAACCCTAATAATCCAGTCCGGATGCCACGGCGCGTTTATCGGTCGACTAGATTTATCGGTCGCGGACGGTCAGATTGTGGAAAGCTCCCATAGTCTCATCCAGATTGATGACACAATTACCGAAGACGCCGAGATGGCCGCACTTGTGGCAGAGGCGCAAAGCAAGGGAGAGGATCTGACGCGGATCGTCGGCCGCACCCCCATCGCCATGCACCGCAATACATGTCTGACTGCCCCAATGGATGATGTCCTGCTAGCAGCGGTTGCAAAGGCAGGAGGAACTGAAATTGCTTTCTCAAACGGATGGCGCTACGGCGTGCCCGTTCCGCCAGGGGACGTGACCTGTAACGATTTGTGGAACATCGTCCCCGTCAATCCACCGGTTTCGACTGTCACAATGTATGGCCAAGAAATCCTGAAGATGATGGAAGAAAACATCGAACGCACGTTTGCTTGCGATCCGTTCGATCAGATGGGTGGATACTTAAAACGGTTTCGAGGATTGTCGCTACAATTAAAGCTGGAGAACCCGAAATCGCAACGGATCGTTGGCGCTTTCACCCAAGGTGGCCCTCTTGATCCCAACGCGCAATACCCCGTCAGCTTCATCACAGCGCAAGGCGTGCCTGAGGCATTCGGGACGGATCGAAAAAATCTTGAGATCACGGCAATCACTGCGATGGAACGCTGGTTTGCTGATCCAGCTTGGAACGACCAAAAGAGCGTTGCCGGTGCAGGCCAAGTCACCATTGTGTAAGGAAACTGGTTCGATCAGACCTAAGAGTATCGGACGGAGGCAGCCTCATGCTACGTGTAATAATCGGACATACGTAAACTGCCCAACGTTAACTGCTCTTCTTGTTACCACGCTGACGGACCGCGACCCAAAGTATGGGCAGACCTGTGACGAGGCCAAGACCAAGCACCGCCCAAGTGGCTCGCCCCATATCTCCGCTCACGGCTTCGGCGCCGACATGGGCAATCAAGAAGCTGGCAGGTATGATCCCGGCCAGCGTCGCCAAGGCAAAACGCCAAGCATGCAGATTGCTGAGGCCCGCCGCATAGCTGACGAGGTCAAACGAGAGGAACGGCATCAGACGGCTGACAAACACTGTCCCAGTCAGCGCGTTCTGCGACCCGAATAATCCCGTGTCGATCTGCTCTCCGAACACTCGCCGCAGCGTGTCATGCCCTAGCACACGGGCAAGGCCAAAGGCGATCAGAGCGCCTATTTCAGCCCCAATGACAACTTGAACCGTTCCCCAGACATGGCCGTAAGCGGCGCCTGCAGCCATGGCAATCGGGGCGCTAGGGAGCGGGCTGGCAACGACGGCAAGGATCATCAGACCAATAATCACCAGCGGCCCCCACAGACCGGATTGCTCGACCAGTTGCTCAAGCGCGTCGCGGTTCAAAAGCTGTCGGAGATCGCCAAATGTCGAAGGCGAAAGCCACCAAATCCCGAGCGCGGCGATCCCGAGAACGGCAATCGCTGTAAGGAGATAGCCACGCACGCTCATCAAATGGCAGCGATGGCGTCGGCCAGCAAGTCTCGCACTTGTCCGGCCACGGCGTGTAGTTCTGGGTTATCAATGGCCTGCATTGACGCCACAGGGTCAATCGCGCTGACCTCGACCCCGCCCTCGACGTCTCGCAGGATCACATTGCACGGCAACATCGCGCCGACACGCGGCTCGATTTCGATGGCCTGATGGGCCATCTTCGGATTACACGCGCCCAAGATGCTGTAAGCCCGCATCTCGATGTCGAGCTTCTTTTTCATGGTGGCGGTGACATCGACTTCGGTCAAAATGCCGAAGCCCTTGTCAGCCAAAGCCGCACGGGTGCGTGCATCCACATCTTTAAAGTCGGCGTCTGCTATCAGGCGATTGATCGTATAATCCATCGAAAACCCCTTTCGGTCTGTTTCGCAACTCGTTGGTCAACGCTGCTGCTATGGAATTGTTTCGAAAAGGATGGTGCGCGTCCGCAACCATCTTCGGCCAGCCCCTTACCCGCTATCATATGCATCGCGTCACCGCTCCTACCAAATTTCATCCCGGCTGCTGCGTTGAACTGGCAATCAGAGATCTTGGAGGAAAATAGTGGCGTCCCCTCGTCAGCCTTGGTTATCGGTATGGCTCGGCAAGCGCAGCGTCACCACTTCGCCACCACCTGCACGCGGCCGAAACTCGATCTCCCCACCCAGTCGACGCAAGGCCGTGGCAACGATAGACAACCCCAAGCCACTTCCGCCATCCGCAGCGCCTTTACCGCGGAAAAAGCGATCTGAAATCTGAGACCGGTCGGCATCAGCGATGCCGCGCCCACGGTCTGAAACTGTGACAAGACAGCCATCGGCACCGCCTATGACCGCAATCTCGACCCGGCTGTCGTCCGGCGCAGCAATGATCGCGTTTTCCACCACGTTGCGTACCGCAACACTGAGCAAGATTGCATCAGCCCGCATCCCTCCGGCGTCGAGGTCTTTGATGTCGATCCCGATGTTCCGGTCAGTGGCGATGCGGGTCAGGTCGCTGGCCACGTCGCGGACCACTGAGGCCACAGAGGCCTTAGCGTGGCTTGCGCTTTCCTGCCCTTCCAGCGCGGCAAGTGCCAGCAATTGGCGCACCATCCTGTCGGCGCGCTCGACCCCTTGTTGGATGCGGTTCAGCGCTTGCAGGCGCGTTGCCGGATCTTGCGAGATCGCCGCCACTTGGGCTTGCGTCTTGATCCCCGCCAAGGGGGTTTTCAATTCATGCGCAGCAAAAGAGGTGAACGACTTTTCGCGCTCCCGCATGTCTGCCACCCTTGAGAAGAGCCCGTTCAACGCATTACCCATGGGCTTAACTTCTTGAGGCAGGGGCAGCACAGACACTGGGCTGAGGTCATCTGCCGCACGGTCTGACAACGCTTCGGCCATCTGGTCAAGCGGGCGCAACCCCCGGCGCACGCTAAACCAGATCAACAATGCGAGGATGGGGAACATAAAGAGCGCAGGCAAAAGCAGACCGGTTGTTACGTCGCGAACCAGCCGGTCGCGCACCACATAGCTATCACCCACAAGTATGCGCATCCCAAGTTCTTCGTTCACGACCGAATAGACCCGCCACTCCTCGCCATCTACCAGACTGGTGCTGAACCCCGTGTCATTGTCGGTCAGCTTACCCACCGGAGCGCTCGCGGAGCTACCTACCAAGACCCCTTCCAACGACCAAATTTGACAAGACAACTTGTGGGAATACTCCGCCGAGTCAGGAGCCGCTATTGACCTGCTGAATTTGTCTGTGGCGAGTGCCGTGGCCTGTGCGACGTCAATCCTGCGATCGGAAATCAGCGAGGAAACCATCTGGCCAGCTTCTGCCAGTCGCGCATCCAACACCCGCTCCACCTTTGCGCGGGTGGATTGTTGAACCCACGAAAAGGCGGAGAGCCAGACGATCCCCGTTGCGACAATGAGGATGGTGAATAGGCGTATCCGGATCGAGTTCATGCGGAATCTCCTGCCAGCCGATATCCCGCGCCACGCACGGTTTGAATGAAGTCCGCTCCGAGCTTGGCGCGCAATTTATGAATGTGAACCTCAACAGCGTTGCTTTCGATACCGTCCTGCCAGCCGTAGATCCGTTCTTCCAAACTGGCTTTGGACAATATCCCGCCCGGCCGTTCGAGCAGAGCAATTAGAATGGTGAATTCCCGAGGCGAGAACTCGATCTGACGGCCCTGCTTGCTGCCGATCATCCGCGCCGGATCCAACGCGAGCCCGTTCCACTGCAGTGTCGCGTCGGCGCGCCCCTCGGCCCGTCGCACAATCGCGCGAAGCCGGGCAGCGACCTCATCCAGATCGAAGGGTTTGCCCAGATAGTCGTCCGCACCGATGTCCAAACCTGCAACGCGGTCCTGCACCTGATCCAATGCGGTGAGTAGCAACACCGGCGTTTTGTCCCCTGCCCTGCGCAGGGCGTCGAGGAATTGCAGACCGGACCCGTCCGGCAACATGATGTCGAGCACGATTGCGCTGAACCCGCCCTGCAACAGCGCCTCATTCGCATCCGCAACGGTACCGACCAGTTCAGGGGTCAGACCTGACAGCCGCAATCCGACCGAGAGGCCCTCGGCCAGCGACTCGTCATCTTCAACGATCAGGATGCGCATCAGGTGCCCTTCAAAAATACTCTTTCTACCGAATGCAGGGCTTGCCTTAAGCCTCGCTTAAGGCGGGGAGGCGAGCAAGCCCGCATGAAACAGCCCTCATTAATCTACACACCGCGCGCCCTCGGCCTATTTTTCCTAAGGTTGGCCCTGTCGCTATCACTCCTGTTCGCACAGGCGTTATCCGTACAAGCGCGGTCCGGCAGCTTGTCCGCACCCCTGCCCGTCGCCGAAGCGTTCCGGATGACGGCTTCTGTCGACGGTGATGGCAGCAGATTGCTGAGCTGGGACATCGCGGAGGGCTACTATCTCTACCGCGAGTTCTTCAAGGTAGAAACTTCCGATGGCAAAGCGGTTGCGATCACCACTCAGCCCGGAGTCACTAAGGACGATCCGACCTTCGGGTCGGTCGAAATCTACTATGACGAAGCTCAGGTAGCATTCGCTGCTGTCGAAGGTTCGCTGGTCGTGACCTATCAGGGCTGTCAGGATTACGGCATCTGCTACCCGCCGGTTCAGGAAGCTTTGAGTGCGGTCGAGGTCGCCGCGCAAGTCCCCGCGACTGTCGGTGCCCCCCCTCAACTTAATCTCGCAGGCGACGAGGGCATGCTCGAAGGGCTGCAGGCACGCGGTGGGGTGGCGCTGGTGCTCGCGGGGTTCCTCTTCTTCGGGCTGTTGCTGGCCTTCACCCCCTGCATGTTTCCCATGTATCCGATCCTTGCCGGTCTGTTGACACGCCAGGGAGCCGAGCTGACCGCGCGGCGCGGGGCTGCGTTGTCGGGCGTGTACGTGTTGGCGATGGCCTCGGCATTCGGCCTGCTGGGTGTGGCGGCGGCTTGGTCTGGTCAGAACCTTCAGATGGTGCTGCAATCGCCAGCGGCGCTTTACACGGTCGCCGCGATCTTTGCCCTTCTTGCCCTGTCCAACTTCGGCGCATTCGAGTTGCAGCTTCCCGCTGCTTGGACCAGCAAACTATCCGGCGTAGGAAAAGGGTCACGCGGCACATTTACCGGCGCTGCGGCACTTGGATTCACCTCGCTTTGATCATGGGCCCCTGCGTTACGGCGCCGCTGGCCGGAGCGTTGCTGTATATCGCCGGTACCGGCGATGTCGCCCTTGGGGCGGGCGCGCTGTTCGCGCTGGGTGTCGGCCAAGGTATTCCATTGCTGATCGCAGGCACGCTTGGGCCACGGGTCCTGCCAAAGGCGGGGGCGTGGATGCACAGGGTTAAGCCTGTGTTCGGATTCGTTTTCCTTGCGATGGCGATCTGGCTGGTTGGCCGCATCAATCCCGGAGCGGGGATCCTCACGGCTTGGTCCGTCCTTTTGATTGCAGCGGGCGTGTTTGCGGGTGCCTTTGACAGTCTGTCGCCTGAATCGGGTGCGTGGGCTCGGCTGGGCAAGACCGCTGGTATCGCCGCGCTGATCTTCGGAGCTTTAATGGCTGTTGGTGCGGCGATGGGCGGCAGCGACCCGCTGCGACCGCTGGCAATGCTGGCGCAATCAAACGCGGCACCGCAGGCCCAAGGCGCCAAGTCCAGCTTCGCGGAGGTGACAGACTCCATTGCGCTGAGCGCAGCACTCAGGTCAGTCAAAGGCCGTCCGGCACTGATCTATGTCACGGCGGATTGGTGCGTCACCTGCAAGGTAATTGAACGCGAAGTTTGGAACGATCCCGCTGTTCAGACGGCTTTGCAAGACGTCGCCAGCATCGCTGTGGACCTGTCCGACTTCGGGCCGCAGGGGCAAGAGATGCTCGACCAATTAGGGGCCGTTGGTCCTCCGACGATGGTATTTCTGAACCGCAGCGGAGAAGAGGCAGCAACGACGCGCATCGTAGGTGATACGACGGCGGTGCGGGTGCTGGCCTCACTCAAGGCAATCCGATGAACCCAATTGCTATCGGACCCCTCGTGTTCTCACAGGCACAGGTACTCGCGTTCGTTGCTGCGGCTGTGTTGCTGATTGTCTCCGAATTAACTGCACGTCTGCGGCCAGAGCATGCGAAAGCAATTCATTGGGCCACGACGCTCACGGTAGTGACTTGGGTGGTCACGGCACGGGTCGGTTTCGTATTGGCGAACCTGTCCGGCTTCGCGGCATCCCCACGTGATGTCTTTGCCTTCTGGCAGGGCGGGTTCGATCCGCTCGCAGGTATTTGCGGGGTGACCGTTTTACTGCTGGTCCTGTTGTGGCGCCACCAAAGCACCTTTGCGCCGCTGTTTGCGGCCGTCGCACTGGCAGGAACGACCGCGATCGCCGTCGGCCTGATGGTGCCCGCTCCTGCCCTACGGCAACTGCCAGAGGGACTTTACGCAAGCCTTGATAGGGGCGATCCGAGACCCTTGGCAACAAACGGCAGACCGCTTGTTCTAAACCTCTGGGCCACATGGTGCCCGCCCTGCCGCCGCGAGATGCCGATGATGACCGAGGTCGCAGCAGCGGAGCAGGATGTGACATTCGCCTTCGCAAACCAAGGAGAAAGCGCCGCAACGATCCGCGATTTCCTTACCCGCCTCAATCTCAGGACAGGAGCCATGGTCCTTGATCCCCAAATGAACCTCATGGCCGAGCTGAACATGCTCGGCCTACCCAGCACATTGTTTTTCTCGTCAGACGGACACCTGCAATCGGTGCGAACCGGCGAGATTTCGCGGGCTGCCCTGCTCGCACAGATCAAGGACTTAAAAGGAGTTCCCAATGTTCATTGATACCCCCCGTGGGAGGGCGGCGCTTGCGCTGCTTTTGCTCCCGTTTCTAGCTGCTTGTGCGCAGCCGGCCGCCAAGCCGCTCGCAACCGCGCCAGCTTCAAATCCGTTGGTAAATCCAGAATTGAAAATGATCTACAGCGCAATAGAGGATGGAGAAGAGACAATCCCCGCGGTACCGGATGCGTTCTTGTCAGAGCGCAACAGGCGGCAACTGGTCGACTATCGGACCAAGGAAAAACCCGGCACGATCGTGGTCGATCCCTTCGCTCGTTTTCTCTACCTCGTGATGGAGGACAACACTGCGATGCGATATGGAGTCGCGGTCGGGGACCAAGGGCGCGGCTTTTCGGGCACGGGCAACATCCCGTTCAAACGCGCCTGGCCGCGCTGGACGCCAACGCCCAACATGCTGAAACGCGATCCTGACCTTTATGCGCCGCATCGTGGCGGCATGGAGGGCGGGATCGACAACCCACTCGGCGCGCGGGCTCTCTATATGTTTAAGGATGGCCGCGACACGCTTTATCGCATCCACGGCACCAACAACCCCGGCTCCATCGGCAGGGCACAATCGGCAGGCTGCATCCGCCTGTTCAACCAAGACATCGTCGATTTGCACGACAGGGTGGCGTCAGGCGCCAAGGTTGTCGTGCTGAGCGAAGAAGAAAGCGGCTTGGGCACCGTCCCACTCGCGGGGCAAGCAATTGCCAATTCCGATACAATCCTAAACTCAGGAGACAACACATGACACTTGTAACGCGACGCACCATTCTCGGAACCGCAGCAGGTTTTATCGCCGCAAGCAGCCTGACCTTTGCAGGTGGGGCGGCCAAGGCTGAAACTGCCGATATGACCATCGATGAAGTGCTGTTCGACCCAGACAATCCGGTGCTAGGCAACCCTGACGGCGACGTCACGATTGTAGAGTATTTCGACTACCAATGTCCCTATTGTAAAGCCAACCACCCTATTCTGACCGATGTGGTGGAGAACGATGGAAACATTCGTTTGGTGATGAAGGACTGGCCCATCTTCGGTGCGCCTTCCGTGACTGCAAGCCAACTGGCCCTCGGAGCCGCCAAAGGCGGTGGCTATGAGAAAGCCAGTGATGCGCTGATGGCGACGGAGGGCCGTTTGTCGGATGAGATCGTGCGCCAGACACTTTCTGACGCCGGCTTCGACCCCTCCGCACTGGAAGCCGCCTACAAAGCAGATCGAGCTAAATGGGACGGGCTTCTGGGCCGCAACTCAAAGCAGGCATCGCTCATGGGTTTACAGGGAACGCCCGCCTTCATTATCGGGACAACAATATACCCCGGCGCGATGGACAAAGCAGCACTTCTCGAAGCTGTGGCTCTGGCCCGCGCCTGAGGGCGCTGCCGACCCGCAGGCATTCGTGTAAGAGTATTGGAAAACTTGACCGGGCTGCACACGCCGGCCCGGTCAAAGGTAAAACTGGCGTTGAATGGATTGCAAGGTGCTGCGCGCGATAGCTACCCATGACGCCAGATTTCAGATGTGCAACGTCTCGCTTCCAGCCGTTTTCGATTATCGGTTTACTGGTGGCCTTCGTGCGACTCTTCGGTTTGCAGGGAGCAAGTGAACCCTGAGAGCCCATTGGTGGCCAAACTATACGCGGAAAAGACTGGCGCACGAGACAAACAAGGGCATCTCGTGCGTCAGCCTCAAGCAACACAGCTTCCCACTTCGGCGTGCATTAGCTCGGCTCAGGGTTTAATATAAGTATAACCCATTTGCTGAAGATGCGAGAGTTCGGCCACGCCGCTTGGCACAATGTCTTCCTGAAACACGTCGAACAGATCGTTCTCATACGAGATATTTCGACCCTGCAACGTGTTGTTGCAGACGTGTACGGAGACGTTCTGACCTTTCAGTCCCAAAATCTGACCCTGCAGGCTCTCATTGCTTTTCGCCTGTGACAAAAGCCCCAGCCCGTTGCCATGCAGGACGATCTTGACTTCGATGTTCTCTTCGCCAACCGCGTTAATGTGGTTTTGGATATTCTGCATCGCACCGCGGTAAAGCTTGTCCTCCGGGCCGCCGTCATAGTTAATATGATACACGACCTTTTGCTTGCCATATCGCTCGCTCGCCTCGGCATCGCTGCTTTGCGCAACCATTGCCGCCGCGAGTAGCACGACGGATAAGCACATCAAATAAATACGTTTCATAAGATCCTCCCTGGATTTCGCCCTTGAAACACGGGCACGGAAATCATGGCAGGAATGGGTGATCGTGAAACCTAAGCGAAGCCCTGAGCTTTGCGCCAAATTCGCCTAGGGCTTACCCTAGGTTGCCAACGCGACGAGCTGGCTCGAGGTGCGCGCACCAAACTTCCGCAAAAGATTCGCGCGGTGAAACTCTACTGTTTTGGGGCTGATCCGCAGTTTTATCGCAATCTCTTTGGTGGAATCTCCCTGCGCCACAAGAGCAAGCACTTGCCGCTCCCTACGGGTTAGACCCGCTTCTTCGGCTTTATCCGGTGGGTCTGAAATTTCTTCGCGGGGCGTACTGATTGACCGCAGCCGCTGCCAGATCAAGCCTGCGGCGATCAGCGCTAGGATGAAGATACCACCGAACCACAGGCGAATGGGCCATGGGCTTTCAATCTGCGGCCGCGCGGTGCGGGCTTTAAACGCCTCCAGCACCTCTAGCACCCCATGGTAGGGAACCGGCGCCGACCAAAGCTCTGTGACGCCTAGTGTTTTGGCAATCGGGCTGCCCTGCGCTTGCAACAGCGCCAGCGTGACCCTGTTTTTCAGCGTTTGACTAGTCCCTGCGACCGCGACGAAGGGCCACTCCGGGTAAAGCCCCGTGCTTACCCTGTCAGGGTGGCTATAGGTCACATTGGTATTGAGGTAGGCAAAAGCCTCTGGATCAATGCGCCCCTCGCGGGACATCTCCTCGATCAGGCCACTGCGCACAATGCCAACATCGGCCTTGCCCGCCAAAACTTGCAGCACCACCTGATCCATGGGGAAGCCAACAAACCGAATGTCTTGGTCGCCCCCCAGCAGGTCTACACCCGCGCGGTCAAACTCGTACCACGCCATTTGAAACCCACCAAAAGCGTTGCGATCAACCGCGACGACCGACTTTTCCGCGGTATCCTTCAGCGTAGCAATGCCGCTGCCTTTCAATGTGAAGATCGTACTGCCAAATTCGCCAGACAGGGTGCCGTCCGACTTCCACTGCGAACGGGAGGCAAGCACGCTGAGACGATATGATTTATTCAGTGCTACAAAGTGCCCCGGGTTGGTGATGAGAAAGTCCAGTTGCCCTGCATCAATCTGCTGATTGGCCGAGGATAGCGTTATCGGGACAATCTCGAACGACCAGTCGGGAATTGTTGCATTGAGATAATCGCGCAGAGCCAGCCATCTGATTTGCAACTGATCGGACCCGCGATAAGCCAGCACCCCTATACGGGCTTCGCTAGGGGCGCTCTGTGCCACCGCAACGCTGCTGAAACAGAGACCGACACCGCAAACAAAGGCCTGCAGGCAGCGGAAAAGCAGTCTTAGACAACTCGGTATTGCGGCAATGCTGTTCATACAATTTCCCGCGTTTTCCGGAGGGAGATGGGCACATCAGGTCTGAGCGTTAGCCTGTAATCGAGCTTACCGTGGCCGCTTCAGAATGCAACATTTACACTGAGGGTCTCACGCTTATACAAGAGCCCCTCAGTCCTCTCCTGTCACGGTTAAACCCAGCATGCGCCAGACCTGCATGCCCCCGCGATAGTAGGAGATACGATCCGCGGGATAGCCCGCCTCAATCATGTTGCGAATGGCGGTCGGGGATTGCCCGCACCAAATGCCGTTGCAGAACAGCGCCACTGGTTTTGCGCTGTCGCAAATCCATCCGTCAAAATCTGGCTCGCAGCCTAACTGGCCCAATTGATCAAGGATGAAGGTGTAGGGGATATTGACCGCGCCGGGGATCGTGCCGCCCTGAAACCAGTCGCTGGTGCGGCTGTCGACGACAACTGCCTCAGGGTCCTGAAGCATCGCAATTAACTCCAACTCGCCGATCGTGGTCACACCTTCGGCGGGGGTGAAGGGCTGGATGCAGAAGTCGGGACACGGACGCGAGGTCTTAGCCCACTCGCCTTTAATCTCGTTCTCGGTATCCTGAATCCTGTTGATCTCGACCAGACCGCCGGGGGTCTGCACAGCGACGGACGGCATATCCTTGGTGATGCCGACAGTGACATCCGCGCGCCCCACACTAGCTGCAAATAACAAAGTAATCGCCAATACCAGTCGCTTCATCTCTAGCATCCCTTTATCCCTACGGTTGATTTAGCCTCACAATAGCCAATGAACGCAAATGCGTCATTGTTTATCATTTCAAGGGATCTGCCTAAGCTCTTATCGGACTGCACGCAGGCAAAAGTTAATCCTCAAGCATTCCGATCTGCATACGACTTCACAAACGCACCGATTTTCTCTTCGGATAAATCGAGACCGTATTTCTGACCCAACGCGATCGCCTCTTCACCTGTCAGCCCGTCCTCCACAGCCCGCGCCATCAGCGCCATTGCGCCCGCGCGCTTGCCAGAGGCGCAGTGCAACAACACTGGCGTGGGCAGCTTGGCGAGTCTGTGTCGGAATATATCGACGGTCACATCATCCAAAGTCTCCGCAGATACTGGATGATGTAGATATGTGAGCCCCGCACGCTCGGCCAAGCGCTGCTCCTCGCCGGGCTGGACCTCCTGTTTTTCTTCGCTGGTGCGAAAGTTCACGATGCTCATAAAGCCCTGCTCGGCGGCCTTCTTTAGGTCAGCCGAGCAGGGCGCAAAACGTGCGACGCTGAGATTGCTGTCGATGTTGATTACGTTGTCCATATCAATGTTCATTCTTTCTTTTCTGTCTCCGTGGGATAGCCTGCGGCGGTCCGTGCCTTCCAACTGACGGGCACATCGTGAATGTTATCATGTCCATTCGCTGCAAGCAGGCTTAATGCGATGCTCGCGCGAAATTCGCTGGCGCAATAGGTCGCGTAGGAGCCTTTGCGATCGAGGTCCTCCAGCTTGTCGCGCAGATCACCGAAGAATACGTGCGGCGCGTCTGGAATATGCCTCTTTCCCACTCATCTGGCTTGCGCACACCAGTGGCGTGATGTCCGCTGCATCTTGCAGATCGTGGACTTCTCTATGAGAAATCTAGTGCAGAAATTTTACAGCACCACCATGACTACTACCCGACGATTGAGCGATGATCTTGGTGGTGCTGTAAACGATAGATATCCTCGTTCAGCCGGTCTTGCTGAACGCACATTTAGCCAAAAATGCTATGGCCAAGTAGCTGGTGGTGATCCCCCCGTAGATGGCGGGGGACCACCTCGCTTCTACTTTGGTAGTTTCATCTCGCTGTAATCGCCCCGCGCGTAAAGTGTCACGGTCACATCCTGTTTGTCGCGGTTGCGCCAAAACCAGCCGTGATTGCCGCTAAAGGCGGCCGTCAGAACGCCTTCGCCGCGCGGCTCTGCCCGGCCTTTTTCATAGCTGATGTCCTTGCCGCCGCCGTCGCCATGCAGGTCATAATTGACCACCCCGCCTTCTGCGACCCAGAGAAACTCAGCCTCAGCGCCTTCTTCCATGGCCAACTTCACCTCAGCCCCTTCGCCCGGTGTCAGGATGAGGCTGTATTGTTCGGTCCATTCCGCCGCGACGACTTCTTCGGCATAGGCTGCTCCGAAGAAGATACCAAAGATTCCGCCCGAGACGCTGGACTGTTCTTCGACCACAGGTGCGGTCTGCAGCTGCATCAGACGATCCTCTTCAGCTTCCTCCGCCAACTGGGTTTTGATTTCGCCCATCTCGGCGAGCCCCAAGGCTTTGCCGACGCCGGTGGGGTCAATGTTGTATTCAGCAGGCAGCACTACCAGCGTCAGGATCGCCACAGCCGAGGCCGCCGCGATTGCAGTCGACTTCAACAATTGCGCCGAGGTCGGCAGGTCTTCGGGGGTGGGTTTGTTACCATTGTGCATTTCGAGTTTTCCTTTGAGTTACGTGAGAAAGAAGCCGGTCAACTGGTATCCGACCAGAATGAACCCGGCCGACATCATGACGACATTCGCGGTATAGGCATGCTTCCAGAAGCCAGCCGTCTTACGCCAAAAGCCCATGATAATCAGGATCGCGGCAAGCGCGAGGATCTGGCCCAGTTCCACGCCCACATTGAACGCCAGAAGGTTGGGCAAAAGCCCGTCCTTGGCGATGTTGTAGTCGAGGATTTTGGTGGCCAGACCCAGCCCGTGAAAGAACCCGAAGATCAGGGTCGCGGCCTTAGTGTTGGGTTGGAAGCCGAACCACCGCTGATAGGCGCCCAGATTGTCGAGCGCCTTGTAGACGACGGACAACCCGATGATGGCGTCGATCAGGTAAGAACTGAAGTTCCAGCCGAAGTAGACCCCGGCCAGCATGGTGGTTGAATGCCCGATGGCAAATAGGCTGACATAGATGGCGACGTGCTTCATCTTGTAGAGGAAGAAGACGACGCCAAACAGGAACAGCAGATGGTCATAGCCCGTGACCATATGTTTGGCCCCGAGATACATGAACGGGATCAGCTTCATCCCGCTGACCTCCATGATATAGCCCTTGTCACCGGCGGTGACGGCATGGGCATAGGCAGATGATGCAAAGGCCGTGAGGGCCAGCAGGATCATCGCCAGTAGGATCAGGGGCCGGCGCAACGCGTGCAGGTCTGCCCCCGAACCAAAGGCTCGGTTGTGTGTCATTTTGAGATTTTCCGCTTGGTAAGTTATGGGACGAGCAGGCCGAAAGGCCGTGTCTATCCGCGCGGAGGTCGATCAAAATCGATTGGTTTGTGGTCTGGCAGATCCGAAGCGATCATGATCCAGACTGTACTCGTAAGGGCGAGGTAACTGGCCTCTCGCCGCTGCGGCAGAATGGCCGCCGCATGATCATGGTCAACCATGTCATGGGGGTGCCCGTGATAAGCGTCCACTAACTCTACCAGATCAACGTGTTCATGGCCGTGATCTTCGATACTTGTTTGTTGCTGTGTTGCGATCTGGGCGAGGTCCGGCGGATTGTGCGAAACGATGCGTGCATTGGCGGCCAGCAGGATGCCAATCGCCAAGGCGAAGGTCAGGGCGTGCCGAAAGAGCCTTGTAATCTGCCGTTTCATCCTGCTCGTTTTCCTACGGGTTCTGGGTGGCCTGCCCGCTTGCTCTATCCCCTCCGGGGGGATAGAACTTTCTTATGACAGATCATTTGCCGCATGCAACCCACCCTGAAATCGTGAAACGGCTGAAACGTGCCAACGGACATTTGCTGAGTGTCATTAGCATGATCGAGGCGCAGAGGCCCTGTGTCGATCTGGCTCAGCAACTTCACGCCGTCGAGAAGGCTATCGCGCAAGCCAAACGCACGTTGATTCAGGACCACATCGACCACTGTCTTGATGCGGTACTGGCTGCACCCAAAGATGAAAGCGCGCGAACGATCTCTGATTTCAAGGACATCACCAAATACCTTTGAGAGGTCATGATGCTCGCCATTCTTGCAGACCGCACTTACCGCCACCTGTTTTTGGCCCAAATCATTGCGCTTTTAGGGACCGGTCTTGCCACCATTGCCCTCGGCCTGCTCGCCTATGATCTTGCGGGCGAAAACGCGGCGCTGGTATTGGGCTTGGTCTTTACAATCAAGATGGTCGCCTATGTCGGGGTAGCCCCGATCGCTGGCGCATTTGCCAACCGCTGGCCCCGTCGGACGATGCTCGTGAGCCTCGATTTGATCCGCGCCGCCGTCGCCCTCTGCCTGCCTTTTGTGAATGAAATCTGGCAGGTCTATGTGTTGATCTTCGTTCTGCAATCCGCCTCTGCCGCTTTTACGCCGACGTTCCAGGCGACCATCCCCGACATCTTGCCGGAAGAAGAGCGATACACGCGCGCGCTGTCCCTCTCTCGCTTGGCCTATGATCTGGAGAATCTGGTTAGTCCTGCTTTGGCCGCCCTTCTGCTGGCCGTCGTCAGCTATCAGACGTTGTTCTTCGGCACTGTGGTGGGGTTCGTAGGCTCCGCATTGCTGGTGATTTCCGTGATGCTTCCCAGCCCGCAAGAAACAGCGCCGCGCGGGATCTATGACCGAACAACGCGAGGGTTGCGGATTTACCTTGCGACACCGCGTCTTCGGGGCCTTTTGTCGCTGAACCTTGCGGCGGCCGCAGCGGGTGCGATGGTGTTGGTAAACACGGTCATTCTTGTCAAAGTTGACTTGGGGCTGGGAGACACCCAAGTCGCCATCGCGCTTGGCGCGTTTGGCGGCGGCTCGATGCTTGCTGCACTGGTGCTCCCTCGAATGTTGGATACTTGGGCGGATCGACCTGTGATGATCGGGGGTGCGGCGATCTTGGTGGTCACCCTGTTGGGACTTGCTGCTATCGGTATCGTGATTGGTCTGCAGTGGTATTTATTGCTCGCCGGATGGGTTGTCATCGGCCTCGGATATTCGACTGTTTTGACCCCCTCAGGGCGGCTGTTGAAGCGCTCGGCGCATCCCGAAGACCGGCCTGCGGTCTATGCCGCCCAATTTGCCCTGTCCCATGCTTGCTGGCTGGTAACCTATCCGCTTGCCGGATGGCTGATCACTGCCTCAGGACCCGCGACGGCCCTTGTCAGCCTCGCGTTATTGGCCGCTCTCGGACTGGTTGGTGGTGTGCTCCTCTGGCCACGTAATGATGCAGAGGCTCTTGCACATGTACATGAAGATTTGCCTGAGGATCATCCTCACCTGCGTGACGGGCGATCGCACAGCCATCCGATCGTTATCGATGACTACCACCCACATTGGCCCCGCGTGGGCGATACGACATCACGATGATAACCAAGATAAACAGCGAGGGAATGCGATCCGGACATTGGATACGTTGCGGCCTTTGGAACGTATTGTCTGGGAACTGACTTTAGCCGCGACGCGCATCAAAAACTGATGGGTGGAATTTGGCGACAGTCGAAATATGTTAAATTAACATCGGATTTATACCGATCGAAAAATCGAGAAGGAATTCTGAGTGAGCGATCATAATCACGACGAACCAGGGCATAGCCACGTTCCAAAAAACGAACGCAAACTTGCGATTGCGGCAATACTGACAGGTGGGTTCATGTTCGCCGAGGTTATCGGTGGCGTCGTATCCGGATCTCTTGCCTTGATCGCAGACGCAGGTCATATGTTGACTGATTTTGCTTCACTTTTGCTGGCGTGGTTCGCCATCCGGCTGGCCCGCAAGCCAGCGGATTGGAAGTTAACCTATGGGTTTGACCGGTTTTCGGTGCTGGCGGCTTTGGTCAATGGCTTGTCGCTGTTTGCGATTGCGATCTGGATCACTATCGAAGCGATCCGACGATTTCAGGACCCACAAGAAATCCTTGGCGGGGTCATGTTGTGGGTTGCTGTGGGCGGGCTGGTGATCAATCTCGTTTCATTCTGGATGCTGACCCGTGGCGAGAGCGAAAACCTGAATGTCCGAGCGGCGACGCTCCATGTCGCAGGGGACCTTTTCGGCTCGGTCGCAGCCCTGATCGCCTCTATTGTAATCATCTACACCGGCTGGACCCCTATTGACCCGCTGCTCTCTGTTCTTGTCGTTTTGATCATCCTGAAATCTGCCTGGGCAGTTGTGAAGGAAAGTTCTCACATCCTTCTTGAAGGTGCCCCGAAAGGTTTTGATCGAAGACAGGTCTCTGAAATCCTACTGCAGGACGTCGAGGGCGTCACCGCCGTTCATCACATACACGCTTGGTCAGTTACCCAAGAGCGGCCCATGGTGACGATGGAGATAGAGGTTGATGCTGAGCACAATATCAAATCTGTAAAGCAGGAAGTGAAAGACGTCCTGAGCTCCAAATTTAATATTGAGCATTCGACAGTTGAGGTTGTTTAGGGACATCCAGTGAACTTTAGGCACGCTATGTATAACGAGAATAGCAAACGTCTTAGCGGATCCTGACCTTCGGAGCGTCCAGCGCCTTACAATAGAAAATCGGGCTGCCACATTATGCGTTCAGCGAAGCCGCCGAGATCGGTGTTTTTTTAGCGCTCGAGACGGTAGGCACGAGTATATCGGAGCACTCATCGATATGGCCGCTGCATGTCTAACAAGACTTTGCTGGCCGGCTTGTGGTATCGCTGGGCATAGGGAATTACGGCTTTGGAAAACATCATTAACTATGAACCTGCGATCCGGATGGCAGTCTTTTTTGGCATCTTGATTGTCATGGCCATTTGGGAGCTTGCAGCACCACGGCGACGGGTCGAGATTCCCCGGCTGGTAAGATGGTCGAACAACTTAGGCCTCGTGGTGTTGGATTCCGTGCTTGTCAGGCTTGCTTTCCCCATTGTGGCGGTGGGCTTGGCGGCTATCGCCACGGAAAACGACTGGGGGATATTCAACCAGTTTCCCGTCCCCGGTTGGATTGCAGTGATCCTTGCAGTTCTGGCGCTCGATCTCGCAATTTATCTGCAACATGTATTATTCCATGCGGTTCCGGCCTTGTGGCGTTTGCATCGGGTGCATCATGCGGATTTGGAATTTGATGTGACAACCGGCGTTCGTTTCCACCCGCTCGAGATCCTGATTTCCATGGCGATCAAGCTACTTCTTATACTGGCGCTTGGCCCGCCCGCCATTGCAGTGCTGATCTTCGAAGTCTTGTTGAACGGAACGTCCTTGTTCAATCATTCGAACGTGCGGCTCCCGTTTCGACTGGATGCATTGCTGCGTCTGATCATCGTCACACCGGACATGCACCGAGTGCATCATTCGATCTTGCCCTCAGAGACCAACAGCAACTTTGGTTTCAACCTGCCATGGTGGGACCGGCTCTTGGGAACCTATCTTGCACAACCAAGCGCGGGGCATGTCGGGATGACCATAGGCATCGAGCAGTTTCGGACCAAACGAGATCTGTGGATCGATCGCCTGCTGCTCCAGCCGTTCCGCGGCCCAGCCTCTGGCTATCCTCTGAACAGCACCGAACAAAGACCGGAAAATGATCGGTAGCGCGCGGCTTAGAAATTAACAAAGTTTTGAAACCGTAGCAAAATTGGTCGCTCTGGACACATCCGGAATGTCGCCGCACAATATAACGACGTTTTATAACGACGTTTTGGCGTTTGGACATTTATGCCGCTCGCTCTTGGGTAAGTGATGACCCCTTGCGGCCCTAACTGCTGTACACAGGCATTTTACCCGATGCTGAACGCGCAGGTAATTACATCCCGATGAAAACTTGATACGTTCGTGACGATCAGGAGCACAAACATGTTAACCAAACGCCATTTTATCATTTCTACTGCAGCGCTATTTTCCGCACCGCTTTCAATTTCATCCGCAGTTGCAGCGACAACAGATCGGTCGAAGTGGGATGCATGGGACGCGCAAGTGACGCCTGCCGGTTATGACCCCAGCACAACCAATCCTTGGGGTGTCGCATCGCGGTTCCTTCCTCGCGTGGTCGAAGCAAATGCAAACCTGACTGCGGGTGATATCCATGTCGATGCTGTTGCGCGCTATCTGTATCACATCCGTGATAACGGCACCGCAATGAGGTACGGCGTGGCCATCGCACGGGGTAACCTCTATGAACCGGGAACTTACTCCATCAGGCGCAAAGCTAAGTGGCCAACTTGGACGCCGACCCCGGCGATGATTAAGCGCGATCCGGAATTGTATGAGCAGCATGCGGATGGCATGGATGCCGGGCCCTCAAACCCGCTTGGATCACGCGCTTTGTATCTCTTTGTTGGAAATAGAGACACATATCTGCGCATCCACGGATCACCCAGCCCACGTTCGATTGGTGGCAGAGCCAGTTCCGGCTGCGTGCGGATGATTATGCCGCACATAAATGATCTTTATGAGCAGGTTAGTTCTGGCTCCACAGCGATCCTGTATGCTCCGGAAGAACTGGCCACTGCAAACAGCTAACTCGCTTAAGTTAGGGCGAAGAATTTAGAAAAGCGCCAAGCGCTTTTCCAATTCATCCAGTCACTGCTGGGCGGCTGCAAATAGGGCGGCCATTCTCCGCACGAAGCGGTAGAAATGTCGTTTCGACAGGGCCGACATGTCGATAGACATAACAACCATCAGCAGGGTCTATCCGAACGGTGGTCAGATCTTGGTTATTTGCTGCGATTGCAAGAACGCCCTCAGGCAATTCTTTGAAGAACCCCTCGGAGGGGCTGCCAGTCGTGCTCTGCACATCCCCGCAGGCTGCAACCAGCAAAGCCGCACATCCCACAAGCCAAACTCGAATGTTCATCAGTAAGTATCCCAGAAGTTTCTACGAATCGACTAAAGTGTTTCGGCCTGAAAGTAAAATTGACTGATGGGTGGATTATGGGAAGTTCGCAACGAGCTTAGTGAGCGCAGCAGCCATTCCGAAGCAGTACGATTTGGCAAGGTCATCGCCATATCTCCTATTTCAGAATTTCGACCATTTCGGCGTAGCCGCGGGATATGGCATGTTGCAGCGGCGATATCCCATCGCTATCTCCGATGGATTTATCTGCTCCAGCATCAACGAGGATTTGCACCGTCTTGATATGATCAGGGCCACCGTCGCCCAATACGACCGCTTCAATCAGCGCCGTCCATGCCAGATTGTTGACATGGTCGAGAGGTGCGCCACCTTCGACAAGACGCGCGACCACGTCGTGATGTCCGAGGTGGGCTGCGGCAATAAGGGCTGTGCCGTCATAAACGCTGGTGATTTGGTCCGGGGCGTTCCCAAGTTCCATTGCGAGCGATACCAATTCAGGATCGTCCGCGACGGCGGCAATTGTCAGCACGTCATAGGCGCGATTTTCCAAGGCGTTCATATCAGCGCCACCGTTTGCCAGTGCTGTCAGCGCGTCATCGTGTGATGCAAAACCCGCGATGTGTGCAGGCGTGCGCTGGGACCGATCACGGATATCCACATCGGCTCCTGCTGCAATCAGACGGTTGATCTCATCCACGTCACCCTCATGGGCCGCAAGATGTAAACCTGCATAAGACGCGATGTCTGATGCGGATGGGGCTGTCTGCGCGATCGCAGACCCAGCGGTGCCGATTGCCAAAGCGAGCAGTGAGAAACGACGCATGTTGTAACCTTTCAAATTGAATGGCCCGCCCCAATAAGGGACGGGCCGTGTGGGTTACTCAGCGCCGATTGCGTCAAGACCTGCACGGGCGCATGTCTCGTCAATCGCGCCGGATGGTGCGCCACCGACACCGATGCCACCAACCAATGCGCCACCGATCCGGACGGGTAGTCCGCCAGCCTGGATCACCAGACGGCTGTCCATATCGCGTAGACCACCATTTTCAGGGTTGCTACCAATAAACCCCGCAAGGCCTGCCGTGTCACGGCCCAAGCTTGCGGATGTGAACGCTTTGCCTGTGCTGGACCCGACGGTGTGCGGGCCTGCGCTGTCGGCACGCAAAAGCACTTTAGTCTCGCCGCTGCGCGCAACGATTGCGACGCTGACGTTGTGGCCTTCAGCAGAACATGCTGCGACAGCGGCTTGTGCGGCTGTGGTTGCCATCTCGAGCGGCAAGTAAGGTGCTGTGGGCAGGTCTTGGGCAAAGGCTGCGAAAGGTGTCAGCAGAGCTGCAGCAAGTGCGATGGAACGGATCATTTTATATTTCCTTTTGTTGAACTGATGCCCTTGTTCTAATTCGCCGCTGTGATCGGCGATATTCGTAGCATCCGCAAAGGGGTCCGTAGTTCTACTGATCAGTGTGTTAATCTGCCTGTGCATCCAACCAGTAACGGGTCAATTCCGCCGCCGAGGACGTGCCCGCCTTGACCGCAATGGCCGCACGGTGGCTTTCAACTGTGCGGGGCGACAGGCTCAGCGCGTCAGCGATTTGCTTGGTCGTCAGACCCTTTGCGATCATCTCAAGAACCTGTTGTTCGCGTGCGGACAAATGCTGCACCAACGCCACCGCCTCTGCACGTTCAGCAGAGACTTGTTGGCGAATTTCAAGCTCCGCATGGCCTTTTTGGATCGCGTCGATCAAGTCTTGCTCGTCCACAGGCTTGCTGAGGAAATCAATTGCCCCATTGCGAAACGCGCGCCTGCACGCCTCGATATCGCCGTGTCCGCTGATAATAACAGTAGGCTGCGTATTCCGGGGTCATCCGGCCACTGATTCCGAAAGTATCCGGCCACCCATTCCGATTTTATCCGGCCAACGATTCCGGGGCATCCGGCCACCCCCTGTGACGTGCTGCTGCGAGGCAATCTGTAACCGGCTACCTTCCGCTCTTTTGGCACGAAGGAAGCCCGATGAAGAGATTGTCTATGCGGAAGATTCGAGACGTTTTACGGCTGTCAGCGGAGGGTCTGTCGACCCGACAGATTGCGGCAAGCTTGGCGATTGGGCGCACCACACTTCAGGGTTATCTGGATCGCGCTCGGGACGCTAAGGTGGTCTGGCCGCTGCCGCCAGCTATATCTGACACCGACCTTGAGCGGCTGATTTTTCCGCGGACAGCGCGTGATGTTTCAAATCGTGCGACCCAGCCTGAATGGGCACATATCCACCGCGAGTTACGTCGGAAGGGCGTAACGCTGTCGCTTTTGTGGGAAGAATATCGCGCAGATCACCCCGAGGGATACGGCTACTCCCGATTTTGCGAACTTTACACGCGGTGGGAAGGCAAGCTGTCGCCGGTGATGCGTCAACGTCACCCTGCTGGCGAGCGCCTGTTTGTCGACTATGCCGGCCACACCGTGGATGTTGTCTGTCCCAAAACCGGCGAGGTGCGCACAGCGCAGATCTTTGTCGCAACGTTGGGCGCGTCCAATTACACCTATATTGAAGCGACGTGGACGCAGAGCCTGCCGGACTGGATATCGAGCCATGTGCGTGCCTTTGGCTTCCTCGGGGGTGTGACGGCGCAGGTCGTGTCCGACAACCTGAAGGCCGGGGTCACCAAAGCGTGCTTTTACGACCCTGTGATCAACCGAACCTATGCGGATCTCGCCACACATTACGACACAGCCGTTGTGCCCGCGCGGCCGCATAAACCAAAGGACAAGGCAAAGGTCGAAGGGGCGGTCTTGCTGGTCGAGCGCTGGATTCTGGCGCGGTTGCGCAATCGGCAGTTCTTCAGCCTCGGGGATGTGAACGCTGCCATTCGCCCGCTGCTTGATCAGCTCAACGAGAAAGTCTCGCGACATCTTGGGTCCAGCCGCAGGCAGCTGTTCGAGCAGTTGGATAAGCCCGCTCTGAAGCCGCTGCCGACGGCTCCCTATGTCTATGCCGAATGGAAGAAGTGCCGAGCGGGACTCGATTATCACGTCGCGATCGACAAACATTACTACTCCGTGCCCCATCAGTTGCTGAAGAAAGAGCTGTGGGCCCGCTTCACCGCCCGCACGGTCGAAGTCTTTCACGTTGGACAGCGTGTTGCTTCCCATGTGCGCACCTCTGGAAACGGCAAACATTCGACACAGCGCGACCACATGCCGGCGCACCACAAGTTCCGCGAGGATTGGACACCACAACGTATCATCGTACGGGCCGCTCGTGTCGGGCCGAATGTCGCCACCTTCGCAGAGGTTGTGATGCGTGAACGCAAGCACCCCGAACAGGGCTACCGGAGCTGTCTGGGCGTCATTCGGCTGGCCGACAAGTTCGGTGCCGACCGCCTTGATGCGGCGTGCCGCCGCGCGCTCGAGATCAACGCCCGTTCTTACTCGTCACTCCAATCCATTCTCAAGAATGGGCTGGAGAGCAAGCCCCACACCCGCGCCACGGAGGAGCCTGCCATCACCCATCCCAACATCCGTGGCGCCGATTATTTCCATTGAAAGGAACACAATGCTTGATCACCCAACCCTCGATCATCTGAAGGCCCTGCGGCTGGACGGTATGGCCGAAGCTTTTGCCGAGCTGCAGGCGCAGGATGCTGCAGCAGACTTCAGCCACGCTGAATGGCTTGGCTTGCTCGTTGATCGTGAGGTCGCCAGCCGTGAGACCAAGCGGTTTGAAGCCCGGATGCGCTCCGCCAGGCTGCGTCATGTGGGCGCCTGCCCGGAAGATGTCGATTACCGCGCGCGCCGTGGTCTCGACAAGGCGCTGTTCCAGAACCTGCTCACCGGTAGATGGATCACCGACAAGCGCAATCTGATCATTACCGGCCCCTGTGGTGTCGGCAAAACTTGGCTCGGCTGCGCATTGGCGCAAACGGCCTGTCGCGACGGTGTCACTGTGGCCTACAAGCGGATGCCGCGTCTCTTCGAAGAACTCGAACTGGCCCATGACGACGGGCGCTTCCCCCGCCTGTTCCGCAGCATCACCAAAGCACAGCTGCTCATCCTTGATGACTGGGGGCCAGACCGACTGACCGCCACGCAACGCCGGGATCTCATGGAGCTCGTCGAAGAGCGCTACGGCCGCGGCTCAACCATGATCACCAGCCAATTACCCATCAAGGCTTGGCATGACGTCATCGGGGAGCCGACGTTCGCTGACGCCATACTTGATCGCATAGTCCACAACGCATATCGCATCGAGCTGGAAGGGGCGTCTATGCGCAAAACCATCGCTAAAATGGATGACGAAATGCCTCAAACCTGATACCCGAAACACGCTGCCTTACGGCAACGCGTCACAGGTGGCCGAATGCGTCGGAACAGGTGGCCGGATGTTCCGGAATACGCAGTAGGCCATGATACGCCTCGATCGGTCAGCTTTTCTTGGAGTTTCAGGCCCGAAATAGCGGGCATCCTGATATCGAGGATCAAACATCCCGGCGTCAGGTCTGCCGATTGCATCAGGAATGTCTCGGGCGATGCAAAGCTACGCACATTCAGCCCGACAGTTTCCAATAGTAGGCTCAGCGCGTTGCGGACGGCCTCATCATCATCAACAAGGTAAACATAATTTGTCATGGTGCCGCCGTCTTGTTTGAGCGCGGAAGAGATAAACGAAAAGTGGTCTGGTCGGTGCCGTCCAACAGAATGATATCACCGCCCATTTCCTCAATCAGCCTTTGACACAGCGCGAGGCCCAGCCCGGTTCCGTCCGGTCTACCTGTCACGAATGGTTCAAAGACACGGGACTTGAGGTGGTCAGGCACTCCCGGCCCGGTATCGCTGACATCCAGAACAGCCGACGGACCATCAACACGCGTGCTGATCGTGACCTTTGCACGGTCCGAGGCTTCAAGGGCGTTGAGCACCAAATTAAACACAACCTGTTCCAACTCGACCGGATCGGCGTCGATAAACAGGGGATTATCATGCAGCGATAGTCTAATTGTAGCCCCCTTCGTTTTGGCCTCCAATGCCAGCAGGTTCTGAACGCTTTGGGCGGCTTCATGGACAGAACAGACCTCAGACGGTGCACGGTTCGGTTTGCTCCAGCGTCGCAGGCGGTCAAGGATATTCGCCGCGCGTTGTGCCTGGGAAACCGTGTCGTCTAACACCGTGCTAAGGCGTTCAACATCACCGCGCCGTGCCAAGTGACGACCAGCCTGTGCTTGGCTGAGGATCGCAGTTAGCGGTTGCGCCAGTTCATGCGCCATGCCGCTGGCCATTTCACCCATTGCATTGACGCGGGAGGCATGGGCCAGTCGGGTCTCCTGCGCGCTCAGCTTGGCGCGGTATTCTGCCTCCTTGGTGCGCGCGCGTTGCTTGAACCCGAAGGCTGACAGCAAAAAGAGGGCCGTGACCGATGCGATGACAGAGACCACGGTCCCGACCGGCAAGAGGTCAGACAGCCCGATAGCCAAAGAAGTTTCAAATACCAAAGGCTGAGACACACTGCCAAGCGGTTTAGAAAACCCAGACTCAGTGGATGAAATCTGACCCACCAATGCCGTTTGGCCGTCCGGCGTGGAAAGACGCAAAGATGCTGATGGCGCATCCCAAAACGGATCGTCCGTGGCAACCAACGCGCGGGCGTTTATCACCAGCGCCAAACCGTGCTGCGCCGCATCAGAATTGGGCGTGCGTTTCACAAGCAGATAGTGATCCGGCAGGTCTGGCACCTGCCCGATTTCCAAAGCTCCGGTTGAGCGGAGAGCAAGTTTAACTACCTGTGCCTTTGCCTGAACTGACAGACCAGGGTGCGTTTCGATCATTGGTTGGAACTGGCCATATGGGACGATGTTTACCGACGTAATACGTGGATAGAACCGCATTATCGTTGCGGCAACATCCAGCAACAAATCTTGTCGCTCCACCCCGCCTGCAACAAAAATCGCGGACAAAGACGTCAAATGGGCATCGTGCTGATCCGCTCGTTGGGAGGCCAAGCGGTGCAACGTTGCACTTTTAACCGTCAGCTCACGCACCAAGTTCTGCCGTTCAAAAAACGCTACCCCACCAAGCGCGAGTATGACGGCAATTGCCCATACCATAACGTTTCGCCAGTAATTTTTTAAGTATGAGACAGCCATTTGCATTCATCGCAGGTGCGCGCGCAAACACCAATCCGTATTTCTACGGTTACAAGGCGCGGCCGCGATGACAACTCGATTGAGATTCTTTGCACAAGTTATTTGTCACCTTCACGCCTTACTCAAGCCTGAGCCACATGAGCGGGCAATGATGCACAGTGCAGCATTCGGAATTTTGGCCTCCAAGCCGCCTTCCGCACCGCAGCACAAATACTTGTTCCGTGGCTGCTTGAATTTCAGCTTTCGCCATCGACACACGGCAACCTCGAACCTGTAGCGAATGCACACTTTCCGCCCTTTTTCCCGAATGCTTCGGTGGCGGAATTTCGACCCAAGCGACATTTTTATTATCTTATTTCTCGGTTCACGACGCCATGGAAGGTTTGGAAAACGGGCGTTGCTGTGGCTGCATGGTATCAACGTTCCAGCCCCCTTCGCCATCAAGGACTGCGAAATATTGTTGCGTAGGTTCGAATTGGTTTCTGGAGCCTGACCCTACCGAAATCTTAGCTCCCATCCGCAAATGCATTCGCCTCCAGTTAGACGCGGCCAACATTCATTTCCCCCGACACGTCATTTCACTCGTTTTCGTTCAAGCTGGACACAGCGGCGACGCTGGCAAATGGGTTCATATAAAGGCGGTCGTGGCTTTCCACGCCGACGTCAAATACGCAATCTTCATTCGGACGCGCGACGCAAAGCAGCACGTAACCTTCGGAAACCTGCCGTTTGTTCAGCGCCGTCCCTTTGGGCTGACGCACAGACCCCAAAATCATTTTGGCTGCGCAGGTAATGCACCCGCCATATCGGCAGGCAATGGGTAAAACGTATCCTGCTGCCTCGACCACGTCGATGATCGCCTCGTCTTGACCAACGTCAAAAGACAGGCCGCCGCGATTGCGAAATGTAACCTTGTGCTTGTGCATGGGCTTCCCGAGAAAATTCACCCCTGCTCAGCAGAGCAAGGGGAATGATAGAATGCGATTTCAGATCCAGATGTCAGACGAACAATCGCCACCGGGATAACGGGTTTCGTGGGCCCTGGACGGTCCGTGAGGCTCATCATTGAAATCAACGAGGAAATCGTCACGGATATTCATGCCGCCATTTTCGGTGTCACAATCGACCACCAGCATAAGCCCACCATTGTCCTTCATCGATGGATAAAATTGGTTATCCCAGGTCGAGAACAGCGATGTGGTGACGTACATGCGCTTGCCGTCCAGCGACAACTGGATCATCTGGGGGGCACCGTTCACAGTTTTGCCGTTGACCTCTGGCGCTTTTCCGAGCGATCCGCCGATCCAGACCTGACCGGTCAGTTTCGGGTTCGCAGGATCGGATATATCGTACTGCCGCAGATCTCCGTGCAACCAGTTCGAGAAGTAAAGATACTTGTCGTCCATCGACACAAGGATGTCCGTGATCAGACTTGGCATCGGGACTGGAAAATCCTCGACATCGACCGTGGGGACATCGATCACTTTGGTCACCTCGATCTTACCGTTGTCCTTGTGAAAATGGAAAATATTTGACGCCAGCGCCGCCCCGACAAAGCCGTGGGTACTGTCAGGATTGTGGTGAAAACGCGCCTCGAGCGGGATCATGCCTTCCGGTCCAAGATCGATGGACTGCTCAACCTTACGGTTCTCGAAATCCCAAAAATGGATGTGCTGGCCGTATTTCCCCCGTGCCACATCGTCCAGATCAAATCCCGGCATGAAGGTGTTGGGCGCGGCCCATTCCGTCGAGATCATCATGTTGTGGCGTGGCTGATACCAGAAATCATAGTTGTATTTCATTTCGCCGAGATCTTTTTCCCAACGACCGAGAATGTTGAAATCCTTGTCCAGATGAAGAAAACCGCCCGGTCCGTTGCCATCAGCATCGCCAAGCATCGACACGATGATATCCGCGCCAAGGCAATGCACCGTATGCGGGGCGGAAAGATTCGTTTTGGCCTTGATCTCATCGCCGTCGATCGTCTTGAAAAGCGTCGGCTTACGCGGATCGGTCGCAGTGTCGACAATGTAGAAATTTGTGGTGCGCACGCCGGGAATGATTAGATACTTGCGTTCCATGCTGCCGTCGGTGTTGCACGACGAGCAGGCGTTCCAGCCCATATGGTGCAATTCGTCGCCAATAACGGGCATTTCGGTGCGATGGATCACCTGACTATACGTCGGACTGTTTTGATCAACATCAATAGTCGCCAGATAATCAGGCTTTTCGACACCGGTTCCGGTATAAATGCAAATCGTGTAGACAACTTTTTCGCGTGGTGCCTTGATGGCGTCCTGCGGCGATGCGTAGCCAGGACCTGCACAGCAACTTCCGTTTGGATCAGACATGTCTTTGCTCCCTTTAATGCTGAAATATTTTCTTAATTCCGCCTTTTCCTTCGACCTTATCAAAACCCTTGGACGTTCCGCCCTATCGTGGCAGAAAGTATCAATTTTGTCCTCAATAAAACTTTTTGACGCTTTGGTGGCGTATGACGCCTCACTGAAGCCTCGCGACACCCACAAATACACTGGGAGTTTACAGGGCTCAGCCGCACAAGGGCGAGGGACAGCATAGCCTTGGCCCGATCGGCCCTTAGCCGACCTTCGGCGATTATCCAGCAAACGGCAGCTAAGCTTCGAGATTTCCAAACTTCGCCTGCAAATCAAATTCTGGGGACTACACAAATCTTAAATAAAAATGCTTCACTAAAATTTGCCCCATCCGGAAAATGGGTGCCAGCATGCAGCGCGTCAAAAATGGTCAGGCAAAGGTCCGCTCCACGTTTCAGTCGTTTTTCAACCCCACTGAAACCAGTGCCGACGCCATCAGAGCGCGTATCTCGGTGTTCTCAAATGGAAAGGCATTGAAAAACATTGCCACCGAGGTATCCGGCCGTCGCTCTCGCATTGCCTTAGCCCAGTATTGTGCTTTTTCATCATCGCCTCTGATCTTGCAAATCATCGCGGCGATGGCCCGGATTAAAAAGTGGGCGCCCGGCGCGCGTGCCCCTTTTTCTGCCCAAAGAAAGGCATTGTCGTAGTCTTCAAGTTGTAGATAGGCCAATCCGCGAGCGCATTGCATCGCATATAGGAGCGGATCGAGTGGACTGAGAGCAATGGCTTTTTCGAGTTGTGCCAGTGCCTCGGTCCCTCTTCCCGCCATGACGTCAGCCCAGCCATGCGCATAGAAACCCTGTGCGAAATTCGGGCTAAGCTCGACTGATCGGTCGATCCAAGGCATCCCAGCCTCCGGGTCGCCCCTGAGCCAGTGCGCCCGACCCAATGTAAAATTACCAAAAGGGTCTACCGGATCAATCTCGACACATTTCTCTGCAAAGCGGCGGGCGTCGCTCACGTCTTGCGTCGTGTCTGTGGTGTACCTCAGAAAGGCTGTCTGAAAACTGGTAAAGGATCGTGCCGCGTAGGCCCGCGCAAACCCGGGCTCGAGCTGCGTCGCGCATTCAAAATGGCCTGCAGCAATCTGGTTGTCGGTCTTGTTGAAGCGGTACATGTGCTGCAGACCAAGGTGATAGATGCCCCAGGCATCCAAGTTTTCGGGCGGGCGCAGGCGGGCACGCTTGGCCTCGTTCAGGGGCACGTGCAGTTCGAGCGCCGAAATCACATGTGTCACGATTTCGTTTCTGGTTTTGTTCACGTCACTGACCGTTCCGGAGAACCGTTCGCTCCAGATCACGGCCTGAGTGCGGGTATCCGACAGTTCCACCGACACCGCGATCACAGCGCCGTAAATCTCCACCAGTCCGGTAAGGCAGTAGTGCGCGCCAAGTATTGCGTGGATAGCGGACAAGTCCGGATCGTCGTGCCGAAAGCGGAATGTCGACCCCCGTGAAATCACCGTCAGCCACCGCAAGCGTGACAGGCAGGAAATCAATTCGGTCGGAATGGCATCGGCGATGGCGCTGTAGGCTTCGGAGTATCCGACCATTCGAAACGGCAAGATGGCAATCGAAGGACGCCCGGAGTCAGCCATCGTATCGTCAGTCGGCATTTGGGCTTCGGAAGCCTTGGCCTGCGCGGGCAAAGCTACATGAGCGATTCCGACAAAACGCACACCGCGACCACGTAGCGTTCGGATATACTTTTGTGTAACCCCATCATCGCCAAGAACTTTGCGCGTCGTCTTGATCACCGTGGAAATGGCAGCTTCGGACACGATCCGTCCCCCCCAAATCTTTTCGACGATCTCGTCCTTGTTGACCACACGGTCCTGATTCACCACCAGGAGCGAGAGCAACTCTAACGCCCGCGGTTCGATCGCCAAGTCTTCTCCCGACTTGAGCAGCAAGCCCCGATCAATGTCCAGAGTGAAAGGCTCAAACTCGTAGCGCATATATTCTCCTTAGTCGACTGCGAGCAATTCACCAAGAAAATCTCAAGTTGTCCTCAAGCACACGCAATCGCGATCTGGTAGATATTGCTCAGTCATTCATGCATCACAGGAGAGTTCAAAATGTCGAAAATATCAAACCTCACTGCCGTTGTTATCATGTCCCTTGTCGGCACCACCACGAGCGCCGCCGCCGAAACGGCCGAGGACAAGATCGCACGCGCAATGAGCGCTGCTCCGTCGGATATCAGTGATGACGCCAGGATCATGGATGTTGACGGCACAATCCTGCGCGAAGGATCGAACGGGTGGGTGTGCTTGCCGGGCATCGGTCTGATCCCCGGCGATCAGCATCCGATGTGCAATGATGCTGTCTGGATGAAATGGATGACAGCCGCGGGGTCAGGGTCTGCGTTTTCGACTGACGTCGTCGGCGTGTCCTACATGCTGATGGGCGATGCTATGGTGAACAACGACGATCCGATGGCCACGGACCCCAACGGCGGTGGCGTATGGGTCCAGGAAGGACCCCACACAATGATGCTGTTTCCGAACATGGACATGCTCGCCGATCTCCCTCGCGATCCTTTTGCCGGAGGTCCCTATGTCATGTGGGGTGAAACGCCGCTGGCGCATGTCATGCTGCCTGTCGAGGCAAAGACGGCGCCCTGACAAGAATGGCGACACAAGGCACAATATCTGCAATTCTCACCCCAGCTGACCGCCAAGCGGCCTGTCGACGCAGCGGATGAAAACTGTTGAGCGCCGGGATCAAAGAGAACTTCGGCGAAGCAAAGCAAAGGTCCCCGGCCAGAACGACGAAGTCTGTGGCCGGGCTGCAGACCGCACTTGGACCGCAACCAGTGAAAGGACAATTCATGCCAGCCGACGCAGCAATCAGGACCACCAAAGGCCGTGGACGTCTTTACGACAGTGTCCTCGAGACCATCGGCGATACCCCCGTGATCCGCATTAATAACATTCCGACCTATGGGGCCACGATTTACGTCAAGGCCGAAGCGTTCAATCCAGCGGGTTCCGTCAAGGACCGGCTGGCAGTAAACATCATAGAGGCGGCGGAACGGTCCGGTGCCCTGAAACCCGGTCAAACAGTTGTTGAGGCGACCAGCGGGAACACCGGGATCGGTCTCGCGATGGTCTGCGCCCAGAAGGGATATCCGCTTGTCGTGACAATGGCAGACAGCTTCTCGGTCGAGCGGCGGCGCCTCATGCGCATGTTCGGTGCCAAGGTGGTTCTGACCCCGCGTGCGGAAAAGGGAATCGGAATGTACCGCAAAGCGGTCGAACTGTCTCAAAAGCACGGTTGGTTTCTGGCGTCGCAGTTTGAAACCGAGGCCAACGCCGACATTCATGAGAGCACTACGGCACGGGAGATCATCGCAGATTTTGCTGGGTCGCGGCTGGACTATTTTGTGAGCGGCTATGGCACCGGTGGCACGGTTACAGGAACGGCACGTGTCCTGCGCAAGGAGCGGCCAGACACCAAGATCATCCTGACAGAACCTGCAAATGCGCAGCTTCTGGGCAGTGGTCACGCGCAGGAACGCAACGCCAATGGCGCGCCCACACTCAGCCATCCGGCTTTTGAGCCGCATCCGATCCAGGGCTGGACACCGGATTTCATTCCGGCAGTGCTGCAAGAGGCAATTGACGGCCAATACTACGACGATCTGATCCCGGTCACTGGTGCCGACGGGATCAAACTTGCACAAGAGTTGGCCAGCAAAGAAGGAATCTTCACCGGCATTTCGGGTGGGTCGACCTTTGCCATCTCGCTCGCGGTCGCGGAAACAGCCCCCGATGGTGCCGTAATCCTGTGTATGTTGCCAGACACCGGAGAACGCTACCTATCTACGCCGATGTTCGAAACCATCGAAGAAAACATGGATGACGATGAGCTTGCGATCTCACACTCCACACCCGGTGCCCAGATCGGCTGAATGGGAAACGTATTAATATTTTCGAAACAACGAGCCGTCGCCGCACTGGCGCGCTTACCATAAAAAATGCGCGATGTTTCCCAGCTTTCCGATGATCGATGAACTGATCTCCGGACTCGTGTTGGCGTTCGTGAGGATCATTTTTATCCGCCAGAAGTTTTGCAGGAAATACGGCCTTGGCAAAATGCCATCCCAGTTGCCGCCAGACACGTAAAGTGTCTGTTTTCATCGACACCCGCGCCCAAAATCGAATAGCGCTTACAGAAGTCTCCGCTGAGCAGACATTCATAGTTGCTGCAGCGAAAGTCGGCTGTCCGCCCTTTGTAAGTGTGTCACTCCCTGCCCACGCCCGTAGTTTACTAAAACTCCCTGCGACAACCCGGTCTTCATCAAGTTGCAATTGACGTGACGCGCAGAAGTTCTCAAACCGGACAGCGGCAAGTCCGAAGCCGGATTGATCTCTAAGTACGCAATGCCTTTCGCCCAGAGCCAACTTACGCAGGCTCCATTCTGGAAAGGAATTGGCCAATGTCTAAGCCAGCATCACCTAAACAGCATTGTAGGGAAGAACATACAATTGTTCGGCGCGAATACTTTGCGCGTCGCCGACAGTGCCCTTGTTGCTGAAATCTGACCTATTCAATAGCTTTCGTAATCTATTTCAAAGCCCCCAACTTAGGGTGGAGTATCCCCTTTGGATCCGGTGTCTCGTCGACGAACCCGTCGGTGACTGATGCGGCAGTTGGCTTGGTGACAAGGCTGATCACAACGAACAATAGAGACGACATTGGCAGACCCAGCACGCCGGCATTCAGGCCAAACAGGCTGTTGCCGGTCAGATACATCCAGATAACGAAGACCGCGCCCCCCACGATGGATGCCAGCGCCCCCATGGCCGTGCCGCCCCTCCAGAAGAAGGCACCGACGATCGCAGGTACCACAACTACGAGACCGGCCGAGGCTGCGACCGAGAGTACTGCGATCATGGAAAACTCTGCTGCTGCGAAGATCAGCGCCAAGATCGAGATCACCGGGATCACGAACTTGCCGATCATCAGCTGGTGGCGGTCGTCCTGAGACCCGCCCAAGTTGCCATAAACATCGCGGGCAAAAACCGACGACAGCGTCAGCAGGATTGAGTCGATGGTCGAGACGGCGGCGGCCAGAATGCCCACCATCACGGTCACACCCAGAACCGGCGGGACATAGTCCGACGCCAGCAGGGTCGCGGTCGCGAGGTCAGGCTGTTCCAGCGTTGGGAAGGCAACGAAGGCGGCAAAGCCCCAGATCACCGACACGATGGTGTAGATCAGACCGAAGCACAAAAAGATCAACAGCATCCGGCGCAGCGCCACAAGGTTCGCCGGCATGAACAGGCGTTGGCTGACCTGCGGGTTCGAAATAGAAAAGAAGAACCAGGGCACTGTCAGCCCCAGGAAGGTCTTGAAGCTGAAAAGGCCGGGTCCGGGGACCTGTAACATCTCCGGCGTCGTTTCGGCGATCGTGCCAAACATGGCGGTGAAGCCACCCAGTCCCTGCACGACCAGAACCGCCACCATGACCGAGGCGACAATCATCACCAAAGCTTGAAGGCTATCGGTCCACATGACGGACCTTATGCCGGCAATATAAGAAAAAACGATCGCCAGCGCGGTTGCAATGATGATGCCCGTCATGAAAGATATACTGCCATCGGTCATGCCCGACAGAAGATACCCGACACCTGACAACTGTACGGCGGAATAGGGGATCAGGAACACAAGGCTCGTGATCCCCGCCGCAATCGCGACGCTGCGCGAGCCATAGCGGTGGCCCAGCATCTCTGACGGCGTGACGTAGCCGTACTTTTTGCCCGCTCGCCAGAACCGCGGCCCGAAGATTGCGACCAGAGAGACGCCGGCGAAATAGACAATCTCGAAACCCAATGCGCCGACGCCACCGCGATAGGTCAACCCGGCGAGGCCGATCATCATGAAGGCGGAATAGGTTGTGGCCGAATAGCTGAGGGCTGATATGATTCCCCCCATCGACCGGTCGCCAAGAAAGTAGCCCGACATCGAGGTCGCTTTCCCCTGCCGCGAGATCCAGGCGACAACCAGCGAAATGACGATATAGATGAAAATGCCGGTCACGACATAAGAGGTGTTCATCTGTCATCCTCGGTAAATCCCGCCATGGCGGCGGCATTGAGGAGGACGATGGCGACACCAGCGAGGCACCAGAACAGGAAACTGCCAGTCCAGGCGGCAATCTGTCCGATAAAAAGGTATGGCAGAGCGTAGCAAGCGATGATCACCACTCCGATCAGCAGCAGCGCAATCTTGCGAAGCATGTTCGTCCCCTTTTGAGATATGAGTGTCAAACGTCTGTTGCGGATCATCGCAGTTGGTGTTGCGGGAAACGGCTGTAGCCCGAAACATCAGTTTAATGGATTTTGGTTGGGTAGTCAGCACACCAATCAGCATGACGGCTGCACCGACGGGGCTGGGCCATTGCGATCTCAAGCACCGTCACTTTTTTAATCTTTAATGGCGCAGTGTAGAATGTGCCGCGGTAAACAACGGGCGGTATGTTATGCTGAGCCTCCCCGCCCGAAGCAGTGCCGTTAAGCCCATTAACGAACCCGAGGAAGAATGGTTCACCTGCTACCGTAAAATCGGCGGTCAGGGCGGACTGATGCAATCAATTATCCGCCATTGTGCGGCCAACGGGCTGCCGCAGTTCCCCTCTCTGGTTGTGCTACAGAGTGAGATCAAGTTGTGGCCAGACACATGATCACGAGCACCAAAAAAACGAGGATCAGTAACCACCAGACTCCATGCCAAACATCATCCCATCGTCCATTATTTCATATTTCTCTCAATTATGCCTAACGTTGAAGTTAACTCGTTGTTTGGATGATCAATTTCCAGCGCCGGAAGGCTGCAAGTCAGATTTATTCAATCCATCCCGGATCCGTAACGTCTTAAGCAACCATCAAGAAAAGACGCTGAGGTGCTTGGCACCAGTGGAAAAACGCACGGCGACACCAACGAGATCGTCCTGTAAGAAGTGCCACTATCGCCCTCAGCGAAGAGACTTCAAGCAAGCGCAGTTCTTCGGGTCTCGGGCCACTGTTTCACAGCGCCAAGGTAAGCCAGTGTGGGAATGACCACCCATTGCAGGACCGGCGTCAGGCCGGCATCGATTATTGGAATGACCGGCATGATCTCGCGGTACGCCCAAGCCTCGCGCACAACAATGTTTAGCCATTCGCTGAAGATCGTATATCCGACGCCAAAGGCAATCACCGCCAACAAAACCGGAATAGTCCGTTCCCGCGGCCACGCCCCCGTGCCGAACACAAACAGCGCCAGCAGCAGGCTGCTCATGGCAATCAACACATCGCCCCCAGTGCAGTGCACAATGGCAAAAGTAATTTCGCCCCACGTGCCCTCGACCCAGATTGTGTAAAGCGGAATATGTGCGGCTTCCCAGACCAGATGCCCAACCAGTGTGAATAGCGCGAAGCGGCGCATCGCAGAGAGCCAGTCTGGCTTGTCGATCATGAGCGATGATGTCATAGCAGCCACCCGAAAAGACGCTGGAACATACCGGGCTTGGGATGAGGGTGCGCGTTAGTCAGCCCGTTAATGTAAAGAATGAGGTTTAGCGGTACAAACTCGGAATCGTGGAATATTCCCACCTGATGACCCGCGCGGTCGAGCAAATGGATCATTGGCGCACCACCAATTCGGTCGCTACTGGTGGCGAAAGCGGCGACCAAGTCACCCATAGGCTTTCCATTTGACGCCTGAGCAACTGTCCAGTTTTCGAACTCTGTGGGCGTTCCGGCCTCCCCATCGTTCAGCGTCACGAACTGTACCATCTCGCGCATCGGACTTGCGTTCAGGGAGGCGAGCGTTTCCGCCAGCTTGGCTTGTTGATCTGCGCAAGGCGCTCCGCATTCGGCTGGCACGAAGCTGACGGCAACGATTTTCCCGTGCAACTCCTCCAGCCCGACACCGTTGCCGGTATCGTCCTTCCATTCGACCGCTGGTGCAGGACGTGACGTAACAGGCTCGAAAGCTGCTTCTTTCGCGACCATCACCTGGTTCAGGTTCTCCCCCGGATGATTGGCCAAAGCAGGCGTTGCGACCAAAAGGGCGAGCGCCAAGGCTGTCGACCTCATTGCGTCGCCTCCACAGGACCTTTGGAAGCGATGCCGAGGATCGGGACATCTATTGTCACCTCACCACCGGTCTCGAAGGTCAGGTCCAAAGGGAATGTTTCGCCTTCCAGCAGCTTCTCGGTAAGGTCCGTCAGCATGATGTGCATGTCTCCCGGCGCCATCGTGACGACCGCGCCAGCCGCGAGCGGAAGCGTCGCCAGAGCGCTCATCCGAGCGATGCCATCTTCCCCGGTTTCTACCGAATGTATCATGGCAGCTTTTGCTATAGGTGTACTGACAGCGAGTAGAGTATCCGCAGGGTCAGCATTTATAGCCAAGTATACAGCCCCCGGACGAGAGGCGAGTATGCTCGCGCGCGCCCATGGGGCGGTTACGGTAACATCGGCAAATGCGGGTGTGGCAAATAGCGTTGCCGCTATCAGAACAGTTCGGATCATTAACTTCTCATTTCTTTTGCTATGCGAATGGTTATTTCTTCGGCCAGTGCGTCTGCCGGTTGGTTTCCTTCAAGAAACACTGCCTCGAATCTACCATCGGGGCGCATCAAGTAGATGTGGCCGGCGTGGGCCATCAGGTATCCGGCGGGGGCACTCTCTTCTTCGAACCGCTCGTAGTAGACCTTGAAAGCTTCGGCGGCCTCTGCCACCTGTGCTTCGCTTCCCGTCAACCCAATTAGCCGGGGATGGAAGGCCGCGACGTATTCTTTCAAGATCTCAACCGTGTCGCGTGTTGGGTCTACCGTCACGAAGAGCGGCGCCACATTCTCTGCCTTCGGGCCCAGTTCATCCAGCACAGTTCCCATGTAGGCCAGGGTTGTCGGGCAGATGTCGGGGCAATGCGTAAATCCGAAGAAGACGAGTTGCCAGCGGCCAGCATAATCGCCTTCCGTGACGGATTGGCCTTCGTGGTTGGTCAGGGAGAACTGCGAGCGAATGTCGGCCTCCCCCGTATAAGTCACTTTGTGCGAAGGGTCATCGCCCATGCGGAAGGCGGCAAGGCCCAGCGTCAGAACGGCGGCAGTGATGGCGCCGGACCACAAGATAATACGGAGCTTGCGATGGGCTGAAGTGATCTGGGTCATGGAGTATTTCTTTCACAGTAAGGCCCATCCGGCCTTGCGACCAGGCGGGCCAAGAGTTCAACCCTTGTCGACTTCGGGCTCGGCTGTTTTCATATCTTCGTTCATGGATGCCATCATCTCGGTGCAGGCCTCCATCATCGGGCCCATCTGCGCCATCATCCTCAACATGGGCATCATGCCGTCCATGCTGGCCATGCCTCCCTCCCTCATTGAATGCTCTTTGCTCATCGGCATATCGTCGGCCTGAGAAGTTGCGTCCTGCGCCTGTGCAGATGTTGTTAGCAATGCGGCGGTCAGCGCGGCGGCGAGTAGATTTGTTTTGTAAGTCATCCTTAGTCCTTTCAGGTGAAGTTCAATCATTGGATATTTCCGGCTTCAACGCCGGATCGTTCTTGGCGCAGGAGGCAGAACCTCCCCGCATGCACAGCCCCAGCGCGCACATGGCAGCGCAGGGAGCGAGGCTAAGGATCAAAGGCGCTAAACCGACGGCGGTAAGCCAATCCCAGTTCAGGGCGCTTCCTCCGCCAATGGTGGCAAAGCCCACCAACATCAGGGTCTGGCGCCGCGAGGGCATGGGTATTGAAAATGTATCGCGGCCTTTATTTGATACCTGTGTCATCGGCTGGTTCGTCCTTTTAAGATAGCGAGTTTGAAAGAAGCCACACGCGGCGTGGCAACCAAGGGGGCAGCGTGGCCTGCAGGCCTGCTCATTATCCACCCTCATCGTTCGCTGTTACTTCCGCTTGAAAAGCCCGCTCACGCTCAGGCCACGTGCTTTTGATATATGCAAGTATCGCAACGATCTCAGCGTCGGTCAGCGTGCCTTCGAAGGCAGGCATGTCACTTTCGTAGCCGGGGACGACAGCGCCGACCCCGTGCTTGGTGATGGTGAAAAGCTGTCGGTCCGCGTGGTGCCAGGTATGGCCGTCCGCATCATGAGGCGGAGCCGGCATGCGGCCATTCTCCAACCGTCGCCGCCAGTCCGGCTGCCCTTCAAGCTTAGCGCCATGACAGGAGGCGCAGGTTACGGCATAAATACTCTCCCCTTGCTCGATCAGCGCAGCGTCCACTGGCTCGCCGAGAACGGTGAACGCCGAGGTCTCCTTCTCGACGCTAACGGTCCAGACAGCCACGGCAGCCAGTGCCGCGGCGCCCGCCAATCCTGTAAAGATGAATATCTTCATGAAGGTCTCCGAAGAAACTTGACCAAGGCCAGAACGCTCAGCACCAGTACCGCAATCACAAGAAGCAGCAGCACCCCACCGATCCCCATCATTGCGGCCATCATTGGTCCGCTCATCATGTCCATCATCGGACACTCACTCATCGGAATAGACGGAGACCCCATCCTCCCCGAATGCGTAGGTTTTAAGTGTGCCGCTTTTGCCCGCCATCCCGGGCGCGTTGTTGGGCATGCCGGGGAGCGTGATGCCGGTGATCTCGGGCCGTTCCGTGGTCAGGCGCTGGATAATTTCAGCGGGCACCAGACCGCTGACGTAGTATCCATCCACTTCAGCCAAATGGCAGCCGAGACCTTGCTCAGGCACGCCGACCTCCACCGAGCGCTTGCCAAAGTCGCGGTCGTCAATTCGGGTGACGTGATAACCTTCGTCCTCCATGTAATCGGCATAGGCATCGCAACAGCCGCAGGACGGATCGCGCCAGATGGTCATCTGCCGGTCAGCCGCGACTGTAACGGCAGTGTCAGCCGCAGGCGTGCTATCACTCTCGGCCATACCGAAGGTGGCAAAGCCGAGGATGCCAGCGGCGGTGAGGGCAGCAGCAGCGCCCAGTGTAAATTTAGTGTTCATATCAGATATCCTTAATGTGGGTTGATAGGGTCCATGTCGCGCCGCCATCCCAGCTGATGGAGAGGCCGCCGCCGCGGGCTGCGGCAAGGTTCATAGGGTCAGAGGAATTGACGGCAAGGGCGCCAATGGCGCCGGTGGAGGCAAGCGCCCAGTCCACGCCCCCGTCGGTGGAAACCCACAAGCCGCTCGTAAGCCCGGCATAGATCCGTTCGGGCGCTTCGGGCGCGAGGGCGAGCGCTGCGACAAGCTCGCCAATGGGCAGTGGTGCCGTCGAAGGGGGCGTCTCACCGGCGGCTAATGCATCCATCGCATCGCCTGCGGTCACGTCCTGCCAGCGGCAGAAACAATCCGGCACGCGGGTCAGCCCGACTTGCGTTCCGGCATAGAGCCAGATGCCGCCCATCCCGGAAGGATTGCCGACGGAAACAAGGCTCAACACATCATGTTCGACCCCATCGAGGTAAGGCCGATCCATCACGAACTCCCAAGTTTCACCGGTGTCTTGGCTCCGCCAAAGACCGTCCCCCGCGAGCGCAGCATAGACCATGCTTGGCTCAAGCGCAGCCATGGTCAGTGCGGTGATTTGCGCTGCCGGAAGACCGGAACCGACGGTGGCCCATGTAAGGCCTCCATCGACGCTGCGGCTCAAGCCACCGTCCTTGAGCGTCGCAAGGATCGTGCCCGGCTTCGCCGAGTGGTTGGCGAGGGCTGTTACAGCCAACGCATGTGACACACGCACGACATCGCCTGCGTCGGAGATCCGCAATAAGTCGTGGTCAGTAGCAACTACGACGGTGTTGTCCTCCATGCAGATCGCACGAATTGAGGACGTGTGTGTTGACGAAAAGGATACGCTTGGCAGGGCCAGCGTAATGCCAAACGTGGCGATACCACTGCTCATCACATACCTGCGCGAGAGCCCGCGCGATTGATTTATAGACATGAAGGTAGTTCCCGAAGGTGACGGTAAGGGTCGATCGCACACGAGCCGAAATTCGGCGGCGCTGCGGGACCAAGCCGTCACCCTACGGTGCGGCCGGTCAGCTCAGGAAGGTGCTTCGAGGCGGAAATGGATCGTGCCCCGGTTCGATACCCGTGAGATCAAGATTGCTTGTCATCCACAAAAAGGACGTTTCCACGGCAATCGGTTCCGATTGGGAAACCTTTCCTGTCAAGAAAACAGGCGCTGTGCAGTCCATGTCGCAGACAATTACATTTGGACCCTCTGGAGTGCATGCGGGACACACGCTGTCTTGCTCAGCGTCGACCACAGAGACTGAATTGGCCATATCGAGTGACATCTTCGCGCCTGCCAGATCATGCAAGAGCACGCCGCTCAAAAGAGCAACCGAAAGGCAGAGTGCAGCAAGGCGGACTAAGAGGCGCATTGACCCCATCTAATGTCCACGCCCCCGTTTGTCGATGCCCCCACCCTTTCTCGCTCATCACAATTTCCTGAGGGACGCAGCGCAGGAAGTGTGCTGGTCACGGAGGTTCGGGAATCTTTGAAACCGAGATCGATGTTTACTGAGTTCAGTTAGAGGTCCGCGTGTCAAAAAATTCCGCATTGGCGAAAAAAATTTATGGCAAACTGTCTGACGTCTGTCCTCGCCTGCATTCTGAAATGTCCAATAATCAGAATTCATATAGGCTTCGCGGCAACTACAGCAAAGTCCGCTTAGCAGACTTCCATGCATAACGCGGCGAATGGCGGCTTCCCCCGTGTCCCGAGTTTGCTTCCAATGACGAAGCGTCGATCCCACGCAAAGCGAAATCCAATGGGTAGGAATTGTCGCCGTCGGCGCAAATCTGTATTTCGAAGCGACGAAGAGCTACGCCCCCGGCACAATCCGAGAAATGCGTACCAGCAGGATCAATTGCGCGACTGCGGCAAGAATGGCTACGACAAAGACGGCTTGGATTGCGATCAGCGTGACAAGGCCTGCGCCGAAAATCGGCAAAAGCGCCGCAGGCGAGGCCAGCGCATTGAAGTATGCCGAATAGGCCGGACGCCTGTCATCCGGTGATATTTCCATCAGGTAGCCAAGATAGCCGATCGTCACGCCGTTCATCATCGCACCGATGACCATAAACAGCGCCATGTATGCCCAAAGACCCGCGCCCAAACCTAACAAAACCAGTACCAGCAGCGGTGGCACGATCCGGATAAGCGCCACGGTCTGCAACATCCGCAACTTGCCAGCGCCAAGTTTGCCCCAGACCGGGTTGGAAACCAGAGCACCAGCGGTCTGCGCCCCGAGCAGCAGGCCGACGTCGGCAACAGTCACACCGCTACCGTTCGCTGCGACGACATAGAACGGCAACGCCATCAGGGTCGCGCCGCCCAGCCACTGGGATTGGAGGAACAACCGGAATCGGCTATCAGTCCTCAGGACAAGCCAACCGCCGCTTAAGAACGCCCGCACATCCTGCGGCGGTTTGCGCCCAGCCTTGGGGCGTATTATCGGCGGTTCACCCGCCGAAACGAACAACATCGAAGACAGGATCATCAACAGTGCTGCCAATCCAAAAATTAGCGCATAGGCCTGAAGACTCGGTAAAACATCGAGCGTCATGCGCACAAAGGCAGCGACTCCAAGTGCGAAAATACCGCCCCCAAAGAAACGCCATGCCAACATCCGGCTGCGCGCCTGTGATGGGATCGACCGTCCAACGATATCGTTATACGGCACCGCGACGACTCCGCTGACAAAGGCGTAGAGCGTCCATAGCCCCAGAAATACCCATCCCAGTGCGACCGCAGACATGCCAGCACCAAACCAAAGCAGAAGAGCGATCAACCCTGCCATCAACGCCCGCCCAAAGGCACCGAAAACGTAGAACGGCATGCGTCTATGTGCGCGTTCAGCCAAGAAACCGACAACAAGTTGTGGTAGAAGCCAGCCCAGACGCAGCACAGCGCTGGCAAAGCCGACGGCAAACGCGCTGCCCGTCAGTTGGAAAACAAGGCTTGCCACGATGGTCGCGGAATCGATCGCAGCACTTCCCGCTTGAAAAGCAGCGCCTGCACCCGCGATGCGCCAGAAGCGGCCGCGCTCGGTCGTGTGGTCCGATTTCCCCATTACATCGACCCAGCACAGGTTTGTCGCATACGATCCATGGTCATGGCCAATCTATTCCGTCGGTGGATCGATCGAGCGTTTTTCGCAAAGCCTCGATATCATGCAAGCCACCGCTGTCGCGGACAGCACGATCAATGCGCAGGGCTGCGTTATACCCTTGGGCTGCCTGCCTGTCGGGTGCGCCGTCATACGCGGCGTGGTAACGCGCGGCAAAACTGTTTGGGGATGAGAGCGCATTGCCGCTCCAGATCTCGGCAGGGGGCAGTTTACCCGGTGTGATGACCAAGGTCCCGTCAGCAGCGATGCGCGACGGTGCCACGTCCGGTCCGCTGAAATCCACGATCACCGTTGCGGCAGTCGTGGGGGCACCTTTGAGCCAAGTGATGCCTTCCGCAGCGTCTACGGGTTGGACGCGGATAAACAGATCAATGCCGCCAAGATGCCCGTCCGAGGTTTCGGCCGCGTGGCTGTCACGCTCACTGGCGGCCACGCGCATACCTTGGATTGCCGACGCCAAATTCAAAGGCTCCGCTGCTGCCGTCGCATCTAATGTTACGACGAAACTGTGGGCTGATGCCACATTTGGTGTCCCAGTGAAAAGAGCCGCGAGCGCAAGACCGATGGCGGCAACCACCGACCGACATGTCGGCAAGAGTCGTCTGTTATTGTCCGGCATGCACGATCTCCTGATGCCGGTTACGGATGTCGAGACCCGATTGCCACAATACGATCAGGCCGCCCCCGACGACCACAATGATCGATATCATCCAGTTGAACAGGATCATCAACAACGCTTGTTCTTCAGGGACACCCAAAAGGTTGAAGGCAAACTCCGACCCGATCACAAAGCCACCCGGCACCCGTATGAACCGCGTCAGAACCAAGGAAAAACCAGCAAATACCATCAGGAAAAGATAGTCGAACGGGGCAAGTACGATGCCGACAGCCAGACCCGCCCAAACGTAGTGTGTGGCCGAGATGACTTTTGCCGCGACGGCACCCAACAGCACGTTCAACCGGTGCCTGCGTGCCTTGGGCCATACCACCCCATCACAGAGCGAGCCGCGCAACTGTGCACCATTGGCGCGAAACCACTTTGCCACCCAATCGAAAAGGCGGCAAATCAACGGACCGTCCTGAGCCAGCAACGTCCGAAACCGGAACAGCGCCCACAACAACCCACCAAACAGAACAAAATTGATAGCTCCTGCGACCGCAAGCCCCAGCTCCAGATTGCCACTAACCTGCGGTACTTTGCCCGCCATGGCGACAAGCCCCGCGAACAGCGCAAAAACCACACCATCAATGAATCGCGCGATGATCGTCGTAGACAACACCGTGCCCATCTTCAGGTCTTCCATCCGCGCGATCAACCACGAGCGTACCAGCGGACTGATCCCCAGCGGCACCAGCACATTGGCCCCATACCCGGCAAGCAATGCACCGGTTAACCGCAGGGTGCGCACCGGCTTGACGTCATGCAAAATCTGACGCCACTTCCAGCCGTTTGCGACCTGTTCCAGCAGGATCGTGCCTGTCAGCATCAACACCCAACCAAGATGTGCCTCGCGAAGACCGGTTAGAAAACGGCCGAAATCAAGATCTCGGTACAGCCAGAAGATCAGCGCAAGTGCGACCACGCCCCCAACCAGCGGCGGCAACCAGCGGCGGACAAGGGTACGGGACGGCGGTTTTGGTGAAATGGTGTCGATGATAATCTCCGGTCGGGGTTTGTCAGTGTACCTCCCATTCACCCTCACGAAGGACAGGGCGTAGATCTATGGTCGCACTGATGCGGTTGTTGATTCTGGTGCAGGTTAACCGCCGTACCGTGGTACGGTGTCAACAAAAGTCTTCGTATAACACGACTTTCAGACCGATCACTTCGGCCGCTCGATGGCACCGATGATTGAACAGGCACCAATGTCGCCATTTCCGGGGCAACCGTCGATCAATTCGTCCAGCAACGTCGCTATCTTTTGCAATCCCTCCAGACGTTCCTGAACTTCGCGTCGTTTTTGGACCGCCAGCTTACGAACGTCGCGGCAATTGGCGTCAGCACGCGCCCTTAAAGAAAGCAGATCTGCGATCTCGCTAAGAGAAAAACCGATACCTTGTGCGTCCTTGATGAACCGCAACCGGCTCACCGAAGCAATGTCGTAGAGACGCGGGCGACCGTCCGCAGGTTTTTTCGGCTGGGACAGCAAGCCGCGGCGTTCGTAGTATCGGATCGTCTCGACACTCACTTGCGCCGCTCGTGCCGCCTGTCCGATTTTGAGATCGGTCATTGTTTCATCCTTTCAATCCTGGTCCGTTTTGCAACATTATAATCGCCATCCACTTCGGCATCCCTCACATACTGCGCGGAGCCCAAAGGATTACGCCTGCACCGGCAAGGCAAATGACGGCTCCGATGACGTCCCACTGGTCAGGCCGGTGACCCTCGACCACCCAGAGCCAGAGAAGGGACGATACAATGTAGACCCCACCATAAATGGCATAAGCGCGTCCTGCCTGATCCGCGGGACTGAAGGTCAACAGCCAGGCGAATGCCCCGAGAAGCAACATCCCCGGCACCAGCCAGAACACGCTTTTGTCCAATCGAAACCAAGCCCAGAAGGCGAAACATCCCGCAATTTCGGCCAGCGCCGCTAAGAAGTAAATTAGAACCGTCTGCATTTATAATTTATCCGTTCCACAGAGAGGTCGATCAATTTGCGCTCACTCATCCGCTAACAACGGATCGCTTCCGATCAACCACTCTGTTGTCTCACAAACGCTCTTCCATCTATGTTTCGAGAAGCGCGTCGATGACAGCACATTCCGGGGCAGCATCACCGGTGCAGCGGGCGACGGTCTCTGACAGGACGCGCTCGATCCGCATTAGATCGGCGATCTTCTCCTGCACATCCTGAAGATGGCTCTCGGCAACAGTTTGAACCTGAGCACAGGTCTGGGTCCGATCATCGACCAATCCCAACAATCCCCTGATCTCTTCCAATGAAAAGCCAAGATCGCGGGAGCGCATGACGAACTTCAACCGTCTGACATGGGCATCATCATAGCATCGGTACCCCTTTGCGCTGCGCGG
>NZ_FOMW01000002.1 GCF_900112755.1 Sulfitobacter brevis | reverse complement strand
TAACGGGATGTATTCTGACAACTGTTTTCAGTTCTCTCCATTTGTCGGCGTGGCAAGGCCAAATCGTTGACTGGCCTTGATGAAGGTATGCCATGCTCCATGCACAGGCGGACCACTTTGCCGCGCCTGAAAGGTCAGGGGGCCGACCAAGCCGACGCTACTCTGGATTTGGAAAAAGCGCATCGCGACCGACGCTTAGAGCAGCGGGTCTCTCTGATAGGAAATCATCAAATCGCGCGCAGACAACTTGGAGCAATTGGTGATGCAAGCGACGGTCGGCCCCTCTGAAGTCCATAACATTTCATGGCAACGTATGGCGAAAGCGCAGTGCAATTATTCGGAATAAAAGCTTTGCGGACCGCTACCCATGCGCGATAATGCCGTGGCTCGCATTGCTTGCGGCAAAAGCTACGAAGTGTGCGCTAGTTCGTTGAACCGGGATGAACCGCAACAGACTGGAAACAGCGAAATATAGCTTGTTTACGAAGACTGCTTTTGACTAAAGATCAATAGTTTGGCCTGTACCGGCTATTTTTACACCGAAGATGTCGGGAGTTCGAGCCTCTCACGACCCACCATTCCTCCCCACATTGGACAATAAGTGCATGTTTCAGCCAACTTGGCTGCTGTTTTGGGTCGTGATCAATCGCGCAAGGTTTCCAAAGCGCGAAGTGGAGGGCGACGCGTGGCCGCCCCCTAGCGTTACATGGCCGAGTATCTCTCGTCATCCTGCGGCAGTGAGTTGTAATCGAACGAGGGATTAAACTCGGTCATCCGGTTGCAGGTCTTGGAGGAAATCTCTCGCGTGCCTTGCATTACGACCAGCCCTGAAAATGCCTGAGCGCCGGTGTTGCCGTTTCCCTCGGCGCTAAACACGATGTAGCTGTATTCGCCGCTGGAAAAGCGCAATTGGCTTACGAGCCCGGCAAAGCGCATCTGCATCCAGTGCAAATTGCCGGAACGCGGCCCGCCGGTGATGGTCTTTTCGGTCCGCCCGTTCGCGCCATAGGTGTAGGTTAAACCGTTATTGTCAGCGGTCACAGACACTGTTTTGCTGCCGACATTACAGGAGAAGACCGCCATCTGTACGGGTGAATTATCACATCCTGCCAGCACACCATTGGCCGGTCGTGTGCCTTCGGTGCAGAAAATGCCGCCCCAATGATAGCCCTCACCAATAGAGGTGCTGACCTTGAACCAACTGTAGCCGTCAAATGTGATGCCTGTATCCACCAGATCAAACAGTTGTTCGCCTTCAGCGAGGCTGCCGATCTTGCCGTAGTTCATGCCCGGTCCTGCACGCAGGATGCCGCCATAGGAGTAGCCGAGCACATTCAGGCGCACCGATTGGGCATCGTTTCGTTGTTGGATCCGGAATTCACGATCCATCTCGATCATGGTTTGGATGTCGCCGACGCATTCGTTGTACACGGACGACCACATAGACCCGTCTTGAAAGCAGGTGCCGATATCGGTGGCGCCGCAGAGATCGCGGACGTTTTGTTGGCACACAGGATCGAGATCTTGCGCGCTGCCTGTGGTTGGGGTGTTGGCAAATGATGCTGCCAGAATCGTAAAATATAAGAAATACTTTAACACAATCAAAACTCCAGATTGTTGGGGCTGGGCCGGAGCCAATGGGCGGGCCCAATAGCTACTCAACGGCCATATTGATCTCATGTCTATTGATACTCATCCCTCCGCTATCAACCTTGTCGTGATGCCGCGCGACGGGCGGTTGAAGATCGGTCGGAACAGGCTGGTTCTGGAGATTTTCATCACGCGTGGGCGGGTTGGGAAAGAAACTGAGAAAAATTCGGAATTTCTTCAAAACCCCGCTTGACGCTGGCGGGTCTCGGTCATATTACCACCCAACGCTTCGGGTACAGCCTGAAACGTGCAGCGGGCGGTTGTAGCTCAGTTGGTTAGAGTACCGGCCTGTCACGCCGGGGGTCGCGGGTTCGAGCCCCGTCAACCGCGCCACTGCTGCTTAAAAAGGGACCTCGTAAGAGGTCCCTTTTTTGCTTCTGGAACTCATTTTATTTGGGGCCGTCTGCGCGTTGTGTTTGCCTTGTTCGATGGGGCTGGCGGCAATATCCTGCAGATACCCGCACCGAGAAGGGCTCAGTCGATCAACCGATGTCGCGGATGCGGCAGAAAGTGGTTTAAACGCGCTTACGCCGCGTGTCGCGGGCAGTGTAAGAGGAGGGATGACAATTGCTCCCGATACGACCCGTTTGGGTATTCTCTTCGTTCTAGCCGCGATGTTGTTTATCTCTGTTAATGACATGCTGATCAAAGCCTTGTCCGGAGATTACCCGCTGCATGAACTGGTCTTTGCCCGCACATTAATCGGCATTGGTATTACGTTCATCATTTTGCACTACGAAGGTGGTCTCAAACTGCTCAGAACGTCGCAGCCTTGGTTGCATGTTTTGCGGGCGATGATGGTGGTGATGGCAAATTCTGCCTTTTATGCAGCGATTGTGGTGATGCCGATTGCCACAGCAAATGCGATCTACTTTGTAGCGCCATTGTTTGTGACCCTGCTGTCGATCCCAATCTTGGGGGAGCAGGTCGGCCCGCGGCGGATGGCCGCCGTGCTGGTGGGGTTTGGCGGCGTGTTGCTGATGATTGTGCCCCAGATGGCCAGCGGATCGGGGGAGCTTGGCTGGGTGGTCCTACTGCCGGTGCTCGCGGCGGCGGGATATGCCAGCATGGCGGTGTTGACGCGCAAGCTGGGCCAGAGCAGCCGCGCTTCGGCTTTGTCGATCTATATACAGGCAGCTTTTCTGATCGTGAGTATCTTGGTCTATCTGATCGCGGGCGACGGACGCTTTGTCGATCAGGACAGCGGCGATAGCATGGTTTTCCTGCTGCGCGCGTGGGTCTGGCCGGAAACGGCCGATTTGCTGCCGATGGCGGGGCTCGGCGTATTGTCAGCCGCCGTCGGCTATACGGCCAGTCAAGCGTACCGTTTGGCGCGGGCTTCGGTGGTCGCGCCTTTTGAGTATGTATTGCTGATATTCGCGCTGTTCTGGGGATGGACAGTGTTTGGCGAATGGCCTGAACCGATGGTGTTTGTCGGCGCTGCGGTGATCATCGCGGCGGGCGTCTATGTGTTCCTGCGGGAAAACCGTCCGGTGCCTGTGCGCAGGGGCTAAGCCGTGCGATTGGGCGGTCGTGCCGCTTTTCGCCATTCCGGATTCGGGTCGTCTTATTGTGAGGGAGGGGCCGCCGAGCAGCCCCTCCCGGATACCACTTAAGTCAAGGCATCCAAGATTCGCGCCCAGGACCGGATCCCTTTGTGAAAGCTGTCGAGATCGTATTTCTCATTGGGAGAATGGATCGCATCGTCATCCTTGCCAAAGCCGATCAGCATCGGCTCTGTCCCCAATATCTTTTGGAAATGCCCCGCAATCGGGATCGACCCGCCACAGCCGACGTAAGCCGCAGGGATGTTCCATTCGGTCGACAGCGCCTGGCGGGCAGCTTCGAACATCGCGCCGCTGGTGTCAGCCTCGGACGCCTGACCGGCACCGTGCGAGATAAAGCTGACCTCGCAATCAGGGGGCAGGGCGTCCTGCACCATCTGGCGGAAACTTTCACGGATCGCCTGAGGGTCTTGGGTTCCGACCAGACGAAAGCTCACCTTGGCATGGGCCTTTGAGGGCAGCACGGTTTTGAACCCCTCGCCGGTGTATCCGCCCCAGATGCCGTTCACATCGCAGGTCGGGCGCGACCAGATCATCTCCAGCGGGGTGCGGTCCTGTTCGCCAGCAGGCTGGGACAGGCCGACGTCAGACAAAAACTGCGCGTGGTCAAAGGCGAGCCCCTGCCACTGTGCTTCAAGCGCGTCGGAGAGTTCCGGCACGCCATCGTAAAATCCGGGAACGGTGATGCGGCCGGTATCGTCATGCAGCGATGAAAGGATGCGCGTCAGCACGCGGATCGGGTTCATCGCGATGCCGCCGTACATGCCCGAATGCAGGTCCATCTGCGGCGCGGTAATGGTCAGTTCTTCGCCAAGCAGGCCACGCAGCATGGTGACGATGGCGGGGGTTTTGGATTCGAAAAGTCCCGTATCGCAGATCATCGCGATATCGCTTTTCAGCTCCTCGGCGTTCTCACGCATAAACGGCACCAGCGAGGGGGAGCCGGATTCTTCTTCACCTTCTAGGAACAAGGTAATCCGGCAAGGCCATGCGCCCTCCACTTCCTTCCATGCCCGCAAGGCCTCTAGAAACGTCATCAACTGGCCTTTGTCGTCTGACGCACCCCGTGCGCGGATGACGCGGCCTTTCGGGGTTTCCTGAATTTCTGGGTCAAAGGGGTCACGGTCCCACAGATCCAGCGGATCGACCGGTTGCACATCATAGTGGCCGTAAAACAGAATATGCGGCCCGTCGCCTGCATCTGCGCCGCCATGAGCCACGACCATCGGATGACCCGGCGTGGGGCGCTTGCTGGCGTCAAAGCCCATGGATTGCAGATCGGCAACCAGCCAATCCGCGGCGCGGTCGCAATCGGCCTTGAAGGCGGGATCGGTCGAGATCGAGGGGATGCGCAGCAGCTCTATCAGCCGGTCTGTGGCGGCGGGCAGATCATCATCGATTCGTGCCAGTATGGTGTCGAGTGACATGGGAAAATTCCTTTCGGGGCGGTTTGGGCAGACCGTATCAGCCCGCCGCCGCTTGTCCAGAGGGGCCACCATCGCCATGCCTGCCGCGATATGCTGCCAGATGATAGTGCGCCCTATTCTCGGCTTGCCTGCGACAATGCGTGCCGCGATAAGGCATTGCTCGCTGGCTGTGATGCCTGTATCTATTCTAAAACCCGAATATGACTGCGGGAGCCTCGCCGTAGTCATGACTGCCAGATGGAGAAGGCGCTATGGATTATACCGAAAAACTGGATTCGGCCATTGCGCGCCTCCATGAAGAGGGCCGTTACCGCACTTTTATCGATATCGAACGCCGCAAGGGCCAGTTTCCGCACGCGGTCTGGACCCGTGCCGACGGGTCCGAGCGTCCGATTACCGTCTGGTGTGGCAATGACTACCTTGGCATGGGGCAAAACTCGGTGGTGCTTGACGCGATGCGCGACGCATTGGAGGCCACGGGCGCAGGCTCGGGCGGGACCCGCAACATTTCGGGCACCACGGTGTACCACAAGCGTCTGGAGGCCGAACTTTCGGATCTGCATGGCAAGGAAGCAGCACTGCTGTTCACCTCGGCCTATATTGCCAACGATGCCACGCTTTCGACGCTGCCCAAGCTGTTTCCGGGGCTGATCATTTATTCCGACGCGCTGAACCATGCTAGCATGATCGAAGGTGTGCGCCGCAATGGCGGGGCCAAGCGCATTTTCCGTCATAATGATGTCGAGCACTTGCATGAGTTGTTGGCGGCGGACGATCCTGCTGCGCCTAAATTGATCGCATTTGAATCGATTTATTCGATGGATGGCGATTTTGGCCCGATCGAGGCGATCTGCGATCTGGCCGATGAATTCAACGCGTTGACCTATATCGACGAGGTACATGCGGTTGGTATGTATGGCCCGCGCGGCGCAGGTGTGGCCGAGCGTGACCGTCTGATGCACCGGCTTGATATCATCAATGGCACCCTCGCCAAAGCTTATGGCGTGATGGGGGGCTACATCGCAGCCTCGACCAAAATGTGCGATGCGATCCGCTCCTATGCGCCTGGGTTTATCTTCACCACCTCGTTGCCACCCGCCGTGGCAGCAGGGGCGGCAGCGTCGGTCAAGTTCCTGAAATCAGCCCGTGATTTGCGCAAGCAACACCAAGATCAGGCGGCGGCGCTCAAGCTGCGGCTTAAAGGGCTGGGCTTGCCGATCATTGATCACGGCAGCCATATCGTGCCGGTAATGGTTGGCAATCCGGTACATACCAAGCTGCTGTCGGACATGCTGCTTGAAGAGCACGGGATTTATGCCCAGCCGATCAACTATCCTACAGTGCCCCGCGGCACCGAGCGGCTGCGCTTCACCCCGTCGCCGGTGCACGGACCGCTGGAAACCGATGCTTTGGTCAAAGCGATGGACAGTCTCTGGTCGCATTGTGCGCTGAATCGCGCCGAATCCGTCGGTTGAAATTGATAATTTCGCAATACGCGTTGCCTTATGGTAGACTTACCGAAAGAAAAGGCTAAATCCGAATCGTGTGGGCGACCGGATGAAGGCATCAGGCAACTATTGATTACGGGGCATTGGTATGATCGGGCGTTGGTCCTCCAAGAGCGTTGAGGCGGCAGAAACCGAGCCCAAAGGGTTCGACGCCTTTGAATTGCGTCTGGGGGATGTGATGCGCGGCGAGCGTGCAACCCTCGGAAAATCCCTGCTCGATGTGCAGCGGGAGCTGCGGATCAAAGCCTCCTATATCGCAGCCATTGAAAATTGTGATCCGAATGCCTTTGATACGCCCGGCTTCATTGCGGGCTATGTGCGGTCCTATGCACGCTATCTCAACATGGATCCTGATAGGGCTTTTGCAGGTTTCTGCAAGGAATCTGGTTTTATCGTCGCGCACGGCATGTCTGCCGAAGCTTCTGTCATCAAGAAACCCAGCTTTGAAGAACGCCGCCAGAAACCGTCTGAGGCCGACCTTTTTGCCCGACCCAATACGCCGTTTATTCCAGTGGGCGATGGTTTTCTGTCGCGGATCGAACCCGGGGCCGTGGGGTCCATGGTGGTGCTGCTGGCGCTGATCGGCGCGATTGGCTTTGGCGGTTGGACTGTCCTGAAAGAAGTGCAGCGCGTGCAGGTCACGCCAGTTGACCAAACGCCTGTTGTGCTGTCTGACCTTGACCCGATTGATGGGGCGTTGGCGCCCGCTCCCGAAGCAAACAGCGACTCTGCGGCACCGCTTGCCACCGATACGCCCCGCGCTGAAGCGTTGGACCGTTTGTACCGCCCGCAAGCGCTGGATGTGCCCGTGATGACCCCGCGTGATGCAGCCATCGCCACGATTGATCCCCGCTCGAGCGGTAACTTCCCATCCTATATCGCCCCCGGCGCGATGGAGCGGGCGGTTTTTGACGGCACTCCAATTCAAACAGCCGAGAATGCTTTGACAGAAATAGCAGGCCCCGTGCCGCAGGTCGTCGAGGGTTCGGCACCGACGGTACTCATGGTTGCGGCCTATCCGTCATGGGTGCGCGTCAAGGCGGCGGATGGCACGGTAATCTACGAGACCATCATGAACAAAGGTGACGTCTGGGAAGTGCCCGCAACCGAAGAACCACCGACCCTGCGAACTGGCGAATCCGGTGCGATCTATTTTGCCATGGCCGACGGTTGCTTTGGCCCAGCAGGCGCACGTGGCAGCGTGACCTCGAACCTGCCGTTGCAGCGCGAAGCTTTGGCCGAGCGCTTCACGACTGTCGATCCGGACGCTGATACTTCGCTCAGCCGGATGTTTGCCGATCTGCGTGCGTCCAACGACATTGATGCCGCGATTTTGGCAGCGATGCCTTGCCAGACCCAGTAAGCCCCCATTGATGTTGCACCTGTGACTGACTAGGTTCCGGACACGTCCAGAACTTTGCAAAGGTGCGCCCATGTCGCTGAACCACATCCGCCCATGGCGCAACATTTATCGCCGCAAATCCCGCCAGATCATGGTAGGTAACGTGCCTGTGGGCGGCGATGCTCCAATCACCGTACAGACCATGACGAACACGCTGACAACCGACGTGCGCGGCACAATCGCACAGGTGCAGGCAGCGGCCGAAGCAGGCGCCGACATCGTGCGCATCTCGGTGCCCGATCAAGCCTCGTCGAAAGCGCTGAAAGAAATCGTCGCCGAAAGCCCTGTACCGATCGTTGCGGACATTCACTTTCACTACAAACGCGGTATCGAGGCGGCGGAGGCGGGTGCGGCCTGCCTGCGCATCAATCCGGGAAATATCGGGGACGAGGCGCGGGTGCGAGAAGTGATCAAGGCCGCGCGGGATCACAACTGCTCCATCCGGATTGGCGTAAACGCTGGATCGCTCGAGAAACACCTGCTGGAAAAATACGGTGAGCCTTGCCCCGATGCGATGGTCGAATCCGGTCTGGATCACATCAAGATCTTGCAGGACAACGATTTTCACGAATTTAAGATCAGTTGTAAGGCCTCTGACGTCTTCATGGCGGCAGCGGCCTATCAGCTTCTCGCCGACGCCACGGATGCGCCAATCCACCTTGGCATCACCGAAGCGGGCGGGTTGATGTCTGGCACGATCAAAAGCGCGATTGGCATGGGCAATCTGCTGTGGAACGGCATCGGCGACACCATCCGCGTCTCGCTATCTGCCGATCCGGTGGAAGAGGTGAAGGTCGGCTATGATATTCTCAAATCGCTGGGGCTGCGGCACCGTGGCGTCAATATCATCTCTTGTCCGTCTTGCGCGCGTCAGGGTTTCGACGTGATCAAAACAGTCGAGGCGTTGGAAAAAAGGCTGGAGCACATCAAGACCCCGATGAGCCTGTCGATCATCGGGTGCGTCGTGAACGGCCCCGGCGAGGCGTTGATGACGGACGTCGGCTTTACCGGCGGCGGGGCAGGGTCGGGCATGGTGTACCTCGCCGGCGCGCAGAGCCATAAGCTCGGCAATGACGGCATGATCGAACATATCGTAGAGCAGGTGGAACGCCGCGCCGAGGCAATTGAGGCGGAGGCTGCGAAGGAAGCTGCCGAGTAGGCAGCTTCAGTCTTCGCTCAAATAGCGGGTCAGCACCATCGCAGGCATCCAGCCGCGCAGGATCCTGTCCGACATGACGTAGAAGGGTAAATCGTCCATTTCCAGCGTCTCTGCGACTTTTGCAACAGCGGGGTCGCTGATGTCATGCAGGATGAACTCTTGCCCGGTAGTCTCTGAAATTACTTGCAATTCTTCGATTGCCCGGGCGCAGTCCTCGCAGCCTTCCCCGACAAACAGCGCAATCTTGGCGCCGCTCAACACCTGACTTTTAAGCGTGTCGAGCGTGTCCAGATCGGCCGCTGCGGCTTCGGCGTATACGCCGCCCTGATAGGGCGGCGGTGCCAGCGCTTTGCGCACAATCTCGGGCTCGTCGAGCAATAAAGCGCGCACCTCAGCCTGAAATGCGCGGCGCTCGGCCCCTGTCAGGGAAAAAATATCGGTATCGGCAGCGACAGGCGCAGCCAGCAGTACCAAACCAGCCAGCGCCAAAGACTTCATATCAGTCGCGCTTTTCCGCTACCAACGCCTGCATCTGATCGTAAGGCAAATAGCCGCGCAGCATTTCGTCGTGCATCACAAATGTCGGCGTGCCGGTGATCTGCAGCTTTTGCGCCAGCGCACGGGTCTCGGCAATTTCGCGGGTCACTTCATCGTCGTTCATCTTGGATTCGATCGCGTCGAAATCAAGCTGGTAGGTCTCTGCCAGACGGCGCAGGGCTGCGGTGGTGATGTCGCCGTTAAAGGCCATCAGCGCGTCTTTGATCTTGTCATAGCTGTCGTCGCCCGCAACGTTCTTGGTGGCAATGGCAAAGCGTGATGCCATCATTGACTGCTCGCCAAGGATTGGGAATTCTTTGACGATCATCTTGATATTACCGTCTGTTTCCAAAAGCTTGGCAACTTCGCCGTGGGATTTTTTGCAATAGCCACAGCGATAATCGAGGAATTCCACCAACACGATATCGCCGTCAGGGTTGCCACCTTCCCACGAATAGCCATCGTCGAAGATCGGTCCGGCGTTGTTGGTCACCAGATCGAAATCGGCACGCGCTTGAGCTTCGGCTTCACGGCCTTGCAGGCTTTCGACCGCTTCCATGATCACTTCGGGGTTTTCCAAAAGATAGGCCCGTACCTCGGCGCGGAACTGGGCGCGTTCGGCGTCTGTCAGCTCTGTCAGGTCCATGGCGCTGGCGGGTAGGGCCAAGGCGCAGGCAAGGGCAGGGGCAATCAGACGTGGGAACATGTTATAAACCTTTTGCTATAGCCCGAGGGTTGACGGGGGCTGCTGGACGCGGTGAAACCACATCGCAATCCTAGGAGCAAGCCCATGCGCATTTCAACCCGGTCTGCCGTCGATCCCTTTATTGTGATGGATGTCATGCAAGCCGCCGCCGCAGCCGAAGCGGCAGGCCGTCATATCATCCATATGGAGGTCGGCCAGCCTGGCACCGGTGCACCCTCGGGGGCATCCGAAGCGTTGAGTAAAGCCATGGCCGACGCGCCCCTCGGTTATACCGTGGCGCTGGGGTTGCCCGCATTGCGCGCACGGATCGCGCAGATGTACGGCGAGTGGTACGACGTTGATCTTGATCCTTCGCGGGTGGTTGTGACGTCGGGATCGTCGGGCGGTTTCATTCTGTCCTTCACAGCACTTTTTGACACTGGCGACCGCGTTGGCATTGGCGCGCCCGGCTATCCGAGTTATCGGCAAATTCTCAAAGCGCTGGCGCTCGATCCGGTCGATCTGCCCACTGCTGCGCAAAACCGCTATCAGCCTGTGCCGTCGGATTTCGCGGGCATGGACCTTGCAGGATTGCTGGTGGCGTCTCCCGCGAACCCGACCGGCACAATGCTTGATAAATCCGCGATGGGCGCGCTGATCGGTGCCTGCGCCGAGACGGACACCTCCTTTATCTCCGACGAGATCTATCACGGCATCGAGTATGAGAAGAAGGCCGTCACCGCGCTGGAAATCACTGACGACGCCTATGTGATCAACTCCTTTTCGAAGTATTTTTCGATGACCGGTTGGCGGGTCGGCTGGATGGTGGTGCCGCCCGATCATGTGCGCGTGGTCGAGCGGATCGCGCAAAACATGTTCATTTGCGCACCTCACGCCAGTCAGGTCGCCGCGTTGGCCGCGATGGACTGCGACGCCGAGTTGCAGACCAATATGGATGTCTACCGCACCAACCGCCAATTGATGCTCGAAGGCTTGCCGCAGGCAGGGTTCACCGAAATCGCACCGCCGGACGGGGCTTTTTACGTCTATGCCGATGTCTCCGCACTCACCGACGACAGCCGCAGCTTCGCCGCTGAAATCCTTGAAAAGGCAGGCGTTGCTGTGACGCCGGGCTTGGATTTTGACCCCTTGCGCGGCCACAAGACCCTGCGTTTTTCCTATGCCCGCAGCACCGCCGATATCGTCGAAGGTCTGGCGCGGCTCAAAGCCTTTATGGCCGCGCGCTGAGGTGCTAGGGTCGCGCAAAATAACAGGCGTCGGGCGGTGATATGATGCGCGGGATATTCAAGGTGATGGCGCTGGTATTGATCGGCGTCCAAGGGGCTGTGCCACTGGCGCAGGCGCAGGAATTGACCGCATTGGCGCGGGTTAATCCGGCCCAAAGCGAGATCGCCGACGGCTGGTTTGGCAAAACCTATATTACGGTGGCGCTCAGTCAGGGGGTGCCGTTTCGCGTCTTCTTGCTGGATGATCCAGCGCGGCTTATCGTCGATTTCCGCGAAGCTGACTGGTCTGCGGTCGCGGCGGAGAAACTTCTGCCGGAGGCGGGGCGGGTCGGGGCCGTGCGCTTTGGTGCGTTCCAGCCCGGCTGGTCGCGTCTGGTCGCCGATCTGACCGAGCCGATGCTGCCCAGCGAAATTGGCATGCCGGTGAACAGCAGTACCGGCGCGGCCACGCTTGAGATCACACTGGCCCCAGTGGATGCGGCAACCTTTGCTGCGCGGGCAGGCACGCCGGTTGATCCGGCATGGACCGCCGCATTGACCCAAGCCCCCAAGCCCGCAAATACCACAGCCGACCAGTTCGTCGTGGTCATTGATCCCGGTCATGGCGGCATTGATCCGGGCGCTGAAACCGATGGCATTCAAGAGAAAGCGCTGATGCTCAGCTTTGCCCGCGCATTGCAGGAGGCGCTCCGGCGCACCGGCGCGGAGGCAGTGCTGACCCGTGATGATGATATCTTTGTGGCGCTGGAAAATCGCGTCGCCATTGCGCATCAGATGAACGCGGATGTGTTCATCTCGCTTCACGCAGACAATCTGATTCAGGGCGGGGCCAAGGGGGCCACGGTCTATACTCTGTCAGACGAGGCCAGTGATTCTGCGACCGAGCATCTGGCGGCGCGGCACGATCGTTCGGACATCATCGCAGGCGCGGATTTGACCGGTTCGGATGATCAGGTGGCCGGTGTGCTGCTTGATCTGGCGCGCCAAGAGACTGAGCCACGCTCGAAAGCGCTGGCCACTGTGTTGGTCGCAGGGATGACCGCTGTTGGTGGCCCGATGAACCGGCATCCCCAGCGCAATGCAGGGTTTTCGGTGTTGAAATCGGCCGATATCCCTTCGGTTCTGGTCGAGCTTGGCTTTTTGAGTGCGCCGCGCGATCTGGCCAACCTGCGTGATCCGGTGTGGCGGGCGCTGATGGTGGGCGCAATGGCCGATGCGGTGATGAAATGGCGCGACGAGGACGCCGCGCGCAAGCCGCTGGTCTGGCAATAATTCCGCGCCACAACAGCACCTTTAATGGGCGATGTTTCGCCCCTTTGTCGCTGCGTCGTGTTTTGACGATCCGCCAAGCTTCCTGTATAGCCCACGGGTACGTGTTTTCCCTAAAGTGGCGGTGGCTTTTTTGTTCCGGTTTATCCTGTCTTTTCTGGGTGGTATCTTTACCACTCTGACCATGAGCATTGGCATGGTTGCGCTGACTTTCGGCGCACTTTTCTGGGTTTATGGCCGTGATCTGCCGAGCCACGAGAGCCTTGCGCAATATACCCCGCCGACCATCAGCCGGATTTATTCCGGCCAAGGTCGTCTGATCGATGAATTTGCGACCGAGCGGCGGCTCTTTGCCCCTGCCAATACGATTCCCGATCTGGTGAAGCAGGCGTTCATCTCTGCGGAAGACAAAAACTTTTACACCCACGAAGGCTATGACCTGCGCGGCATCGCCGCCGCCGCTGTTGATGCGGTGAAGTCGGGCGGGCGCGACGTGCGCGGTGCGTCGACGATCACACAACAGGTGATGAAGAACTTTCTGCTTTCGGGTGACCGGCGAGCTGAACGGAAGATCAAGGAAATCATCCTCGCCGCACGCATCGAAAAGGCGCTCGATAAGGAGAAAATTCTCGAACTCTATATGAACGAGATTTTCCTCGGGCAGAACTCTTACGGCGTCGCGGCGGCCAGCCAGACCTATTTTAACAAAACGCTGAGTGAATTGGCCCCGCATGAGGCGGCTTTCTTGGCCTCGCTGCCAAAAGCGCCGTCGGATTATCATCCGGTGCGCCGCAAGGACCGGCTGTTGTCGCGGCGCAATTTCGTGCTGCGCGAAATGAACGAAAACGGCTATATCACTGATGCGGCCTATGAAATCGAAGTGGCAGAGCCGCTGCGCTCGGTCCAGAACGGCGACTTCGAGAGCTTCAAGGAAGAGCTGCCCCCGCGGGATTACTTCACCGATGAAATCCGCCGCCAACTGTCGGAAAACTTCGGGGAGGGCGAGTTTTTCACCGGCGGTTTGACCGTTCGTGCCACCATCGACAACGAGATGCAGCCGGTCGCCGCCGAGGCGCTGCGCATCCAGCTTGAACAATATGACCGTGGCGTCGGGGTCTGGCGCGGCACAGGCAAGAAAATCCCGCTCGATCAGCTTGGTAGCGAAGAAAACTGGCGTGCAGCCTTGGATGCGCTGCGGGTGCCACGCGATATTACGCTGGAAAACAAGTGGTATCCCGCTGTGGTGCTGGAAGTCGGCAGCCAAGATGCGCGGATCGGCATCGAAGGTGTCGACGAAGTGGATGGCGGCCATTGGATCCCTGCGAAAGATGCGCAATGGGCCCGAAAACGGCTGGCCGATGGCAAGCTGGCCGACCGCGCGCAGGTCGCCGGCGATCTGGTCGAGCAGGGCGATGTTGTGCTGGTGCGCAAGATGACCACCGATGACGATGGTAGCTTCATTCGCTGGACCCTGCGGCAGGTGCCCGAGGTGCAGGGTGCCTTTGTTGCGATGGACGTGAACACCGGTCGGGTGATCTCGATGCAGGGGGGCTTTTCCTATCAGGACAGCGTGTTTAACCGCGCTACCCAGGCCAATCGCCAGCCAGGTTCCTCGTTCAAACCGTTCGTCTATGCCGCAGCACTGGATTCAGGCTATAGCCCCGCGACCATCGTCGTTGACGCCCCTATCGAGATTGATACGCCGCAAGGCGTCTGGCGGCCGCGCAACTCATCTAACAAATTCTACGGCCCGACGCCGCTGCGCACAGGCATTGAACAGTCGCGCAACCTGATGACCATTCGTCTGGCGCAAGAAGTCGGCATGGATGTCGTAGGCAGCTATGCCGAAAGGTTCGGTGTGTACGACGATCTGTCGCCGGTTCTGGCCAACGCTCTGGGCTCGCAGGAAACCACCCTTTACCAGATGGCCGCTGCCTATGCGATGTTTGCCAATGGCGGCGAGCGTGTGCAACCGACCCTCGTGGACCGCGTGCAGGACCGTTATGGCCGCACGGTTTATCAGCATGACGAGCGGATTTGTAATGACTGTAAGTTGGCTGACCTTGCGGCTGGTTTGGCGCCTCGGGTTATTTCAAACCGTGAGCGGGTGATGGACCCGATCACCGCATACCAGCTGACCTCGATGATGAAAGGCGTTGTCGACCGTGGCACCGCCGCTGGTGCCATTAACTTGCCGGTTCCGATTGCGGGCAAGACCGGTACAACCAACGACGCCAAAGATGTGTGGTTCATCGGCTTTTCATCCAACATCGTCGCGGGCTGCTACATCGGTTTTGACACCCCGCGCTCGCTGGGCCGCAGCGCCTATGGCGCGGGCATGTGCGGGCCGGTGTTCCAGCGCTTCATGAGCCAAGCGATCAAGAAATACGGTGGCGGCCCGTTCTCGGTGCCCGATGGCTGTGTGTTTATCAACATCGACCGTTTCACCGGCGCGCGGTTGAGCGATGGTGCCTCTGGCAAGAATGTGGTGTCGGAGTGCTTCCGCGAGGGCGAAGAGCCAATCTTTGGCATCACCTTCGATGGCGGCTTTGCCATGGGGGCGGATTTGCCGCTGGTTGAGGATGTTGCCCGCGCACCGGCACGTCAGGTCACGACATCGACCGGTCGCAAGGCCGTGGTTGGCCCCAAGGCGAGCTTTGGCACGCTCTCTTCGGGCGGGCTTTATTAATCAAACTTGGGCCGTCGGGGCGGGGCAACCGCAGCCGATGGCTTGTTGTTGCGGCGGCACTGGTTTATCTCGGTCCGGACCCATTCAAAGGCAGGCATAAATGCGCGCAGAAGCACAGAATTTCGCAGATCAAACCGGCAAGTCGCTGGAGCTGTTGGCGCAGCGGCTGGATGTTGAGACCGCAGCCTTCCGGCTGGAGGAATTTAATGCCCGCGTTGAGGACCCGACCCTGTGGGATGATCCTGAAGCCGCGCAAAAGCTGATGCGCGACCGGCAGATGCTGGTCGATGCCATCGCCACCTATGAGGGCATCAAGCAGGAGCTGGCCGACAACGTCGAGCTGATCGAGATGGGCGAGATGGAAGACGATGCCGAAGTCGTCGCCGAGGCCGAAGCCGCGCTGAAAGCACTGGCCGGAAAAGCCGCCCAGAAAGAGCTGGAAGCGCTGCTGGATGGCGAGGCCGATGGCAATGACACCTTCTTGGAAGTCAACGCAGGCGCGGGCGGCACCGAGTCTTGCGACTGGGCGTCGATGCTGGCGCGGATGTATGTCCGCTGGGCCGAGAAGAAAGGCTATAAGGTCGAGCTTCAGGCCGAGAGCGCGGGCGAAGAGGCGGGTATCAAGTCGGTCACCTACAAGATCAGCGGCACCAATGCTTACGGGTGGCTGAAGTCTGAATCCGGTGTGCACCGTTTGGTGCGGATTTCGCCGTTCGATTCTGCTGCCAAACGGCACACGTCCTTTACCTCGGTGAAGGTCTATCCGGTGGTTGATGACAATATCGAAATTGAGGTGAACCAGTCGGATATCCGCATTGATACCTACCGGTCGTCCGGTGCGGGCGGTCAGCACGTCAACACCACCGATTCCGCTGTGCGCATCACCCACCACCCCACGGGGATCGTGGTGACAAGCTCGGTCAAGTCCCAGCACCAGAACCGCGACATCGCGATGAAGGCGCTGAAAAGCCGTCTGTATCAGATGGAGCTGGATAAACGTTCGGTGCTGGTCAACGAGGCCCACGAAAGCGCGGGCGACGCTGGCTGGGGCAACCAGATCCGGTCCTACGTTTTGCAGCCTTACCAGATGGTCAAGGACCTGCGCACCAACTACGAGACCTCGGATACCAAAGGTGTGCTCGACGGGGATCTCGACGGGTTAATGGGCGCGACGCTGGCGCTTGCGGTGTCGGGCAAAAGCCGCGCCGAAGCTCAGGGCAGCTAAGCCGCAAAAGACTATGGCGAAGGTGCCGTCCTGTGACTACGCTGTTGTCAATTGATTTGGCAGCAGGGGTTTAGCCGGCATGGATATACTGGAGCAGGACGCGGTTGGCGTCTCGGCATTGCTTGAGGACCGCAAGCTTTCCGCCGAAGAGTTAATGACTGCAACGCTCGACCGAATCGAGGCGGTGAATGGCACCGTTAATGCCGTGGTCTCGCTGCGCGACCGCGACACTTTGATGACTGAGGCCCGCGCCGCCGATGCCGCCCCGCGCAAGGGTTGGCTGCATGGCATCCCGATGGCGATCAAGGACCTTGCCAATGCGGCGGGGTTGCCAACCTCGATGGGTTCGACCCTATTTGCAGGGCACCCGGCAGCGCATGATGATCTGATGGTGGCGCGGCTTCGTGCGGCGGGTGCGCTTATTATCGGCAAGACCAATACGCCCGAATTCGGCTTAGGTTCGCATACCTTCAACCCGGTGCATGGCGCGACGACCAACCCCTATGATGTCACCCGCTCGGCGGGCGGCTCCTCAGGCGGGGCGGCGGCAGCACTGGCGACGCGGATGGTCTGTGTCGCGGATGGCTCGGATATGATGGGATCACTGCGAAATCCGGCAGGCTGGAACAATGTTTACGGTATGCGCCCGACGTGGGGGCGGGTGCCTGGGGAGCCGGAGGGCGATATGTTCCTGCATCAACTCGCGACCTCTGGCCCGATGGCACGCAGCCCTAGCGACCTTGCAGCCTTGCTTGACACGATGAGCGGGCCTGACCCGCGCCAGCCACACAGCTTACCTGTGTCCAACACCCTGCCGCAGCTTTCCAATCCCTTGCCGCGCCAGCGCTTGGGGTGGCTTGGGGATTGGGGGGGGGCTCTGCCCTGCGACGAGGGGATTCTGGCGCTAAGCGAGTCTGCCCTGACCCAGATGCAAGGGCTTGGCCATCACGTCGCGCCGATTGCCGCGCCCTTCGATGCCGATCTGATGTGGCAAAGTTGGATCACCCTGCGTTCCTTCTCGGTCGCGGCGGGCTTGGGCGAGATTTATGCCGATGCCCGGCGTCGCCCCAAGCTGAAAGACACCGCCCTGTGGGAGATTGAGCGCGGTCTTGGCTTCAGCGCCATGGAGGTACACCGCGCCAGCGTGATCCGCTCGGACTGGTTCCGCACCGCTGCGAGCCTGTTTAACGAGGTGGATGTTCTTGTACTGCCCTCAGCGCAAATCTGGCCATTTGACGTGACGCAGGATTATCCCAAGGAGATTGCGGGCGTCGCGATGGATACCTATCACCGCTGGATGCAGGTGGTTATTCCGGCCTCACTGCTGGGCTTGCCTGTTGTCAATGTTCCTAGCGGTTTTGGAGCCAATGGCCTGCCCAACGGGCTGCAACTTATTGGCCCGCGGGGCAGCGATGCGCGGCTTTTGCAACTGGCGCAGGACTGGCATCAAGCGACCCGGTGGCCGCAACAACAACCGCCGGTTATCTGAGCGGCGGCGTGGGCGCGGGCAGGGGCGCCTCGCGGCCTTGGTCGATCAGACGTTGGCGCAATTGTGCGGCGGTGGGATGGCCAGCCTCCAGCGCAAAGACATGGGCGTGGGTGAGATAGAAGGCGCTGGCCTGCGCATCGGTCGCGGCATCGGCCGCCTCACGGTAGAGCGTTACCAGAGCCGCCAGATCGCCCCCCGCATGGGCCGCGAGCAACCGGGTATCCAGCGCGATCATTCGGCGGCGTCAGGCGGCCTGCGGTGCCGCTGCATCTGGGCGGCGACCCAATCGTGGAACATATGCGTCGGCCCGTCCATCACAGCCGAGAAGCGCCCGCCATCAAACTGGACCCCGTGACGCCCGCGCTGCATCCCTTCAACGACCGAAATATCTTCGGCAAAGACGCTCTTCCACTGTTCGGCATTGCGCGCGCGCAAGTCGGCATCGGTGTTTGGCTTGGCGTAGTAGAGATGCACATTTTCTACCGTTTTTTCAGTACCCTGAGGGAGCAGCACCAATACAAAGCTGTGATCGCGGTGCACGCCCAAAAGCACGTTAGGATAGACGGAAATATACTCTGCCGCCGTGTTCCACTTCTCATCAATATCGGCAAAATCGGGGAAGGTGCTGCCATTGTCATTCTTAAGCTGGCGGTAGACCCAAGTACCTTGGCCCGAGAATTTTCCAGCCTGTTCAATGTGGTAGTGATCTTCAAGCCGGGAGTAGCTGTTTAATCCCGGATGTACCCAAGGCAGATGATAGCTTTCGCAATAATTCTCGACGGCGAGCTTCCAGTTGCAGTTCACCTCTAGTTGAAAGCGGCTGTCTGCACCGCCGTGATAGAGCGGCTTGTCGAATTCGGCCCACCGCGCCAGCAGATCGGCATTGGCGACCTCGAAGGGCGGGGCGGCGTTGGAGACATTGACGAAGATCACGTCCATCCAGATAAAACTGCGGATTTCGATCAGCCCCAAAAGCGCGCGGTCAATGCCCGCATGGGTATTTTGACCCGGTCCGCCGACGTGGGGCGTGCTGACCAAAGCGCCTTCGGTCGAATAGCACCATGAATGGTAGGGGCAGCGGATTGCGCCCTCGATCTTGCGCGGCGCATCAATCAGGATCATGCCGCGATGGCGGCAGGTGTTCTGAAAGACCCGAACCTGATTTTGACGATCCCGCACGAAAAAGAGCGGCATGCCGGCAAAATCAATCGGCACCGCGTCGCCGACCTCGGGCACATCGGCGGCGACGGCCAATCCGGCCCAGTTGTCAAACAGCACCGCTTGGCGCTCCTCGGCATAGGTCTGCGGGTCAATGTAATGGGCGTTCGGCAAGCCGTTGGCGTTTTCTATGGGACGGCGAACGGTGCTCAGATCGGTTATCGGATGCTGCATGCTGGGCTCCTGATGATAGAGCAAGGCTAGCAGCTTTTGGCGAAAGTGGTTTTCTTACAACGACATTAAGTTTTTCAGCCGCGACATGGGCGGGCCTTACGCGAAAGGTTGATCCGGCTTGAGCAAACGGCGATGAAACGCAGGTAATTCGGCTGCATCGCAAAAGCCGCAGGTGCGCGCGACGGCCAGCGCCTTGGCTGCATTGCCCAGATACTCATACACCAGCCGCGTCGCGCGCTGGCCTTCCGGATCATCAGGAATTGTGCGCGTCGCATATCCGACCCAGAAATTATTCTGAAATGAGGCGACGGGGCTAAGGTAATTGAAGGAGCAGGTCATCGCGTTGTTGCGCGAGGCAATGACCGAAACACCATCATCTTGCTGGATGAATAGCCCGCGAAATTCGCGCGATGCCGTATCTGTCGGCAGGTTCTGGATTTTCATAGCCCCGACTGTTTCATAGCCCCGCAGATAGGTGCTGGCGTCGCGGCGGAAGACATAAACGATGCCAACTGTGAATACATCGACGTCGACAAAACTACGTCTTGAGAAACGATAAAAACCGCTGGGAAACTTATTTTCTGACACACCGACAACGCCGCTGCCGACGAAATTACGTAGATAGGGGTTATTGATCGGGTCCTGCTTTCCCGTGAGGCTTTCAATTGGTTCGAGCAATATTCGGGCATCAACATTGAAAAATGCACAAATACGCGCCAGTACATCAGGGCGCGGAAAGCTTTCGCTGGAAAGATAGCGGTTAAATTGGGTTCTGTTTATGCCGAGGTCACGAGAGAGCAGCGAAACCGATTCGTAATCGGTTGCCAACCGGCGCAAGTTTGCGCCCAGCATATTGCGCAATTCTGCTGGCGACCGTGATTGACCCATTGTTTCACCTTTTATCGAAACGATATGATCGTCAGTCACCGATTATCTCCCGAATGGTTGATCAAGTCCACAATGTTTTTAGGCGCGCAAGCAAATTCGGTTGTGACCTGACGCTAAATAGCGTCATTACGCTACGTAATGTGACACAAATTGCAAGCGTACGAAGCCGTTTCGGCTGTCGCTATATGCTAATTAGTTGGTACCATTGCATTTGACTGCATTTTTGAAGGTGTCCAAATATGATTGGTGTTGTCCTCTGGAGCGATCCTGTTGAAGGCAAAGCGGTCTTTTGGTGCGAGGACCAAGGTGATCTTGCCTATTACGAAGTGACAGGAGCCCATTCGTCCGAAAGCACAGTTTTTGATGCGGGCGATATGGTGGAGTTTACTATCAGCTCGCAAAGCCGGCAGCGTCTGGCGCATGACCCTACGCTGGTAATTGAGAAAGCTTGCGCTGATTTGCCTGAAACCTTGCGCAATTGTGCAGCGGGGCAACCGGTGAGCCGGACCGCGGATATCGTTTTATTCCGGCCGAGAGAAATCTGTGACGTTTCCAATTGCACCGCGCCGTGGTCACAAGAAGCGCTCCGACCCTAAGGAAAGGGACGGAGCCGCAGGGCTGCGCAACATACGGCCCATCTTCAGTTTCGAGAAATCAGTCGCCGCGCGACAGGGCTGCGACGCCTGTCCGGGCAACTTCACTCAACCCCAGCGGACGCATCAGATCCGCAAACGCGTCGATTTTTTCTGGTGCGCCAGTGATCTCGAACACAAAGCTTTCCAATGTGCTATCGACTACGTTCGCGCGGAAAATATCTGCGAGGCGCAGCGCTTCAACGCGGTGATCGCCTTTACCCGCAACCTTGAACATCGCCAACTCACGCTCGACGCTAGGGCCTTCGACCGTAAGATCGTTCACCTTGTGCACGGTCACAATCCGGCCAAGCTGGGCCTTGATCTGCTCGATCACCTGAGGCGTGCCGGAAGTCACGATGGTAATGCGGCTCAGGTGCCCGGTATGATCAACCTCGGCCACGGTAAGGCTGTCAATGTTATAGCCGCGACCGGAGAATAGCCCGATCACACGCGCCAGCACACCGGGTTCGTTTTCGACCAATACCGCGAGGGTATGCTTTTCGATGACGTCCGAAAAATTGGGCTTCAGGTTATAGGCAGAGTGCGAATTAGCGCCTTTTTTCAATTTCAGGGCGGACATATCTTAATTCCTTTTTAGTCTCGTATCGGAATCCAAAGATTCCTGACCGCTTTCTTTCTAGAAAGCGCGTTACACCAGCACCGAACCCTTGGCATCAATGACGCCTTGGGTTTCTGCATCGCCCAAGAGCATTTCGTTATGCGCCTTGCCCGAGGGGATCATCGGATAGCAGTTTTCGTGCTTCTCCACGAGGCAGTCGAAGATCACCGGACCGTCGTAATTCAGCATTTCCATGATCGCGTCGTCCAGATCATCGGGATCAGAGCAGCGAATGCCCTTGGCGCCGAAAGCCTCGGCCAATTTAACGAAGTCGGGCAGGGCTTCGGACCAGCTTTGCGAATAGCGCTCACCGTGCAGCAGCTCCTGCCACTGGCGCACCATGCCGAGCCGTTCGTTATTCATGATAAACTGCTTCACCGGCAGACCGTATTGCATGGCCGTGCCCATTTCCTGCATGTTCATCAACCACGACGCTTCGCCCGCCACGTTGATCACCAAGGCCTCGGGGTGTGCCATCTGCACACCGATCGAGGCGGGGAAGCCATAGCCCATGGTGCCCAGACCGCCAGAGGTCATCCAACGGTTCGGACCCTCAAAGTTCAGGTATTGCGCCGCCCACATCTGGTGCTGGCCGACTTCGGTGGTAATATAGCGGTCATGGTCCTTGGTCAGCGCTTCAAGCCGCTGCAAAGCGTATTGCGGCTTGATGATCTTGCCTTTTTGCTCGAATTTCAGGCAATCCACCGCGCGCCATTCGTCGATCTTTTTCCACCATTTCGCCAATCCGGCGCTTTCGGTTTTACGACCGCGCGATTTCCAGATCTTGAGCAGGTCTTCAAGCACATGGCCCACGTCACCGACAATCGGGATGTCGATGCGGATGACTTTGTTGATCGAGGACGGATCGATATCTATATGCGCTTTGATCGATTTCGGGCTGAATTCAGAGATCACGCCGGTGATGCGGTCATCAAAGCGTGCCCCGATGTTGATCATCAGGTCGCAGTCATGCATCGCCATATTGGCCTCGTATAGCCCGTGCATCCCCAGCATCCCGAGCCAGTTTTTGCCCGAAGCGGGATAGGCGCCCAAGCCCATCAACGTCGAGGTGATCGGGAAGCCTGTGGCCTCCACCAATTCGCAGAGCAATTGTGATGCCGCAGGGCCGGAGTTGATCACGCCGCCGCCAGTATAGAAGATCGGGCGTTTGGCTTTTTCGATTGCCGCTACCAGTTCGGTGATCTCTTGCAGATCGCCTTTGACCTGCGGCTGGTAATGCGAGGTCGAGGGCTTGCGCGGATGGTAGGTGCCAGTGGCAAATTGCACGTCCTTGGGGATATCCACCAGAACAGGGCCGGGCCGACCGGAGGTCGCTACGTGAAAAGCTTCGTGCAGCACTGCGCCGAGCTTGTCGGTCTCTTTGACCAGCCAGTTGTGCTTGGTGCAGGGGCGGGTGATGCCCACGGTATCGGCCTCCTGAAAGGCGTCCGAGCCGATCATGAAGGTCGGCACCTGTCCGGTCAGCACGATGATCGGGATGGAATCGAGTAAAGCATCGGTCAGGCCGGTCACGGCGTTGGTCGCACCCGGGCCGGAGGTCACCAGCGCCACACCGGGTTTGCCGGTCGAGCGCGCGTAACCTTCGGCAGCATGTACTGCGCCTTGTTCATGGCGCACCAACACGTGTTTGATGGAGTTTTGCTGAAAAATCTCGTCGTAAATCGGTAGCACCGCCCCACCAGGATAGCCGAATACAGTATCGACCCCTTGGTCGATCAAGGCTTGAACGATCATCTTCGCTCCGGTCATCTGGCGTGTCATCTGCGTGCTCCGTACAGCATATTTCGTTAGCGCATAAAAAAGCCCCCGGTTTTGACGGGGGCGCATGGGAAAGATTGTGGTTAACCGTTACCGGCCCATGCGCGTATATCCTAGAATGACGACGAGTACTGTCATGGTCAAAGGGCTCCGTTAAGCTGAGCGGACATTATGGGCAGGTTTTGGGGTCGTCAACCGGCAAATTTGGCTTATTCGTCAAAAAATGAGGGTTTTGAGTAATTATATTGCGTTTGGGTGCGGAGTATCGGCACTTAATTATAATAATCCGGTTGTTTTCGTTCTAAGATTGCTGCGATGGCCGGGGCTTGGACCCATTGACCCAAATATTTGTGCGAAGTCGTATAGTCATCATCGCCCCATGGCGCGGCCGGTGCCTTGCAATACCCCGTGCTCCAGCGCGTAACGCGTCAACCCTGCGGTGCTGGAAATGCCCAGCTTGCGTTTGATGTTCTTGCGGTGGGTCTCGACGGTGCGGACCGAGATATCCAGTGCTTGCGCCACATCCTTGTTGGAACGGCCCTGCGCGAGTTGCAGCAAAATGGTCTGCTCGCGGTCGGTCAGCGCCTCGCGGGTTTCATCTTGCTTGGGCGCGATCGAACCTTGGGTGCCCGTGCAAAGATAGCGCTCGCCGCCCATGACCACATCGATGGCATGTTTGATTTCGTCGGTCGGCACGTCTTTGAGCAGATAGCCCATCGCTCCGTGGCTCAACGCGGAGGCGATATATTCGGGATTGTCGTGCATGGTCAGGATCACCACCCGTGTGCCGGGGCGGCGCTCCAGCACGATCTCGGTGGCCGACAGCCCGCCCAGTTCAGGCATGTTGAGGTCCATCAGGATCACATCAGGCGCCAGTGTCTCCAACTGGTCAATCACCTCGCGGCCATTGCTAAGCACGCCCACGACCTCGATATCGTCATAGCTTTCAAGGATCGATTGTATCCCTTCAGCGACCATCGGATGGTCATCTGCAATCATAACTTTAATGCGTCGGCTCATTGGGCAGGTACTTTCGGGGTCTCGTTGAGGGGGCGTTCGGGCGGCAGCAGGTGGGTCAGCGGCACGGTGGCTTCGATCTGGGTCCCGCCATCGGGTACGTCGCTCAGCCGCAATTGTCCGCCAAGCTGGTCGATCCGTTCTTGCATGTTTCGCAGGCCCAAACCGGGGGACGTCTCTTTGCGCATCGCTTTGAGACCTTTGCCGTTGTCGCTGATCCGCAGGGTGGCACCACGGCGATGGCCGCGGAGATCGACCTGCACCTTGGTCGCGCCGGAGTGGCGTTCGACATTGGTCAACGCCTCTTGGGCGATCCGGTAGAGTGCGATCTTGGCGTCATTGTCCAACCGGTTGCGAAACACCACGGTGTTGAAGGTACACGATACTTTGGTGCGGTTCTCGAACTCTTCGGTCAGGTTTTTCAGGGCAGGGCCGAGACCAAGGTCATCGAGCACACCAGGGCGCAGGTCGCGGCTGATGCGGCGCACTTCAGATATTGCCTCGCCAAGCGACGCAATCCCCTTGCCCAAAGGCTCTGCCGCATTGGCATCGCCGCGCTCCAGCTTGCGCCGCGCGTTATCAAGCGCATAGCGCACGCCGACAAGGATCTGGCTGATCCCGTCATGCAACTCGCGGGCGACGCGGCCGCGCTCTTCTTCCTGGGCATCAAACACCCGCTGGGTCAGCCGCTTGAGTTTGGCATCGGCCAGCCGCCGTTCGCGCAGGTTGATGACCATGCCGGTCCCAAAAACCGACAGCAGCGCTGCGAGGGTGATCGCGCCGATATAAACAAAGGTCCGGCGCACACGCGCCTCGACATCGGCCCGTGCGGTCGCGACCGAGGCAAGGACATCATCGATAAATACGCCTGTCCCCACAGCCCACTGCCAGGACGGAAACGAGGTGACATAGGTGATCATCCGCGCCTCTTTGCCGGTGCTGGGCTTGGGCCACAGATAAGTGTGATAGCCTGCGCCATCGCGGGCAATCTGGATCAGGGTGTCGGTGATCGGCGTGCCTTCGCTGTCAGTCTCGCCGCTCCAGTTGTTGTTGATGCGGTCGGTCTGGCGCGGGCTGACCAAAGCGTTACCGTCATAATCATACACGAAAAACTGGCCTTCCTGCCCATAGATCATTGCCGCCAAAATCTGCGCCACATTGCGCTTGGCATCGGCATCATCCGGCGCGGCGGAGCCGTAGACATAGTAAAACCCGTTGCGCGCCTGCGTGACGTAGTTGTGCAGCTCGACCTTCTTGGCGTTGATAAGCTGGGTTTCTAATGTTGCGATTTCCCGCTCGGCCAAGGCGCGCGCCTGCACTGCGACCAGCACGGCAATTGCCGCAACCGCCACCACCAACGGCACCGAGGCCAGCAGCGTCAGCTTCTGGGCGTAACCGGGGGTAAGGAAGGACAAGCGGCGCATCCCCGAATCGATACGCGCATTTGGCGGCGAATCAAACCCCGTACCGCCAAGCCGATTCTGTTGCCAGACCACAAAATGCAGCATTATTTTCCCTATTTCTCCCAAATCTGGCCCCAAAACGTGCCCGTCTACGCAGTACTTGGTATTCCCCGAATCATTTTCACGGTTAGTCTGACCCAACTTGAAACGACCTGAGCGCCGCAGGGCAACTCGGGCATTCTCTCTGGGAGGAGTATCTATATGGACCGTCGTTCATTCCTGAAGACGTCTGCGCTGGGGGGCACCGCTGCAGCCGCCACGACGCTCGCAGCACCGCTTTACGCGCAGGGCAAACGCACACTTACAATGGTTACCGCATGGCCCCGCGGCTTTGCTGTCCTTGATGACGCCGCGACCTATTTCAACAACATGGTCGACGAGATGTCCGATGGCACGCTGACCATCGAGAAAAAGGCACCGGGCGAGCTTGTGGGCGCTTTCGAAGTATTCGATGCGGTTTCCTCTGGGCAGGCGGATATCTATCACGCCGCTGATTATTACTTCATCGGCCAGCACCCCGGTCTGGCGTATTTCACCGCTGTTCCGTTCGGTGGCACCGCGCAAGAGTTGACCAACTGGTACCTGCATGGCGGCGGTCATGAGCTGCACAACCAGGTCGGCGAAATCTTCAACATGAAGATGTTCCTCGCCGGTAACTCCGGTTCGCAGTCTGGTGGCTGGTTCCGCAAGGAAATCAAATCTGCCGCCGATTTCAACGGCCTCAAGTTCCGCATGCCGGGTCTGGGCGGCAAGGTGCTGGGCAAGCTCGGCGCGTCGGTTCAGAACATTCCGGGCGGCGAATTGTACCAAGCGCTGTCTTCGGGCGCGCTGGACGGCTTGGAGTGGGTTGGCCCGTTTGCCGATGAACGCGCCGGCTTCCAGGAAGTTGCAAAAATCTACTACACAGCGGGCTTCCACGAGCCAGGTTCCGGCCTGACCGCCTCGGTGAACCTTGATGTCTTCAACGAGCTGACACCAGCCCAGCAGAAGATCATCGAGTATGCATCCATGGCGACAACGCACACCGGTCTGGCCGAGACACTGGCCAACAACGGTGCCGCACTGTCACGTCTGCAGCAGCAGGGTGTGAAAACCATGCAGTTCCCCGATGACGTTTGGGATGCCTTCGGTGCTGCCTCCAAAGAGGTGATGGACGAAAACATGGATGACACGCTTTACGCCGACATCCGCAACAGCTTTGAAGAGTCGCTGAAATCCAGCGCCGAGTGGCTGTCCAAGTCCGACGCTTACTATGTCGAACAGCGCCAGCGCGTTCTTGGTCAGGGCTAGGCTCTTACGGTAAGCACGATCAGGGGCTGCGTTGCGACGCGGCCCCTGACGCACTTTAACAACAGGCGTGCAAAACGCTAACACGCGCAAAACGGAGGCTAACTCCGTGCGCTTCGAGAGGGGGACATCAATGGCCGAAGATGATGTGTGTTCGGGATTTTTCCGCGCGGCGGAGGGTGCTGACCTAAGCTGCCTTGATAAGTTCCAAGACAGTGGCATGGTGCAGTTCATTCTGGGGAACCTGCTGGAAGCGCCGTATAATCTGGTTGCCGCAGTGGTGCAGCCGGGATCGTGGCTGAACTGGTCTGACTCGCAGTCGCTGATGCGATTCATCTACTATGGCGGTTCGGTCGAGTTCTTCTTTGTCTGTCTCTTTGCGCTGATCGTACTGACCGTCGTGGGGCTCTGGCACCGCGGCATAATGTGGGCCTGCGTGCGCGGGCTGGAGTGGTTCGCCAATGGCGTCGGGCGGCTCTTTGCTTGGGCCGGTCTGCTGATGGTGCTGCAACAGATCATCATCGTCTTTATGCAGCGGATTTTCACGCGGCCTGATATCTCCTTCGGCTTCGGTATTCCCTTGCAGTTCGACATCTCTTGGTTTGCCGAAGAGTTGAAACTTTATAACGCCTTGGTCGTCTGTCTTTGCGTGTCCTACACGATGGTGCAGGGCGGGCATGTGCGGGTGGATCTGTTCTATGCGGGCGCGAAATTCCGCACCAAGCGGGTCGTCGATATGTTTGGCGCGCTGTTCTTCATGATCCCCTTTGCGGTGGTCACGTGGATGTACGGCTGGTTCTTCCTGTGGCGCCATCTGGTCACCCCGAACCCGTCGGCCTCGGACCGGCTTGATCTGCTGCTGCGCAAGGCGCGTTTGTTGAAATGGAACGTCGAAACCATCGGCTTCTCGCCCAACGGATTCAACGGCTATTTCTTGTTCAAGCTGCTGCTGAGTGCGTTCTGCATCATGGTCATTCTGCAAGCGATTGCAGTGTTTTACCGCGCGTTGTTGGAGTTCCGTGAAGGGCCCGAAAGCGAAAATAAATATCTCGACAAGGACACACTTGGCGAGGGCGAAGAAGCCTTTGAGGGCACGCATTAATCTAAGGGGCATCTTGCAATGCTATTTGGTCTGGACGGGGTCGAAATTGGCCTGATCATCGTGTTTGTCTGCCTGTTCGGCGGCATTCTCTCGGGCTTTCCGGTGGCGTTTGCCATCGGCGGCGCGGGTATCATTTCGTTCGGCATTATCGCGGCACTCGACAGTGCCGGATTGCTGATCCATCAGGCCATCGACCAGTCGAGCCAGATGTACCGCGATCTGGTCAATTCCGGCGTGAGAGCTGATACTATATCGTTGTTTAGGTATCCCGATTTGCCGCGCATGGGCGAATCCGTCTTTCCGCAGGGCTGGGAAGTCGCCCTCGACCGCAACGTCAGCTTTATCGTTAACCGGATGAACGAGCGTGTGCTGGCGGGCCAGTCGATCGAGACACTGCTGGCGGTTCTGATGTTCGTGCTGATGGGCATCACGCTGGAGCGCTCCAAGATCGCCAATGATTTGCTGACTACGATGGCGCGGGTGTTTGGCCCATTGCCGGGCGGTTTGGCCGTTTCGATTGTTGTGGTGGGCGCGTTTCTTGCGGCTTCGACCGGCATCGTGGGCGCGACCGTGGTGACAATGGGTTTGCTGGCGCTGCCAACGATGCTGCGCGCTGGATATTCGCCGGAGCTTTCAACCGGTGTGATTGCAGCCTCTGGTACCTTGGGGCAGATCATTCCGCCGTCAATCGTGATTGTTTTGCTCGGCACGCTGGCGGGCGATCTTTACTCTGCCGCGCAGGAAGCACGCGCCACTGAGGCGGGTTGTACCGATGCGCTGACCTTCTTGGGCGAGCCTGCGGTGGTTTCTGTCGGCACGCTGTTTCAGGCCGCCTTGCTGCCCGGTATTTTGTTGTCACTTCTCTATGCGCTTTACGCCTTCGGCTATGCGCTGCTGAACCCTGAGAAGGCGCCTGCGGTGCCGATGGGGCCGACCAATGCCGAACCAGTCACCCGTGGCGAGGCCTTCACATGGTTCCTCGGCGCGCCGATCCTTGTGATCGTCGGGACGATCCTTTTGGGCAATATGGGTGTAGTTGGCAGCCAGTCGACCGTGGTGTCGAGCTATTCAGATATTGGTGATGCCGCCAGCCTACGCACCAACGTCGGTGAGGAATGTCAGGCCAGCATGATCGCGCTGCACGGACAGGAGGCGTGGGACAAAGCACTTGTCGAACAGCAAACCATCAATGACGCGGGGGGATTGAACCAATCCGAAAAGCTCAGCGAAGAAGCCGTGGTTGAAAAGCGTGCGGCTCAGATATCTAGGGCTGCCCCGATTGGGACGGGCACGGCGATTATCTTGGTTCTGCTCACCTTGTTCCTGACCACGGGGCGCGGGGTTTCACCTTCGTCGGATACGCGGCCTTTGATCATCGGCGGTGTCGGGATCATTCTGGCGGTACTAGTAGATATTTTGCTGATCGGGCCGGTGACCTCATCGGGAATGATGGTCGTGCTGATGACCATCCCGTTCATCTTAATCCTTTATGGCGTCGTCTATGCGACCAAGCTCTGCTCGGGTAATGAGCTGATCCGTGTGGTGTTCCCGCCGCTGGTTCTGATCATTGCAGTGCTGGGATCGATCCTTGGCGGCATCACCAATCCGACGCCTGCAGCGGCGCTCGGGGCAGGTGGGGCGATCATGCTGGCGGCTTACCGCAAGCTGAAAGATCAGGACCGCTCGCCGCGGATCATCATCTGGTCAACGCTGGCGATTCTGATCTGTATCCTCGTCGGGGTGAACTTTGACCTGCGGATCAATCAAGACGGCGTGAGCTTAGAATCCTGGGTTGCGTTCTTTGTGGCCTATGCTGCCTATCTCTACGCGGTGTTCGGGCTGCTGTTTGCCTGCTGGATCTTGTACACCAGCGGTGTGCTGACGCCGGTGGTGCGCGAAACGGCCAAGGTGACCTCGATGGTCTTTACCATCCTGATCGGCTCACAGCTTTTGAACCTTGTGGTGATCAGCTTTGGTGGTGAGCACTACATCCAGCAGTTCCTCAAATCCTTCGACAACGAGCTGACCGTGTTCCTGATTGTGATGCTGGTGCTGTTCGTGCTGGGGTTTGTGCTCGATTTCCTGGAGATCATTTACATCGTGATCCCGATAGTCGGGCCGGTGATCTATGGCGGCACGTTTGACCCCAAGTGGGTGACGATCATGATTGCGGTGAACCTGCAGACCTCGTTCCTGACGCCGCCCTTCGGCTTTGCGTTGTTCTATCTGCGCGGGGTGGCTCCGGCGAGCGTGACAACGGCGCATATCTATCGCGGGATCGTGCCATTCGTAATGATCCAGGTCGCGGGGCTGGCAATCTTGTGGTTATTCCCGGCGATTGTGACCATCGTGCCGGACCTGATCCCGAACTGAGGGTTGGGGTGAAATGTCGATGCAGGAAGGCGCCTTTGGGCGCCTTTTTGCTGTCTAAGGGTACGCGAGGTTTGGCGTGGCGCGGCAAGGATGGGATGAGTTTATCTGGCCAATTGAAGCTGGGGGGAGAGCGATCAGTCAGCGGGCGACAGCGTAGGAAGCTGGTGCGGGATTATAGGTTTTTGCGCGCCATATCGGGGAGAGCGATATTGGCGACTTGTTCCGCGATCGGATCGGTCGACAGCGGATGATTGTCAGGTTCAAAACTCAGCGGGTCTGCAAGCTTTTGCCAAGCGCCGCCGATATAGACCTCCAGACCGGAGAACTTGGCTTTGTACCCCATCTTCTGGCTGCCAGGCACCCAGTATCCGAGGTAGACATAAGGCAGGCCAGCGGCGCGCGCGATTTCGATATGGTCGAGGATGATGTGGTTGCCCAACCCCGCCTGGGGGTGATCGGGGCTGTAGAACGAGTAGACCATGCTCACCCCGTCAGCCAGCACATCGGTCAGGCAAACGCCAACCAGATCGCGGGTGTCGGGCTCAATATATTCGATCACGCGGCTGCGGATCGGGGTTTCCTCGATCATCGCGGCAAATTCAAAGACATCCATATCCGCCATGCCGCCCTCCGCGTGGCGGCTGTCGAGGTAGCGGCGAAACAGGTCGTATTGATCTTCGGTGGCCCAAGGCGATGTGGCGCGGCGCAGCAGATCGCGATTGCGGCGCATCGTGCGCTTTTGGCTTTTTGAAGGTTTAAAGGCCGAAATGTCGATGCGGGCTGACAGGCAGGCGGCACAATCGGTGCATGACGGGCGATAAAGCACATTTTGCGAGCGCCGGAAGCCCTGCGCGGAGAGGCTATCGTTGAGTTGGGCCGCGTTATCGCCTTGCAGTGCGGTAAACAACTTCCGCTCCATCCGGCCCTCTAGATAGGGGCACGGCTGTGGTGCCGTCACATAGAATTGCGGCGTGAGAGGCAGAGTATGGCGCATCGGAATCCAGTATTACTTCCCTCGATGATAGCAACGGGCCTGCCGTGCGCCAAGGGGCGAATTGCGCGGTCTGCTGTTCAGACGGTTTGTTGCTGACGGCGGTTCAGCGGCACAGTGCCGAGGATCATATCGGTGAGCCCTTGGCGGCGTAGCGAGGTACACATCAACACGACCGATACAATTTGCAGCAAAGGCATCGCCAGCGAGACCGAATAGCCAAGCGTGTGCAGGAACGCGAGGGACAGATCAAAGGGGCGATCACGGCTGTCGCGCAGCTCCATCGCCATCAGGCGCATCCCCCATGTGGCCGAGCCATTGGTCAGCGTGATCACACGGTAGACAAAGCTCACCGTCAACATAAGAAATGGAAAGAAAAACAGCCCCGTGAAGGCCGTAAAGGGCAGGATCAGCACACACATCAGCACGATCACGACCATATCCACCACCCAAGCCAGCAGGCGTTTGGTGGGCAGGCCGTCATAAAACTGCGGTTGCTGGATCGGATCGGGTGTATGGGACATGGGTCACTTTCCTGAGGCGGTTTTCCCCCACGGCAGGGCCATGGGGGACGTGTTTGAGTATATCAGGCTTCGGTCGGGCCGTCTTCGCTGCGCTTGGCGCGGTCATTCATAAACTGGTCGAACTCGGCCTTGTCCTTGGCGTCGCGCAGACGTTTGAGGAAATCCTCGAAATTGGTCTGCTCTTCTTCAAGGCGGCGCAGGGTGTCGGCCTTATAGGCGTCAAAAGCGACGTTGCCAGTGCTGCGGGTTACGCTGCTGCGGCTGCTGCGGCGGGCACAGGATTTTGAAGAGAACATGCGATTGCTCCAGATCATATAAGCCAGAAGGGCCAGCCCGACGGGCCAGAAGAAGATAAAGCCGAGAACCATGGCGGCGATCCATGCGGGTTTGCCGCGATCATCAAGCCAGCCTTCAATGCGAGCGATCCAGCTAGGGCCTTTGCCGAGGTCGGATGTAAGAGTGGTCATGTATCAAGCCTTTCGTCAAAGTTGAGAGACCTGTCTGCGGCCTCGTCAGGTGAAAGGTCTGTATGTAAATGCCTTTCACATGACCAAGATTGTGATTGGCTGGCCGTTTCGCAAGAGGCTATGTAAATGTTTTTTACATTATTCGACTAACCGGTTGTGAAGGATGCAATTTCTGCGCATGAAAGTTTAAGCATTTCACTTGGCGGAAGGCCGAAAACATGGTGGGGCGTGCCGGCGGCGGCCCAGATTGTGGCAAATTCCATCAGTTTTGGATCAAACGGTGCGCGATAGGGCGGTCTCGCGGATATCTACCGCGACACCAGCGGCTTGCAATGCAGCGCGCACACGTTTCAGGCTCTTGCTCATGGGCGCACAGTCGCGCAAAGCTGGTGGCATGACAACTGTTTCACTTGCCGCGCGGATCACCCGCTGCCCCCGTATCTGGCGCACTGAGCGTGCGCAGGATGCGGCACCATTTACTCAAGGTATGGATGCCCAAGTTGCAAAACTGGTGGCCGGCGCGGTCTCGACCTCGCCCTATCTGATGGCGCTTCTGGAGAAGGAGGCCGATTGGCTGCAGGGCGCTGCGGATGATCCCGAAGCGGCATTGGCGGAGGTGATCGCGCAGGCGGGAGCCTTTGCGCCCGATGCTTTGGCCGACGGGTTGCGGCAGGGCAAGCGCCGCGTGGCGCTGTTGGCGGGGCTGGCTGATCTCGGCGGCGCTTGGGCGTTGGAGGAGGTCACAGGTGCTTTGAGCGATTTCGCCGATGCGGCCTGCGCGGCGGCGCTGCGGGCAGGGCTGCTGATCCAGATCAAACGCGGCAAACTGCCCGGAATGACCGAGGATGATCTGGCCGATGCGGCGGGCATGGTGGTGCTGGCGATGGGCAAGATGGGCGCGCGCGAGCTGAATTATTCCTCCGACATTGATCTGATCTGTCTCTTTGACGAGACACGTTTTGAGCGTGACGACTTTCACGACGCCCGCAGTGCCTTTATCCGCGCCACCCGCGCGATGAGCGGCACGCTCAGCGATCTGACCGCGCAGGGCTATGTATTCCGCACAGATCTGCGGCTGCGGCCCGATCCGGCTGTGACGCCTGTCTGCATGGCGATGGCGGCAGCGGAGGCCTATTACGAGAGCCTTGGCCGTACGTGGGAACGTGCGGCTTATATCAAGGCGCGACCTGCGGCGGGCGATCACAAAGCGGGGCAGGCCTTTCTGCAAACCCTGCGGCCATTCGTCTGGCGCAAGCATCTGGATTTCGCCGCCATTCAGGATGCCCATGACATGCGCCTCGCGATCCGCGAGCACAAAGGGCTGGGCGGGCCGATCACCTTGCCGGGACACAACATGAAACTGGGGCGCGGGGGTATTCGGGAGATCGAGTTTTTCACACAGACGCGCCAGTTGATCGCAGGCGGGCGCGATCCTGCTCTGAGGGTGCGCGGCACCTGTGAAGGGCTGCAACTGCTGGCCGAGGCGAACTGGGTGCCGCAGGAGGCCGCCGACAGTCTGACAGATCACTACCGCTTTCACCGGACCGTCGAGCATCGCCAGCAGATGGTGCAGGACGCGCAGACCCATGCGCTGCCCAAGTCCGACGATGGTTTTGCCCGGCTTGCCTGTATGATGGACCGCGACGTCGAGCCGCTGAAACAGGAGCTGCATGACCGGCTGAGTGCGGTGCACGAGATCACCGAAGGGTTCTTTGCCGCATCGCGTGCGCCCGCACCGGCCCCGCCGGAAATGACGCACCAGTTTGACACCGCCGTGTTGGATCGCTGGCTGACCTATCCTGCGTTGCGCAGCGAACGCGGCGCCGAGATTTTCGACCGGTTAAAGCCGGAGTTGCTGACACGTCTCGCCAAAGCGGCACGCCCTGATGAGGCGCTGCTGGCCTTTGACGGATTTCTTGCGGGCTTGCCTGCGGGCGTGCAGCTTTTCTCACTTCTCAAAGCCAACCCGCAGCTTGCCGATCTGCTTATCGATATTGTCAGCACCTCACCCGCGCTCGCCAGTCACCTGTCGCGGAATGCCAGCGTGTTTGACGCAGTGATTGGCGGCGATTTCTTTAGCGAATGGCCGGGGCAGGAAGGGTTGGGCGCGGCTCTCGGCGCCTTGCTGGATGCCGAGCCTGACTATGAGCGGCAGCTTGACGGCACCCGACGGTGGGCGCGGGAGTGGCACTTTCGCGTCGGCGTGCATCTGCTGCGCGGGTTGATTGATGCCGAAACCGCAGGCGCCCAATATGCCGATCTTGCCCGCGCGGTTCTTGGCGGCTTGTGGCCGGTGGTTGGCGCAGAGTTCGCGCAGCGGCACGGCGCGGCACCGGGGCGCGGCGCGGTGATCCTTGGCATGGGATCGCTCGGCGCGGGGCGGCTGACCGCGACCTCTGATCTGGACATGATCGTGATCTATGACCCTGACGGGGTTGAGGTCTCGGAGGGCAGGCGGCCGTTGCCAGCGCGGCTCTATTATGCACGGCTGACACAGGCAATGATCACCGCGATGACCGCGCCGATGGCGCAGGGCAAGCTTTATGACGTGGATATGCGGCTGCGGCCATCGGGCAATCAGGGGCCGGTTGCGACAAGCCTTGCGAGCTTTGCCAGCTATCAAAAGGACGAGGCTTGGGTCTGGGAGCATCTGGCGCTGACCCGTGCGCAGGCGATTGCAGGGCCGCAAGCGCTGCGCGGCGATGTCGAAGCGCTGCGCCAGACGGTCCTGACCCAACCCCGCGCACGTGCCAAAATTTTGGGTGATGTGGCGGAGATGCGCATTCGTATTGCGGCGGCCAAAGTGCCGGAGGGCATCTGGGACGCCAAAATCGGTCCGGGCCGGCTTCAGGACATTGAGCTTTTGGCACAGGCGGGCGCCTTGATCGGCGGCCAATCGGCGCGCGACATTCCGGCAGGGATTGAGGCCGCACGCGCAGCGGGATTGTTTGATGCTGCCCAAGCCGAGGCCCTTGATGCGGCTTATGCGCAAATCTGGGCGCTCCAATGTGCCGGACGGCTGCTCTCGGCTACGCCGGTGCAAAGCGAAAGCCTCGGGCGGGCCGGTGTCGCGTTTTTGTGCCGTACGCTGGGCTGCGACACGCTGGCGGCGTTGGAGGCGCAAATGGAACAGACATATATGACGGCGGCGGGCATCATCGGCCAGGCACTGACCCCGCCAGACAAAGCCGAACCGCAGGAGGCGACATGACCGAGCGCGACCCGCATGATCCCAAAGGGCTGATCCGCGAATCCTATCGCATCGAGGGGATCACCAAGGCCGAATGTCGCAGCATCTTCCTCGATTGGGCGCTGAGCCTGACGCTGGAGCAAGACACCGGTACCGCGATTGCGGCCTTGCTGGCCCAGTACGGGACTGTATTTGAAAGCCATCCGATGACCGAGGTGCTTAGCGAAGGTAGCCTCACCATGGCAGCCCCGCGGCGGCGCGGCGGTTGGCGCAGTCGCACGCGTAACTAGGCAGCACGCCACTTCTGTTAATACCCCGCCTTTGCCGCCGCATCGGCGCAATAGATGCTGCCTTTATTGGGCCCGGGTGGTCTCGGTATCGCCCCATTATCCCGCATTTTTCGTCTAAAACTCGCCTCAATTACCCTTCAAATTAGGGTTAACTGAACAGCAGGCCAGTACGAGGGCCGGAGTGAGGACCACAATGAATACTTTGAAAATCATCGCAGCTCTTGGCCTTGGCGCCCTTGTCTCCGCCTGTAGCACCGTTCCCGAAGTCGCGAGCCGGAATGCTTCGTTCGCGCAGATCACGCCGGGCTTCTCCCAATCCGCCGCACCTGTGCAGGACGTCCTTGCAAGCGACATGAAAGTGACCGCGATCAATGTCACCGTGCCGCGCAGCCTGTCGGTCTCTGAGGCCAACTCCTATTACCCGCGTGCCGATATCGTTTGGCGCGGCGATCCCATGGGCGACCGCCACAGCCAGATCCAGCAGATCTTTCAAACCGCTTTCGCCCAAGGCACCCAGCCGTTGCAGGGCAAGGTCAATGTGGTGCTGGACGTCGAAATCGTCCGCTTCCACTCGGTGACTGAAAAAACCCGCTATACTGTTGGCGGCATCCACAACATGGAATTCCTGCTGGTTGTGCGCCGTGCCGATACCGGTGAAGTGTTGATGGCACCGCGTCAGGTCGAGGCCAATCTGCCCGCCTTCGGGGGCAAACGCGCGGTGGAAGAAGACCGCCTTGGCCAGACCCAAAAGGTCCGCATTACCGGCTACTTGTCTCAGGTGATCCGTCAGGAACTGGAAAAGCAGACCGTCACGCCCGCCGCACCGCGTATAGCGCTCTTGGGTCGCACCAAAATCTGAGCTTTCCCATTTGATCGGGAACGACTAGGAGGGGCGCATGACAGCGCCCCTTTCCCCATCCGCCTCCTTGCCCACGATCCGCCTGATGCCAAAGGCGAACGCCCGCGCCATCCGGCACGGGTTTCCTTGGGTTTATGCAAACGAACTTGTGACCGACCGCCGCACGCGCGGATTGGCTCCGGGGTCCCTCGCGCGATTGGAGGATGACGCCCGCCAGCCGATGGGCATCGTCGCGGTGAACCCGAACTCCAAAATCATCGCCCGTATGCTGGACCAGAACGCCGATGCGGTGATCGACCAGTCGTGGATCGAAGCGCATATTGCCCGCGCTCTGAAACTGCGCAACCAGCTTTATGACGCGCCATTCTACCGTCTGATTCACGCCGAGGCCGATGGCCTGCCGGGTGTGATTATTGACCGTTTTGGCGATACCTGTGTTGTGCAGGCCAACGCCGCTTGGGCTGACGTGCTGATCGAGCCGCTGTGTGCGGCCTTGATGGCCGTGACCGGTGTGACGAACGTGCTGAAGAACGCAGCAGGGCGCACCCGCACACTTGAGGGTCTCGATGATGTCTCGCTGGTGCTGGCAGGCAGCAGCCCCGAGGCCGCGATTGCCGTGCCGATGAACGGCGCGACCTATATGGCCGATCTGATCGGCGGGCAGAAGACCGGCCTATTCTTTGACCAACGCCCCAACCACGCTTTTGCCGCCAATCTGTCGCGTGGCGCTCGGGCGCTGGATGTCTTCTCCCACGTTGGCGGTTTCTCCCTCGCGGCGCTGGCCAATGGTGCACAATCGGCGCTTGCGGTTGACGGGTCCGAACCTGCACTCGTGTTGGCACGTGAAGGTGCCGAAGCGGGTGGCATGGCCGACCGTTTCACCACACGTCAGGGCGATGCTTTTGACACGCTGGCCGCTTTGCGGGCCGAAGGTGCCGAATTTGACGTGGTGATTTGTGATCCACCCGCCTTTGCCCCCTCGCGCCAATCGGCCGAAGCTGGCTTGCGCGCCTATGAACGGATTGCCCGTTTGGCTGCCCCGCTGGTGGCCGAGAACGGTATTCTGGGACTGTGTTCATGCTCCCACGCGGTCGATCTGACCCAGTTCCGCACCGCATCCGTGCGCGGCATCGGGCGGGCAGGGCGGCGTGCAATGTTGCTGCACACCGGTTTTGCCGGACCCGACCATCCGCAGCTGCCACAGCTTGCCGAGAGCGGTTACCTGAAGTCGATGTTCTTCCGGCTTTAACCTCATGCGCGTGCTTCTCGACGCCTGTGTGCTCTATCCCACGGTGATGCGTGAGATGTTGCTGGGCGTCGCGGCAGCGGGCGGGTTCGAGCCGTGCTGGTCGGCGCGCATTCTTGAGGAATGGGCGCTGGCGGCGCGCAAGCTGGGGCCTGAGGGCGAAGCATATGCCCGCGGCGAGATCGCCATGCTAAGCGTCACTTTTGCCGAGGCCCCAGTGACGCCTGCGCCAGACTTGATCCAGCGGTTGTGGCTGCCCGATGAAAATGACATCCATGTTTTTGCTGCCGCCATCGCCTGTGGGGCTGATGTGATCGTCACGGCCAACGCCAAGGACTTCCCCCGCGAAGTGCTGGCCGAAGAGGGCCTGTCTCGGGCCGACCCAGACCTGTTCCTGCTGGGTCATTGGGAGGCCGACCCCGCGCGCGTCGAGACTGTTGCCGCTCGGGTTTTGGGCGAGGCGCGGCGGTTGTCGGGCGAAGACTGGCAAATGCGCGCCTTAATGAAAAAGGCCCGGCTGCCACGGCTGGGCAAGGCTTTGGCCCATTCAGCGACTATCTAAAGGGTCACGCTCATTTTTCCCAACGATGCTGGAGCCGTGTCAGCGCTGCAATACGCTCTTCCGTTTTGGGGTGGCTCAGCAGCCAGGCAGGGGCGGTGCCGTGGTTGCTCTGCGTTAGGGCTTCAAGCTTTTTAAACAGCGATATCTGCGGCGCGACACCGATGCCCGCTTTGGTCAGCAGCGCGGCGGCATAGGCATCGGCCTCATACTCGTCACTGCGCGACAGCCGCGCGGCTAGTAGGGTGGTCAGCATATTGGCGATCCAGACCCCGACAAAGGGAATGAACCTCCCCAGCACCATTGCGAGTGCGGTGCGTATCGCGTTCTGGCCAGAGAAGTCGATCATCCGCCGCCGTGAGTGGCCCAAGGCCACATGACCCAGTTCATGCGCGATCACGCTGGCCAGTTCTTCGGCGCTGACATGGCCGGACTTAAACCTGTTGTAAAACCCGCGCGTGATAAAGATGCGTCCATCAGGGGCGGCGAGGCCGTTCACCGGCTCGATCTCGTAGATATGTACTTTGATGCGCGGCAGATCGAGGGCGCGGGCCAAACGGTCGCTCATGTCCTTGAGCGCAGGGTCCATCAACGGGCTGGATTTCGCATCCAGCTCTTTCGCCGTGCGCCACGCGGAAAAGCGGTACATCGCCAGCGCATAGAGGATGGCGAGCAGAATGGGGATTACACGTATCATACTGCCAATATGGGCATCGGACGGTGGGTCACAAGCGGCAACCGCAGGACCGCGTGCTGTTGTGCAGGACAGGTGCCAAGATTAGCGCGTCAGCGCCCGCATACCTCGGCTCAGCCCTTCAAGTGTCATCGGTACCATTTGCTCGGTTCCGAAAACCTCCTGCACCATCCCGATCGACTGGGTGTAGGACCAGTATTTCTCCGGCACCGGATTGATCCACAGGTGGCTGTGCCACTGATCCCGCGCACGGGCGAGCCAGGTGGCACCGCTTTCGGCATTCCAGTGTTCGTTGGCGCCGCCGCGATAGGCAATTTCATAGGGCGACATCGAGGCATCTCCAACGAAAATGCATTTGTAATCAGAGCCGTAAGTGCGCAGCACTTCGTGAGTCGGTTGCTGGGCATCCCAGCGACGGCGATTGTCGCGCCAGACGCCTTCGTAAAGGCAGTTATGGAAATAGAAGTACTCCATATGTTTGAATTCGGCCTTCGCAGCGCTGAACAGCTCTTCGACGATCTTCACATGCGGATCCATCGAGCCGCCGACGTCGAGAAACAGCAAAACCTTGACCGCGTTGCGCCGCTCGGGGCGGGTTTTAACGTCGAGGTAGCCGTGTTCGGCAGTGGCGCGGATGGTGCCGCCGAGATCAAGCTCTTCCTGTGCGCCATCCCGTGCCCAGCGGCGCAAACGCTTTAGCGCCACCTTGATGTTGCGGGTGCCCAGTTCAACCGAATCGTCGAGGTTCTTGAACTCGCGCTTGTCCCAGACCTTGACCGCACGTTGGTGGCGGCTTTCCTTCTGGCCGATGCGCACGCCTTCGGGATTGTAGCCGTATGCGCCAAATGGCGAGGTGCCCGCGGTGCCAACCCATTTGTTGCCACCCTGATGGCGGCCTTTTTGTTCTTCGAGCCGTTTTTTCAGCGTTTCCATAAGCTTGTCAAAGCCACCCGCGGCTTCGATCTCGGCTTTTTCGGCATCACTGAGGTGTTTCTCGGCCATCTTCTCCAGCCATTCAGCGGGGATATCGACCGCTTCCATCACCTCTTCCGGGGTGATGGCCTCAAGACCCTTGAATGAGGCGGCAAAGGCCTGATCGAATTTGTCGATATTGCGCTCGTCCTTCACCATGGCGGTGCGGGCGAGGTAATAAAACGCCTCGGCATCATAGGTGGCGATGCCTGCGGCCATACCGTCCAGAAATGCCAGAAACTCACGCATCGAGACCGGCACCTTATGGGCGCGCAACTGCTGGAAGAACGGCAGGAACATCCGCTTAGCCTCCCGAGAGCATTCGGTCGATCAACACGGTGAGCAGCAGCCCGACGATCAGAAAAGCGATCCCGTAGCCTGCGGCATACTGGGCAATATCCTTGCGATTGCCGTCGCGCTTTTTGGCAGTCAGCGCGCCGATGATCGCGCCAACTATCGCCAGAACAATGACTATCATGAAACCTCGCTCGTGTTATCTTTTGAGCGGGTTCAGTGACGCAATCTCTCGCAGTTTGGCCCGCACAGCCCAGTCAGGGCCAAAGCCGTACCGCGCCCAGCCGATGCTGTCCAGCCTGACGCTGCGCGCTTCTTGCGAGCGGCTCTCAAGCTCGAGCGCTTCGGACTGCATGAGCAGGAGAGTGGTCAGCAAAGCGGCGTTTTCATGCTGGCGCGCGACCGTGATATGGGGGGCGACGATGGCCAGAGCCTGTGCGCCGTCGCCTTGGCTGATCGCATAGGCGGCCAGTTGTGCTGCGACATTGGCGCGGTGCAGGCGGGTCTCGGGCGCATTGGCATAAAAGCGGTCTGCCGCGATGTATTGAGCGCGCGCGCCTTCGGGATCGGTGCTTTGCATAACCTGCGCCATTGCATAGTGCGAAAATGCGCGGCGATTATCCTGCCAGTTTAGCGCGGTCGCGATGCGGATTGCTTCGTTCGCGGCCGCGACGCGCCCTGCATAGGAGGCCGAGCGCCCAGAGGCATTCTGGATCGCTTCACTCCACGCGCGCGGGCTGGGTTGAACGGGGCGTGACGCAACATCGCCCTGCGGATTAAGGCGCGACAAAATATCCGGCAAGTTTGCTGCCACTTCGGCGCGCGTCATACCCGACTTCAGGGCGGGGTCGTAATAGGCCCGCAGGATCAGCATATCAAAGCCGGTCAGAACGGTATGTACGTTGTCGTCGTTAAAGACGGAATCGGGCAGGCGATATAGATCGTTAAGCGGTCCGAGCGCTTGGGCAAGCTCTTCGTGCAGGCAATCGCGAATCTCTTGCGGGCTGACGTCATTCGGGACGAAAACGGCCAGCTTCTCGCGATGTCGCAGTTCGCTCCAACTGGTTTTGGAAGATCGCCGCGCGGCACGGAACTCCTCCAGCGTCGAGACATTCGGGGCCACAAAACACGCGGCTTCGGGGAGTATTTTGCGGATTTCGGTGCTGGCGACAGCATTAATCGTAATATTTGCGGCCTTGCGTGTCGTGAGTTGGATATCGACCCCGGACTCGTTGCGCAGGCGCGTCAACAGTCGGTGCAAATCGGGGCCAAGGGTTGCGGGTGGGGTGCCTGTGACACGCAGGGTGATCGGTGTTTCGAACCGGGTCAGCACCGGCAAGGCGCGGCCGCTCTCCATCTGGAACGCGAGGTCAAGGAAATCGGCGGCAATCTCGGAATTGGGACGCAAGGTCGCAGGTGGCCGCGCGGTCCCGAAAGTTTTCATCGGCGGCAGCGTGCTCTCGGCGATGACCGCGCGGGTCGGCATCTCGGACTGCGTTGCGGGCACGCAGGCGTGCAGTACCATCAAAAGGGGAAGGGCCAGACGCGCGCTCATGCCAAAGCTCCTTTGGCAACAAATAGACACGTGTGAATGCTGTGGGTCGCAAACCTGCGACGGCGCTCGAACTGTGGCGCGAATAGGGTGATCATAATAGCCTGCTGCACATTGGAGTGATTTCCATGCGGTTATCGTTCTCTATGCGGACGACAATGCGGAACAATTGAGGCAAATTAGAGGCAGGACAATTTAACCTTGGGCTAAGGCACCGTTAACTAAAGGGATTAAAATCAGGCGAAAATAAGAAACGGCGGCGCGCAATGAAACGCAGCCGCCGCAATTGGACATTCAGCCATAGTGAAGGGCCGCCGAGGCCAACCGATTCTTCCCCCATGGCGTGTGTCGCGCCACGGGATTGTCGCAAACGATGATCAGCGCTGGCTGCGTGCCATGAACGCCAGACGCTCGAACAGATGCACGTCCTGCTCGTTTTTCAGCAGGGCACCGTGCAATTTGGGTAGGGCACTGGCACCGTTCTTTTTCAGGTCGGCAGCGTCCATATCTTCGGCCAGCAACAGCTTCAGCCAATCCAGCACTTCAGAGGTGGAGGGCTTTTTCTTAAGCCCCTGCTGATCGCGGATTTCGTAGAACTGGGTCAGCGCTGTGGTGAGTAATGCTTCTTTAATGCCGGGGTGATGAACCTCGACGATCTTTTTCAGCGTCTCCATCTCCGGAAAGCGGATGTAATGGAAGAAACAGCGGCGCAAGAACGCGTCGGGCAGCTCTTTTTCGTTATTCGAGGTGATGATCACAATCGGGCGGTTGTCGGCCTTGATGGTCTCTCCGGTTTCGTAGACGAAGAATTCCATCTGATCGAGTTCCTGCAACAAATCGTTAGGGAATTCGATGTCGGCCTTGTCGATCTCGTCAATCAGCAACACGACCTTCTCACCGGCCTCAAAGGCCTCCCAGAGCTTGCCCTTGCGGATGTAGTTGCGCACGTCATGCACACGCTCTTCGCCCAACTGGCTATCGCGCAGGCGGCTCACGGCGTCATACTCGTAAAGGCCCTGTTGGGCGCGGGTGGTGGATTTGATGTTCCATTCGATCATCCGCAAACCCAGCGCCTGCGACACCTGCCGCGCCAGTTCGGTCTTGCCTGTGCCCGGTTCGCCCTTAACCAGCAGGGGGCGTTCAAGGGTAACAGCAGCATTTACGGCGATTGTCAGATCATCCGTAGCAACATAATCGGCGGTGCCTTCAAATTTCATAGTGGTTTCAACCTTCTCGGACGCGGCATTGATGCGCGCCCCTTTAACCGTAAATTGCGGGGATTGTGTAGTGACAATTCTCGGTTGCTGCGTTAGACGCTGCGGCAAGGGAGCTATCCCGGGGAGAAAAACCTCTGATGTCAGGACTGAAAACTGTCGAGGGAGACAAGATGAAGCAGGAAGTTTTCCTGCCGGACGATTATTCGCCGGCCGAGGACGAACCGTTCATGAACGACCGCCAGCTTGAGTATTTTCGCCGCAAGCTGTTGCATTGGAAGCATGAGCTGCTGGTTGGCAGTCGTGACACCATAGAGGCGCTTCAAGACGGGACACGCAATATTCCGGATGTGGCAGACCGTGCATCCGAAGAAACAGATCGCGCACTAGAGTTGCGCACTCGTGATCGGGCGCGCAAGCTGGTCAGCAAGATTGACGCGGCCCTGCGCCGGGTCGACGAAGGCGAATTCGGCTATTGTTCTGTGACCGGTGATCCGATCTCGCTCAAGCGTCTGGATGCACGCCCCATCGCTACCATGAGCTTTGAGGCGCAAGAACGCCACGAACGCCGCGAAAAAGTGCACCGGGACGATTGACCGCCCGCGCATAAAAGACAGGATAAACGCCGGGGCCATGTGCTCCGGCGTTTTAGTATCAAGGAACAGGACGGGATGGGCATTAACAACGCCATCGTGATTGGTGGTGGCATTGGCGGGCTGGCGACAGCCACGGCTTTGGCGCAGGCGGGTATTGCCGTCACATTGTTGGAAAGATCCGAAAGTTTTGAGCCCGTTGGCGCGGGCATCCAGATCAGCCCGAATGGGGCTGCGGTGTTGCGCGCACTCGGGCTGGAGCCTGCGTTACGCAGCCGCGGGGCGGTGGTCGGGCAGGCGGTGCGGCTGCAGGACTATCGCGGCGGCAAGGCCGTTGCACGGCTCGATTTAACACGGCTGGGCGCCAAACAGCGCTATTATTTCATGCACCGCGCCGATCTGGTGGCGGTTCTGCTGGCGGCGGCCAAGCGGGCCAATGTCAGCATTGAAATGGATGCAGCGGTTGCGGGCGTGCGGGCCGGTGCCTTGCAGCATGTGCAACTGGCCAATGGCGGCACCAGACGGGCCGAGCTGGTTGTGGCTGCCGATGGCATCCATTCGGTCGCCCGTCCTGCGCTGAACGGGGCGGATCAGGGCAAATTCGCAGGGCAAGTCGCATGGCGGGCAGTGATTCCCAATACTGTGGATCACCCTGATGAGGCCCGCGTAACAATGGGGCCGAACCGCCATCTGGTCAGTTATCCGATCCGCGACGGGCGTGAGATCAACCTTGTTGCCGTCGAAGAACGTGCCGATTGGGTCGCCGAAGGCTGGTCGCACGGCGATGACCCCCAAAACATGAAAGATGCTTTTGTCGAGTTCAACGGTCTACCCGGCAAGATGATCAGGGCTGTGCGTGAAACCACGCTCTGGGGGCTGCACCACCATCCGGTGGCAAAACGCTGGCATACGGGCGGCGTGGCGCTTTTGGGCGATGCCGCGCATCCAACACTGCCGTTTCTGGCGCAAGGCGCGAATATGGCGTTGGAGGATGCATGGGTTCTGGTGCATTGCCTGCGCCGCGACGGGATCAACGGGCTGGCACGCTACCAAGCGCTGCGGGCCCCACGGGTTGAGCGTGTGATCAAGGCTGCCGAAGGCAACGCATGGCGCTATCACCTGCGGCCCGGACCGCTGCGCATTGCTGCCCATACCGGCCTGCGGCTGGCCTCGAAACTGGCCCCCGGCCGGATGATTGGCGCTTATGACTGGCTGTACGGGCATGACGTGACGCAAGCCTGAGCGGGTTGCGTCACGTAAATTGCGCGGGGCTTAGCCCTTGGCGCGCTGTAACATGCCAAACAGGTCGCGCGGATCGTCAGGATCGGCCAGCAAGTCAAGCGGGTGGAACAGTCCCGTTTCAGCGATCTGGTCGCGGACATAGCGCAAAGCCGAAAAATCCTCGATCGCGAAGCCGACACTGTCAAACAGGGTGATCTGCTCGGCGCTTGTGCGGCCCTTGGCTTGACCGGTCAGAACCTGCCAGATTTCCGTGACGGGATGATCAGCGTCGAGCTGCTGGATTTCACCCTCTATCCGGGTCTGTTCGGGGAATTCGACAAAGATACCGGCACGGTGCAGGATCGCGGGGGCCAGTTCGGTCTTTCCCGGACAGTCGCCGCCGATGGCGTTGATATGCACACCGCTGCCGACCATATTGTCTGTCAGAATGGTGGCATATTGCTTGTCGGCGGTGCAGGTGGTGATGATCTGCGCGCCTTCGATCGCTTCCTCTGCGGACGCGCATTTCACGATTTTCAGCCCTTGGCCCGCTAGGTTCGCAGCACATTTTTCTGTGGCGGCAGGGTCGATGTCATAGAGCCGCACCTCGTCCACGCCGCAAATTGCTTTCATCGCGAGGCTTTGAAATTCTGACTGCGCCCCATTGCCGATCATCGCCATCACATGCGCGCCCTTGGGGGCCAGCAGCCGCGCCACAACGGCGGATGTCGCCGCCGTGCGCAGGGCGGTCAGAATGGTCATTTCCGTCAGCAAAACCGGATAGCCGTTGGCCACGTTGGCCAGAAGGCCAAAAGCAGTAACAGTCTGGAAGCCGCCCTTTGTATTGCCGGGGTGGCCATTGACGTACTTAAATCCGTAGACCTCACCGTCCGAGGTTGGCATCAGCTCGATCACACCCTTTTCAGAGTGGCTTGCTACGCGGGGCGTCTTGTCAAACAGCTCCCAACGGCGGAAGTCGGCTTCGATATACGCGGCCAAGCCGCGCAGCATCTCTTCGACGCCGATGTGATTGATCAGCTTCATCATGTGATCGACCGAAACGAAAGGCACCAATGCCTTGTCCGACGGGGCGAGGCCCGCGTTTGTCGCAGGGTTTGTCATGGTATCGTCCTTCAAAATGCACGTGTCGGACGGTCGAATACACGCCGTCCCATGGCGGAGGCCGCCAGATCAACCATCAGCGTCGCTGTGCGTCCGCGCTCGTCAAGAAACGGGTTCAGCTCGACCAGATCGAGCGAGGTCATCAAGCCGCTGTCGTGCAACATCTCCATGACCAAATGGCCTTCGCGTACCGTTGCACCGCCTGGCACCGTGGTGCCGACAGCAGGCGCGACCGACGGATCGAGGAAGTCCACATCCAGCGAAACATGCAGCATGCCATTGGCCGCGGTTACCTTATCGAGGAAGGTGCTGAGCGGGCGGGCAATGCCGGTCTCGTCAATCTCGCGCATGTCGACGTAGGTGATATCGGACCCTTGCATCGCCTCACGCTCTGCCGCGTCGACCGAGCGCAGGCCAATGATGGCGATATTCTCGTGGGGCAGGGGGTTTTCGACCGCCGGAAAGCCGTCAAAGCCGTCGCGTCCGGTGACATAGCCCAGCGGCGTGCCGTGCAGATTACCGCTGTCGGTGGTATGCGGTGTGTGAAAATCAGTATGGGCATCGAGCCAAAGCACAAATAGCGGACGGTCTTGGGTGGCGGCGTGGCGCATCGCACCCAACACCGTGCCGAGCGACAGCGCATGATCGCCGCCCATAAAGATCGGCAGACCGTCTTTAAGCGTTGCCTCGGCGGCATCAGCCAGCGCGGTCGTCCAGGCGATGGTCTCCTCCAGCCGCACGATCTTGGGGTGGTCTTTCGGGGTGAAGGGCGCAGGCGCCACATTGCCGCGATCGGTGACGGTATGGCCTAGCCCGCGCAGAGCCTCGGCCAGTCCGGCGGTGCGGTAGGCGTCAGGCCCCATCAAACAGCCCTGACGGCGTTTGCCGCTGTCCATCGGCGCGCCGACCAATATGCAATCTTGTTGTGACATCTTAGGTTCCTCTTACAAGTTGCCGCAGCATATGCCGCAGATATGGTCAACGACAATTGACCATCCTGATCAATTCGGAGAATGATTGATCGAAACGGAAGGTTAGTATGGACGAAACGGATCAGAGATTGCTGACGGCTTTGCGGCAGGATGCCCGCGCGGCCCTGTCTGATCTGGCGCTGACGCTGGGGTTGTCGCGCACGACTGTGCGGTCGCGCATTGCACGGCTGCGCGAACGCGGCGAAATCATCGGATTTACCGTGGTGACGCGTGCTGATGTGACCCGTGATCCGGTGCGCGGTTTGATGATGATCGAGATCGAGGGGCGGGGCACCGACCGGATCACCCGAATGTTGGGCAATATGGCCGAGCTTCGCGCGGTGCATTCCACCAACGGACGCTGGGACGTGATTGTCGAGATTGGCACCGACACGCTAGAGCGGTTTGACGCGGTGCTGCACCGTATCCGCGCAATCGACGGCGTGGTGGCCAGCGAAACCTCGCTGCTGCTGAAAACCAGAAAGTCGGTCTAGCGGCTCAGGCGCGGCGGGCGGCCATCACCCAGATCACCACCAGCCCTAATGAGATGATGAAGTTCCAGCCCGCCATCGACAGACCGAGGAATTGCCAGACAATCTCGTCACAGAGCACCAAGCCAGTGGGGGCGTCCATCGACAATAGATCGCTGCCGCCCATGGCGCCAAGGTCCAAGCCGCCACCCGTGCAGGAGGCCGGACCCGGCCACCAGCCCCATTCGACACCAGCGTGAAACGCACCAATCCCGCCGGTGATCGCGGCGGCCAGTGCGCCCAGCCATGCCAACGCGCGCGGTCCCCCCGCAAAAAGCACCAGCCCGATCAGGATCGCGGCAGCATGAGGCCAGCGCTGCCAAAGGCACATTTTGCACGGCAGCAGCCCGCCAATATGCTGGAAACCGTAGGCCCCCAGCAAAAGGGCCGCCGAGCCGGCCGTGGCAATCAGAACGAGCGTTTTACGGGTCATAGATACTTCACCAGAATAAAGCCGCCAAACAGCAGCACCACGACAAGAGTAAACATCAATGCTAACCGCCGTTCAATGAAGTCGCGGATCGGCGCGCCGAATTGCCACAGCAGGCCAGCGACAATGAAAAACCGCAAGCCGCGTGCCAGTATCGACGTCGCGACGAACACCCCCAGCGGCATCCCCGTCCAGCCTGACATGATGGTGATGACCTTGAAAGGGAAGGGCGTGATGCCCGCGCCCAGCACGGCCCAGAAGCCCATGTCATTGAAGCGGGTGGAGAATTCGGCCATTGCATCGGCTTTGCCGAGGCTTGCGAGAATGGGTTGTCCCAAGGTGTCAAAGGCCAGCGCACCGATCATATAGCCCAAGATCCCGCCTAGAACCGAAGCGACCAGCGCAATTGCGGCAATCAGCCATGCGCGGCGTGGAGTGGCGAGGATCATTGGAATCATCAAGATGTCAGGCGGTATTGGAAAGACCGAGCTTTCCAGAAAAGCGACAATGCCAAGCGCCCAAAGCGCGTGGCGGTGCTGGGCAAGGTTCAGCGTCCAGTCATAGAGGCGTTGGATCATGTGCAGGGCGCTCCGCGCAGGGTTTTGACTGCAACACCATGGCTTGCGGGCTGGGTCAAGTGTGGCAATTTGCGAAAGGCTGCAAAAGAGGCTTGCCCGACCCGCGCGGGCAGGCTACATCGGCCTCCGTGCCCAAGTGGCGGAATGGTAGACGCAGGGGATTCAAAATCCCCCGCCGCGAGGCGTGCCGGTTCGAGTCCGGCCTTGGGTACCAACGCATACGCGACAGGTGGAAGCACACAAGTAATTGTGGCTTCCACCGCCGCAGCTTCCCTATCGAGTAGAGAACACGGCAGACGGCGATGCTCATCCGCTGCATGCTGGGGCTGGTTTCGGCTGTAAACGGCGGCTCAGCGCTGGCTGAGAAGGTGACAATGGTGCGAATATTTGCTGAATGCTCTAGCGCCGCTGGACCGCTGGGCGACCCCGCTCAAGCTGCATGCCCGATTTGAATTTGATTCGTCGCAAATATGGCGGAAACGAGGCGGGCTCCGAACCAGTAGAGCGGGAATTTGGCGATTGGTTCCAGCTTGTAAACACGCAGTACCTGGTCATGACGAGAACAAGGCAGGCCCATCGGCGCTTTACCGCAGCCGGTTTGTTTCCATCTGGTTAACAGTAGCGCGTTTGGGCTGCGCTAGTCTTGGTCCGTTGTTGGGTCATAAATTCAATATTTATTGGAGATATGTAAGCTTTCAGCGCCAAGCCCTTGGAAACAATACTCAACCAGACCGCGAGTGAGAGGGCGTTTATCGTCCTGATCGGCGGAGGCCAATCAGGATTGCGAACACTTTTCGGACATTTTTCACTTTGTTGATCCTATACCTAAGGATATGAATGTACTTGCCCATCTGGGGGGCAAAGTCTGAAGGCCACGGGGGCGGCCACTTCTTTACGCATCGCTGCGATGTGGGAGACGTGTGTACGCTGCGCAAGTTGCAAACGTATTCGCGTAAAGGTGCGGGAGAGGTGCTCTTCTGGGCTGGATGCCGTTCGGCTGTCTCCTATTGGTCTTTGTGGTGTGTGTCGCTTCGGTCTGCCGTGCATGCGGCCCGAAGTTAACGAGTACGAATGGAGGAACTGATGAGCAGTGAATTAAGCCCGCGCAGGACGATCCGGTCCAAATGGCTCCGACTGCACTCTGATGCCTCCGCATCACCTGCCACACCGGCACCCGCTTTCAATACGGCCGCGTTGCGCGCCGCGTGCAACAACGTCTAGGAGAATTTACAATGATCAGAACACTTGATTTTAACGCATTTGCCGCTGGAACAGTTATCGATGACGAATACGCAGCAGAAGGCGTAGCCGTCTCTGCGACAGGCGGTTCCGGCCAAGCCATGATCTTTGACAGCAGCAATCCCACCGGCGGCGATGACGATCTCGCGTCCGACACTTTGGGTGGCTTGCTGATCATCTCCGAAGACGGAGACAGCGAAGACCCTGATGACAACGCAACTGGCGGCAGCATCTTCTTCGATTTTGACTACGAAGACGGTGTGCGGATGAAATCCATCACCTTCAAAGATATTGAAGAAACCGCTGGCGAAGGCACGCGGATGATCTTCTACGCGGCCGACGGCAGTGTCATCGACAACCAGTTTGTCGATCCGACAGGCGATGGCGGCGAGCGTACTGTTCAGTTGAACGTCAAAGGCGTGGCGCGCGTCGAGGTCGTTTTCCAAGGCTCCGGCGCTATCGACAACGTCACCTTTGACGACATGGGCAAGAACCCGATGGGGGGCAATGACGACCCGGTTGCTGTAGATGATGAGTTGATCACCGACGAGGATACCCGTTCTGAGCCGCTCAACGTGCTGGACAACGACAGTGATGCCAACGGCGACCCACTGATGCTGACAAGCGCCACCAGCACCGATGGTTCGGTCAGCTTCACGCCCGAAGGCGAAGTTGTTTTCACGCCCAACACAGATTTTAACGGTGCAACCACGATCACCTACACTGTGGACGACGGTAATGACGGCTCCACCACCGGCACAGTCAATGTCACGGTTAATCCGGTCAACGATGCGCCTGTGGCTGTGGATGACGAAGCTTCGACTGCCTTCGATACATCTGTCGTCGTGGACCTGATTGGCAACGATACCGACGTCGACGGCGATACGCTGTCACTGGCGTCCTTTAGCAGCCCGGATGGCACCTTGGACGATAATGGCGACGGTACAGTTACCTTTACTCCCAACGACGGCTTCTCCGGCACAGCGACAATCACCTATACCGTGTCTGACCCAGGCCTGTTGACCGATGAAGGCACTGCCACCGTCAACGTGGGCGCAGGTCCTGTCAGCCCGACACCTGATGGCTATGTTGACGGGGACGATGGCGACAACTTGATCGACATCGATTATACCGGTGATCCGAACGGCGACATGATCGACGACGGGGACTCGATTTTCCCGACCCCTGGCACCGATGATGACTATGTCCGCGCTGGCGGCGGCGATGATACCGTCCGCTCCGGTGAGGGCAGCGACACGGTTGAAGGTGGCGACGGTAACGACGACATCGATACCAGCAATGGCGATCTGGCACCTGATCTTGGCTACCCTTCGGCAACAACCGATCCGTTCGGCTATGAAGGAGATTCCAATCCTGAAAATGACCGCGATCTGGTTTATGGCGGCGCGGGCAACGATACCATCCGCACCGGCGACGACCGCGACACCATCTTTGGTGGCACCGGCGACGATGTGATCAACGCGGGCATCGACGATGACTATGTCGAAGGCAACGATGGCAACGACCGGATCGTCGGCGGCGAAGGTAACGACATGCTGCTGGGCGGCAACGGCAACGATACGATCTATGCTGGTAACGACCCCGAACTGATCCCTGATGTGGTTAATATTACTGACGAAGACACCGGCGGTTTCTCTCCAGACCGGAACCCCAACAACGGCATGGACACGGTCTATGGCGGCGCGGGTAACGACGTTATCTATGGTGCAGACGATGCTGACTTCCTGAATGGTGGGTCGGGTGACGACTACATCGACGGCGAGATCGACGATGACATCATCAACGGCAACACTGGCAATGACACGTTGCTGGGCGGTCAGGGCAACGACAGCATCTCTGGCGGGCAGGGCAACGATCTGCTTGAAGGCGGCACCGGCGATGACACCCTGCGCGGCAACCGTGACAACGACACCCTGATCGGTGGCGAGGGCAACGACAGCCTTGATGGTGGCGGCGAAGACGACATGCTCTATGGCGGCGACGGCGATGACTTCCTTATGGGCGGTCAGGGCGACGATCTGCTGGATGGGGGTGCCGGTATCGACACCATGACCGGCGGCGCAGGCCAAGATACCTTCGTCAACGTCAATGCCGGCGACCAGATCGATGGCGGCTCCGGTGAGATCGACAATGATACGCTGGATCTGCGCGGCTCGGCCCCTGAGGGCGGACGTCTTGAGGTGACTTATACCTCGGAAGACCGCGAAGACGGCTTTGTCACCTACTTTGACGAAGACAATAACGCATTCGGTGACACACTGAACTTTGTGGAAATCGAGAACGTGATCCCCTGTTTCACACCCGGAACACGGATTGCCACGCCCAAGGGCGAGCGCCGTGTCGAGGAACTGGCAGTGGGCGACCGCGTGATCACGCGCGATAACGGCATTCAGGAAATTCGCTGGGTGGGGGCCCGCGATATGACCGGTGCCGAGTTCGAGCGTGCCGCGCATCTGAAACCGGTGCTGATCCGCCAGGGCGCGCTAGGCAACGATCTGCCCGAGCGCGACATGATGGTCAGCCCCAACCACCGCGTTCTGGTGGCCAACGACAAAACAGCGCTCTACTTCGAAGAGCGTGAAGTTCTGGTCGCGGCCAAACACCTGACCGGACTGGCGGGCGTGGACATCGTGGATGTGTCGAGCACGACCTACATCCACATCATGTTCGACCGTCATGAGGTGATCCTGTCTGACGGGGCCTGGACCGAAAGCTTCCAGCCCGGTGACATGACCCTTGCCGGTATCGGGGAAGAACAGCGCAACGAAATTCTGGAACTGTTCCCAGAATTGGCGACGACGCGAGGCATCGAAGGCTATACCGCCGCGCGCCGCTCGCTGAAGAAACACGAAGCGAAATTGCTGACCAAGTAAAGCGAATCGCTCAAGGAATATGCAGCTGCCAGCCGGGGTTCGCCCCGAAGGCGCAGGAAAACGGAGCGGGAAACCGCTCCGTTTTTTTATTTAGTACCTATGTAGAGCGGTCTTTGTTTCCGTAGGGGAAACCTTTGCAGGTTAAGGTTGTACCGGGTGCAAAAAAAATTAACCAATTTAAGAGGTTTAGGCGAGAATTGGGCGCAAATTTGCCAAAAATGTGCTAGGTTTCTCGTCAGGGTTCAGCGCCAGCATGTGGCGCGTGTGTAAGGTGATTACGGGAGAGTAACGTGGCCAATATTATCGGAACATCAGGCAATGACACGCTGTCAGGCACCGCAGAAGATGACCTGATCGAAGCGGCAGCGGGCGATGATTTCATCGACGGCGGCGCGGGCAATGACAGCATTAACGGCGGCGACGGCGACGACGACATCTTTGGCGGTGCAGGGAATGACACCATCGACGGTGGCGCGGGCAATGACATCATCACGGGTGGCGCGGGCAATGATCTGTTGCGGGGCGGCGCGGGCAATGACCAGTTCTACGGCCTCAATGTTGGCGACACTGTTGATGGTGGCGAAGACGGCGACGAAGATTTCGACCGGCTGTTCCTGAACGGGTTGGTGCCTGACGGCGGCCGCTATGAGATCAAATCCAGCTAACAGTCAGCCGAAAACGGCACTATCGATATTTTCGGCGCCGATGATGCATATCTGGGCGCTGTGACCTTTAAAAACATTGAAAAGATCGACCCCTTCGATAATACGCCGCCCTGCTTTACGCTCGGTACGCTGATTGTCACGGCCAAGGGCGAATGCCGTGTCGAGGATCTTGCGGTCGGCGACCGTGTGATCACCCGCGATAATGGCATGCAGAAAATCCGCTGGATCGGAAAGCGGGATATGCACGCGGCGGAACTGGCGCGGGCCAGCCATCTGCGGCCCATCCTGATCCGCCAAGGTGCCTTGGGCAACGATCTGCCCGAGCGCGATCTGACCGTCAGCCCCAACCACCGTGTGCTGATCGCCAATGACAAGACCGCGCTTTATTTCGATGACCGCGAGGTCTTGGTCGCGGCCAAGCATCTGACGGGCATGGCAGGTGTCGAGGTTTCGGACGTGGCTGAGACGACCTACATCCACATCATGTTCGACCATCACGAGGTGATCCTGTCGGACGGGGCGTGGACCGAAAGCTTCCAGCCCGGTGACGAGAGCCTCGCCAGCATTGGCGATGCGCAAAAAGCCGAGATTTTCGAGCTGTTCCCCGAGTTGCAGTCACCCAGCGGTGTCGGCGCTTACGGTGCGGCGCGGCGGTCGCTGAAAAAGCACGAAGCGGCGCTGCTCACCAGCTAATGCGCTGCGGCGAAACGAGACCATGACCCTTCGCAGGTACCTGCGGAGGGTCTTTCGTTGTGCGGCTTCAGGTAGCGCCGCGTTCTGCACGCCATGCGGCCCAATCCTCCAGCGTATCAAGATCACGGCGGGCATGGGAGTCGGGCAGGGGCACCAGCACCACGTTGCCTTGTGCGGCCTGCACTATCTCACGGCCGCCGCCATCGCCTACAAGATCGGCAAACAGCGCAAAGAGATCGGCCTTAAAGACAATCGGATGCCCCGCTTTGCCCAAAGCGGTCGCCCCGCGCCAAATTTGCGCCGAAGTCGTAAGGTCCACTGCCGCTGCCACCTGACACAGATCCGCCGCCGTCAGGTCTGGTAAATCGGCCAGCAGTAACATCGCACAGGGCGCATCTGCCGGCAGGGCCGCAAAAGCGCGGCGCAGGCTGGCGTTCATCCCTTCGGCGGCGTCCGGTACGGGCAAGGCGGCAAAATCTAAGCCTGTCAAAGCCTCATAGCGCGGATGCGTGGGCGCAGGCAGGGCGACAATCACGGGCCCCGTGGTCACACTGCGCAGCATCATCGCTTGCCGCCGCAGCAGCGGCATCCCGTCGACCTTTTCCAACAATTTGTCGCGCCCCCGCATCCGCGAGGACTGTCCGGCGGCCAATAGAATAACGGGCATGGTGAAAGGGCTCATGGCGCGTAACTTACCCCACTGTGCGCCCGGACGAAACCGCCCTGCACCTAGCCGCGCATCCGGTCTCCCTCGGTATCAAACAAAGGTGTGGTGATCACCGTCGCAGGGCACATCTTGCCCAAAATCTCGATCTCGACCTGTAGGCCTTCGGTCGCACGGGCGCGCGGCACAAACCCCTGCGCGATAGATTTGCCCGCGAAATGCGAATAGCCCCCCGACGTGCAGAACCCGACGACCTCACCGTCCAGCCAGATCGGCTCATAGCCGTGCACATCGGCATCTTGCGCCTGCACCTCAAAGGCGACCAGCTTGCGTGCAGGCGGGGTGTCGCGCTCGGCCTCAGCCAGCTTGCGCCCGATGAAGGGGGTGTTTTTCTTGAAGCTGATGAACCTGTCCAGCCCTGTTTCTGCGGCGGTGTAGTCGGGCGAGAATTCCGACATCCATGAGCCAAAGAACTTATCCAGCCGCAGCGACATCATCGCCCGCATTCCGAAAGGCACCATGCCATGGGTCTGGCCTGCCTCCCAAAGGCTATGCCACAACGACCGTTGCATCATCGCATCGCAATAAATCTCATAGCCGAGATCGCCGGTATAGCTGACGCGCTGCACGATACAGTCGGCTTGCCCCACTATCATGCGCCGCACGTCGAGGAACTTCATCCCCCCCACATCGGTCCGCGTGCAAGCCTGTAGAACCTCGCGTGCTTTCGGCCCCGCGATCTGGAACCCCGTTCGCCGGTCCGAAATATTTTCTACCTGAACGCCGTCCTCCAAGTGATTGAGGAACCAACGATAATGGTAGGCTTGCGCACCGTAAGAGGCGGTCAGCTGAAACTCTTCCTCGCCCAAGCAGGACATGGTGAAATCACCGATCAACCGGCCCTTTTCCGACAGCATCGGCGTCAGTGACAGGCGGCCCGGTTGCGGCACCCGTCCGGCCATGATCCGGTCCAGCCAGTCACGTGCGCGCGGCCCTGTTACCAGATACTTGCCGAAGTTCTGCACCTCGTTGATGCCAACGCCATTGCGCACCGCCATCACCTCCCTCGCGGTGGCATCAAAGGCGTCCGAGCGGCGGAAGGACGGCGTTTCAAACGCCGGCTCACTCCCTGTGGCGAAGTAGTTCGCGACCTCTAGCCCGTATTGGGCGCCCCAAACGGCCCCCATGCTGCTGAAAATATCATACATCGGCGTGGTGCGATGTGGCCGCGCAGCGGGCAGTTCTTCGTTCGGATAGGAAACCGAAAAGCGTTTTTGATAGTTCTCTATCACTTTGGGCAGGGTATAGCCCGGTGTGGTCCAATTGCCGAAACGCGCCACATCCATCGCCATTACATCGCGCTCGGGTTCTCCCTCGATCATCCATTGCGCCAGCGTCAGGCCAACGCCGCCGCCTTGGCTAAAGCCCGCCATGACCCCGCAGGCCGACCAATAATTGCGCATCCCCGGCACCGGCCCGACCAGCGGGTTGCCATCGGGCGCAAAGGTAAACGGTCCGTGGATCACATTCTTGACGCCCGCGCGCTCCAGATCAGGGAAGCGTTTATAGGCAAAGGCAATGCTGTCCTCGATTTTGTCAAAGTCATCCTGCAACAAGTCCTGACCGAAACTCCACGGCGTGCCATCCACGGACCACGGGCGACATTTTTGCTCATAAAAGCCGATGCAAAGCCCGCGCCCTTCTTGCCGCAAATAGCTTTCGCCTGCAGGGTCCATCACATGCGGGTGCTCCTTGCCGTCTTTTGCCATCTCGACGATCAGCGGCACATCTTCGGTGACGATATACTGGTGCTCCATCGGGTGCAGCGGGAAATAGACCCCCGCCATCGCGCCGACCTCGCGCGCCCACAGCCCGCCGGCATTCACCACATGTTCGGCGTGAATGGTGCCTTTGTCTGTCACCACATCCCACGTCCCATCGGGCCGCTGATTGGTCTCGCGCACCATGCAATGCGTCTCGATCGTGGCACCGCCCATTTTGGCGGCACGGGCATAGGCATGGGTGGTGCCCGAAGGATCAAGGTGCCCGTCAAGCGGGTCATAAAGGCCGCCGATAATCCCTTGCAGATTGGTGACCGGCGCGATTTTCGCGATCTCTTCGGGGCCGACAATCTCGGTATCCAGCCCCATAAAGCGGTGTTTGGCGCGCTCTGCCAGCAGCATGTCAAAGCGGTCTTTGTTATCTGCCAAGGTCACCCCGCCTACATGGTGTAGGCCACAAGACATGCCGGTGATCTCCTCCAACTCTTTGTAAAGCCGGATCGTATAGCCCTGCAGCGCCGCCATATTCGTATCGCCGTTCAGCGTGTGAAACCCGCCCGCTGCGTGCCATGTGGAGCCCGAGGTCAATTCCGACCGCTCGACCAGCATGACATCTTTCCATCCCAGTTTGGTCAGGTGATACAAGACCGAAGCGCCGACGACGCCACCACCGATAATCAGGGCACGGGTTGAGGTTTGCATAGCGGTCATCCTTCGCGTTGTTTCACCGGACCCTGCCGCGCATCGCCGGTCCGATCATGTGCTTTTCCGACAAGATATGTCGAATTTCCCCTATGCGGCGGCCGACTAAATACACGCTTTCAGTCTTTTAAGCGTCTTCTCCATTGGCGGCCCCGCTGGCTACGCTAGGTTAGCGGCATGAATATTGATTCCCTGCTGCCCTCTACATTGCTCCGAAAAACCCGTGAATACACCAAGTTGCTGTGGGTGCGGGTGCTGATGATGGGCATGATGGCCTTTGTGGCGCTTGCCCTGACCCAGCTGATCGAACCCTTGGTGCCGGAGAAAGTCGCCACCCGGCTGACCGGCTCTGCGGCCGACCGGCTGCTCGACATCATCGCCAATGCGATGCTCGCGGTAACCACCTTTTCGATCACCATTATGGTCACGGTCTACCGCGCTTCGTCTACCCAATGGACCCCGCGGGTTCACCGTTTGATTATCCAGGACCGCACCACGCAAAACACGCTGGCGGTGTTCATTGGCGCCTATGTCTATGCGCTGGTGGCGATCATCATGCGCGAACTTGGCATCTACATCGACGAACGCGCGCTGGTGCTGTTTGTGATGACCGTTGTGGTGCTGGCCGTGATCGTCATCTACCTGATCCGCTGGGTGCTGCATCTGCAGACTTTCGGCAGCCTGATCGATACCACCCGCCAGATCGAGCGCACAACCCGCGAACAATTCAAAGAACGGCTCGAAAATCCTTGTCTGGGGGCCCATGCGCTGACCGGTCCGGTCCCTGAAAACGCCGAACCGATCCGCGCGGCGCAAAGCGGCTATGTTCAGCATATCTATCCCGAAGCCCTGAACGAAGCCGCCAAGGACCACGGCGTGGCTCTCTACCTGACCCGCAATATCGGCGAATTCGTGTTCATGAACGAACCGCTTCTAATGGTCGTAAAACGTGGCAGCCCGCAAAGCGACGCGCATGACAGTGTCTCGCTCGAAGACGCGGTACGCCGCAACATGCGCCTTGGCGATCTGCGCACCTTTGACCAAGATCCACGCTTCGGTCTCGTTGTCATGGGGGAGGTCGGCTCGAAAGCATTGTCGCCTGGTGTCAACGATCCGGGCACCGCGATTGACGTGATCACCCGCATCGGGCGCATCCTGTCAAACTACATCGACGAGGAACAACAAGAGCGCGAGACTAAACTCGACCGGCTATACGTGCCGCCGCTCGAGCCTGATGACCTGATCGAAGACGGCTTTGCCGCACTCGCCCGGGACGGTGTGCAGATCGTCGAAGTCCAGCAACGGCTTCAAACGGTGCTTTCCGGCTTGATGTGCCACCCCGACGCCGATCTTGCCCGCGCAGCGCGCGAGGCCGCGGAAATCCACCTGCGCCGCGCTGCCGAAGCCATCACATTCGCCCCCGACCGCGACCGCGTCCTTGCCTCCGCCCGCGCTGACGTCCGCGAGGCCGTTAACGCCCGCTATAAGACCTGAATTTTGTTTCTGGGCTAGAATATCTGTGGGGTGCGGGAGCAGCGCCGCTTGGCGATAAAATGAAACAACCCAAGCGCCCTCGCACCCCACATCGTCCCATGGCGACCAGATCTGTCGCATTCAGGCAACTGACGTGTGCGCCGCCACGCCAGATTACCTGTAACGCAACCATTCGCAGGACAGTCTCATGCGCGCCCACGCCCAAGCCGTCATCATCGGAGGCGGCGTTATCGGCTGCTCCATCCTCTACCACCTGACCAAACTGGGCTGGACCGACGTGGTGCTTCTGGAGCGCAACGAGCTTACCTCTGGCTCTACCTGGCACGCGGCGGCCAATATCCACGGGTTGCACGACAACAACAACATCACCCGCATCCAGAACTACACAATGGACCTCTATAACGCGCTGGAGGCCGAGACGGGGCAAAGCTGCGGCGTGTTCCAGCCCGGATCGCTCTACCTTGCCCAGACCGAAGCCCGCGAGCACCAGTTGCGCCTGCAGGCGGCCAAGGCAAAATACTACGGCCTCAAATTCCACGAAGTTTCGCGCAGCGAGGCCGAAGCCCTGCATCCGCTTGTCAACTACGACGGCATCCGCTGCATCATGTTTGAACCCTCCGGCGGCAACGTCGACCCCTCGGGGGTCACCAACGCTTATGCGGTCGGGGCGCGGCAGGCAGGGGCCGAGATCATCCGCTTTTGCCCTGTCACCGCGACCGAACCACAGCCCGATGGCAGCTGGATTGTGCGCACCGAGAAGGGCGATATCCATACGCAATGGGTGGTGAACGCGGCAGGGCTTTGGGGGCGGGAGGTTGCGGCGCTGGCGGGGCTGACGCTGCCCTTGCAACCGACCGAACACCAGTATTTCGTCACGGAGACTATTGCCGAAGTGGCAGCGCTTGATCGCCGCTTGCCATCGGTAGCGGACCGCGATGGCGAATATTATCTGCGCCAAGAAGGCAAAGGCCTGCTGATCGGTGCCTATGAGAAAGACATGCGGTTCTGGGCCGAGGACGGCACGCCGCTGGATTTCGCCCATGAGCTCTTCCCCGACGATCTTGACCGGATCGAGCCCAATATGATGCGTGCGATCGACCGTGTGCCAGCGGTCGGGACCGCAGGGATCAAGCGGGTGATCAATGGCCCGATGATTTGGTCGCCCGACAGCAACGTGTTGTTCGGGCCGGTGCCGGAACTGCGCAACTACTTCTGCTGCAACGGAATTATTCCGGGCTTTAGCCAATCGGGCGGTATGGGTTTGTTGGCGGCAGACTGGATCGTCACCGGCGAGACCCGCTATGACATGTTTGCATGGGACGTGGCGCGCTTTGGCGATTGGGCCGACGCTGCATTCACCAAAGCCCGGGTGCGCGACCAATATGCCAACCGCTTTAAAATCCACTTCCCCAATGAGGAACGCGCTGCGGGACGCGGGGTGCGCACCCGCCCGGCCTATGCGGCGCAAAAGGACCTGGGAGCCGTGTTCGGGTTGAACTATGGCTGGGAACATCCGCTCTATTATGGCTATCCGGTCGGATCAGTCGACGAGACAAACGGGTTCACGCGTCAGGACTGGTGGACCCAAGTCGGGGAAGAAGCGCGGATGCTGCGCGCGCGGGCAGGGATCATCGACATCTCTAACTTCGCCAAATACCGCGTCAAAGGGACAGGCGCCGAAAACTGGTTGAATGCCCTGTTCGCCAATACCATGCCGCGCATAGTGGGCCGCTCCTGCCTGACACCCCTAATCGGGGTGCGTGGTGGCATTGCGGGCGATTTCACCGTGACCCGCACCGCCGAGGATGAATTCTGGATCATCGGCTCGGGGATGGCAGAGCGCTATCACCAGCGGTTTTTCAATGCCGTGCCGCTGCCTGAGGGTACCAGTTTTGCAAGCTTGACCAAGCGTATCTGTGGTTTCAACGTCGCCGGTCCGGCGTCCCGCGAGATGTTGCAGAACCTAACCAATACTTCGCTGGCACCTGCGGATTTTCCCTTCATGCGCTCGGCGTGGATCACGGTCGCTGGCATCAAGGTGCTGGCACTGCGCGTCAGCTTTACCGGCGATCTGGGGTGGGAACTGCATTGCGAGGAACGGGATCAATTGGTGCTTTTCGAAGCGTTAATTACCGCAGGCGAGGCGGTGGGGGCAGGCCCGGTCGGGAGCCGTGCGCTGATGTCGCTGCGCATTGAAAAGGGTTATGGCTCATGGGGGCGGGAATACAGTCCGGAATATTGGCCGCAGGAGGTCGGGCTGGACCGGTTGTGCAAGATGGACAAGGACTTCCTGAATAAGACCGCGGTGATGCAGACCTTGGCGAAGCCTGCACGAGAGCAGTTGTGTATTCTAGAGCTCGATGCTGCACAAACCGACGCATCTAACGCCGATGCGACGGGGGGCGAGCCGGTGTTCTCTCAAGGGGAACCGATTGGGCGCGTGACTTCGGGGGCGTATGGGTACGGCGTTGGGCAATCGTTAGCGTTGGCATTCTTGCGCGGTGCAGAGCCGGGGCAGGAGGTTGAGGTGATGGTTCTGGGCGTCCCGCACAAAGCTGTGGTTTTGGCAGAGCCGCCGTTTGACCCCTCAGGGGCGCGGTTGCGCGGATGACATTCAAGAGTGCACAGGCATCGCAGACGCGACGCTAAGGGCTGGCCTTCCCCCAGCCTCACCCGGAATATTTCTAATCAAACAGTGGCCTAGAGGGGGCGAATTTTCAGTTGGGTAATCCGGTTGCCCTCACGGGCGAGGACTTCGAAGCGGAAACCGTGGAATGAAAAGACCTGTCCGGTGGTCGGGATCATCTGCGCTTCGTGAATAACCAGACCTGCAACGGTATTGGCTTCGTCATCGGGCAGGGACCAGTCGGTCGCGCGATTGAGGTCGCGGATGGTCATCGCGCCATCGACCACAAGGTTGCCATCTTCGGCAGGTTTAACAGGGTGATCGGCATGTGGGTCGAATTCATCGGTGATTTCGCCGACGATTTCCTCAAGGATATCTTCGAGGGTGATCAGACCCTGCAAGGTGCCATATTCATCGACCACCAATGCGAAGTGGGTGCGGCGGCGCAAAAACTGGCGCATCTGTTCGTCGAGTGTTGATGTCTCGGGCACGAAATAGGGTTTCATCGCGACGGTGGCGACGTCAAACTTTTTCAAAGCGGCGGCGTCGCCCTCGGGGCCGCCGATAAGCTTATACATGGCGCGCAGTAGGTCTTTGGCGTGGATCACGCCGATGATATTTTCGGGGTCGTCGCGGAATACCGGCAGGCGGGTATGATTGGAGCGCAGACATTGTTCGAGAATATCCGAAGGGTCTGTGGCGGCGTCGATCATCTCGATGCCCGAACGGTGGAGCATGATCTCTTCAACCGCGCGTTCACGCAGGTCCAGCGCGCCCAAGATCCGGTCGCGGTCTTCCTTCTCTACGACGCCTTCGGAGTGGCCGATTTGCAGGGCGCCGGCGATCTCTTCGCGGACCGCGAGGATGTTGATGTCGGGATCGGTGGTGATCCCGAAAAGGCTCAGGATACCACGTACCAGGAAGCGGACAGCGCCCACCAGCGGCGCGAAAACCAAGATGATGATGCCGATCGGGCGCGAGACCAGTGCGGCCGCGCGTTCGGCATTGGTTATGGCATAGGTTTTCGGCAGCACCTCGGCAAAGACCAGTACCAGCAGGGTCATCACCACGGTCGCCAATGCTACACCGGATTCGCCGAACAGCCGCGTAAACAGCGCCGTGGCCAATGCGGCAGCGAGGATGTTCACAAGGTTGTTGCCGAGCAGGACCGAGCCGATCAAGCGCTCGTTGTCTTCGGTGATCTGCAGAGCCCGCTGGGCGCCGCGCGAACCTTTATCGGCTTGGGTGCGCAGCTTGCCGCGTGACGCGGCGGTAAGCGCTGTCTCGGAGCCGGAGAAGAAACCTGACAGGATCAAGAGCAGCAGGATGATCCCGCAATTGATCCAGAACGCGCTATCGAGCAATGCCGTACCGGTTTCCATTTTTGAGACTGTCCAATCCATGTGAAGGTCCATAGGTTATGGCGGCGCGGGGCGGTTCATTCAAGGGGATGCGAGGATGAGACACCAAGATCTGGGCGAAAGAGACGGGCCAGTTTTGGTATTCGGCGGGCCCTATTCAAACTTGCAGGCCTTACAGGCTGTTTTGGATGTGGCTGCGGCGCGCGGGATTGGCGCGGGAAATCTGATCTGCACAGGCGACGTGGTCGCCTATTGCGGCGATCCGGTGCAGGTTGTGGAGGCGGTGCGGGCGTCAGGCATGACGGTGGTGGCGGGTAATTGCGAGCTGCAACTGGCACAAGGCGCACTGGATTGCGGCTGCGGTTTCGACGACGGATCGGCGTGTGATTTGCTGTCGGCAGGCTGGTTTGGTTTTGCATCGGCGCAGGTGACGCAGGACCAGCGCGACTGGATGGGACAACTGCCGCAGATCGTGACCTTTTCCCATCAGGGCAAGCGCTATGGGGTCATCCATGGCGGGGTCACTGATGTTGCGCGGTTTATCTGGCCGTCCTCACCCAAAGCGGTATTTGCCGAAGAATGGCAGGCCGCCGAGGATGTTGCTGGACCGCTGGATGCGATCATTGCGGGACATTGTGGCGTGCCGTTTATCCGCAACACGGCGCGGGGGCGCTGGATCAACGCCGGCGTGATCGGAATGCCGCCGCATGACGGGGCGCAATACACCCGCTTTGGCGTCATCGACGGGGCGGATGTGTTAATTCATAGCTTGAAATATGATGCGCAAGCGGCTGTAAATTCAATGGAAAATGCAGGTTTGGTTCAGGGGTATCATCGGGCGTTGATGACGGGTTACTGGCCGTCCGAAGATGTCTTGCCTGATGATTTACGTCTACCGCCTTTCGCCAAGGGGTGATGCTCTAGCACCAGCTCCGAAAGCCGTTCTTCGAGCACATGGGTGTAGATTTCCGTCGTTGCCACATCCGCATGTCCCAGCATCGTCTGAATCGCGCGCAGGTCGGCACCGTGGGCCAGGAGATGGGTGGCAAAGGCATGGCGCAGGGTATGTGGCGTGACCTTGGACGGCTCAACGCCGCCTTCGACAGCGAACTCCTTGATCAGCAGGTAAAACCGGTGCCGCGTGAGGTAGCCTGATGCGCCGCGCGATGCGAAAAGAAAACGCGACACGGGCAGATGTTTTTCGCGCGCGGCGGCATCTTGGGTGTCGCGCACGACCAGCCAGTCGGTCAGAGCGCGGCGGGCGGGTTTGGAAAGCGGCAACAGACGTTCCTTACCGCCCTTGCCCATGATCAACAGCAGGCGCGGATCGCCGCGCACCGCCGAGATCGGCAGGCTGACCAATTCGCTGACCCGCATTCCGGTCGCGTATAAAAGCTCCATCAGGCAGGTGTTGCGCAGCGTATCGGATCTGTTGCGCCCCGAGGCGCGAGCAGCGGCCAGAAGTCGGTCAACCTCCGCCTCGCTCAACACTTTGGGCAGGCGTTTGGTCTGGCCGGGGCCGGTGATCTGGATCGCCGGATTGTCGCTGCGCAGCCCTTCTTCGAAGGCAAAACGGTAGAGTTGCTTTATCGCCGACAGACGCCGTGCGCGGGTTGATTTTGCCAGCCCTTGGGCGTCGCAAAAGACCAGATAGGCTTCGACATCGGCGCGGGTCGCGGAGAGGAAATCGGTATTCTGGCGGGTTAGCCAGTTGTCAAAATCCTTCAGGTCGCGCCCATAGGCCAACTGGGTGTTGGTGGCGGCGCCAAGCTCGGCAGCCTGCGCTTCGAGGAAACTGGAGATCCAGTGAAATGTAGCTGTGGGCATGGGTTACCGGATCAGAATAAGGGTTTGGAGTGCAGCGCGGCGCGCGGTGTCTTCGAGGCCAAGCGCGCGCAGCGTGGAGAGAGCATCGCGCAGGGCGGGCGCATCGCCTTCGGTCGCGTCGTGCAGCAGGTCGAGGATCGAGAGGATACTTTCACCAAGGCGGCCTTCGCGGGCATGGACGAGAAGTTCGGGGCGGGCGGGCGCGTCGGAAAAAGCATCATAGACTGCTGCGGCGACCGGATCGTCGGGGCGGTGTGCAGGTGTCTCACCGCGAGCGATGGCCAGATGCAGCGCGGGCGCCTGCGTGTTCGGGTTGGCAGCGGCCTTTTCGTAAGCCGAGGACAGCAGGATCATGTCGGAAGCGACAGTGCCTGCCTGACCTGTCAGCGTATAGCCGACCAATTGTTCGGCAAAAAGCCCTGCAAAAGCAACCTCGAGTTCGGCCTCGTGCATCGCGGCCCATGCCAGCGGCAAGGTCTTGGCGACGGCTTCGACGCTATGGGTCGAGAGGGCGGTTTCAAACCGTTGCAGGGCGGCGACCCGGTCCCAAATCCCCCCAGACGCGGCGGCCTTTCGCGCAGAATAAAGCCCCAAAAGCTGGTTGTCCGGCAAGGCACCGGCGCGGGTCAGCCGTTCGGCGGCCTCAAGCTGGGATTTCCAGCCCGAAAGCTCGCGCAGGTCGGCCACGGCAAAGGCGCGCGGCAGGTTGCGGGTTGGCAGCGGCTCGCCGATGGCCTCGAACAGCCGGAAGCTTAGCGGGTCCAGCTTACGCGGCGGGCGGGGGCGCGGGCTGTCCTCATAGGCGTCGGGAAAGAGAAAACGGTCGAGCAGGTCCAATGTGTCAGTGGGCAACAGGTCCAGCGCCTGCGCCGAGCCGAAAGTCAGCGCAGCATTGTCCCAATGTCCCGCACGGGCGGCGCAAAAAATCCGGAAGGCATAGTTGCGCGTCAAATGGGCATTCTTGTCCAGCATGGCGCAGGCACGGTCCTCGGTGCCGGTCAGCAGCGACAGATCCATCCACAGATCGAAGTGGCCGGACGAGTTGGCGATACCGGCTTGTTCGATCAACGATAGCGCGGGGTCAAGTGCGCCCAATGTCATCAGCTTGCGGACCCGCGCTAAGGCCAGCGCATCTTCGCCGCCCTGCTGGGGTGCATGTGCCTCGGCAAGCAGCACAGTATAGAGCAGCGATTGCGCGGCTGGCAGGTGCAGGTCGGGCAGGGCGGCAATCATCGAAATGACGCGGCTTGCATCGCTGCCATGCCACAAATCAGCTGGTAACCCCGTGACGCTGGCTGGCACTAAACCGATCTGTCGCGGCGCGCCTTCGGTCAGCGGTGACACAGTGATGCCGGGGGGCAGCGCGTTGTTGGTCGTTGCAGGCTCGCTCGGGCGGGTCATCGCGACGGGCCGCACGCGGCCTTCTAGGGGGGCGGGCTGGGAGCCGAGCCATTCGATAACCGACAGAGGGGCTGCCAGCGTTTCAGACTGGGCATGGCTGGGTCCCGCAGGCAGGCAGGCCAGCCAAAGCCCTAAGCCAGCCGCAAATTTCGAGGGAGGGTGGGTCAGCGGGGTCACCGCTTCATTCCCCGTCAAGGGTAACGGATTGGCGGGTTTCTGTCTGTGCGGGAGAAAAATCTGCACCGAAAAAAGGACCGATATAAGCATAACCTACAAGCCCGATGAACCCGATTATCAAAAGGAAAATCAAAAGCTTGAATAATTTACCCATCTAAAACTGCCTGACTGTTTTCTAAGTGTTTTGTCCATTCTATATATGGCCTTTCCAGCAATATCACGTCATTCAACTAACAATGAGCGGATTTAAGCAAACCATGACCTCTGACGCCCCTGCACCCACGACTTATGTTTTGCACAAGACCGTCGTGATGGTTGGCATGATGGGCGCGGGAAAAACGGCAGTGGGCCGCGCGGTGTCGGCCAAGCTTGGCGTGCCGTTTCTCGATAGTGACGCCGAGATCGAGGCGGCAGCAAATGCCACGGTCCCCGAAATTTTCACCCGCGATGGCGAGGCGTTCTTCCGGCGCCGCGAAACCGAGGTGATTGCGCGGTTGCTGGTGGAGGAACCTTGCATCCTTTCGACCGGTGGTGGGGCATTTATGGCAGCGCAAAACCGCGATAATATTTCCAAACACGGGGTGTCTATCTGGCTTGATGCTGAACTGGATTTGCTCTGGAACAGGGTGCGCTACAAAGAAAGCCGCCCGTTGCTGCGCACTGCCAATCCGCGTGCCACTCTGGCGCAACTTTATCATGACCGCGTGCCCGTCTATGCGCTGGCCGATCTGGCGGTAAGCTGTGCGGCGAATTTTTCGATTGATGCGATGGCCAATCGGGTAATCGAAACCTTGTTGTCGCGCCCGGACGTGCTGGAGATAGCCGATGCGTGAGACTGTGAACGTCGCCCTGCCGGGGCGGGAATATGACGTCATCATAGGCTCGGGACTGCTGGCCGAAGCGGGGGCATACCTTGCGCCAATGCTGGCGCGGCCCCGTGTGGCGGTCGTAACCGACGAAAATGTCGCGGCGCTTCATCTTGATGCTCTGCGGGCCGGATTGGCGGCGTCGGGTATCGAGATGCAGGCCCTGATCCTGCCGGCGGGCGAAGGCACCAAGAGCTGGGCGATGCTACAACGCTGTTCAGATTTCCTGCTCGACCAAAAGGTCGAACGGCGTGATCTGGTCGTGGCGTTTGGCGGCGGTGTGATCGGCGATCTGGCGGGGTTTGCCTCGGCGATCTTACGCCGTGGCGTGGGGTTCGTTCAGATCCCTACGTCACTGTTGGCGCAGGTCGACAGCTCGGTCGGGGGCAAGACGGGGATCAACACCTCGCATGGCAAAAACCTGATCGGCGCGTTTCATCAGCCTGCGCTGGTGCTGGCAGATACCGACGTGTTGGGCACCCTGACCGCACGTGATTTTCTGGCGGGCTACGGCGAGGTCGTGAAATACGGTCTGCTGGGGGATTACGAGTACTTTAACTGGCTTGAGGCCAACGGCCCTGCGTTGGCTGCGGGCGATACTGCCGCAAGGCTGGAGGCTGTGCGCCGGGCGGTGCAGATGAAGGCCGATATCGTGGCGCGTGACGAGACCGAGCAGGGTGACCGCGCGCTGTTGAACCTTGGCCATACCTTCTGTCATGCACTAGAGGCCGCGACGGGGTATTCCGACCGCCTGCTGCACGGTGAAGGGGTGGCGATCGGCTGTGCGCTGGCGTTTCAGCTCTCTGCCAAGCTCGGCCTCTGCCCGCAAGAAGACCCCAGCCGCGTGCGCGCGCATCTCAAGACGATGGGGATGAAGACAGACCTAAAAGACATCGACGGCGCGTTGCCGAATGCCGAAGCGCTGCTCGATCTTATGGGGCAGGATAAGAAGGTTGTGGATGGTCAATTGCGGTTCATCCTTGCCCGCGGCATCGGCGATGCATTCGTGACATCTGACGTGCCCCGCACGGCGGTGTTGGCGGTTCTGCATGACGCACTGGCCGAAAGGTGAGGCGTTAAAACGGCGGGCGATTTCCATCGGTCCCGCCGTTTTACTGCAATGACGCCGCAGATTTACGCGGCTGCGCGCTTGGCGGGATCACTTTGCGAAGATGTCTCAGCAGTGTCCGAGCTTAGCAGAACCGACATGTAGGATTTGAAACCCTGCGGTGCGTTTGAAACCGGCATGATCTGATCGATCAATATACGGGCTTGTGCGGCTTCGATCCGGCGCTCTGCTGCGACGCGGGCCCGGGCTTCGTCGGCGACGCCCTGTGCAGGTGCAGGCTCCGCCAGAGCACGGTCTGCACGCGCGATGGTGTTTGAAGAAACCTGACTGGCATTGGCGGCCTGAGCCGCGCTGGATTGCTGGGTTGCGCCGCCTTGCGACGTATTGCCGGAGAAAGAGCTTTGCTCGCTCGTGTCGGCCGAAGCGGCTTCGGATTCCGTAGCGGTTGTCGCCTCTGGCTCCTGAACCGGTTGGGTGACGGGCTCTTCTGCTGCGGCTTTAGGGGGCGGGGCGGATGTTCTACCGCCGAAGATCGGGGAAATCAGGCTCATGATATTGCTTCCATTTTGATGCGTTTCTTAGATAAAACAGGGGTCTATCTATACATCAGGGCAACTTCATGGTGCCGGTAAGGCCATATCTGTGCCTAGATGTGGCGAGCCGGAAGGCGATGAGGGCCGGCAGTTGGCGCCCCCGGCATTTTTAAAATTTCGGCATTGCGTCCGCCCACGTGAACAGGCTTTGTTAACCCCCCGCGGATTGGAGAGCAGCCAAGACCTCCATCGCCTTCTGGCCCATATCCGACGGCACAAAAACATGGTCGTGATGAAAAGCCGCGATCATGTTGCAAGGTATATCGGCCTTTTCAAGGGCCGTTGATACAGCCGCAGTGAGCCCGACACCTTCTAAAGACGAATACACATTCAGCGTAATGCACCTCATCGGGTGGTCTATCTCGAAGTTTGACTTTTCAGCCACCTCAATAGGAACAAGCAGCGACATCCCTTCTTCTTCCTTGAACGACGATATTGCGCTGGATGAAAGTACCTCGAACATCGCGGGATCAGTGGTCGTGATAAACACGAAAACGCCCGGTTTCAGCGTTGGCGTCATGCCAGAGATCATGTCATGGGCTGAATGCGCGACTTCTGGCATCAGTGTTTCTCCTCGTAAATTCTCGCTGTATCTTAGCGTAAGGGTGTGTCAGCGAAACATTATAATGACGGTCTCCCCGCCGCACCGACCAGAAGGAGGGCGGTGCCTAATTCAGATTAAAAAACCGGTCATCAAAGGGAAGATGCATTTCGGGCTTGGCAGTTCAACTCAGGTCCAGGACGGTCTTGCCGATTTGGACCTTCTTACCGAAAACGTGTTGAGCAGCGCCGATCTCACGCATTGGAAAAGTCTCAGCGTCCAGCGGCGCAATATCACGGCGCTCAATCCTCCCTACAAGATGAACAACGACCTCCGGCTCCAGCACCGCTGCGAGTTGAACGGCGGCTGATCCGAGCCCACACGAAGCCCCCGTTTCAAGCACGGTTCCGCCAGCCTGCACAGCGGCGCGTGTCAGCAGGTTTTCAGCAGTGGTATAGGAGCGGAAGAACGAGGCCAGTTTGATATCGGTTAGAACACTTTTCACCGGATATTGTTGAAATCTCATTTTGAGCATAGCGCTACATACTTTGCTTAAATTGCTTGTGCTTGGCACATCAGTTTTTGCCGGGTAATTAAAGCTGCCTCATAAATTCCCCAAAGTCGTCACTCTCCCTGCTTACATATTTGTGCATTAAACCTCTTTGGCGCTGCGTATTCCCCGCGGATCGCATCAGTGACTGCGCGCGATTAGAGACACAAAATTTAGCACTCGAAATTGATTGGTGCAGAATAAGGGTAGCATGAGAAATGGCTTCAATTGAGATTGTCAGGCTTGACGAAAATCCGCACGAGTCTGTCAATGGCATCCGCGCTGATACCAGTTCGCGCGGGGTCGATCTGGAAGGCGCTACCATCACCGCGACATATGCTGATGGCTCGGTTGAAATTCTAACATGGCATGCATTGGACCCATACACCCGTGGCGGCGCGACTGGTAAAGACATTGAGATGTCGTTCGGCTTCGATTGGCATGACTTGACGACGACCAAACTGTTGTCATCGCTCGAGTTTGACCTGCAACCTGCCGGATCAGTTTTCGATACGACATTCCCGAATGATGATGATCCCGCTGGCGGCTCGACGCCCAGTTCAAAGAACGGCTTCCCCTTCAGATTGTCTCCCGAATATGAAGAGATACCTGGGGATATATTGGTGACATATTCAGGGATTGTGAACCTGACGGGGAGCCCTGCGGTCGGAGATCTCTATACGACAATGGTTCTGGATTTCTCGGCCCTCCCGGGAGGGGGCCTCCTCGGGGACCTGAAATGGAACTCCGACATTGATACGATGAGAGACGAAGGCGACTTGGTGCCGTCGGGCGTGACGTGTTTTGTCCGCGGCACGTTGATCACAACTGACCGTGGCGAAATACCTGTAGAATCTCTGGAAATAGGCGCAAAGGTGCTGACGCAGGACAATGGATTTCAAGATTTGGTTTTGACAATGAACCGGGTCGTTGAATCAAAAACACTACAAAGCAATGCAAAGCTTTACCCGATACGGATCACTGCGGGAGCTTTGGGAGCAGGGTTGCCAAAGAGAGACTTAGTGGTGTCTCGGCAGCACCGGATGGTCGCAAATTCCAGTATTATAAAAAATATGTTCGGGGCCAAAGCCGTGCTTGTCGCCGCAATACGACTAACCAAGCTGCCGGGAATCTTTATCGAAAATTCTGTTGAGAGCGTTGAATATTTTCACCTTATCTTCAAAAAGCACGAAATTATCTTTGCGGAAGGGACGCCAACTGAAAGTTTTCTCATCAACGCCCATACAATGAGAACACTTAGCTACGCCACGTGGGACGAGTTCGTGACGCTATTTCCATCGGCAGGCGGTCATGAATGTTTCGGACCACCGGCCTGCAAAATCCCGACACGGATACTGCAGAAAAAGCTGGTTCAACGTCATATCAAGCACGCGAAAAGGCTACTTTCAGCGGCGTAGTCCTGCGTCCCTGCTGATATACTGCGGCAGCGACGATCTCACTGTAGCAATTGAAGTTTTGACATATGGGGCAGGAGGGAAAAGCGCCTGTCGCCTCAATTAAGAGGGACAGGCGCTTATTATCAGATCCAGGTTGTTTTCGATATCAAGAATACCACCTGGCTACGGCACTGTTCGTGAGAGTGGATCTGCCGTTCAAGTGTTCCAAATCTGCGTAAGCTCTTAACCTACGTCATGCCAGCCGTTGGATTTTAAGAGTTGACTGGTATTTCTCGATTAAAATGGAATCTCGTCGTCGATATCGCGCGACGAGCCACCGCCGCCACCGCTGTTGTTATTATTCGACGGGCCGCTGTCATAGCCGCCATCATAACCGCCGCCGGAGGACTGGCCGCCGCCATAGTTGTCATTGTTGCCGCCGCCGCCACCAGAGCCGCCGCTTGGGCCGTCCAGCATGGTCAGTGTGCCGCCAAAGCCCTGCAGCACAACCTCGGTGCTGTACTGGTCCTTGCCCTCTTGGTTCTGCCACTTGCGCGTCTGCAACTGGCCTTCGATGTAAACCTTGCTGCCTTTCTTGAGGTATTGCTCGGCGATGCGAACAAGGCCCTCCTGAAAAATCGCAACCGAATGCCATTCGGTCTTTTCGCGGCGCTCGCCGGTGTTGCGGTCTTTCCAGGTTTCAGAAGTCGCGATGCGCAGGTTGCACACCTTGCCGCCATTCTGAAAGCTGCGCACTTCAGGGTCGCGCCCCAGATTGCCGATTAGGATCACTTTGTTGACTGAGCCGGCCATGTCGCCCCCTTGGTTGGTCTAAATATGTCAGCGCGAATCCGCGCAGGTTGGTTCGAGCCCTTATATCGGGGTTAATCTCAGGTTTCCACGACCTCTGTCACATCCCTAGCCAAGTTTTGCAGCACGCAGTCTGACCTGCCCGAATGCCCACCCGATCAAGGGATGGCAGGAATGGTTAATTTTGTTATAACGCTGCAAGCGAAACGGACGGAGGCGTCAGATCGATGCAGAAAACCACAGTCGCAGGAGCGATGGCCGCTGGGCTTGCTTTGCTGGTTGGCACATCGGCATCCGCTGATCTGTTCTCCTCCAAAAAACGCACAGCGATGTTTGCCTCGCAGACCAAAGTGCTCGATAGTCGCGCGTCAAAGCAGTACTCCGCGTCGGTCCGGCTGCAGCCGCCGAAGGTGGTCACCCCAACCCGCTGGGACGAGCAGACGCCTGAATATCGCGGCAAGTATCGCGGCGTCTATCTTGAGCTTGCCCGTGAAGCCGCCAATCGTCACGGCATCCCTGCCGATTTATTTTTGCGCCTGATCCAGCAGGAAAGTGGCTGGAACGCAGGCGCCAAATCCCACAGGGGTGCGATGGGGCTGACCCAGTTGATGCCTGGTACCGCGCGCGGTCTGGGTGTGGATGCCTATGACCCGACACAAAATATCGAAGGCGGGGCACGGTACCTCAAGCAACAATACCGCGCATTCGGAAGTTGGCGGCTGGCACTGGCGGCCTATAATGCTGGTCCAGGTGCGGTAAAGAAGTACGGCGGCGTGCCACCCTATGCCGAAACACGTAATTATGTGAAAGTTATTACGGGCAGCTAACTCCCTGCATTTACTATTAAATTATAGCAGATCATCTCCGCTAGGCGGCGGGTCCCTTCAAAACTGGGCCCGCAAGTCGCGTAGTATGGAACATAACGTCCTGATACGGTGTTCTATTGTGAACGCCGGCAACGACATTCACCAATATGCCGGTTCAAGTTTCAACCTGTCGTGACGTCCCGCATGCTAGGTTGAAAGCAGGCGCGAACCGCTCCCCCGGTTCGCGCCTTATTCTATTGCACAGGCTATTCTGCGGCGACGACTTCGATCACCGGCTCCATCTCGTCAAACTTCTCCTGACTGAGATGGCATTTCACCTGATGCCCCTCGGCCAGAAACCGCAGCGGCGGCACGACTGTCTCGCACAGATCACCCGGCACCTGCGACTTCCAGCGGCACCGCGTCTGGAACGGGCATCCCGGCGGTGGATTCATCGCCGAAGGTACATCGCCTTCCAATACGATATGTTTTTTCTTCACTTTGGTGTCGGCAATCGGCACCGCCGACAGCAACGCTTCGGTATAAGGGTGATAGGGCGGGGCAAAGACCTGATCGGTCGTACCAAGCTCCACCACATGGCCTAGATACATCACCATAACGCGGTCGCTGAGATAGCGCACAATCGACAGATCGTGGCTGATAAACAGCAGGGTTGTCTTCTGCTCGCGCTGGATTTCCATCAGCAGATCGGTCACTGCGGCCTGAACCGATACATCAAGCGCTGATACCGGCTCATCGGCGACCACAATCCGCGCATCCCCCGCAAAGGCACGCGCGATGCCGACCCGTTGCTTTTGCCCGCCTGACAGCTGTCTCGGCATGCGGGTTGCAAATTCGCGCGGCAGTTTCACCAGATCCAGCAGTTCCAGCATTCGCTGCCGCCGCTCGGCCTCGTTCTTGCCGATTTTGAAGATCTCCAAAGCCCGAATAATCTGCCGCCCTACAGTCATTGACGGGTTAAGCGTGTCAAAGGGGTTCTGGAACACCATCTGGATATCCGCAACGTTCTGCGTTGTCCGCCGCTCGATCGGCACATCGCCGATGTTCTTGCCATCAAGCAAGACCTGACCCTCGGTCGCAGTCTCAAGCCCCATCAACACCTTGGCAAAGGTCGATTTTCCGCAGCCGGATTCGCCGACTATCGCCAGCGTTTCACTTTCACGCGCCTCAAAGGTCAGCTCTTCGTTGGCCTTGACCACTTTGGTGTTGCCGCCGCCAAACATCGCATTGGCCGCGACCTGGTAATACTTCTTGAGCTTGTCCATCCGCAGGATCACATCCCCGACGGCACCTTTTGACTTCACATCCGCCAAAATCGGCGGGGCTTTCCAGTCGATCTCGTCATAGCGGATGCACCGCGTATGGTGCCGGTCATCACCGCGCACATGCTCCATCGGGATCGGCGCCGCGTCACAACGTCCGGCTTGGAAATAGTCGCAACGCGGCCCAAAGTTACAGCCCTTGGGCCGTTCGTGGGGCAGGGGGAAGTTCCCCGGAATGGCAATCAGCGGTCGGGTATTCTTATCCGCTCCCGGCAGCGGGATCGACCGGAACAGCGCTTGTGTATAGGGGTGCTGCATCTCGTCGAACACATCCTCGATGGAGCCGCGCTCTACCGCCTCGCCGGAATACATCACGCAAATCCGGTCACATGTCTCCAATACCAACCCGAGGTTATGGCTGATGAACAGCATCGAGGTGCCGTATTTCTTTCCCAGATCCTTGACCAGCTCGACCACGGCGGCCTCCACGGTCACATCCAGCGCCGTGGTTGGTTCGTCCAAAATCAACAGCGACGGCTCCGACATCAATGCCATCGCAATGACAATACGCTGCTGTTGCCCACCTGAAAGCTGATGCGGATAAGCTTTCAAAATCCGCTCGGGGTCGGGCAGCTTCACGTCCGTCACCACCTGCAACGCCCGTGCACGAGCGTCTTTTTCGCTCATGCCGGAGTGGATCATCGGCACTTCCATCAATTGCTGGCCAATGCGCATCGCAGGGTTCAGGCTCGCCATCGGCTCTTGATAGATCATCGCAATCTCGCTGCCGCGAATATCGCGCAACTCGGCTGGGGTCATCTCGCTCAAATCGCGGCCTTTGAACTTGATCGAACCGCCAACAACCCGCCCGTTCTTGCCCAGATCCTGCATCACCCCCAAGGCAACGGTAGACTTGCCACAGCCCGATTCCCCGACCAGCCCCAAGGCTTCACCCGGCATCACCGAGGCCGAAAAATCCATCACCGCAGGAATTTCCCGCAGGCGGGTAAAAAACGAAATCGACAACCGGTCAATCTCCAGGATCGGGCCGTCATAATCTGTCTTGACCATAGTCTTTCTCCTGTCGGAGCCGCCCGTCAGAGGGGGGGCATTCCCCCAAACCTCTTCAGTTGGCCAAATAAACCCCGGGGGTCCGGGGGCAGCGCCCCCGGCGGTCCCCAAATCTCAATCGCGCAAAGATTCTTCGCGCAACCCGTCCGCCAAAAGGTTCAGCCCCAGCACAAGGCTCAACAACGCCAGCGCCGGTGCGATGGCGGCATGTGGATAAAGCGACAACAGCCTGCGTCCCGCATTGATTGTGCTGCCCCAGTCAGGGCTCTCAGATTCCAGCCCCAAGCCGAAAAAGCCCAAGGTGCCCAGCAGGATGGTGGTATAGCCAATTCGCAAACAAAAATCGACGATTAGCGGTCCACGGGCGTTCGGCAAAATCTCCCACAGCATGATGTACCACGGACCTTCACCGCGGGTCTGCGCCGCCGCGACATAATCGCGGGTCTTGATGTCCATCGCGAGGCCCCGCACGATCCGGAACACGGTAGGCGAATTGACGAAAACCACTGACACAAAGACCACCAGAATGCCCGGATCGATGTCAAAAAGATCAATTACCGCCGGAAGCCCCGGAATACGGTAGGTCGGCGCGTCGACAATCGCACCGTTTGTCGAGACCAGCGAGAGATAGAGCCATCCCAACACTCCCAACACCACAAACAGCAGCGGCGTGCGAAACGACGGTTGCGTGTAGTAGCGCGAGTTCAGCAAGATTGTGACGAACACCAGAGGGAACACAAACAGGAAAACCGCCATATAGTTGGGTATGCCGGTTTGCACGATCTCGGGCGTAACCAGCAGATAAAACAGCAAGATCACCGGAAACGCGAGGATGAGGTTCGCCAGAAACGACAGAAATGTATCCAGACGCCCGCCATAATATCCCGCAGGCAATCCCAATGTGATCCCCACCATAAAGGCAAAGAGCGTCGCCAACGGTGCAATCTGCACCACCACCCACGAGCCTTTGATGAGCCGGCTGAAAACATCGCGCGCAAGGTTGTCACCGCCCAGCAGAAACCACTGGAATTCCTCTTCGCCCGCCCGTGCCAAAGGCGTGCCGGGCAGTTTGTTTTTCATCCCTGACATCTGGCTCAGGCTGTCATGGGTCACCAGAATATCGAACACGCCGCCGAAAATGCCGGTGAACACCCAGAACATCACAATGGCGAAACCGATCATCCCGACCGTGCTGTCAAACAGCTTGCCATATAGCCCCAGCTTGCGCTTGTAGGTGATCGACAGAATGAAGGTCACCACCAACGCCAGCCATACCGGCAGCATCTGCCGCGACACAGCGCCGATGATACCGGCATTGGTGCCCATCATGAAGCCGCCCGCAAGATAGACCAGCAGCAGCCCCAGTGTGATCCAGAAGAGCCCGTTCACGATCATCCCGACAAAGCCCGATACGCCGCTGCTCGCCGATAGGGAGCCGTCCGGATTAACCGCGCGCGCGCCCACGGTGGCAAAGAACGACACCAGAATTTGTACCACGACCATCAGCATCAGCAAAACCAGTGCCCCTTGGAAGAGGATATTGAGAAAGCTCAGAGAGCCGGTCCATGTAAGTGGTTCCATGTCCATTCTCCCTTAAGTAATTCGGATGCGCGGGTTCAGGTAGACATAGCCGATATCCGAAATCAGCTGCGTCACCAAAACCACCACGACCGAGACCACCGAAACCGCCAGCAGCAGTTCGATGTCATTGTTGGAAGCCGCTTGTACCAGCAGCCAGCCAAAGCCTTTGTAATTGAACAAGGTTTCGACAATCACTACACCGTTCAACAGCCACGGAATTTGCAGCATGATCACCGTGAACGGCGCGATCAGCGCGTTGCGCAACGCGTGCTTCAGCACAATGTCCGAGAACTTGACCCCCTTCAGCCGCGCGGTGCGGATATATTGGGCGGTCATCACCTCGGTCATGCTGGCCCGCGTCATCCGCGCGATATAGCCCATGCCATAGAGCGAGATCGTCAGCACCGGCAGGAAGAAATTCCAGAAATTCGCGTCCTCCATCGCAGAAGTCGCAGAGCCGAGAAAAAGGGTCTTGCTGTCGATCCAGCCCATATCCGCCAGCCACGGTGATATTCCGAACCGCGATGATGCCAGCACAGCAATGAAGATCACCCCCGAGACATACTCAGGCGTCGCCGTGGTCGCGATGGAGAAGGTCGAGAGCGAGCGGTCAAGCTTCGAGCCCTCTTTCATCCCCGCCAGCACCCCGACAATCAGGGCGGTCGGCACCATCAGGATCAAGACCCAAAGCATCAGCTTTCCGGTCAGGGCCAGCCGCGTCAGCAATGTGCTGCTTACATCATCCTTAAAGACTGTCGAAACACCCCAGTCGCCTTGCAGGATGCCGCAAAAGGTGGCGCGCTCCTCTTCCGGCGTGCCGTCTTGAAAACAGCGGCCAAAAACCTTGCCGTCTTCGGTTTCGGTCACCCAACCGGGCATGACGCCAAGCCATTCGCCAAACTTGTCCCAAGTCGGTTGCAGATAGCCACGGTTGCCCAGATAACTTTCCACGGCCGCGTCTGACATGCGAAAGTTGCCTTGGGTTTTGGCGAGCTTTTCAAGATTTGGATAAAGGTTGGTCAACCAGAACACGATGAAGGTCAGGCAAAGCGCCGTCAGCAACATCACGCCCAGACGACGCAGAATGAATATTCCCATGAAGTGCCCCTGTTGCGTGGCCTGTCGGGTTGGTCCCGCCAGTTCTTATTGATGAGACCTTACGGTCTTTTCCGACCGGTCGCCCCGATCCGCCCATGCCAGATAGGTCGGGCGACAGAGACGTCGAGAGATGTATTCATCTGCCCGAACCGACGCTTTCTCGCGGTGATAGAAACGCGCAAAACGTAAGGTTCGATCAGCGTTTGGTTTTCCCATCAGGCATGAAGCATCGCATCAGGTCAATGTCATGTTCCGCCGTTTGATGTAATATTTACGACATAGCACCGGTCAAAAAACGACATCGGTCTGCCGTAAACGTTGGATTCAACCACGGAGTTTACTGGGCGGTTTGCCGGTATGGTGCTGGATAAAGCGGGTGAAATAGGCCGCTGACCCGAATCCGAGGTGCCGTGCGATGTCACAGGCAGGCTCGCGGGTCTGCACCAATAGGGCGCGGGCTTCGAATAAAATCCGCTCGGTCAGCATATCCGCCGCCGTTTTTCCCGTTGCTGCTTTGACCGCGCGAGTCAGGTGGGTGGGGGTGATCCCCAAATAGGCAGCATATTCCGCCATTGTCGCACCGCTGCGATACCTTTCAGTCACCATCGCGCAGAACGCAGCAGAGAGGCGGGCGGCGGCATTGCGTTTGTCAGGGATATGTTCGTCCAAAGCGATCTGGCGGCGCAGCCAGACCGACATTAACGCCGAATAGGCCTCCAGCGCATCTTGCCGCAGCGGCCGGTTCGAGGATTGCTCGCGTTGCGCGGTTTCGATGATCGAGGAGAGCTCCGATTGCACATGCACATCCCGGATGCGGAGCTGGCGGGGGATTTCTGGCAGGCGCAGCGGGCTGTCGACGGGGATCGACACCGATTGGCCCATGCTCTGCCGCCCAAGATCCAGCGCAAAAAGCGAACCCGCGGGGATCCAGAGCGCGTTGTGTGTGCCCAAACCGCGCCGCTGCCCGTCGAGCAGAACCCGCCCTTGGCCGCGCACGACCCAGATAAGCAGATGCACGGGCCGATCATGGGCCAGTGTCAGCCGCCAGTCTTGCCCGCCGCTAAGTTGCGCCAAGGTTTGCACAGCGATGTTTGGCGACGGCGCATGCGTCATAGGATGTCGCTATTGTGAAAGATAGCGTCAGATTTACACAGAGAAGATGATACGTAAAGTCGAATTATGGTAATAGTTAATCAGGCATTACCTTATGCCAGTCGGACATTTTACTGCGCATCCACGTGCGTTGGCGCTTGGCGAATTGCCGTGTCGCGATCACGGCAGCCATGCGTGCTTCTTCAAGGCTGAGCCGGCCTTCGAGGTGGGCCATCAACTCTGGCACGCCGATGGCGCGGTGCGCGGGCAAGTCAGGGTCATAGTCTGGCCGTACGGCTGCCACCTCCGCCAGAGCACCTGCGTCGAGCATAAGATCAAAGCGCTGCGCGATGCGGTCGTTCAAATGGACTTTGTCTACATCGAACACGATCGGGAATGCGGCGCTGAGGGGCAGGGCGGGTGGCGCGGTATCATCCTGCCACGCGGCCAAGCCGCGCCCCGTTGCCTGCTGCACTTCCCATGCGCGTTGCACCCGCGCGGGGTTGCGCGTGTCGATGCGCGATTGCGTTTCCGCGTCCACGCCCGCCAGCAGCTCCTCCAGCGAGAAGGTGTTGCCCTGCACGCGTACCTCTGCAGGGGTGGCAGGAATTTCGGCTAAGCCTTTGGTCAGCGCGGTGAAGTAAAGGCCGGTGCCGCCCGTCACGATGCACCGCTGACCTTCGTCGAGCAGTTTCGTGACTTCGCGTAGCCAATGGCCGGTGGAATAAAGATCGGTCGCGGCGACATGACCATAGAGCTTGTGCGGGGCGCGGGCGCTCTCTGCCTCCGAAGGACGCGCGGTCAACAGACGCCAGCAATCATAGACCTGACTGGCATCGGCATTCACGATCACACCGCCCTGCGCTTCGGCAACTTCCAGCGCCAGCGCCGACTTCCCTGAGGCCGTCGGCCCCGCGATCAGCACGTGTTGATTGGGCGATATCATGCTGATCAGGTCGGTATGGGCTTTTTTAGCAGGCATTTCTGTCCTTGAGCGTCAGCGATGGATTGATAATTGGCCCCATTTGCGACAGTTTGCCCCAAAATGAAAACCCAAAGGTAAAAACATGTCGGACAGCGCCCCCCAAGTCACCTTCAAACGCGTCATGCTGAAAATTTCCGGCGAGGCGCTGATGGGAGATCAGGGTTTTGGCCTGCATCCACCCACGGTTGAACGGATCGCCCGCGAGGTGCAATCTGTGCATTCGTTGGGTGTCGAGATCTGTATGGTCATTGGTGGCGGCAATATTTTCCGCGGGCTGCAAGGCTCGGCCCAAGGGATGGAGCGGACCACGGCTGACTATATGGGGATGCTGGCCACGGTGATGAACGCGCTGGCGATGCAGTCTTCGCTGGAGGCGCTTGGCATCCACACCCGCGTGATCAGCGCCATCACCATGAACGAGGTGGCCGAGCCCTATATCCGCCGCCGTGCCGTGCGCCACCTTGAGAAAAAGCGCGTCTGCATTTTTGCGGCAGGCACCGGTAACCCCTATTTTACCACCGATACCGCAGCCACCCTGCGCGCCAACGAGATGTCCTGTGAGGCGATTTTCAAAGGCACGAAGGTTGATGGCGTGTACGACAAAGACCCGAATAAATTTGACGATGCCAAGCGCTATGACACCGTCAGCTATGACGATGTGCTGCAAAAGCGTCTGGGCGTGATGGATGCGAGCGCCATTGCTCTGGCGCGCGATAACAATCTGCCGATCATCGTCTTCTCGCTGGACGAGCCGGGCGGGTTCAAAGGCATTCTTGCCGGTCAGGGCACATATACGCGGGTGCAGGGCTAGGCACCCCTGCCATCGGTTGATCCCGTACCTGTCCCGCCAGCGTTCCATATCGTGCCTTGCGAAAGCGGCGGTGACGCGGGCGGGCCATGGCTATACATTGCCCCTGCCTTGGCGTTATATCGGGGCGACAAAAATCAAAATGACGAACTGCCGGAGACCCCATGTCAGAAGAATTCATGCTCGATACCGACGATCTGGAACGGCGTATGGGCGGCGCTATTGCCTCCTTGCGCACTGAATTTGCCTCGCTGCGCACAGGCCGCGCCTCGGCGTCCATGCTGGAGCCGGTGATGGTCGATGCCTACGGGCAGAAAACGCCGATCAATCAGGTCGGCACCGTGAACGTGCCCGAACCACGCATGGTTACCATCAACGTCTGGGACAAAGGTCTGGTCGGTAAGGTCGAAAAGGCTATCCGTGAAAGCGGTCTGGGCATTAACCCGCAGCTGAATGGCACGATTATCATGCTGCCGATCCCCGAGCTGAACGAAGAGCGCCGCACCCAGTTGACCAAGGTTGCGGGCCAATACGCCGAACACGCCCGCGTCAGCATCCGCAACATCCGCCGCGACGGCATGGATCAGATTAAAAAGGCCAAAAATGATGGCCAAATGTCTGAAGACGATCAGAAGATCTGGGAAGGTGAAGTGCAGGACATCACCAACCGTTTCATCGCCCAGATCGACGAAACGCTTGAGACCAAGCAAGGCGAAATCATGCATGTCTGACGGCATCAGCGCGGGGGGCTTCGGCCCTGCGCGTGCATTGCCTCGGAGGCTCGGTTGGCGTGTTGCCTTCGGGGACAAGAATTGAAAGCCAGCCGATGAAAAGCGTAGCCAGCCCCACACCACAGCCCGTTCCAAATGGGCCGCGTCATGTGGCGATTATCATGGATGGCAATGGGCGTTGGGCCACGCAACGGGGGCGGCCTCGGCTTTTTGGCCACCATGCGGGTGCCAAGCGCGTGCGCGAAGTGGTCGAGGCATGTCCGGACTTCGGCGTCGAATATCTGACGATCTTTGCGTTTTCGACCGAAAACTGGAAGCGTACGCAGGTTGAGGTCGCAGGGCTGATGAGCCTGTTCCGGCGCTACATCTCCAAAGAAACCCGCAGCCTGTCGGAATTTGGCGTCAGGGTGCGGTTTATCGGAGACCGGGTACGGCTGGATGCGAAACTGATCCGGCTGATGTCAGAGCTTGAAGAGGCGACCTCGCATAATACGCGGGTGCATCTGACCATCGCGCTCAACTACGGTGGCCGTGATGAAGTGGCCCGCGCCACACAGCGGTTGGCGCAGGATGTGGCGGACGGCAAACTTGATCCTGCAAAAGTAGATGAAGAAACCCTGCCAAAGTATTTGGATACCTGCGTTTTACCAGATCCTGATCTGGTGATCCGCACCAGTGGCGAGGCGCGGATTTCTAACTTTCTGCTGTGGCAATCGGCCTACGCCGAGTACGAATTTATCGACACGTTATGGCCCGACTTCTCGAAAGAAGAATTTGGCAGGCTATGTGCTGCCTATGGCGTGCGCGACCGGCGTTTTGGCGCGGTAACTGGCTGAGGAGGCTGAAGGTATGGCGAAATCTCCCGAACAATGGTCCGACCTTTCGGCGCGGATGGCCTCTGGTGCCGCGATGGTGGTTGTGGCGCTGCTGGGCATCTGGATCGGCGGCGTGGTTTGGCATGTTCTTGTCGCGATAATCTGTGGCTTGATGGTCTGGGAGCTGGTTGGCATTCTGGCTCCGGGCGTGCGTCATACCCAGTTGCAAATGGGGGCTTTGGCGGGTGGGGCGCTGCTGGCGAGCTTCTATCTGCCGGTCGGATTTGCACTGCCTTTGTTGCTGGCACCGGCGCTGATCGGCTTTGGCCAACTTGCGCATCACCGCACTGTTTTCATGACCTTTACCGTGATGATCATTCTCGCAGGCTTTGGCATGGTGCAGGTACGCGATGATCTGGGATTTAGCTGGCTGATGTGGCTGGTTGGTGTTGTGGTGATGACCGATGTGGTCGGATATTTCGCCGGTCGTGCGTTGGGCGGCCCCAAGTTCTGGCCCAAGGTCAGTCCTAAAAAGACGTGGTCCGGTACGGCATCCGGCTGGGTCGCAGCGGCGCTGGTTGGTCTGCTGTTCTCGATCAATTCGGGCGTTGGTTTGCAGTTGATTGGAATCTCCATCGCGGTCTCGATGGCCTCGCAGATGGGCGATATGGCTGAATCCGGCCTGAAGCGGCGGTTTGGCGTAAAGGACAGCTCGACGCTTATTCCTGGCCATGGCGGCGTGCTCGACCGGTTTGACGGGATGCTCGGCGCCTCGGTGTTCTTGTTGATCGTCGGCCCGCTGGTCGGTTTCCCGCCCGGGTTGGGCTAGGTTCTTGGCACAACGACGCGTAAGTATCCTTGGCGCCACAGGCTCCATCGGGCAAAACACACTTGATCTGATCCGCCGTGCGCCCGCTGGCTATGACGTGGTGGCGCTGACGGGGGCGGGCAATATCGCGCAGCTGGCGGCAGATGCAAAAGCCGTGGGCGCGCAGATCGCCGTGACCGCGCATGAGGACCGGCTGGAGGACTTGCGCGCCGCCCTGCAGGGGAGTGGCGTCGAAGCCGCTGCCGGCGCCAATGCGATCACCGAAGCGGCTTGCCGCCCGACCGATTGGATCATGTCCGCGATCGTAGGGGCGGCGGGGTTGGCGCCGGGATTGGCTGCCTTAAGCCATACCAAGACGCTGGCCTTGGCCAACAAGGAATCGCTGGTCTGTGCCGGAGCCTTGATGCTGGAGACAGCGCAGCGAACAGGGGCACGTATTTTGCCCGTCGATAGCGAACATTCTGCTATCTTTCAGGCGCTGGCTGGCGAAGATATCGCCACAGTCGAGCGGATCATCATCACCGCCAGCGGCGGCGCGTTTCGCGATTGGCCACTTGAGGCACTAAAAGATGCAACGCTGGCGCAGGCCTCGGCCCATCCCAATTGGGATATGGGCCAGCGTATCACCATCGATTCAGCTTCGCTGTTTAACAAGGCGATGGAAGTCATTGAAACTCGTGAGTTTTTTCGTGTCGATCCCGAACAGATCGAAGTTTTAATTCATCCGCAATCTTTGGTGCACGCGTTGGTGGGTTTTGTTGACGGCGGGCTGATGGCCCATGTCGGCCCACCGGACATGCGCCATGCCATCGGCTATGCGCTGCACCATCCGGTACGCGCCCCGCTGCCGGTTGAGCGGCTTGATCTGGCAGCCATTGGCCAGCTTGAATTTAGCGCCCCTGATGTCGCACGCTTGCCTGCATTGCGGCTGGCGCGCGAAGTCATGGCGACGGGCGGATTATCGGGTGCGGTGTTCAATGCCGCAAAGGAAACCGCGCTCGACGGGTTCATCGCCGGCACCATCGGCTTTACCCGAATGGCCGATGTGGTCGAGGATACGCTCACTGAAATGTCACGCAGAAGTGGCCTTATTGATGCCACCATGTCCCTTGATAACGTCGCGCAAGTCGATCATCAGGCACGGCAGGCGGCAAAAGCCGCAATAGAAAAAAGGGCAGGATAACGTTTTGGATATTATGGCACTACTTCCGCAATTCGGCGGGCTGATCTGGACAGTACTGGCCTTTGTCATCGCTCTGTCGGTGATTGTCGCGATCCACGAATACGGCCATTACATCGTCGGGCGCTGGACGGGAATTAAGGCCGATGTCTTTTCGCTGGGGTTCGGGCCGGTGTTGTGGAGCGGTGTGGACAAACGCGGCACCCGCTGGCAGATCGCGGCCTTGCCCTTTGGCGGCTACGTCAAGTTTGCGGGTGATGCCAATGCGGCCTCCGGCAAGGACGAAGCGGCCATTGAAGCCTTGGCACATGACCCGCAAAAGCTGCGCCACACCATGCATGGCGCGCCGCTTTGGGCCCGTGCATTGACCGTGGCCGCAGGGCCTGCATTCAATTTCGCGCTGTCGATGATCGTGTTTTTCAGCCTCGCGTTGTTTATCGGCGTGCCACGTGCCCCTTTGACCGTGGGCAGTATTGTACCGCTTCCCACTGCCGAATATGAACTGCGCCAAGGTGACGTGGTGCTGGAAATCAGCGGCGTTGATGTCTCGGATGCGGCGAGCTCCGAAACCGCAACCAGTCTGGTCGCCAATCTGCCCGACACCGCCTTGATCGACTATAAGATCGAGCGGGATGGCACGCAGATGGTCGTGACAGGTCCTAATTATGCACCTCCTTTGATCGGGCGGGTCATGCCGACTTCGGCAGCTGATGAGGCTGGTCTGAAACGCGGCGATGTGATCACCGCTGTCGAAGGCACGCCGATCAACAGCTTTAACCAGCTGAAGACGGTGGTCGAAGCCTCGGAAGGGGAGCCCTTGGTGCTGGACGTCTGGCGCGATGGCGAGACAGAGAAATTCACCTTTGCCGCTAAAGTCACTGACGAACAGCAGGCCGACGGCACTTTCATCAAGACCCTGCGCATCGGCATCGCCAGCGGCGTGGCCTTTGAGCCGGTGACGGAATCCCGCGGTGTTGTTGAGGCACTCAATTCCGGCGTTCGCGGCGTTTGGCAGATCATTACCAACTCGCTGTCCGGCTTGATGCATATGATTTCGGGCGCAATCAGTACCTGTAATATGTCTGGTCCGATCGGAATTGCCCAGGTTTCAGGAGCGGTGGCCAGTCAGGGTGCGCTGCCGTTCATCGAGTTTATTGCCGTGCTTTCAACGGCTGTTGGCTTGCTCAACCTCTTTCCCATTCCCGCGCTGGATGGCGGGCATCTGGTGTTTTACGCCTATGAGGCAGTGGTTCGCAGGCCGCCAAATGATTGGGCAGCGCGGATGTTGATGGCGATCGGCATGGGGCTGATACTGACGCTGATGATGTTCGCCCTGTGGAACGATATTTTCTGCCCGTAATCTGCTCAGCAGTAGGCGACCACGACACAGTTATACCGCCCCGATCAACCTCGGGGCGGTATTATTTTAGCAAAGTCATAATTTGGCCTTAATCTGTCCAAATAACGCCCCAATCGTTTGATAGCTTGTTCAGATCAACGCCAGGAGCGATCAAATGCAAACGATTCAAAGTTCATACCGTGGTCTTAGCCTGTTGATGCAGCTGAACTGGGATCGTGCGCTTTATGTGGCGACGATTGCATTCGCATTGGCCGCTGGCGCTTTTGTCGGCTCCCTTTGATTGCACGATCGCGTAGGCGGCTTTCCGGCGATTTTCGCTGTGCCGTCCACACCATGATGTTTCATTGGTGAAACACCCAGCATAATATAGTGTTTTTTGTGCCCGTTGCTTTTGACAAAGCTCGATAACCTGCGTAGTCAGGTTTTCAATGATGTCTTAAGATTGGGTTTGAACCATGGGACTGAGGACCACAGGCGCAACGCGCCGAAATCGGGCAACAAGCAAAACACTCGTGAAGCTGCTGCAGGGCAGTGCGGTTTGCGCTCTTGTGTCGGTCGCATGGGTGGCGCCCGCCACGCAGGTCGCGGCGCAAGATTACCGTTTCAGCACCGTCGTCATCAATGGCAACGAGCGCGTCGGCGATAGCGCGATTTTGGCAAGAGCCAAAATCAGGGGCGGCCAGACCGTCACCGGCGGCCAGCTAAATGACGCCTATCAGAACTTGCAAGGTTCGGGCCTGTTCGAGACCGTTTCGATTACCCCGCAAGGCGATACCTTGGTTATTGACGTGGTCGAACTCCCGACCCTGAACCGTGTCCGCTTTGAGGGCAATAAGCGGATCAAGGACGAGGTTCTCGCTCAGGTCATCGGGTCGACAGAGCGTAAGGTCTTTAATCCTGCGCAAGCCGAGAAAGATGCCGCGGGCATTGCCGAGGCCTATAGTAATGATGGTCGTCTGTCCGCACGGGTCCAGCCCCGCATTATCCGGCGTGACCAAAACCGTGTCGATCTGGTGTTCGAAATCTTTGAAGGCGACAACATCGAGATCGAGCGCATCAGCCTTGTGGGCAACCGCGTCTATTCCGACCGTCGTCTGCGCCGCGTGCTGGGGACCAAGCAGGCGGGTCTGTTCCGCCGTCTGGTCAAGCGCGATACTTTTGTCGAGGGCCGCGTTGAGGCTGACAAGCAGATGTTGCGCGATTTCTATCTGTCCCGCGGCTATGTCGATATGCGCACCGAAGCGGTGAACGCAGAGCTGACCCGCGAGCGGGACGGGTATTTCGTGGCCTATAACATCACCGAAGGTCAGCAGTTCAAGTTCGGCAAGGTAAGTGTTGTCTCGGAGATGCCCGAGGTCAGCGCGGATGCCTACCGCGAGATCATCAAAATTCGCCCCGGTGTCGTCTATTCACCAACAGTTGTGGAAAACGATATCGCGCGTTTGGAACGTCAGGCGATCCGCGATGGCGTTGATTTCATGCGCGTCGAACCACGGGTGGAGCGCAACGAGCGCGACCTGACCCTTGACGTGACCTATGTGATCAGCCGTGGCGAGCGTATTTTCGTCGAACGCATTGATATCGAAGGCAATACCACAACGCTTGATCAGGTGATCCGACGCCAGTTCGACAGCGTTGAGGGTGATCCCTTCAATCCGCGCGAAATCCGCGCTGCTGCTGAACGTATTCGCGCGCTCAACTATTTCGAGACCGCAGAAGTAAATGCCCGCGAAGGCTCCAGCGGTGAGCAGGTGGTGATTGACGTTGATGTTGAGGAAAAACCGACCGGTTCGTTGAACTTCGGGGGGTCTTTTTCCAACAATGACGGGATCGGGGTTGCGATCAGCTTTGCGGAGGAGAATTTCCTCGGGCGAGGCCAGAAGCTGCAGTTGACTGTTTCCACGGCCTCTGAAGCGAACCGCTATGGTCTTAACTTTGTCGAGCCAAGCCTATTGGGCCGCGATCTGTCCTTCGGGATTCAGCTCGATTACGCCGAGACTGACAGCTCCTACGCCTCATATGACACCAAGCGTTTGATTGCCTTGCCGAGCCTGAGCTTTCCGGTGAGCGAAAATGGTCGGGTGCAGGTGCGCTATACCTATCAAGACCTCGAAATGGTCGAGACCGATGACATTGTTGCCGATCCGGCGGCACAGACCAACGGCGGCATCATCCAGAGCGAGATTGATCAGGGCGCGGTTACCTCCTCGTCGCTGGGGTACACCTATCGCTATGATACCCGTCTGACAGGGCTCGACCCGACATCAGGCGTATTGTTCGAGTTCGGTCAGGACTTTGCCGGAGTGGGCGGCGATAGCGAGTATATAAAAACCACGGCCAAGGTTGTGGCCGAGCGGTTGATCTTCAACGAAGAGGTAACCTTGCGGGCCACTCTGGAGGGCGGGGCCCTGTCATGGGGCAATGGCAACAGCCGGACTGTCGACCGTTTTCTTCTTGGCTCCTCGGTTATGCGTGGCTTTGAATTCGGCGGCATCGGCCCGCGCGAATTGTCGGGTGACATCGATGATCCGCTCGGGGGCAACTATTACCTCGTGGCGCGGTTTGACGCGGAATTCCCACTTGGACTGCCAGAGGAATACGGGCTCACTGGCGGCGCGTTTTACGATGTCGGCAACGTCTGGGGTTTGAACAACGTCGACACAGCCAGTGCTAGCGGCAGTGTTGTGGGCGAATCCGGTTCGTTCCGCCATGTAGTTGGTCTCTCCGTGTTCTGGGAAACCCCTGTTGGTCCTTTACAGTTCAACTTCTCGCAAGCTTTGAAGAAAGAGGACTACGATCAGGACCAGAACTTCGAAGTTACCCTGCGCACGACGTTCTGATGTGATGACCTTACGGTTTGCGATGGCAGCGCTGGCGATGACCCTGACAGGGGCCGCGCCGGCGCTGGCCGAAGATCAGGGCCAGCAGGTTCTTGGGGCGTCCGAGCGTGGCGAGTTCCAGACTCCGGTCTTGACAATTAACTCCGACAGATTGTTCTCGGAAAGCGCTTACGGCCAACGGGTCCGGCAAGATGTCTCCGTTTTGGTGGGCGAGCTTGAGGCTGAAAACCGGCGGGTTGAGGCCGATCTCGAAGCCGAAGAGTTGAAGTTGACCCAGAAACGCGCGACATTGGCACCTGAAGATTTTCGCAAGCTTGCCGATGCCTTTGACGAGAAGGTGCAAAAAATCCGCACCGAACAGGATGCCAAGCTGCGGGCTTTAGACGAACAGCAATCCCGCGAGCGCGAAGGTTTTCTGGCTGCCGCCGCGCCTGTGCTGGAGCAGTTAATGCGCGAGGCCGGTGCGGTGGTTATTCTGGAGCGTCGTCAGGTCTGGGTCAGCATCACCGCGATTGAGATCACGGATGAAGCCATTTCCTTGCTGGATGAAAAGCTCGGCACGGGCAAAGAGCCACCCGCCAGCGGCACATCCAAACCGTGAGACTTGCCCCGAAGGGGCTAAATTGATAGCCACTTGCAAGACCTTGCAGCTAAGGACAACTCATGAGCCAAGACATTAAACGCGCCGACATCCAATTGATTCAGCGCATTCTGCCCCACCGCTATCCGTTTTTGTTGGTAGACAAGGTTGAGGAAATCGACGGCACGACATCGGCTGTCGGCTATAAGAACGTGACGATGAACGAACCGCATTTTCAGGGCCATTTTCCCGGTACGCCGATCATGCCGGGGGTGACCATTGTCGAGGCGATGGCGCAGACTTCCGGCGTTATGTTGGGCGTGTCACTGGATATCATCGACAAAGATCTGCTGATTTATTTCATGTCGATCGACAACTGTAAGTTCCGCCGCAAAGTGATCCCCGGCGATGTACTGCGGATGGATGTAAAAACCCTACGCGGCAAACCTGGCGGCAAGATCTGGCGCTTTAACGGGGTAGCCACGGTCGAGGGCGAAATGGCTGCCGAGGCCGACTTCATGGCCTATGTGGACCTGCCCAAATGAGCAATATCCACGCTTCGGCCGTGATCGAAGACGGCGCGCAGATTGACCCGTCCGCGCAGGTCGGCCCGTTTTGTCTGGTCGGGGCCGATGTCGTGCTTGAGGCCGATGTGGTGTTGAAAAGCCATGTGGTGGTGACGGGACAGACCCGCGTCGGGGCAGGCACGGTAATCTTTTCCTTCGCCGTGATCGGTGAAATCCCGCAGGACCTTAAGTTCAAAGGCGAGGCCAGCCGTCTGGAGATTGGCAAGCGCAACCGCATCCGCGAGCATGTCACGATGAACTGCGGCACCGAAGGTGGCGGCGGCGTGACCCGTGTGGGTGACGACGGGTTGTTCATGGCGGGGGCGCATATTGCCCATGACGCCATTATCGGGAACCGCGTTATCGTGGTGAACAGCGCCGCCGTGGCGGGCCACTGTATCATCGAGGACGATGTGATCATTGGCGGGCTTTCGGGCATCCACCAATGGGTGCGGATCGGGCAGGGTGCGATTATCGGCGCGGTCACGATGGTGACCAACGATGTAATTCCCTACGGGCTTGTGCAGGCGCCGCGCGGGGATCTTGACGGGTTGAACCTTGTCGGGCTCAAGCGTGGCGGTGTCGCGCGGGCTGATATCACGGCGCTGCGGGCAGCGTTTCAGATGCTGGCGCAGGGCGAGGGCACGTTCCATGACCGCGCAAAGCGTTTGGGCGACGAGACCACCAGCTCCTATGTGCGCCAGATTGTGGATTTCGTGCTGGCTGACACGGGCCGGCACTTTCTCACCCCAAAATGACGCTGGCGCTGATTGCCGGAAATGGTGCATTGCCTGCGGCGATTGTCGCGGCTTTGAACGTGCGGCCCTTGGTTTGCGTATTTGAAGGCTGTGCGCCGGACGGGCTACAGCCCGACCTGACCTTCCGGCTTGAGACCTTGGGATCGCTTTTGCAGGCGTTATCGGAGCAGGGCGTCACGGAGGTCTGCTTTGCGGGTGCCTTGGCACGTCCCCAGCTTGATCCATCAAAACTCGATGCCCTTACGGCGCCTTTGGTGCCGATGATGTTGGCGGCCCTGCAGAAAGGTGATGACGGTGCCCTGCGGGTGATCCTTGATCTGTTCGAAACGCGGGGCTTCGCGCTACGCGCTGCCCATGATCTGGCGCCGGACTTATTGATCCGTGACGGCATTTTAACGGTCGTACAGCCCGACGCGCAGATGCGGGCCGATGCGGATGTCGGTGCGGCGCATATTGCGCTGATGGGCCCGCGCGATATCGGTCAGGCCTGTGTGGTGGCGGGCGGTGAAGTGCGCGGCATGGAAGACAGTACTGGCACCGATGCGCTGATGTCGCGTGAAGCTGCGGCGCTGGCAGGCACACGGGCGATCTTGTTCAAAGGTCCCAAGCCCGATCAAAGTCGCCTCGTCGATTTGCCCACCATTGGCCCCGATACTGTGCGCAATGCAATCAACGCCGGATTGGTCGGGATTGTGGTGGATGCGGGCGAGGTCTTGATGCTCGAGCCGCAGAAATGCCGTGCGATTGCCGATGCGGCGGGCTTGGTGATCTGGGCGCGGACCAGCGCATGACGCGGGTGTTTATCCTCGCAGGCGAGCCCTCGGGTGACCGCTTGGGCGGGGCATTGATGGCGGGCCTCAAGGCGCTGGACCCCGATGTGAGTTTTGAAGGGATTGGCGGCCCCGATATGGCGGCGCAGGGGCTGGTCAGCCGGTTTGACATGTCAGAACTGAGCGTCATGGGCATTGCAGAGGTTTTGCCGAAATATCGCCAGTTGAAAGCGCGGATTGCGCAGACGGCACAGGCGGTGGTGGAGTTAGCACCAGATGTGCTCATCACCATCGACAGCCCCGATTTTTCACTGCGGGTGGCGCGGTTGGTGAAAGAACGCTCCGCCATCCGCACGGTGCATTACGTCGCGCCGACAGTATGGGCTTGGCGCCCCGGGCGCGCGCAAAAGATGGCCCGCTGGATTGATCAGGTGCTGGCGTTGTTTCCTTTTGAGCCACCTTTGATGGAGGCCGCAGGCATGGACTGCGACTTCGTCGGGCATCCGGTTGTGGCTGAGTCGATTGCAACGCAGGAGGAGGTGCAGGCATTCCGGACGCGGTTTGATCTGGGCGACAGCCCGATCGCCTTGGTCTTGCCCGGCTCGCGGCGCGGCGAGGTGAGCAAGCTTGCTGGGGTTTTTGGTGAAGCTTTGAAAAAGTTTTGCGCACAACGCCCCGATGTTCGGGTTGTGGTGCCTGTTGCCGCCGCGGTGGCGCCGCTGGTGCGCGACATGACGCGCGATTGGTCCGGAGCACCGCTGCTGTTGGACCCAAGCGCGCCGGATGCCGCAGCGATGAAACGGGCGGCCTTTCGGGCGGCAGATGTGGCTTTGGCGGCGTCGGGAACAGTGTCGCTGGAGCTCGCGGCCAATGGAACGCCGATGGTGATTGCCTATCGGATGCATTGGCTAAGCTTCCGGCTGATCCGGATGATGGCGCTGATTGATACGGTCACGTTGGTTAATATTGTGTCTAACAGTCGCGTTGTGCCGGAGTTTTTGGGGCCGGAATGTACACCCGACCGGATTGCGGCAGGGCTGACGCAGGTTCTGGCAAAACCCGAAGAGCAGCAGGCCGCAATGGCCTTGACCATGCAGCGCCTGGGTCAGGGCGGCGAGGCGCCAGGTATGCGGGCGGCACGGGCGGTTATGGCGCGGCTTTGATGCGCTGAGCTCGGTTTGAAGTGCAGATGAGGGGGCTTTTCCCCCTCACACTCCCGCAGGACATTTTTGGCTCCAAAAAGCTTAGCCTTTGTGAATCCAGCCGCCGCCGAAAATCCGGCTGCTGTCGGGGTCGTAGAACACGCAAGCCTGTCCGGGGGAGATGCCTTCCTCGGCGGTGAGGAGTTCGACCTCGGCCTCGGTGTCCGAAATCGGTCGCAGGATGGCGTCGCGCGGAGGGCGGGTCGAGCGGACGCGCACGGCGACAGGCCATTCCTTTTGCGACATCATCGGGGCGTCGCCCAGCCAATTGATCTCACGCACGGGGATGCGGCGGGTGGCCAACATGGTCTTCGGGCCGACAATGACCTGACGTTTGTCGGCGTCGAGTTTCACCACATAAAGCGGGTCGGCCAAGCCACCGATCCCGAGACCGCGGCGCTGGCCAATGGTATAGTGGATGATGCCTTCGTGTCGGGCCAGTACAGTGCCATCAACATCGACGATATCACCGGGATCAGCGGCCTCGGGTCGCAGCTTGCGGATCACACTGGCGTAGTCGCCGTTCGGCACAAAGCATATATCTTGACTGTCGGGCTTCATTGCAACGCTGAGATTGTATTTGGCAGCCAGTGCGCGGGTGGCGTCCTTGGAGGGCAAATGCCCCAGCGGGAAGCGCAAATAGGCCAGTTGATCGGGCGTGGTCGAGAACAGGAAATAGCTTTGATCGCGGTTGGCATCGGCGGCGGCGTGAAGCTCGGGACCGTTGTCGCCCATCTTGCGCTGGATGTAGTGGCCAGTGGCCATGCAGTCGGCCTCAAGATCGCGCGCGGTCTCGAGCAGGTCCTTGAATTTGACCCTTTCGTTGCAGCGGATGCAGGGCACAGGTGTGGCACCAGCGAGGTAACTGTCGGCGAATTCATCGATGACCGCGTCTTTGAAAACGTTTTCGTAATCAAGAACATAGTGCGGAAATCCCATCGATTCCGCGACGCGCCGTGCATCGTGGATATCGATCCCTGCGCAACAGGCGCCCTTCTTGGCGAGCGCCGCGCCATGATCGTAGAGCTGCAGCGTGACACCGATCACATCATAGCCTTCTTCGGCCAGCATCGCGGCGACCACGGAACTGTCGACGCCACCTGACATCGCCACCACGACGCGGGTGTCGGCGGGGGCTTTGGCAAAGCCGAGGGAATTGAGCGGGTGGGTATCGTCGAGCGGCATGGCTGTCTCCGGAGCGCTAGGAAGAAATATAGGAAAATCCTAATTACTCACAAGGGTAGGGTTCACGTTGCGTTAAAGACCATCGGCCACATTCAAAGGGCATAAATGCGGAAAAGATCATGTATCTGAAAAAAGTCGACGGACCACGATCCGTAACCTTGGCGGATGGCACTATCATGACCCGTGCGGATTTGCCAGACGTGCGAACCCGCAGATGGGTCGCGTCGCGCAAAGCCGCCGTTGTGCGCGCTGTGGTCTATGGGTTGATAACCCAGCGCGAGGCGTTGGAGAGGTATCAAATCAGCGAAGAGGAGTTCATGGAATGGGTTAGGGCTGTGAGCGATCACGGCGAGCAGGCATTAAAGGCGACTTTACTACAAAAGTATAGACAACCCTAAGTTGTTTTGTTAAGTTTTTCACATCGGTAACGAGTGATTAACCTTTATTGTTCACGATCCTGATTAATGAAAACAGTGATGCGGAGAACCGAATGCGAGTGCTGCTTGTAGAAGATGACCCTACTACCTCTCGAAGCATAGAATTAATGCTGACCCATGCGAACCTAAACGTCTATGCGACGGATTTAGGCGAGGAAGGTATCGATCTGGCTAAATTATACGATTACGATTTGATCCTTCTCGACCTTGATCTGCCCGATATGAATGGTCACGAGGTCTTGCGCCAACTACGGCTCGCGCGGATTTCAACGCCGATCCTGATCCTGTCCGGGGCAGATGATACCGAGAACAAGATCAAGGGCTTTGGCTTTGGTGCAGACGATTATCTCACCAAGCCGTTTCATCGCGAGGAATTGGTGGCGCGTATTCACGCGATCATCCGCCGCTCCAAGGGGCATTCACAGTCTGTGATCGATACCGGCCAGATTTCGGTGAACCTTGACGCCAAGACAGTCAGCGTTGACAGCCAGGCCGTGCATCTGACTGGCAAAGAGTACCAGATGCTGGAGCTTTTGAGCCTGCGTAAAGGGACGACCCTGACCAAAGAGATGTTCCTGAACCACCTGTACGGCGGCATGGACGAACCGGAACTGAAAATTATTGATGTTTTTATCTGTAAATTACGCAAGAAACTGAGCGAGGCCACCGGTGGCAACAATCATATCGAAACGGTTTGGGGACGCGGCTATGTGCTGCGCGATCCCGATCCTGTTGCCATTCCGATAGCTGAAATCGCCTGAGCCTCCGCCGGTATCCGGCTAGAACACTGGTTTCATTCTGGACCTGCCCTGCGTCGCCACCTATCTAGTCAGCCTAGGTGACACCAATCGGGGGCAGGTCCTTTGACGTCCGACATCGCAATTAAAGCGCTTACTACCGCGCAGGCCGCCGAAGAGCTTTCGCGGTTGGCTGAAATTCTGAATGCGGCAAATACCGCTTATCACGGTGAGGATGCGCCGGAGATTGATGACGCAACCTATGATGCAGCCAAACGCAGAAACGCTGCGATCGAAGTCCGGTTTCCATCCCTTAAACGTCCCGACAGCCCTTCTGATCAAGTAGGTGCCGCCCCTGCGGAAGGGTTCTCCAAAGTTGCCCATGCAGTGCCGATGCTATCGCTCTCAAATGCCTTTGCCGACGAAGATGTGGTGGAATTTGACGGCAGGGTGCGGCGGTACCTTGGGTTAGCAGCAGATGCCGCGCTCCACTATACGGCTGAGCCGAAGATTGACGGGCTGTCGCTGTCGCTGCGATACGAGCAGGGGCAACTGGTTCAGGCCGCGACCCGTGGTGACGGGGCTGTTGGCGAGAACGTCACTGAAAATGCACGGACCATAGGGGATATCCCTACCCGTATCACAGATGCCCCCGACATTCTTGAGGTGCGCGGCGAGGTCTACATGAGCCACGCCGACTTTCAGGCGCTGAACGAGCGGCAGGCAGCGGCGGCAGGCAAGGCATTCGCCAATCCGCGCAACGCTGCTGCCGGATCACTTCGCCAGCTTGATCCCGCAATCACCCGCGCCAGACCGTTAAAGTTTTTTGCCTATGCTTGGGGGGCATTATCAACGCCATTGGCGCCGACACAGAGGGCGGCGATCAACCGATTGGCCGCAATGGGATTTCAGACCAATCCGCTTACCGAGCTTTGCGATGGGCCAGAGCAAATGCTGGCCCAATATACCAAGATTGAACAGAAACGCGCCACTTTGGGCTATGATATCGACGGCGTGGTTTACAAGGTGGACGATCTGGCTTTGCAAGAACGGCTCGGGTTCCGCTCGACCACACCCCGCTGGGCCATGGCGCATAAATTTGCGGCGGAACTGGCGTGGACCCGTCTGGAAACGATTGATATCCAAGTGGGCCGGACCGGTGCGCTGTCGCCTGTTGCGCGCTTGCAGCCGGTGACGGTGGGCGGGGTGGTCGTGTCCAATGCGACCCTGCACAACGAGGATTACATCAAGGGGCTCGATAGCAAGGGCAACACGCTGCGCGACGGCAAAGATATACGCATCGGCGATTGGGTGCAGGTCTACCGCGCGGGCGATGTGATTCCCAAAGTCGCGGATGTCGATCTCGATCAGCGCCCTCCTTCGGCAGAACCCTATGAATTCCCCGATAAATGTCCCGAATGTGGCAGCGATGCCGTGCGCGAACCGGGCGATGCAGTGCGGCGGTGTACAGGCGGGCTGATCTGTCCAGCGCAAGCGGTTGAAAAGCTCAGACACTTCGTCAGCCGGGCGGCGTTTGACATTGAAGGTTTGGGCGCCAAGCAGGTGGAACAATTTTTCTCGAACGGGTGGATCGCAGAGCCTGCGGATATATTCACCCTACGGGAACGGTACGGCCAAGGCATGCAGCAGCTGAAAAACCGCGAAGGCTGGGGTGAGAAATCGGCCACCAAGCTGTTCGAAGCTATTGAGGAGAAACGCGAAATTCCGCTCGGGCGGCTCATATTTTCGCTCGGTATCCGCCATGTCGGTGAGGCGGCTTCGAACCTGCTCGCCCTTCATTATAGCACTTGGGAGGAATTCGAGGCTGCGATGACAGCAGCAGGCCCGCAAGAAGGTCCCGCGTGGGAAGGGCTGATCGGGGTCGACGGCGTCGGCACGGTTATGGCCGGATCGCTGGCCACGACCTTTGCGCAGCCGCGTGAGCGCGCCTCGATTGATCGCCTCGCGGCGCAGCTGAGCGTGGTTGCGGCAGAGCGGGCCGATACCTCCGGCAGCCCAGTGGCGGGCAAAACGGTCGTCTTTACCGGAGCGCTCGAAAAAATGACCCGCGCCGAGGCAAAGGCCCGCGCCGAACGGTTGGGCGCCAAGGTCGCAGGCTCGGTCAGCGCGAAGACCGATATTTTGGTCGCGGGGCCTAGGGCCGGGTCAAAGGCCAAGAAGGCCACTGATCTTGGCATCATGACGTTGGACGAGGATGGCTGGCTTAGCCTCATCGGCGACGCATGAGCGGCAGGCCAGAGAAGCTTTTTCCGCTGTTTGCCGGATTGGAGACGCTTGAGGGCGTTGGCCCCAAGACGGCGCAGCTATTGCCGCATCTCGGGGTCCAAGCGCCACGCGATCTGTTGTTTACCTTGCCCTATTCAGGCATCGACCGGACCCGCCGCGAAAGCCTTGAGGGCGTTCCTTTACCTGCGACCGTGACCGTTGCGGTGACCATCGGGGCGCACCGGCCTGCGCAATCGAAGGGGGGCGCCTACCGCATCCACGTCGAAGACGCGGTGAGCAGCTTCCAACTGGTGTATTTCCATGCCCGTGGCGATTACCTGCTGCGCCTTTTGCCGCCCGGGTCGCGCTGTGTGGTCTCGGGGCGAGTGGAGGTGTTTGACGGGCTGGCGCAGATGGTGCACCCGGATTTCGCCGTTGATGAAGGCGATGTCGACGATATTCCGCTGTTCGAGCCGGTTTATCCACTGACGTCCGGCATCACCCAAAAGTTGATGTTTAAAGCCACCCGTGCAGCGCTCAAGCGCACCCCGCCGTTGGAGGAGTGGATTGACCCCGCGCAAAAGGCGCAGTCTGGCTGGCCCGATTTCAACGCCGCAACGGAGGCTGCGCACGCGCCGACCTCGCCAACCGATCTGGCCGCCGTCGCCCCTGCGCGGGAGAGATTGGCCTATGACGAGTTTTTTGCACATCAGATGACGCTGGCCTTGGCGCGGGCCAAGCGCCGCACCAAGAAAGGCCGCCCGAGCATTGGAGACGGCCACAAGCGCAAGGCGGTACTCGATGCTTTGCCCTATGACCCAACCGCCGCGCAAACCCGCACTATCGCCGAAATCACTCAGGATATGGCCAGCCCACGCCGGATGAACCGTCTTTTGCAGGGCGATGTGGGCGCAGGCAAGACGCTGGTCGCCTTTATGGCGCTGCTTTGCGCGGTGGAGGCGGGCGGTCAGGGGGTGCTGATGGCGCCCACGGAAATTCTGGCGCGTCAACATCTGGCTGGACTGAAACCGCTGGCAGAGCAAGCAGGCGTGGTGCTGGAGGTGCTAACCGGGCGCGACAAGGGGGCCGAGCGGCGGGCCAAGCTTGCGGCACTGGAACGCGGAGATATTCAGGTTCTGGTTGGCACGCACGCGGTGTTTCAGGCCGATGTCGCCTTTGCCGATCTGCGCTTGGCAGTGGTGGACGAGCAGCACCGCTTTGGCGTACGCCAACGCCTTGAGCTGGGCCGCAAGGGCCAGCAGGCCGACGTGTTGGTGATGACCGCGACCCCGATTCCGCGCAGTCTGGCGCTGGCGCAATATGGCGATATGGACGTATCAATTTTAGATGAGAAACCACCCGGTCGCCAGCCAATCAAGACCGCATTGGTCAGCACGGAACGGCTGGAAGAGGTCATCGAACGGCTGCGCGCCGCGATCGCGGCGGGGCAGCAGTGCTATTGGGTCTGCCCTTTGGTCGAGGAAAGCGAAACCAGTGATCTGATCGCCGCCGAGGACCGATTCAAACGTCTGCGGGCGATCTTGGGCGAGAAGGCGGTCGGGCTGGTCCATGGGCAGTTGCCGCCCGCCGAGAAAGACGCCGCAATGCAGGCTTTTCAAGTGGGCGAGACGCAAGTGTTGGTGGCGACAACAGTCATCGAAGTTGGCGTGGATGTGCCAAATGCGACGATCATGGTGGTCGAACGGGCCGAAACTTTCGGTCTGGCACAGCTCCATCAGTTGCGCGGGCGGGTCGGGCGCGGTCAGGGTGCCTCGACCTGTCTGTTGATGTACCAGTCACCGATGAGCGAGACCGGACGCCAGCGGCTTGAGGTGCTGCGCGAGAGCGAGGACGGATTTGTGATCGCCGAGATGGATCTGAAAATGCGCGGCACCGGTGATTTGATCGGCACGGCGCAATCAGGGATGCCGGTTTTTCGCGTGGCCGATCTGGAGAGGCAGGCCGCGCTGATGGCTGTGGCACAAACAGATGCGCGTAAATTACTGAGCGATGACCCCGATTTAACCTCCAAGCGGGGGCAGGCGGCAAGGGTACTGCTTTGGCTTATGCGTCAAGATGAGGCAATCCGTTTAATTTCAGTAGGTTAGCGACTTTCTGACCTTTTTGTTCGCAAGTGTTCTCATAAAGTTCTTTACATGTGGTCCGCCACGTGAGAACAAAGAGGCAACAAGAACGGAGGAACGACATGACAACGCTCAAAATGATCAAGTCCATCGCATCTCGGTCTCAGCATACTTTGCTGCAAGATGCGGCAGGTGCGGCGGCTCTCGTTATGATGCTCGTTATCGGTCTACATCTTCCTGGACTTGTTTGAATTCTGCCTGCGGCTCTCATGCCGGTTTTCCTGAAGCATCCGTCCCAACTTGATGCAGCCGATAGGCACTGCCTGTCCCACGTCGGCTTCGGGGTTCGCCCCGCAGGTTAAACCGCGTCCCACATGAGTAACGCTCTCTTGCGCCGCGCGTCCGTTTCGGGCGTGCGGCGTTTTTTTGTTAAAAATCTCGAGTGTGAGCCCTGCCGGTCAGGCGTTGTCGATGCTTTCCGGGGCCATTGCGTGCTGCATCGCCTCAACGGTGGCTTCAATGCTTAGCATGATCGAGGCATGACGGTTTTTGTAGGCGACAGCGGGCTGAAGAACTTCAAATCCGTCAAAGGGCGCATCCGGCACCGGACCGTCGCTCTTTAACATCTGCAGCAACTGGTCACGCGCAGTTTTGACCTGATCAAAACTGGCATCATGCGCCGCGTGGCCGACGATCGCTGCTGCCGCTTGTCCCAATGCGCAGGCTTTAACATCCTGGCCAAAGGCGGCTAGGCGTCCGTCCTCGACAATCACATCTACGGTGACAGTCGAACCGCAAAGCGGTGAGCGCCGTTTGACAGTGGCTTGCGGATGCTCCAGCCGGGTCAGGTGCGGAATGTCTGCGGCGAGCGCCAGTATCCGCGCCGAGTAGAGCTTGATGAGATCGTTATCGCCGGACATCGCTGTTTCCTTTACGCTTCAACGCCTACATAAAGCGGCTGACGTGAGATGCAAAACTTTTGAGGACGTGTTTCAATGACTTTTGACCCGACAACCTTGCTTTTTAATGACGCAGGCCTGATCCCCGCCATCGCGCAGGACGCTGAAACTGGCGAGGTTCTGATGCTGGCGTGGATGAATGCCGCCAGCATCACCAAGACATTAGAGACTGGCAATGTGACCTATTGGAGCCGCTCGCGTCAGGCATTCTGGATCAAAGGCGCAACCAGCGGGCACGTTCAGGAGTTGGTGGATTTTCGTCTGGATTGTGACCGAGACTGCTTGCTGGTGAAAGTCCGCCAGACCGGGCCCGCCTGTCACACAGGTCGACAAAGCTGCTTTTACACGGCAGTGCGTGATGGCCAAGAGCACGAGTTGATGCAGCCGGTTGCTGATTGAACCTCTGGGCTACAGTCCTGTTAAAGCGCGAATATCTTGGGGTGAGCGGCCTTCGCTTCGATAGGTAGAAATCGCGCGTGCGTCATCGCGTTTGGCCAATCGCTTGCCCGCCTCGTCGCGGATCAGGCGGTGGTGGTGGTATAGCGGTGTCGGCAGGCTAAGGAGACGCTGGAGCAAGACCTGCAGGGCGGTCGTCTCGAACAGATCAGCGCCGCGAACCACATGGGTGATCTGCTGCGCGGCGTCGTCAACCACGGCTGCCAGCACGTATGATACGGTCTCGATCTCTTTGCGGCCCAGCACCGCATCCCCGACGGTGGTCAGAAGCAGTCTGGCGTCTATTGATTGGTGTCCGCAATGTTCGGGGCCGGTCTCCTCGAATCCGAGGTTCGCATTGTTCTCTAGGCTGGCAAGTGCTGTCGCTAGGTTCAGGCGCAGGGCATCGCCCGGCTGGCGGCTGGCCATATCGCGGTGACGACAGGTGCCTGGATAGACCGCGAGTGCTTGCACACCCTCTTGCGGCGCAGAAAGAGCTGCGCGGATGTCGCTGCGCCGGCAGGAGCACGGGTAGACCAGACCGCGGTCAGCCAATGTCATCAGAACCTCGTTATAGCGGCCCAGATGGTCAGATTGGCGCAGCACGGGCCGGGGCCAGTCCAGCCCCAGCCAAGCCAGATCATCATAGATCTGCGCCTCCCATTCGGGGCGGGCGCGGCTCGTATCCGTGTCTTCGATCCGGAGCAGAAATGTCCCGCCAGCAGCTTTCGCCATGTCATGCGCCAAAAGCGCACTATAGGCATGGCCCAGGTGCAGCGGCCCTGTGGGGGACGGCGCAAACCTAGTTGTGAAGGTCACTTCTTTTCAATCACATAGACAGTAGACTTAATATCGAGGCCCGGCATATGTTCGCCATATTCGCGAAACAGCAAGCTGGCCGCTCCGCTGTCGACCCACTCGTTGATGCGCCCCTCATTAGACTTTTCGGCCAAGGCCGCGTCGTTGAAGGAAAAGACAACGAGGCCGCCAGCATGGAGGCTGTGCATCAGGGTGTCAAAAAGCGAAACTGGCGCGGCACCGGGGCCTAGCACGCCAATCGCTGCAATCGCGATATAGCCACCTGTGGTGGTGGGCAAATCGCCATCGGGCTCGATATGATGCAGGGTCCGGTAAATGCCGTGATCATTGGCCTGCGCCAGCATTTCAGCCGAGATATCGGCACCGTCAATGGCCTCGAACCCCGCGCCGTGGAGCGCGTGGCCAGACAGCCCCGTGCCACAGCCAAAATCGAGGATCGGGGCAGATTTGTCTGTGAGAAATTCGGCAAGTGCTGCGGCACATCTGTCTGGCGTGGCATAACCTTGCTCACCGACTTCGGCCTCGTAAGTCTGTGCCCAGTCGTCATAAAGCTCGCGCGTCGCGGCGGCGTCACGGGCGGTATAAACCTTGTCTAGAAATGTCTCGCTCATGTGGGAAAGGTACGAACGATTACCCGTACCGTCCAGCGTTAACTTTGCAACCACCCCTGCCAATCGGACTTGGCCCGGTCGGTATAAGCCTTGTAGCGGTCCTTGCGTCCGCGTCGCCCTGCCTTCAGCCCGTCAACCGGCGGGAACAGCCCGAAGTTCACGTTCATCGGCTGGAAGGTCTTGGCGTCTGCACCGCCGGAGATATGGGTGATCAGCGCGCCGGTCGCGGTGGTATCGGGAGGCGTTTCAAGGCTTTCACCTTTAAGTTCGGCGGCAGCCAGACGGCCTGCAAGCAGTCCCATCGCCGCAGATTCGACATACCCTTCGACGCCAGTGATCTGTCCGGCAAAGCGGATATGCGGGGCCGTGCGCAGACGCATCTGGCCATCCAGCAAGGTGGGAGAGTTGATAAAACTGTTGCGATGGATGCCGCCCAAACGGGCAAAGCTGGCGTCCTGCAAGCCGGGAATCATTTTGAATACATCGGTTTGCGCGCCGTACTTCATCTTGGTCTGGAAGCCGACGATGTTGTAAAGCGTGGCAAGTTTATTATCGCGCCGCAACTGCACCACGGCATAGGCCTTGATGTCAGGCTGGTGGGTATTGGTCAGGCCAACCGGCTTCATCGGGCCAAAGCGCAGTGTTTCGCGGCCGCGTTCGGCCATCACTTCAATCGGCAGGCAGCCGTCGAAATAGCCCGCCGTCTCGCCTTCGCGAAACTCGGTCTTATCGGCGGCGAGCAGCGCGTCGATGAAGGCTTCGTACTCGTCTTTGGTCATCGGGCAGTTCAGGTAGGCGGTGCGCTCTTCTTCGGTCTCGCCCTTGTCATAGCGTGACTGCATCCACGCGACATTCATATCGACACTGTCGGCATAGACGATTGGCGCAATAGCATCGAAGAACGCCAAAGCGTCGGCACCCGTGCTTTCGGCAATGGATTGAGCCAGTGTGCCCGAGGTCAGCGGGCCTGTTGCGACGATCCATGTACCATCGGTGGGCAGGGCGGTGATCTCGCCGTATTCGACGGTGATGTTGGGGTGCGCCAGCAGCGTCTCAGTCACCGCTTGGGCAAAGTGGTCGCGGTCGACGGCCAAAGCGCCCCCCGCAGGCAGGCGGTGTTTGTCCGCCGTGGCCATAATCAACCCGTTCGCTTCGCGCATTTCCCAATGCAACAGACCAACAGCGTTTTGTTCACTGTCGTCAGAGCGGAACGAGTTGGAGCAAACCATCTCGGCCAGATTGCCGGTCTGGTGGGCAAAGGTGCCGACCTCGGGGCGCATTTCGTGGAGCACGACAGGGATGCCCGCATTTGCGGCCTGCCATGCGGCTTCGGAACCGGCCATGCCGCCGCCGATGATATGGAGTGTGTCAGTCATGGCTGCGATGTAGGGCAGGGCGTGGGCCAGCGCAACAGGAACGCGCAAGCGCAGGCACGCGGTGGCCCATGAAAGGGGATGTCTTTGAGATGCGGGAGTGGTTTTGGGGTCGCCGTTGCGGAAACGGTCGGTCAGTGAGAGGCTGACCTGGAGGGACCTTCGCGTTCGGCGACCCAAAATCATCAAGGCTTTGTATGCCCTTGCCGTAAAGATGCCCCAATTGAGCCAGATTTGCCAGAAGTATTGCGTCAACAATGCGTGAAGTACTGGGAAACAATGCGCAGAATCGCTGCCAATCGCGCGTATCCCCTTTGTTTTAAGGGCGAATTGGATCGGGGGCGGCGGATGATCGGGTCAACACAAAGGCCTATGCGCACAGTTTGCGGCACCTTCAGACCACGATTGCTCGTCTTTTAAACCGGGCCAACCTGTCTTTGATGCGGGCCAATGTGCCCAAGGCCGCCAGAATATGCGGTAAATCTCAGGAGGGGGCGTTACGTTGCACGCGTGGCAATTAATTGGAGCCGAATCGCATAGACCGTGCCAGCAAGCGGGAGTCCGTTAGTACCTTCGTCGGGAGGGTTGTGAAGCTGGCGTTACTGTATCCAGTTGGGGTCACGCTTTTCCAGAAATGCCTCGATGCCTTCGGTGGTATCGCTGTGCAGCATGTTTTCGACCATGGCCTGACCGGTGAAATCATAGGCGGCGTCGATCGGCATTTCGAGTTGCTGGTAAAAGGCGCGTTTGCCGATCTTGACGGCGACCCCAAGCTTGGCTGCGATCTGCGTCGCAAGTGCTTGGGTGGTGGCGGAAAGCTTGGAGTGCGGCACCACGCGGTTGACCAGCCCCAAATCCTGCGCGCGGTTGGCGGAGATGAAGTCACCGGTGGTGAGCATCTCAAACGCCTGTTTGCGCGGGATATTACGGCTCAGCGCCACCATCGGTGTTGAGCAGAACAGGCCAATATTCACACCGTTCACGCCAAATCGGGTGTCTTCGGCGGCAACGGCCAGATCACAAGTCGCGACCAATTGGCATCCGGCCGCGGTGGCAATGCCGTGTACCTGCGCGATCACCGGTTGCGGCATCGACCGGATGCGCGCCATCACACGGGCACAACGCTCGAACAAGTCTTTGAACGCCGCTGCCCCGCCATCGCTGGCTTGGCGCATCGCCGTCATTTGGCGCAGATCGTGGCCAGCACAAAATGCCTTGCCCGTGCCCGCGAGAATGATCACCCGAATGTTGGGGTCGTCTGCGAGCCTGTCGAGGGTGGTTTGCAGCGCCTCCAGCATCTCGTCGCTGATCGCATTCAGCCGCTCGGGCGCGTTCATCGTGAGATGGGCAACCGCGCCGCGCGTCTCGATATCCAGAATTGCCATCTTGCACCTCCCGCCAGAACCGGGACAAGTCTAGGCCGGACCGAACAGGGAGAACAAGTATGGCCGTGGTAATGGATGCGCAGGCACTGACAGATTTCATGCGCGAAGTGTTTCAGCAGGTGGCGGATGACTTTGCCGTGGATCATGTGGGTGAGAGCGGCATTACCATGCGGTTGTTGACCGCCGACAAGCATTTGCGCCCCGGTGGCACAGTGTCTGGCCCGTCAATGTTTGCGTTGGCCGATGTGGCGGCCTACCTCGCAACGCTCAGCCAGATCGGGCCGCAAGCTCTGGCCGTGACGACGAATTGCTCGATTGATTTTATGCGCAAGCCCTTGGCTGATGTGCCGCTGGTTGCGACGGCGCGGCTGTTAAAGCTCGGGCGGACGCTATCGGTAACGGATGTATTGATACATTCCGAAGGCTCGGATCTGCCCGTGGCGCGGGCCAGCCTGACCTACGCCATCCCGCCAAAACAGATGGCCGTTTAGGCCAGCCGGAAAATTATGGGCTGACGAAAAATGGGCCGGGAAATCCCGGCCCAGTGAAGAGGTCTGTAAAGCGCCACAGGGATGCTACGCTCTCCAGAACACGCGGGTGGCTTCTTGCGAGGCCAAATCCGGTGTGAGGCCCACATCCGCGAGTTGCCAGGCGTCTAGTTGTTGCAGCGCAAGGCGGGTGCGGCGGCGGGTTGTCCATGTCGTCAGGCAGACCGCAAATTTGAGCGCCAGAACTGCAAGCACGGGCAGGCCGCGCTGGTTCAGCACACCAAATGCATCGGGGGTATTGGTCATCACCTGTGTCATGGAAAAACTCCTTGTCCTAATATTGTATTGACACAATGAGCAGGATTGCTACAAGAAATTGATACAATATAGTTTACATGGAAACCAGAGAAACATTGTAATGGATACAATTTGGGAGCCGAAACTCGCCGAGGCGGCGGGGCCGAAATATCGCGCGGTTGCGCAGGACATTCGTGCGGCCATCGCACAGGGATTGTTGGCGCAAGGCGCGCGCCTGCCGCCGGTGCGCGAACTGGCGTGGAAATTGGGTATTACCCCCGGCACGGTCGCGCGGGCCTATACTGTTTTGACGGATGAAGGCGCGCTGACCGCCGGCGTCGGGCGCGGAACATTTGTGTCAGCGCCGGAGCCGGACGAGCCCTATGTGCCGCTTGAGCTTAACACAGTGCCACACAACAGCCCGCGGGAGAGCTTTCGCGTTAACTTGTTCTCGCCCGTTCTGCCGGAGGTCGGGCAGGCGGGTTTGATCCGCGAATTGTTGGGCAAGGTCGCGCAGGAGCCAGCCTCGGGTGTTATGCATTATCCGTCACGTCCAGCGGCAGCAGCGGCGCGTCGCGCGGCTTTGGGATGGATGGCGGATTGCCCCTTGGGGCAGATCGATGCCGATGACGTCGTTCTTACCGGCGGCGGGCAGCATGCGATATTGCTGGTGCTTCAGGCCGTGCTGACCGGACGCCGCCCGACCGTGTTAGTGGAAGAGCTGGCCTATCCGGGGTTTCGCCGTGCGGCGGAGTTGATGCGGGCTGATGTCGTCCCTGTCGAGATGGACGCGCATGGCATTATCCCCGAAGCGCTGGCGCGGGCCGCGCGGGGCTGTGATGCGCAAATCCTATGCACCTCGCCCGAGGTGCATAACCCGACCGTAGTGAAAACGCCGCTGTCGCGGCGGATGGAGCTGGTCGAAGTCGCCCGCGCCAACGGCATCCAGATTCTGGAGGATGACTGCTACCGGATGGGGGTGGCGCGCGAGGCAAGCTATCGTTTACTGGCGCCTGATCTGGGATGGTATATTTCGTCGATCGCCAAGACGCTGACGCCAGCGCTGCGATTGGGGTTTGCGGTGGCGCCCCCCGGTAAGGTGGGGCTGCTGCGCCGCGCCAAGGAGCATGGCATGTTTGGCCTGCCGACTCCGATGATTGATCTCGCAGCGTTGCTGCTGGCGGACCCGCGCCTTGAAGGGCTGACCAATGCGGCCCGCGAGACCTATGCGCGCTATATTGAGGTGGCCGCCGGCATTTTGCGCGGTCATGACATGCGCTATTCGCCCGATGTGCCGTTCTTGTGGCTGACATTGCCGCAAGGCTGGCGGGCCAGTGCGTTCTGTCAGGCCGCGGAGGCGGCAGATGTGCCGGTGCGCCCCGCGGAGGAATTTTCACCCCGCGACGCCCGCACCCCGCATGCGGTACGTATGGCCATCAATGCAGGCGTAGGGATCGACAGCTTTAGTGCCGCCATCGGACGTTTGCGCAGGCTGCTCGACAATCCGCCCGAGCAAATCGGAGTTTGAGGCAGCAGATCGAGGGCAATTTTGGGGTATTATAATACCTTATTTGTAAGTATCTGATATTGCTGAAATTTATGTGATTTAACGCTCTTGACGGTGCGCGGGGCTGCTTTATACCCCGGCCATCCCCTGACGGCGTAGGGTTTTGCCTTGCGCCCGCTAACATACACAGGACACACCGATGAAAACCTTTACTGCTACACCGGCAGACATCGACAAGAAATGGATCATCATCGACGCCGAAGGCGTGGTGCTGGGCCGTCTTGCTTCGATCGTTGCCATGCGCCTGCGCGGCAAGCACAAGCCGTCGTTCACTCCTCACATGGATTGTGGTGACAATGTCATCATTATCAATGCTGAGAAGGTCCAGATGACCGGCAAGAAGCGCGAAGAGCACTTCTACTGGCACACCGGCCACCCCGGCGGGATCAAATCGCGCACCAAAGCGCAGATCCTTGAGGGTGCACACCCCGAGCGTATCGTGACACAGGCCGTCAAGCGCATGCTGCCCGGCAACCGTCTGAGCCGCCAGATCATGACAAACCTGCGAGTCTATGCAGGTGGCGAACACCCACACGAGGCCCAGAGCCCCGAAGTTCTGGATGTGAAGTCCATGAACTCTAAAAACACGCGGAGTGCATGAGCATGGCTGAAGAAATCAAAACACTCGAAGGTCTCGAAGCGGCCGTGACTGAAAACATCGGCGCCGTTCAGGGCACCGAAGTTGACATGACCCCGCGCGAGCCTGTGCGCGACTCTTTGGGCCGCGCCTATGCGACCGGCAAGCGTAAAGATGCGGTCGCCCGCGTCTGGATCAAGCCAGGTTCCGGCAAGGTAACTGTAAACGGCAAGCCGCAGAACGAATATTTTGCGCGCCCTGTTTTGCAGATGATCCTGGCCCAGCCGTTCGGGATCACCAACACCGTTGACCAGTTCGACGTTGTGGCGACCGTTAAGGGTGGCGGTCTGTCTGGTCAGGCCGGTGCGGTAAAGCACGGTGTCTCCAAGGCGCTGCAGCTTTATGATCCCTCGCTGCGTGGCGCGTTGAAAGCCGCAGGCTTCCTCACACGCGACAGCCGCGTTGTGGAACGTAAGAAATACGGTAAGGCCAAAGCGCGTAAGAGCTTCCAGTTCTCCAAGCGTTAATCTCTGCTTTATCAGAATTGGAAAAGGCCGTCCCTCGGGGCGGCCTTTTTCGTTTGTACGGGTTTTGTGAGGGGGGCCGGGGTGGCTTTGCCTCCCCGGCCCCCCTCTATGATATTTTCGGTCAAAAAGAGCGGCAAGGTGTTCTTGTTGCGGGGCGGGTGCCTATATGGGGTGCAACGAAGGAGAAATATCTCGTGAAATTTTCTGTACTTGATCTGGCGCCAGTGCCTGAGGGCGCTGATGCGGCGACGGCAATTTCCAATACTGTTGAACTGGCGCAGCATGCGGAAAAGCTGGGCTATCATCGGTACTGGATGGCCGAGCATCACAACATGCCGGGGATCGCCTCGGCGGCGACCTCGGTGTTGATCGGGCATGTGGCGGATCATACGAAAACTATTCGGGTTGGTGCAGGCGGGGTGATGTTGCCCAACCATGCGCCATTGGCGATAGCCGAGCAGTTTGGCACGCTGGCGACGATTCATGGCGACCGGATTGATCTGGGGCTGGGGCGTGCGCCGGGTGGCGACGGGGCGGTGTATCACGCGTTGCGGCGTGCGGGGGGTGATCGTTTTCCCGAAGATGTGGCCGAGTTGATTGGCTATCTGGGTGAAGCCAAGCCACAAGCACAGGTGCGGGCTTTGCCGGGTGAAGGGACGCAGGTGCCGGTCTGGATTCTCGGATCGTCGCTGTTCGGGGCGCAATTGGCTGCGCAGTTCGGATTGCCCTATGCCTTTGCTTCGCATTTCGCCCCTGACGCATTGGAAGATGCGATTGCGATTTACCGGCGTGACTTCCGACCCTCGGCGCAATGGAAAAAGCCGCATTTCATGTTGGCGGCCAATGTTTTTGCGGCAGAGAGCGATGCGGAGGGGGCTTATTTGCGGACCTCGATGCAACAGGCTTTTGCGCGGATGCGGACCGGACAGCGGGGCAAGTTGCCGCGACCTGTAAAGGATATCGACGCGGAGATCGGGCAAGCTGTGCGGAGGGGCGTCGATCAGGCGTTGCGGGTCTCGGCTGTGGGCTCTGCCGCTACGGTGCGGGCGCAGTTGCAAGAGATGATCACGCGGTATCAGCCGGACGAGATGATCCTGACAGGGCAAATCCATGATCACGCCGCGCGGCTTCGGTCGTTCGAGATTGCGGCGGGGATCATGGGGGATTTGGCGCAAGCCGCGTGATCTAGTCGTCGGGGCCGATCAGACCAAGGCCACGCAGATAGATGCCGATGCCGCTTTCCAGCAGTTCGTCTGCTGGAAACGGCGAGGCCCGTCCCGGGGAGTTACGCGCGAAAAGCTCGACCACGCCGTGGCTCATCGCCCAGATATGGGCAGAAAACATCGCGGCGGGCGGGCGTTTTTCGGCAGGGATGTGTTGGCTGAGGTCGGCGGCGGCTTTTTCAAGTACGCCGTTGGCGCGGTTCGCAAGGCTGGCAAGTTCCGGGCTGCGATTGACTGAAATACCGGATTCAAACATCGCAATGTAGTGGCCGGGAAATTCGCGGGCAAAGGCAAGATAGGCGCGGCCCGTCGCTTCAAAAGCCTTCAGCGCCGAAGGCTGGCCGGACTGGTAGGCGGCCTCCATACGTTCGCCGAATATTTCATAACCTTGCATGGCGGCTTCGGCGATCAGGTCTTCGCGCCCCTCAAAGTGGCGATAGACCGCTGCAGGGGTGACGCCAGCCTGTTTGGCAGCCTCGGAGAGGGTGAAGCCCGTCGGGCCGCGCAATTCGATCAATTGCAACGCTGCATTGGTCAGGGCCGTGCGTAGATTGCCGTGATGATAGCCGCGTTTAGGCATCCCAGATGTCCGGTGTGCCGACGATTTCAAGGTCAACTGTGCCAATCGCCTTACGGTCTTTTTGCGGATAATCGAACGCGCTGAGCACCACGCGGATGGCATTGAGGCGGGCGCGGCGTTTGTCGTCCGAACGGATCACCGTCCAAGGGGCGGCGTCGGTGTGGCTGCGGGTCAGGGTGTCGCGGATCGCGGCGGAGTATGCGTCCCATTTGCCAAGGCCTTTGACGTCGATCATGCTGAGCTTCCACTGTTTAAGCGGGTCGCTTTCGCGGGCCAGCATCCGGCGCAGTTGTTCAGCGCGCCCGACGTTGAGCCAGAATTTAAACAGGTGGATGCCGTCTTCGACCAACATCGCCTCAAAGGGGTTCACCTGTTGGAAGAAATGCGCGCGCTGCTCGTCGGTGCAAAAGCCAAAGACGGGTTCGACCACGCCGCGATTGTACCACGAGCGGTCATAGAACACCATTTCGCCTGCGGTGGGCAGGTGCTTGATATAGCGTTGAAAATACCATTGGCCCGCTTCGGTTTCAGTGGGTTTGGGCAAGGCGACGATATGGGCTGAACGCGGATTTAGATTGTCGCGCATCCGCCCGATGGTGCCGCCTTTGCCCGCGGCGTCGCGGCCCTCAAAGACCATCGCGATACGGGTGCCGCTGTCGCGCACCCAAGCCTGCAGTTTCACCAATTCGATCTGCAGCTTTTCGTAGTCTTTCTCATAGACCTTGCGGGCCAGCCGTTCGGAATGGGGATAGCTATTGCCGAGGACATCGTCCTTTTCGGCACGGCGAATTTCATTGCGCAACTCAGAAGGCGCATCGTTTTCGAAAAACGCGCTGATTGCGCCGTCAAAGGGCAGTGTCATAGTGCCTCCGGAATGAGTGTTGGGTTCAATATGGGCCGTTGGCTGCGTTAACGCAAACCCGCCCTTTGCGCAGCGCGGTGGATCGCATCAACCGTGGCTTGCGGGTCGACGAGATGCGGCATGTGACCGATGTCAGGCATCAGGGTCAGCACGGCAGAAGGTACCTCGCGGGCGAAAACTTCGGCATGGATATGTGCGGGCACGATGGTATCGGCGGTGCCGTGGATCAGCTCAATCGGTAGAGAAAGCGTGTCATAGCGCTGTTGCATCGCCACGATGTGCGGCAGCAGCGAATTGACCTGTTGGGCATTTGCACGCATCGAGGTGCGGCGCAGGGTGAGGTCAGTGCCGAGGTGTTCGGCATAGCCGTCAGGCGCCTGTTGTGGGGCGAAGATGCTCTCGATACTGGCTGCGACGAAACGCTCGGGCAGGAAGGCCGTGACGAGCGGGATCGCGAGCGCGCCGCCTGCTGCCGATCCGGTCATGCGGTAGGTCCAGCCCAGACTGCCGGGCCAAGGCTCTGACACAGCCGCCACCAGCACCAAGGCTGCGGCGGGATGATCAAGCGCCCAAGCGAGCGCCACGGCACCGCCGTAAGAATGGCCGAGCACGATGGGGCGGTCAGCGCCGACTTGCTGCGCGGCACGGTAGAGCAGTTCTGCCTGTTCGCTTGGTGTCTCCGACGACGCGTTCCACGCACCGATATGCTGCGGCAGCCGTGCCGTCCAGCCAAGGCCGGGGCGGTCCATCAAAATCACGCGGTAGTCTTCTGCGAGCCGCGCCGCGAGGTCGAGAGTAAAGTCGCGCAGGTTGCCGCTGGCGCCGTGGAGCATGACAAGATCGGGCGCGGCACCTTTGGGCTGGCCCAGAATTTGCACGTGGACCTGCGTGCCATCCACATCGACGATCTGCCCGACGGGCAGAAAATCACGGATGGCACGGGCCTCGCGCTGGCCGGCACGCCATTGGGTCAGCGCGATCATGACCGCGAGAAGGACCAGCAGGGACAGGAGCACCTTAGTGGCCAATGGCGTTCAGATCGAACGGCGTCGACTGGTACATCTCGTTGATCCAGTTGCCATAGAGCAGATGCGCATGGCTGCGCCAACGGTTGACTGGCGGCAGTGCGGGATTGTCTTGGGGGTAATAGTTGCAGGGCACGTTGATCGGCACGCCGACGGCGGCGTCGCGGTCGTATTCCTGCTTGAGCGTTTCACGGTCGTATTCAAAGTGGTTGAACACATAGAGCGCGCGGTGGGAGGCGTCCTCGACCAGACAAGGCCCGACTTCGTCGCTGCTGAGCAGGGTGGTGAGGCCTGGTTGGGCGTCGACCTCGGCTTGCTTCATCTCGGTCCAGCGCGACACAGGCACCACACATTCGTCCGAAAACCCGCGTAGGTAGGGTGAGGCGGGGGCGCGGTTGGCGTGGCGGAAGCACCCAAAAGCCTTATCGCTCAGGATATGTTTGTCGACGCCGTGAAAATGGTGGATCATCGCCATGCCGCCCCAGCAGACGCCAAAGGTGGAGTGCACATTGGTCTGGGTCCAGTCCATGACGCGGCGCAGCTCGTCCCAATAGGTGACATCCTCGAACGGCATATGCTCAATCGGCGCGCCGGTAATGATCAGCCCGTCAAACTTCTGATCCCAGATTTTGCTCACGGGGCGGTAGAAGCTTTTCATATGTTCGGCGGCGGTATTGCGGGTACGGTGGTCGGTCATCCGCCACAGGCTGAGCTCGATCTGCAAGGGCGTCGCGCCGATCAGACGGGCGAACTGGTTCTCGGTCTGGATTTTCTTGGGCATCAGGTTCAGCAGCGCAATGCGCAGCGGGCGGATGTCCTGACTGGCGGCAAGCTCCTCATCCACCACCATCACGCCTTCGCGCGTCAGCACGTCAAAGGCAGGCAGGGTGGAGGGGATCTTGATGGGCATGAGAGAAACCTTTGGTCGGTGAGGCGTTTAGATAGGCCGCAAGGCGGCGCGTGCCAAGAGGCAGGGCAGGGCTGGGGTGATCACTGTTCGGTCATGTCGGCAGGCAACTGGCGATCAAATCGGTGAAATCATCTTGATTTTTCAGCGCGCCGACCTGATCGGCGGAAATGGTGACGCCCCATTTCGCCATTGCCTCATAGCGCGGCTGACGGTGGTTGAGCGCCTTGGCATAGGTCCAGCGGATGAAGGCATCGGGATTGACGACTTCGGGCACACACTCTTTCTCCGCAAGGTATTCCTCCCAGACGCGGGCAAGGAAGGCGGGCTGGTAGGCCATCGGTTTGGGGTTTTTGTCAAAGCGGCGGATCAACTCTTGGGTATGGGCCGCGTCGCCCTTTATCCAGACCAGCAGACATTCCTCTGAGAGCGCACTTAGCAGCGGGTCGGCGGGATCGGCGGCATCAACCCATTCGCAGATTGATCCCCCAGTGTCGCAGATAAAGTGGTCATAGCCATAAAGGCTTTGGGCGCGGGTCGCGAAATGTGCGGTGTCGTTAAGGGCGGCGATTTCGGCCTGACGGAAGGCCTCTTGGCGCTTGGCGTAGTCCGCCATTGGCAACCCGCCTTTGGCCGGATTGCCGGGTTTCCCGAGCCATGTGGCAACGGGGGAGAGGTTCTCGAAAGTGATGTTGGAGCCAATGTAGATCGAATCGCTGAGCAGCAGTTCGCGCAGGAACGGCACCTTCATCGCCTCGGCCTTGGCGTTATCGGCGATGATCTCGCCCAGGTAGCGCGTGCCGATACGGTAATCGATGGAATAGTGAAACCAGTCACCGGTGCCGCGCAGCAAGCCCGACAGATGGGTTTTGCCCAGACCGGACATTCCAAAGACAAGCACCTTGCGTTGCGGTGCTGCGCGCCAATCTTGGGCAGTGGGGTAAAGCATTGTTGTGGCGTCCGTATCTGTCAGGGTTTGCCCTGAGTACCCCATGCCCGCAGCAGACGCCAGACACGGCCATCCAGCACCAAAAGCCCCAGCGCCAGCAGGGCAAATCCGCCGTAAGCCGCAGGGCGCATGGTCTCGTCCCGCAAGAGCGCGCCAAGGGTGATTGCCACGGGCGGGATCAGCAGCGTGACGAGCATCAGATTGCCGCTGCCCGCCATCGCCAGCACACGGTAATAGAGCAGATAGGCCAGCGCGGTGCCCGGAAGCGCGAAATAGGCGATTGCCAGCAGGGTGGGGGTTTGCAGCGCGAGGGTCATTGGGCCCTCAAAGACCCATGCCAAAGGCACCATGACCAGCGCCGAACCTGTGAGCATCCCCGCAGCGGCGACCTGAGGCGACTGTCCACCGAGCTTTTTGCGCGCCCAGACCGAGGCCAGCGCGTAGGAAACCGTGCCGCCGATTACCGCCAGCTGCGCCAGCGAGCGGATATCGAAGTTGCGCAAGTTCTCAAAGCCGATGGCGCAGACCACGCCGGCAAAGCCCAAAGTGACACCCAGTGCTTTGCGCGGCGAAATCCGTTCGTCCGCGAAAAAGACGGCGGTGGCGAGCACGCCAAACACTGCCGTAGCGGCATTGAGGATCGAGGTCAGCCCGCTGGTGATAAACTGCTGACCCCATGCCATCAGCACGAAAGGCACCACATTGTTGAGCAGCCCCATCATCAAGAACGCCCCCCAAATGGGCAATCCGCGCGGCAGTGGCAGGCGCATGGCAAAGACCACACTCCAAAGCATCAGCATCGCCCAAAGCACCCGATGCGCGACGATGGTCAGCGGACCGATTTCATCCAGGGCAACGCGGATCGACAGGAACGACGCGCCCCAGATCAGCGCCAGAAGCAAAAGTTCGATCCAGGCACGCGGGGAGATGGTTTTTTGTGGGCTCATGGGACAGCTTTATGTTGGGACACCTGTTGGGGCGACCCGAAACATGCGCAAGCCACGAAAAAGGCCCGCCACAGCGATGCGACGAGCCTAGAAAGTGTTCTGAAAGAGAGATCAGAAAGTGAAGCCGACCTTCATGCCGAAGGCGACGGCGTCGTTATCTTCGAAATTCGCGGCAGGTGCGAAATTGGGGATCGCGGTTTGCGCGTCACCGATGTTTACATAGCGCACACCCGTGGTGATCTTCATGTTGTCGCGGGTATAGACCGCGGCCAGCGCGAGGCTTTTGTTGCCGTCAGTCGGGCCAAGGTTGGAGGCAAAGCCGCCATTGGATTTTTCATAGCCAACCGAGGCGGAAACCGACCATGTGTCGTTGATCTTGCGACCGACACCCAAGGAATAGGTGTAAACGTCGTCCGCGTAGCTCAGCAGTGATGAACCGGTGAGGGCTGCATAGCTCGCCGGAGGAATTTTGAATTCAGAATAATCGGTCCAGCGGACGCCACCAAAAAGCAGTGTGTCTGCGGCGATGCCTGTCTGGAACTCGAGGTTGACCGACTGTGGTGTCTCGACTTCGGTGGTGGAGCGGTTTGGCCCCAGAACCGAGCTTTCAGTGGTGTCGACGTCATAGCTGATCGCGGAGTTATAGGTCAGCGAAACGCGCAATGCGATCTCGGGCTTTTCATAGGCGGCACCCAGAACATAGCCGACGCCAGTCTCGCGCTCGCCCTTTACGGTGTAAGGGGCGCCTGCGAAGGGACCAGCAGCACCGGTCACGAAGGGCACTGTTGCCGAGGCTTCGATAGTCTGAACGCGCACACCACCGTGGACGCTGACGTTATTGGCCATCTTGTAGCGCAACAGGCCAGTGATGGCGTGGCTCTCAAACTCGGCTTTGGAACCTTGGGCAAAATAACCTGTGCCACCGGGGTAGGCGACATCGGCGCCAAAGGGTTGGTCATAGATCAGCGCATAGGAAAGCTGCTCGTTGATGTCGGCCTTGTAGGCGGCACCAAACTGGAAATAGCTGGGCGTCAGATCGCCCGAATTGCGGCTGCCGAGACCCGCGACAGATGTGCCGGACGTGCTGGGCGAAACGCTGGCAAAGCTAAGCTCGCCGTAGCGGCCGTTTTCAAACAAAGCCGTGATAGACTGACCCGAACGGTCGATGCCACCGGCAGAGGCGGCACAGGTGCTGCCCAAAAGTGCGGCGACGGCTGCAAACTTGATATTCATCGTTACTCCTCCCCAGAAGTTACACGCTCACTGACCTCAGCAGGTGTTGGATGCATAAGCGGACGTAGGAGGGATTTGGTCAACGCATGACGCTGGGGAAGGGTTTTGCGACGCTACGTGTCGTTACATTTTTACGACAGCGGGCTTTCGGGTTTCGTACCAGATGTTGAGGTAATTGCCCGCAAAGATCACCGCAGCGCCAACCAGCACCCAGACATCAAAGCCCTCGTCATAGGCCAGTTTGCCAACAATCGCGATCACCGGCAGGCGCACGAAATCAATCGGCACCACGACGGTTGCAGGGGCAATGGCCAGCGCGTTGGTGAGACAAAAGTGCGCCAGCAAACCGCAGACCCCGATAGTGGCCAGCAGGGGCACGCTGCTCGCATCGGGCAGGGTGATCTGGCCATCGTAGCCCGCCGCGATCAGGCCGAACCCCAGTTGCAAGGTGGTAAGATAGAAAAGGATCGTGGTGATGCCTTGGCTGCGGGTCAGCCGCTTGGTGAACATCATGGTAAGCGCAAAGAACACCGCAGAGCTGGCGGCGGTGATCATGCCAGTGTTGATGCCTGCCATGTCGGGGCGTGCGACGATCAAAATGCCGATAAACCCGAGTATCGCCGCCAACGCCCGCGGCCCTGTCAAACGTTCGCCCAAGATCAGCGGCGACAGCACGATAACCCAGAGCGGGGTGGTGAACTCCAGCGCAAAAACTTGCGCCAACGGCAGCACGGTCACGGCATAGAACCACAGGTTTTGACCCGTAAAATGCGCTAGGTTACGTGCGGCTTGCAGCCCGAAGTTACGGGAATTGATTTGCCGCCAAGCGCCTGTGACCCATGCGAAACCAACGACAACCAGCACGCCAAAGGCGCTGCGATACATCATGATTTCGAAGGTATCGAATTGCGGTCCGGTGTCGCGAATCCCCAGCTCGCGGCCGACAACGGCCATCGTAGTGAACGAGGCGATTGATCCGATCATCCAGATCGCGGCGCGCAGGGTGGTGTTCATGACATGCCAGTGATGACGTAGTCCCGTGTGATGCCCGCCGTTTGGCGGCCCCAGTCAGAGGCGGCGGCGCGGGCCTGATGGGCCTTGAAGGCATCGGTGTCGCGGAAGCGCTCCTCGACCTGCCAGACCAGCGGATCGCCCGTAGGATATACGTCGAACGAAAGGCACCCGGCCTCGGCCCGCGTTAGCGCGATATGCTCGGCCAATGCGGCCTGTACGCGCGTCGCTTGATCTGCATCCGTGCAGATCAAGCGACCGGTCAGGGTAACCGCACCAATTTCCGGATTTATTCCCATTCGATGGTGCCAGGAGGTTTGGAGGTGATGTCGTAGGTCACGCGGTTGATGCCGGGCACCTCGTTAATGATGCGCGTGGCGGTTTCGCCCAAGAATTCATGGGTAAAAGGGTAGTAATCCGCTGTCATCCCGTCGACCGAAGTCACGGCGCGCAGGGCGCAGGCGAAGTCATAGGTACGGCCGTCGCCCATTACGCCAACAGTGCGCACCGGCAGGATCGCGACAAATGCCTGCCAGATTTCGTCATAAAGACCATGGCGGCGTATCTGGTCGATATAAACCGCATCGGCCTCGCGCAGAATCGCCAGCTTTTCGCGGGTGATTTCGCCGGGGCAGCGGATTGCCAAACCGGGGCCGGGGAAAGGATGGCGACCGATGAAAGATGCGGGCAGACCCAGTTCGCGGCCCAAAGCGCGAACCTCGTCTTTGAAGAGTTCGCGCAGCGGCTCGACCAGCTTGAGGCCCATCTTTTCGGGCAAGCCACCCACGTTGTGATGCGACTTGATTGTGACCGAAGGACCGCCCGAAAAACTGACGCTTTCGATCACGTCAGGATAGAGCGTCCCTTGAGCCAGAAACTTGGCATCGCCGACGGCAGTGGCGTGTTTCTGGAACACGTCAATAAAGAGCTTGCCGATAATTCTTCTTTTGGTCTCGGGGTCACTTACGCCATCAAGCTCACCTAGAAACAGCGCCTGCTCGTCGGCATGGATCAGCGGCATATTGTAGTTGTCGCGGAACATGGTGACGACCTCTTCGGCCTCACCTTTGCGCAGCAATCCGTGGTCCACGAAAACGCAAGTCAGCTGGTCTCCGATTGCCTCGTGGATCAGCACAGCCGCGACCGACGAATCGACCCCGCCGGAAAGGCCGCAGATCACCTTTTGATCGCCAACCTGTTCGCGGATCGCGGCAATCGCCTCCTCACGGTAGGCGCGCATCGTCCAGTCGCCTTTGAAGCCCGCCAGACGCACGAAGTTTTCATAAAGCCGTGCGCCGTTGGGCGTGTGGTGCACTTCGGGGTGGAACTGCACCGCGTAGAAGTTGCGCGCGGGGTCACCGGTGATGGCGAAAGGCGCGTTGGGCGAGGTGCCGTAGACCTGAAAGCCGGGGGCGATTTTGCTGACGTGGTCGCCGTGGCTCATCCAGACCTGTTCGCGATCGGTGGTAAACCAGCCTTCGAGCAGATCGAGCGACTGGCCTGTCGGAGTGACGAAGGCCCGCCCGAATTCGGCGGTGCCGTGGCCGCGCTCTACATGGCCGCCAAGGCAATGCATCATCACCTGTTGGCCGTAGCAAATGCCAAGGATCGGCACGCCGAGATCAAAAACCGACGCGGGCGGCATGGGCGCGCCTTCGGCGAAGACCGACGACGGACCGCCGGAGAAGATCACAGCCTTGGGCGAGAAGTCCTTCAGGAATTCATCTGTCACCGCATTAAAGGGGTGAATCTCGCAAAACACGTTCAATTCGCGCAGGCGGCGGGCGATGAGCTGGGTAACCTGACTGCCAAAATCGATGATCAGCAGACGGTCGTGGTCGGAGGGGGATGCAATATGGGTCATGACAGAGTGATTATGCGCGGTCTGGACAGGTGGCAAGGGCGGATCGGGGCTCTGCCCCGAACCCCGGAGGTTTATTTGGCCAAATGAAGCGGGTCATGTCGTTTTTTTCTCTGGCAGGGCGTTATACGCGCGAGCGGGGTCGAAACGGTGCGGTAGAGACAGGCAACATTTGGGTTTGAAGGGAACGATCATGGCAGGAGAAGCACGACGGGCACGGGGCGGCGGCGGTGCGGCGCGGCGCGCGGAGCGCAGTGCGGTTTCGTTCGAGACGGCAAAGTACATCGAGCGCAACATTCCCAACTTCGAGATCTTGTCCGAAGAGGCGCTGGAGATCATCGAGCGCAATGCTGATATCATCCTCGAAGAGATCGGGGTGAATTTCCCTGATAACCCCGAAGCCTTGGCGCTGTGGCGTGAGGCCGGTGCGAGCGTGGATGGCGAACGCGTGCGTATTCCCAAGGGGTTGGCCCGCGAATTGTGCAAGACCGCACCTTCGGAATATACGCAGGTGGCGCGCAATCCGCAGCGCAATGTGGTGATTGGCGGGCGCAATCTGGTGCTGGCGCCGGTTTATGGCCCACCCTTTGTACGTGATGCGGCAGGTGGGCGGCGCTATGCCACGATGGGTGATTTCAATAAGTTCGTGAAGCTCGCCTATATGTCGAAGTGGCTGCACCATTCCGGCGGCACCGTCTGCGAGCCGACCGATGTACCGGTGAACAAGCGCCATCTGGATATGTTGCACGCGCATATGACGCTGAGCGACAAGCCATTCATGGGATCGGTGACCGAGCCGAGCCGTGCGCAGGATTCGGTCGATATGTGCGGTGTGTTGTTTGGCGAGCAGTTCGTTCAGGACAACACGGTGATGACATCGCTGATCAACATCAACTCGCCGATGACATTCGACGATGTCATGATGGGCGCGCTGAAAGTTTATGCCGAGAACAATCAGGCGGCGATCATTTCACCGTTTATTGTTGGCGGGGCGATGGCGCCGGTCAGCGTGGCGGGGACTTTGACGCAGGTTTTGGCCGAGGTTCTGGCAGGCATTGCCTATAGCCAGTTGGTGCGCAAAGGCGCGCCGGTGATTTTCGGGGCCTTCGTTACCTCGATCGACATGAATTCGGGCGCGCCGACATTTGGCACGCCTGAGGCCGCGCATATTACTTATGGGGCGGGTCAGCTTGCACGGCGGATGAACCTTCCGTTCCGCTCAGCGGGTTCGTTCTGCGGCTCGAAGCTGCCGGACGCTCAGGCGGCTTACGAAACTTCGAACAGCTTGAACATGGGCCTGCTGTCAGGGGTGAACTTCATGTTGCACGCCTGCGGATGGCTTGAAGGCGGTCTGGTCAGCAGCTTTGAGAAGTTTGTGATGGACGCGGACCAGTTAGGCACGTTGCACCATCTGGCGCAGGGCATCCAGATGGACGAGAATGCGCAGGCGCTGGATGCGATCCGCGAAGTCGGGCCGGGCGGGCATTATCTGGGCTGTGCCCATACGCAGGCCAACTTTAAGGCCGCGTTCTGGAAGAGCGATCTGCTGGACTACAAACCGTTCGAGACGTGGTCTGAAGAAGGCGCGCGCGACACCCAGACGCTCGCCAGCCTGCGTGTCGAGAAGATGTTGGCAGACTATCAGCAGCCCGCGATGGATCCGGCGACCCGTGAAGCTCTGGACGCGTTTGTGGCCCAGAAAAAGGCCGCCGAGCCCGACAGCTTCATGTAATCACACCAGCCCTAGCGGCACTTGCGCGGCCCGCAATATGCGGGCTTCGCCGACCATCGCAATCAAAACGTCAAGGTGCCGCATCAGGCTGTAGTCTGGTTCGGTTGCCTTGCGTTTTGTATTTAGCTCGGTCTCGATTTCAATCAATTTAAGAAGTGCCTGATAGTGGCGTGGCAACGTGCTGTGACCCAGCAGGCGTGGCAGATGCGCGTCGCGGCGGTAGCCTTCGGCGCCCACCTTGGCGGCACGCATCATCAGGCGGGGTCTGTGCATGTTTTGCAGCATGGTGATTACATCTTGCATTGAAAGCTCCTGAACAGTTTCGCAGTGAACCGACTCGGTCCCGTAAAGCGAGCATTGCACAACTTTTGAGGGTGTTGCGTGGGCTGGGGCAGGGCCGCACGCCGCCGTTACGACTGTTTATCCTTTGGAAACAATGATGGCTAAGCGAGGCTATTTTAACGAACAGGTAACTAATGCAACTCAGAGTCCTGTGGGTATGTCTGGGGATAACCTGTTGGTAACGCCAAATTAGATGGAGGTGGTAGACGCGATGCAAGTGGATTTGAGGCTTAACGAGCGTGGTGCCATTGGTGGGTTTGGCTTGCCCGGCTGGGTGCCCAAGGGGGTGCGGCATTACCTGGCCCATACCGAAACCGGCGAGCCGATTAGAGCGCTCGCACGGGAGGCGGGATGCCATGCCTCAACCATCTTGCGCCAAATCCGTCGGATCGAGACACGGCGCGATGATCCATTGGTCGATGCCGCCTTGCGGCACCTGATTGAGGGGCCCGCCGCCGCAAAACCACAGACGTCCATTGAGGAGAACAGGGTGATCACCAAACCGCAACAGGACGCCCTGCCAGACGAGACCACGCTGAACCGCGAGGCGCTTCGTATTCTACGGCGGCTTTGCGAGACCGGCGCGGTATTGGCAGTGGCGGCGCAAATGGACAAGGCAATTGTGGTGCGCGAAACAGCAGGAGGAGCCGGCGCGCGAACGGCAGTGGTGGAGGCTTCTGTGGCGCAGGCAATGGCGCTCAAAGACTGGATCTCGGCGACGAATACAGGGCGGATTATCCGCTATACTATCACTTCGGCAGGCCGTGCGGCGCTGGAAGAGTTGATGAGCAAACTGGGTGACGACGGCACCGGAGCGGCGGGATTTGCTGAAAGCCAGACGGCATTTTCGGGCAAGACGGCGGACGACGAGATGGCGGACGATATCGGGAACGATGCCCGCGGGTCACGCCGCGTGCGCTATAGTCTGGCCGAGAGCCCTTTGACAGCGCTGGCGCGGCGACGCGACAGAAGCGGCGAGGCGTTTTTAAGCGATGCGTTGGTCCATGCGGGCGAGCGGCTGCGCGAAGATTTTGAACTGGCACAGATGGGCGCACGGGTTGCCCAGAACTGGGACCACTTTTTGACAGCAGGGGCGGGCGGCGCGGCGGCAGGAAGCGGGGGCGGTGATGCGCCTGCGCGGGCGCGGTTGCGGGTGGCGTCGGCATTGGCAGATTTAGGGCCGGGCCTGTCGGACGTGGTATTGCGGTGCTGCTGCTATTTAGAAGGCTTGGAGGCAGCCGAGAAGCGGTTGGGGTGGTCGGCCCGATCGGGCAAAATTGTGTTGCGCATCGCCCTCATGCGACTGAAGCGGCATTATGATGAGACGACGGGGCCGGGTGGTGCGCTTATCGGGTGAGCGGATCATACTGGCGCAGATGTGCGTTTGGATGGGCGGGCCTCTGGTGGAGGTGTTTTGCCAAAAAGTGAAGCTGACTCGCAAATCCTCTACAAAGGAAAAAGGGCACCCGATTGGATGCCCTTTTTGTTGATTGTGGCCGTGGATCAGGCCAACTCGTGGCGGTCCGCCATCATCACCTTGTCCCAAGCGGCGACGAAATCGCGCAGGAATTTTGGCTCTGCATCGCTTTGACCGTAGACTTCAGCCAAGGCGCGCAGTTGCGAGTTGGAGCCGAAGACCAGATCGACACGCGAGGCGGTAAAGCGCTTTTCGCCTGATGTCCGGTCTTTTCCTTCAAAGTCGGCTTCGTCTTCTGATGTGGGTGTCCAGCGGGTGTTCATGTCCAACAATGTGACAAAGAAGTCGTTGCTGAGCGTGCCGGGGCGTGTGGTAAGCACACCGGTTTTGCTGTCGTCCCAGTTTGCGCCAATCGTCCGCATGCCACCCAGAAGGACGGCCATTTCAGGGGCGGTGAGGCCCATGAGTTGGGATTTGTCGACCAGCATTTCCTCGGCGGTGATGCGGTAGCGGCCTTTGAGGTAGTTGCGGAACCCGTCGGCGACAGGCTCCATAACATCAAAGCTTTCGGCATCAGTCTGTTCGGCTGTGGCATCGGCGCGGCCTGGAACGAAAGGCACGGAGATGGCGTGGCCTGCGTCGTTCGATGCTTTTTCGAGCGCGGCTGCACCGCCCAGCACGATGAGATCGGCCAGCGAGATTTTCTTGCCGTTGCTCTGCGCGCTGTTGAAGTCGGACTGGACCGCTTCGAGCTTCGACAGGATACCAGCCAGCTCGGACGGGCGGTTCACTTCCCAATCCTTTTGTGGCGCCAGCCGGAGGCGGGCACCATTAGCCCCGCCACGCATGTCGGACGCGCGGTAGGTGGAGGCTGATGCCCATGCCGTTTGCACCAGATCAGAGGTAGAGATGCCGCTGTCGATCAGCTTTGCCTTCAGGGCTTTCACATCAGCCTCATCGACAAGCGGGTGATCGACCGCAGGCACCGGATCTTGCCAGATCAGGTTTTCGGAAGGCACGTCAGGACCGAGGTAGCGCGCCTTGGGGCCCATGTCGCGGTGGGTCAATTTGAACCATGCGCGTGCGAAGGCATCAGCGAACTCTTCGGGGTTGGCATGAAAGCGGCGGGCGATTTTCTCATAGGCCGGATCCATGCGCATCGCCATGTCGGCGGTGGTCATCATGATCGGCACCTTACCGTTGCCATCGACCTGCGGAGCTTTCTCGCTCTCTTTCATCTCTTTCGGCTGCCACTGGTTGGCACCGGCGGGGCTTTTCGTCAGTTCCCACTCATTGCCGAAGAGCACGTCGAAATAGGTCATGTCCCACTGGGTCGGGGTCGGGGTCCAAGGGCCTTCGACGCCGGAGGTGGTGACGTGGATGCCGACACCGGTCTCATGGCTGTTGTTCCAGCCAAAGCCCTGATCGGCCAATGCGCCGCCTTCGGGGTCGTTGCCGACCATCAGCGGATCGCCCGCACCATGGGCCTTGCCGAAGGTGTGGCCGCCCGCAACCAGTGCGACGGTTTCTTCGTCGTTCATCGCCATGCGCGCAAAGGTGTCGCGGATGTCACGGCCTGAACCCATCGGGTCCGGGTTGCCATCGGGGCCTTCGGGGTTGACGTAGATCAGGCCCATCTGCACGGCGGCCAACGGGTTTTCAAGATCCCGCTCGCCGGAGTAGCGGCTGTTTTCTTTGTCACTGGTGGCGAGCCATTCGTTTTCGCCGCCCCAATAGACGTCCTGCTCGGGGGCCCAGACATCGGTACGCCCGCCGCCAAAGCCAAAGACCTTGCCGCCCATCGATTCGATGGCGCAGTTACCGGTGAGGATGAACAGGTCGGCCCAGCTCAGGCTATTGCCGTACTTCTGCTTGATGGGCCAAAGCAGGCGGCGCGCCTTATCGAGGTTGCCGTTATCGGGCCATGAGTTCAACGGAGCGAAACGCTGGCTGCCGGAGCTTGCGCCGCCGCGGCCATCTGCCGTGCGGTAGGTGCCTGCAGAGTGCCATGCCATGCGGATGAAGAACGGGCCGTAGTGGCCGTAATCTGCGGGCCACCAGTCCTGGCTGTCGGTCATCAACGCGAAGAGATCTTTCTTGACCGCATCGAGGTCGAGCGATTTGAACGCCTCGGCATAGTCGAAGTCAGCGCCCAGCGGGTTGGATTCGGCTGAGTGCTGGTGCAGCACCGAGATATCCAACTGGTTTGGCCACCAGTCACGGTTTGATCGTTTTGCTCTGCCCATTGGGCATTTATCGCCACCGTCCATAAAACCTCCGGAAGGTTGTTTGTTTGCAATTTCTTATCAACCCGCCTGCCTGCGTTGGAAAACGTGGGTCAGCGCGGCTGTTAGAATCATTCTAATGTTTGGCGGCGTCGGTGCAACGGGAAAACAGGGGCTTTCGGCCTTTATTGATGGTAAGCGCCTGTGGAAGATAGGTATTTTCCGAAAGCAGTGGCAAGCGGCGCAGGCGTTGGCGCGGTAACAACGGGGCGGATCGAGTTTACTTTGCCAAATCAAGGCAAGCGCGCGCGTGGTGCATGGGTGGTTTGTGCGGGGCTGGGCTTTTGTCTTTGGGATGATGTGGTAAGACGGGGCAACCGATACGAGGAATGGTGCAGATGCGCGATTTGAAGATTCCGGAGCAGCGTCATCCTGAAAAGGCGCGCAAGCCCGATAACGCCCAGCCCAAGAAGCCGTCATGGATCAGGGTCAAGGCGCCGGGTGGGGCGGGTTATGCTGCGACCGCGCGGATCATGCGCGAGAACAAGCTGGTGACGGTATGCGAGGAAGCTGGTTGCCCCAATGTCGGCGAATGCTGGAGCCAGGGCCATGCCACCATGATGATCATGGGGGAGGTTTGTACCCGCGCTTGTACCTTCTGCAACATTGCGACGGGCAAGCCGCCCGAGGCGCTGGATGCTTTCGAGCCGGGGCGGGTGGCTGATGCCGTGGCCAAGCTGGGGCTCAAACATGTGGTCATTACCTCGGTCGATCGCGACGATATCAACGATGGCGGGGCGGAGCATTTCGCCCAGACGATTCGCGCAGTGCGCCATCGCAGCCCTGACACCACCATCGAAATTTTGACGCCGGATTTCATCCGTTGCGATCCTGCCGTGTTGGAGCAAATCGTCGAGGCGCGGCCCGATGTGTTTAACCACAACCTTGAGACGGTGCCGGGGCTTTACCCCGAGGTACGGCCCGGGGCGCGGTATTTCCATTCTTTGCGGCTGTTGCAGCGGGTGAAAGAGCTGGACCCGTCGATGTTCACCAAATCGGGGATCATGGTAGGCTTGGGCGAGGACCGTCAGTCGGTCATTCAGGTAATGGAAGACATGCGCGCCGCCGATATCGATTTCCTGACCATCGGGCAGTATTTGCAGCCGACACCGAAGCACCATGCAGTCGACCGGTTTGTGCATCCTGACGAGTTTGCGGCCTATGAAAAGTCGGCATACGGCAAGGGGTTCCTGATGGTTTCCGCTTCGCCTTTGACGCGGTCCTCCTACCATGCGGGCGACGATTTTGCACGGCTGCGGGCAGCACGGAATAAAAAACTCGGACTCGGCTAAGGTGCGCGTTACTCCGCTGGTGCGTTCGGCACTGGCGGGACGGCTTTGAGGTAGGCGGCAATGGCTGCGCGGTCGCTTTGCGGCAATTGCACGAGGTTGCGCACCACTTCGGCCATTTCGCCTCCAGCGCTGTCATAGTCGGGGGTGAAGCCGGAGGTGAAGTATTCCACCAGATCGGCTTCCGACCAGTCTAATGCGGCGGGGGTGATATTGGGAATGCGGCCCTTGCCGGACGGGTTTGGCGCACCGGCGAGCCATTGGCTGCGGTTCAATCCACCCAGTGGGCCACGCGATGTATGGCATTCTGCGCAATGGCTAAGTGCTTCGGCCAGATAGCGGCCACGTGATACTTCAGGGGTGTGTTCTCCTGCCAATACGTAATCTTCATGCAGATAAAGCTTCTTCCAGACTCCCAAGCCGCGCCTGACATTGAATGGGAAGCCTACATCATGCGACACCGACGCTGTGGCCGAGGCGGGTAGGGTCATCATGAAGGCGTGCAGGTCAACCAAGTCTTGCGGGGCGAGATGATGGTAGGCGGTATATGGAAATGCCGGATAGTAATGTGCCCCCTCGGGCGAGACACCTTGGGTCACGGCGCGGGCGAATTGCGCAAGCGTCCAACTACCAATGCCCGCGTCCGGATCGGGAGAGATGTTAGGGACGTGGAAGGTGCCAAAGTCGCTGACAATCGCAAGGCCGCCGGAGAGGACAGGGGGGCCGCCGTCGCTCGGCTCAGCCGTCGGAGCCGTGTGGCACGACGCGCAACCGCCCGCTGCAAAGACCAGTGCCCCTGCATCAGGATCAGCGGTCAGCCCGGCGCCATATGATGCCTCAAGCGGGGCTGGTGCCGTGAGCATCCAGCCCGCCGCCGCGCCGAGAATGGCGCAACTTGCAAGGATCAGTGCGAGTCTCTTCAACGATCAGTTCTTGGGGCCGCGATAATCATCATGGCAGGCACCGCAGGCCTTGCCGATATCCCCCATCGCCACCTTGAGCGAGTCGAGATCGGTGCCAGCCGCATCAATCATCGCGGCGCTGGCATCTTGAAGGGCCATGAACTTGGCATCAAATCCGGCAGCGTCGGTCCAGATCTCTGCCTTGGCGCGGTTATCGTCGGCAACACCCTGCTCCGTGCCTTCCAGCCACAGCGATGCGCGGTCAAAACTAGCGGCGGCGTTCAGATTTTTGGCAGCGGAAGTGGCTTTTGCAGCATCGTACTCGGCTTCGCCCTTCGCCATCGCCCCGAGGATACCTGTGTGATATCCGATCAGTTGCATCTGGCCCTGACGGGCTTTGACCGAGTCAGCCTGCGGCTTCGACACATGGCTCGCTGAAAAAGCAGCGGTGGCGACAACGGCAATGCTCAGGCCGAGCGTAATTGCGGCTTTGGTAATCAATTTCATAATATGCTCCCTATACTGACGACAGGATAACACAGGTGGTTAAAGGTAGATTAACAAATTCGTGATTAACTAGAACTTGCGCGGAATCCGCTCAGCGCGGGCCCAGTCAGGCCAATAGCCGAGCCAGTCAATGCCCCAGATCAGCGCCGCTACGAGGATCACACCAAACACCAGTTTGACCCGCCCCATTGACGGCGGATTGCGGGCCCAGCGCGACATCCGGAACAGCCATTGCGGGTTCATGTGAAACGGACTTTGCCGATATAGGGCAAGTTGCGGTTGCGCTGGGCGTAATCGATGCCATAGCCGACCACGAATTCGTCGGGGATCTCAAAGCCGGTCCAATCGGCCTTCATCTCGACCTCGCGGCGGTCGGGTTTATCCAGCAGCGCAATAGATTTAAGCCGTGCCGGTTCGCGCGAAAGCAGCAGGTTTACAACGTGGTGAAGCGTATGGCCGGTATCAACAATGTCTTCGACAACCAGCACATCTCGACCTTCGATGGGGCCGCGCAAATCCTTGAGAATGCGCACTTCGCGCGAAGACTCCATGCCGTCACCATAGCTGGAGGCTTCGAGGAAATCGACCTCGATCGGCAGGTCAAGCTCACGCACCAGATCGGCAATAAACACGAAAGAGCCGCGCAGCAGCCCCACAACAATCAGCTTGTCGGTGCCGTCAAATTCGTCGTGGATCGCCTTTGACAGCGCTTCGATCCGCGCGGCAATCGCCTTGGCGGAAATCATTTCATCAATCACATAGGGGGGGTGCGACATGGCTTTGCCCTTGAAGTCATGGCTCTGAACGGTGAAACAGGGCTAACCCGAGCAGCGACGGATAGCAATGCCAACCCATTCCGAAACCAGAGAACTGCCCTATAGCGCGCAACAGATGTATGATCTGGTTGCCGATGTAGCGCGCTACCCCGAATTTTTGCCATGGACCGCTGCCGCGCGTATCCGCACGGACGAAGACCGTGGCGATCACCGCGTGATGGAGGCCGATCTGGTCATCAGCTTCAAGGTATTCCGCGAGCGATTCACCAGCCGTGTGGTGCTTTGGCCCGAAGCGATGAAAATCGACACCGAATATCTGGATGGGCCGTTCAAGCACATGCGCTCCAACTGGGCGTTTGAAGACACGCAGAACGGCTGCAAGGTACATTTCTTCGTCGATTTCGAGTTTCGCAACATGATCCTGCAAAAGATCATCGGCGTGGTGTTTAACGAGGCGATGCAGCGCGTGGTGCGGGCCTTCGAGACGCGGGCCGCAGCACTTTACGGGCCGAAGACATAGCAAGATGCCTCCGGCAGACGTGCCGTTCTAGCTGGTCATATCGTAGGCGCGTTCACCGTGAACCGTCAAATCAAGGCCGTTGGTTTCGGTCTCTAGGTCAACGCGCAGCGGTGTGATCGCCTTGCAAATGTAGATAAGAGCGATGCTGACGACGGTGGTAAAGATACCCACAATCGCCAGGGCACCAAGCTGAGCGGCCCAAGAGCCTAGCCCGAGCGCTGCAATCATGATGGTGCCGAAAATCCCGCCCACGCCGTGAACGGCAAAGACATCCAGCGTGTCGTCTATCTTGAGGCGGTTGCGGATCATCACTACGGCTTCCTGACACAAGATGCCCGCGACAGCGCCGATCAGCAGCGCGCCCCACGGGCCGACAAAGCCCGAAGCCGGCGTGATCGAGGCCAAGCCCGCGATGGTGCCGGTGACAATGCCGACGAGCGAGGATTTGCCGAACTTTACCTTCTCCCACAGCGCCCATGTCAGCGAGGCGGTCGCGGCAGAGATGTGGGTGACAGTGATCGCCATCGCGGCCCCGCCATCAGCGGCCAGCTGCGAGCCACCGTTAAAGCCGAACCAGCCGACCCAGAGCATTGCCGCACCAATCATCACGAAACCGGGGTTATGCGGCGGCGTGTTGTTGTTTTTGCGCGGACCGAGGAACACAGCAAGGATCAGCGCCGCGAGGCCCGCAGTTTCATGCACCACAATACCACCTGCGAAATCCTTAACGCCGACCACGCCGAAAATCCCGCCATCGGACATCATGCCGCCGCCCCAGATCCAATGCACCACTGGCGCATAGCACAGCAGCATCCACAGGCCGGAAAATAACAGCACAAAACCAAAGCCGACCCGTTCGACATACGAGCCGACAATCAGCGCTGGTGTGATGATCGCAAAGGTCATCTGGAAGGCAAAGAACAGGACCTCGGGGATAGTACCGGCGAGGGAATCGGCGGTCACACCATTCAGCCCGACCTTGGCCAAGCCACCCCAGACACCGCTTTCACCGGGGCCGAAAGCGATGGAATAGCCCACGAAGAACCACAACACGCTCATCAAACAGGCAATGGCATAGCAATGCATGAAAACGCTGAGCACGTTTCGGCTGCGCACCAGACCGCCATAGAACAGCGCAAGGCCGGGCAGCGTCATAAACAGCACAAGAGCGGTCGCGGTCATAATCCAGGCGGTATCGGCGGCGATCATCGTGGCTCTCCGGTTTGCAAAGGTTGCAGGCAGAAAGCGCAGCACAGACGGGCAGGGAAGCTTAATTGCGGGCAAAGCTGCCGCATTTCAGGGCAAAATGTTAAACGCCCAAGGATTAAGCGCCTCTCGGGCGTGTGTGATTATTTATCAGGCAGAGTCTCAAGCGCGGCGAGGAGCAGGCCGAGCGCGTGGTCGCGGGCAGCGCATCGCACGGCAGTGCGACCAAGGGCACCGAATTCGATGGTCTCGGTCTTGCACGCACCATTCGCTGCGATGCCAAAGCAAACTCGCCCTTCGGGCTTGTGCTCAGATCCGCCGGGCCCCGCGATCCCCGTGATCGACACCGCCAGTGCCGCAGCTGACCGTGCCAAGGCGCCACGTGCCATTTCGATGGCGATCTGCTCGGATACTGCGCCACGGGCGGAAAGGGTGGCTTGCGCCACGCCCAGCATCTCGATCTTTGCGGCGTTGGTATAAGTCACGAAACCACGGTCAAACATCGCGGATGACCCCGGCAAATCGGTCAAGGCGGCGGCAACCATACCGCCGGTGCAGCTTTCGGCGCAGGTAATCATCACGCCCGCGCGTGCAGACTGCGCCAAGATCTCTGACGCGACAGTCATGTCAAAGCACACCGTGATAAAGTGCCGCCAAGGCCAACACACCGATGGCTGCGAAAATACCGGCAAAGACATCATCCAGCATCACGCCCAAGGCGTCACCGCGCCGGTCGGCCCAGCCAATGATCAGCGGTTTCCAGATATCAAACAGCCGGAACAGCGCGAAGGCCGCGATCCAGCCCGGCCACATCGCGGTGATGCTGATGTCCATTGTCCATGCGGCATAGCTGAGCGGCGCCAGCGCGATCCACTGGCCGACAAGTTCATCCACTACAATGTGTGACGGGTCATGGTCGTCGCTGCCCTCGGTCATCTTAGACGTTGCCCACCACCCCTTGAGGAAGGCCACAATGATGCCGATGACAAGCAAGGGAAAGCCACCGATGATATGCACCAGCCACGCCCAAGGCAGTGCCACAAGCGACCCCCACGTGCCGGGCGCGGGGCGGATATAGCCGACACCCAAGAGCGTGCCGATAAGCGTTGCCAGTTTCATATTTTCACCAATGTTGCTGTTGCCATACAGGCGATGCCTTCGCCGCGTCCGGTAAACCCGAGCCGCTCGGACGTAGTGGCCTTGACCGATACCCGCGACAGATCGATCCCGAGGATTTCGGCCATTTTCGCCCGCATGTCTGCCGCGTGCGGCCCGACCTTGGGGTATTCGCAGATCAGCGTGCAATCGACATGGGTCAGGGTAAATCCCTCGCTCCGCGCGAGATCTGCGGCATGGCGTAAAAATACATGGCTTTCGGCACCTTTCCATTGCGGATCGCTAGGTGGGAAGTGCTGGCCGATGTCGCCCATCGCCAGCGCGCCATAGATCGCGTCGCTCACCGTGTGCATGCCCACATCTGCATCAGAATGACCGACAAGCCCCTGATCATGTGGTATTTTCACGCCGCAGAGCATGACGTGATCGCCCGCGCCAAAGGCATGCACGTCAAATCCGTTGCCGGTGCGAATGTCCATCTTCGTCTCCAAAATACGTGTGGCGCGGGCAAAATCGGCAGCCGTGGTAATCTTCAGGTTATCGGCGCTGCCTTGGGTGATGACAACATCGATCCCCGCGCCGCGCGCCACCTCGACATCGTCCGCGGCAGCCCCTTGGTGGGCCGCATGCGCCGCTCGGATGGTCGCGAGGTCAAAACCCTGCGGCGTTTGCGCGGCATAAAGCATGCTGCGATCCTGTGTCCCCGTCACCAGACCCTCGGCACCTTGCCACAGCGCGTCAGTCACCGGCAGGCCGGGGGCGGCGGCAGGGGCGGTTTCCAAAGCCTCCAAAACCCCGTCGATAACACCCGCCGACACACAAGGCCGCGCTGCATCATGGATCAAAACTTTGCCACTCTCCGGCAAGGCGGCAAGCCCGTTACGCACTGATGCAGCGCGGTCAGCACCGCCGGTCGTCAGGATCAGGTCGCCTTTAAGTGTCGCGCCGAGGGCCTCGTCATCGGGATGAAGTACCACCACAATTTGGCGCACCGAAGGATGGCGGCGAAAAGCGTCGATGGTGTGCTCAATCACCCGCGCCGTGCCGAGCTTGCGCCACTGCTTTGGTGTACCGCCGCCCGCACGGGTGCCGCGTCCGGCAGCGACGATCAGGGCAAAGACAGGTTCAGGCGGGCGGGTTTGCATGGCGTCTGTCTAGGCAAACACCTGCGCCAGCGCAATCATCCGTGATGGATGCTTAATTTTTAGGCACATGCTACGATTTGATCGCCTATCTCGGGGGTGTTTCATTGAGGTTAGCGCATGACACCGCTACAGATAGCGCAGTTGCCCAAGGATTAAGCATTGTGACACGACTGGCCCTTCCCTTTGATCTGACCCCGCCGGTGCTGCTGGCACCGATGGCCGGAATCACCGATCTGCCCTATCGCGCCTTGGTGGCGCAGTTCGGTGCGGGGCTGGTGGTGTCGGAAATGGTCGCCAGTCACGAGCTGCTCTGCCGCCGTCCCGGCACCCGCGAAAAGGCTGAGCTGGGCCTTGGCGTCGAAGGTACTGCCGTGCAGATCGCCGGTCGCGAAGCTGCGCCTATGGCCGAAGCCGCGCGGATACTTGTGGGGCAGGGCGCGCGGATCATCGACATCAATATGGGCTGTCCGGCCAAAAAGGTGACCCAAGGTGCTTCCGGCTCGGCCCTGATGAAGACCCCCGATCACGCGCTGCGTCTGATTGAGGCGGTGGTTGGCGCAGTGGATGTGCCAGTCACTCTCAAAACGCGGCTCGGCTGGGACGATGACATGCTGAACGCCGCCCCCATCGCAGTGCGGGCCGAGGCGGCGGGGATCAAGATGATCACCATTCACGGCCGCACCCGCTGCCAATTCTACAAAGGCCAAGCCGACTGGCAGGCGATCCGCGCGGTGAAAGAGGCCGTGACGATCCCCCTGATCGCCAATGGCGATATCATCGATGCGACAACGGCGCAGACCGCGCTCGACCAATCTGGCGGTGACGGTGTGATGGTGGGACGCGGCGCGCAGGGCAAGCCTTGGCTGCTGGCGCAGATCGCGCATATTCTGCATGGCACGCCTGCACCCGTACTGCCGCAGGGCGATGCCCTTTCCGATCTGATCTCAACGCATTACGAGGCGATGCTGAGCTTTTACGGCACCACCCACGGCCACCGCGTGGCCCGCAAACATCTGGGCTGGTACATGGATGGCGCTGGCACACCTGACGCTCTGCGCTTCGCTTTGCTGACCGCCCCGTCACCCATTGAGGCACTGCGGTTGATCCCGCAAGCTACGGGCCAAGTGTTCGCACAGGCCGCCGCATGATCCCCGATCGCCGCATCTGGACCTCTTTGCCGCTGCCGACCATTTTGATCGCCGCAGATGACACCATCACCGACGTAAACCCCGCCGCCGAAGGATTTCTCAACGCCTCGGCCAAGACGGTGACGGGCGTGCCGGTCTGGGATCTGATCGCGGTGGACGACCCGCTCGAGGTCGCCTTCGCGCGGGCCCGCGCCTCCCAGACCCCACTGTTTGTGAATGACGTCGATGTCGGCAGCGGCCACCGCGCGCCGCTCCAATGCGGATTACAGATTGCACCGCTGGCGGGGTCGGACGGTGAAATGATCATGATGATCTCTCCGCGTGAGCTGGCCGGTCGAATGACCCAGAACAACTCGGTTAAATCTGCGGCACGTTCGGCGATTGGCATGGCGGAGATGCTGGCGCATGAGATCAAGAACCCGCTGGCAGGCATCACTGGTGCGGCACAGCTTTTGTCGATGAACCTTAATGCAGATGATCTGGAACTGACTGATCTGATCGTCGCCGAAAGTCGCCGGATCGTGAAACTGCTGGAGCAGGTCGAGCAATTTGGCAACCTGATGCCGCCGCGACGACAGGCGGTAAACTTGCATGACGTGCTGGACCGCGCGCGGCGCTCGGCCCTGCTGGGTTTTGGCGCACAAATGAAAATCATTGAGGACTACGATCCCTCGCTGCCGCTGGCCTTGGGGGACAAGGATCAACTGTTGCAGGTGGTGCTTAACCTGCTGAAAAATGCGGCTGAAGCCGCTGGCAAAACCGGCGGCACCATTCGGTTGCACAGCTATTTCGAACATTCTTTCCGACTGCGCCGCGCCGATGGCACCGGCCAGTCGCTGCCCTTGCAGATCGAGGTGATCGACGATGGTCCCGGCCTACCAGAGCACATCAAAGGCGAGGTGTTCGAGCCCTTTGTCTCGGGCCGTGAAAATGGCACCGGCCTTGGCCTCGCACTCGTCAGCAAAATTATTTCCGAACATGGCGGCTGGATTTCGGTCACCTCCGTGCCCGGTCACACAAATTTCCGCATTTCATTGCCGCGCGCCCGCGTATCCGAACAGGAGAACTGATCATGGATGGTACCATTCTGGTAGCCGACGACGACCGTACGATCCGCACGGTACTGACGCAGGCGCTTACCCGTGCAGGCTGCAAGGTGCACGCGACCTCCAGCCTGACCACGCTGATGCGCTGGGTCGGTGAGGGCAAGGGCGATGCAGTGATCACCGACGTAGCAATGCCCGACGGTAACGGTTTGGAAATGCTGCCGAAAATCGCGATGGATCGACCCGATTTACCAGTCATCGTGATCTCGGCACAGAATACCATCATGACCGCGATCAAGGCTGCCGAGGCACAAGCCTTCGACTATCTCCCCAAGCCTTTTGACCTGCCGGACCTGATGAAACGCACGGCCCGCGCGCTTGACAGGCGCACCACCGCGCCGCGCAGCAAACCCGTTGAAGCCGGGGGCGATCCGGACCGTGATGATCTGCCACTGGTCGGGCGCACAGCGGTGATGCAGGCGCTCTACCGCGTGGTGGCGCGGCTAATGAATACTGATCTACCCGTGCTGATCTGGGGCGAAAGCGGCACTGGGAAGTCCCTGATCGGGCGCGCGATTCACGATTTCTCCGACAGACGCAGCTTGCCGTTTGTCACTGCCACTGGCGCCGATCTGGCCGATATCGAAGGCCCCGCGCGGGTATTGGCACGGGTGCGCGGCGGGACACTGCTTATTGACGAGATTGCCGACATTCCGCTGGAGCTTCAGGCCCGTATCGCGCGGATGATGGACGCTCCCGGCGATCACAATCCACGATTTCTGGCAACCAGCCAATCCGACTTAGCAGCGGCGATGAAGTCAGGCACCCTGCGCCGCGACCTGTATTACCGTCTGTCGGGGGCGACTTTGCATGTGCCCGCCCTGCGCGACCGGATAGACGATATCGAACTGTTGGCCACCCATTTTCTGGGGCGTGGCGAACAGTCGCAATCGGCCCCGCGCAGCCTGTCCGAAGGAGCGGCAAAGATTTTCGCCAATTACCCGTGGCCCGGCAATGTGCGGCAGCTGGAGCACGCAATGTTGCAACTGGCATTGACCAGCCGCGCGTCCGAGATTTCGCAGGTCGAGGCCGAGCAGGTCTTGGGCGGCCAGCCCGACCCCGAGCCTGTGCACGCGCAGGCCAATACCGAACGGCTGGGCGCGGCAGTGGAGCGGCACTTACGGCGCTACTTCGATCAACACGGCTCAATGCTGCCGCCCCCCGGCCTTTACGGGCGCATTCTGCGAGAGATCGAGGCGCCCATGATTGAGATTGCCCTCTCGGCCACGGCGGGGAATCAGGCGAAATGCGCCGACCTTCTCGGTATCAACCGCAATACTTTGCGCAAGAAGATCACCGATCTCGAAATTGAGGTGACACGCGGCCGTAAAATGATGTAAAACCGCCACATAACCGTGGCCATCTTGCTTCGTGCAGGATTAGGACCACAAAATAGGGCGGTTGGTGCAGGAATGCACCACATCATCGGTGGGGGCAGCGGGTGGCAACCCGGTCACGCAGATTCAATTTGGAACGATTAGGGCGTCTTCGGCGCCTCAAACGCGTGCGCAATTTGTTCACGCTGGGTCTGGTTGTGCTTGGCCCGGCCCTGGCTATGGCAACCTATCTGGTGCTGGGGCCGTTGGGGCAGGGTGGCAGCACGCTGAGCCTGCGTCTGATCCTGCTGGCCGATCTGGTTTATGTGCTTTTGCTGGCCGCCTTGGTGCTCAGCCAAGTGGCGCGATTGATCGCTGCACGACGCGCAAAATCCGCCGGATCGCGGCTGCACTTGCGGCTCACGGGCGTATTTGCGCTGATGGCGCTGATCCCGACCGTCACGGTCGCGATTTTCGCGGGATTGACGGTCAACGTCGGGCTTGAGGGCTGGTTTTCAGATCGCGTACGCTCGGTGGTGGAAAATTCGCTGACCGCTGCACTGGCTTACGAATCTGAGCAACGCGACGGGCTGATGTCCGACGCTGCGGCCTTGGCGCGGGAGCTTGACCGCGCGCGTGCCCGTGGCGTTGACGTCAGCGACAGCGAATTGCTGGCCGACGGGCAGCGCCAAATCCAGCGCGGCCTACGTGAGGCCTATCTGATCGACGGCACCGCGCAGATCCGCGCCCGTGGCGACCGGTCTTACCTTTTTGATTACGAAGCCCCGACCCGCGAGCAAATCACCGAAGCCAGCACTAAAAACCTGCTGGTGATCGAAGACTGGCCGAACAACGAATTCCGCGCCCTCGTGCCGCTGGCATCCTTCGTTGACCGCTATCTCTATGTCAGCCGTGACGTGGACGGGGAAATCTTATCGCTGCTCGATGATACCAAGGAAACAGTGCGGCTCTATCAACAGCTCGAATCCGATCGCGGCAGGCTGCTCTTTGAATTTGCCTTGGTCTATCTGGCTTTCGCCGTGATCCTGATTCTTGCGGCGGTGTGGTTGGGGCTGTGGTTTGCCGAACGGTTGTCCGGCCCTGTCGGGCGTTTGACGGGGGCCGCACAGCAGGTGGGCGCGGGCGATCTCGCCGTGCAGGTCCGCGAAGAGGAAGGCGATGATGAGATTGCGATGCTCGGTCGCTATTTCAACCAGATGACCCGCCAATTGCAGGGCCAGCGCGAAACCCTGCTCGACAATACCCGCCAGATTGAGCGCCGCCGCAGGCTGTTCGATTCTGTGCTGAGTTCGGTCACCTCAGGCGTTGTCGGTCTTGATCCCGAAGGCTGCGTTACCTTCGTCAACCGCTCGGCCATGCGCTTGCTGGACTGGGCCGAAGATCAACAATCACTGTCGCTGACATTCGCCATCCCCGAATTTGGCCCGCTGTTTGAAGCGCTGCGGGATGGCAGCAACGAGGTGATGCAAAGCGAGGTAAAAGTTTCGCGGCAAGGTTCGATGGAAAATCTGCTGGTGCGCATGGCCACGCGGCGCGCCGAGGACGGGCGGCTTGAAGGCTACGTTGTGGCTTTTGATGATGTGACCGATCTGGTCAGTGCCCAACGCATGGCTGCTTGGGGAGACGTGGCGCGGCGCATTGCCCATGAAATCAAGAACCCCCTGACGCCAATCCAGCTTAGCGCTGAACGTATCCGCCGCAAGTTTGTCTCGAAGGTCGGGGCCGACGCCGAAGCATTGGAACAGATGACCGGCGTGATCATCCGCCAAACCGGCGATCTGCGCCGGATCGTTGATGAGTTCTCGAAATTTGCCCGTATGCCGGAGCCGGAAACCAAGATTCAGGACCTGCGCCATCTGCTCCGCGATGCGGTATTGTTGCAGCAAACCGGACAGCCCGAGGTGCGCATTTCGCTCGACATCCCGAAAGACCCGCTGCCTGCCGCGATCGACGGCACTATGATTTCGCAAGCTTTGACAAATCTGATCAAGAACGCTGGCGAAGCCATTGAAAGTCTGAAACAAAGCGGAGCGCCTGAGGGGCTGGAGCCGCAGATAAAGGTTCATCTGGAAGTGGCCGAACACCACGCGCGTATTTCCATCGCCGATAACGGCATCGGCCTGCCCGAAGACCGCGCCCGACTGTTTGAGCCTTATGTAACCACCCGTAGCGAGGGCACCGGCCTTGGCCTGCCCATCGTCAAGAAAATTATCGAGGAACACGGCGGCAGCCTGACCCTCGACAACGCGCCCGTCTTTGACGGGCAATCGCATTTCGGAGCGATGGCAGTGATCACCCTGCCACTGTCTCCGCAACCCCCGACAGACCAAACTGGAGACAGCGCATGAGTGACATCCTGATTGTAGACGACGAACGGGACATCCGGGAGTTGATCTCGGACATCCTTGAAGACGAAGGTTTTGCCACGCGGCTGGCGGGCAATTCCGATGATGCGATGGCGGCGATCAATCTGGAACCGCCGGCGCTGATGATCCTTGATATCTGGCTCAAAGACAGCCGGATGGACGGGATCGACATCCTTAAAACCGTCAAGCGCGACAACCCGGATGTGCCTGTGGTGATCATCTCGGGCCACGGTAATATCGAAATCGCCGTCGCAGCGATCCGCCAAGGCGCTTATGACTTTATTGAAAAGCCCTTCAACATCGAACAGCTACTGGTGGTGATCCGCCGTGCGATGGAAACCTCGCGCCTGCGCCGCGAGAACCAGAGCCTGAAGCGCCGCGACGTTACAACCTCGGAAATGATCGGCGCCTCGGCCTCATTCCGCGCGTTGGTCGCACAGCTTGATAAGGTAACCAAATCCAACGGTCGCGTCATGCTGACCGGCCCTGCGGGTGCGGGCAAGGAAGTTGCCGCACGCTATATCCACACCCATTCCAACCGCGCCTCGGCTGGCTTTGTCACGGTCAATTGCGCCGGTGTGGAGCCCGACCGCATGGAAGAAGTGCTCTTTGGTCGTGAAACGCCCGAGCGCGGCGTCGAACCAGGATTGCTCGAACAGGCCCATGGCGGCGTCATTTATTTTGACGAGGTCGCCGATATGCCGCTCGGCACCCAATCAAAAATCCTGCGCGTGTTGGTGGACGAACAATTCACCCGCGTGGGCGGCAACGACAAGGTCCGCGTCGATCTGCGGGTGATTTCCAGCACCAACCGCGATCTTGATGCGGCCATCAAGGCGGGCAGCTTCCGGCAGGAACTGTTCCACCGGCTTAATGTGGTGCCTATCGCGGTCCCCTCGCTTGAAGAGCGGCGCGAAGATATTCCGCTGCTGGCCGAACACTACGTAACCCAGTTCAATAAATCCCAAGGCCTGCCGCTGCGGATGTTCACCGAAGATGCCGTGGCGTTGATGCAGACAATGATCTGGCCCGGCAACGTGCGGCAGCTTAAAAATCTGGTCGAACGGGTATTGATCCTTGGCGACGGTACCGGCCCCATCGAGGCCCGTGAATTGCCCGGCGAGGAAGAGAGCGGCGATGATGACGGCCGCGTTGTGCTTTCGGGCGCACTGGCGATGCTGCCGCTGCGCGAAGCCCGCGAAGCGTTCGAGCGTGAATACCTGCTGACCCAGATCAACCGTTTTGGCGGCAATATCTCCCGCACCGCCAATTTCGTCGGCATGGAACGCTCTGCGTTGCACCGCAAACTCAAATCACTGGGTGTGGTCACCTCGGCCAAAGCAGGCGTGCGCGTCGCCCATATGGACGAGGATGCTGAAGCCGACTGAGCAACCACGCGCCCCCTCTCTTTGACCAAAAATCCTAAGGGGCGCAGGTGGGGGGGAAAACCCCCACCTGCGCCCCGCCCGCGAAGTCCAACGCGAAAGCGCCAAGCGCTATCCGCGATTAACAATCTGGAACGAGCCGTCGCGGTTGCGGATCACACAAGATGTTTCACGCAAGGAGGGTAAGGTCGTGGTCGCCGCACGCGGCGCTGCGCGGGCCACCCCGTCGGGGCAGGCCGGTATTGTCACCGGCGCATAGCCGCGATCCGCCATACACTGCCCCTCGACACGGCGCCGCAGCCCGTCATTGGGATCAAAGGAAATCACCTCGCCCGGAATGTAATGCCCGCGCAGCACGCGGCACTGTCCCGCCGCATTGCAAATCCGCCGGGGCGGCACATATTCCGGCGGCAACCGCCGCACCTGCACCGAGGTAGGCACGTCTTTCAATGCCTTGACCTGACACTCCGTCGTCGCACGTCCCAGCGCGCTCACGGTTGCACCGGGCTTGTAATAGGTGGTCATCGGCGCACAGGCCGACAGTACCAGCAGACAGGGGAGGATGAGGTGTTTCATAGCCGCCAATATGCCGCAGATTCGCGCGGCTGACAATTGAATTGACCCTTGCCACGGCCTCTGTCATGGCCTCTAACCGACCGAAGACCGGAGGCGTTCTACGGGCTTGCGGTACCACGGCTGAAGGATGGCTTGATGAAAGTGATCATTTGCGGCGCAGGGCAGGTCGGGTGGCAGATCGCCCGCCACCTCAGCGGCGAACGGAACGATGTGACCGTGGTGGATAGCGATCCCGATCTGGTGCGCCGCGCGACCGATACGCTTGATGTGCAGGGCATTGCCGGATTTGCGAGCTATCCCGATGTGCTTGAGCGCGCAGGTGCGCGCGACGCGGAAATGATCATCGCCGCCACCCATTCCGACGAGGTCAATATGGTGACCTGTCAGGTTGCCCATTCGGTTTTTGGCATCAACCGCAAGATCGCCCGCCTGCGCAGCCAGTCCTACCTTGATGCGATCTATTCCGACCTTTACCGCCGCGACCACATGCCGATCGACGTGGTGATCAGCCCTGAGAAAGAGGTCGCCGCCGCAGCGCTGCAACGACTTTCCGCGCCAGCTGCCTTTGATACCGAAGTTTTCATGGAAGGGCGCGCGCACCTTTTGGGCATCACCATCGACAGCGACTGTCCGGTGGTCAATACGCCGCTGCGCCAGTTGACCGATCTGTTTTCGACCCTGCGCGCCGTTGTCGTTGGCGTACGCCGTGACGGCACGCTGTTTTCGCCCGAGCCGAAAGACCAGCTTTTTGTCGGCGACGATTGCTATGTCTTTGCCCACCGCGACGACATCCCCCGCACCATGGAGATTTTCGGCAAAAAGGCGACCAAGCTGGAGCGTGTGGTTCTGGTTGGCGGTGGCAATGTCGGGCTGACCGTGGCGCAGCATCTTGAGAGCGGTATGACGCGGGTGCGCACCAAGATCATCGAGAAAAACCGCCGCTGCGCCGAACGTGCGGCCACAGCGCTGGAACGGACCATCGTGCTGAACGGCGACGGTTTGGACGCCGCGCTTTTGGCCGAGGCGGGTATCAGCCGCGCCGACGTGATGCTGGCCGTGACCGATGACGATAAAACCAATATGCTGGCCTGCGTGCGCGCTAAGGCCGAAGGCTGTCCTTACGTGATCGCGCTGATCAACGACCCTACACTGGTGCCGTTGATGACGCCGCTGGGGATCGACGCTTATATCAACCCGCGGGCCACCACCGTGAGCTCGATCCTGCGCCACATCCGACATGGCCGCGTCCGCGCAGTCTATTCTATCGGCGATGCCGAAGCCGAAGTGATCGAGGCCGAGGTGATGTCGACCTCACCGATTGCGGGCAAGAAAGTATCCGAGATCGACTTCCCCGAAGGTGTGCTGATCGGCATGATCCGCAAGGGCGAGCAGGTGCTGCGCCCGATGGGCAATACCCGCATTGACGAAGGCGATGTGATCGCGCTGTTCGCACTGGCCGAAGACGTGCCAAAGGTCGAGCAGCTGATGCAGGTTTCAATCGACTTTTTCTAGAAAGGGATGCCGAAGGCCATGCGCCGCAAAAGCCACATCCGTGCTAACCTGCTGGAATTGCCACTTTTTCTGCTACTTTTCGGGGTGGCCTCTGCCTCGATGATCGTGCCGGCGGTTTACGGGCTGACCGTGCGCGATCTGGATGGCTCGCGGGCATTTTTCTATGCCGGATTGCTGGGTGTAGTGTCCTTCGTGATGATCGCCGTGGCCCACAATGGCCGCCGTCCGCGCCACGGGGCACTGGGGCCGTTAATGTCGCTGTTCTCGGCCTTTGTCTTCCTGCCGGTGATGCTGGCCATTCCCTTTGTCGAAGCGCTGCCGACCACCAAATTCATCCACGCCTACTTCGAGATGGTCAGCGCCATTACCACCACTGGCGCGACCATGTTCCGCGATTCTTCACGGCTCAGCGATACGCTGCATCTGTGGCGGGCGCAGGTCGGATGGATGGGCGGGCTGATGATGTGGATTTCGGCCTCCGCAATCCTAGCACCGCTGCACCTTGGCGGTTTCGAGGTTACATCGCAGGCCGAACCGGGGCGGCGCGGTCCGGGCAGCGGCATCCGCATGGCGCCGATTGATCCGCGCAAACGCCTTATCCGCGTCACTCGTACCCTCGTGCCGATCTATGCCGGTCTGACGCTGCTGTTGTGGCTGTTGCTGCTGGCGGGCGGCGAGACGCCCTTGGTGGCGCTGTGTCTGTCGATGTCGGTGCTGGCGACCTCGGGCATTTCGCCCATCGGCGGGCTTGAGGTCTCCACCCTCGGGGTGAGCGGCGAGGTGGTAATGCTGCTCTTTATGCTCTTCGCCCTGTCGCGCCTGACCTTTTCAAAAGACACCATTACCGCGACCCAGGGCGGGCTGCGCACTGACCCTGAATTCCGCATTGGTCTGTTCATTGTGATCGGCGTGCCGCTTGTGCTCTTTGCGCGGCACTGGATCGGGGCCTATGACGTCGCCTCGATGGAATATCTGGGGCAGGCGGCCTATGCGGCTTGGGGGGCGATCTTCACGGTAATGTCTTTCCTCACCACCACCGGATTTGTGTCCGAGCATTGGAGCGAGGCGCAAAGCTGGTCGGGGCTCGCCACACCGGGGTTGATCCTGATGGGGCTGGCGCTGATTGGCGGCGGTGTGGCGACCACGGCGGGGGGCGTCAAGCTGCTGCGGGTCTTTGCGCTCTATCGCAACGGTGTGCGCGAGATGGAACGTCTGGTGCATCCCCATTCGGTCAGTGGGGCCGGCACCTCGGGGCGCCGTTTGCAAAGCAACGGCGCTTTTATTGCGTGGATATTCTTCATGTTGTTTGCTCTGTCGCTCACGGCTGTCACCCTGCTGCTGACCCTGTCGGGTGCCAGCTTTGAGAGCGCGATAGTCATGGCTGTTGCGACCCTGTCGACCACCGGACCGTTGATGGAATACGCCGCCGACGCCCCGATCCGGCTGATCGAGATGAGCCTCGGTGCCAAGGCGATCCTGTGCGGAGCTATGGTCTTGGGGCGGCTTGAGACTTTGGCGATTATTGCGCTGTTGACCCCTGATCTGTGGCGCGCATAACTCTGGCAAGGTTGCACAAGACATAAACGCTCTGTTGCTTCCACGATACGCCATATCCCCCAATCGTTGCAGGCCGTTGTTTTGGGGGTGGAATGTCACCCCGCGTCAAGACATACTCCTTGTCCATAGGGGGGTCCGGTCCGCGGATGCCAGCAAGAACAAGAAGCGAGATCAAACTATGGCATCTGACAGACAGAACCTTCAGGACGCATTCCTCAATCACGTTCGCAAGACCAAAGTCCCCGTTACGATCTTTTTGATCAACGGGGTCAAACTGCAGGGTGTGATCACCTGGTTTGATAACTTCTGCGTTCTGCTGCGCCGTGATGGTCAATCCCAGCTTGTGTACAAGCATGCGATTTCGACCATCATGCCGAGCCAGCCGATCTCGCTTTACGAGGGCGAAGACGCCTCTTGAGCAAAGTAGCCTTTCAGGTCGACAACACCGACGGACCCCGCGTGACACGCGCGTGGGTGCTGCATCCTGACATCAAAAACAATAACGAGCGGCGCGAGCCGACCTCGGCCTTGGCCGAGGCTGTCGCCTTGGCCCATGCCCTGCCGCATCTTGAAGTGATCGGTGCCGATGTGGTGCCGCTGCGCACGGTGAATGCCGGAATGCTGTTCGGCAAGGGCAAGATCAAAGATTTTCACGACGCCTTCGAGGAAGGCGAGATTGATTTGGTGCTGGTAGACGGTCCCGTCAGCCCTGTGCAGCAGCGTAACCTTGAAAAGGAATGGGGGGTCAAACTTCTTGACCGGACCGGCCTTATTCTGGAAATTTTCTCCGACCGTGCCGCGACCCGCGAGGGCGTGCTGCAAGTCGAGATGGCTGCGCTGAGCTATCAACGCACCCGTCTGGTGCGGGCATGGACCCACCTTGAGCGTCAGCGGGGCGGTTTGGGCTTTGTTGGTGGTCCGGGTGAAACCCAGATCGAAGCAGACAGACGCGCCATTGACGACCAGCTTGTGCGCCTGCGCCGCCAGTTGGACAAAGTGGTGAAAACCCGTGCGCTGCACCGCGCGGCGCGGGCCAAAGTGTCCTATCCGATTGTCGCATTGGTTGGCTATACCAACGCTGGAAAATCCACGCTATTTAATCGCTTAACGGGCGCTGATGTGATGGTCAAAGACATGCTCTTTGCCACGCTCGACCCGACGATGCGCAGCCTTGAGCTGAAAGACGGGCCGGAAATTATCCTCAGCGACACGGTTGGTTTCATCTCCGATCTGCCAACCGAGTTGGTCGCGGCCTTCCGCGCCACGCTTGAAGAAGTGCTGGCCGCCGATATCATCTGCCACGTGCGCGATATTTCGCACGCGCAGAGCGAAGAACAGGCGCAGGACGTGCGCGAAATTCTCGCCTCCCTCGGTGTGCCGAAAGACATCCGCACTTTCGAGGTCTGGAACAAGCTTGATTTGCTGCCCGACGACCGTGCTGAAGCGGTACGCGCCCGTGCGGCGCGGGACGATAACGTGCTGGCAATTTCGGCGATCAGCGGCGAAGGGCTGGACGCCTTGCAGCATGTGGTGGCCGAAGCTCTGCAAGGGGCGGTGCGCGAAGCCGATCTGACGCTGGCGTTCTCCGAGGGCAAAAAGCGGGCGTGGCTGTTTGCGCAGGACGTCGTGCAAAAAGAGACCCAGACCGAGGATGGTTTTGCCCTGACGGTGCGCTGGTCTGCCGAACAGGAAGCGCAATTTCAGCGCCTTTAAACCGCGGCGGCGCTTTAACTGTGGCCTCAAAAGTCGCAATCTTGCCGGCGCGGGACATATCATAGCGCAGACCCCCGAAACCGGAGCCTGCCGATGACCTTAATCGTCCTATATCTTGCGACCTTTGTGCTGTTTCTCGGCCTCGATTTCATCGGGCTCAGCACGCTGATCAAGCCGGTGTTTGAAAAATCCATCGGCTCGTTGCTGCTGGATCAATTCCGCCTGCTGCCCGCGTTTCTGTTTTATGCGTTTTACGTGGCTGTTCTGTTGTGGTTCGTGTCATGGCCCGCGATCACCCAAGATAAAAGCCTGATCTGGGTGCTGGGCAATGCCGCGCTGATCGGGGCGCTGGGGTATGGCACTTACGAGTTTACCTCGCTTGCCGTGATGAAGGACTGGACCGCGCAGATGGTGGCGACCGATCTGACATGGGGCATTTGCCTGACAGCTGTGTCGGCCACGGGCGGAGTCTGGATCGCGCGGCTGCTGGCCTAGGCGCCGCTTTCTGTCGACCAGCGCCAAGTGCCGGGTTTAAGGCCCGCCAATTCCCAGTCGCCGATGCTGCGGCGGATCAACCGGAGCGTCGGCAGCCCGACATGGGCGGTCATCCGGCGCACCTGACGGTTGCGGCCTTCGCGGATAGTGATCTGCAGCCATGCATCTGGCACCGATTTGCGAAACCGCACGGGCGGGTCGCGCTCCCACAACCCTTCAGGCGCATCGATTTGGGTGATCTCGGCGGGGGCGGTAAGCCCGTCTTTGAGGGTTACACCACGACGCAACGCCTCAAGCGCCTGCAGGTCAGGGGTGCCTTCGACCTGTATCAGATAGGTCTTGGGCCGCTTGTATTTCGGATGGGCGATGCGGGCCTGAAGCGGGCCGTGATCGGTCAGCACCAACAGACCTTCGCTGTCGCGATCGAGCCGTCCGGCGGGGTAAAAGCCCTTCTCATCGATGTAGCCTGACAGGGTTGGGCGGGTCGAACCCTCTGAGCCTTTATCGGTGAACTGTGACAGCACGCCGAAGGGTTTGTTAAACAAAATGACGCGGTTCATCTTATTGCGCCGGACGCAGGGTCGTCACGCCAACGGCAGCGGCGCGAGCAAGCTCTTGATCCAGCGACATCGGGATATACTCACCGCGCCGCCAAAGCTGTGCCATGTCATCGTAATGGCGCGACAGGAAATGCCCTGATTGTCCCGTTGAGGTGACAAAGACTGACGAATCTGGATCGGCGAAATCATAGACGCCGCGATAGCCCGCACCGTGGACATTATAAAACGGGTTGGGCTCGGTGCCCTTGGTGCGCCCGCGCATCAAAGTATTATCGCCGCCCGAGGTCGATTGGCGGATGTTCACGAAGTAACGCAGCACGGGGACCTCGCCCAAGACCTGATGGTCGTGGGTGGCTTGGTGGGCATCGCCCCAACGCAGCGATTCCAGTTGCGTACCCCAAGTCTCGTTGATCCACAGCAGCGCATCATCCAGCGCCAATCGCGCCATATCGGGGCAGGTTTCAATCGGCGCGGATTGAAGGACATCGCACCAAGCCGCCGCACCATCGATGTTGCGGAACGCCCGTTCGATAAACAATGGCTCGACATGGCTGAATTCGTCGGCCAGCGGGCCAAGGTCGTCTTGGATCATCCGTGCCTGCAAGGCGCGTAGCCATGCCGCATAGATCAGCGGTTCGGGCATGTGCTCGTTCATCTCGCCCGACCAGCCTGCCAACAGCGTCAGCGCGCGTTGACGCTGGCGTTCGGGGGTTTTGTCTGGCGCGGCCTCTCCGGTGAACCACAGCTCGGCCCCCATCAGCGGCAGCAGCGAGCGTGCGGTAAAGCTGATCGTATCAAGCTGCGCCTCGATGAAGCTGTCGCGGGTATGGACCTGCCGGTTCTGCATCAGCCGCTGCCAACGCTGAATGCGCTGGGTGTCGCCCCAAAGATAGGAGACATGGTTGGGAAACGGGCGATCAACGGTTTTATTGTTGGTGTTGCCCAAGATACCGCCAGATGGCGCGATAAATTCGGGATTGGCCGTATAGGGCATCATGCCGTCCCAACGATTTGCCTTTTCCCAGCCCCGCGTCGGCATGCGGCCCTTGCTTTGATGGTTGGCGTCGCGCCGTGGCAGCGCGCCGATGGTCTTCATCGCGATGTTTTTATGGTCCGACAGGGTCAGGTTCTGCGCTGGCGCGATATAGCTTTCGGTCGCGGCAATGCCTTCTTCTACGGTTTTGGCGTGCATCAGCGCCATCGCCGCCTGGATTGAGGTGTCGCGATCACTTAGCACGGTCCAATTCACACTGGCTACGTGGCCAGACGGCGTGATGCTCGCCAGATTATAGTGGTTGCCTGGCATGACCGGCCCGTTTTCGGTCCAGCGCAGGGTGACGGTGACAGGATCGGCGTCCTTGACGTTGATGATCGACGAGCGCGTGCGGAACTTGCGAAACCCGTCAGGGGTGCGGTATTCGTTGCTGTTATCGGGATTCAGCGCTTCGATATAAACGTCCTGATCATCGACGTAAGCCGAGGTCAAACCCCAGCCGAGATCGGCACTGCGCCCGGTCAGCACCACGGGAATGCCCGGAATGGTGCCGCCGATCACGCCGCCACTTTGTAGCTCCAGCCGCGCCAGATACCAGATCGCGGGGGCCGAAAAGCCAAGGTGTGGATCGTTGGCCAACAAGGTGCCGCCCGAAGCCGAGCGGGAGGGATCAGCGGCCCAAGCGTTAGAAGCACCAGCAAAGGCCAGATGTTTGAATGGCGACAGCGGATGCGGATCAAGCGGGATGTTTTTGGCGAATTTCGGTGCATCTGGCACAAGTGCTGCGTACTCGGGCAGGGCCGCGATGCCCGCGCCCGGCACATCGGGGAGAATGTCTTTCAGCCGGTCCGGATCGGCCAGCGCCAGCGAGGTGCGTGCGCGGATCACTTCCGCCTCCAGATGGCCGGAGAGTTGCAGCCCCATTAGTTTGACGATGGCGAGCGAGTCCGCAGGGCTCCATGGTGCCATCGGCGCGTTAAACAGCCACATTTCAGGCGCACCACGACCCAGCGCTTCGGAGTTGATCTGGTCGAGCCGCGCGTTGACCCCGGCGGAGTATGCTTCCAACGCCGCGCGGGTCTCGGCGTCCAGAGCCTCCACGGAGCGAACCGAAAGCGTATAGATATCAAACCGTCGTAGCAGCTTATCGATGTTCAGCGTGGCAGTGCCGAAAACTTCGCTCAAGCGGCCTTGGGCAGTCCGGCGCAACAGGATCATCTGCCACATCCGGTCCTGTGCGTGGGCAAACCCCAGCGCATGAAAGACGTCGGCATCGGTTTTACCAAAGATATGCGGCACATTCGCATTGTCGCGCACGATTTCGACGGGGGCGGTCAGCCCGCGCACCGTAACCTCATCGTCGTAGTCGGGCAGGGACCGCGAGGCGAGCCAATAGGCCATACCGACGCCCAGAACCGTGAGGAAAATCAGCAATGCGGCCAAACGCACCAGCCAGCGAAAGATCAGGGCCATGTACCGCTCCGGTTCGGGCGCGCCAATTGACCAAGGCGCGTGAGGTGGTAGGTGTTACACCAAGGCAATAGCGCAACTGGATGGTAAGGAAAAGCAGATGGCGAAACTCGCATTTTTGGGGCTGGGCGTAATGGGCGCACCGATGGCCGGACACCTGCAAAAAGCAGGGCATGAGGTCACGGTTTATAACCGCACCGCTTCCAAGGCGCAGGACTGGGCTGACACGCACAGTGGCAGTGCGGCCAAAACCCCGCGCGAAGCGGCGCAAGGTGCTGATTTCGTGATGTCTTGTGTCGGGAATGATGACGATCTGCGCTCGGTTTGTGTGGGTGATGACGGGGCTTTTGCTGGCATGTCACGCGGCGCGGTTCTGGTGGATCATACCACCGTATCGGCGGCCGTCACGCGCGAGATGTCTGCCGCAGCCGAAGCGGCTGGCGTCAGCTTTATCGATGCGCCGATTTCGGGCGGTCAGGCGGGGGCGGAAAACGGCCAGTTGTCGATCATGTGTGGCGGCGATCAGGCTGCCTTTGATCGCGCGCTGCCGGTGATGGAGGTCTATAGCAAGATTTGCCGCCGGATCGGCGACAGTGGTGCAGGCCAGATGACCAAGATGTGCAACCAGATCGCGATTGCCGGCTTGGTGCAGGGGCTTTCAGAAGCGCTGCACTTTGCCGAAAAGGCTGGCCTTGACGGGCGTGCCGTAGTCGAGGTGATCAGCCAAGGTGCCGCCGGATCATGGCAGATGGCCAACCGCTATGAGACCATGTTGGATGATAAATTCGAGCATGGCTTTGCGGTGGACTGGATGCGCAAAGACTTGGGGATTTGTCTGGAGACGGCTGACGAGACCGGCGCCAGCCTGCCGGTCACGGCGCTGGTAGACCAGTTCTATAAGGACGTCCAAAAGATGGGTGGTGCCCGTTGGGATACGTCGAGCCTGATCAAGCGACTGCGCGCCGCGGGCTGATGCGGGATGTAAAAACGGCCCTATAATTGGGGCCGTTTTTGTTTATTCTTCAAAGACTTGCACCAAAATCCTAATGCATTGCTTTAGGGGATAATGCGGGTGTATTTCGTACCTTCCAGCGTTGCCCCGAGCCGCAGGCCGGCACGGCCAAAGACCGCTGCCAATACCGGCGCGAGTGCTGTGGTGGTATCGGCGTTGACGCTATCGCCCTTGTCCGAGATCACATACTCAAGATCGGCACCTGCGGCCCAACCGGGGGAGCGTCGAAAATCGCCCAGCGCCTGCTCGGTCATGAAAAACAGCACATGTGCATATTGCTGCGCCCCGATCTGGAGCCCGCCGGAGCCCTTAACGACCGAGTAATAGTCGACCGTTACATTGTTCACTTGCAGCGCACCGCGCCCGTAAGCGCCGCCCAAGCCCAAACCGGCCTCGGTGACCAGCGGCATGACGAGAACGCCATTGGCCTTGGAGGCGAGTTGAACGGTATTAGGGTAGGTGGCGTACATCTCGGAGAGGGTAGCATCGACGCGTGCATCAATGATGTGGGAGCCACGCCCGCCGAGGCCGTTGCCGCATGCCGCTGTCACACCAACGCCTGCCAAGGCGCCCATGGTAAAGACGCGTCGCGAAATATTCGGATTGCTCATTTGATCTGCCTGTATTGGTTGCCTGATGCCGGTTTGTCCGGCTTAGCGGCGAGTTTACGCATAATTCAGCAGAATGTCATGCGCTTTGGCCCGCTTTGGGCAGATTGTCGCCTTTAGCGGTGCTACCTGCAGCTTCGGGTTGCATCTGTTACGATATCCTGCGGCGCGACTAGCCTTTGAGCAATCTCGCGGCTTCGGGCGCAAAATAGGTTAGTACCCCGTCACAACCTGCGCGTTTAAAGGCCATGAGACTTTCTATCATTACCCGCTCTTCGTCGATCCAGCCGTTTTGTGCGGCGGCCTTGATCATCGCGTACTCACCCGAGACCTGATAGGCAAAGGTTGGCGCGCCGAAGGTATCTTTCACACGGCGGCAGATATCGAGATAGGGCAGGCCGGGTTTGACCATGACCATATCCGCACCCTCCGAGAGATCGCGCGCCACCAGACGCAGCGCCTCATCCGAATTGGCCGGATCCATCTGGTATGTCTTCTTATCGCCGGTCAGCGCGCCGGAGGCACCGACGGCATCGCGGAACGGGCCATAAAAAGCCGAGGCATATTTCGCGGCATAGCTCAGGATCGTCACATTGCTGTGGCCCGCCCCCTCCAACGCCGCACGGATCGCGCCGATGCGTCCGTCCATCATATCGGATGGTCCGATGATATCGGCACCGGCACCGGCCTGCGACAGCGCCATCTTGACCAGCGCCTCTACGGTGCGGTCATTGACGATCTCGCCATTTTCGACGAAGCCGTCGTGGCCGTTGATGTTATAGGTGTCCAGCGCCACATCGCTCATGATTGCCATGTCGGGCACCGCTTGGCGGATCGCGGCAATGGCGCGGTTGGCGGGGTTGCCTGCGTCCCATGCGCCGGCGCAATCCTCGGTCCGGTCTTCGGGCCCCGTATAGGGAAAGACGCAGATCGCCCCGATGCCCAGATCAGCAGCCATGCGCGCGGCATCCGCCACCTTATCGACCGAGCGGCGCGTCACCCCCGGCATGGAGGGAATCGCCTCTTCGATGCCTTCACCCTTGCGCACAAAGATCGGCCAGATCAGGTCACCCGCCGACAGGCTGTTCTCGCGCACCAAGGCCCGCAAGGCGGGGGTGGCACGGGTCCGGCGCAAACGCGTGGACGGGAAGGGTGCGTGGATCGGCTGCATCAAAATTACCTCAGTTTCAGTCTGAAAGGCTTGCCACGTATTTTAGCACGTCTCAAGGGTAGGAATTTGTCTGAAGCCCAGATATGAAACCCGAACTTAGACCCCCACGAGAGCAGACCTTGGACTGGTATCAAACCCTTTTTGAACTTATCGACATGCGCTCGTTCTCGAACTTGTGGTTCTGGATCATGCTTGCGGTCATTTGGTCCTCCACCAGCCATTGGGTGCTGGGCGTGCCGTTTGATATGGTGGTGCGGGCGCGGCGGTTTGGCGAACAGGCCCAGATCGACCTCGAAGATATGGTGCGGATCAATGTGAACCGGCTGCTTTATATCTCGCAGGTTTCGGGGCTGTGGTTGCTGGGCTTTACCTGCTTTGGTCTGACGACACTGACACTGCTGGGTTTCATCTACCGGCTGGAATTTGCGCAGGCGGTTTTGCTGCTGGCGTTCCCGCTGTCGCTGATTGCGCTTCTTAGCCTGTCGACCGCGCGGTTGATCCAGCAAGAAGATGCCGCGGGCGAGCGTTTGCAAAAGCGGCTGATGCGGCACCGTCTTTATACCCAGATCATTGGCATGGTCGCGATTTTTGTGACAGCGCTTTGGGGAATGTATCAGAACATGACCTTGGGACCGCTTGGTGGTTGACACCGCCTGCGGCAGCACCAATTGAGACGCCATGGCAGAACAGAACAAGATCACGCTGTCCGGCGTCCCCGAAGGCTTTGACGCACAGGCGATCCTGCGCGAAATAGACAAACGCGCCGTGCCGGTGATGCACATCGCGCGTGATGATAAACGCATGGCCGCGATGCAGGCTGCGTTACGGTTTTTCGCCCCCGACATGCCGGTGATGACCTTCCCCGGTTGGGACTGTCTGCCTTATGACCGCGTGTCGCCCAATGCCGATATCTCGGCGCAGCGCATGGCGACGCTTGCTGCTCTTGCCCATGGCATGCCCGAACGGTTTATCCTGCTGACCACGTTGAACGCAGCCACCCAGCGCGTGCCAGCGCGTGCGGTTTTGCGTGACGCAGCGTGGAGCGCGCGGGTCGGCTCGCGGGTTGATGAAAACGCATTGCGGCACTTTCTGGTGCGGATGGGGTTTGTGCAAAGCCCTACGGTGATGGAGCCCGGCGATTATGCGGTGCGCGGGGGCATCATCGACATCTATCCGCCCGGTGATCTGGGGCCAGTGCGACTTGATCTTTTTGGTGACGTGCTGGACGGGGCGCGGCGTTTTGATCCCGCCACCCAGCGCACCACCGAAAAGCTTGATCTGGTTGAACTGGCACCGGTGAGCGAAGTGATCCTTGATGAGGCCGCTGTTACCCGTTTTCGCCAGAACTACCGCATCGAGTTTGGCGCGGCGGGCACCGATGATCCGCTCTATGAGGCGATCAGCGCGGGGCGCAAACACCAAGGCGCCGAACATTGGCTGCCGTTCTTTCACGACGAGTTGGAAACGCTGTTTCACTATCTTCCCGGTGCAACAATCACGCTAGACGATCAGTCCACGCCGACCCGATTGGCACGTTGGGACAGTATCGCCGACCAGTATGAAACCCGCCGTCTGGCGATGAGCAACCGCTCGCGCATGGACAGTGTGTACAAACCTGCGCCGCCCGAAGGATTGTACCTGACGGATGCCGCTTGGGAAGAGGTCACCGCCGATCACCGGACCATCCGGTTTGTGCCATTGCCACAGGCAACGGGCCCGGGTGTGTTGGACGCAGGCGGTCGTATCGGTCGCAATTTCGCGCCCGAACGTCAGCAGGAATCTATTAGCCTTTTCGGTGCCTTGGCGACCCATATTAAAGCAAAGCTTGAGCTTGGTCCGGTGTTGATCGCCAGCTATTCCGAAGGCGCCCGCGAACGCCTGACCGGACTTATCGAAGACGAAGGATTGGCGGAAGCGATCCCTGTGCCCAATGCCACCCGCATCGGCAAACGCGGGCTCCATTTGGCAGTCTGGGCGCTGGAGCATGGCTTTGAAGGGCCGTGGGCCGGTACTAGCGCCTCTGGCAAAGACGGGTCGGTCCTCACCGTGATTTCCGAGCAAGACGTGCTGGGCGACCGGTTGATCCGCGCGCCAAAACGCAAGCGGCGGGCGGCGAATTTCCTGACCGAAGCGCAGGGTCTTAGCCCCGGCGATCTTATCGTGCACGTCGATCACGGTGTCGGCCGTTACACGGGCATGGAGGTGATCACAGCCGCTGGTGCTGCGCATGAATGCCTGCTGCTGGAGTACGCGGAGAACGCCAAGCTCTATATGCCGGTCGAGAATATCGAACTGCTGAGCCGCTATGGCCATGAGGAAGGCTTGCTCGACAAGCTCGGCGGCGGGGCGTGGCAGTCCAAGAAGGCCAAGCTCAAGGAACGAATCCGCGAGATGGCGGACAAGCTCATCCGCATCGCTGCCGAACGCGCCCTGCGGCGCGCGCCGGTGCTTGAGCCGCCAATGGGGGCATGGGACTCCTTTTCGGCGCGCTTCCCATACACCGAGACCGACGACCAGCTCCGCGCTATTGAAGATGTGATGGCGGACCTCACCTCGGGCCAGCCGATGGACCGTTTGATTTGCGGCGATGTCGGGTTTGGCAAGACCGAGGTGGCGATGCGCGCGGCGTTTGTTGCGGCGATGTCAGGCGTGCAGGTGGCGGTAATCGCTCCGACGACCTTGCTGGCGCGGCAACATTTCAAAAGCTTTTCGGAACGTTTCCGGGGTTTTCCGGTGCAAGTGCGCGCGCTTAGCCGCTTTGTCTCGACCCGTGATGCCGCGCTGACCCGGGACGCAATGGCAGATGGCACCTGCGATATTGTAATCGGCACTCACGCCTTGCTGGCCAAAGGCATCAGGTTTAAGGACCTCGGCCTGCTGATCATCGACGAAGAGCAGCATTTCGGCGTGACCCACAAGGAACGGCTCAAATCTCTGCGCACCGATATTCACGTGCTGACGCTGACTGCAACGCCGATCCCGCGCACGCTGCAACTGTCGCTTACCGGCGTGCGTGACCTGTCGATTATCGGTACCCCGCCAGTCGACCGTCTGGCGATCCGCACCTATGTCAGCGAGTTTGATGCGGTGACCCTGCGCGAAGCGCTGTTGCGCGAGCATTACCGTGGCGGGCAGTCTTTCTATGTAGTGCCACGGATTACCGATCTGCCGGAAATCGAAGCATTCCTGAAAGAACAACTGCCCGAGCTTAGCTATGTCATTGCCCATGGCCAGATGGCGGCGGGCGAGCTCGATGACCGGATGAACGCGTTCTACGACGGCAAGTTCGACATTCTGTTGGCGACGACCATTGTTGAATCCGGCCTTGATATTCCGACCGCCAACACAATGATCATCCACCGTGCCGATATGTTCGGCCTTGCACAGCTTTACCAGATCAGGGGGCGCGTCGGTCGCTCCAAAACCCGTGCTTACGCGTATTTGACGACCAAACCTCGTGCCAAGCTGACCGATACGGCGCAGAAACGTCTGCGGGTGCTGGGCAGCCTTGATACCTTGGGGGCGGGCTTTACGCTGGCTTCGCAGGATTTGGACATTCGCGGCGCGGGCAATCTGCTGGGCGAAGAGCAATCCGGCCAGATGCGCGATGTGGGGTTCGAGCTTTATCAATCCATGCTGGAGGAGGCGATTGCCAAGATCCGCACGGGCGAGCTGGAAGGTCTGTCCGAGGCAGACGACCAATGGGCACCACAGATCAATCTGGGCGTGCCTGTCTTGATCCCCGAAACATTTGTGCCTGACCTTGATGTGCGTCTTGGTCTGTATCGCCGCCTCAGCGGGCTGACCACCAAAGTGGAGCTGGAGGGCTTTGCCGCCGAGTTGATCGACCGCTTCGGCAAGCTGCCGCGCGAGGTCAATACACTGATGTTGGTGGTGCGGATAAAGGCGATGTGTAAACGCGCCGGTATTGCCAAACTTGATGGCGGGCCGAAGGGCGCTACCATCCAGTTCCACAAGGACAAGTTCGCTTCGCCCGAAGGGTTGGTGGCCTTTATCCAAGACCAGCGCGGGCTCGCCAAGGTCAAGGACAACAAGATCGTCGTGCGGCGCGATTGGAAGACTGAAACCGATAGGATCAAGGGCGCCTTTGCGATTGCCCGCGATCTGGCTGAACATGTGATTGCCAAAGAAAAGCAACTGGCCAAGGGGGCGAAATGAAACGTTTGATTGTTATTTCTGCGCTGTTTCTGGCAGGCTGTGATGCATCTGGCACCGGCCCGCTCATTGCCACCAGCCCGCGTGCGCCAGTCTTGCTAGGGCAATCGGCCAACGGCGGCACGGTGCAGCAGTTCAAGATTACCCGCAGCAATGCGCTTGGCGTGACGCCTGTATCCCACGCGGCGGTGGTGACACGAGCGCGCGAGATCTGCCCGCAAGGCTTCACGCTCTTGTCGCGCGAGGACGATGTAACCCGTCGCATCAGCGGTGTGATCTATACCGATGTTGTCGTGACGATGCGCTGCGCCTGAAAGCTGCGATCCTGTGGGTTATTCCGCGGCTTCCGGCACCCGTATGCCGCGCGTCATTAGCCGCATGATGCCAAGTGCCACAACAGCCATGACCAGCACCGAGGTGATGAGCGGGCGGGTCGTGCCATCAAACATCAGCCCCACGGGCGAGGCGATGAGCGCGGCCAGCACGGTGGAGAGTGATCCCACAACCGAGGCCGCCATGCCAGCGATATGGCCGACAGGTTCCATCGCGATGGCATTCAGATTGCCCAGCGTCAGCCCTGCCTGAAAGAACACGAAAGTCTGCCACAGGAGGAACGCCGCAAAACCATAAGGCCCGGCCATCATCGATAGATCGAACCCCAGTATCACGGCGGAAAGCACTATTTGTAGGCCAAAGGCAATCGAGACAAGCCGGTGCATGCCGTAGCGCACCACCAGAACCGCGTTCAGCAGGCTGGCACTGCCCGCCACCACAGCAATACCGCCAAACCAGAACGGGAAGCTCGCGGCGCGGCCGTAAATCTCGCTATAGATCGGCTGAACCAGCATCAGCGTAGAAAACAGCATCGCCATCGCCAAAGACTGTGCCAGGATCGACAGGCGCACCGAGCGGAGCGATAGAATTTCGATCACAGCCGCGATCATCAGCTTGGCCTTGAACGGGCGGCGGTTTTCTTCGGCCAAAGTCTCGGGCAGGCGCAGACCGGCCCAGATCGCCGAGATCGCTGAAAACAGGATAAACGCCAGAAATATGCCGCGCCAGCCGACCCAAGCGATGATAAGCGCGCCCATCGCGGGGGCTATCGCTGGCACGAGGGTAAAGATGATCATCACGATGGAGATGATCTTGGCCATTTCGCGCCCTACGTAAAGATCACGGATGATGGCCACGGCCACAACGCGCGGGCCCGCGGCCCCAAGCCCCTGAAACACGCGTGCCACCAGCATCATTTCAAGCGAGTCCGCCCACCAGGCGACAGCTGCGGAGATCATGTAAATCGCGGCCCCACCAATCACCACTGGCCGCCGTCCTACCGCATCTGACAGCGGACCGGTAAGAAACGTACCCACCCCCATGCCGAGCAGAAATGCGGTCAGGATCAAGGGGGCGCGATGGGCAAGGGCAGGGGTCAGCTCATTCGCGATCTCGGGCATGGCGGGCAGCATCGCATCAATCGAGAATGCAATGGTCGCGAACATCATCGCTACCAGCCCGACGAATTCGATCCGTCCCATACGATGCTCATCAGATCTTGTATTCACGCAAACCTCCGTCACGGCGCCGCGGCAGGTCAGACGCGAAGTCGCGTCAGGGATAACCTAAGGTTGCGAGGGTAACAATCTATTTAAACTTGCCGGAAATATTGTGCAGATGCCCTCCGATTCAGGCGACCGCGCCAGCGAGGGTGCCTCTGAAAGTGGGGGCAGGAATGCGCCTTGTTGGCAGGTAAAGTACCTGTGCAATATCTTCCAGTTCGTCAAATTCGGGGCTGTGATCTTGCGACACGGCAAAAACGGCCGCGTTATAATTAACGATATCGGTGCGTTTCTGGTGGTCCGAAGTTTCAGCGATCACGCGGTCGACGAAGCGGCATTTCTCCAGCAGTGCAAACCGTGTGGCAAAGGGCAGGCGGGGCATCACACCGCGCTCTGCCAAAAGCAGATCGCTGCTGCACCCAACAATTAACTCGTCGCAAAGCGTTGAAAGATGGCGCAAAATCCGCGTGTCATCGCCGCCCAACCCGTCGAAAGCACCATAGGTCAAAAGCACGCGGTGCCTGACCGACGCGCCCTGCCAAGCAACAGTTTGCTGTGCATCCGCGCACTGCAGGGGTACCATCTTGCTGAATATCGTTGAGTTAACTGCCATTGTCCCGCTCGTCTTTATTATTGGATGGAGACTTTTGCCTCTCATGTGATGTCAGCCTAAGGCAGTGATTCGCCCAAGGCAAAGCTTATTGTGCACCTACCCTTAGGCTTTAGCGTTGGCTGTGGCGGAGGGGCCATAGCCTCTCCGCTGCGCCTCTTTCAGGCGGTCGATGTCAGATCAGCAATCACCTTGGCCCAAAGCTCGGGCGGCTGTGCCCCGGGCACTGCGTGCTGGCCGCCCACGATAAAGGTCGGCACAGCGCTGACCCCCATTTTGCGGCTATGGGCATCGCGATCGCGAATGTCCTGCGCATCCACGTCCGAGGCGAGCAATCTTGTGACCACCGCTGCGTCCATTTCGATACCATCGGCAATGTCGGCCAGAACGTCGGCATCGCCAATATCGCGGGCATCGACAAAATAAGCCTTGAACAACGCGCTCACCGCAGCGGTCTGGCGCCCTTCGATCCCCGCCCAATGGATCAGACGATGAGCGTCCAGCGTGTTGGGGGTGCGCTTCATCGCTTCAAATTTAATATCCAGACCGGCTTTTTTCGCGTGCTCGACTACAGGTGCATAGGCGCGGACCGCAGCGTCCTTGCCGCCGAACTTGCCCTCCAGATAGTCGCGTCGGCCCATGCCCTCGCGCGGCATCTCGGGGTTCAGCTGGAAGGGATGCCATTCAATCACAAACGGATGGTTCGGGTGGTCGGCCAGTGCACGGTCCAGATGGGCCTTGCCGATATAGCACCACGGGCAGATCGGGTCCGACATAATGTCGAGCTTGATGGTGTCAGACATGGTTGTTTTCCTCGTAGGCGGCCTTGAGACGTCGGCGTTGCAGCTTGCCATTGGCACTTTGCGGCAGGTCCGGCACATGGATGTAGAGGCGCGGCTGTTTGTACCGCGCCAGATTGTCTTGGGCATAGCGTTCAAGGGCGGTCGCGTCCAGTGCAGCGGCGGCGGTGTAGAAGGCGGCAATCACCGTCACCCCCGTTTTCACCGCCACCTCGGTCACCCCGATACCGGTCACGCCGGGCGCTTGGCCCATTACCGCCTCGACCTCCAGCGGCGAGACCCGAAAGCCTCCGGCGTTCATCATATCATCGGCGCGGCCTTGATAGGTGATGAAGCCTTCAGCATCAGCCACGCCGATGTCACCGGTCAAAAACCAGTCGCCCTGAAACCGCGCGGCGGTCTGTTCGGGCGCGCCTAGATAGCCCAGCATCAGCCCCGGATCGTCGCGGCGCACGGCAATCACCCCTGTGGTTCCCGCCGCGACCGGCCCCGCTGCTCCCAGTATCGCGACATTGCGTCCGGGCTGCGGCGCACCCAAGCTCCCCGCCGCTGCGGGGCGCGACGGCGCGCCCGAGATAAAGGTCGAGCATTCCGACATGCCAAAGGCCTCAAAAGTGCGGGTGCCAGTGGCGTGTTCCCACTGCGCCTGCGTGGCGGGAGCCAACTTTTCCCCCGCACTCAACCCGTGGCGCAAGGCAGGCATCTCAAGGTGCTTCCCGTCTTTCACCATCTGGCGGTAGACCCCCGGGGCGGCGGCAAAAATTGTCGCCTTATGCTGCGCGATCAAGGCCGGCAAATCAGCCGCCGCTGTGCCCACCGCAGGGATCAGCGCGGTTGCCCCCATCGTCCAAGGGTCCATCAATCCGGTGCCCAGCGTATAGGTCCAGTTGAACGCGCCCGCATGCAAAAGCCGATCTTCGCCAGTCAGCCCATACCAGCCCTCAAACATCATCTGCCGCGCCCAGATCGCACGATGCGCATGCATTACTGCCATCGGGTTGCCCGAGGTGCCGGAGGTGAAAATGACATAGCCTAACCGATCCGGATCGCCCATGTGCCACGGCGCCGGGGCCAACGCGTGCATCATCCGCAATTCGGACAGATCAATCGTCGCGACACCCTCGGGGCACGGCACCTGAGGGTCGTGCAGCACAGCCTTGGGCGCCAGCACTTCAATGAGCTTGGCCACCTCGGGCGCGCTAAGCGCCGCAGCCGTTGGCGCAGGCACCAGCCCCGCCGCCAAAGCTCCCAGATAGGCCAATGGGAAATCAGTGGTATTACCCAACCGCATCAAGACGATATCACCCGGTACCAAGCCGCGCTGCAGCAGTCCCGTCGCTGTGCCACGCACCGCCGCAATCAACTGCGCATAGCTCCAGTCTTCGGCACCCTGCGCGCCCACCACTGACAGCGCGGTCTTCTGCGGGGTCATCGCGCCACGGGTCAACACATGACGCGCCATATTGAAGGGGGCAGGACAGGGGGGAAGCATGATATTTTCCATGCCCCGTCGCTAGCGCGGCGCGGCCACCGTTGCAAGCTGCCGGAGCTGTCGCTATAGCCCTTAGCATGAGCCGCGACAGCGTGAAATCCATGATCCAGATTGCCCGCAGCAGCGGCGAAAGCGACGCCGTGCCGCCCGTCGATCTTGGCGCACGGGTGCGTGAATTGCGCAAAGCCCGCAACTGGACGCTGGAACAGGCCGCGCGGCAGGCAGGGCTGGCCCGCTCGACGCTCAGCAAAATCGAAAACGGCCAGATGTCTCCCACCTATGACGCGCTTAAAAAGCTCGCAGTCGGGCTGGAAATCAGCGTGCCACAGTTGTTCACGCCACCTGCCGCCGAAAAGATCAATGGCCGCATGGCGATCACCAAATCCGGCGAGGGCACCGCAAAGGCCACTACCACCTACGAGCACGAACTGCTGGGCGACGCGCTAAGGCTTAAACAAATGCTGCCTTACCGCGCCCGTATCCGCGCCCGCGATATGGCTGAATTTGACGGCTGGGTGCGCCACGATGGCGAAGAGTTCCTCTATGTGCTGACTGGCGTCATCCGCCTTTATACCGAATTCTATGAACCCGTGGACATGCGCCGCGGCGACAGTGCCTATTACGACGCGACGATGGGCCACAATGTCGTCTCCACCAGCGACGAAGACGCGACCATCCTCTGGGTCACCTCCCTCGCATAACCCTTTTGACCGTGAATATCTTGGGGGCCCGGGGGCAAAGCCCCCGTGTGGCACACCCCCAGTTGTCAAATGTTACTCCGCCGCTTCCCACCACCAGACTTCGGGCATGAAATTCGGCCCGTCGCCATAAAGTGGCAAGGTATCGGGATATTTCATCCGCGCGTCATGGGCGATCAAACCCTCATCAAACTGCCAGAACGGGATCACATAGCGGCCCGAGGTCAGCACACGGTCCAACGCGCGGGTCGCGGCAGTAAATTCTTCTGACGATCTTGCGCTCAGCATCGTGTCGATCATCGCATCAATGGCGGGCGACTGAACCCCCATCAGATTGCGCGAACCTTCCTGCGTGGCGGATTCCGATCCCCAGTAATAGCGCTGTTCGGTGCCGGGGCTCAGCGACAGGGCGACGCGGAAAGAGGTTACGTCATAGTCAAAACTCGCCGTACGGGCGACATATTGGGCGTCATCCACCGTTTCAATCTGCACCTCGATGCCGAGCCGCTTTAACGCCTGTTGGTAAAGCTCTGCAATCGCGATGTTTTCACGGTTTCCCTTGGCCAGTAGAATAGAGAATTCCAGCGCTTTGCCTTGCGCATCACGCATCACCCCGTCAGCGGCGTCAAAACCTGCTTCCTCCAGCCGTGCCATCGCAGCGCGGATGCCGGTACGGTTGCGCAAGGTGCCATCGCTTTGCGGCAGCTGATAACCCTCAAGCGTGTCGGGCAGCAGCGAATCCTGAAACGGCGCCAACAAGGTGCGGACATCCTCGCCCGCATCGCCGGGCTGCATGGCGAGCGTGGAGTTGGAAAAATACGACGAAATCCGCGCCAATGCGCCGCCGGTCAGCGTTTCGTTAATATACTCAAAATTGAACGCCAGCAGCAGCGCATCGCGCACGCGCCAATCGTCAAAGGGCGCGCGGCGGGTATTCATCGCAAATCCGGTCATGCCGGAAGGCTTTTTGTGCGGAAAGGTGGATTTCACCACATCGCCGCGGGTGATTGCCGGAAAGTCATACTGTGTGGCCCAAGTTTCAGCGTTAAATTCACGCACCGCCGAAATCTCTCCAGCTTTGAACGCCTCGAATAGCACATTGCCATCGCCATAGAAGTCGAGTTTCACCTCGTCAAAGTTGCTGGTTCCCCGACGGAACGGTACATCGGTGCCCCAATAGTCGGGATTGCGGGTCAGCGTGACATGGCGACCAGCCTGATAGTCGCTGACCGTATAAGGGCCGGTGCCGAGCGGTATCTCTGCCAAGGCGGCATTTTTGAAGTCTTTTCCTTCCCATTGCGCGCGCGACAGGATCGGGCGCATCCCTGCCAGCAGCGCCAGTTCGCGGTTGTCGCTGTCAAAGTCGAACCTGACCGAACGCGGGCCGGTCTGTTCGATTTTGGCGATCTGGGAATAGAGCCCGTGGTAACGTGGATGCCCTTGGGTGCCGAGCAGTTCGTAGGAAAAGAGCACGTCAGCGACCGTCACCGGAGTGCCGTCAGAGAATCGGGCCTCTTGGCGCAGAGTGAATTCGACCCAGGTTCGGTCGGCATCTGTCTCAATCGATTCGGCTAAAAGCCCGTAAAGTGCGAAGGGTTCGTCCCAAGAACGGCCCATCAAACTTTCGTGAGTGAAGAAAGGCAACTGCCATGGAGAGGTACCTTTTGCGATGAATGGATTGAGGCTGTCGAAGCCGCCGGTGTTGCCCAGAGTGATTTTGCCGCCCTTGGGTGCATCAGGGTTTGCATAGGGCAGGACCACAAAGTCTGGTGGTAGGACAGGGTCTCCATACATAGATATCCCATGCTGCGGTTCTGCGCTGGCGACGGAGGTGCAAAGAATCAGTGAACAAACCGACCCCGCTGCTCGAATTTTATGGAAAAAATCTAAGGTCATTTTCGAAACAATCCCGCTCTGCCTTTATTATATTGGCTCTTTGCATATCTGCGCTTTCCCTTGTTATCAAACTTTTAGCTTGGATTGCTGATCCAGATTGCGTATAACAGGGTCACTGCTCGATAGGTTTCTTGCCTGTATGAAACCTGCCTCAATAACTTAACGCCCGCTTCGTGCGGGCGTTTTTTTTGGCGCCGGCAGGGGTGCCCTCCGCATAGTCGCAAGCCGCCGTGGGGGGAACGGGTCTTTCAGCGCACCGGCAGGTTTCGGCCCATCGCGCCCCGAGGGTGGCGGCCCTTCACAGAATCGCGATGCGCAAACTGCAATTCATCCGTTCCCTTTGCAGGTGCGGCACGCCATGATGCCCGCGCAGCAAGACATCAGGAGAATTTTATGGCCTTTCGCATCGACCTTTCTGGCAAAACCGCCGTCATCACCGGATCAAATTCCGGCATCGGGCTTGGCATCGCGTGGGAGCTGGCGGAGGCTGGCGCGGATATCGTGCTCAACTCCTTCACCGACACTGCAGAAGACCACGCACTTGCAAAAGAGATCGCCGATAAGACCGGCGTGAAGGCGCGCTATATTCAGGCGGATATGTCCAAAGGCGCGGACTGTCGCAAGCTGGTCGAAGAGGCTGGGGCCTGTGACATTCTGGTGAACAACGCAGGTATCCAGTTTGTCTGTCCGGTTGAGGATTTCCCCGCAGACAAATGGGACGCGATCATCGCGATTTGCCTGACCTCGAATTTTCACACCACAGCCGCGGCGCTGCCGATGATGCGCAAGGCAGGCTGGGGTCGGATCATCAACATCGCTTCGGCGCACGGGCTACGTGCTCATAGCGACAAATCGGCTTATGTCGCCGCCAAGCACGGGGTTGTCGGGTTGACCAAGACTGTTGCCTTGGAAACTGCCGAAGAGGCGATCACCTGCAACGCGATTTGCCCCGGTTTTGTGCTGACGCCGTTGGTGGAAAAGCAGATTGTCGATCTGATGGCAAAGAAGGATCTGGACCGCGACACCGTGGTGCGGGATCTGTTGCTGGACCGGCAACCGTCCAAGGATTTTGCCACGATTGACCAGATTGCCGGATCGGCGCTGTTTTTGTGCAGTAGTGCGGCGGACCAGATTACCGGCACCACGATGAGCGTCGATGGCGGCTGGACGGCGAGCTAGACGGTCACTCAACAAGGAAAGCGCAGCGAGGGTCCGATACCCTCGCTGGCTTTTGCTTCAGCAGCATTGAGGCTTCTGCAGAAAAATACTGCAAATGCGCCCTTTTTTCAGGGTGTCGTAACGGCAGCCTCGGCGGGTTGGGCTGTTGACGCGTTGAGGGTTTGGCGCGGCGCGGGGTGCTCCGCAAAGAACAGCCCTTCATCTTAGGAAAGAATACAAACATGGCCGCGAAAAAACGGATTAATCTGGCGTTGCAAGGCGGCGGCGCCCATGGGGCGTTTACTTGGGGCGTGCTGGAGCGGTTTTTGCAGGACGACGAGATCGAGATTTGCGGCATCTCGGGAACATCGGCGGGCGCGCTAAATGGGGCGGCGCTGAAGGCGGGGATGGTGACGGGCGGGCGCGACGGGGCGTTGGAGAATTTGACGTGGCTTTGGCAGCAGGTGGCAGGCGTCAGTGACCTGCGGATGACCCATTGGATGGCGCCCTTTGGCGTTGGAGCATTGAGCCAAGCGATGGCCTATAGCTGGCCTGTTAGTCTGGCGGACCAGATGTCACATTTGATGTCACCCTATGCCTATGGGCCGTTTTACAAAAATCCGCTGTCCGATATTGTAGAACGGTTTGACTATGGTCGCGTATGCAATGATGTGGCGCCGCAATTGTTTATCTGCGCCACGCGGGTGCGCAACGGCAAGGTGCGGGTGTTTTCGGGCGCGGAGTTAACGCCGGATGTCTTGCTGGCCTCTGCCTGTCTGCCAAACCTGTTCAAAGCGATTGAGATTGACGATGTGCAAACCGGCCGCCGCGAGGCGTTCTGGGATGGCGGCTATACGGGCAATCCGGCCTTGTTTCCATTTTTTACGCCGGAATTGCCTGATGATATCGTGGTGGTGAACATCAACCCGCTGGAGCGGGAGGGCATTCCGAAAACGGCGCAGGAGATTCAAAACCGGATCAATGAAATTAGCTTTAATTCCAGCCTGCTTAGGGAATTACGGGCCATCGAATTTGTGCAGCGAATGCTGGATGACGGCACCGTGCCGGATGGCCGGATGAGCCGCGTGCGGGTACATATGGTGGCCGATGATGATCTGATGGGCAAGCTGTCCGCCGCGACCAAGTTGGTGCCAAATGTCGCTGTAATCAGCGCGTTGAAAGACGCAGGCTTTGCGGCGGCAGAAACTTTCTTGAAGGATCATCGCGCCGATATCGGCAAACGCAGTTCGGTAGACCTGCCGGATATGTTCGGGTAGCCCGCCATTGCCCGTCGGCTTTTAACGATCTGTCAGGCTCGTTCTGCGTTCCTGTTCCACGGTATCGACTTTGTCTAGCAGGTCCGTAACGCTCTGGTCGTCCGATGTGAGCGGGCGTTTGGGGGGATAGACCAGCCCTGCCGATATCACCAGCTTGGCGGCGTCTTCGACTGTCATATCAAGCTCGATCACATCCTTGCGCGGAAAGAACAACAAGAACCCCGAAGTCGGGTTTGGCGTGGTCGGAACAAAGACGCTGATCATCTCGCCGGACGGGTCTGATTTCGCGGCAATCTCGCCCTTGGCAGTGGTCGAGATAAATCCGAGCGCCCAGATACCGCGGCGCGGGTATTCGATCAGGCAAGCGGTTTCGAAGCTGCGCTCGGACTGGGCGAAAATGGTTTCCGAGATTTGCTTGATTCCCGAATAAATGGTGCGCACCACGGGTGTACGCTCAACCAGACTTTCACCGAAGCGGATGAAAGAGCGACCGATCCAGCCTTTTGCCATCCAGCCGATGATCACAGTGAACACCAAGAAGATGATTACGCCAAAGCCGCGCACATTGAATTGCACCGAACGGTCAAGCCCGAAGAAGTCCTGGATCAGCCGGTCTGGGTGGTAAGCTTGGGGGACCAGTGGCAGCGTCCAGCCGTCAATCCAGCCGATTACCGACCAGATCAGCCAGATCGTCAGACCCACAGGGGCGATGACCACCAGACCGGTCAGAAAGGACGCCCGAAGCCGCGCGACGATGCTGCGTCGCGGCTGGGGCTGTGGGGGCTCGGGGTCAAACGGTGTGTTCATTTGGGGCGGGTAACTCGCAACGGGATCAGAGGCATAGCTAGTGCGTCTGGGGCATGACGACAATGGCAGGGCGTGGGAATCAACGTCTGTGCGGTGGATTAGCTGGCGTTGACGGGACAAAAAGCCCGTTTGGGCAGCATTATCCCCGCGCAACAGGTGCGCGGCACCCAGGGGGCGGGCGCAGCGCCGATCTGCGGGGAGCAGATCAGCGCGGATACGTTAGCGGGTCAAAGCTTGCATGGACGTGGCGATCTGCGCCGCGAGGCGGGCGTTGTTGCGTACCAGTGCGATATTGGCGGTCAGGGAGCGGCCATTGGTCAGCTCGTAGATGCGCTGCAGCAGATAGGGGGTGACGGCCTTGCCGCGAATACCAGCCGCGTCAGCGTCGCCCTGCGCTTGGGCGATGATCGGGGCAAGTTCCGCCGCCGCGATTTCATCGGCCGCAGGGATCGGGTTGGCGACCAGCTGGCCGCCGGGCAAGCCAAGGGCGGCGCGGGTCAGGTGGGCGCGGGCGATCGCGTCGGCATCGTCGAGCCGCAGCGGTGATTTCAATGGCGAACTGGCGCTCCAGAACGCGGGAAAGCTGTCTTGGCCGTAGGTGATCACCGGCACACCTTGAGTTTCCAGCACTTCGAGGGTCTTGGCGACATCAAGGATGGCTTTGGCCCCGGCAGCGACGACCGTGACGGGGGTTTGGGCAAGTTCCATCAGATCGGCCGAGATATCAAAGCTGTCCTCGGCGCCCTTGTGCACGCCGCCGATACCGCCCGTGGCGAACACCGCGATCCCCGCCTGATGTGCTGCAATCATAGTCGCCGCGACCGTGGTGGCACCGGTGCCGCCCGTCGCGATGCAGACCGCCATATCGGCGCGGCTGAGCTTAGCCACGCCTTTGGCCTGCGCCAGCGTTTCCAACTGCTCCGGCTCAAGACCGATGTGCAGCGTGCCATTGATCACGGCGATGGTGGCGGGAGTAGCGCCCGCTGCGCGCAAGTCGTCTTCGACCTGCCGCGCGACCTCCAGGTTTTGGGGGTAGGGCATGCCGTGGGTGATGATCGTGCTCTCCAGCGCCACGATAGGGGTGCGCGCATCGCGGGCCTGTTGAACTTCGCGGCTAAAGCTGAGGGGCAGGGTTGTCATATCTTGGTCTCTCCGGAAACATAAAGGGCGGCGGCCTCAAGGGCGTCGGTCAGGGCGGCATCGGGGGTGGCGCCACGCAGCTCGGATGCGATGTGGGCGGCCATGAAAGTATCGCCAGCGCCGGTGACGCGGGCGACGTGCACTGGGGGGGGGGACTGGGTGACGGAGCTTTCGGCACTGCCTACGGTGGCAGGGTTGCCGCCATCCGTGACCACAACCCGCAACGCGCCACGGGCCAACAGACCTGCTGCCGCCTGCACCGAGCTGTCGAAACCCGTCTGGCACAGGATGCCCGCTTCTTCGAGGTTAACGTAGAGCGTGCCCCGCCCCGCCTGAAGGAAGGGATTGAGCCTTTGCGCTTTACCCGGAGAGGCGGGGGCGACACGCAGATCGGCTTGGGCCAGCAGCGGATCGCGGGCGATCTGTGCCAGCAGGTCCAGCGTCAGGTTGCCGTCAAGCGCCACAGCGCCGGTGAAGGGCGCAGGCAGGGTGCCATCGGACAGCGGGCGCAGGATTTTGTCACCAGCAGCTTCCAGCGAATGGGCGTCTGCGATGGCGGCGATCAACCCGTTGGCACCCTCGACAGCCATGTAACGGTCGGTGGGCAGATCATCGGAGCGGTAGATATAATCGGTCGCCAACCCGCGCACCGTGCAGGCGGCGATCAACTCGTCGCCCTCGGCGTCGCGGCCCACAGCGCTGAGCAGTGCGGGCGACAGGCCAAAGCGCGCCAGCGCCATGCCGATGTTCAGCGCAACCCCGCCCGGCAGGCGGGTAATCCGCCCCGGCATGTCCGAGCCTTGGCGCATGGCGTTTTCGGATCGACCGATCACATCCCATAGGACGGAACCGATACACAGGATGTCTGGGGTCACAGGTGTTTTCATGGGCGGCATCTAGCCGCGTCACCCCGTGCTGTGCAAGACGCCGGACCGCAGATTGCCGTCCGGCGTTTTGCCGAGGCTCAAGAAACTGCCAGAAGTTACTCGGGCACCTTGAAGGTCAGTGCAGCCCAGAGCGTCTCCCAAACCGGAGCGGCAGGATCGCGGGCGTCCTTTTCGGCCTTGCGAAGTACAACACCGTCAAACAGATACTCATGGCCTGCTGTAACGGGGATGGTTGCAATGCCTTCCGCGTCAGTCCGGTGCAGGGTGATGCTCACGGTTTCATCAGGGGCGCGGTCAAACACCTCGACCTGCGCATTGGCACGCGGCTGGTTCTGATAGGAGAGTGCTACCTTCATCCCCGATGACAGGTCATCCGTATAGGGGTTGGTCAACGCAACGAACTCGGTCTCCATCCCGCGTGCAGCGTCCGCGCCTTTGCCACCACCTACAGCGATCAGAGCCTTGGTGTGGCGGGTATAGGTTTCCTTGAAATTCTCCTGCCGCCAGCCCTCATCGATATGCTGCTGCTCGGCCTGCGGAAAATCCTTGTGTTTGGCGAAGGCGAGAAACTTCTCCCACTCCTTGTACGTGACTGTCGATGCAGTGGTCTCGTAGATCACCGAGAGCAGGCCCTCACCATCGGGCGCGTTCATCTGGAAGGCCGGTGAGTCGCCCAAGCGGGGCGTAATTTTAGCGACATGATTATCAAAGAAAGCTTCATAGCGTGCCGATGAATTACTGAAATACGCGAGGCTCACGCCTTCAAATTCCTGCCCGTTGCGAAAGTCAGCTTGAATTGCCGCGCCGGGTGCCACTTGATAGGCATGCGGCGCGATCCAGTATTCATGCGCGAAGGCTGGCGTAAGCGGCAACGTCAGGCCGATAAAGAATAAACAACGGGACAGAGACATGACAAAGACTTTCATTGGTACCCTTAGAAGACTGGCCTTATGGGCGTCTTTGTCAAGTGTGCTCGCGGTGGCATCACAAGCGCATGAGGTGCAGCCGACCATCGGCGATCTGACGGTTGCGGACGGCAAGGCCGAGCTGGTGTTGCGGATCAATCTGGAGGCGTTTCTTTCTGGCATCGACTTGGACGAGATCGCGGATACCAATAATGCCGAGAATGCGGAGGATTATGACGCGCTGCGCGAATTGTCCGCCGAAGAGATCGAAGCCCGTGCCCCCGGCCTGCTGAAAGGCTGGAACACCCTGCCGCTGATCGAGGTCGATGGCACGCCCGTGCCATTGCAGAGCATCTCGGTAGCGGTGCCGCGCGATGTGAACATCGAATCGCCCCGTGTGGCAGAATGGCGTCTGGCGGGGGATGTCGCCCAAGGGGCCAGCCAAGTGATTGTGCGATGGCCCGATGGTGCAGGCGCGATGGTGCTGCGCCAGCAAGGGGTGGAGGAACCTTTTACCGGTTATCTGGATGGCGGTCAGACCAGCGAGGCAATCGCGCTGGGCGGCGGTGGGCAACAAAGCACCCTGCAAGCTTTCGTTACCTACATTCCCATTGGCTTTGACCACATCCTACCCAAGGGGCTGGATCATATCCTGTTTGTGCTGGGGCTGTTTTTGCTCTCGACCCATCTGCGGCCGCTGCTCTGGCAGGTTTCGGCCTTTACGCTGGCGCATACCGTAACACTGGCGCTGGGCGCGATGGGCTGGGTGACCGTGCCTGCGGCCATCGTCGAGCCGCTGATTGCAGCCTCGATCGTCTTTGTCGCGGTGGAAAACATCTATTCTTCCGGCCTCAGCCGCTGGCGGCCCTTGGTGGTCTTCGGGTTTGGGCTGTTGCACGGGCTGGGCTTTGCCTCGGTGCTGGGAGAGTTCGGTCTGCCCGAGGGGCAATTCCTTCCGGCGCTGATCGGCTTTAACGTGGGCGTCGAGTTCGGGCAGCTGACAGTGATTGCCGTGGCCGCAGTCTTGATCTGGCTGGCGCTGCAAGCAGCGCGGGCGTCAAAGCTGCAGGGGGACGAGATCATGATCCAAGAACGCGAAGTGCTATTCCGCGCCGTGTCGATCACCGGATCCCTGATAATCGCATTGATAGGGGCTTACTGGGTCGTCGAGCGGGTTTTCCTGTAAGCCCCTATCAGGGTTAACTTTATAACTCAGCGCTGGGCCATTGCGGCAATCAGTTCCTTGAGGCCGGCGGCGGGATCATCCTGCCGCCAGATCTCATCCCCGATGCCAAAGAAGTCGGTGAAAGGGGCAAGACGGCGCATTGTGTCGACGTCCAAGCCGCCTTCGGCAACGACAGGCACTTCAATCACTTCGGACCACCACTGGAAGAGGTCGTCCTCGGCGGTGCTGCCATCGCCCAGCGTGCCTGCATTGACGGGCCCAAAGGCGACGTAATCCGCACCGGCCTCGCCTGCGGCCATGCCTTCATGGCGCGAGGTCGCGCAAAAACTGCCGATAATCGCGTCTGCGCCAAGCTCCTTGCGGGCATAGCGCACGGTGCGCGCGCCATCGGCCAGATGCACGCCGTCAAGGCCCAGTCGCTCAACCAGCAACAGGTGCTCTTCGATCACCAGCGCCACGTCGCGGGCATGGGTGATTTCGCGCAGCGCATCGGCGGCCCGCGCCAGTCGGTCTTCGTCACGGGTCGAGAGCGCGAGGCGCACACAAGCAACGGGATGGGCATCCAGTACCGCGCCAAGCTGGGCGAGGAACGTGCTGAGCTCAAGCTCGGGCGGGGTGATCAGATAGATCTGAGGCTGTTCGGGGGTGTCCATCTGGCGGTCCTTGGTTAATCGCGGTGTCGCAGCGTGACTATCCTATGGCAAAAGAAAAGGAAATGTCATTGCGCGGGTAGGGCGGGGATCAAGTGCAGGTGTAGGAACAGCAAGCAGGCGCGTTCTTGCGATGTGGTCCCCGCAGGGCTAAGACGCGGCCATGACAGATGCTATCACCCCCCCGACGATTCCGGCCTTTGTGCTGGTGCGCCCGCAAATGGGCGAGAACATTGGTGCCGCCGCGCGGGCGATGTGGAATTTCGGGCTTGATCATATGGCAGTCGTGGCGCCGCGCGATGGCTGGCCCAATCCGGCGGCGGTCGCCATGGCTTCGGGCGCGGGGCGTCTGCTGGATGAAGCACGGCTTTATAGCGATCTGCCCGAAGCGCTGGGCCGCACCGATTTTGTCTTTGCCACCACGGCGCGCAATCGCGATCTGACCAAACCGGTATTCAGCCCCGAGGCGGCAATGGCCGCCGCCGCCGAAAAAATCGCCAGTGGCCAGCGGGTCGCGGTGCTTTTTGGTCCCGAACGTGCGGGCCTGGAGAATGACGACATCTCCCGCGCCAATGCGCTGATCTCGGTGCCGGTGAACCCCGAGTTTCCTTCGCTAAACCTTGCGCAATGTGTGTTGCTGGTCGGCTATGAATGGCGCCGCGCCCAAGGTGATGTGAAGGCCCAGACCGTTGGCATGGCAGGCACCGAATGGGCCAGCGGCCAAGAGGTTGAGCATCTGTCGCAGCATTTCGAAGAGCGGTTGGAGACGGCGGGGTTCTTTTATCCCGACCACAAGATCGCCTCGATGAAGGTCAATCTGCGCAATATGTGGTCGCGGATGCCGCTGACCCGAGCCGACGTGCAGACGTTCCATGGCATGATGCGCCAGATGGTCCGCTGGAAAGAACGCGACTAAGGCGCAGCCGACCGCCGGACCCACCCGTATATTCCACGACGTTTGAGGCCGGGCTTTCATCCTAGACCTTGCCCGCATGTTGTCCTACCTATCAGGGCAATTCAGCAATCGGGGTGCGCCATGGCGGAAAAACGCAAATTGTTCGAAGATGTTGGCGGGGCGCAGGCCACGCGGCCTGTCGCGCAACCGGGCGCAATTGATCGCGGCCGAGGCGGCGCGCGTGGCCCGATCCGTGTCTGGCTGATGATCCTTTTTGCGCTGGTCTTTGTGATGATCGCCGTCGGCGGAGCCACACGGCTGACGGATTCCGGCCTGTCGATAACCGAATGGCGGCCCTTTACCGGCGCGATGCCGCCGCTGAACGAGGCCGATTGGGAAGAAGAGTTCGCCAAATACCAAGCAATTGACGAATTCCAGATCCAGAACGACTGGATGCAGCTTTCCGATTTCAAAAAGATCTATTGGTGGGAATGGGGCCATCGCCAGTTGGGCCGCGTGATCGGCCTTGTCTGGGCGCTAGGGTTCTTGTGGTTCCTGCTGCGCCGCCAGATTCCGACAGGGTGGAGCGGGCGATTGGTGTTTGTCGGCGCACTTGGCGGCGCGCAGGGGGCAATCGGCTGGTGGATGGTCGCCTCGGGCGTGACCACGGGCGAGGCGACCACCGATGTGGCGAGCTACCGTCTGGCGACCCATCTGGGGCTGGCCTTTGTGATCTTGGGGTTCATCACGTGGTATGTGCTGCTGCTGGGCCGACCCGAGCGCGACCTGATGCAGGCCCGCCGCGCCAAAGAGCGCAAGCACTACGGGCTGGCCACGGGGATGCTGCATCTGGCCTTCATTCAAATTTTGCTTGGGGCGCTGGTCGCGGGGATCGACGCAGGGCGCTATTTTGTGGATTGGCCGTTGATGCAGGGGCAATTCTTTCCGCCCGATGCCTTCAGTATCACCCCGGGCTGGCGCAACTTCTTTGAAAACCCCGGACTGGTGCAATTCATGCACCGGATGACAGGCTATCTGCTGGCGATCTTCGGGGTCGTCGTCTGGCTGCGCGGCCGGCGTTCGGCGCATCCACAGACGAGGTTTGCGTTTAATGCGGTCTTTGCGGCGCTGGCCTTGCAGGTGGTGCTCGGCATTACCACGGTGCTTTACGCGGCACCCGTACATATCGCGTTGGCGCATCAGGCGCTGGCGGTGGTGCTTTGGGTCTTGATCCTGCGCGCCCGCTTTTTGTCGGCCTATCCGGTCGCTGCGACCATTCGAGGAAAATAACATGTCTGCCTATGATGAACTGATGGAATTTCAGCGCGAAACCGAGGCGCTCTCGCAGGTAGCGGGGCGTTTGGGCTGGGATCAAGAAACTATGATGCCACGCGGTGCCGCTCCCCAGCGCGGTGAAGAAATGGCCGCGATGGAAGGCGTGCTGCACGCCCGGCGTGTCGACAGCCGGATTGCGGACTGGCTGGACACGATTGAAGAAAGCAGTCTCGACGAGGTCGGCCACGCCAACCTGCGCCACATCCGGCGCGATTATGACCGTGCCACCAAGGTGCCCGCCAAGCTTGCGGCCCGTATCGCACGGGTCACGTCACAGGCCCAAGGAATCTGGGCGCAGGCCCGCGAGGACGAATCTGTTGCTGCGTTTCTGCCGACGCTGGCCGAAGTTATCGCCCTGAAGCGCGAAGAGGGCCAAGCGCTGGCCGCAGGCGGTGATGTTTATGATGCAATGCTGCAAGACTATGAGCCCGGCACCACGGCAGCAGCACTTGAGGCAATGTTTGGTGCCTTGCGCCCCGAATTGACCAGCCTGCGCGAAGCGGTACGCGCCGCCGAGGCGCCCCCTGTGCTGGAAGGCGTGTTTGACGAAGCCGCACAGATGAAGCTGACCCGCCAGCTTGCCAAGACTTTCGGCTATGACATGAGCATGGGGCGGGTTGATAAAGCGGTGCATCCCTTTGCCTCAGGCTCGGGGCTTGATGTGCGCATCACCACCCGCACCAATGCGCTAGACCCGTTCAATTGTCTTTATTCAACGATCCATGAGGTCGGCCACGCATGTTATGAACAAAGCATTGATCCGGCCTATCTGCTGACGCCTTTAGGCAAGGGCGTGTCGATGGGTGTGCATGAGAGCCAAAGCCGTATTTATGAAAACCAACTCGGCCGTAGCCGCGCCTTTACCGGTTGGCTGTTCGACCAGATGAACGAAGCCTTTGGTGATATCGGCGTGAAGGATGCCGACACCTTCTACCGGATTGTGAACCGCGTCTCCGAAGGCTTCATCCGCACCGAAGCGGATGAGTTGCAATATAACCTGCATGTGTTGATGCGCTTTGACCTTGAGCGTGCGCTTATGTCTGGCGATCTGGCTGTGGAGGACGTCGAGGCGGCGTGGAATGAGCGGTTTGCAGCCGATTTCGGCTATGCCGTCGACCGTCCGTCCAACGGTGTGTTGCAGGATGTCCATTGGTCCGTCGGTCTATTCGGATATTTCCCGACTTATACATTGGGCAACGTCTATGCAGGCTGTTTGAACGAAGCGATGCGCCCTGCAATCCCCACGCTCGACGAGGATCTGGCGAAAGGCGATACAAATAAGGCGACTGCGTGGCTCAAGCAGGCGGTGCAGACCCACGGGGGGCTTTACGAGCCGCGTGATGTGATCGCACGCGCCATCGGTAAGGAGCCTTCAGAGGAGCCCCTGTTGCGCTATTTAAAGGCGAAATTTATGGATATTTACAAAATCGGGTGATAATCTTAGAGTAGACGCAAGATTAGACTGGAACCATCATTAATACGGCGCGTATTATGAGTGTGGTAAGGGGTTAGTGTTTCGCTTGAACGTTAGCCTTTCCGTTAGTTCGGAATCGTGTAATAAGCGCCGTAGCTGAACAAAATTTTCCTCGGGAGTTGATCCAAATGAAACGTTTTCTTTCCATCACCGCCGCCGTCGTACTGACAGCCACTTCGAGCTTCGCTCAAACCACCTCACAGGCCGCTGTCCTCGAAGGTAACAGTGGTAACCCAGCCTACCCGCTGGTTGTACAGGGCGCTAACGGCGTTATCTATAGCTGCGAAGCAGCGATCGTTGCAGTCGATGGTGTAAATGCGCGCCGTTGCGTTAAAGCCGATGCATCCCTCTACACCGCCGGCAGCGGCTTGGCGACTGGCGCAGCAATCGGCGCAGGTCTTATCGGGATCATCTTGATCGCATCGAACGGTTCGAACTCCACAACAACAACAACAACCGGATCCTAATCTACGCCCGTTTTTCGCCAGTTGATTAACTTCCGACGCTAATTATCCCCGCGTTCTGCATGACAGAGCGCGGGGATTTTTTATACGTAATGTGTGGTTTGGCACGCCAAATCCTCAGGTGATAGCGCCATAGGACGCGCGATGATCTGGGCGAGGTGATCGATTAACGGGCATAGCGGTGTTCGGTTTTTGCGCATGTACTTTCGATACCTTCGAATGCAAAGAGGCCCCAACGAACCTTCGTCGGGGCCTCTTTTTTTCTAGGCTTCGGCAATCAACCGGTTAAGCGGCTGGCTGATAGCCCGGCAATCATCACTCGGTGGCAGCGTCACCCTCAATCTCTTCGTCGGCCTCGGCGCCTTGATCGGCGATCCATGCCACACTGACAACTTCCTCGTTCTTGCCGGTGTTAAACACCCGAACCCCGCCCGCGCTGCGTGAGCGGAAGGAGATGCCCTCGACCGGCACACGGATCGACTGCCCCTTAGAGGTCGCGAGCATGATCTGGTCGTCCAACTCGACAGGGAAGGAAGCGACGATTTGGCCGCCGCGCATCGCTTTGTCCATCGCTGTGACGCCAAGGCCACCGCGCCCACGGACTGGATAGTCATGGCTGGAGCTCAGCTTGCCCGCGCCTTTTGCCGTGATGGTCAGGATCAGGTTCTCGGCAGCAGACATCGCTGGATAATCAATCTCGACCGCCGCGCCTGTAGTTTCCTCATCATCAGATACTTCGGCCTCATCAGTCAAACCCGCCATCGCGCGACGCATCTTGAGATAGGCTTGGCGCTCATCTGACGTCGCATCGAAGTGGCGGATGATCGACATGGAGACGACCTTGTCGTCGCCGTTCAACCGGATACCGCGCACCCCGACAGAGGCGCGGCTGTTAAATACCCGCACATCGGTCGCAGGGAAACGGATCGCGCGGCCCGAGTTGGTAACCAACATCACATCGTCATCATGCGAGGCGATGCGGGCGTTGATCAGCGTCGTATTGGCGTGATCATCCTCGAACTTCATCGCGATCTTGCCGTTTGATTTCACATTGGTGAAGTCCGACAGCTTGTTTCGGCGCACAGTGCCTGCCGATGTGGCAAAGACCACCTGAAGATCGTCCCAATCCTTCTCGTCGCGGTCCACAGGCATAATTGCCGCGATGGAAACCCCGACAGGGATCGGCAAGATATTGACGATCGCCTTGCCCTTAGAGGCCCGTCCGCCTTGTGGCAAGCGCCAGGTCTTGAGCTTGTAGACCATGCCATCGGTGGTGAAGAACAGCAGCTGCGTATGGGTATTGGCGACAAAGAGCGTGGTGACCACGTCTTCTTCTTTGGTGGCCATACCGCTGACACCCTTGCCACCGCGGCGCTGGCTGCGGAAATCGATCAGCGGGGTGCGTTTGATATAACCGCCGGAGGTGACTGTCACGACCATGTCCTCGCGCGCAATCAGATCTTCGTCGTCCATATCGCCGGACCAGTCGACAATCTCGGTGCGGCGCGGCACGGCGAACAATTCGCGCACTTCGCGCAGCTCGTCCGCGATGATGCCCATGATCCGCTCCCGCGAGCCAAGGATTTCGAGGTATTCCTTAATCTTGGCCGCCAGCTCTTCCAGCTCGTCGGTGACTTCCTTGACGCCAATCTGGGTCAGACGCTGCAGACGCAATTCAAGAATGGCGCGGGCCTGCGTTTCTGACAGGTTATAGGTGCCATCGTCGTTCGCAGTATGGGTCGGATCATCGATCAATGCGATATAAGGCAGGATGTCACGCGCGGGCCAGCGCCGCGTCATCAGCTTTTCGCGCGCTTCTCCGGCATCGGCCGAGGACCGGATCGTGGCGACGATTTCATCGATATTGGTCACGGCAACGGCCAGGCCACAGAGGATATGGCTGCGTTCGCGGGCTTTACGCAAGAGATAAGCGGTGCGACGGGCGACCACGTCTTCGCGGAAATCAATGAAAGAGGTAAGGAACTTACGCAATGTCAGCTGCTCGGGTCGGCCACCATTCAGGGCCAACATATTACAGCCAAAATAAGTCTGCATCGGCGTAAAGCGGAACAACTGGTTCATCACGACTTCGGCGGTCGCATCGCGCTTCAACTCGACAACGACGCGCACGCCGTTGCGGTCGGATTCATCTTGTACGTGGGCGATGCCCTCGATCTTTTTCTCGCGCACCTGCTCGGCGATCTTTTCGATCATCGAGGCTTTGTTGACCTGATAGGGGATCTCGTCGAGCACAATCGCCCAACGATCTTTGCGGATCTCTTCAATCCGCGTCTTTGCGCGGATGATGACCGAACCACGACCCTCAAGGTAGGCTTTGCGCGCGCCAGTCCGGCCCAGCATAATGCCGCCGGTCGGGAAATCTGGGCCGGGCACGTATTCGATTAACTGCTCCGACGTCAGGTCAGGGTCTTCGATCAGCGCCAATGTGGCGTCAATTACTTCGCCAAGGTTATGGGGCGGAATATTGGTCGCCATGCCGACAGCAATACCGCCAGCGCCGTTGACCAGCATGTTCGGGAAACGGGCAGGAAGGACCGTTGGTTCGCGGTCTTTGCCATCATAGTTGTCTTGAAAGTCTACGGTATCTTTATCGATATCAGACAGCAGGAATGCGGCAGGCTTGTCCATGCGCACTTCTGTATAGCGCATGGCTGCAGCACTATCACCGTCCATGGAGCCGAAGTTGCCTTGACCGTCAAGCAACGGCAGCGACATCGAGAAATCCTGCGCCATCCGCACCAGTGCGTCATAAATCGCGCTGTCGCCGTGAGGGTGGTATTTACCCATTACGTCGCCCACAGAACGGGCCGATTTACGGTAGGATTTGTCGTGCGTGTTACCAGCTTCATGCATCCCATAAAGAATGCGGCGGTGAACAGGTTTCAGACCGTCCCGAAGATCAGGAATGGCGCGACTGACGATGACCGACATGGCATAATCGAGATAGCTTGTGCGCATCTCGTGCTCGATAGTGACGGACGGACCATCAAAGATCGGACGCTCTGGCGTGTTTTCGTCATTGTTTTCAGGCGTTTCTGGCGTGTCGTTCACGTGATCTGCTCAGCTTTTGATAGGCTCTATATGTTGCGGTTTTGTATAGCAGACGCCGCATATCAGGTGCAATGGCTGTGGCCCAAACGCACTGGCAGCATTTGGGTTAGAGTGCCAACACACTGTTTTTATTGAAAAGTAATAATTAACTGTCAGGCTGGTCGGGTAAGCAGCAAGGAGAGGTGAAAATGCCCGCAACTGATACCGAACTCATGCTAAAAGGCTATGGCCTGACCACGGCAGAGTTCTTTTACCGGATGCCTGACTATACACACGTGCTCAACAGCTATGTCTGGCAAGATTATGACATCGCGCCCGATCATCCGCGCCTGTTCAAATTTGTCGAGTTCTGGCAATCCGAGATCGAAGGCCCGCTCCACTCGGTGCGCTTTACCCATCGCAAGCTTTTGGCGACGGGCGAATGGCGCAATGTTGTGGGCGAGTTTACCCTGCACTGATCAAAGATCGCTGAATCAGGGCAGGCGCGATTAAGCTGAACAGCTTGCGCCGCCCAAAACGCAGAACTTGGCGCAATGGGGATGGTTTAGTGCCACGTCGCGCTCGGCCTCTTGCAAGGTGGCGCCAAGCTCGAATTCCGGCGCATAGGGCAGCAAGGTACAGGCCAACACGGCAGGCTTTTGCGCCCCTTTGCGTTTAACCACCATGCGGGAGGAGGCACACATCATCGCATCGGGCGAGACATCCAGAATACCCCAGCATGCGGTGGTAATTTCAGGAACTTCGACAGTTTCATCCATTTCGGGAAACAGCACTGTCATGCCCGCGTTTTGCGCATCAATATCAAAACCATACTCGGCAAAGAGGGCGGCATAACCGGCGCGGCTCTCGTTGTCGTTCTCAGCAAATATGGATCGGCCTGCGACAGCCATGCGAAAGCCGTTGTCGCGCAGCCATGCCATGCCGGTGAGGGTCTTCTCAAAAGCACCGGCACCGCGTTCGGTGTCGTGCAGGTCCTCGCGGTGGTGATCGACGGAAATGCGCAGGGTCAGCTTGCCGGGGTAGGCCGCATTCAACCGCATCAAGCCTGTCTGCACTGTTTTGCGCATCATCGGGCGCATGGCATTGGTCAGGATCAACACCTCATATCCGCGTGCCAATGCGCTTTCTGTCATGTCGATCATCTGCGGGTTCATAAAGGGCTCGCCGCCGGTAAAGGCGATCTCGGTCACCGGCCAGTCCCGCTGCTCCAGCTGGTCGAGGTAATCGCCAACCTCTGTCGGAGTGATGTAAACCAGCGCATCGTTGGTCGGGCTTGAGGCGATATAGCAGTTGGTGCATTCAATGTTGCACAGCGTGCCGGTGTTGAACCAAAGGGTCTTGGGGTTACTCAGCGACACGCGCGCGCGATCTTCGCCCTTGGCCGTCACGCGAGGGTCGAGAAATTTGCCGATATTCGCGCCGTCGGTCTCTGTCGCCAAGTCTTTCATCATTCGTCCTTGTCTCAACCCAACAGTTGCTGTGAAGTGTGCTATGTCAAACTTGGTCACATTAAAAGCCTGTGCAAGGTTAAGCACAGACTTGTGAAATGCTGGAAATAAGCTATGTTTGCGCTAACAGTTGGGTTTTGTGTCAGACACAAGCGTATTTAAGGGATCTTCAAAATGGTTTCACGCGTCATACCGGTTGACCCGTTCGACCTTGTTATATTCGGCGGTACGGGCGATCTGGCCCGCCGGAAAATTCTGCCAGGTTTGTTCCGGCGCTTCTGTGCAGGGCAGATGCCACCCGAGGCACGAATCATCGGCGCGGCACGCTCGGACATCGATGTTGCCGCATTTCGCGCAATGGTGGCCGAGGCGACGCAGGAATTTGGCGGCGGCTTTACCTGTGAGACCGGCACTCTTGAGGCCTTTCTCGAACAGATTGATTATGTCGCGATTGACGCGCGGGGCGATCAGGGCTGGGCCGAGTTACAGGAAAAGATGTCCGGCAAAGGTCGGGTCGAGGCCTATTATTTCTCGGTGTCGCCCGCCTTGTTCGGGGATTTGGCCGAGCGGTTGCAGAAATGGGGCATGGCTGATCAGGACGCGCGAATTGTGGTGGAAAAGCCCTTTGGCCGTGACCTTGAAACGGCGCAAACGCTGAACGCGACGCTTGCTACCTATTTCGACGAACACCAGATCTACCGGATCGACCATTACCTCGGCAAAGAGACCGTGCAGAACCTGATGGCGGTGCGTTTCGGCAATATGCTGTTCGAGCCGCTGTGGAATGCGCAATACGTCGATCATATCCAGATCACCGTGGCCGAGACCGTGGGTGTCGGCGGGCGCGGGGAGTACTATGACAAGTCCGGCGCGATGCGCGACATGGTGCAAAACCACCTGATGCAATTGCTGTGCCTCATCGCGATGGAACCGCCAGCGCGGTTTGATCCCGATGCGGTCCGGGATGAAAAACTGAAAGTGATCCGCGCGCTCGATCCGGTTCTGCCGCATCACATTATCCGGGGCCAGTATCAGGCCGAACCGATGAACGAGGCCAATGCGCCGGGCTATCGCACTGCCGTGGGCGATGCGCGGTCGCGTACCGAAAGCTTCATCGCGCTCAAGACCCACATCAGCAACTGGCGGTGGGCAGGGACGCCGTTTTATCTGCGCACGGGCAAGCGCATGTCGGCGCGCTCCTCCGAGATTACGGTCGTCTTCAAAGAAACCCCGCACTCGATCTTTGCCGAGGACGCCGGTCGGCATCGCAACGTGCTGTCGATCCGCCTGCAACCTAACGAAGGCATTACCCTTGGCGTCACTATCAAGGAGCCGGGACCGGGCGGTATGCGCCTTGTCGATGTGCCGCTGGATATGACCTTCGCCGATGCTTTGGGCGAAGAGGGGGCTGATCAGGTCGACGCCTACGAGCGCTTGATCATGGATGTGATCCGCGGCAACCAGACGCTGTTCATGCGCGGCGACGAGGTCGAGGCTGCTTGGGCATGGACTGATCCGATCATTGAGGGTTGGGAGGCGCGGAATGACGTGCCAAAGCCCTACGACAGCGGTTCGGACGGGCCGACTGATTCAACCGAATTGATGCGGCGTGACGGTCGCGAATGGCGCAAGGTGTCCTTATGAATGTGATCGAATACGCAGATCAGGAAATGCTGTCGATGAACGTCGCCAATGTTTTGGCGGGCGCGTTGAAGAAGTGCCTTTTGGTGCATGATTTCGCGTCCTTCGCCGTGCCGGGCGGCACCACACCGGGCCCGATTTTCGACATGCTCAGCGGCATCGCGCTGGATTGGAGCCGCGTGCATGTTTTGCTGACGGACGAGCGTTGGGTGGCCGAGGAGGACGGGCGCTCCAACGCGCGGCTGATCCGCGAACGCCTGTTGGTCGATCATGCCACCAACGCCCGATTTATCCCCTATTTTCAAAACGGTATGGATGCCGCTTCGGGCAGTGCTGCACTCGCCGAAACACTCACGTCTGAGTTGCCTTTGTCGCTGTTGTTGCTGGGGATGGGCGGCGACATGCACACCGCATCGCTGTTCCCCGGTGCGCCGGGGTTGAAGGAGGCGCTGGCCTCCGACGCGCCGCCGCTGTGCGCTGTGCAACCGCAAGATCAAGACATCGCCCGAGTTACTCTTGCGGCCCATGTGCTGGACGGCGCGATGGACAAGCATCTGGTGATCTTCGGCGACGCCAAACGCGCGGCCCTAGAGCGTGCCGCGACCTTACCGCCCGAAGAGGCGCCGATTGCCGCCGTACTTGACGAACTTACGGTGCATTGGGCCGCATGATGGATATTTGGAACAGCCTCGCCGCGCAGGCCAAGGCCGCGCAAGCCCGCTCGATCATGGCGTTGTTTGACACCGCTGATCGCGCCGACGACTTCGCCGTCGAAACCGCTGAAATGCGGTTTGATTATTCGAAGACCAACATCGACAATGCCACCCGCGATATGCTGCTGGCTCTGGCTGAAGACGCAGGCGTGGCTGCGAAACGTGACGCTATGTTCTCCGGCGCGCCGATTAACCAGACTGAGGATCGCGCAGTTTTGCACACGGCGCTGCGCAATCTCGATGGTGGGCCGGTTATGGTGCAGGGCGGGGATGTCATGCCACAGGTGCTTGATACACTGGCCCGCATGCGCCGCTTTGCCGATAAGATCCGTGCCAGCGACATAACCGATATCGTCAATATCGGCATCGGCGGCTCCGACCTTGGTCCTGCGATGGCCACCGCCGCGCTGCACCCTTATCACGACGGGCCGCGCACATATTTCGTCTCCAACGTAGATGGCGCTCATATCAGCGACACACTGCAGGGGCTCGACGCCAAGCGCACATTGATCATCGTCGCGTCAAAGACATTCACCACCATTGAAACCATGACCAACGCGCGCACCGCCAAGGCATGGATGCAAGAACACGGCGGTGATCCGGCCATCCAATTTGCAGCTCTCAGCACCGCCGAGGACAAAACGAGCACTTTCGGCATCGCGCCCGATCAGGTCTTTGGTTTTGAGGATTGGGTCGGCGGGCGATATTCAGTTTGGGGTCCTATCGGCCTTTCACTGATGATCGCCATCGGCCCCAAAGCCTTTGACGCCTTCTTGCGCGGCGCTCAAGCGATGGATAGCCACTTTCGCGCTGCGGCACCCCTTGAAAACATGCCGATGATGCTGGCACTGACTGGCATCTGGCACAATCAAATCTGCGGGCATGCCACCCGTGCGGTTCTGCCCTACGACCAGCGCCTGAACCAGTTGCCCGCCTATCTGCAACAGCTGGAAATGGAATCAAACGGCAAGTCTGTGCGGATCGATGGCAGCGACAGTCCGCGCAATACCGGACCCGTCGTCTGGGGTGCCGCAGGCACCAATGGCCAGCACGCCTTTTACCAACTGATCCATCAAGGCACCTGGGTTATTCCTTGTGAGTTCCTCGTGGCCGCCCAAGGTCATGAGCCTGATCTTGCCCATCACCACACGCTGCTGATCGCAAATTGCCTCGCCCAATCCGAAGCCCTGATGCGCGGACGTTCGTTGAATGAAGCGTGCGAGATGATGGCAGCGGCCGGCCTCACAGGTGATGAGCTTGAGCGCCAGTCCCGCCACCGTGTTTTCTCCGGCAACCGCCCTTCTACCACGCTGGTTTATCCGCGCCTTGACCCCTTTACTCTTGGCCAGATCATCGCGCTCTATGAACATCGCGTGTTCGTCGAAGGGGTGATCCTCGACATCAATTCATTTGATCAATGGGGCGTGGAACTGGGCAAGGAGCTGGCAACCTCGCTGCTTCCTGTCATCGAAGGCACCAAGCCTGCAACGGATAAAGATCCCTCAACCGCCACTTTGGTCGCTTGGCTCAATAAGCACCGCGGCTAAGGCAATTTGACCGAGAGTATTTCGGGGGAGTGCGGGGAGCAGTGTCCCCCGCCTTCCGCCCCCAGCCGTCGCAAACCTCACATAAGATCGGGCGCGCGCCCTAATCTGTTAGCCAAACGGCCCACGGTAAGCCCCTGCACGATGATCGAAAAAATCACGACGATATAGGTGCAAGTCAGGATCAGCGGCTTCCACTCGTTTTCTGGCAGCGACAGCGCCAGCGCCACCGATATGCCACCCTTCAATCCGCCCCATGTCATGATCGGTGTCACACCGGCATCAAACGTCCGAAAGGGTCGCAAGATCGAAACCGGAATAGCCACCGCCACAAACCGTGCGAGCAAGGCAATGAAGATTGTGGCCACGCCCGTGAGCAGCACGTCACCCGAAAACGCGATGGCAAAAACTTCAAAACCGATCAACAAAAATAGCACAGCATTTAAAATCTCGTCGATCAGCTTCCAGAAACCGTCGACATAGCGTCGCGTCAATTCCGACATGCCGCGTGCCGACCCGACATCGCCAATCAGCAAGCCCGCACAAACCGCCATAATCGGCGCGGAAACATGCAGGAATACTGCCAGTTCATAGCCGCCAAAAGCCAGCCCCAGTGTCAACAATACCTCCAGCGAATAGTCGTCGATATGGCGCATAACGCGGAATACCAGCCAGCCTAGAACCAACCCCAGCACCGCACCGCCCAATGCTTCTTGGACAAACAGCAGCGCAGCCCCAACCAGCGGGCTGCCCGCCTCGCCGTGGCTATCAGCGGGAAAGGCCAGCCCGACTAGCACCAGAAACACTACATAGCCGACACCGTCGTTAAACAGGCTTTCTCCGGCGATTTTGGTCTCCAACGACTTTGGCAAATCAGCTTCGCGCAAGACCCCAAGCACCGCGACCGGATCGGTCGGCGATATGAGCGAGCCAAAGACCATCGCCAGCAGTAAGGGCATGCCCGTTAGCCACGAAAACCCGAAGCCCACAACCAGCGTCGACAACGCAATCCCCAACGTCGCCATCAAAAATACCGCGATCCACTGTTCGCGCAGATCGCTGAGCTTTACGTGCAGCGCGCCGGCAAAAAGCAAGAGCCCCAGCATGCCTTCCAGCAGCGCCTCGGAAAAATCGATGCCCAGCACAAGGCCGCGTACAGTATCGGCGATTTGCAGGGCAGGCCAAATCAGATCAAGCCCCAGCAACACGAAGGACGCCAGCAGCGATACGACCAGAATGCCAATCGCCGACGGCAACTTGAGAAACAGATAGTTAATTGCCCCGAAGCCCCCCGCCAGAACAATCAGCAGGGAGGTAATTTGTAGAAAATTCATCGGGGGTTCCTTTTAAGGCTTCATATCATAGCTGATCCACATAGTGCGGGTGGCCAGCTTGTCATAAACACCGCGCCCGCGGTAATTATCGTCCGCCGTGATCCAGCGCACCACGCCCCAATCCTGCGCACGGGCCTCATCACCCACCGCGCGGATCAGCGCCTCGGCGGCCCCTGTGCCACGCGCTTGCGGCGCGACGAACAGATCATCAAGGAAACAGTTGGTTATGGCGCGCAACTGGCTGGTGAACGGGCGGTAGTGGGTGAACCCGATCAAGGTTCCGTCCGGCGATTCAGCCACGAAACAATTGGTCGTATGGCTCTCGTCCATCAACCAGCCAAACACGGTCTCGCGCATTTCGGCGGTTTGCTCGACCTTGTAGAACGTGGCATAGCCCTGAAACAGGCTTTCCCACTCTGCACGATCTGCGGCGGTAATGGGGCGGATGGTGACGGACATGCGGTTTCCTCTGTCTGGATGTCAGGTCGGTGGGTCTCAGGACTGGGGTAGTGCCTTGTCGATCATGGTAAACCTGTCGCGCACAGCATCCGAAATCGCACGGCGGGCACTGGCGTCAGGCTCCAGCAGGACCAGCACACAGTCAAAGGTTGCACGTAATGTGCCGCCTGACCAGAGTTGTTGGTTCACTGTGAAAGAGGTGTTGCGAAAGCCGCTACAGCCGCAGGTCACAACGTAATCCTCGTCCATCAACATCTCGCGGAGGTAGTGGATGTTGCCCGACCGGATCACGATGCGCGGCGCGCTGGCGCTGTGGAAATCCGCCAGTCCCCAATCCTGCACATAGCGGATGCGCAGCCGCTCGAACCACGCCATGTAAACCGCATTATTCACATGGTTCAGGCTGTCCAACTCGGAAAACCGGACTTGGTCGGCCATGGCCAGCGGTTGTCCCGGAGTGATGCCTGCCTGGGCCTGTAGGTCGGGGGACAGCGGGGTGTGATAGGGGATATTCATGTGATCATGAATATGTGTGCGGATGGTCGCTTGCAAGACTGGTGGCGTTACATCACTCTGCCGCAACATCGCTATTTATGGAGGACTTGTCGATGCTTGGCCAAATGATGACACAGCCGTTGCTGATCTCAAGCTTGATTGCCCATGCCGAACGGTATCATGCGGCCACGCCGGTTATTTCGGCCAAAACTGCAGGTGGAATCGAGCAAACGTCGTGGCAACAGGTCGCCATGAATGCCCGGCGTCTGGCCTCGGCGCTGACGGGTTTGGGGCTTGATCCGCAGGCACGCTGCGGCACGATTGCATGGAACAACCGCCGCCATTTGGAAATTTACTTCGGCGCCTCGGGTGGTGGCTTTGTCTGCCACACCATCAACCCGCGCCTGTTCCCAGAACAGCTGGTCTACATCCTCAACCACGCCGCAGACAAAATCCTGTTTATCGACAGTACCTTTGTGCCGCTGATCGCCAATATCCGCGACCAGTTGACCCATCTGGAACATATCGTTTTGATGGAGGCCGAGCTGGGCGACGCTGCTGCCACCTTGCCAGGAATCATCGCCTATGAAGCTCTGCTTGAGCAAGGCGATGCAGGCTATGACTGGCCGGAGCTGGATGAGAATACGGCCTCAAGCCTTTGCTATACATCAGGAACTACGGGAAACCCCAAGGGCGTTCTCTATAGCCACCGCTCTACTGTGCTACATTCACTTGCGGGCAATACCGCCGACGGTCTTGGTATTTCGGCCCGCGATGTGGTGCTGCCGGTTGTGCCGATGTTCCATGTCAACGCCTGGGGGCTGCCCTATATGTGCGCCATGATGGGCTGTCAGGTCGTGCTGCCCGGCCCGCGGCTTGATGGGCCTTCGCTGGTGCGGCTGATCGATGGCTACCGTGTGACCTGTGCCGCTGGCGTGCCTACCATCTGGCTTGGCCTCTTGGGCGAAGCGAAAAAGGCGGGCAGCAAGCTTGCCAGCCTTGAGCGCACGGTCGTCGGGGGCTCGGCGGTGCCACCATCAATGATTGCCACCTTCCGCGATAACTATGACGTCGAAACAATCCACGCTTGGGGCATGACCGAAATGTCGCCGCTCGGCTCGGTCAACCGACCCTTGGCGCGCCACCGCGATCTGCCGATTGAGCAGCAGCACAAGCTGCGCGAAAACCAGGGCCGCGCGCCTTGGGGGGTGGAGTTGGAGATTTGGGACGACAACGGCAAGCCAGTGCCGCATGACGGCAAAACCCAAGGTGATCTCGTCACCCGTGGTCACTGGATTCTGGATGCCTATTTCGGTTCGACCGCCGAAGAAACGCTCAGCAACGGCTGGTTTGATACCGGCGATGTGGCCACGATGGACGCTGACGGTTGCATCACAATTCGCGACCGCTCGAAGGACATCATCAAATCGGGTGGGGAGTGGATCAGTTCGGTCGAGCTGGAAAACATCGCCATTGCCCATCCGAAACTGGCCGATGCCGCTGTAATCGGCGCGCGTCACGCCAAATGGGACGAGCGGCCCGTGCTCATTGCGGTCAAAGCCGAAGGGGCCGACCCGAGCGAACAGGAAGTGTTGGATATTTTCGACGGCAAGATCGCCAAATGGCAGGTGCCGGACCGGGTGGTCTTTACCGATGCATTGCCGCGCAACGCGACCGGAAAAGTGCTCAAGCGCAATCTGCGCGAAGAGTTTGGCGAAGTGTTGATGGGCTAACCATCAGGGTCATATCAGTCGCGCAACTTTAGCCTAGTTGCGCGACACCTGACCTCGCGGGCCTTGTCGTGTGAGAGATGCTGCTGCCGTTTATGGGCAGCGCGCGTCGTGTGGAGGGCCGGGTGGTTCAAGACCAAAGTGCTGCCAGCAGCACGGCGGCCGTGATAAAGCTGTAGCTGATCATGTAGAGAAAATCGTGCATCCAACGGTGTGTCATATTGTGCTCCAATGTTGCTTAACTGACCTCATTGTTCACAAAACTCAGGGCGAGAATGAGCCGCAAATAGGGCGATAATGTGCCGTTTCACGATTTCTACGGTGGCTCGCGATATGCCGGTAAAGCCCGGCACAAGGTCACAATACATCAAGCCGCCATTTAGGAGAGGCCGCAATTCTGCTGGAAACATTGGATATTCTGGAGCGGGTAACGAGAATCGAACTCGTAACTAAAGCTTGGGAAGCTGCCGTGATACCTTTTCACCATACCCGCGCGCCAGTGCCTTGGGAAATAGGCTTGTGGGGCGGGGGCGTCAAGCCGACAAATGGTGCGAGGGGTGAGGACGAGCCCGCACTACGCTCATAACTTAGGGCTTGGTCGCGGTGAAAAAGTTGATCTGTGCAGGGATGCGCAGGCCCTCGGGGCCGTCAAATGGCGCAAAGACATCGATCACCATATCCCGCAGAGCGGCGATCTGTGCTGCGTCAGCCTCAAAGTGGGTGATCGCCATGCTGGCGGGGCCAATGCCAAGGCAAAGCTCGGCAAAATCCGCAATGCCGCCTTGTGGGGTCAAATGCACGGTCTGGGTGTCGCAGCCAATTTCGGCCAAACCAGCAGCACTCAATATCGCTTCGACGCGGGCCGGGTCGCGAAACGCAAAAGGGCCGGGGGCGTCTGGGTCGGATTTGGGTGTGGCACCCAGCACGGCACGCGCGGCTTGCGCAGGATAGGTGAAGTACGGGTTTTCAGGGATTTGCCCCCAAGCCGCAAAAGTAACGATGGAGCCAGATTTCAGAGCCTTCGCCATATTGGAAAAAGCCGCTTCGGGATCGGCAAAGAACATCACACCAAAGCGCGAGATCAGATTGTCAAAGCTCTGCGGCGCAAATTCGTGTCTGGCAGCGTCGGCGAGGATGAAATCTACATTATCGCGCCCTTGCGCCACGTTGCGAGCGCCCCCCAGTAGCGTCTCGGAAATATCGGCACCCGTGGCGTGGCCTTCAGGCCCGACCGCATCAGCCGCCTGCACCGTGCTGTTGCCCGCACCGCAACCAATATCCAACACACGTGCACCACTTTGCAAATTTGCCCGGAACAGAACGCCGTCGAGCACGGGTTGCATCAGGGCATCCAGGGCGGCCTGGTGGCGCAGCCATTTCGGCCCCGCTGCATCGGTCCAATAGTCGCGCTGTTCGCTGTTATCGGTCATCCACGTCTCCGTCTGCGGCCGCCACCGGCACCATCGCCGCCGCCCCCGGTATTAAAGGTGACGTTGGGCAGCTTTACAATGGAGTTGAGGATCGGGAAGGGCTCGACCGCGTTGGGGATGGCCGAAGCGTTCACGAAATGCTCCTGAAAGCGCGGCTCGATGGCGGTCTCGATCTTGTGGATCGCCCGCACGGTGGCTTCAATCTCGGCGCGGGCTTCGGTGTTGAGCAGCGCAATTCGCGCGCCCGTGCCTGCCGCGTTTCCGGCCGAGGTGACCTTGTCGAGCGGCGCATCGGGGATCATCCCCAGTACCATCGCATGTAGGGGGCTGATATGAGCCCCAAAGGCACCCGCCAGCACTACGCGGTCAACCTTGTCGACGCCGAATTTATCCATCAACAGCCGTGCACCGGAATAAAGCGCGGCCTTGGCCATCTGGATTTCGCGGATGTCGCGGTTGGTCACGGTGATTTTCGGCCCGCCCGACGCGGTGCCGTCATAGACCAGATAGGAATTCGTGCGCCCGTCAGGGAACACGTTGGGGGAGCCTGTCTGTTCTGCTGTGCCGATCAAGCCGGGGGCGTCGACAATGCCATGCATGCGCATTTCGGCGACCATTTCGATGATCCCCGAGCCGCAAATCCCTGTAACGCCGGTATTGGCGATCTCGGCCTCAAAGGCGGGGTCATCCGACCAGATATCGCTGCCGATCACCTTGAAACGTGCGATCTTGGTTGCCGGATCAATCTCGACCCGCTCGATTGCGCCGGGGGCGGCGCGTTGGCCCGAGCTGATTTGCGCACCTTCAAAGGCAGGGCCGGTGGGCGAAGAACAGGCCAGCACTTTGTCTTTATTGCCCAGCAAAATCTCTGCGTTGGTGCCCACATCGACGACCAGCATCAGATCATCGGATTTATCGGGTGCCTCGCTGAGTGCGACGGCGGCCGCATCGGCGCCGACGTGGCCCGCGATACAGGGCAACAGGTACACCCGCGCCGATTGGTGGATGTTCAGATCAAGATCATCAGCCCGCAGGCGGATCGCATTGGAGGTGGTCAGCGCAAAGGGGGCTTGACCCAGTTCAAACGGATCAATGCCCAAAAACAAGTGATGCATGACCGGATTACAGACAAACACCGCATCCATTATCAGTATCGGATCAACATTGGCTTCTTCGGCGATCTGCGCAAACAACCCGTTCATGCCTTCGCGCACGGCGCGGGTCATTTCCTGTGCGCCATCGGGGTTCATCATTGAATAGCTGACCCGGCTCATCAGGTCTTCGCCAAAGCGGATTTGCGGGTTCATTGTGCCGGAAGAGGCGACGACCTCGCCGGTCTGCAGATCACACAGATGCGCCGCGATGGTGGTGGAGCCCAAATCAACCGCCAGCCCGTAAACCGTGCCCTCATAGTAACCGGGCCAGATGTGCATGATCCGGGCGGGATTTTCCTGATCGCCCAGATGCACTGCGACCGTGACCTTCCACGCGCCTTTGCGCAGGATAGGTTGCATGGTTTGCAGGATATGCAGATCGGCGTTCACCTTTTCCAGCTGCCATTGTTCGCGCATCGCGTCCTGCAACCGCTCCAGGTCGCCGGAGGGGTCGTGCATGTCCGGCTCGGCGACCTCGACGTAAAACAGCTTGGTCGAGGGGTTGAGGATGATATCGCGTGCCTCGGCGCGTTTGCGCACCACCTGTTTGTGGACTTGGCTTTCCGGCGGTACGTCAATCACCACATCGGCCTGCACGGTCGCCTGACAGCCCAGACGGCGGCCTTCTTTCAGACCGCGTTTGTCCTGATAGCGTTGCTCGACACTGTTCCAAGGCGACAGGGCATCTTCGCGCACGGTGATGTTGTGCTTCGAAAAATCGCCATAGCTCGGGGTGATCTGGCATTTGGAGCAGATACCGCGCCCGCCACAGACTGAGTCGAGATCGACGCCCAACTGCCGCGCCGCTGTCAGGATCGGGGTGCCCACGGCAAAGCGTCCGCGCTTGCCCGAAGGCGTGAAAATCACCAGTGGTTCGTCGCTCATCTAACCCAAGTCCTCAACAGCTTTTGCGCCAACATAGCGCCCCGTGCAGCACGCGAAAGGCGACCAGCGGCAATTATTGACTATTACGCGCCACTCGGCGCGGTATCCTATGTCTTGCCCTCTTTGGGAATGACGGTTTTACCAAAGGCCGGTTCAGGCCAACTGGCGTCTGTCGCGCAGCATCAGCCAAAGCAGCGATCCACCCGCGAGTACCAGGAACGGCACCATCGCATAATTCACTGCCGCCCAGCCCTCGACAGCCGTGCCACCCGAGCAGTTCATCAACCCGCCCGACGCCAGCGAGGCCACGGTCACGCCACCAAAGACCAGCAGATCGTTCAGCCCCTGCATGCGCCCGCGCTCATGCGGGCCATGAGCACCGGCGAGCATCGTGGTCGCGCCGATAAAGCCAAAGTTCCAGCCCAGTCCGAGCAGGATCAATGCGACAAAGAAGTTTCCCAACTCGACCCCTTGCAAGGCGACCAGCCCCGCAGCAGCAAGGATGGCGATCCCCAGCCCCATGATCCGCTCAACGCCAAAGCGGGCAATCAGGTGGCCAGTGAAAAACGAGGGCGCGAACATCGCCAGCACGTGGCCTGTCACCACATCGGCGGCGATGGATTTGTCATAGCCGCACCCAACCACCGCCAGCGGGGTCGAGGTCATCACGAGGTTCATCAGGGCATACGAGACCATCGCACAGATCACTGCGACAGCGATGCGCGGCGTGGTCAACAGCTCCCAGCGGCTGCGGCCCTTGGGCGCATCATGCGCAGGGACCGGCGGCTTGGGGATGTCGACAAACAAAAACAGCAGGCTGCCGATGATGTTGATGCAGATGACCGCCAGATAGGTGCCAAAGAACGGCACCACATAGGCATCCGCCGTCAGCTTGACCAGCTGCGGCCCCAGCACCGCCGAAACCAGTCCGCCCGCCATGACATAGGAAATCGCCTTGGGGCGGAAGGTGTCAGAGGCTGTATCGGCGGCGGCAAAACGGTAAAACCCCTGTGCCGACATATAGATACCGGTAAAGAGGCTGCCCAGCAGGAACACCGGAAACGACGAGATATAAAGCCCGTAAGCGCCGATGGCACCGCCCACGGCGCCCCCCGCAGCGCCAAGGAAAAATCCCGTACGACGGCCATATCGCTGCATGATTGCCGAAACCGGCGTCGCCGCCAGCATGGAGCCGAGCACGATCATTGAAATCGGCAGCGTGGCAAAGCAGATGTTGGATGCAAGAGAAGTTCCGGCCAGCCCTCCGACCACAAAAATCATCGGCATTTGCGCACCCAGAAAAGCCTGCGCCGCCACCAGAACCGCGACGTTGCGCCGCGCTTGGGAATTGTTTGTCATCGTGTCCGTCCAACTAATGCCGCCAAGGCGTACGCCCGCGATCCGACAAGGGCAACCCCTTGCGCTTTGCCACGTTGCCGCGCAGGTTGCCCCGCGTGAGTGCAATCAACATCAGGCGGATAAACGGGCGATGCGGCAGGGGCTGAAACTTCTTATTCTGGCCGGCAGCGCCGAGGCCCGCAGCATCGCCCAAAGCGCCGCCGGGGCAGGGGCCGAGGTGCAAGCTTGGGTAACCGAACCGCCGCGCGGCCCGAACCCGATGCCTGTGCCCTGTGAACTGGTCAGCTTTGACGATCACGGAGCGATTGCGGCGCAGATGCGCGGCTTTGATGCGGTGCTGGACGCCAGCCACGGGTTCGACGGCGCCATGACCGCAATGGGATTTGCAGCGGCGCGTCAGGCGGGATTGCCATTTCTATCAGTCCAGCGCCCGCCTTGGCAGGCCGAGGCAGTGAACTGGCGCACCGCCCGCGATCTCGGTGCTGCACTGCCAATGATCACAGCAGGCGCCCGGGTTTTTTCAGCCACCGGATGGGCCAGCCTGCCGGAATATGCAGGCTTCAACGGCAGCGTGCTCATGCTGCGCCAGACCTCGCGCCATGACCGCATGCCGCCGTTCGATTTCGTTAAGCCGATTTTTGGCGATCCGCCTTTCAGCACAGAAAGTGAGATCGCGCTATTCGCAGAAGTCTCAGTCGATTTGCTGATTTGCCGCAATCTTGGCGGTACACCCAGCCGACCAAAGCTGGAGGCCGCTTTGGCATTGGGGCTGGATGTGATCCTGATCGACCGCCCCGCGCCGCCTGCGGGCTTGCGGGTCGTCACCGACACCGCCCCAGCGCTCGAATGGCTGGCAACCTTGTGAGCACGGTGGGCCGTATCATCCGCACTGCTGCCGATCTGGCCGAGGGGGCGGCGTGGCTGGTGCAGACCGAGCCGCGCTTTGCCCCGGTGATGGAGGCGGTCGAAGAATTGCCATTGCGGCTTAAACCTCCCGGATTTGCGGCTCTTCTGGATATTATCGCCAGCCAGCAGGTCAGTGTCGCCTCAGCCGATGCAATCCGGGCGCGGATGCTGGCGGCGGGGCTAGTCGATGAAACCGCTGTGCGGCAGGCGGGCGAGGACGGGCTGCGCGCTGCGGGGTTCAGCCGCCCGAAAATCCGCTATGCACTGGCGCTGTGTGACGCTGGCCTCGACTATGACGCGATGGCCGCACTGGAAGACGCCGAGGTCGCGCGCGTGTTGTGCCAGCAAATGGGCATCGGTCCGTGGAGCGCCGAGATTTATCTGATGTTCTGTCTGGGCCGCGCCGATGTCATGGCTTCGGGCGATCTGGCTTTGCAAGAATCAGCGCGGATCCTGTTTGATCTACCGGCCCGACCGAGCGCACCGGAACTGGCCGCGATGGCCGCCGCATGGTCACCTTGGCGATCAGTTGCAGCCCGCGCGCTCTTTGCCTACTACCGCATTAACAAACAACTGGAAGGGTTGGGATGACACGGGTTTTGAATTCAGAGCGGCGCGAACCGGTTTCGGGCGAGGTCCGCTCGGTTGTGGTGTTTCTGCACGGCTATGGCGCCAATGGGGCCGATCTTCTGGGGCTGGCCGATCCGCTGGGCGAGCATCTGCCCGACACGCTTTTTGTGGCCCCCGATGCGCCCGAAGCCTGCGCCGGTGCACCGATGGGATACCAATGGTTCCCGATCCCGTGGATCGACAATTCCTCCGAGGAAGAATCCGCCCGTGGCATGGCCAGTGCCGTGAGCGACCTGAATTCCTATCTTGATGCGCTTATGGTGGATGAAGACGTGCTGCCCGAACAGGTGGTGCTGTTTGGTTTTTCACAAGGCACGATGATGGCCCTGCATGTGGCCGCACGGCGCGAGGATGCGGTGGCAGGTGTGGTGGCCTTTTCGGGGCGGCTTTTGTCGCCCGAGACATTGGCCGATGAAGCCGTTTCCCGACCACCCGTTTTGCTTGTGCACGGCGACGCCGATGAGGTGGTACCGCCCCAATCGATGCCCGCAGCCGCGCAGGCCTTGCAGGATGCGGGCTGGGAGGATGTCTTTGCCCATATCATGAAGGGCACCGGCCATGGCATCGCGCCCGACGGTTTGAGCGTGGCTCTGGCCTTCATGCGCGACAAGCTCGGACTGTAAAAAGTTTGGCTGCGCCAACTTTCGGGCAATTGCGCCCGAACTGCTGTTGGCGCGGCCCGCTTCCCCAAATCTTTGCTGTTTTGGCGCGATGCTGTCACGTTTGTGTAACCTTGAGCGGAGAAAGATCGGCGCATATCTGGTGCTGCATCTTTAGCTTGCCAGTGAAAAACAACGAGATATAGTCTAGTTAAACGGGCAGGGGGCGGCACCAGAAATGGACGGCGATTTCAGAACCGAATTTACCCGGGTGCCGGGAGCGCTCAAACACAAGCCTGCGCTGGTGTTGAATGCGGATTACCGTCCGCTGTCTTATTATCCGCTGTCGCTTTGGCCCTGGCAGGAAGCGATCAAGGCCAAATGGCTCGACCGTGTCGATATTGTTGCCGAATACGACGATGTGGTGCGCAGCCCCAGTACGGTGATCCGAATACCGTCTGTTGTGGTACTGAAAGACTATGTAAAACCTCAAAAGCGCGTGGCCTTCACGCGCTTTAATTTATTTTTGAGGGACGAGTTTTGCTGCCAGTACTGTGGTGCTCGTGGCGATCTGACCTTTGACCACGTGGTGCCGCGCGCCGCCGGAGGGGTGACCTCTTGGCAGAACGTGGTCGCGGCTTGCAGCCCCTGCAACCTGCACAAGGGCTCCAAACCGCTGCACCGCACGGGTATGAGCCTGCGCCGCCCGCCGCGCCAACCTGCGGCAGAGGAGTTGCGCAATATGGGCCGTAAATTCCCGCCGAACCATCTGCATGAAAGCTGGATGGATTTTCTGTACTGGGATGCAGAGCTACAAGCTTGAGCGCGGGGCAATATCGTCGACGTGACTCAATAGAGCGCCTACGGCGCACACCTTTTACATGCCATCAGATATCGAGGTCGATCCAGACCGGGACGTGATCGGAAGGTTTGTCGCGGCCCCGCACGTCGCGGTCGATCTGACCGTCGCGCAGGGTATCCGCACAGGCGGGGCTGAGTAGGAAGTGGTCAATGCGGATGCCGTTGTTGCGGTTCCACGCGCCAGCCTGATAATCCCAAAAGCTGTAATGCCCTGGCCCCTGTGTGCGGGCGCGAAATGCGTCCGTCAGGCCGAGATTGATCAACCGGCGCCAAGCCGCGCGGCTTTCGGGGCGAAACAGCGCATCCTCGCGCCAAACCTCGGGCGTGGCGGCATCTTCGGCCTGCGGAATGATGTTGTAGTCGCCCGTCATCAAGAACGGCGTTTCCGCCGCGAGCAGGGCTTCGGCGCGGGCTTGCAGGCGCGCCATCCACGCCAGTTTGTAATCGTACTTCGGCCCCGGCGCAGGGTTGCCATTCGGCAGGTAGAGCCCGCAAATCCGCACCGCATCCCGCGCGCCCACCACAGTGGCCTCGATCCAGCGGGCCTGTTCGTCTTGCGCGTCACCCGGCAAGCCACGCGTGACATCTTCCAGCGGCAGCTTTGACAGGATCGCAACCCCGTTGAACGACTTCTGCCCGTGGGTTTCGACGTTGTAGCCACGATCCTCGAACAGGCTGCGCGGGAAAGTTTCGTCGACTGATTTGATCTCTTGCAGCAAAACGACATCCGGCTGGGCCTCGTCGAGCCATTGCGGCAAAGCCTCGGCGCGGGCCTTGATACCGTTGATATTGAAGGTCGCGATTTTCATGAACTCTCCCTCACGCTGCGCTGTGGCTTCTATCGCGGAACCGCCCCGCGCGGCAAGGCCACAGGGAACGGTAGTGGGCGGCATGTTTTGGCAATGATTCTCGTCAACAGGACGCTGATAGCGCAGTTCGAACGGGGCGAAATGCCGAGGACGGCGCCAGATATGGGGCTGTCGATAAGTTATTTTCCGCCGGTGGACATTTCGACACCCTGTTTCCACAACCGCAAATTGCACTGCTAACCTAATGTGGATAAATGAAAAATTTACTTTTTGTTAACTAATAATTTGTTGTTGGATACCGCTCAGCGGGCAATCGTTGTTGGACTGCAACTTTAATGCGCAACTCTAGAACGATTGGATTTTAATATGACTGCTCTTGCTCTTATCTGCGACCAAACTTTCGCTGCAAATGTGCAGATCCACGCTCAGCATGTAGCCGCGACTTCCATGATGACAGGCGGCGGGGTCGAGCTGTTCACTACCAGCTGTACCCCTGTGACCCTTACGGCCGGCATGGGGGTCGGGCTCTTCACCACCAGCTGCATCGCGCCCCAGACCGATACCTTGACCGGCGGCGGCGTCGCTCTCTTCACCACCAGCTGCTGAACACGAAGGCTCCGGCCCGGCGCGTTCACGTGTCGGGCCGCCAAACAAGTACGAAAGGGCGCGCCCCATGTCGAATATCGTTTCATTCCGGTCCCGCAGATTGCAAGTCGGCTTGGGCCAAGCGGCGCTGATCGAAGGGTTTGCGAGCATGCGTCGACAGCCTGATGACGTCTACTGGCTCAAAGAAAACGCCGAGCTACTGGGAATTCTCAGCGCCACGAAGCCGACCTGCGCAGTGGCAGACCTCGCGCCTTATCTCCCGCTCTATGAGACCATCTGCGAGCGGCTCCGGTTCTTTCCGCAATACTATCGTTTTTTACTTTCGATTTGTCTGGACCTCGAAGATTTGGGGATGCCGGGGCAAAACGGCGAGATGCTGTGCAACCATGTGGCGGCGGCGGGGTTGGTACAGGCCGAAGTCTCGGACCTGCAACGGGCCGAAACGCGGCGGCTTCTGGCGCGGCGCGGGATTGGTGGCGCGGTGGGGCAGGGTGCGCTTGGCGCGCGGTTGCACCGGTTCATTGATCGTTCGACCACCTTTGCGATCCCGAACCGCAAAGCCGCCTATGAGCTGACCCATATCGTCTTTTACCTCTCGGAATATGGCGCCCGTGATCCACAGATCAGCGAGGCGGCGGTCACCAGTCTGGAATATGCCGGATTGTTGGCATTTCTTGATCAGAACATCGATTTATTGGCCGAGGTCTGCATCGCGCTGAGGTTTGCCGGCGAGCGCCCGAGCCCGATTTGGGAGGGGGCGATAAAGGACACCCAAGACGCCCTGCAACCTGTCGATAATGCGGGCCTGCCGTTGGAAGATGCCTGCCACGAATATCTGGTCACCGGATGGGCGCAGCATGTGGCGGGCAGGCCAGCTTTCACGCAGCAGGTGCCGCAAGGGTCGCTGCGATTTGCTCAACGCGCGCGCCCCGAGGGCGTGCTGCGGCAGATGTCGGAGACATTATTTGGCATGACGGCCCTACGCGACGGCGACTGGCAGCATATGCGGGGCCATATCTGGCCTGATCTCGACGTCGCCGGCCATCAGCTTTTGCAAAATGCCGAACGGTCGACCGACAAGTTCGACTCATTTTTCGAAAAATTTGCGCGCACCGCGTCGGTTTAGACCCTACGCGGTGCCGAGTTTACATCGAGAACGAAGTGCCGCAGCCGCAAGAGGCCGTAGCATTAGGGTTTTCGATGACAAAACGCGCGCCGATCAGCTCTTCCGAGAAATCGATGACCGCATTGGACAAAAACGGCAGGGAAACGCTGTCCACAACAACCTTCTGGCCGCTGCCTTCAAGCACCAGATCATCCTCGGCCGGGGTGTCGAGCGCGATCTCGTACTGGAAGCCCGAACAGCCGCCACCTTCGACAGCGACGCGCAGGGCCTTGCCGTCAGTCGCAGCACCAATCTCGGCCAGACGCTCAAACGCGCGGGGGGTCACTTTGGGGGGCAAATTCATCTTGGGGGGTGCTCCGACCAGTCGGTTTCATTCCTGTGGTGTTCACTATATAGAAATCCGCAGGACAGGCCACAAGGACCAGCGACAATGCGCGCACCTTTCGCCTCTGATCCGGTAACCGCGCAGGGACGGCGCGTGCCGGAGGAGGAAAGCACATTCCGATCCTGCTTCCAGCGGGACCGGGACCGGATCATTCATGCCAGCGCCTTTCGGCGTCTCAAGCACAAGACGCAGGTCTTTGTGGAGCATGAGGGCGACTATTTTCGTACCCGTCTGACCCATTCCATCGAGGTGGCGCAGGTGGCGCGCACCATCGCAGGCGCACTGGGATTGAACGGCGAGTTGACCGAGGCTGTGGCGCTTGCCCATGACTTGGGGCATCCGCCCTTTGGCCATACCGGCGAGGACGCGCTTCAGGCGCTAATGTTCCCGTACGGCGGGTTTGACCACAACGCTCAGGCGATCAAGATAGTGACCTCTTTGGAGCGGCACTACGCAGCTTTTGACGGGCTGAACCTGACGTGGGACACTCTGGAAGGCATCGCCAAGCACAACGGGCCAGTGCTGAGCCCCGACGGGTCGGGCGATCTGCCGCATGCTTTGGCGGACTATAACGCCCTGCATGATCTGGAGCTGCACACCCATGCCAGCGCCGAGGCGCAGGTCGCGGCATTGTCGGATGATATCGCCTATAACAACCACGATCTGCACGACGGTCTGCGTGCGGGTCTGTTCACCGAAGAGGACGCTGCGGCGTTACCGCTCGTCGGCGCGGCCTTTGCCGAGGTGGACCGGCTCTATCCCGACACGGACAGCTATCGCCGCCGCCACGAGGCGCTGCGGCGGGTATTCGGGGTGATGGTGGCAGATGTCATCGACACCTCAAAGGCGATCCTGATTGGCAGTGGGGCGCGGTCGTCTTCTGACATCCGGCATCTGGGCCGTCCGGTGATCCGCTTCTCCGATGCGATGTGGGCCGATATCGACCAGATCCGCAAATTCCTGTTCCAGCGTATGTACCGCGCGCCCTCGGTCATGGAAAAACGTGCCGAAGTGACCAAGGTGGTCGAGGACCTGTTTCCGCTTTTCTTGGAAAATCCCGATATGCTGCCGCGTCATTGGGCGCGCCAGATCGAGGATGCGGCACAGGATCGCACTACGCTGGCCCGCATGGTTGCCGATTATATCGCAGGCATGACCGACCGCTTTGCCTTGCAGGAACATGTGCGTCTGCTACAGCCTGCGCACCCCCCTTTGCCCCGCGATTGACTGCCCCCCATCAAATGATACACGGGCGGTGAACACAGGAAGACCGACATGAACCTCTTTGCCGAAATACGCCAAACCATCATCAGTGCGCTTGAGACGATGGTTAATCAGGGCGCATTGCCCGAAACACTGAACTTTGACGCGATCACCGCCGAGCCGCCCCGCGATGCCTCGCATGGTGATATGTCGACCAACGCCGCGATGGTGCTGGCCAAGCCCGCTGGCATGAAGCCGCGCGAGATTGCCGACGCGCTGGCCCGCCAGTTGATGCAAGACCCACGGATCACCGCAGCCGATGTGGCCGGACCGGGGTTTCTGAACCTGCGTCTGGCGCCTGTGGTCTGGCAGGAAATCGCACAGGTCGTGCTGAACGAGGGCACCGATTTTGGTCGCGCCACTTTGGGGCAGGGCAAAAAGGTCAACGTCGAATATGTATCGGCCAACCCGACCGGCCCGCTCCATGTCGGCCACACGCGCGGCGCGGTTTTTGGCGATGCGCTGGCCAGCCTGCTGGATTTTGCCGGTTACGATGTGACCCGTGAATACTACATCAACGATGGCGGCGCGCAGGTCGATGTGCTCGCCCGTTCGGTTTATCTGCGCTATCAAGAGGCGCATGACCTGACTGTTGACTGGCCCGAGGGCAGCTATCCGGGAGACTATCTGATCGAGGTCGGCGAGGCGCTGAAATCAAAAGTGGGCGACGCCTATCTGGAACAGGGCGAGGATGTCTGGCTCGAAGAAGTGCGAAACTTCGCGACTGAGGCAATGATGGACCTGATCCGCGCTGATTTGGCCGCTCTGGGCGTCAAGATGGATGTCTTCTACTCCGAAAAGTCGCTTTACGGCACCGGCCTGATTGAGAAGGCGATCGAGGATCTGCGCAACAAAGGCCTGATCTACGAAGGCGTGCTGGAGCCACCGAAGGGCAAAAAGCCCGAAGATTGGGAACCGCGCGAGCAGACGCTTTTCAAGTCCACCAAACACGGCGATGACGTTGACCGTCCGGTGATGAAATCTGACGGGGCATGGACCTATTTCGCGCCCGATATCGCCTATCACTATGACAAGGTGCAACGCGGCTTTGACGCGCTGATTGACGTGTTCGGCGCCGACCACGGCGGTTATGTCAAACGGATGAAGGCTGCGGTCAGCGCGCTTTCCGAAGGCCGCGTGCCGCTCGATATCAAGCTCACGCAATTGGTGAAGCTTTATAAAAATGGTGAGCCGTTCAAGATGTCCAAACGGGCAGGGACCTTTGTGACCCTGCGCGACGTGGTCGATCAGGTCGGGCCGGATGTGACCCGTTTTGTGATGCTGACGCGCAAGAACGATGCCTCGCTTGATTTCGATTTCGCCAAGGTGCTGGAGCAGAGCCGCGAGAACCCTGTGTTCTATGTTCAATATGCCCACGCCCGCGTCGCCAGCGTGCTGCGCAAGGCCGAAGCCGCAGGCATCGACGTGAGCGATGCGGCCCTCAAAGCCGCCGATCTGGGCAAGCTGGATCATGAGGCCGAGCTGGCGCTGCTGCGTAAGATCGCCGAATGGCCGCGTCTGGTGGAGACCGCCGCACGCAGCAACGAGCCGCACCGTGTCGCGTTTTACCTCTATGAGCTGGCGGGCGATCTGCACGGGCTTTGGAACCGTGGCAACGACGAAACCCAGTTGCGGTTCATCCAGGAAGACGCCCCCGAAACCTCGCAGGCAAAAATCGCCCTAGCGCGGGCCACAGCGATTGTAATTGCGGCGGGTCTTGGTATTCTTGGCGTGAGCCCGGCGCAGGAGATGCGGTAAACGCACCACGCGCCACGACAGGCAACCCCAAGATCAGACCCGCTTGGCAATGTACCGCAGCGGGCAGCGAGGCGCAGATGGCAGACTTCAACCATACCCCTGACGGGGGCGATTACAGCTATGACTTCCAGAGCGAGTTCAGCACCGCTCCGCAGCCTAACACCTTGGGCAAGCTGACAAATGGTGCGGGGGCTTTGGTCTCGCTCGTGTTAATCGCAGGCATTGGTGTCTGGGGCTACAAGCTGTTGGTGCGCGACGTCAGCGGCATCCCTGTGGTGAAGGCTGCGGTCGGTGAAATGCGGGTCCGTCCAGACGAGCCGGGCGGGCAGTTGGCCAAGCACCAAGGCCTTTCCGTCAACAGCGTTGCGGCCTTGGGCACAGCGGGCGCACCCGCAGATGAACTGCGTTTGGCACCCAGCCCTATCGAGTTGACCGAAGAAGACCAGATCACTTTGGTGGCAATGGTTGCAGACGTACCACAGGACGGCACAGCCGAGGCCGCGATGGAGGGCGAGATTCCCGATGTCGCAGGCGCTTTGCAGTCCGGCGATGTGACAGCTTTGGTCGAGCAATTGACCGCCGGCATCGACCCGATGGATGCAACCTCGGACCAGCTTGCTGATATCGAACAGGCCGCTGTGGTCGTCGAGCCCGAGCTTGAATCCGCACCGGCCAATAGCATCACCGCACCAGGCGTGCGCAACTCGCTGCGGCCGCGTAAACGACCCAATGACGTTGCGATGGTGGTGCAGGCCTCGCTGCGCAGCGACGCACCCGCCGCTGCCAAGGCTTCCGCCGCCGAGATTGACCCCGCATCACTGGCCAAAGGCACGCGGCTGGCCCAGTTGGGCGCGTTCGACAGCCCCGAAGTGGCGCGCGAGCAATGGGACCAACTGAATATTCGCTTTTCAGCCTATCTTGATGGCAAACAGCGGGTCGTCCAAAAGGCGACCAGCGGCGGGCGGGTGTTTTACCGTCTGCGCGCTCACGGCTTTGAGGATATCGCTGACGCACGGCGCTTCTGCTCGGCTTTGGTCGCTGAAAACGCCGATTGTATTCCTGTCGTAACGCGGTGATGCGCCGATGAGCACGTTTGGTGCCACGATCCTGTCTTCGGACGGACCACTGCTGACGGCGGAGGAAAAGCGCTTCTTTCGCGAGGCTGATCCCTTTGGCTTCATCCTGTTTGGCCGCCATCTGGAAACCCCGGATCAAATCCGTGCGCTTTGTACGGAATTTCGCGAGGCAGTGGGCCGCGACTGTCTGATCACGATTGATCAGGAGGGCGGGCGCGTGCAGCGCCTGCGCCCGCCTTTGGCACGCGCATGGCTACCGGCACTGGACTTCGTGAATGCTGCCGCCTCGGCCTCGCGGGCGATGTATCTGCGGGCACGGTTGATCGCCGATGATCTGCGCCAACTTGGCATCGACAGCAATTGCATCCCCAACCTTGATCTTGCTTTGCCCGAGACCCATCCGTTTTTGCTCAACCGTTGCTATGGCAGCGATCCGGCAGTTGTCGCAGCCCTTGGGGCCGTGGTGATGGAAGGGATGGTCGCAGGCGGCGTGTTGCCGGTGGTCAAACATGCGCCCGGCCATGGCCGCAGCACGCTCGACAGCCACCATAACCTGCCCGTGGTTGACGCGCCGCTCGACACCCTGCGCAAAACCGATTTTCTGCCCTTCAACCACCTGCGTCACGCGCCGCTGGCGATGACCGCGCATATTGTGTTTTCCGCGATCGACGACTTGCCTGCGACCCTGTCGCCCAAGGTGATGGGGCTGATCCGCGACGAGATCGGCATGACAGGGCTAATCATGAGCGATGATATCTCCATGCAGGCGCTCTCGGGCGATCTGGCCAGCCGCAGCCGCACAGCCATTGCAGCAGGCTGTGATGTGATCCTGCATTGCAACGATACTTTGGTCGAGCGCCGCGCGGTCGCCGAGGCCGCAGGCCGGATGACACCAACCGCCCAAACCCGCGCCGATGCAGCGATGGCCTGTCGCACAGCGCCTGACGATGTTGACATCACCGCCCTTGAGCGCGAACTTGAGACGCTTCTGGGTGGGGCGGGACATGGCTGATACCACATTCGAGGAAGACACAGTCTCGGTTGCCGAGCGGCTTGCCGCAGAAGCGCTGATCATCGACGTTGACGGGTTCGAAGGCCCGCTTGACCTGTTGCTGACCCTCAGCCGCACACAAAAGGTCGACCTGCGGCGCATTTCAGTGCTGCAACTGGCGCGGCAGTACCTTGCTTTTGTCGAACAGGCCAAGGCGCTGCGGCTCGAACTCGCGGCGGACTATCTGGTGATGGCGGCATGGCTCGCCTTTCTCAAATCGCGCCTGCTACTGCCGCCCGACCCTGAGGATGAAGGTCCCTCGGGCGAGGAACTGGCCGCCCATCTGGCGTTCCAGCTTGAGCGTTTGCAAGCGATGCGCGATGCTGCTGCCCGTCTGATGGCCCGCGACCAGTTGGGCCGTGACTTCTTTGCCCGTGGCCAAACCCACGAGGTCGAGCGGGTGCGCCGCGTTACCTATACCGCGACGCTGCTCGATCTGATGCAGGGCTACGCCCGTATCCGCACCCGTGACGATTTCCGCCCCTTTGTGATGGACCGGGATGCAGTGTTTACGATGGAGCAGGCGCTGGAGCGGATGCGCGGGCTGATTGGCTATGCAGGGGATTGGTCGGACCTGACCAGCTATCTGCCCGAGGGGTGGGAGATTGACCCCGTCAAGCGGCGCTCGGCCACTGCCGCAACCTTTGCCGCCTCGCTCGAACTGGTCAAGGAAGGCCATCTCGAAATTCGCCAATCCGAGCTGTTCGCGCCGATCCAGTTGCGCAAGAAGGAACGTTAAGCGTGACCCCAGAGACTGAAGAAAAAGAAGAAAGCCTGTTTGCCGCACCGCCGCTGGCCGAACAGGAGCGGATGATCGAAGCCGTGCTTTTTGCGACCTCCGAGCCGGTCACGCTGGCCGAATTGGACGGGCGGATGCCGCATGGCTCGGACGCTGCCGAGGCAATGGTGCATCTGCGCAAACGCTATGAGGGGCGCGGTGTGACGGTGGTGCGGGTCGGTGACGGCTATGCCATGCGTACCGCGTCCGACCTTGGCTTTCTGATGCAAAAGGAGACTGTCGAGGTCCGCAAACTTAGCCGCGCCGCGATCGAAACCCTTGCCATCGTTGCCTACCACCAGCCCGTCACCCGCGCCGAGATTGAGGAGATTCGCGGTGTGTCGGTGTCGCGCGGCACTGTGGACCAGCTGCTGGAGATGGAATGGATCCGCTTTGGCCGCCGCAAGATGACACCGGGCCGTCCGGTGACTTTCGTAGTCACGCAGGAGTTCCTTGACCACTTCGGGTTGGAAAACGCCCGCGACTTGCCTGGCTTGAAGGAATTGCGCGCCGCCGGATTGCTGGAGAACCGTCCCCCCTTTGGATCGCTGCCGATTGTCGGCGATGGCGAGGTCGAAGAAGAAGCGACCCGTGGTCAGAGCGAACTTTTCGAGGATTGATCGCACAGAACCTGAAAAGGGCCGCAATTCGTGCTATATAATGCCGCGAGGTATTAAGGAGTTTTGGGCAATGAACCAAATTATCAACATGATTATCCGTCAAGTGATGAACCAGTTGGTGCGCCGTGGCATCAGTGCGGGGATCAATCAGGCATCCAAGATCGGCAAAAACAGATCAGGGCGCGATATGGCCGATGCGGGCACGGATCAACCGCAAATGAGCAAGCAAGACCGTCAAGCGGGCCGTGCATCGCAGCAAAATGGGAAACGTGCGAGCCAGTCGATGAAAGCCGTGCGGCGGGTCACCAAGCTTTGATCAGGTCCTGAATGCTTTAGAACGCGCAGCGTTTCGGCGTGCGCGGTTCTCTTAGCGGAAGTGCTTGGAGAGCTTGAGGCCCTGACCTTGATAGTTCGAGGCGATGCCCGCACCATAAAGCTGGGTCGGCACCTCGGCCATGCGCTCATAGACCAATCGCCCTACAACTTGTCCGTGCTCCAGCACAAACGGCGCTTCGTGGCAGCGCACCTCCAGAACCCCGCGTGATCCAACACCGCCCGCCGAGGCATGGCCAAAACCAGGGTCGAAGAACCCAGCGTAATGCACGCGGAATTCACCGACCATCGCCAGATAGGGCGCCATTTCGGCGGCATATTCGGGCGGGATTGTCACAGCCTCGCGGCTCACGAGGATGTAGAAGGCACCGGGGTCGAGGATGATCTGGCCATTGGCGCTATGCACCTCTTCCCAGAAATCCGCCGCCGCATAGTGGCCAATGCGGTCAAGGTCGATCACGCCGGTATGTGGCTTGGCACGGTAGCCAACGAGCGTGGTGTCGGGTAGTTTCAGATCGACGGAGAAGCCCAAGCCATCGTCAATCACGGCCACGCCATCCACCAGTGGCGTCTCGGCGTGCAAGGCACGCAAGCCGTCATCATCCAGCACCGCAACGCCACGGCCAAAACGGATCTGGTTTAACCGCATGCCGGGCCGGACGAGGACCGAAAACGAGCGCGGACAGATCTCGGCGTAGAGCCCGCCTTGATAGCCTGCGCCGATGCGGTCAAATTCGGTGCCGCCATCGGTGATGGTGCGGGTCAGCAGGTCCAGCCGTCCGGTTGAGCTTTTGGCATTAGCCACAGCCGCGACATCCTCGGGCAGCGCCAAATGTTCCATCAGCGGCACTACATAGACGCAGCCTTTTTCGAGAACGGCGCCATGGGTCAGATCGATCTGATGCATCTGGAATTCGGCCAGCCGGTCCATGACCTTGTTGCCATGTCCTGCCAGAAACGATGCTCGCACACGGTAGGCTGTGGTGCCAAGGCGCAGATCGAGGCTGGCGGGCTGGATTTGTTCGGGGGTGACGGCGGGATCGGCGGTAATCGCCTGCTGCGCGATCATCTGCGCGATCTGCTGGTTGGGAATTACACCGTTCATCGCGTCGCACCTCTCGCAAAGACAAACGCCCGCACCGATAAAGGTGCGGGCGCTGTAAATCGGTTGGTCGGGCTAGCAGGACTCGAACCTGCGACCTTCCGTCCCCCAGACGGACGCGCTACCAGACTGCGCCATAGCCCGACTATGGGCGGTTCATACCTGATCTTGCCTGCGGTGCAAGAGGGAATTCGCACCGCGTGCATGGCGCAGATCAGTCTTTTCGATCAGCCGGAGCGCCGCCCTTGCGGGTGGCGGCCATCGAATCGCGCAATGCGGCAAATTTCGCCAGCGCAGGAGCAATTTCGGCCGCTTGGCGGGCAGAGAAGCCGCGCGCGCGGAAGGCAGCAGAGAGCAACGAAGGGGCCGCGGCAATTTCCGAGTCCGAAGGCACCGCAGGCGTGTCGATCACCCGCGGCTTTGGCGCTGGTGGTGCAGCCGGTTCGGATTGTTGTGTCGGCTCAGGCTCTTGGACGGGCTTAACAGGCTCGGCCTGCAGTTCGGGTTCGGGCTGGCGCTCGGGCTCGGCCTGTTCTGATACGGTCCGTTCAGGCTCGATCTGCGGCTCAGCTTCATCCTGTTCGTGGGATGCGAATTGGGGCTCTGACTGGGCTGCGATTTCGGGCTTTTTATCCTCTGGCTTGTCGTGAGAGGACCCCTCCATCGCAGGGGGCGTGTTGTCAGAGACAGGTGGCACCTGTGGGGATGCGTCTCCCAGCGGGCGGCGCAGGAAGGCGGGCAGGGCGGTTGGCTCTGCTGTCTGCTCAGACGCTTGCGGCTGGTCGGCTTCTGATGGTGCTTGATCTGTGGTTTGCACAGGCCTTGCCTCAGCGGCTTCGTCGCCTGCTTCGGAAGTTGTCTCGGCTGCTGTCCATTCTGCGCGATCCAGCGCTTGCCCGATCATCCCGGATTCAGATACCGCCGCGTCGGTAGTTTTTGTTTCTGTTTCGTCAACAGTCTCCATTGTTTCCAATTCGGAAACCAAGTCCGGTGACGAAGCCTCTACTTCTGCCACGGAATAGGGCGTGTCTTCGCCTTCATCAGCGGCCATCGGAGCAGCATCGGTATCAACGGCGTCGGGCATTTCTTCGCCAGCTGAGGCGGGATCCTGCATCATCTCGTCAACAGGTGCGGCAACGTTTTCAGGCGCGGTGATGGGCTCGGCGGAGCTTTCGGGCGCGGGAGGCTCGGGCGCCGTGGCACGGAAATCCAGTACCACGCCTTTTTCTTCGATTTCAGGCTCGGGCAGTGGCGTAACCACCGGGACGGCATCGACCGGCCCCAATTGCGACAGCGTCAACTCGTCCAGCGGGCCGGAGAGGTCCGCGACATGGCTCATGCCCTCTTCGCGCAGGATTTTTTGGACGCCCTTAATGGTAAGCCCGTCATCATGCAGCAGCCGCTTGATGCCACCCAAAAGCAGCATATCTGCTGGGCGATAATACCGCCGACCGCCCGCACGTTTGATCGGCTTTACTTGGGTGAATTTGCTTTCCCAAAAGCGCAGCACATGGGCTTGGATGCCCAACCAGTCAGCAACTTCTGAGATGGTGCGAAAAGCGTCTGGCGATTTGGCCATGGGTTAGGACTTGTTCCCGTCCGCGACCCGGTCTTTCATCAGATGCGATGGGCGGAAGGTCAGCACACGGCGCGGGTCAATCGGGACCTCCTCGCCGGTTTTCGGGTTGCGGCCCACACGGGCGGTTTTATCGCGCACCGAGAAGGTGCCGAAGGACGAGATTTTAACCTGCTCTCCGGCCACCAGCGCATCGGACATGTGTTCAAGAACAGCTTCGACCAGTTGCGCGCTTTCGTTGCGGGAAAGACCAACTTCCGCGAAAACAGCTTCGCTCAGGTCCATCCGCGTCAAGGTCTTATTGGCCATTACATCCCCCATATTTTGGAACACCATAGGCTGTCACAATTTTCTGTGTCAATATTAATGACTTGCGAGGCACCTTTTAGGCGGAACTTTTGCACGTTTCGTCAGGCAGTTACCAGCGCAGGACCACCGCGCCCCATGCCAATCCGCCGCCGATTGCCTCGGTGACGATCAGGTCGCCCTGCTTTATCTGGCCCCGTTGCCGCCCGACGGACAGCGCCAGCGGGATCGATGCAGCAGAAGTGTTGCCGTGGTCCTGCACCGTGACGACAACCTTATCCATAGGCAGGCCGAGCTTCTTAGCCGTGCCTTGGATGATGCGGATATTAGCTTGATGCGGCACGATCCAGTCGACATCGCTGGCCTCGACGCCAGCACGTTCCATCGCCGTTGTGGCTGTGGCAGCTAGCTTTTCCACCGCATGGCGGAACACCTGATTGCCCTGCATGCGCAGATAACCGGTGGTGCCAGTGCTGACGCCGCCATCGACATAGAGAAGATCACGGTAGCGCCCGTCCGAATTCAGGTCTGTCGCCAGAATGCCGCGATCCTGCGGGGTGCCTTCGGCTTCTTGCGCCTCAAGCAGCACGGCACCGGCACCATCGCCAAACAACACGCAGGTGCTGCGGTCGGTCCAGTCCATGATGCGGCTGAAGGTTTCGGCGCCAATTACCAGCACGCGGCGCGCCTGACCCGACAGGATCAGCGCATTGGCATTGGACAGCGCATAAACAAAGCCCGCGCAAACCGCTTGCACATCAAAGGCAAAGCCGCCGGTCATGCCCAATTGGGCCTGCACCATCGTCGCGGCTGAGGGGAAGGTCAGATCAGCTGTAGAGGTCGCCAGAATGATTGCATCGACGTCATCGGCCACAAGCCCTGCATCCGCCAGTGCGGCTTTGGCAGCGGCGGTTGCCATCGCGGAGGTCGTTTCCCCTTCGGCGGCGAAATGGCGGCGTTCAATGCCGGAGCGCGACTTGATCCATTCGTCATTCGTATCGAGGGTTTTCTCAAACTCGGCATTCTCCACCACCCGCTCGGGCAGGTGATGGCCGCAACCGATGATAACCGCACGCAAATTCATTCAGATTTTTCCTCGCCAGGAAGCACAACAGCAACACGCGTGGCAATTTTATCGTTAAACCGGTTGGCGGACAATTGCGCCGCCAGCTTGATCGCAGCCGAGACACCCATCGCATCGGCAGAGCCATGCGATTTCACCACTGTACCATTAAGACCGAGAAACACGCCACCATTCACGCGGCGCGGGTCAATCTTTTTGCTCAAGCGCTGCAGTGAGGTATAGGCCAGAAGCGAGGCCAGACGCGACAGAGGCGAATATTTGAAAGCTTCGCGCAGGCGCGCACCGATCATGCTCGCAGTGCCTTCGCCGGTCTTGATCGCCACATTGCCGGTAAAGCCGTCGGTAACAATCACATCGGCGCGGGTGCCAGAAACATCAACACCTTCGACAAAACCGACGAAGTCATAGCCAGCATCGTCCGATTGGCCACGGATCAGATCAAAAGCTTCTTTAAGCTCGGCGCGGCCTTTGTGCTCTTCGGTGCCAACGTTTAGCAGACCGACGCGCGGGCGTTTAAGGTCCATGCCGTTGCGGGCATAGGAAGCGCCCATCAGCGCATAGCGCATCAGATCTTCGGCATCGGCACGCACATCGGCGCCAACATCGAGAATCACGTTAAACCCTTGCGGGTTGGAGGAGGGATAAAGCACCGCAATCGCCGGACGGTTAACACCGGGCAGCTTTTTAAGGCGGATCATCGACAGCGCCATCAGCGCACCGGTGTTGCCACATGACACGGCAACGGCAGCCTCATGCGTGCGCACAGACTCGATGGCGGACCACATTGACGTGTCCTTGCCGGTGCGGACAACCTGACTGGGTTTGTCATCCATGGTGACAACATCTGCGGCATGACGAATCTCGCACCGGCCCTGAAGCTCGCGACGTTTTGCCACGAGCGGAGCCAGCACAGATTCGTCACCATGCAAGATAAGCGTGATGTCTGGGTTTACCTTGGCGGACAAGGCACACCCGGCCACAACAATGGCCGGGCCTTGGTCACCACCCATGGCGTCCACAGAAATCAAGGTCTGCCCGGCTTTCGCTGCGGTCTGATCGGTCGGGGCCGTCATCGATTGCGAATGCCTCATCTGATCAATTTATGCGATATACCTGAAGCAGCTTATGCTGCGTCGTCTTCCAGATCAATCTCGTCGACCAGAGCAACAACTTCGGTGTTATCATAGTGGCCACAGGCCGCACAGATGTGGTGTGGACGCTTAAGTTCACCACAGTTCGAACATTCGTTCGGGTTGGCGGCGGTAAGCGAATCGTGCGAGCGACGGTTATTGCGGCGCGATTTGGAAACTTTATTCTGCTGGACAGCCATGTCTGGTGCCTTTGTCATTCGGGGCCAAACGGCACTTCGCGGTGCACATCAGCCGTGTTTCAATTTCGGACCCGGTCGGGCGTGACGCCGCTTTAGGCCCGCAGCCTCGCATTGTCCAACCTTAATTGGGGTGAGGCGGGCAAAATACCGTCAAAACGAAGGGATGCAAGCCAGTATTTGGCCTCAATCGTCCTACCCTGCGGTCATTTTCCTTCAAGCTTGTCCTTAAACGAGGCCAATCCGGCAAAAGGCCGCGCATCTTCGTCGGTCATCGGCGCGTCACCGGGTTTGGTGTAAACCAGCTGTCCGAGTTCGGCCTCGTCCTTGCGCGGATATTCCGGCACCGCAAGCACCAGAGCCTCCTGCATCACCACCGCAGGATCGATCCAAGCGCCGAGCGCCTCGGTGGTTTCGTCTTCCGGCATCTCGACCTCGGGGTCCTCGGGATCAGAATAATCATGCACAAACCGGCGGGTGATCTTCTGGTCGATCCGGGTGGTAACAGGCTCAAGGGTAACGACGCAGGGCTGGACGATGGTCGCACCGAGCTTTGCACGCAGCTCCCAATCAGTCTTGCCCAAGGGCACAATCTCGCCTTCAAAACTGAGTTTGCGCAGCGCCGAAAGATCAAGCGTGTTGGCGATCTCGGTGCAGGTCGCGGCGTCAGGGCGCAGCGCGAAGGTATTTCGGGCGCTTTGCAGCAGGTCTGCAACGCGCAGAGCGGTGGGGCTGGGAGGGGTACGGGACATGTGCATTAACTTTCGTTTCTTGAACCCGAGGGGGCCCTTAGTGTATGCGAGATAAAAGCCAGACGTTTAAAGGGCAAGAGGGCAGACAAAATGCGTGATGTGAACCGATCTGGCAGAAATGCCCTGCGGGCGGCAACCTGCGCGGCCTTTTTGGCGATTTCCGCCTGTACACCCCAGTTTGAGAACCACGGTTATGTCCCGCTTGAGGCAGACTTGCAGACCATTCAGGTCGGTCAGGACACCCGTGACAGCGTCGCCGAAAAGATCGGCGTCCCGACCTCATCGGGCGTTTTGGGGGACGGTGGCTACTATTACGTACGCACCCGCCTTAAGATCATCGGCCCCTTCGAGCCGCGCGAGATCGAGCGTGAAGTGGTTGCGATCAGCTTTACCAACGCCGGTGTTGTCCAGAATGTGGAACGTTTCGGGTTAGAGGAGGGCCGCGTTGTGCCCCTGTCGCGCCGCGTGACGACCTCGGATGTCAGCAGAACATCGATTCTGCGCCGTTTGCTGGGCAACTTAGGACGGTTTAATCCGGCCGGTTTCGGCGGATAGCATGACGTCATGACGCGGTCACATGTCATCGGCACAGATGCTTCGGCAGGGGGCGGTGGGATGGACAGGATGCTGACGCCGCTGGTCAAAGGCAAATACATCGCAGCGCAAGCGCAGGGGCAGGCCGATATCGAAGCCGCCCAGCGGTTGCGGGCCCAATGTTTCGGGCTTTCGCAAGACCTTGATATCGAGGGCTTTGACGCCGGCGCGGTGCATGTGCTGGTACGCGCACGCGACAGCGGCGTGCTGGTATGCTGTTTCCGCCTGCTGGCTTTGCGGGGCACCGATTTGCCGCGCAGCTATGCCGCGCAGTTCTATGATCTGCAGGCATTGCAGGGCTACGATGGGCTGATGTTGGAGTTGGGCCGGTTTTGCGTGCACCCTGACTGGCGCGATCCGGATATTGTGCGCGTCGCCTGGGCGGCGATGACCGACTTTGTCGATGCGCATGACGTGCAGATGCTGTTTGGCTGCGCGTCTTTCGCAGGGATCGATACAGCGCAGTACCTTGATGCCTTTGCGATGCTGAAAGCGCGGCATCTGGCACCGGCACGCTGGTTGCCACAGGTAAAGGCGCCGCATGTGTTTCGCTATGCCGCAAAGCTTCGCCGCAAGCCTGATCTGCGCAAAGCCATGCTGCGGATGCCCCCCTTGCTGCGCAGTTATCTGATGATGGGGGGCTGGGTGAGTGATCATGCAGTCGTCGATACCGGGATGAATACGCTGCATGTTTTCACCGGATTGGAGATCGGCGCGATCCCTGCCAGTCGAAAACGGTTGTTGCGGGCCTTGGTTTGAGAGATTTTTAGCCGCCGCCGGAGATATTTAGGGCCAAAAACAGGAGGCCCGTTGACGTCCCTGCGGCGTGCGGGTAGCGAGGCGCCATGGCAAGAGCACCTCTTTTACAACTCAATGAAATTTCGCTGACCTTTGGCGGTGATCCGGTTTTCGAAGGCCTGTCCCTTGTGGTGCAGGCGGGCGACCGCGTCGCGCTTGTAGGGCGCAACGGGTCGGGCAAATCGACGCTGATGAAGGTGATGGCCGGTCTGGTCGAAGCCGACAGCGGCGAGGTCGTGGCCGGTCCGGGCGTGTCGGTCGGCTATATGGAACAGGAACCCGATCTGAGCGGGTACGAGACCCTGGGCGATTTTGCAGCAGCGAATCTGGATCCGGGTGAGATGTATAAGGTCGAGCGGGCGGGCGAGGGGCTGAAGTTTGACCCTGCACGTCCTGTGGCAACCGCCAGTGGCGGTGAGCGGCGGCGTGCGGCTTTGGCGCGCTTGATGGCCGAAGAGCCTGAATTGATGCTGCTCGACGAGCCGACCAACCATTTGGATATCGAAGCGATCCGCTGGCTTGAGGACGAGCTGAAGCAGACCCGTACCGCATTTGTCATCATCAGCCACGACCGCGCGTTTCTGCGCGAGTTGACGCGGGCGACCTTGTGGATCGACCGCGGCATGGTGCGGCGTCAAGAGACCGGCTTTGGCGGGTTTGAGGCGTGGCGTGACCAGATGTGGGAAGAAGAGGACATGCAGCGCCACAAGCTGAACCGCAAAATCAAGGCGGAGGCGCGTTGGGCGGTTGAGGGGATTTCGGCGCGGCGCAAGCGCAATCAGGGCCGTGTGCGGGCGTTGCAGGAATTGCGGGCCGAGCGGTCGTCGCAGATCACGCGGCAGGGCACGGCGGCGATGGTGCTGGAGGCCGGTACGAAATCGGGCCGCAAGGTTGTCGAGGTTGAAGGCATCTCCAAGCAGTTCGGCGATAAAACGATTCTGCGCGATTTTTCGTTGAAGGTGCAGCGCGGCGACCGGATTGCTTTGGTCGGCCCCAATGGTGTGGGCAAAACCACGCTGTTGAACATGCTGATTGGCAAAGAAGAACCCGATAGTGGCAAGGTCACTTTGGGCACCAATCTGGAGCTCGCCCTGTTTGATCAGGCGCGCGCGCAGCTTGATGGTGACATGACCCTGTGGGACAGCCTGACCGGTGATCCCGATATGCGGGTCTCGGGCAAAGCGGATCAGGTTTTGGTGCGCGGCATGCCAAAGCATGTTGTTGGATATCTTAAAGAATTCCTATTTGACGAGGGTCAGGCGCGGGCACCGGTCCGGTCCCTGTCGGGCGGCGAGAAGGCACGGTTGTTGCTGGCCAAAATCATGGCGCGCGAGAGCAATGTGCTGGTGTTGGACGAACCGACCAACGATCTGGACGTCGAAACGCTCGATCTGTTGCAAGAATTGCTCGACAGCTATGACGGCACGGTGATCATGGTCAGCCACGACCGTGATTTTCTGGACCGTGTGGCCGCGACCACCATTGCGATGGAGGGCGACGGGCGCGCCACGGTCTATGCCGGTGGCTGGACTGATTACCTGAACCAGCGCGGGCAGGATGATTTCTCCGACTCGGTGACCAAGGCCAAGGCACCTGCGGCAAAGGAAAAGCAATCAAAGGCGGCGAAGTCCGGCTTGAGCTTTACCGAGAAGCACCGTTTGGAAGCCTTGCCCGAAGAGATTGCGAAAATTGAAGCGGAGATTGGCAAGCTCGAGCTTTTGCTGGCAGATCCGCAGCTTTTTACCCGCGAGCCGATGAAATTCAAGAAAGCCACGCAAGCCCTTGTCGAGCGTCAGGAAAAGCTCTCCTCAGCCGAGGAAGAGTGGATGGCGCTTGAGGAGAAGGCAGGGGGCTGAGCCGCCTGCCTGTCTGGCTCACCCCGTTTGGCTGCATCACAGGGGGGTGATGACCGCGCCCGTGGTGATGGAACCACCGGTGATGATACGGCAGTTGAGCCCCGAGCGATGGGTCAAAAGCTTGTCGATCGTCTTGCCAGTGATCATATCGATATAGCGGCAGGGCGTATTGAGCCGCCCGCCTTCCAATACCACATCCCCGACCTTAAAGCGCCGTCCGACCAGATGGTTGAGCGGCACGTCGCGGGTGGTCAGGTTGCGGCGATGCTCAGAAGGGTCGAGGGTGATCCCATGATCGCGCAGCAGGGCTTCGAGTGTCTCGACTTCGATCAAAGTCACTTCTCGCACGTCAGGAAAGGCGGAATAGGTGCCAGTATCGATGCCCTGCGCATAGCGATCGCCTTCAATTCCGACGCCTGCCACCAAATCAGCGCTACTGTGTGCCACCATCGGCGCGCGGGCTTTGGGGGTGGTGTGAATGTGTAGCAGGCGGCCTTGCCAGTGCGCTGACACTGTCATCACCGCATCCTCAAGGCCCCATCAAGCCGAATGACTTCGCCATTGAGATAGCCCATTTCGACTATGAAACCGGCTAACCGCGCATATTCAGACGGGTTGCCGAGACGTGCGGGGTTGGGCACATCGGCGGCAAGACCCGCTTGGACGTCGTCGGGCAAGCCTGCCAACATCGGTGTGTGAAAGATACCGGGGGCAATGGTCATCACGCGAATGCCGTCTTTGGCCAGATCACGCGCCATCGGCAGGGTCATACCAACGATCCCGCCCTTGGAAGCGGCATAGGCGGCTTGGCCCTTTTGACCGTCATAGGCGGCGATTGAGGCGGTGTTGATGATCACGCCGCGCGCACCGTCAGGTTCGGGCTCGTTGCGGGCCATGGCAACAGCAGCCAGACGCGCCACGTTGAAACTGCCCACAAGGTTGATGTCGATGGTGCGCTGGAAAGCATCAAGCGGGTGCGGGCCATCGCGGCCGATGGTTTTGATGCCATAGGCAATTCCGGCGCAGTTCACTGTGACGGTGATGCTGCCCATCTGCTCAATAGCGAAGTGAATGGCAGCCTGTACCGAAAGTTCGTCCGTTACGTCGGTGGCGATAAAATGGCCGCCAATATCCGCGGCGACCTGCGGGCCACGGGTCTCGTCACGGTCGAGCAGTGTGACCTTGGCGCCATTTTCCGCAAGGTGGCGTGCCGTGGCTTCACCGAGGCCCGACGCCCCGCCTGTGACGATGGCGCATGTGGTTGCGAGTTTCATGGAATTTCCCCCCGATATGCAATTTTGCCGCAGATGATCATGGACGCGGCGGGGGTGCAAGAGGCGGCAAGGGCGGGCAGGCGATCACTCTGCCGCCCCGTTTGTGCAGGGCGGCAGAGTTTGTATTTTAGCCCAGTTGCACGAGCGCGTGGCGCTTTTTGCCAGCACTAAGCTTGATCGGCGCAGCAAGAGCGGCAGCGTCGATCATCAGGCCCGCATCGGTCAGCGGTGCATCGTCGATCCGTGCGCCATTTTCGGAGATCAGGCGCTTGGCCTCTTTGCCCGAACCAGCCAGACCGGCACGCACAATGAGCTGCACGATGGAAATCCCATCGCCCAGTTCCGCCGCGCTGAGGGTCAGTGTCGGCAGGTCATCCCCAACGCCACCACGTTCAAACACCTCGCGGGAGGTGGCCTCGGCAGTTTGGGCCGCCTCGGCACCGTGCAGCAGGCCGGTGACCTCGTTAGCCAATCGGATCTTGGCCTCGTTAATTTCGGATCCTGCGAGTGCGCCAAGGCGGTCACATTCATCGACCGGAAGCTCGGTGTAGAGCTTGAGGAAGCGTCCCACATCGGCATCGGTGGTGTTGCGCCAGAACTGCCAGAACTCATAGGGCGACAGCATATCGGGGTTAAGCCAGATCGCGCCGGACTGGGATTTGCCCATTTTCTTGCCGTCAGAAGTCGTCAGCAGCGGCGAAGTCAGGCCGTAGACTTCCCCGTCGATCACCCGGCGGGTCAGGTCGATGCCGTTAACGATATTGCCCCACTGATCCGAGCCACCCATCTGCAGGATGCAGCCGTAACGGCGGTGCAGCTCCATGAAGTCATAGGCCTGCAGGATCATGTAATTGAACTCAAGGAACGACAGCGATTGTTCGCGGTCGAGCCGTGATTTGACCGATTCGAACGACAACATCCGGTTGATCGAGAAATGCCGCCCGATGTCGCGCAGAAAGTCGAGGTAGTTCAGCCCGTTAAGCCATTCGGCATTGTCGATCATTAGCGCGTCGGAAGGGCCGTCGCCATAGGTCAGGTAGGCGCTGAATACCTTTTTGATGCCCGCGATATTATCGGCAATATCATCAGGGCCGAGCAGCGGGCGTTCATCGGCGCGAAAGCTGGGATCGCCCACCCTAGTGGTGCCGCCGCCCATCAGGGTGATCGGTTTGCCGCCGGTTTTTTGCAGCCAGCGCAACATCATGATCTGGATCAGCGATCCGACGTGCAGGGACTTGGCAGTGGCGTCAAATCCGATATAGCCGGGTTGGGCGCCTTTCATCAGGGCTTCGTCCAGACCTTGATAATCGGTGCAGTCGGCCAGAAATCCGCGCTGCATCATCACGGCGATGAAATCCGATTTTGGGTGATAGGTCATGAAGCTTGCCTCGTCAGTGAATTGCGGGGCAATCTATAGGCTGCGGGCAGACAAAGGAAAAGGCCATGAATAAGGCCATTGGTAAAACAGGCGTGGTAAGCGCATTGGGTGCGATGTCGGGCACGTCGCTGGACGGGGTCGATGCAGCAGTCGTGCGCACTGACGGGCATGATATCACGGGGTTTGGTGAGAGCCGCTATCGTGCCTATTCGGAGGCCGAGCGGGTTGTGATTGCAGCGGGCTTTGGCAAATGGTCTGGGGACGCGGTGACGGCCGCGGCGGCCGTGGTCGAGGCGGCGCATCTGGAAGTGCTGAATGGGTTTGACGCAGTTGATCTGATCGGCTTTCACGGCCAGACGCTGGCTCATGCGCCGCGCATGCAGGGCACCTTGCAAGTTGGCGATGGCGCGGTGCTGGCCGAGGCGCTGGGGCTGCCGGTGGTTTGGGATTTTCGCAGTGCCGATGTTGAGCTGGGCGGCGAGGGCGCGCCCTTGGCACCGTTCTTTCACCATGCCTGCGCCCGCTATGCCGGTATGACCGAACCAGTTGCGTTCTTGAACCTTGGTGGGGTCGGGAACCTGACATGGGTGGACCCGTCCTGTGCGCGACCCGAGGCGGAAGGTGCCTTGCTGGCCTTTGATACCGGCCCCGCCAATGCACCGCTGAACGATCTAATGCAGGCGCGTCTGGGCAAGGCCTATGACGAAGGCGGCAAGCTGGCGGCACGCGGCACCGTGGAGCAAGGCGCGCTGGAGCTGTTTTTGGCTGAACCGTTCTTTGCGAAGATGCCACCCAAGTCGCTGGACCGGAACGATTTTGCCGAGATGGTCGCCTTGGTCGGAGAGTTGGGTGATGCCGATGCTGCCGCGACGTTGACAGCGATGTGCGCCGCAGGCGTGGCCGAGGCGATGCAGCATTGTCCGACGCCACCGGCGCGGGTTTTGGTGACAGGCGGCGGGCGGCATAACCCTGTGTTGATGCAAATGCTGAAGGTCAGTCTGGATTGTTCAGTAGTGGCGGTCGAAGCGGTCGGACTGGATGGCGACATGCTGGAAGCACAGGCATTCGGGTATCTGGCAGTTCGGGTGGCGCGGGGGCTACCAACCTCTTGCCCGGGCACGACCGGCGTTCGCGCGGCTGTGGGAGGTGGCACGGTTTCGATGCCTTCGGTGCGGCGTGGCTAGGCAGAAAGTTTGCGATTTGCCAGAAGCAAGGTTAGCGCTTCAGGGATTGGGCGTAGATTTTGGTAAAGCTGCGGTAGCTGGGCGAGACGGATTTAAGGTGTGACGCGATTTCCGCGTGCAAGGATGGCAGGGCGTGGAATGGCACCATCGGCATTGCGTGATGTTCGGCGTGGTAGGGCATATTCCACGCCAGAAACCGCAGCAGGCGATTGGTGAGCGTAGTGCGGGTGTTTTCAAGCATATTGGCGACGGGCGGGCAGTGGCCGTGCTCGGCCAGCAGGTAAAGCCGCAAAAAAGGCTGGCCGATCAGGGCGGGTAGCAGCCACAGCCAGAACACCAACGGCGAGAATAACAGGGAAATCGCGGCGAAGCCGTAGAGGGCCAGCAGGATACTGGCGTCGCGGCGCATGGCGGGGTGTTTTCGGGACGGCAGGTAGGGCGCGGTGATGCGCCCTTGGGCGTGGTGCCAGAGCAGTTTCGCATTGCCTGCCCAATAGCCCCAGCCAGACAGATAGACCAGGTATTCCGGCCATGTGGTTGGGCGCGGATGGCCGGCTATCTCGGGGTCGCGGGCGGGATCATTGGTAAATTTGTGATGCGCCAGATGGTAGTAGCGAAACCATGTGAAGGGCAGCGCGATCAGCGGGGAGACTGCGTGGCCGACAATATCGCTGAGCCCTGTTTGGGCGAAGGGCGTTTTATGGGTGCATTCGTGGCTCAGCGTGAACAAAAATACCATCGTGATGCCGTAAGGTAGAAGCATAAGCGGCCAAAGCGGGGCTTGCACAGTGATGTAGGCCGCCATTGCCGCCAAAATGCCGAGGTGCGCTGCGAGATGGACCAGCCCGCGGATTTTGGACTGTGCAAGCAGGGCTGCCTTACGTTCGGGCGGCAGGGTGGCGATAAACTGGGCGTGATTCATAGGGTGTAAATTGCGTGCCTGATACTTGCTGTGCAAGCAGGATCAGCAGGAGGATTGCGGTGACCAACGAAATACCGGTTCGCCGCGCGGTCGGGTGATCTTAGTGACGCAGATGCGGTCACCGACGCGCAGGGACGGATAGTGTTTGATGGGCGCAAGAGCGACCTCGCCTGTGCTGGTGCGGGCCTGCATGTGCCAACTGTCCGGTCCGGCAGAATCGTCGCGATCTTCGATTGACAGCAGCGTTGCAGGCAAGAGCCGCTCGGTCCGCTGGCGGCTGTCAAAAAAGTAGAGACCTGCCAGCAGGGCGATGCCGAGATAGGGGATTAATCGACGGTTCATCGGGCGGTTTTCTTGGGTTGCGCTGCGCCATCCGGCATCAAAAGAAGAGTGCCGGGATTGGGCAGGAATGCGGTAGAGAGCAGCGGTATCATGGTGTAATGTTATGGAAAATTAGCCTGCCGTGCAAAATAATTGCGACCGTCATGCCAAAGATTAGATTACGCGTCGGGGGCCGCAGTGAGGGACAGCTCATAGAACACCACAAGGTCTTCGGCGAGTGCGGGCAATGGCTGGTAGGGGCCGCGCTGCTGGAAGCCCAAGGCAGAATAGAGGGCACGCGCCGGTGCGAATGATTTTGACGTGTCCAGCAAGACCTGCACAAAGCCATCGTTGCGGGCTTGGGCGATCAGGCCTTCGCAAAGCAAACGACCCGCACCCGTGCCGCGCGCGGCGTCGGTAACATAGAGGCGCTTGATTTCACTGGATGTATCGCTCAGCCGGTGGGACATGCCACAGCCGATCACTTCGCCATCGCGCTCTGCCATCAGGATGACACCGGACGGGCGGGCGTGGATTTGCGCCAGATCGTCCATCAGCAGGGCATATTTAGCCTGCGGATAGAAGGTCTCGGTCATGGCGCGTTCGGCGGGGGCGTAGTTCAGCAAGAAATCGCGGTACGCCCAGCACAGCGTGCGTACCGCGTTGATATCAGCCTCCGAAGTGGCCTGTCGGATGGTAACTGGCTTAGCCACGCAGGATGCTGCGCCCAGCGTAGGTGGCGGTCTCGCCCAGCATTTCCTCGATGCGGATCAACTGGTTGTACTTCGCCAGCCGGTCGGAGCGTGCGAGGCTGCCAGTTTTAATCTGGCCGCAGTTGGTGGCCACGGCGAGGTCGGCAATGGTGGCATCTTCGGTCTCGCCGGAGCGGTGCGACATTACATTGGTGAAGCCCGCGCGGTGGGCCATATCGACGGCGCGCAGGGTTTCGGTGAGCGTGCCGATCTGGTTGACCTTGACCAACATCGAATTGGCACTGCCGCGTTCGATGCCCATTTTCAGCCGCTCGGGGTTGGTGACGAACAGATCGTCGCCGACCAGTTGAACCTTATCGCCGATCCGGTCGGTCAGGGCCTTCCAGCCGTCCCAATCGTCCTCCGCCATGCCGTCTTCGATGGAGATGATCGGGTAGTCGCCCACCAAGGCCGCAAGGTAGTCTGCGTTTTCGTCGCTGGAGAGGGATTTCCCTTCTCCGCTAAGCTCGTAGCGACCATTCTTAAAGTATTCGGTCGCGGCGCAATCCAGTGCAAGGTAGATATCCTCGCCCGGCTTATAGCCCGCCTTCTCGATGGATTTCAGTATGAAATCAAGCGCATCACGGGTAGAGCTGATGTTGGGCGCAAAGCCGCCTTCGTCGCCGACACCAGTCGCAAGGCCAGCGGCAGAAAGCTCGCCTTTCAGGGTGTGGAAGACTTCGGCACCCATACGCACGGCGTCGCGGATGTTTTCCGCCGCGACAGGCATGATCATGAATTCCTGAATATCGATCGGGTTGTCAGCGTGTTCGCCGCCATTGATGATGTTCATCATTGGCACAGGTAGCACGCGGGCCGAGGTGCCGCCGACATAGCGATAGAGCGGTTGTGTGCAATAATCGGCAGCCGCTTTTGCGGCAGCCAGCGACACACCCAAGATCGCGTTGGCACCAAGGCGGGCTTTGTTGGCAGTGCCGTCAAGCTCGATCATCATCTCGTCGATCTCGACCTGCTCGGTAGCGTCGATGCCGACCAGTGCTTCGGCGATCTCGCCGTTCACGGAGGCGCAGGCCTCCAAAACGCCTTTACCCATATAGCGCGATTTGTCGCCATCACGGCGCTCGACGGCTTCATGCGCGCCGGTCGACGCGCCCGAAGGCACGGCGGCGCGGCCCATGGTCCCGTCTTCGAGGATCACATCGACCTCAACCGTGGGATTGCCGCGGCTGTCGAGGATTTCGCGGGCGTGGATGTCGATAATCGTGCTCATGGGGGTCTCCTGTTGCGGATTTGGCGGTGGTTTAGCCTGCCGGGCCGGGCTTGGAAAGGCTGACGGTGGTTAGGGGGCGTGTTTTACGCTCGCGCAGCACGGTATAGACGCCGGAGGCGACGATGATCGCGGCCCCGATCAGGGTGAAACTGTCAGGGGTCTCGCTGAAGACCGTGACCCCCACGACCAGTGCAAAGACCAGACGCGCATAGCGGAACGGCGTGACAAAGCTGACATCGCCAATGCGCATCGCAGCAACGATGCCGTAATAGGCAAAAAGCCCGATGATGAGGGCGCAGGCGATATAGGCAGATTGTGTGAGGTCCAGCCCGACATAGGGGGTCTGCGTTACCGCCATCAGCGCGGTGCCCGTGGGGATAAGCACGAGAAACCCCATAAAGCTGAGTTGCATCGAGGTGACCTGTGCCGGTACGCGGCGGGTCGCCAGATCACGGGTGGAGAGGCCAAGGACCGCGATCAGCGCCAGCAGCGACAAAGGCTGGAACGAGTCCATGCCCGGGCGGATGATCAGTACAACGCCGAACATCCCGACCAAAATCGCGCTCCAACGCCGCCAACCAACGGGTTCGGCCAGAAACAGCGCGGCACCAAGCGTCACCACCAACGGCGTCGCCTGCAGAATCGCAGAGGCGCTGGAAATCGGCGTGAGCGTGATGGCAGAGATAAAGGCCAGCGTGCCGATCATCTCGCCCGCGCCGCGCAGCATGATCGGACGAGAGAGGTAGACGCGGTCAAACAGGCTTTGCCCTTGGATCACCACGATGGCCCCAAAACCGATTGCGCCACCCACGCCGAGCATCGTCAATATCTGGCCGATAGGGACATGGCCATTCGCCAGCAACTTGATGAACATGTCCTCGATGGCAAAGCCAAGCATCGCCAGCGTCATCAGCAAAGCGCCACGCAGATTGTCCATCGCGGAAGTCCTTCAGGTAGGGAATTGGGAGGTCATAAGTCGTGCTGTCGCCATGGCCTTTTTGCGCTGCGGGGGCAAGGGGTATGGCAGCGCGCAGGCCAAGATGCTAGCACCACGCACATGAGATGGCCTTCCCTTTCACGCTCCCCCGCAGACACGGGGCTTACGGTTTTGCTTGCCGCTTTCGGAGCTTGGCTGGCATGGGCGCTATCGGCGCCAGTCTATATGTTGCTGGGCCCTGCTGTCGCGGTCAGCCTTGCCGGTTTGGCGGGCATGCGTACGGCGATTGATGCGCGGTTGCGCGATGGGTGCTTTGTTATTCTGGGCGTCACCGTAGGGGCGGGGTTTGATGCGGATGCGCTGGCGGCGATGGTGCGCTGGCCTTTGGCGTTTGTGCTGATGGGGGGGGTGATTGTGTTGATCCTTGTGGTCAGTCGCATGGTGCTGACGCGGTGGTTCGGCTTTGACGCCCGTTCGGCCTTGCTGGCCGCGGCGCCGGGGCATTTGAGTTTTGTGATCGCCATGGCCAGCAGCATCGGCAGCGATGTTGCGCGGATTTCGATCACCCAGTCGGTCCGGTTGTTGTTATTGACCTTGGTGGTGCCGTTTCTTGCCATTGCGATGGGAGTCGATGTCTCGGGTAACATCGCGCCGCTGGGGGCTGAAATGGCGCCCCTGCGTATGGTGTTGCTGTTCGCGGCCGCGGTGCTGACAGGGCTGGCATTCAAACGCTTTTCGGTACCTGCACCTTTGTTGCTGGGTGCGATGGTGGTCTCGGCGCTGGGGCATCTGACTGGCGTGACAGCAGGCGTGTTGCCGCAATGGCTGGTGTTGCCTGCCTATCTGGTCTTGGGCGCTTTGATTGGCACGCGGTTCTCCGGTGTCACGCCTGCGTTGTTTTTCAGCGGGTTGGCGGCGGGGCTGACGATCACGGCCATTGCGGTCGGGCTCGCTGGCCTGGGCGCGCTGCCCGTGGCTTGGGGGCTGGAGATGCCGATAGCGCATGTGTTGGTCGCCTTTGCCCCTGGCGGGTTGGAGACGATGATTGCCATTGGCGTGGTCCTGAACGTGGTGCCGGGCTTTGTTGCGGCCTGCCATATCATGCGCTTGGTGGTGCTGAGTATCGTGCTGCCTTGGATGTTGGCGCGCTTGTCACGGCAGGCAGCGCAGCCCGACGGAGACCGCGTAATTTAACCTGCAATCCAAGTACCAAAACGCAGGCTAGGACGGCGGGGTGCCTGCCATCCAAGAAGCCCAAGGGTCGGCTTCGGCCTCTACTTCGGCTTCGCTCTTTTGCTGTGCCGCTGGCGCCGATGCGGTTTTGCCATCCGTGAGCTAATCTTTGGGACGGACCATCATCCGGTTGCCGAGCTTCTGGGTCTCCAGCGTATCAAGCGCCGAGACCAGTGCGCTGAGTTTGCCGTAGCCATAGGTGCGGCTGTCAAAATCGGGGTGACGGGCCTGAATGGCTTGTCCGATCTGGCCGAGGTTGTACCAGTCGTCCTCGCTGTCGATCTTGTCAAAGGCCTCGCGGAACAACGGCAGCGCTTTGTCCGCTGCACTGCCTTTTACGGGGACGGCAGGTGCGTCTGGGTCAGGAATATTCTCGATCAGAATGAAACGGTTGTAGACGTTGCGCAGGGACTCGTTGGTCTTTTGCTCGCCAATACCGATCACCGTAAGACCGTCTTCGCGCAGGCGATTTACAAGAGCGGTAAAGTCGCTGTCCGAGGACACGATGACAAACATATCGAATTTGCCCGAATGCAGGATGTCCATTGCATGGATCACCAGCCCGATGTCGGTGGCGTTCTTGCCGCGCGAATTGTTGGTTTCCTGATGGGCGACCAGCCCGAGCGTGCGGATCGGCTCGCGCCAGCCTTTAAGATGCTCGTTCGACCAGTCACCGTAAACGCGGCGCAGCGCAGGTTCACCGATAGAGGCCACTTCACGCATGATCTTGGCGGCATGTTTGGCAGGCACGTTATCGGCGTCGATCAATACGGCAAGCAGAGGGCGGTCACGGTCGGTCATGTCGGGTCCTTTTTGAGCGGCACGCCATAAAGCTCGAGCCGGTGTCCACGTAGTTCATAACCCAGCTTGGCTGCGATACGTTCCTGCAAGGCTTCGATTTCGGCGTCGACGAATTCGATCACCTCGCCGGAGTTCATGTCAATGAGGTGGTCGTGATGCTCACGCTCGGCATCCTCGTAGCGTGCGCGCCCGTCGCCAAACTCGAGCTTGTCGAGAATACCGGCCTCTTCAAACAGCTTTACCGTGCGGTACACCGTCGCGATCGAGATGCCCGCATCGCGCGCCACGGCGCGGCGTAACAGCTCTTCGACATCGGGGTGGTCGACAGCATCTTCAATCACCTGCGCAATGATACGCCGCTGGCCGGTCATGCGCAGGCCCATGGCTTCGCAACGGTGGATGATCGGTTTGCGCATGTCTCGCCCCTTGTCGCACGGGCTTTCGATGTAGCGGGATTTGGCCAAAGGTGCCACCGGCATTTGGGGCAAGAAGGTTGACATGTGGCGCAATGCAGCCCATGTGGAGGTCAAGCGATGCCTTCTGCCGCGTGAGCAGCCCGGATCCTTGCTGAATTTAGCAGGACCGATATCAAGGCCCGCCGATGTTCCCAAAATCACGCGTGGGGCCAAGCGCAATGGACAGGTGTAAGGCATATGGCCTGCGCCTGCGATCCGTTTTGCGTTACCCTGCGGCGCCTTTGAAGGGCGCGGCAAAGCGATGGGGCAAGGCCAAGGCCGGTGCCCGGAAAGACGACGATGAGCGATTTTGATATGATGGGCCTGCCCAAGAAACTTGTGGCACGGCTAACTGAAATGGGTCTGAAAGACCCGACTCCGATCCAGCGACAGGCGATTCCACACGGGATGAACGGCCGTGACGTGATGGGCCTTGCCCAGACTGGTACCGGCAAGACAGCGGCCTTTGGTGTGCCGTTGGTGGCCCAGATGATGGCCATGGAAGGCCGCCCGAACCCGCGCTGCGTGCGTGGCCTTGTTCTGGCCCCGACCCGCGAGCTGGCGACACAGATTTCCGTGAACCTGCGCGACTATGCCAAGGGATCGTCCTTGCAGGTGGCGATGGTTGTCGGCGGGCAGTCGATCAATACCCAGATCAAGCGTCTGGGCGGCGGCGTTGACCTGTTGGTCGCCACGCCGGGCCGTTTGCTCGACCTGATGGACCGCCGCGCGGTTCGTTTGGACGAAGCATCGTTTCTGGTGCTCGACGAGGCGGACCAGATGCTCGACATGGGGTTCATCCATGACCTGCGCAAGATTGCTTCCGTGATCCCGAAGAACCGCCAGACCATGCTGTTCTCGGCGACCATGCCCAAGCTGATGAACGAGATTGCAAACACCTACCTGCAAAGCCCGATCCGTATCGAAGTCTCGCCTCCCGGCAAGGCCGCCGACAAGGTTACCCAAGAGGTGCACTTCATCGCCAAGGCGGAGAAGACCAACCTGTTGATCGAGCTTTTGACCAAGCACAAGGGCGAGCGCGCTTTGGTGTTCGGACGGACCAAGCACGGTTCGGAAAAGCTGATGAAGACGCTGGTTAAGGCGGGTTTCGACGCGACCTCGATTCACGGTAACAAGTCGCAAGGCCAGCGTGACCGTGCGATTGAAGGCTTTAAAAAGGGCGATCTGACCGTTCTTGTGGCGACTGATGTGGCGGCCCGTGGTCTGGATATTCCCGATGTGAAGCACGTCTATAACTTTGAATTGCCGAACGTGCCTGACAACTATGTGCACCGTATTGGCCGGACCGCCCGCGCGGGCAAAGACGGGGCTGCAATCGCATTCTGCGCGCCTGACGAGATGGGCGAATTGAAGGCGATTCAGAAGACTATGGGTATTTCGATCCCCGTGGCCTCGGGCCGTCCGTGGGAAGCGATGGAAATCCCTGATAAGCCCAAGGGCCGTGGTCGGGGCGGTCGCCCTGGTGGCGGCGGTGGTCGTCCGGGTGGCGGCGGCGGTGGTCGTCCTGCGGGTGGCGGCGGTGGCGGCGCTAAATCAGGCGCAGGTCGCAGACGCAGCAGTGGCGGCGGCAAGCCGGGCGCGCAAAAGGTCGCGTGACCATGCGCAAGCTGACCCTTGGTCTGCTTTATATTCTCGTGGCGGCGCTGGTATCAGTGCCGCCACTTCTTGCTGTGCTGGTGCTGGACACCTGCACGGAGGGGGCCGAGGTGTCCTGTCGCGGATTGAGTGGCAGCACGTGGTTCGGCGGGGAAATGGCCTTGATCTGGATGTCACCGCTGGTTGTCGCGGCGGTTCTGATATGGGTGATATTCCGGCTTCGGCGCGGGACGACGACGTAAAGAACAACGCCCGCTCTGCTGGTCCGGCCAAGCCGGTTTGCACATTGACAACCCGCTGATCTTGGCTGCTTTTGACGCCATGGAACGTAAATCCCATATAGATACATTCGGCACCGTGGCACTGATCGCCTTTTCGTTGAACCTCGGGTTCAACCAAGTGGTGGTGAAGGTAACCGGCGACGGGTTGAACCCTGTTTTCGCGGCGGGCCTGCGCTCGGTCGGGGCGGTGGTGGTTTTGCTGATCTGGATGCGCCTGCGGGGGGCCAGCTTCTCTGTGCCGCGTCGCGCTTGGGCGGGCGGGGTCATAACGGGCTTGCTGTTCGTCATTGAATTCACCGGCCTGTTTGTGGCGCTAGATCTGTCGACAGTGAGCAGAGTATCGGTGATCTTCTATTCGATGCCAGTCTGGCTGACGTTAATGGCGCATTGGTTGCTACCGAGCGAGCGTTTGACGCGGCTCCGGCTGGCAGGGTTGGGAATGGCGATGGCCGGTGTGGCGCTGGCCTTGAGCGACCGCAGCGGCGGGCATGTCAGTTGGGCGGGTGATATCATGGCGTTGATGTCGGCACTGAGCTGGGCCGGTATCGCGCTGTGTTTGCGGATCACCCCGCTGTCCGAGGTGCCGCCCGCGCCGCAACTGTTGTTTCAAGTGGTGATATCAGCGCCGATCCTGCTGCTTCTGGCGCCGCTTTTCGGACCGCTGGTGCGGGAGTTTGAGCCGGTGCATCTGGCGGCGCTGATCTATCAGATTTTCGCGGTGGCGAGTTTCGGCTATCTGGCGTGGTTCTGGCTGCTTAAAATCTACCCCACGTCCTCGGTGGCTTCGTTCAGCTTTTTGTCGCCGGTGATTGCGGTATTGCTGGGTTGGTTGCTGCTGTCTGAACAGGTGGCGTTGTCGGTTTGGGGGGCGCTGTTCTTGGTGGCGGCCGGGATTTACCTGATCAACCGCAAGCCCCGCTTGCAAGCGGCGGAGTAAGTTTTCTCGGCCAAATAAAGCTTAGGTGCCGCAGAAAGTCGCGGGGACGATTTCATCTTCGGTTGGCGGGCGTTCGAGCGTCGGGTCGGTTGATGCGTAAGGTGTGGCCAGCGCGGCCATCAATTTGGTGAACGGTTCCATGTCGCCCGCGACGGCGGCCTCGATCATTTGCTCGATGCGGTGGTTGCGCGGGATGACGGCGGGGTTGGCGCGATTCATGGCCTCGGTGTCAGGGGCAGCGCCGAGCCGCAGTTTCCATTTGCTTTCCCAAGCGTCGAAAGACGCGCGGTCGGTGAAGTGATCGCGGGCTTGCGCAGTAGGCAGGGCGCGGAAGGTATTGGTGAAGTCGGCGCTGTCTTGTTGCATCAGGGTAAGCAGTTCCTGCACCAGCCCCAGATCATCAGGTTGTGGGGATGTGACGCCGATTTTGGCGGCAAAGCGGCGGAGCCATGCGGCTTCAAGTTGGCCGGGCATTGCCTCGACGATCTCGGTGGCCTCGGCGATGGCGGCGTCTTTGTCATCAAGCTGTTGGATCAGGCTGGTGGCCAGTTGGGCCATGTTCCAAACCACGATATTGGGTTGGTTACCATAGGCATAGCGGCCCTGCGTATCGATCGAGGAGTAGACGCGGCCGTTGTGAAACCCGTCCATAAAGGCGCAGGGGCCATAGTCGATGGTTTCGCCGGAGATGGCGCAATTGTCGGTGTTCATCACGCCGTGGATGAAGCCCACGGACAGCCATGCTGCAACCAATTCGGCCTGTGCCGCACAGACGGCGCGGAGCAGCCCAATCGGGCCATCTGCGTCGGGATAGTGGCGGGCGATGGCATAGTCGGTGAGGGTGCGCAGGTTGTCGACCTCGCCGCGATGGGCGAAAACCTGAAAGGTGCCAACGCGCAAATGGCTGCTTGCCACACGGGTCAGCACAGCGCCGGGCAGCCCGCCGGCTTCGCGAAATACCGGCTCGCCGGTGGTGACGGCGGCCAGCGCACGGGTGGTGGGGATGCCGAGAGCGTGCATCGCCTCGCTCACTACATATTCGCGCAGTACTGGCCCAAGCCATGCACGACCGTCACCGCGACGCGAATAGCGGGTCGGGCCGGAGCCTTTGAGCTGGATATCGCGGCGGATTCCATTGGTGTCCACAACCTCGCCCAGCAGGATCGCGCGGCCATCTCCCAGTTGCGGGTTATACGTGCCGAACTGGTGGCCTGCGTAATTCTGCGCCAGCGGCGCGGCGCCTTCGGGGATCTGGTTGCCGGAGAACACCTGCGCGAGGTCTTGGGCGCCACCTTCGGTGATGCCGAGCAGCAATGCGAGATCGCGGTTATAGGCCAGCAGGGTCGGGGTCTTCACGGGCGTCGGATCTTGCCGCGTGAAAAAGCCATCTGGCAGGGTGGCATAGCTGTTGTCAAAGGGGATGTGCATAGGTCAGAGCGTCCGTGACATGAGCATATATTGATCGCGCGGCTTAAATCCGGCGCGGGTGTAGAGCTTGACGGCGGAGGCGTTTGAGCGGTCGACCTCAAGATGCACGGCGCGCAGTCCGCCTTGGGCCAGTGCCCGTGGCAGCGCCAGCAGCGCCTCGGAGGCAACGCCACGCCCACGCACCCCGGGGCGCACGTAAAGCTCGTCGATGATTGCATCGAGACCGCCAAACTCCACCGACCAGCCAAAACAGATCACGACATAGCCGATGGCCGCCCGTGGCGGGCCAATCAGATAAACGGCACCATGCGGAATGCCATCAAGCAGCGGTGCAAGGCCACGGCGACGGGCCTCGTCGGTCATCTTGATCCCCGCTTCCTCATGAAACGCCGTGACCAGCGTGACGAGTTTATCGAGATGGTCGGGCGCACCGAGGGTGAGAGAGGCGCTCATAGCCGCGCCAGACGCTCGGTCAACAGGGTGAAGAAGCCATCGGCGTCCAGATCGTTGATGAAAGTCGCATTGGCGGGACGGTCGGTGACGCGCCACCAATCGGCGACGGTCATGCCCATCGTCAGTTCCGATTGGGTCTCGATCTCGACGTTGATGTGGCGGCCAGAGAAAAGCTCGGGATTGATCAGGAAGGCGGTCACGCAAGGGTCGTGCAAAGGCGCGCCTGCCGAGCCGTATTTCTCGATGTCGAAGCGCTCGAAAAAATCGGTCATCTGCGCCACAGCGGTGCCGACCTGCGTGCCAAGGGCGCGAAAGGCGTCGTTGCGCGGTTTGGTGACCAGCGCCTTGTGCGTCACGTCCAGCGGCATCACCACTATAGGTATGCCTGATTTAAAAACAATATCAGCGGCTTGCGGGTCGACGTAAATGTTAAATTCTGCCGTCGAGGTGATGTTGCCACCCTCGAAATAGCCGCCCCCCATCAGCACGATCTTTGCGGCTTTCTCGGCGATATCGGGGGCTTTTTGCAGGGCGGTCGCGATGTTGGTCAGGGGCCCCAGCGGGCAGAGTGTGACCGTGCCAGCGGGATGGGCGCGCAGGGTTTCGATGATGAAATCGACTGCATGGCCTTCGGCGAGCGGCATAGTCGGGTCGGGCAGGTCGGGGCCATCAAGGCCGGATTTGCCGTGCACATGCTCGGCGGTCACCAGATCGCGGCCCAGCGGGCGGTCGCAACCGGCAAAGACTTTGATATCGGGGCGTCCTGCCAGTTCGCACACGATCCGCGCGTTCTTTGAGGTCAGATCAAGCGGCACATTTCCCGCAACGCAGGTGATGCCCAGTACCTCGATCTCTTCGGGGCTGGCCAGCGCCAGCAGGATCGCCACGGCGTCGTCCTGTCCGGGATCGGTATCGATGATGATTTTTTGGGGCGACATCGCACTTCTCCTGTTTGGCGGCTGTGTAGGGCATATCGGGCACAACGAAAAGAGCGCGGCAGGCTGCGCTGCGGATTTGGCCGATCACATCGGCGTGGATTTGCCAGCGCGTTCATTGGCTTTTACCGCGTCCCACAGTGCATCCATCTCGGCCAGATCGCTTTGATCGGGGGTTTTGCCCGATGCGGCCAACCGCGCTTCGACACCTTCGAAACGACGGGTGAATTTTGCATTGGCGGCACGCAATGCAGCTTCGGGATCAATACCCAGATGGCGGCCCAGATTTGCCATGACAAACAGCAGATCGCCATATTCCTCAAAGGTTTCCGTCTCGGTCAGGGTATCGCGGGCCTCGACCAACTCCTGCGCCTCTTCGACGATTTTGTCGATCACCTGATCGGTGGAAGGCCAGTCAAACCCCACACGCGCTGCACGCTTTTGCAGCTTGTAGGCACGCAGCAGGGCGGGCAGGCCGACGGCGACACCGTCCAGCGTGCCACCCTGCGCCTTACCTGCACGCTCGGCGGCCTTGATCGCCTCCCAGTCGCGGGTCTGTTGCTCGGCTGATTTATCGCGATCTTCGTCGCCGAAAACATGTGGATGCCGAGCGACCATTTTGTCAGAGATGCTGCGCACTACGGATTGAAAGCTGAACAATCCCGCCTCTTCGCCCATCGCGGTATGATAGACCGATTGCAGCAGCAGATCGCCCAATTCGCCTTCAAGCTCGGCCCAGTCCTGCCGCTCAATCGCGTCGGCGACCTCATAGGCTTCCTCGATGGTATAGGGCGCAATGGAGGCAAAATCCTGTTCGATATCCCACGGGCAGCCCGTCTTGGGGTCGCGCAAACGGCGCATGATTTCGAGCAGCCGTTCAATGCCTGCGCCTTGGTCGTGAATGAGGTCGTCAGCCATTGCAGCTTGGTCCTGTCTGGTGTCAGATGCGCACCTGACCAATTTCGCACCAAGGAGTCCACCCCATGCCCGTCGTCAACCGCATCGCCGATTTCGCGTCTGATATGACCGCGTGGCGACGCCACCTGCATACGATCCCCGAACTGTCCTTCGATTGCCCCAAAACGGCGGCGTTTATCAAAGAACGGCTGGAGGAGATCGGGGTCGACGAGATCCATGATGGCATCGCGCAGACCGGCATTGTGGCGATCATCAACGGGCAGGGTGCTGGCGGCACTATTGGGCTGCGCGCCGATTTCGATGCGCTGCCGATCACCGAGGATACCGGTGTCGACTATGCCTCTACCCATCCCGGCAAGATGCACGCCTGTGGCCATGATGGCCATACCGCGATGCTGCTGGGTGCGGCGAAATACCTCGCGGAAACGCGCAATTTCTCGGGGCGTGTGGCGCTGATTTTCCAGCCTGCCGAGGAAGATGGCGGCGGCGCAGAAGTCATGTGCCGCGAGGGCATAATGGAGCGTTTCGGGATTACCGAAGTCTATGCCTTGCACAACACACCGGGGCAGGACGTTGGCAAGTTTCTGACCACTCCTGGCCCGATCATGGCGGCGGTGGACACTGCAACAATTCACATCACCGGGCGTGGCGGCCATGGCGCGATGCCGCATGAAACGATTGATCCGGTCGTCGCGGCTTGTTCTATCGTGCAGGCGATCCAGACGATCATCAGCCGCAACACCGATTCCGCGCAAGAGCGGGTGATCTCGGTCACGCAAATCCATGCAGGCAGCGCCAGCAACGTGATCCCCGAAACTGCGATGGTGCAGGCCACTATCCGCACTTTCGACGCCGACACCCGCGCGCTGATCCAGCGCCGGATGGAGGAGATCGTGCAGGGTCAGGCGGCAAGCTTTGGCCTGACCGCAAAGCTCGACTACGAGATCGGCTACCCCAGCACCGTCAACTCGGTCGAACAAACCGCCTTTGCCGCCAAGGTAGCGCGCGATGTGGCGGGTGATATCGGCGTTGATGCGGCGTTCCCCAAGGTCGCAGGAGCCGAGGATTTCTCTTATATGCTGGAGGAGCGGCCCGGTGCCTATCTCTTCCTTGGCGCGGGCGAAGGGGCAGGGCTGCACCACCCCAAATTTAACTTCAATGACGATATCGCCCCCGTCGGTGCCTCGTTCTTTGCGCGGTTGGTTGAAACCGCCCAACCGCTGGCGAAAGGCTGAGACATGGCTTTGGAAGATGCGAAAACCCAGATTGATCAGGCGTTTACCCGCGAAGATCTGAAGGGTCCGAGCTTTGAAAACGCTTTTGGCGGGGCGACGTCGTTCCTGCGCCGCCGTTACACCAAGGATCTGACCGGCGTCGATATTGCCGTGACGGGCGTGCCCTTTGATCAAGCAGTGACCAACCGTCCCGGCACGCGGCTTGGCCCCCGTGCGATCCGTGAGGCGAGCACTCTGCAGCCCTACGATCCGCCTTATGGCTGGGATTTTGACGTGCTCAGTGAATTTGCCATAGCCGACTATGGGGACCTCGCGTTCGATTACGGCCACGTCAGCCAGTTTCCCGACACGTTGACCGCGCATATTCGGGGCATTCTGGATGCCGGCGCGGCCAGTGTGGTGCTGGGCGGCGATCACTATATCAGCTTTCCGATCCTCAAAGCCTATGCCGAAAAATACGGGCCGATCAGCCTGCTGCATTTCGATGCGCATTCCGACACGTGGCCGGACGATGACATGACCCGGATTGACCACGGCACGATGTTCTACAAGGCGGTTAAATCGGGCGTGATTGATCCCGCGACCTCGGTGCAGGTCGGTATTCGCACGACCAACCCCGATACGATGGGCGTGACCACCATTGACGCCCGCGAGGTCCATGAAAAAGGTCCCGTAGCGGCGGTGGAGAAGATCAAAGCGGTGCTGGGCGACCGTCCGACCTATCTGACCTTCGACATTGATGCGCTTGATCCGGCATATGCGCCGGGCACAGGCACGCCGGTGTGGGGCGGGCTGACGTCGGCGCAGGCTTCGATCATGCTGCGTGATCTGGCGGGGATCAACATCATGGGCGGCGATGTCGTCGAGGTCTCGCCGCCATTTGACACGACAGGCGCCACGGCGATTGCAGGCGCCCATGTGGCGACGGAAATCCTGTGCCTGTTGGGCGCGCGGATGCGCAAATCCAAATAAGACCAATACAGCACTGCGCAAACCCCTGCGCGGCGCTGCGATAAAGGAAAAGGAATTGTTAAAGATGATAGGCTGGATCTTACTGCTGCTGGTGATTGGCTTATTGGTCTATGTGCGGATCGCTCCGTCAGATGCCAAACGCTGGAATGCGGAAATTGACGCCACTCAAGACAGCACGACCGCAGGAAGCGCCACGCGGGTGATTGTCGGGGACGCCGCTACATTCGCCCGTATCCACCGCGCCGCTTTGGCGCTACCCCGCACCGAAATCCTTTCCGGATCGGTCGAGGATGGCAAAGTGACCTATATCACCCGCTCAAATGCTATCGGCTTTCCCGATTATACCACTGTGCAACTGATCGGCGATCAAATCCGGATGTTCGCCCGCCTGCGCTTTGGCACGTCAGATCTGGGCGTCAATCGTGGCCGTCTGGAACACCTCGTCAGGGCTGCTCAACCCTGAGGAAAGACAGCCCTTTTGTACCTCGCGCCACATCGGCACGTTCAGCGACATCTGGCACTGCGCCATAAACATGCGCCCGTCGACTTGCAGGCAAATCGTCTCGCCCAACTCAACGCGGTTGTGGTTGCGATCGGTGCAATAACAGTCCGTCGTTTTATGCTCCTGCGCCTTCACATCTGAAAGAGCAGGCAGGATCATCAGCGCGAGGATCAATACAAAGCGAACCATGTGCCATGTTACCACGGCTCTGCCTCTTGACCAAATCATTCTCATCAGCGACAGCACCCCTATGATCCCAATGGACCGCCTTGAACAAATTTCGCAACGCTTCCAGTATCTGGAAGCGTCGATGTCGGCCGGCGCGGACGGGGCGGACTTTGCCCGCATCGCCAAGGAATATTCCGATCTGCGCCCTGTGGTGGAACAGATCGACGCCTATCGCCAGCTTTTGCGCGACATGGACGAGGCCCGCGCCATGCTGCGCGACCCTGAAATGGCCGAGCTGGCCGAAGAGGAATTGCCGCGCCTGAAGGCCAAGTTGCCCAAAGCCGAAGCCGCGTTGCAGCTGTCCTTGCTGCCGCGCGATGAGGCCGATGCCAAACCTGCGATGCTGGAGATACGGCCCGGTACGGGCGGGGATGAGGCTGCGCTTTTTGCCGCCGATCTGCTGCGCATGTATCAACGCTACGCCGAGGCGAAAGGCTGGAAGGTTGATCTGATCGAAGAGCAGATGACCGAGCTTGGCGGCGTCAAGGAAGTGGTCGCGCATATCACCGGTCGCGACGTCTTTGCGCGGCTAAAATACGAATCGGGCGTACACCGCGTGCAGCGGGTGCCGAGCACCGAAAGCGGCGGGCGTATTCACACCTCTGCGGCGACCGTCGCGGTACTGCCCGAAGCTGAAGATGTGGATATCGAGATCAACGCCAATGATCTGCGGATCGACACGATGCGATCGTCCGGCGCGGGCGGCCAGCACGTCAACACCACCGATTCCGCGGTGCGCATTACCCACTTGCCAACTGGCATCGTGGTGACCTCCTCCGAAAAATCCCAGCACCGAAACCGCGATAAGGCGATGCAGGTGCTCAAAGCGCGGCTTTATGACATGGAGCGTAACCGCGTTGATAGCGAACGCTCGGCCAGCCGCGCCGCACAGGTCGGCTCCGGCGACCGATCCGAGCGGATTCGCACCTATAATTTCCCGCAAGGCAGGCTGACCGACCACCGCATTAACCTGACGCTGTACCGGCTGGATGCGGTGATGCAGGGCGATCTGGACGAGATTGTCGATGCGCTGACCGCAGATGCCCAAGCGCAGATGATGGCCGAGATGAGCACATGAGCGCGCCCACTGCTGAGGTATCTCGATGAGCGCGCCTACGGCGGCGATGGCAATGGCGGCGGCAGCAGCACGGTTGCGGGCGGCGGGGGTGCCGGACCCTGCGCGGGATGCGCGGATTTTGCTGGCCCATGCGGCCTCGGTTGATGCGGCGCGGGTCACATTGATTGCCCCCGAAGAGATTGCCCCCGAGATCGCCGAGCGGTTCGAGCATCTTGTCGCTTTGCGTGCCGTGCGGGTGCCGGTGTCACAACTCGTTGGCGCGCGGGCTTTTTATGGCCGTGATTTCAAGATCAGCCGCGACGTGCTGGACCCACGCCCCGAATCGGAAACCCTGATCGAGACCGCGCTGGCGGAGCCATTCACACGGATGCTGGACCTCGGCACCGGATCGGGCTGTTTGCTGGTCACACTGCTGGCCGAACGCCCTGACGCCACGGGTATGGCGGTGGACCTGTCAGAAGCGGCCTGTCTGCAAGCCAGCGCCAATGCGGTGCTGCACGGAGTGCAGGCGCGGGCCGAAATTCTGCAATCAGACTGGTTCGAGCATGTCGAGGGACGGTTTGATCTGATCGTCTCGAATCCCCCCTATCTGGCTGCCGAAGAGATGCTGACTGTCGCGCCGGAACTTGCCTTGCATGAGCCGCGCATGGCGTTAACGGACGAATTCGACGGGCTCAGCGTCTACCGGATCATTGCCGCACAGGCGCAGGGTTACCTTACCCCCAAGGGGCGCGTGATGGTCGAAATCGGTTGGCAGCAAGGCGATGCGGTGCGGCAAATCTTTGAAAACGCTGGCTGGGGCAGAGTAACGCTAGCTACTGATCTGGACGGTCGGGCACGTGTTATTTGTGCAGACCGGCCTGCGTAAATCGGTAAAAAGCGTCTTTGTGGCAGAAAATATGCGACTTTACCCTTGCCGTGACCGCATCTGCGTGTTTATTCAGGGGTGTTGCAGCGGTGGATGCCAATCGGCGGTCCCGCGCGGCGTTATGCCCAACATATCGAACAGCCGGTTCTTTTTGGCGACTTTATCGCCGCCCGGTCTATACGAACACCAGCATTGAAGGCTGAAAACATTTCATGAAATCCTCCAGATCACGGTCCCGGTCTAAGAATAACCGCAACCGCCAACCGCAGGGCGGCAACGTCGTCAACCGCGTGTTCGACAGTTCCGGCCCCGAGGGCAAAGTGCGTGGCACGCCTCAGCAGGTCATCGAGAAATACAATCAGCTGGCGCGAGATGCCCATCTGAGCAACGACCGCGTTGCCGCCGAGAACTTTCAGCAGCACGCTGAACATTACCTTCGGATGCTCAGCGAAGCGCAGCGCGAAATCGACCAGCGCCGCGACGATCAGGAGCGCCAGAACCGTGAGCGTCAGGCCGAGCGGGATCGTGAGCGGCCCCAGCAGGGCGATCACGGCCAGCAGCAGGGCGATCAGGGTAACCAGCCACAGCAGGGCAACCAGCAGCAGCAGGGCAACCAGCAGCAGCAGGGCAACCAGCAGCAGCAGGGCAACCAGCAGCAGCAGGGTAACCAGCCGCAGCAGGGCAACCCGCCGCAACAGAACAATCAGCAGCAGGGCAACCAGCAGCCGCAAAGCAACCAGCCGCCAAGCGAGCCGCAAGGCGATGCGCCGCAAGAAAACCAGCGCCGCCGCAGCCCCAGACGCAACGAGCGCAAAGACAGTGGCGATCAGCCGCAGCCGGATCTCGCGCAGACACAGCAGCCGGACGCCGATGCGAATGACGCTGGTGATCAGGACAGCGGACTGGTCGAGACACCCGAGAGCAAGCCCAAGCCCAAGCGCGCGCCCCGTCGCAAAGCCGCGCCAAAGCCAAAGCCAGAGAGCGAACCGAGTGCCGATAACGGCGACCAGCCCGAAGCAGCCGAGTGATTTGAGATATTAAAAAGGCCCCGTTCATCGGGGCCTTTTTTCGGGCCTATGGCCAAGGCGGCGCGTCTGCGCAGTTAGTTGATCAGCGCCTTTGCAATCAGACTAGCAGCCGTCGCCAGATAAATGTCGTTGCCACTAATCAGATAAACTTCGTTGCGGCGCGGGCTCGGCAGGCCACGGCGGTGCCAGTCTTGAACCACCACTACCTTCTTGCGATCAAACCGGTGCCCGACTGCATATTTGTGCTGACGCCCGTGGGACTTGGCTTTGACGCTCTTGGCGGCATGGCTGTGACGTGAAGACTGCACATATTGAACAGGCTCCCTGCGATTGTGATCGCTACGCTCGGACTGTGCCTCTCGCGCAGATGTGCGCCGCGTGTCGGCCTGTGCGGGTGAGGTCGCGGCAAAGATCGCAATGGCGATCAGGCTGCTATTGATGAATTTGCGCATGTCATGCTCCTGCTCTGTTGTTTGGGCGACCCTCTGTTCGGGGCCGCATAGAGGTCAAACGCATCCGCACCGCGCTTCCGTCGCCAAAGGCTGCATATTTAATGCCTGCGCGCGTGAAACCGCCGATGCAGTCGCGCAGAAGTGGTATTACGTCAGCTAAGCTGACTTTTATTCTCCCCGCCTCTTGGATTTTGAGATCATGTCCCTTAACACCGCCCTTTCCGGTCGCAGCCTACCCGGACAACAAAACAAGGGTTACGAAATGAAGACGATAGTCATCTGCTCCGGCGGACTCGATTCCGTGTCGCTCGCCCATATGGTCGCGCAGGAAAACCAGCTTACCGGCCTTGTGTCGTTTGACTACGGTCAGCGGCACCGCAAAGAACTTGATTATGCCGCGCTCTGTGCTGTGCGGTTGAATGTACCTCACGATATTATTGATCTGCGCAGCATCGGCGCGGTTTTGTCCGGCTCGGCGCTGACCGACGATATCGACGTGCCCGATGGCCATTATGCCGAGGAGAGCATGCGCGTCACCGTGGTGCCCAATCGCAACGCCATCATGCTGAGCATCGCCTTTGGCGTGGCCGCAGCGCGGGGCGATCAGGCGGTGGCGACGGCGGTGCATGGCGGCGACCATTTCATCTATCCTGACTGCCGCCCTGCCTTCACCCAAAGCTTTGAAGTCATGCAAAAATACGCGCTTGAAGGCTATGCCGAGGTGGCGCTTTATACGCCATTCGTGCACCGCACCAAGGCCGATATCGTGACAGCGGGGCAGGAGCATGACACGCCGTTTGACTTGACATGGTCCTGTTATAAGGGCGGCACCGATCATTGCGGGCGCTGCGGTACTTGCGTGGAACGGCGCGAGGCCTTCCATCTGGCGGGGGTTGCAGATCCGACACCCTACGAAGACCCTGATTTCTGGGCTGACGCGATCACGGCCAAGGTGGCAAGCTGATGTACCGGATCACCAAGGAATTCCACTTTTCAGCGTCACACCAATTGGAGCATTTGCCCGACGGGCATCAATGTGCGCGGTTGCACGGCCATAACTATGTGGTGGTGGTCGAACTGGCATCGCCCGAGCTTAACGCCGACGGTTTCGTGCGCGACTACGGTGAGCTGAAACCACTGAAAACCTATATCGACGGCACCTTTGACCACCGTCATTTGAACGACGTGCTGGCGGTGCCCTCGACCGGAGAAAACATGGCGAAACATTTCTATGATTGGTGCGCTGCGCGTTGGCCGGAAACCACCGCTGTCAAGGTCAGCGAAACCCCCAAGACCTGGGCGGAGTATCGACCATGAGCAAGTTGCGCATTGCCGAGATTTTCGGCCCCACCATTCAGGGCGAAGGCGCCCTGATCGGCGAGCCGACCGTATTTGTTCGCAGCGGTGGCTGTGATTACCGCTGCACATGGTGTGACAGCATGCATGCCGTCGATCCGGTCCACCGCCATGAATGGGCCGCGATGACCACGGATGCAGTCTGGGGCGAGGTCAGTCGGTTGTCAGGGGGTGGGCCGTTGATAGTAACGCTGTCAGGCGGCAACCCCGCGATCCAGGATTTCGGCCCGCTGATCCGTCGCGGCAAGCGCGTCGGCTATCGTTTCGCCTGCGAGACCCAAGGCTCGCTCGCCAAATTGTGGTTCTCCGAGTTGGATACGCTGGTGCTCAGCCCCAAACCGCCCTCCAGCGAGGAGACTGTGGACTGGGTGGCCTTTGATGCCTGTCTGGAGGCGGCTAAGGGCTGTGGCAAGGTCGTAATGAAGATCGTGATTTTTGACGATCTCGATTACGGCTGGGCGCGTGTCGTGGCTGAGACCTATCCCGATCTGCCGCTGTTCTTGCAGCCCGGCAATCCGGACGTGGACCCCGACGTGGCGGTTGATCCGCAGCAGGTCGCGGACCGCTTGGAATGGCTGGTAGGTAAAGTCATCGAAGACCGCTGGTACACGGCACGGGTGCTGCCGCAGCTTCATGTTTTGCTTTGGGGCAACAAACGCGGGGTCTGATCCCCGCATCAGGAGAGTTTGATGGAAACGATTTACAGTAACCTGACCCAATTGGGTGGTGCGACTGAATTGCCTGCCTCGCCCGAGACCGCTGTGCTGGAGCGGGTCGCCAATCCGCAGGCCGATGTCGACTACTGTGTGCGCTTTACCGCGCCGGAGTTTACCTCGCTCTGCCCGATGACAGGCCAGCCCGACTTTGCCCATCTGGTGATCGACTATGTGCCGGACGCCTATCTGGTGGAGTCGAAATCACTCAAGCTGTTCTTGGGGGCATTTCGCAACCACGGCGCGTTCCATGAGGATTGCACCGTTTCGATTGCGCGGCGGTTGGTCGATTTCCTCGGCCCGCGCTGGCTGCGGATTGGTGGTTATTGGTATCCGCGCGGCGGTATTCCGATTGATGTATTCTGGCAGACTGGCGCGATGCCGCAGGGGGTGTGGATCCCCGATCAGGGTGTGCCGCCCTATCGCGGGCGCGGCTAGGCCGGCGACCGGTTCAAGGGTTAATCGGCACGCCTGCTTGGGTGACATAGCGAATGCGGCCGTGCTTGCGCAGCACGGCCTCGCGTTCCTGCCAGGGATAGCGACGGTCTTCGGCCACCCGCGACCAGAACAGCACGCCACCTTTGCGCCACGGGTCAAGCACGATACCGTCCTGCATTGACGCGCCTGCCGCCGAAATCACGGCGCTGGAATGGTCGATCAGGATGCGGCTGTCAGCATTGGCGATGGCGCGGTGCATGCTCAGGGTCGTGAAGTTTTCGGCGTCGAGCCGCTTTTCCATATCTTCCGCCCAATGCCAGCACAGCCCACGCGGTTTATCCCCGCGATTGACCTTGCTGTTATGTACCAGCGGCGCGTCTTCGATTTGGTAGGCCAGCGCCAGTTGATGGCTGTAGTCATAGGATATCTGCGCTGCGCGTGCCGCCTCCGATGGATCAACGTGTGGACCAAGCGCACGGATCGCGGTCGTGAGAGCGGCGATATCGCTCTGGCTACCGCGTGGCGGCGGGCCGCCGTAGCCTGTGGCACAAGCGCCAAGCGTGAAAATTAGCAAAACAGTCAGAAGTCGGAACATAAACAACTCGGTACAGTCTTAGGGTTTAAAGGTGCGCGCCAAGGCGCAGAATGCCTCAAGCGAGACCTGTTCGGCCCGCTCGGTCGGTTTGATGCCTGCCGCGTTCAGGTGGTCTTCGATATCAGGCGTCATTGATTTGAGCGCCGAGCGTAGCATCTTGCGCCGTTGGTTGAAGGCGGTGGCGACCACACGGTTAAGGATCGCAGGATCGGCGGGGAAGCGCGGCTCTGCAAGTGCGGTCAGGTGCACCACCGCCGAGGAGACCTTGGGCGGCGGGGTGAACGCCTCGGGCGGCAGATGCATCACAATACGCGGTTCCGCCCGCCATTGCGCGAGCAAGGCTAGCCGCCCGTAAGCCTTGGAGCCGGGGGTGGCGACAATCCGCTCTGCGACCTCGCGCTGGAACATCAAGGTCAGGCTCTCCCAGAACGGTGGCCATTCCGGCGGGGTCAACCAACGCACCAAAAGCTCGGTCCCGACATTATAGGGCAGGTTTGCTGCAACGCGGATCGGGGCCGTCAGATGGGCCAGCGGGTCAATCTCCAACGCATCGCCGACAATCACCTTAAGGCGGTCGGGGTAGGCGGCGGCGATCTCGTCCAGCGCGGGCAGACAGCGGGGGTCTTTTTCAATCGCCAGTACCCGTCGAGCGCCCTCGGACAACAATCCACGTGTCAATCCACCGGGGCCGGGGCCAATTTCCAGCACGTCACAGCCGGTCAGATCGCCCGCCTGTCGGGCGATCTTGGCGGTCAGGTTCAGGTCGAGCAAAAAGTTCTGGCCCAGTGATTTGCGCGCGCTGAGCTCATGGGTGGCAATGACGTCGCGCAACGGTGGCAGGGTGTCGATCGAATTCATCTGGTCTCCGCCATGCGGTGGGCCAGCCGGATCGCTTCGATCATGCTGGTCGGGTTGGCAATGCCTTGGCCCGCGATATCAAAGGCGGTGCCGTGATCGGGCGATGTGCGGATAAACGGCAAGCCCAGCGTCACATTCACCCCACGGTCGAAGTCGAGGGTCTTGATCGGGATCAGCGCTTGGTCGTGATACATCGCGATGGCCGCGTCATAACGGGCGCGCGCGGCAGCATGGAACATCGTGTCGGCGGGCAAGGGGCCTGCCAGATCAAAGCCTTCGCCGCGCATCTGGGTGATCAGGGGCGCGATCCAGTCCAGCTCTTCGCGCCCCATTGCGCCACCTTCGCCCGCATGGGGGTTTAAGCCCGCAATGGCGAGACGGGGATTTGCGATGCTGAACTGGCGGCGCAAACCGTAGGCCGTGATCTCGATGGTGCGGCGCAACAGGGCTGGCGTCAGAACCTGCGGTACCTGCGCCAATGCTATGTGGATCGTCGTGGGCACCACGCGCAGTTGGTCGGAGGCCAGCATCATCACAACATCGACATCGCCGGCCAAGGCCGCAAGATATTCGGTATGGCCCGGGTAAGCGAAACCTGCGCCATCCTGCAGCGCCTTTTTGTGGATCGGTGCGGTGCAAAGCGCCAAAGCCGCGCCGCGCTGGACCAGATCAACACCTTGGGCGATCACATCAATCACCCGTTGGGCGTGACGCGGATCGGCGGTGCCATGGGTGGCATCGGTCCCGAAGTCTGTGGCAAGAACCGGCAGCGCGTCCGTATGAATGCCGCAGGCGTCCTCGGTGCGATCCACCACGCGGTGGGGAATGTCGCGGGGCAGGTGGCGCGGATCACCAAGCCACAGCATCGGCACCTCACGCGCCAATGCCGCCCAAGCTTTCGCCGCGACTTCCGGTCCTATTCCGGCAGGCTCCCCACAGGAGAGCACCACCGGCAAGGCAGCACCGGTCACAGGCGCAAGATGCGGGCGTTGGCGCGAAGCTGTTCCAGCAACTGGTCGGAGTAGCCTTGCAATTTACGCTGGCGGATTGCCGAGGTGACCTGTTCGCGGGTGACTTCGGAGTTGCCCGCAGCGGTACGTTTGCACAGCATCAGGAACACCAGCGTCTGACCGTCCGAACGGGTCAGCGCGACCGAGGATTCACCGGGATCAAGCTTGGCCAGTTCAATGGCGATGTCTTGCGGAATTTCGGCAGGCTTTTTCGCGCCCCGCTCAAGCACGGTGGCAGGTTGGCCCTTGGCGACCCCGTAGAGATCGTCACAAACATCGACGCGGGCCCGCAACTTGGCTGCTTGGGTCAAGCCGGCTTCGCTGCGACCACCGGCGATGTAATAGGCGGCATATTCGATTTCGGAGTATTCCTGCTTGGGTGAGCCGGTCTCTTCGATGGCGCGCAACTGGAACAAGGCCACGGCATTGGGGATCGGCAGCGGGGCGGTCACCTCGCCGGGCGACAGTGCCAGAATGATCGAATGCAGGCTGGGCGGCAGATTCTCGAGCGGGGTCCAAGGCATTTGCCCCCCGGCGCCGCGCGTGGCCGTGGCTGAATATTGCCGCGCATAGTTCGAGAATTCCGCCTGCGAGCGGGTCTGCGAAATTTTTTCGGCCAGCGCGTTCACTTGGGCGGCATTGGGCGGTGGCGCGGGGATGATGATCTCGGAGAGCAGCACGCGGATGCCGCTGCCACCCGAGGAGGTGCCAAGCTCGCGGTCAATCTCGGTCTCGGAAATCTGGACGGTGCCGTTATAGCGTGCGCGAATGAGATCGCGCCACGCCAGCGTGACCTTGATGAAGTCGCGAAATGTCTCCTGATCCACGCCCGACTGGCCCAGAGCCTCGATAAATTCGTCCGATGACAGATTGGCGCGTGCGGCGAATTCTTCCATCCCTGAGGTGAGACTCGCAGGGGACAGGGTCAGCCCGACGCGGGCCACCTCGGCGGCGCGCAGGCGATCATCAACCAACGCATCAATGGAACTGGCACGGTCGGCGCCCGGCGCGTTGAGCAGTTGCAAAAACCGCTGGCGCTGGGTGACTTCGTATTCGGTGACCACACTGTCATCAACCCGCACCACCGGCGCGAAAAGATTTTGCGCCACGGCAGTTTGGCCCGTCATCGTGACCAGCATCATGACAGCCAGTGACCGGATCAGGGAGGGCGGTTTCATTCGGGTCAGTTTTTGCATGTGCGTTCGTATCTTTCTGTTCCAGTTGAGGCTGAGAAGCCCTTCAGGCCGATATTAAATCCGATATCTGTCGACGGCTCGACACTTGTAGACGATGAATAGCGGCGCTGGACCGAAAGGTCGACTGTCACACATTCATTGTTGTACGTCAGGCCAAGTCCCGCCGTAGCGGCGCGGTCGTCCTCGACATCAAAACGCCAGTCGGCACTAACCGCCCACTGGGTGTTGATCCTGAAATCACCGTCGAGATTGATTTCGGAGATTTCTTTCGTGCGGTCTTCTTCGGCATCAACGCCGAGCCAGACGTAACTGCCGCCCAAACGCCCGCGCTTGAAGGTCCAGTCGCCGCGCAGCTCGGCCTTGGTAAAGTCGAGATCACCGTCCACAAGGCTGCGTCCGGTAAGCGACACGCCCTTGGGCATTTTGATCTGTCCGGCAACCAGCACGGCCGAGGCGGTACCGCTGAGCCCGGAGGTTTCGGTAAAACTGGTGTCAGCGGCGCTGCGAAACACCTGTCCAAAGGTCAAATTGCCCTCCCAGCCGGCGGCGTTGATCCGCGAATAGCTTAGCCCGACGGCAGCCGCAGCATTGCGTTCGCGCCGGTCAGGGCGAGGAAATCGTGACAGGGCCAGCAGATTACCCTCGTCAAATTCTACCCGCGTGCTTTCTTCGTTGGGGATCGGCAGGCGGCTGTTGCCGGTCCAGCCAAGTTGCACCACAGGCTCCAACACATGCGACACACCTGCCGCGCCACGCCGGATCATCGGATAGCGCAAGGCCACTGCGACATGGGGCGCGATGTCGCTATGGTTCTGCGCGACACTGCTGTCTTGAGTGATGTCAAAGAAGTTGAAGCTCGCGCCTGCTTGCAGGTCGGTCACCAGACCGGTGCGGCTGGTAAGGCGGCGCAGCCAGTCGATTTGGCCGTTTATCCGCGCCACGTCGCGCCCGACAATGTCCATATCCGAGCCGCGCCTGTGGCTGTGGGCTTGTAAGCCAAAGCGGATTTCACCGCCCGCCGCGACAGGGAAAAACCGCCGCTCGAAATCACCATCCAGCACCAGTGTCGGTTGGGTATCGTTGTCTTCGCCGTCGCGCAGGGTCTCGAAGTTGTAGAGGCTTGCACGCACATAGGCATCGCGCTTTGCCCGCGACACGGTCAGCTCGCTCTTCAGGCGGTCCTTGCTGGAATAACCGTACTCAGACAGATACGAGGTGTCCCCCACGGCCTCGACGGTGAAAAGCAGTTTGTAGTTGCGCGCCAGATCAAAGGTACCTTCGCCGAAAATATAGCCGCGCGTGCTGTCGGGCCGCTGGTCATCTTTCGAGAACGCGCCGTTAAACTCCATCCGGCCCGTACGGAATGCCTGCCGGTATCTCAGCTCCAATGTGCGGGTCGCACTGGAGACATAAGGCGTCACAGTCAGATCGCGGTGATCACCGATTTTGATGAAATAGGGCACCTTAAGCCCTGTGCCGAGCTGTGAGGTGGTGCGGAACGACGGGGCAAGAAAGCCCGACGCGCGGTCAAGTGTCGGATCGGGCAGGCGCAGACGCGGCAGGTAAAACACCGGCACATCGCGGATGCGAAAGGTCGCCTCGTCAAAATAAAGCTGCTGTTCGAGTTCGTCGTGAATAACACGCTTGGCCCTGATCTGCCATAGAGGAGGGCGACCATCATTGCATACTTTACAAGAGGTTACGGAAGTTTTGTAAAGCTGGCTATAGCGGCCATCGACGCGGTCGATCTGCACTGCCGCAAGCTGAAGTTGCTGGTTCAACACCAGCCGCGCGCCTGTCAAAAGCCCGTTGCGCAGGCCTTGATCCAACTCACCGGCATCCGCGAGCAGCACCGTATTTTCGCCATCCAGCAACACAATCGGCCCGTCGAGGATCAGCGTGCCAGTCTGTTGGTTGTAGCGGATCGCCTTGGCGCGCAGGCGGCGGTTGCCCTGAAACGCTTCGACATTGCCTTGCGCCACCAGCGTGCGGTCACGGGTGATGAACACCTCGTCCGCTACGAGAATGGCAGGCTCCGCTGGAGTGACGGTCTGCTGCGCCTTGAGCGACAGCGGCAGCACAAAAACCATACACAAAAGGGCTATTGCACGCCGCATCAGCCGTCCTCCAACTGCAAAAGCAAACCGAGCGCGAGTAATACAGCCGCCACAGGTGTGGCCCAAGCCGATAGCACTACAGGGATCTGGCCGTTTTCACCCAGAATCTGGGTAAAGCTGCGGATGAAGTAGAGGCCGAAGCCCGTGAGTACCGCCGCGAGCACTGCAACGCCGGTGCCGCCGAAACGCGCATGCCGCATGGTAAAGGCGCTGGCGACCAGAACCATTGCCATCAGAAACAGCGGCCGGGCAAATTCGGACTGAAGCCAGACTTTGTGGCGGCGCGGGCTGAAGCCGGCCTGCTCAAGCTTGCGGATGAAATCGGGCAGATCGTAGATCGACACGCCCGCGGGCTCGCCGATGGTGTCGCGGATCTGGTCAAGGGTTAGCGAGGACGGCACGATGAGGGTCCCATAGGTTTTTGCGTTGCCTTCTGCGTTAACGCCATCCTTTAAAGGCCAGGTTTTGGCGTTGCTCAAGGTCCATCCTCCGTCTTCCAGCATCGCACTGCCAGCTTCGATGCGCTGGATCGGACCTTTTTCGGGGTCATAGGTGATAAAGGTCACATCATAAAGTATGGATGCGTCCGCATTGGAGCGCCACGCGCGGATGACCGTCTGGCCCGCTTCAGTGCCCTGCCGCAACCACAACCCCTCACTGCTGAGCGACAGCGCCGAAACCCCGCCCGAGCGGTATTTATCCGACAATTGCTCATAGCGCTTGCCTGTCGCCGCGACGATGGGATTAAGCATGCCCACAGCCATGACGCCAATGATCAGCGCCACCGTGACCGGCGCGATCAACGCTTGCAAAGCCGAGCGACCCGATGCGCGAGTCACCACCAGTTCGGACGACCGCGACAACGAGATAAACAACGCGATCGTAGCCAGAATGGTGATCAGCGGCAAAATCAGATTGATCGTTTCAGGCGTTTTCAGCAGCGTGAGCTGCAAAATCTTCTGCCACCCCAGATCAAAGTTGCTGAATTTGCGGGCCTGTTCAACCCCGTCAATCAGCATGACCAGCGTAAACAGCACAATGGTGATGAGGAGAAATGTCATGGCAAAGCGGCGGGCGAAATAGAGGTGCAGGATCATGCCGCAGCTCCTGATCTGAAACGGGTCCACCAGCCGGGATGAGCGGCCTGCCACAACATCGCGACCACCAAGAACGCCCCCAAGAGCGAAGGCGCATACATCAGTGGCCACATATCCGCATCGCTGCGCACCGTATCGACCAGGGTGCCGCGCAGCCCGTCAATCACGATGAGCAGGCCAAAAGCCAAAACAATCTCGCGCCAGACGCCAAAACGCGAAAACCCGCCAATTAACAGGGTGGAAAACCCGACGAGGGCTGCGACTATACAAAACAGGGGCTGCGCAAAGCGCGAGTGGATTTCTTCGGCAATGACGCCCTTCGTCTCGCCCGACGTTGCCGAGATCGTACCGAGATTGGCCAGAAGCACCGGTGTCACCATCGCGGTGATCGGCAAGGCTTCGTCGGTCCGGTCGGACATCAAGGCCGAGATATCAAAGGAAAAATCGCGGAATTTCGCAGTAGAAAGCCTTTTCTCTTCGCGATCCAACCGCTGCGCCAACCCGTTCACCATGATCAGCGTCGAGCCTTGTCCGTTGCGCACCAGATAGGCTTCGGCGGCTGTATAGATCACGCCTTGCTTTGCATCGCGGCGGTCAGATAAAAACACATCGCGCAACACGCCATCCGCATCGATCTGGCGTGTATAGAATGTGATTTCGTCGGAAGGGTGCAAAAATGTGCCTTCGGTCAGCAACCGCGCCGAGATATTTTGCGAAATGTCATTCTCGCGTTGCTGCAACTGCGCCTGTGCCAGCGGCACTAACAGATGGCTCAGCACCGTCATCATCACAGCGACGCAAATTCCGTAGACCAGCACCGGCCACGCCAGCCGCCACGGGCCCGAACCGGTGGCTTGCAGCACCGTCAATTCGCTTTCGCCCGCCATCCTGTTGGTGACATAGACCGCACCGGCAAAGGTGGCGATCGGCAACACGGTTACGATGAGCTTGGGCAACCCAAGTGCAGTGAATTCAAGGAAAACCAGCGCCGATTGCCCGTCGCCGATGAGCCGGTCAAACAGCACCACAGCTCTGTTGATCCAGAACAATGCCACAAGCACCAAAGCGAAAAAGCCAAACAGCACAAGAAGCTGTGACAGCATGTAGCGATCTACTCTGCCCATGGTTTCTCCCTGCACGGCTCTGTCGGCGTTTGGCGCGATCTTAATGTAGTTTAAGGCGGGGGAAAACTGCTATCTGCGCAGATCGGCTGGTCACTCGGGAACGGGCGGGCTAGATTTGCCGAGACCCCTCAATCAAGGCGCGATACATGACCGATCTTACCCCCCTGAGCTTCATTGAAACCGACATCGAGCAGTTTGCCGAATTCGAAGGGCGCATCGCCGTTTTGATCGCGCCGGATGCAAAACTTGGGGGCGGCAGTGCGCGCATCAACAAGCTGAGCCGTGGCGCGTTGCTGCGACTGGTGCAGAGCGCGGACTTTGCCAAGACCAAGCCAGGCGACGTGATAACAATGGCTTATCCGGCAGGAATGAAAGCCAAAGCGGTCGACGTCATCCATTTGGCGCGCCGCCCTGACGTGACACAGGCCCGCAAAGCTGGCGCGACGCTGGCAAAGCTGCGCGGCAACGCGGAAATGCTGGTGGTCGCAGGATCGGTCCAGCGCGTTGCCGAGGTCGGCTACGGCTTGGTCCTGCGTGACTATAGTTTTGATGATCATAAATCTGCCGCCACGCCGCGTGCGGGGCAGGTCAGCATCATGTGTGCCAAGCCCGAAGAGGCCAAAGCGGCGATGGCACCGCTGCTGACAATTGCCGAAGGCACCTTCATGACCCGCGATTTGGTCAATGCGCCTGCCAACTATCTGACTACAAACGCTTTCGCTGAACGGCTGAAAGAGATGGAGAGTCTTGGGCTTAAGGTTGAAGTTTTGAATGAAGAAGCGCTCGCAAAGCTCGGAATGAGAACGCTTTTATCCGTTGGTCAAGGGTCTGACAGCCCGTCGTATGTGGTGATCATGCGCTGGGACGGTGGCGCGAAAGATGCTGCACCCTTGGCCTTGGTCGGCAAGGGCGTGGTGTTCGACACCGGTGGCATCAGCCTCAAGCCCGGCGCGGGCATGGAAGACATGACGATGGACATGGGCGGCGCGGGCGTCGTGGCAGGGGTGATGCGCAGCCTCGCGCTGCGCAAGGCCAAGGCCAACGTCGTCGGGTTGGTGGGCATCGTCGAGAATATGCCTTCCGGAAGCGCGATCCGTCCGGGCGATGTGATCACCTCAATGAAGGGCGACACGGTTGAGGTCATTAACACCGACGCCGAGGGGCGTTTGGTGCTTTGCGATGTGATGTGGCACGCTCAGGAAGCGTTCAAGCCTGCGGCGATGATTGATCTGGCGACGCTGACCGGCGCGATCATCGTTGGCTTGGGCCATGAAAATGCAGGGGTTTTCTCAAACGATGACGCATTGTGCGGTGATTTCCTGAAGGCGGCGCAGACCGAAAACGAAGGTGCGTGGCGGATGCCGCTGGGTCAGGCCTATGATGACATGCTCAAAAGCCGCGTTGCCGATATGCAAAATATAGGCGGGCGCGCTGCCGGTTCGATCACCGCGGCGCAGTTCTTGCAGCGGTTTGTCAAAGAAGGCACCCCGTGGATCCACCTTGATATTGCGGGCGTGGCCTCGGTTAAATCCGAGACGGCGTTGGCGCCTAAAGGTGCAACGGGTTGGGGTGTGGCAGCGCTGAACCGTTTGGTAATGGACCGGTTTGAAACCAAGGATTAAACCGTTGGGCGGCGGGGTGCCCGAAAGTGCCGCGCCGCCCGGTTTTACGCAACGCGGGATCACAACACAGGATTAACGCCATGGGTGCTGCCTATTTCTATCATCTTACCCAGCGCCCCTTGGTGGAAACCTTGCGGATGTTGCTAAGCAAGTCACTTGAAAACGGTTGGACCGTGGCCGTGCGCGGGGCGCACTCAGCACAGCTTGAGGCCTTGGACGTAGCGCTCTGGGGCGGGGCTGCAGACAGCTTTTTGCCGCACGGTATGGCGGGCGGGCCGCACGATGCGGACCAGCCGGTGCTTTTGACAACGCAAATGCAGGCCACAAACCAGCCGCGCTGTGTGATGGCCGTGGGCGGCGCCGAGGTAGAGGCAACCGAAGTCGCAGCGCTGGAACGGGTGTGCATCTTGTTTGACGGCGATGACGAGGCCGCTCTGGCGCGGGCGCGAGAGCAATGGAAAACGCTTACGGCGGCGGGGGCTTCGGCACAATACTGGTCGGAAGAAAGCGGCCGTTGGGAGAAAAAGGCCGAGAAATAAATTTCGATCAGCGGGTCAGGATCATCTCGCCCTGCGAAATTTCGATCCGGCCCCAGCGCTGCAAATAGCCCATGCCCAAAAGCGATTGCTGCATCTCGCCTTCGTTGACCACAGCCCCGACATTTCGGTCGATATGATCGCCAAGCCGGAATTCGGCGAGGCGGACGTATGCGGTACGCACTTCGCCATTGGCTGTGGTAGCGCGCCCGAGATAACTTAGGCCATTGGTATCAATGCCGGCGCGCTGCGCATCGGCTTCGGTCAGGACAATATCGGTGGCGCCAGTATCTACGACAAAGCGAACGGCGGCATCATTGACCCGCGCGGTGAGATAATAGTGGCCGTCGCGGGCTTGTTTCAAAATGATCTGGCCGCTTTCGCTGAGGTTGAACTGACGGGGGGTGGTGTCCTTGCTGATGTCCTGCCAAAGCCCTACACCCGCCATCGCGCCAATAAATATCAGCCCCCAGACCGCGGCGTATTGCAGGGTTTTGTTAAGCCCTTCACGGCCCTGCATAAAAAACCAGCCGCCGACCACCGCCAAGAGCGCAATCAGATAGATCAGATGTCCGGTTTCAACGTCTGCCATGGGGACTCCTCGCGCGGCTGTCTGACAGATATAGGTACGCGCGGTCGGTCTGTCAGCCTACGCCGGGGCCGAAACCGAAGGCGCTCAGCCCGTCGAGCACGAATTGCACCGACAAGGCGGCAAGCAGCATGCCGAGCAAGCGGGTCAGAACGTTAATCGCCGATTTGCCAATCGCCCGTTCCAAGGCGCCGCTGGCTTGCAGAACCAATCCCATGACGACCAGCGTCAGCGCGGTGATCGCGAGCACGGTAATCAGCCCTTCGGCACCGGGTTTCTCGCTGGTCAGCAGGATCACCGACGCAATGGCGCCAGGGCCCGCGATCAGCGGGATTGCGATGGGAAAGACAGAAGGATCGTCGTGATCATCCTCGGTTTGGTCCTCGCGGCGCTTGGTGCGGCGCTCGAAGAGCATGTCGAGGGCGGTGATGAACAACAGGATGCCACCGGCCACGCGGAAGGCAGGCATCGAGATGCCGATAAAGCCGAGCACGGCCTCGCCGAAGGCTGCGAATACGGCCAAGACCAGACCGGCAACAAAGACGCCGCGCCATGCGATCAGGCGCCGTTGTGCGGGGGACATGCCGCGCGTTAACGCCAGAAAAAGTGGCGCGATCGCGATAGGATCGATCACCACGAACATGGTGACCAGCGCGGTTATCATATAGGCGGTGTCGAGTGTTAGCATATGATGTTCCCGGGGGGCGCGGACCCCGGACCCCGGGGATGTTTTAAGTCAAAAGGAACTAGGCCGTAGCTTTTTCCAGCTTTTCGAGGGCACCCATCCAGATGGATTCGGCCCGCTCCAATGCGTCCATAACTTCGGCGTATTTCTTGTTCCACACTTCAAGCTCGCCGACTTTGCTACTTTCGTAAAGGTCGGGGTTGGCAAGTTTTTTGGCGAGCTTATCCCGCATGTCGTTGATCTTGGTGACGCGGTCCTCAGCCTTGCGGACTTCGCTGCGCAGGGCCAGCACGTCTTCGCGGCTGGCACGTTTGGGTTTTGGCGCGGCCTTGGGGGCAACGCCCGCTTTGCTGACCGGTTTGGACGGGGTCAAAAGCAAGCGGCGATAGTCGTCGAGGTCGTCGTCATAGGGTTTGACCGTCCCATCTGATACCAGCCAAAGCCGGTCTGCGACCATCGACAGCAGGTGCATGTCGTGGCTCACGAGGATCACCGCGCCCGTATAACGGGTCAGCGCTTCGACGAGGGCCTCGCGGGATTCGATGTCGAGGTGGTTGGTCGGCTCGTCAAGGATCAGCAGATGCGGCGCGTGGAGCGTGGCAAGCAGCAGCGAAAGGCGGGCCTTTTGGCCGCCCGACAGACGGCCTACTTCGGTTTCTGCCTGTTCAGCGCCGAGCCCGAAGCCTGCAAGCTGGGCGCGCAGTTTTGGGGCCATTACGCCGGGGCGTGCGGTGATCATATGCTGCAACGGGGTTTCGTTGATGATCAGCTCGTCCACCTGATGCTGGGCAAAGAAGCCAACGCGCAGTTTGTTCGAGTTGATCTGCTTGCCCGCCATCAGCGGCAGACGGTCCGAGAGCAGTTTCGCCAGCGTCGATTTACCTTGGCCGTTTTTGCCAAGCAGCGCGATGCGGTCGTCTTGGTCGATGCGCAGATTTAGACGGCTGAGCACCGGATTGCCCTCGGAATATCCGACCGAGCCGTTCTCGATGTTGATGATCGGCGGCGACAGCTCCTCGGGTTCGGGGAAGGTGAATACCTTGCGCGCGACCTCTTCGGGCGGCGTGATCATATCCATCTTTTCGATCATCTTCAGACGGGACTGCGCCTGTTTGGCCTTGGAAGCCTTGGCTTTGAACCGGTCCACGAAGGACTGCATATGGTCGCGGCGGGCCTGTTGTTTCTTGGCCATCGCGGTCAGCACGGCACGCTGTTCGGCGCGCTGGCGGGCGAATTGATCGTAGGGGCCTTGGTAATAGGTCAGTTTGCGTTCATCGAGGTGCAGGATGCCGCTAACCGCGCGATTCAGCAGACCACGATCGTGGCTGATGATGATCACCGTGTGAGGATAGCGCGCGAGGTAGTTCTCCAGCCAGAGCGCCCCTTCGAGGTCGAGATAGTTGGTCGGCTCATCGAGCAGCAGCAGATCGGGCTGGGCAAAAAGCACGCCAGCAAGGGCCACGCGCATGCGCCAGCCGCCGGAGAAATCCGAGCAGGGCATCAGCTGTTCTTCGTCGTCAAAACCCAGACCTTTGAGGATCGCGGCGGCGCGGCCTTCGGCGGACCATGCATCGATATCGGCAAGACGCGCTTGGATATCAGCAATGCGGGTCGCGTCGGTGGCGGTCTCGGATTCGGCCATCAGTTCGGCGCGTTCGGTATCGGCGGCGAGCACCGTATCGATCAGCGAGGTCTCGGAGGAGGGCACTTCCTGTGCGACACCGCCGATTTTGGCGCGCGACGGCAGCGAGATCGCGCCTGCGTCCAGCCCAAGCTCGCCACGGATGATGCGGAACAAGGTGGTCTTGCCGGCGCCATTGCGGCCAACAAGGCCGACCTTATGGCCTGCGGGAATGACGGCGCTGGCCTGTTCGAACAGGGGGCGACCTTCGACGGAGTAATTTATTTCTGAGATGCGTAACATGCGCGGGCTGTAGCAGAGCCTTTCGGCAGGGGGAAGCGGCACGCGGCGGGTTTATCGGTTTTTGCGAGAGCCAACAGCCGCTGCCCTTTCCAAGCGGCATGAGCCATGCTAACGGGGCGCCGATGTAATATGCGGCTCTGGACAAACCGGGGCCCGTTAAACCGGAGACGCCCCATGGCCCTTGAACGCACATTTTCGATCATCAAACCCGATGCAACACGCCGCAACCTGACCGGTGCGATCAACAAGAAATTCGAAGACGCAGGTCTGCGCGTTGTCGCACAAAAGCGTATCCAGTTGAGCAAAGCTCAGGCTGGCGAATTCTACAAAGTGCACGCCGAGCGTCCGTTCTATGACGAACTGTGTGAATTTATGGCGTCCGCGCCAATCGTAGCTCAGGTTCTGGAAGGCGAAGGCGCCATTGCAAAGAACCGTGAAGTCATGGGTGCGACCAATCCTTCGGATGCAGCCGCAGGTACAATCCGCGCTGAATTCGCTGAAAGCGTTGGCGAAAACTCCGTCCACGGTTCCGATGCGCCTGAAACGGCTGCTGTTGAGATCGCGTACTTCTTCTCGGGTCTTGAACTGGTCGGTTGATCGGTTTCGAGCCAGTTCAGACTGAAAAAAGGCCGCTGAGAAGCGGCCTTTTTTGTTTTATAGTAGGAGTTTAGGAGCGGACATTCGCGCTCCTGTTTAAGTTCGCGTGATGCGATGAAAATTGCCCCTCGATATCCCTTGGATCGGGCGTAATGCGCGCCGCGCGGGTCAGATGGCCTTCTAGCAAGTCGACGTTGCGCAGGTGAGATTTCCAACCGACGTCAAAGAGGTCACCCACCAAGGGGACCGAGCCGATGACGAAATCGATACCAACGTTGGCAGCCATTTTGGCCAGTGTGGCCCGCGGCACGCCCATCCGGTGCGCCTCTTTCATAATATAAGCTGACGGCAGCAGGGCGGCGGCGTCACCGACACCGGGGATCAGGCCAATAATCGAGTCCCAGCCAACGCGCACACCAATGATCGGCAGGCGGAAGGCACTGTCCATGCGCGTGGCAAGCTTGCGTAGGCGGGCAAGGTCGGCGGAATGGGCGGGCTGGTGAGGGGTCATTGTGGTTGTTCCTTGGAGGTTCCAAAGACAACGCATCATACGGCGCGCAAGTTCCGTGGGCGTTTAGCCGGAGCGGACGCCGATCAGGTTCATCATCCGCTCGAATTCGGTCTGGGCGGGGTCACTGGAGCTAGACTTTAAGGCGTCGAACTTTACGCGCAGCGCGGCTTTTTCAGCGCCTTTGCAATCGTTCCACGGGCGGCCTTGCAGCGCCATGACCAGCACATAGTAGCCGATGAAATGGGGTTTGGTCCCGTTACACAACAGCCGCGCATAGGCGACATCCGCACCCATTTCGCGGAGCATTTCGGCAGATGTTATGCCTGCTGCAGTGCAACTGGCCTCAAAAGCGGGGCCGAGGTTGCGGATAGATGAAACCGGCGTCGTCATGGCGCTGGTTTACCGCAAACGGGCAGGGCTGTCGCCTGTTTAAAGGCTGGCGTAATCGGTGATGATCGGGGCCGGGCGCGCGGGTGGTTTCGCGGCTGTCGTCTGGTTCATTTGTGTGGGTTGCGCGCTCGGCTTTTGTGGGCTGCGCGTTGTGTCAAGTCGGGCCATCGTCGTGCTCCTCGTTGTGAGGGGTCCCTACATTAGGGCGATCCCTTCACAGGATAGTGCCGGACCTTCTGGCCGACAGATGGGCGCAATTGTGACCATTCCTTGCCGGTGTCAAGGGGCCGTGAAGCGGTGAAGTGTGGTTTGCTCCCAAGTCTCGCCAGTGCGCAACAAAATGGCGGGAAATGGCTTATGAAACAGCGCGTCAGGCCATAATTGTGGCTCTAGGGCGACACCGGCATAGGGGGCTAGAACGGGGTTGCCGGCCAGTGCGGTCTCGGCCTGCATAAGATTGCTGCCAGCATAAACCTGCAAGCCGGGCGCGGTCGTGGCGATCTCTAGCGTGGTGCCATCGGATCCGCGCAGGGTTGCGGCGGGTTGTGGGGTGGCGCGGGGCGCATGGGCGAGGCAGAAGTTGAGATCAAGCGCGGGATCGCGGCTCAGGCGGCGCGGGGTGGTGAAATCAAACGCGGTGCCGTGCAGGGGCGCGATCTCTCCGGTGGGCAGGTTCATCGCGTCTGTGGGCAAATAGCTTTGCGCCGCGACCTGCAGGGTATGGCCGGTGATGTCGGGCGCGCCGTCGAGGTTCCAGTAAGGGTGTGAGGCGACGTTGATCGGAGTGGTCCGGTCCGTGGTCGCGGTGATGTGCAGGGTGAGCGTGGTCTCTGCAATGCTGTAGGTTGCAGTGAAATGGCGGGTGCCGGGCAGGCCGTTGGTGCCGTCAGGCAGGGTGCAGGTGAACGTCACCGCGTGCGGGTGCTGCTTGGCCACCTGCCAAAGCTGTGCGTGCAACCCGTCAGGGCCTGAATGCAGGCTGGTCTGGCCGTTCTCGTTCAGCGGCATCTGGTAAGTCTGGCCGTCGATCTCTGCCAGCCCGTCACGGATGCGGTTCGCAACCGGCCCGACCAGCGCACCTGCCGAGGTCGGCTTGGCGCTGCGGGCGTTAGGGGTGGCATATTCCAGCACCAGATTGCGCGGAGAGGCCCCAAGGCGCAGGCCAACAAGTGCGGCGCCCAGCGGCAGGACCGTGGCGCTCATAGCGTTGGATTTTAGGGTGATGGGTGTGTTTGCTGTCATGCCCGTGAGAATGGCCGGATCAGCAGGGGGCTGCAAGACCGGACGCGTCGGGGCATCCGGCCTTGTCGGGTGTTTAGAAGCAGGCTTCGAACAGTGCTTTGGTGTTCTCTGCCGTCATCTCGATCGGGTTTCCGCCGACACTGGGATCGCGCAGCGCAGACGCGACCAGCGCGTCGATATCGGGGTTCTTCACGCCGAGTTCGGTCAGATTGGCAGGGATCGAGAGATTCTTGTTCAGATCGGCGACAAATGCGCGGAAGCCGTCAAAGCCGCCGTCGATACCAAGGTAGTGCGCGGCCATGGCCAGACGATCCTCAATTGCCGCGCGGTTATAGTCGAGCACCGGCAGCATCACGACAGCATTTGTGGTGCCATGGTGGGTGTGGTGCACCGCGCCGATGGGGTGGCTAAGCGCATGGATCGCGCCAAGGCCCTTTTGAAACGCAGTCGCACCCATCGCGGCGGCAGACATCATCTGGCCACGTGCTTCAATATCGCTGCCATCGGCAAAAGCGCGGGGCAGGTATTCCTTCACCAACCGCATGCCTTCCAACGCGATGCCTTGTGACATCGGGTGGTAATGCGGCGAGCAGAAAGCCTCGAGACAATGCGCGAAAGCGTCCATGCCGGTGCCTGCGGTGATGGCGGGCGGCATGCCGACGGTCAGTTCGGGATCACAGATCACCACGGCCGGCAGGATTTTTGGGTGGAAAATGATCTTCTTCTCATGGGTCTCGGAGTTGGTGATGACGCTGGCGCGGCCCACTTCCGATCCGGTGCCAGCGGTCGTCGGCACGGCAACGATGGGCGCGATGGCGTCGGCGTCGGCACGGCTCCACCAGTCACCAATGTCCTCAAAGTCCCACAGCGGGCGGGTCTGGCCTGCCATAAAGGCGACGACTTTGCCCAGATCAAGCCCCGAGCCGCCGCCAAAGGCGATGACCCCATCATGACCGCCCGCTTGGTAGGCTTTGACGCCCGCATCGACGTTTTGTTCGGTCGGGTTTGGATCGACGTCCGAGAACATAGCGCGGCCAAGGCCCGCAGCGTCCAGCAGGTCGAGAGTTTTTTGCGTGATCGGCAGGCTCGCGAGACCTTTGTCGGTGACCAGCAATGGCTTGGCGATGCCAGCAGCGGCACAGGCGGCAGCGATTTCCGAGATCCGGCCCGCGCCGAAACGGATCGCGGTGGGGTATGACCAATTGGCGGTAAGGCTCATGCTTCAGGCTTTCTTAAGGTGGTAGGATTTGGGACGGGTCAAGGCGTGATAGCCCAGTTCCGACAGGCCAGCGCCGCGTCCGGTGTTCTTGCAACCGGTCCAGCACAGGGCAGGATCAAGGTAGTCGGCGCGGTTCATCAACACAGTGCCAGTCTCCAGCCGCGCGCCGATGGCATCGGCTGCTTCGGCATCAGCGGTGAAAATCGCCGCCGTGAGGCCAAACTGACAATCATTCATTAATTCAATGGCTTCTTCGTCGTTCTTCACTGACATAATGCCAACGACGGGGCCAAAACTTTCGTCGCGCATCACGCGCATGTTGTGGGTCACATTTGTCAGGATTTGTGGTGTGAGGTAGGCACCGCCATCATCGGCAGGCATCTTTTCGATATGGGCCGTTGCGCCATCAGCCAGCGCTTCGTCGATCTGGGCACGGACTTCTTTCGCGAAACGGACGTTGGCCATCGGGCCAAGGGTGGTCGCTTCCTCCAGCGGATTGCCAAGCTTCAGCGCATTGACCCAAGCCACGGCCTTTTCCACAAAGCCGTCATAAAGGCTCTCGTGCACATAAATCCGCTCAATCCCGCAGCAGCACTGACCGGCGTTAAACATCGCGCCATCCATCAGCCCGTCAACAGCGGCATCCAGATTGGCATCGGCACGAACATAGCCCGGATCCTTGCCGCCGAGTTCAGTGGCGACGCCGGTAAAGGTGCCAGCGGCGGCGCGCTCCATCGCCTGACCACCGCCAACAGAGCCGGTGAAGTTTATGAAATCAAACGCGTTTTCGGAAATCAGCGCCGAGGTGGTGTCATGGTCCAGCACGATGTTCTGGAACACATCTGCAGGCACGCCGGCCGCGTGATAGGCATCGGCCAGATGCTCGCCCACCAAAATGGTCTGGGCGGCGTGTTTCAGGACTACCACGTTGCCCGCGATCAACGCAGGCGCGATGGTGTTGTTGGCGGTCATATAGGGGTAATTCCACGGGGCCACGACAAAGACCAACCCATGCGCTTCGCGGGTGATTTTGCGGCTAAAGGCGGCGCTGTCTTCGATGACAGTCGGGGCCAGCGCGTCGTGGGCAATTTTGGCCATATAGGTGGCGCGTTCCTTCAGGCCACCAAGCTCGCCGCCATAGCGGGTCGGGCGGCCCATCTGATGCGCCAGTTCGGTAACCATCCGGTCGTGGGTGCGCTCAACTTCCGCCAACGCGCCGAGCACGAGGTCGATGCGCTCCTGCAAAGGGCGCGCGGCCCATGCTTTTTGCGCTTTGCGGGCGCGGGCCACGGCCTCAAGGGCGGCGTCCTTGCTCAGGCATTCACGCTCGGCATAGACCGATCCGTCAATTGGCGAGATACATTTGGTTGTCTTGGTCATGGTGTGTCTTTCACTTCACAAAGGGCGTTCAAGCCCGTTCAAAGCCGCGGGCGATTTCCCAGTCGGTCACGACGCGGTCGAATTCTTCCAGCTCCCATTCGGCGCTGCGGGTGTAATGGTCAACCACATCATCGCCCAAAACCTCGCGCAGGAAGGCAGAGCCGCGCAGGTTTTCGCAGGCAGCCCGCAGGGTTTGCGGAATGTCGCCTGCTTTGGCGTCGTCATAGACGTCGCCCTTGCTCGGCGCGGCGAGGGTCATCTTATCTTCGATCCCCTTGATCCCTGCGGCCAGCATCACCGCTTGGGCCAGATAGGGGTTCAGGTCCGAGCCGCCAATCCGGCATTCGACCCGCACGCCTTTGGTGCCAGCGCCACACAAGCGGAAACCGGCAGTGCGGTTATCGACCGACCAAACGGTTTTCGTCGGTGCGAAGGTGCCCTTTGCGAAACGCTTGTAGCTGTTGACGTAGGGCGCGAGGAAATAGGTATAATCAGGCGCAAAGGCGATCAACCCGGCCATATAGTTCTTCATCAGTTCCGACATGCCAAGGTCGTCGTCCTTGTTGAGGAACATCGGCGTGCCGTCTTTCCACAGCGACTGGTGCACGTGGCTGGAGGAGCCGACGCGGTCGCGGTGCCATTTGGGCAAGAAGGTCGCGGCATGGCCGTGCTGCCACGCGATTTCCTTGACCGCATGTTTGGCGATGGTGTGGTAATCGGCACAATCAAGGGCAGGGGAATAGCGGATGTTGAGCTCTTCCTGACCAGCCTCTGCCTCGCCCTTGGAGTTTTCAATCGGCAGACCGGCGGCATAGAGGTGATTGCGGATCGGGCGCATCACGTTCTCTTCCTTGGTGGTCTGGAAGATGTGATAATCCTCGTTATAGCCGCTGATTGGCGTCAGCTCACGGAAGCCACCTTCGCGGATTTTATCAAGGCTGTCGGCAAAGAGGAAAAACTCAAGCTCCGTCGCCATCATCGCCTCAAAGCCAAGCTCGGCCAGACGGGCGATCTGCTTTTTCAGGATCGCGCGGGGCGAATGGGGGACAGGGTGGTTGTGATGGTCCAAGACATCGCAAAGCACCATCGCAGTGCCCTCAAGCCAGGGCACAGGGCGGATGGTCTCAAGATCGGGCTTCATCACATAATCGCCGTAACCTGACTGCCACGAGGTCGAGGCAAAGCCATCGGGCGTGGCCATTTCGATGTCAGTTGCCAGCAGGTAATTGCAGCAATGTGTCTCGTTGAACGAGGTTTCGACGAAGTTGACCGCGTGGAAACGCTTGCCCATCAGACGGCCCTGCATGTCCACCAGACAGACCAGCACGGTGTCGATGGTGCCTTCTGCAACAGCGGTTTTCAGGTCGTCAAAGCTCAATGTGCGCGGCATGGGTTCGTTCCTTGGAGGAGGGGTGTTCGGCGGGCCGTATCGGCCCGCCTTGGATAGCTTAAATCAACCGTTTGTATAGGGGGGGCCAGCTTTGTTGATGACCTCGTTATAGTCGCGGAAGATTTGCACGATTTTCGAGTGGATTTCGCCTTCCTCGGCGATTTCGGACCAGAATTCCTTGGCCGCGGTTTCAACTTCGGCCCATTCGCCAGCTGGCACTGTGCTGAGCTTGAGCTTGTCGCCCTGTGCCCGCAGACGCGCCTCGCCGCCCCAATACCACTGGTTGCGATAGGTGTGTCCTGCCTCAATTCCTGCCATCACCAACTGCTTGAGGTGATCAGGCAGATCCATCCACTGCTGCTGGTTGACGAAGAACGAGCCGATCCACGCGCCCGAGATGTTATTGGTCAGGAAGTAATCGGTCACATCGGCCCAGCCAACGGTATAGTCTTCGGTGATGCCCGACCAAGCCATGCCGTCAAGCTCGCCGGTTTGCACGGCAACTTCGGCATCCTCGTAAGGAATGTTTACCGGCACCACGCCAAAGCGCGACAGGAAGCGGCCCGCGGTGGGGAAGGTGTAAAGCTTCATGCCATCCAGATCGGCGACCGACTTGATCTCTTTGGTGGTGTTGAAGTTACACGGATCCTGACCCGCAGCAGACAGCCACGCGACGCCAACTTTTTCGTACTCCGAGCGCCAGATATCGGCCAGACCGTACTGGTTGAACAGCACTGGCACGTCGAGGATGTGTTTGGTCGCAAAAGGGAAATAGCCGCCGAACTGCTGCAGCGGCGTGGGCGACGCCATTGAGTCGTCGTCCGAGTGGACCATGTCGATGGTGCCGCGCTGCATCGCTTGGAAAAGCTCGCCGGTGGGCACGATCTGGTCGGCGTAGAACAGTTCGATCTCCATCTCGCCGTTGCCAGCCGCATTGATGTAATCAACACAAGGCTTGGTCACATGTTCACCCAATGCCGCACCGGCATAGGTCTGCATGCGCCATTTGATGGCGGACTGCGCGTGTACGATCGACGGGGCTGCAAGGGCTGCGGGGGCCGCAACCGCCGCGCCTTGAAGGAATTTTCTGCGAGTTGTCATAGGTCTCTCCATTGTTGAATGATCAAGCCGCCTTACTGGCGATTCTCGTTATTATTTGTCGTAGACGTAATCGGGCAGCCAAGTGGCGATCTGCGGGAAGACCATCACCAGCACCAGCGCCAGAACCATGACCAGCACGAAGGGTGTGATCGAGGCATAGATGTCGCGCAGGGTAATCTCCGGCGGGGCCATGGCCCGCATCAGAAACAGGTTATAGCCAAATGGCGGCGTCATATAAGCAATCTGCGTGGTGATGGTATAAAGGATACCGTACCAGATCAAATCAAAGCCAAGCTCGCCGACCAGCGGCACATAAAGCGGGGCGACGATCACCAGCATTGCCGTATCGTCCAGAAACGTGCCCATCAGGATGAACGAAAGCTGCATCAGGATGAGGATCGTCCACGGGCTGAGGTGAAGCTGGTCGGTGAACAGCCCCTCGATAGCCTTAACCGCGCCCAACCCGTCAAACACCGCGCCAAATGCCAGCGCCGCAAGGATGATCCACATGAACATGCAGGTGATGCCCAGCGTATTGCGCACCGAGTTCTCGAAGACTTCCTTGGTCATGCGGCCCTTAAGCACTGCCGCAAAGAATGCAGCCCCAGCACCGATGGCCGAGCTTTCTACAAGGCTGGTCCAGCCGTTGACGAAGGGTACCATCATCACCGCGAAAATCACCAGCGGCAGGATGCCCGCCCGAAGCAGGCGCAGCTTTTCGGCGCGGGGAATGTCGCGATCCTCAACCGACAAGACAGGCCCCAGCGCGGGGTTCTTCCAGCAGCGGATCACAATATAGGCAATAAACATCGCCGCCATCATCAAGCCCGGCACGACGCCCGCCAGCCACAACTGCCCGACTGGCTGGCGCGCGATCATCGCATAAAGCACCAGCACCACCGAAGGCGGCACCAGTATCCCCAAACTCGATCCCGCCTGAATGACCCCTGTCACCATCCGTTTGTCATAGCCGCGTTTGAGCAGTTCCGGCAGCGCGATGGTCGAGCCGATTGCCATACCCGCAACACTAAGCCCGTTCATTGCCGAGATCAGCACCATCAACCCGATGGTTCCGATCGCCAGCCCGCCGCGCACGCCCCCCATCCAGACATGGAACATCTTGTACAGATCGTCGGCAATCCGAGATTCAGACAGCACATAGCCCATGAAAATAAACATCGGCAGGGTCAGCAGCGGATACCACTTCATCAGTTTCATCGCGGCGGAAAACCCGATGTCATAGCCACCCTTGTCGCCCCAAAGCAGCAGGGCGGCCATCACGGCAACAAAGCCGATGGCACCAAACACCCGCTGCCCCGTGAGCAGCATCAGCATCATCGTCGCAAACATCAGCGTGGCGATCATTTCGTAAGGCATCAGACCGGCTCACCCTTCAACAACAATAAATCTTTGAACAACTCCGACACGCATTGCAGCAGCATCAAAAACAGCCCGATAATCATGATGGTTTTGATCGGCCACATCCAAGGCCGCCAGACCGAGGGCGAGGTCTCCAACCGCCCGATCTCTTCGGTGCCTGTGATCAGACCCGCAAAAAACGAGATCGGCTCGGTGCCCCAATAGCCCAGCGAATAGGCGGTCGAGCCAATCGCGCCATAGACCATCACGCCCAGATAGAAGATCAAGAACAGCACGGTGATCACATCGGTCCACGCTTTGCGGCGCAGCGACCATTCACCATAAAGCAGGTCCATCCGCACGTTGGACCCAAGCTGCAACGAGTAGGGGCCGCCGAGAATGTAATATGCCACCATGGTGAACTGCGCGACCTCAAGCGTCCAAAGTGCTGGCAGAAAGAAGGTCTTGCTGATCGAAGACCACAGCAAGATGCCCATCAGCACGAAAATCCCGTACATCACGATCCGGCCCAGCCGGTAGTTGATCGCGTCAATGGTGTTAATATAACCGCGTGCCAGCCTGATCATCGTGTGGTCCGTTCGAGGTTTTTCAGTGCTGCGGTGATCCAGTCGCTCAACATCTGCGCCATCGCGTGCTGGGCGCTGTCGTCGGCGATAAGATCATTGCGCAGTTCAAGCATGATATTGGGGTGCCCGCCTGCAATCGCGTGCTCTCTCAGTGTGTGGGTCACGCCGTCTTCAGGGCCGTAGGGCGCGTTGCGCTGGATAGCCATCGGGCTGAATTGCGCGGCAATGGCCAACATGGCATCCGCCAAGCGCGTATCTGTATCGTGCAAAATCCCGATTTCAACCGCGCGTGGCTTGCCATGATAGGTCGGCGTAAAGCTATGCACTGTAATGATTATCGGATCACTGCGCCCTGCAATTGCGGCTGCGAGTGTGGTTTTGAACGGCGTGTAATAGCTGTCGGTCCGCGCCTTGCGGGCCGCCGCATCCAGCCCGAGATTTCCAGAGACGCGGATAAGCTCGCTTTGTTCGGGCATTGCATCGGGCGCATGGGGCGGGCGGTTGCAATCATAAACCAGCCGCGAGATGCCGCTGGCCACCAACGTCGCATCCAGCATGCGCGCCATGTGTTGCGCCACGGCTAGCGCGCCTGGGTCCCAGACCGCATGGCTTAGCCGGTCCACAGCGGCCAGTCCCAAATCGTTTAAATCAGGCGGAATATGGGCGGAGGCATGTTCACAGACCAGCACAATTTCCGACCCGCCAGCCAGCGTTGTCACAATTTCAGCAGTATCTGACAACGCGATTTGCGGCACCGGTATTCCCCCAAGTTTCGGTCACACTCAGGGGGCATGGGGATTCTGTCAACAAGTATCTGTAACGAATCGTACATCTGCTGTAGTTCTGTAATGAAAGCTATCAAAATGGGCGTATCGACCTTGTCACAACAAGCCATCACCATCGCGGAACGCATTCAGAGGGCGCTTGATACTCTCACCCGTGCCGAGCGACAGCTGGCCCAAGCGATCCTTGAGAATTACCCAGCAAGCGGGCTCGGGCCTTTGTCAGCCTTGGCCAAGGATGCGGGTGTATCTGGCCCGACAGTCTTGCGGATGGTGCAAAAGCTCGGGTTCAAAGGCTACCCGGATTTCCAGACTGAACTGCGCGAGGAGCTGCGCGACAAGGTCAAAAACCCGATCTCCAAACATGATACATGGACCGAAGGCGCGCCGTCCGGCCATGTGCTTAACCGCTTTACTGACGCAGTAATGGAGAACATCCGCCATTCACTGGCCCAGATCGAACCCGCGGCCTTTGACGCCGCCTGCGCGCTGATTGCCGATCCCAAGCGTAAAATATTCATCGTCGGCGGGCGGATTTCGCATACGATTGCGGAGTATCTGTTTCTGCACATGCAGGTGATCCGGCCCGACGTCATCCATGTCCAGTCGACCTCGAACACATGGCCGCATTACGTGCTGGATATGAAAGAAGGCGATGTCGTGGTGGTGTTCGATGTACGCCGTTATGAAAACAACACTTTGAAGTTGTCTGAACTTGCTCATGCCAAGGGCGCGAAGATCATTCTGCTGACCGACCAGTGGCGCTCTCCGGTGCACGCCCTGTCTGACATCTGTTTCAGCAGCCGGATTGTGGTGCCCTCGGCGTGGGATTCTGCCGTGATGCCCTTGTTGCTGGTCGAATCCATGATCTCTGCGGTGCAGGATATCTTGTGGACCGACACACGCGACCGGATGGAGACACTGGAAGCGATCTTTGATCAGACCAAGATGTTCCGGAAATTCACCTGACCTGCGCAGATTTCCCTAAAAATTGATGCGCCAGTCAATGACGCGGGGCGGGCGGCTCGACCTTTTTTGAGCCGCATAGAAATTAATTTCAGAAACTTGAAACTAACTAAATAACCCTACGTGTATGAGTTAAGCCGCGGTGAACTTACGAGGGGTAAGCGCACTTATTTCAAACGGCTTCGTCGCACATGCGTCGGTCATAATGAATACATTGTTAACCAGGGAGACATCCATGCAGCTTACCATTCGCAATATGTTGCGGGGGACATGCGCGAGCGCACTGTGCCTGACGGCGACATTCGCAAATGCCGCCTCACACCGAGAGGCACCCGGCATCACTGAACAGCCAAAAGTTGACGCCACCGACTTTTATGTGTTTCGCAGCTACGAAGATGGCCGCGATGACTATGTGACCTTCATCGCCAACTACCAGCCGCTTCAGGCGCCCTACGGCGGCCCGAATTATTTCACCATGGACCCTGATGCGATCTATGAAATCCACGTCAGCAATGACGCGGACGCCGAAGAAGAGATCACGTTCCAGTTCAAGTTCGACAACAACCTGAAAGATGGCACTGGCATTCAGCTGGATATTGACGGCACCAATGTGGCCATTCCGCTGCGCACAGCGGGTCAGATTTCAAAAGAAAAACCGAATGCCGGTGGTTTGCTAGGTGAAACAGAGAGCTACGGCATTACCATGATCCGTGGTGACCGTCGCAGCGGTGAACGCACAACGCTGACCAACCCCCGTGGCGGTGCCGTTTTCCAAAAGCCGATCGACAATATCGGCAATAAAACAATCCCGAACTACCGCGCCTATGCAAATAATTATATCTACACCAGTGTCGATATCCCCGGTTGCGACATGAAGGGCCGTTCCTTCGTTGGCCAGCGCGCCGAAGCTTTCGCGGTTAACCTTGGCGAAGTCTTTGATTTGGTCAATCTGGTGCCAATCCAGGGCCCGGCAAATCCGATGTGGCCGCAGTATGACTCGGATAATTTTAATGCGGGTGGCATCGTTCAGGATCGTGCCAACGACGATCTGATCGGCAAATCGAACGTGACATCAATTGCGCTCGAAATCCCGACATCTTGCCTGACGCAAGGTAGCGAGACAGTGATCGGTGCGTGGACAACTGCAAGCCTGCCACAAGCCGAACTAGAAGATCCGTCGCCTTCCTACGAGGCAACATCGATCTACGGTGGTGCATGGGTGCAGCAGTCGCGTCTGTCGAACCCGCTGGTAAACGAAGTGGTCATCGGTATGCCGGACAAAGACCTGTTCAACGCCGCCGAGCCGATCATCGATGAAGCACTGGCTGTTTATGTAACCAACCCGACCTTGCCTGCGTTGCTGAATATTCTATTCAACGGCAACAGCGAATTCGGGACCGACAATATCGCGCCCTCTAACTTCCCGCGCGCCGATCTGGTTGCTGCCTTCCTGAGCGGCTTCCCCGGGGCCAACCAGCCACAGGGCTTCAACCCTGAAACCGATCTGTCGGAAATGCTGCGCCTGAACACGGCACTGCCAATCACGCCGCGTGATGAGCAGAACACCTTTGGCCTGCTTGCCGAAGATCTGGCTGGTTTCCCGAACGGTCGTCGCCCTGGCGATGATGTGGTCGATCTTGCCCTTCGGGTGATGATGGGCCGTTTGTGCCATGACGTTCCACTTGGTGACGAGTTGGGTGCAGATGCCGACAACATCAACCTCGGCCTTTGCGGCACTGGCGATCCGTCGACTGTTGCTCCAGCTGGCCTTGTGCCATTCACCGATGGCGCACCTCTGCGTGCCACCGAATTGCAAGCAACGTTCCCTTACCTGAACACGCCGCTTGCTGGTTCACCTAACAACTAAATCGCACCGGAAAGGAGAATTCCTATGTTAAAGAATATCTCGATCCTCGCGGTTCTGGCTGTGGTCCTTGTGGCCTGTGGCGGCGGCGGTGGCGTGACCGGTTTTGCGCAACTGGGCTCCGACTTTGCCCGGGCCTTTGCGCAGGATCGCAATGCCGAACCGATCTCGCTTGAGAATGTGACGTTGGTCAAGACGCCGCTGGTTGAACCCTTCAACCCTTGAGGCGACAGATCGGGCAGGTGAGTTTCCCGCCCGATCAACTAAAACCCAAATCAACGCGGCTGCCCTAGGGCGGTCGCGTTTTTTAGTACCCATTGTCTGGGGCGGTGAGATGCGGAGCGTCAGGAGCTTCGGGCCGCTAGGGGCTAACAACCGCTGGTAAGGCGCCGATCGACATGCCGTACCACCGCCCGGTCACCAGTACCTCACGAACGCCAAGGCCAGTCTGGCGCAACAACCGGCTGTTGAGGGTGACGGTCGTGCCATCCACTTCGGCGCGGCTGATGATGTCAAAGGCGTCGGAAGTAAATCCGACCCCGCCGAGCAGGATAACGCCCGCTTCTGCAAGATCGGACTTGGTCAAAAACCCTTTGCGCTCCCGTAACTTGATCAACTGTCGTGCACTGCTGGCAGAACCTAGAACGGCAGCGAGCACTGTCTGCTCGGCTGTATTGACGTTGAGCGCTCCGCGCGTTGCCAACAGGCTGACATAAGGGTCAAGCTTGGCCCGCTCCGCAGGATCGAGACCCGCAATATCGCTCAAGCTGCGTACGGGGCCGCCCCGAACCAGCGCGTCGGTCACGGTAGTGGCCACACGGTCGGGCAGGCCAAGGGAGGTAGTAAGCCGCGCAAATACCAGTTGCTGTGCCAATCCGCCCAAGCTCAGCGCGTTAAGGTCGAGCCGCCCACGAACATCCATGACGGTGATCGAAAATCGGCCCGTCGCCAGTACCACCTCTTCTTGCGCGGCAAGCGCCCAGTTTTCGGCGTAGTGATCGATATCGGGCGCTTGCTCCATGTCGCGGCGCAGGGCTGCCACCATTGATGCTTCGGCCCCCAGTGCCAGCGCCTCCGCTTGGGTTGCGGCAGCGGCACGGCGGGTGCGGTCCATCAGGTTTTCTTGCGAGGTGAACATCAGCACAATGATAGCGGCCCCCAAGGCGAGGGCGACCAGCACATTTACCAAGATGACACCCGCATCACGAGGGCTATTGCGGCTCATTCTATCAACGCCTGTGGCAAAGCCACTGTGCGGCTTAAGGTCTCACCGGAGGCAAAGGTCAACGCCATCCGGACGGCACGCGCTTGGGGAAACTGGCTGTCGCTGGGCCAGCCCTCATGCCAAATCCGCTCAAGATCCATAACTTCGAAGCGCAGGTCGCGGACGTCATAGACCAAGGCTTGTGCCAGCGGGTCGGTGGTCTGGGTATCCCCGCTCTCGCGGATCAACGCGCCATCGCGCAGCAGGTAGCGCCGCAGGCTTTTCTCACGGGAGATATCAGCGCGCAAAGAACCTTCGGCCAGCGTTACTGTCAGCGGGTCGACCTGAGCCCAATCACGCCCAAAGACCAGCAGCGCGCGGTCGATACGGGCGATCTGCTCCAGCCGTCCGTCTGTGCGGGCGCGTACCTTCAGGATGGTATCTAGCGTCGTAAACGACGCCATCCCAACCATCGCAAAGATGATCAGCGCGACCAGCATTTCGATCAGGGTGATCCCTGCGTCACGCGGGTGCGGCGCCGTCATACGGTGGTGGCGCCAATCAGCGTTGTTGTACCCTGTGCCACGCTGAGCACTGCAAGCCCGCGCAAACACTGGCCATCGGGTTGGAACTTGAAGGGCCCCAGCACCCCGTCAAATCCGGCCTCGCGCAGCAGACCCTTACGGTCTTGTTTCCCGATCCGCCCCAAAATACGGGCCATTTCGACAGCATCAAAGGCCAATCCCGCCACGACGCCTGCTTCGCCTTGACCGTCTGCCTCAAGCGCCGTGGCAAAAGCTTCAAACCGCACAGGATCGGGCGCGGCAAACCATCCGCCGCGCAGGGAGGCGATACGGTAAGGAGCGATCGCGGCCCATTGGTTGGAGCCAAGCAATTGCACTCCCGCCGCCTGAAGGGCCGCGGCTTGTTCCTCGAACGGGCCACCCACCACGGGCAAATACACCGCCTCGGGCAAGGCGCCGCCATTGGCGCTGCGCAGCTTGTCGACCAATCCGGCACCGGAAGCCGCCACGAGGGGCGGGGGCATATTTACGCCAATGCCCGCTGCGACAGACTGCGCCGCCGTGGCGGATAGCGTCCCGAAAGCGCCGGGCGGCACCACCACGGCGATACTGCGCTTGCCGCGTGTTGCGGCAAAGCCGAGGATCGATTTGGCCGATTGCAGCGGTGTGACGCCGAAAACAAACAGATTGCCCCCCGCGATAGAACTGTCGTTCGAGAGCGATACCACCGGTACATTGCGCCCCACCGCTGCCGCCACGGCGCGGCTTTGCCCTGACAAAAGCGGCCCCAAGACCATCTTGGCCCCGCCTGCGACTGCTGATTTCGCAGCAGCGACAGCGCTAGCATCGGTTTCACCACTATCGATGACGGTGACTTCGGCATCCGCACCAGTTGGATTGCCACCAAGGCTTGCAGCGGCGGCCATGATCTGACCTATTGACGCACGCGCGCCAGACAGGGGCGCTAGAAGGGCGGCTTTGCCGACGGTCCCCACAGGGGGCAGTTTATCATCCCCGCCCAGTGCCAACCCCGAACAACCCGAGAGCCCCAGAACCGCCGATGACCCAGACAGAGCCAGCAGCATCCGACGTCGAGATAGCCCCCGTCCCACCGCGCCGTGGATGGTTGCGCCGGAGTGTCTTTCTGCTGGGTCTGACATGTTTTGCGGTCCTCGTTTACGCGGTAGCATTGATCGTGACTTTACCCGCTTCGGCTGTGCGCGAGCTTGTCATACTCCCACCTCAAGTCACAGGGCTTAATGGCAGCGCATGGCAGGGGCGGGCAACGCTCGACGGCGGATATACGCTGAACTGGGATCTGCGCGGCTGGTCGGTTTTGACCACGCGCGCGGTGTCCGATTGGACCTTGCAGGGCCCAGATACGCAGCTCACGGGTATCTTGACGGTATCGCCATGGGCCGCCGAGGCCAGTGATGTGGCGGGCCGTGCAGGACCGGGCTTGTTGGCACTGCTGCCGGGATCACCGTTGAAAGACTGCACCTCCCGCGCTGTGGTCGATGTGCAGACACTGGCATGGCAACGCGACGCGGCCCGCGCGGGCGGCGTGATCCAGATTGACGCGGGCACCTGCCAGGATCTTCTGGGTCGCGCCACGGCGATCCCGCAAATGACCCTTGATCTCAGTGCGCAGGGCAGCGACGCCCGCGCCGTGCTCAGCGACCGCGACGGCACTTTGGCGCAGGTGACAGTGACGGGCGACCAACGCCTGATCCTACGGGTGGAGCCCGAGGGCGCGACGCTGGTGCCGGGCATGCCCACCGGCGGGCCGATGATTATTGAATACCCTTTCGCCACCCTGTTCTGACCCTTCGCCTCAATTCACCAGATTGTTCAGATTCACGATTGGTAGCAGGATCGACAGCACCAGAAGCATCACAATGCCCCCCATCAACAGCAGCACCGCCGGTTCGACCAAAGCGACCAAGGCCGCCACTAGTGCATTAAGATCGCGCGCCTGATCATCTGCCGCGCGGGTCAGTGTTGTGCCGAGCACACCGCCCGCCTCGCCACTGGCGACCATGGCAATCAGCATCGGTGGGAACACCCCCGCATCATCCAGCGCGCGCGACAGTGCCGTACCTTCGCGCACCCGCGCTGCAGCTTGAATGACCTTGGCGCGGATATGCAGGTTCGGCACGGTCTGCGCGGCGGCGGCCAGCGCGTCAACCAGCGGCACGCGGCTCACAGTCAATGTTGCCAAAGTGCCCGCAAACTGCACCGCATTGGTTTTCAGCGAAAACCCCCGGGTTATCCGGAACTGCGCCAGAAACCGGTGCCAACGCAGCCGGATCGCAGGCCGCCGCAACAGCGCGGCAATGCCGGTAATGGCCCCTGCAATCCCCCCTAGAACCACCAAGCCCCATTGATTGATAAAGGCACTCAGCGCAATCAGGGTGCGCGTCAGCAAAGGCAACTCCGCCCCGCGCGAGGTGAATACCCGCACGATATCGGGCACCACGAAGGTCAGCAGCGCCACGATCACCGCCAGCGACACCAGTGCGAGGATGGCAGGGTAGAGCAAAGCGAGTTGCACAGTCTGGCGGTTCTTGGCACGGGTTTCAACAAAGCCCGACAGATGGTCCATCACTTGACCCAACTGGCCCGAGGCCTCTCCGGCGGCGACGGAGGCGCGGTAGAAATCGCCAAAGGTCTGGGGATAATCGCCCAAGGCTTGCGCGAAACTGCGCCCGTCCAGAACCGCTCCGCGCAAATTAAGCAAAAGCGACGAGACAACGGGGGTGCTGCTCTGGTCGGCAACTGTTTTCAACGCCTGCTCCACCCCGATCCCCGAACCAACAAGCGTGGCCAACTGGCGCGTAACCAACGTCAACTGACGGCCCGAGATGCGGGATCGTGAAAACAGCGGTTTGCGTGCGTCAGCGCCCTTCTTGAGCACAGTCGGTTCGACCGAGACAGGCGCCAGTTTGCGGCTGCGCAGGGCACTGCGCGCGGCCGACGCACTGGCGGCCTCTATGATGCCCTTGGCATTTTTGCCATTCGGATCAACGGCCTGATAGGCAAACGCCGGCATCAGAAGACATCCTGTGGCACAACCGAATCCTCATGCACCGCGCGGGCAACCTCTTGGGCAGTGGTCAATCCGGCGCGCATTTTCTCGATACCGTCGAGCAGGATGCCAGGCCCGCGGGCGCGGGCAGCGGCGATCAAAGCCGCCTCCGATCCGCCTTCGTGCATCATCCGCTCCAACCCGGTGTCGATCTCGATCACCTCGTAGAGCGGCAGACGCCCGCGATAGCCGCTGTCGTGGCAGGCCTCACAGCCCGCACTTTTACGCACTGTCTCGCCAGCTGCGATTTTACCCGCCAGCAGGTCACTTTCTGCTGGAGTAACAAGGTGGTCGCCCAGACATTCGGGGCAATTTCGCCGCACCAACCGCTGCGCGATCAACCCGCGCAGCATCGGGGCCAGCAAGAACCGCTCCACCCCCATTTCGACCAGTCGCGCCACCGCGCCGATAGCCGTGTTGGTGTGCAGGGTGGAGATCACAAGGTGACCGGTCATCGCCGATTCAACAGCGATCTGCGCCGTCTCGCGGTCGCGGATTTCGCCGACCATGATCACATCGGGGTCTTGGCGCAAAATGGCGCGCAATCCACGGGCAAAGCTCAGATCGGTCTTGGCATTGACCTGCATCTGGCCGACACCGTCCATCGTGTATTCGATGGGGTCTTCGACCGTCATGATATTGCGCTGTCGGTCGTTGAGCATATCAAGGCCGGCATAAAGCGTGGTGGTTTTACCCGAACCTGTAGGTCCAGTAACCAAGACCATGCCATCGGGGCGTGACAGGATGCGTTTGAGCGCGCCATTATCCCGCTCGGACAGCCCCAAATGGTCAATGCCGCGCAGGGTCTGGCCACGGTCCAGCAATCGCAGCACCACACGTTCGCCGAACTGCGAGGGGATGGTGGAAATCCGCACATCCAGATCATAGCCGCCCACACGCAGTGATACGCGCCCGTCCTGCGGCAGACGTTTTTCAGCGATGTCGAGCTTGCCCATCACCTTGATCCGGCTGGTCAGCAGCGGCGCCAATGCGCGCTTGGGGCTCAGCACTTCGCGCAGTACCCCGTCAACGCGGAATCGGACCAGAAGGCGGCGCTCCTCGGTCTCGATATGCACGTCCGAGGCGCCTTCCTTGACGGCCTCCAGCAGCAGTGCATTGATCAGCCGCACTACCGGGGCATCGTCGTTCTGCGCCAGCAAATCGTCAACAGAGGCGGCGGTATCGGCCAGCGAAGCCAGATCATCATCGGCATCCGCCGCCACCTGCGCTGCTTCGGTCGCAGAATCGCGGTAAAGCGTGCCAAGGATCGCCTCGAACTCGGCTGCGGTGATTTCTTCGTAAGGCAGGGGGCCGCCGTGGATACGCTGCGCTTCAATCAGTGCCTCAAAAGGCGCATCGGCGCGAAACTGGCAAAAAGTGCTGCCCGACCGGTGCGACAGCACAACGCCATTGGTTTGCGCAAAGCCGTAAGCAAGCCGTGCGGCGGGGGGCATGTCATTCATGGCAAGACCTCAAGCAGCAATCGGGCCGAGACGACGCCCGGTTCGGGGCGACGGTCGATTTCAAGCGCACGAACAGTCACTGCGTCAGTTTGCTCAAGATCGGCGAGCCAGGTCAGCACTGTGGCAAAAGGTGTGTCGTCCAGCGTTACACGGCTGCCTTGCCCGTCAGGTTCGATCCGCCGCAAGGAAAGACCCGCGGCTTCCGCCGAGCGGGTGATGCGGGTTGCAATCGGCGTGTCGTTGATCGCGCGGGGCGCAGGGGCCTCGCCGCGTTGCGCCAATGCGGCGGTGTCGGTGACCAGGCGGTAAGCTGCGATTTCGGCCCGCGCTTCGCTTCTTGCGGCCTGCACAGGCTGCCAGACAAAGCGGTAGCCCGCAAACAATGCGACTAGAGGCAAAACTGCGAGGATGAGGATTTTTTCCCGCGTGCTCAGGGCGTTAAAGGCCTTCATTGACTGGCCCCGCGACTGATCCGCATCTCGACCTCTGCGGCACCGCCGTTGGCGTTGGCGGCACCACTGCGCACGCTAAAGCCTTGTTGTTCCAGAATTTGTTGCAACTGTTGCAGGTCATCCAAACCGCGCCCCTCGACCAGCACTACGAGGCTGCTCTCCTGCGCACCCCATGCAAGCCTGCGAAAGCTGACAGGGGTCGGCAACCCTGCCATCGCTGCAGTGACATCGCTGAGCAGTGGCAGGAAGGTGCCTTGCTGTTGGACCGCCGCGACAGGCGCAAGGCGCGCGAGGATCGCGTTAATATCGCTGCTTTCCAAGGTGATGCCGGGCAAAGGGGCGGCAATCGCGGCTTGTGCCTGGGCGCGCTCTTGCTGGGCGAGGCGGCGTAGCGCCGACAGATCAAACATCGCCAGTGCGACATGCACGATCAACGCGGCCACCAGCGCTGAACCGACAAACAAGGCAATGCCGCGCCGGTTGGCACTGTCTTGGCGCAGGCGGGCAAAGCTGAATGCCATATCGAGCGGATCAGGCGGCGGCGGGGCGGCAGAGAGGTCCTGCGCGGGCAGACTATCTGGCAAGGCTGCGGCCAGCGAGGTCAGCGTTGGCTTGCCCGCCCGCGCCCAGAGGATGGGCAGAATCTCGACCGGCGTGGCAAAACCTGTCCCGTCCGAGGACCGGACCACTACTCGGTCACCATCGCGCCAAGCCGCCCAGGCGGGGTTCTGCGCTGAGGCCACGGGGCGGGGGATCAAGAGGAAATCGGGCAGGGCGGGACGGGGCTGCGTCTCGAATGCTGCAAAGACAGTGCGGGCAAGCACCAGCGCCAGTGTTTCGCCTGCGCCTGATGTGGCCAAGGGGCCGTGGACGACTTGAACGGTGTCAATCGGCGCGGCAATCCGGTCTTCCACCGCATAGGTGAGCAAGGCGGCCCGCTGGCGCGATCCGGCTTTGGGCAGCGTCACGATATGGGCAGCGATCACCTCGGCGGGGACCAAGACTGGCGGACCGCCGCGCAGCATTGCCCCATATTGCGCAGCCCTGCGGGTCAGTGAAAGTGAAGGATAGGCAGGCAAGGCAGATTGCGCAGTGTCAGCAGGCATGCCGACTGGCAGCCCAAAGGCTGCGTCTGGCGCGCTAATGCTTTGATTAGTCACGAATTATTGCCTTTTCTCGATCCCGCTGTTGCGATACTATGCTACAGCCACGTCTACACAAGGGAAACAGTTTCATGGGTCTTAAGAAAATGCCACGCCATCGCGCCTTTGACAGTAAGGCGAGGCGCACGCACGGGCCTGATGCTGGTGTGACCTTGATCGAGATGATGGTGGTTTTGGTAATTATCGCCTTGGTCGCCGCGATCATTGTGCCCAATGTTATTGGCCGTCCGGATGAGGCGCGGATGACTGTGGCCCAGTCCGATATCCGTGCCATCGGTTCGGCGTTGGAGCTTTACCGTCTCGACAATCAGAACTATCCGACCACCGCGCAAGGGCTTGAGGCATTGGCCGTGCGCCCGACAGCCCCGCCCGAGCCGCGCAATTGGGTGGCGGATGGCTATCTAACGGCGGTCCCGATTGACCCTTGGGGCAACGATTACCTCTACCGCTCACCGGGCGATACGGGCGGGTTTGATCTGATGTCACTCGGCGGCGATGGCGCGCCGGGCGGTGAAGGTACGGCGGCCGATATCGTGCACGGCCAGACACAGGCCAACAAATGAGGCATCCGGCCCTGCCGAGACAGACACGCGGCGGCGGTGCTGCTGACGCAGGCGTGACGCTGATCGAGGTCTTGGTGGTGCTGGTATTGGTGGGCGTGATGGCGGGCACGGTCGCGCTCAGCGTCGGGAATGGCGGGCGCGGAGATGTGGCGGGGCAGCAGGCTGATCTGCTGGTCGCAAGGCTTAACAGGGCGGCGGATGAGGTGATCCTGACCGGCTCGGCAATGCGCTTTGACTGGACCGCCCAGTCCTACGGATTTTCTGTGTATCAGGGCGACAGTTGGGAGCCGCATTCGGTGGCGCTGTTGGCCGAACCTCATATTTTGCCAGACCGGCTGCGCCTTGGTGAAACCGCCGGATCAGCGACGCTATCCGCCGATATGCGGCTGGACGACGGGAAAGTTCTGGCGCTGGAATTGTTGTGGAGCGGCAGTCGCGCCGAGCAGATTACCTTTGACGGCATCAATGCGGAACGTGTGGGGCAGGGATCATGACGGCAGATCACGGTAAAGACAGAGGCTTCACGCTGATCGAAGCGCTTGTCGCGATGGCGGTTTTGGCGCTGGGGGCGGTATCGCTCCTCTCTGCCGCCGAAAGCCATACCAAGCGGATCACAGAACTGACCGGACGCGTCGCCGCGCGCTGGGTGGCGGAGGAGGCCCTGACGCAATTGCGGTTGGGGCTAGAGCCCGAGGGGCGCGGTGTTGTGATGTATGGAATTACCTTCGACGTCGATTATGACCGCGCTGAAACCACCGACAGTGATGTGCAACGGTTGAGCCTGCGGGTCGCACGCGCCGGGACCGATCAGACGCTCTATGTGCTGGATGGCTATGTCGATAGCGGAGCGGCGTCATGAAGCTTAGTCGCGTGACGTTGCTCCAGACAGGGATTGCACTGCTCGCCGTGGGCAGTGTCGCCGCAGCCGCCGCGCCGCTGAGCTGGCATCTGCGCGGGCATGACCGTGTGATGCCTCCCGTCGCGCAGCTTAGAACACCTGTGGCCGAAACATCCGGCGGCGTCGATATCGGTCCGGCGCTCGCACTTGCCCCGTTCGGCAGCGCCAGTGCACCGCCACAGGCGCAAGTCGCGGCGCCGCCTGTTGATCTGGTGTTGCTCGGCGTTATTGTGCGCGATGATCCGGCACGGTCGCTGGCTCTGATCAGCGTGGCGGGCACCGAGGCCAACTTCCGCCTGGGTGATGCGCTCACCCCCGAAGTCTTGTTGACCGATGTCGCAAAAGACCATGTCACGATCGAAATAGACGGCGTTTCCAGCATCTTATCTTTTGCGGGCAGGGAAATTGACCCCGAGGCCGAAGCGGCTCCTACGGGTCTGGAACGGTTGCAGGCGTTGGCAACCTCGGGCAGTGGCATGACGGCCAGCGAACGGGTGGATGCAGCGCAGCGCGCCCAGCCGACGACAACACAGGATTTCATCAACATGTGGCGCGACCGCATCAGCGCCAATCCCGCACAGGTTCTGGATACAATAGGTTTGGTGCCCACCGATAATGGCTATAGGATCGCGGAAAAGCATGACGTCGGTGTTAATCGTGCAGGGTTGAGGGCAGGTGATCTAGTGAAATCTGTAAACGGGCAAGTCGTGGGCAATGTCGATAAGGACCGCGATCTCTATGATGTCGTGGCCGAATCCGGTCTTGCGCGCATCGAAGTCGAAAGGGACGGGCAGACCATCGTGATGTCGTTCCCCCTGCAATGAAGCATCCTTCCTCATATTTCTGCGCGGCCGTACTGGCTGCAGCGCTGGCGCTGCCATTGCCGGCGCAAGCGCAAGATACCTTTGTTATCAATCTGCGCGACGCCGATATTTCGGTGCTGGTCGAGCAGATTTCTGAAATTACGGGTCGCACGCTGGTGCTTGATCCGGGCTTGATCGGTGATGTGACCGTGGTTTCGGCGCAAGCGCTGGACAAGGAAGGCGTCTGGTCGCTGTTTCAGTCCATTCTTCGGGTGCGCGGCTTTACGGCTGTGCAAGCTGGCACGATCTGGCAGGTGGTGCCCGAGGCCGAAGCCCGCACCGTGAGCGGCCCGACGATGGCGGAGACCCCGTTTGTTGGCGGTCAGGATGTGGTCACCGAGATGTTGCGGCTAAACCGTCTGCCCGCCGCCGAAGCGGTGCGGGTCTTGCGGCCTCTGGTGGCTGAATCAGGTTATATCGAAGCGGTTGAGGATCCTAACGGGATCATCATTACCGACACTCTGGACAATGTGGCGCGGATCACCGCGATCGCGCGTAGTTTTGACGGCGACGCCGAAGTGCGCGCCGAGGTTTTGCGCTTTCGCAGCGCCGATGCTGCGACTGTCGGCAGTGCCATCATAGAGGTTTTAGGCCCGGCGGGCACCGGCGCTCGGCTTTCGATTGACCCCAATTCAAACCTTTTGCTGGTGCGCGGCACGCCAACGGATATCGCCGAAATCCGCAGCCTTGCCATCGCCATGGACGTGGCTCCTCGCAAAGATCCACGCGCGGCTGTCGCCACCACCGTCTTTAACCTGCAATACGGCGACGCGGCTGTGATCGCCGAAATCATTCGCGGCACTGTGGGCGATGCCACCAATATCACGAATGTCGTCGCTGAAGATGTGGGCGCCGCAGGAACCGCCGAAGAAGTTGCGGGCGGCAAGTTTGTTCCGCTGTCACGGGTCATCACACCTGACGCTGTGGCGGTCACCCCCTCGGTCGAGACCAATTCGATCATCGTGCGCGGTACCGCCGCACAGGTGCAGGAAATCGGCCAGCTGATTCACGCGCTGGACGTGCGCCGCCCTCAGGTCATGATCGAGGCGGCGATTGTCGAAGTTTCGGGCGATGTGGCGGAGCGTTTGGGCGTGCAGCTTGGCCTTGGCCCCAATATTCCTAACGGCGGCATCGCCGCGACTGCTTTTGCAAATGGCGGCGGCAGCTCGTTAGGGGCGGTTCTCTCGGCGGTTGGCGTGCCTGCAGGCTCGGTTCTGTCAACAGGGTTCACGCTGGGCGCAGGGGCCAATGATTTCGGTATTTTAGTACAAGCCTTGTCGCAATCCACTCATGCGCGGCTGCTGTCGACCCCGTCGGTGACAACGCTTGATAACGAGCCTGCGACCATTGTCGTAGGCCAGAACGTGCCGTTCCGGACCGGCAGCTTCGCCACTGATGGCAATACACTAACCCCGTTCACCACGATCGAGCGCAAGGATGTCGGCATCACCATGAACGTAAAGCCGCGTATCACCGGCGGCAATGTCGTGCAGCTGACAATCGAACAGGAAATCTCCAGCCTCGTGGATGCAAACGTTGAGGGGGCCGCAGATCTGGTCACCAACCGGCGCGTGATCAACACCACCGTCATGGCCGACAATCGCGGCACAGTGGTGTTGGGCGGTCTGATCACCGATGATCGCAGCGGCGGCACCAGCAAGGTTCCCGGCCTTGGTGATCTGCCGGTGGTGGGGGAGTTGTTCAAATCCCGCAATGCCCGCAACACCCAGCGCACGCTTTTCGTGTTCATGCGCCCGACGATCCTGCGCAGTCGCGAAGATGTTCAGGCCGCCTCATCGTCACGCTATAACAAGCTTCAGGCGGCAGACGCGCGCCAACCGCCGAAATCCTTGCTGAAAGAGCGTGAAGTGCGCCAGCTGCCTTTGGAAATTCAGGGGCTTTACTAAGCCTGTGTTTCCAAAGGTCATGCGCTGGTTTGACCGAAGGGCGATGGTTTAAGGTCGGGCGCGTATCCCGAGTTGCGGCATACCCGCATCCTTAAATTCAGTGGTTTTTGGGGTGGGAGACGCCAAGGCTGCTTGCCAATGCATGCGATCCCGCTCGGCTTACGGGGCCGGATTTATGCGGGAGCATCCCTTTATCAGCTTTCACATAGGCAGCAGACGCACTAGGCATCCCTATCTTTCTCATTCTAGGACAAACCATGGCGCAGAAAGCCACTATTTATAAAGTTGAACTTTCCGTTTCCGACATGGATCGTCACTACTATGAGACCCACAAGCTGACCGTCGCGAAACATCCGTCGGAGACGGATGAGCGGTTGATGGTGCGCCTTCTTGCTTTTGCGCTAAATGCGCATGAGCAATTGGAACTGACCAAAGGACTTTCCACCGATGACGAGCCGGATATCTGGCAGAAAAGCCTGAGTGACGAGCTGGAGCTCTGGGTGGCGCTAGGTCTGCCGAGCGAAAAGGTTGTGCGCCAATCCTGCGGTAAAGCCGACAAGGTTATTGTCTATTCCTACGGTGGCAGGACGGCCGAGATGTGGTGGGAAAAGATCAAAAACAGCACCGCGCGTTTTGACAATTTGAAGGTTATCAACCTCTTGGAGGACGATACCCGCGATTTGCAGAAGCTGGCAAGCCGCTCGATGAAGTTGCAAGTGAACATCCAGGACGGCGAGGTTATGGTCAGCGTTGATGATAGCATCGTCTACATTACACCGGTCAAATGGAAGGACGCTTCCTAGGTGATTGCGTCCCGCAGGCAAAGCATCTGCGGAAAAGAGAATGCGGCGAAGGCCGGCTTGCCTCTATCCAAGGTTGAACCTAAAGCTGTGGCGCGGGAAACCTCCCGCAATCAGATATCGAGCGTTGCCTGAGATGCCCCTTACTCCGCCTTCCAACCTTTCGGGCTTTGCGGCTGCCTGGAGCATCGTGTTCGTCTGGTCGTTCTGGCTGATTGTAAGCCGCATCGCACAAGACAGCGGGCTGACGATCTATGATCTGGCGGCGTTCCGCTATGGTCTGGCAGCTTTGGTGGCGGTGCCGCTTTGCCTCTATTACAAACCGTGGCGCGGGCTGCGCCTGTTCCAAATCGCCGTAATTTCGTTCATTCTTGGTCCGGTCTATATCCTGACGGTGTTTTCCGGTTTCGTCTATGCGCCCGCTGCTCATGGCGGGATATTCATGAACGGCCTGTTGCCGCTGATCAGCATTATTTTCGGCGTCTTTCTGATGCGTACGCTGCCAAGCTCGCGGCAGATGGTGGGTGCGGCGCTGGTGCTCTTCTCGGCTGTGGTACTGGCCTATGATGCGAGTGTGACCAGCGCCGAGGGGGCGTGGATCGGCGATATATTTTTCACAATCGGGGCGCTGTTTTTCTCCTCCTATGTGATTTTGTCAGAGCGTTGGCAGCTCGGCGCAATGCAGATCATTTTCTGCGGGACCGTTGTGAACGCGGTACTTTATCTTCCGATCTGGGCGCTTTGGCTGCCTTCGGGCATCGCGGATGCGCCAACAGGCGCGCTGATGCTGCAGATGATATACCAAGGCTTCGTGCCGAACCTGATCGGCCTGCTTTTCATCGCCCATGCCTCACGGACGATCGGCAACGGCAATACTTCCTTCATTCTGGCGGCAGTACCGGGTGGCGGCGCGATCTTGGGCGCGCTGCTGCTGGGCGAAAGCCTTAGCATTCTCAGCATTTCAGCACTGGTCTTGCTGACCATCGGCCTGATGATCAGCGTGCGCAGACGCAAAATACTCACCGCCTGATCTGACGAGGGCGACAACGTCCTTTATTCAGCAGGCTGCCCGCCGACAAAGGATTGGGGCTGTTCCGCACTTTCCAGACCCCAACCCTTGATGACCCCGTAAACCGCAGGGATCACGATCAGCGTCAGCAAGGTGGACGACACCATCCCGCCAATCATCGGCACGGCGATGCGCTGCATGATTTCGGATCCCGTGCCATGCGCCCAGAGGATCGGCATCAGCCCGGCCATGATCGCCACGACAGTCATCATCTTGGGACGCACACGGTCAACGGCGCCGACCATGATCGCGGCATAAAGTTCCTCTCGCGTGAGGGGGCGGCCTGCGGCGCGGTCTTTGGCTTCGGTCAGCGCGTGGTCGAGATAGATCAGCATGATCACGCCCGTTTCTGCCGCGACGCCCGCAAGCGCGATGAACCCTACGGCGACTGCGACGGACATGTTGAACCCCATGAACCACATCAGCCAGATCCCCCCGACAAGGGCGAATGGCAGTGACAGCATAACGATCAAGGTCTCGGTCAGGCGGCGGAAGTTCAAAAAAAGCAACAGAAATATCAACGCCAAGGTTAACGGCACCACGACGGCAAGCCGCTTTTTGGCGCGTTCCAGATACTCGAACTGGCCGCTCCATCCCAGCGAATAGCCTTGCGGCAGGGTGACGGACGCCGCTACGGCTGCCTGCGCTTCGGCCACATAGCCGCCCAGATCGCGTCCCGCGATATCAACGAAGATATAGACGGCCAATTGCCCGTTCTCGGTACGGATCGACGTGGCTCCGCGGGTGCGTTCAATCGTGGCCACGTCGCCTAGTGGGATGGTGCCGCCACCGGGCAAGGCGACCTGCACCTCGCGCCCGATTGCTTCGGGGTCCGAGCGTAGGGCAGCAGGGTAGCGCACCGCCACGTTGTAGCGTTCGCGCCCTTCTACGGTCTGGGTGATCGCCTTGGCCCCCAGCGCCATGCCGATCACCTCCTGCACATCCTGAACCGATAGGCCGTAACGGCCCAAAGCCGCGCGGTTGGGGGTAATATCGAGGTAATAACCACCAATCACCCGCTCCGCATAGGCGCTGGTGGTACCAGGAATGGTTCGGACCACGGATTCGACCTCGCGGGCGACTTTTTCCATCTCGGTGAGGCTATTGCCATAAACCTTGATCCCCACCGGCGTGCGGATACCGGTCGACAGCATGTCGATGCGGGCCCGGATCGGCATGGTCCAGGCGTTGGAGACACCGGGGAATTGCAGGGCTGCATCCATCTCCTGTCGCAGGCTTTCGGTCGTGACGCCGAGGCGCCATTCCTCTTCAGGGCGGAGTTGGATGATGGTCTCGAACATCTCGGTCGGGGCGGGGTCTGTTGCCGTCAGGGCGCGGCCTGCTTTGCCGAATACCGTCAACACTTCGGGGAAGGATTTGATGATCCGGTCTTGGGTTTGCATCAATTCTGCTGCCTTGGTGACCGACAGGCCGGGCAGGGTGGTGGGCATATACATCAAGGTGCCCTCGTTCAGGGTCGGCATAAATTCCGACCCCAACTGCCGCGCGGGCCAAATGGTGACCACGAGGGCCGCCAGCGCCACGACGATTGTCAGGGTCTTGGCCTTCAGCACCCCTGTGATAACCGGCCTATAGACGGCTATTAAAAATCGGTTCACCGGATTCTTATGCTCGGGAATAATCCGCCCGCGCACAAAGACGACCATCAGCGCAGGCACCAGCGTGACCGACAAAAATGCCGCTGCAGCCATCGAAAAGGTTTTGGTATAGGCTAGCGGGCCGAACATCCGGCCTTCCTGACCTTCTAGAGAGAAGATTGGCAGGAACGACACGGTGATGATCAGCAGGCTGAAGAACAACGCTGGCCCGACTTCGGTCGCCGCCTCGATCAACACCTCGACGCGAGGCTTGTCAGGGGCGGCGCGTTCAAGATGTTTGTGCGCGTTTTCAATCATCACGATAGCCGCGTCAATCATCGCCCCGATGGCGATGGCGATGCCGCCAAGGCTCATGATATTGGCCCCGATCCCCAGCGCTTTCATCGCGGTAAAGGCCATCAGCAAGCCCACCGGTAACATCACAATTGCCACCAGCGCCGAACGGAAATGCAGCAAAAACACGATCGTCACCGCCGCCACCACAAGGCTTTCTTCCAGCAGGGTAGTTTTGAGCGTTTTGATCGCTGACAGGATCAGATTCGAACGGTCATAGACCGGCACAATTTCAGCCCCTTCAGGCAGGCTCTGGGCGATCACGTCTAGTTCGGATTTGGCATTTTCAATAACATCAAGCGCGTTGGCTCCAACCCGTTGCAACACGATGCCGCTGGCAACCTCGCCGTCACCGTTCAACTCGGCAATGCCGCGCCGCTCATCAGGGACAATCTCGACGCGTGCGACATCGCTCAGCAGGATCGGCACGCCAGAAACACTGCGCAACGTGATATTGCCGATGTCTTCGGTCCCAGACAAATAGCCGCGTCCGCGCACCATAAATTCGAACTCCGAAAGCTCTACAGTGCGCCCGCCGGTATCCATGTTGCTGGAGGCGATCGCGTCACCAATGTCGGTCAGCGTGATGCCTTGGGCCCGCATGCGGACCGGATCGACCGTGACCGAATATTGTTTAACGAACCCGCCGACACTGGCGACCTCTGACACGCCCTCGGCGCGGCTGACACCAAATCGCACAACCCAATCTTGCAGGGTGCGCAACTCGGCCAGCGACAGGTTTTCGCCGGTGATCGCATATTGATAGACCCAGCCTACGCCGGTGGCATCAGGCCCAAGCGCAGGGGTAACGCCCGCAGGCAGATTGGCGGCGGCGGCGTTGAGATATTCCAGCACCCGCGAACGAGCCCAGTATGGATCAACACCATCCTCGAAGATGATGTAAACAAAGGAAATGCCAAAGAAAGAAAAGCCCCGCACCACCCTTGATCGCGGCACCGTGAGCATCGCGGAAGTGAGCGGATAAGTCACTTGATCCTCGACCACTTGCGGCGCCTGTCCAGGATAGTTGGTCAGCACAATGACCTGCACATCCGACAGATCGGGAATGGCATCAATCGGCAGGCTGCGCAGCGACCAGATGCCCGCGCCGACGATCATCGCCGTAGCAAAAAACACCAGCATCAGGTTGCGGGCCGACCATGTGATGATCCGGCCGATCATTCTGCGGCCTCTGGTGCGACCAGGGCCGCGAGGGCTGCATTAAGGTTGCTTTCGGCGTCGATCAGGAAGGTCGAGGTGGTAACAATGCTATCGCCGCTCGCGATGCCTTCGCGGATTTCGACCATGCCGTTGCCTTGTCGTCCGATCACCACGTCCTGAGGCGCGAATTTGCCGTCGCCCATGTCGCGGATCACCACCTGACGGTCACCTGTATCGATCACGGCGGTTTGTGGGACCTGCACAACAGGGGCCGCATCGCCGGCTGAAAGCTCGACTTCGGCGAACATATTGACCAGCAAACGCCCGTCTTGATTGGGCAGCTCAATCCGCACGCGCGCGGTTCTGGTTTGCATATCCACAGCGGGGTAGATCTCGTTTATGGCGCCCTGGAAGGTCTCGGCGGGCAGGGCGGAGAAGGTGATTGTCGCGGGCGTGCCGCGGTTCAATCCTGCAAGCGCGGATTCAGGCACCTCGGCCATCACCCAGACCACCGAGGTATCGGCAATGCGAAACAACGGCGCGCCGGCGGATGACATCATACCTTGCACGGCCATCCGCTCCATCACTACGCCAGTGAGCGGCGCGATCAGCGGGGTATTCACCGGCGGGCTTTGATCGGCGCTAATTGCGTCAATCACCGATGACGGCACCCCAAGGTTTGCCAGCCTCTGGCGGCTGCCCTTGGCGCGTCCTGCGCCGCCGCGCAGGTCCGAGACATAAAGCGCTGCAGCGGCTGCAATTTCTGGTGAGTAGAGCATTGCCAACGGTGCGCCAGCAGTGACAGTCGTGCCGATCGTCACATCCTCAACCTGTTCGACAAAGGCATCGGCGCGCAGGGAAATAACGCTGATCTTGCGCTCATCCAGCTCGACAATGCCGGGCGCGCGCACGGGCATTACCATCGGCGCTGACACGGCAAGAGAGGTGCGCACCCCGGTTCGTTGCAGCTTTCCGGGCGAGACAGTGACGGATCCCGCATCGGTAGCCTCATCTGCATAGACCGGTAGATAATCCATATTCATCGAGTCCTGCTTTGGCACTGGCGAGGTGTCTGGAAGACCCATCGGATGGCGATAATAGAGGATTGTGCGCTCGCCTTCGGGCGCGGCTGTCGCGGTTTCGGCTGCGGGATCGAAAGAGACGTCTTGGCTGGCCAGCACCGCAGTAAAGTCGCGACCGTCCTGTGTTCGTGTGGGCTGCGCCGACCATTCGGCAAGCCCGTCAGGATGGCGGTAATAGATCACTGGCCCCGTGGCTGTGACTGCCGGGGCTGGCATGGCCTCAGCGTCCCGGCCAAGGAGGGCGGTGAACACCATCTGCGCTTCGCCGCTTAACCTCGCGGGTGTCCAACCCTTGCCGCCTGCCGACAGGCCGACCCATCCTGCCGTGCCGCCGACGATGCCGATCAGGGCCAATTTGCCAAACACGCTCATTCCTGCACCTCGATAACGATGCGGGTCTGAACCGTCTCGGCCTCGCCCTGAACTTTGGCGGCAACTGAAAGCTGCCAGTTGCCCTCCATCGAAAGATCGGTGGCAAAGCGATATTGGCCCGCCGTTTCAGTAGGCAATGCTGTGATCTGCGAGGCCATCATCGCCATGCCGTCGGGTTCCATATCGACGCGCGTGGCAAAGATGATCGCGCCCTCAACGGGCTGCTGGTTGCGCTGGTCGGTCAGGCGCAGGGTCAGCACGGCTTGGTCGCTGACAGGGTAAGTGGTTTCGATCAGCTCGAAGGCGTAATCGGTAGCTTCTGCCTGAACGGCGCGAACAGACGAAAGGCTGGCGGCAACGAAAGCCACGCAGAAACGCGAGAGGGTATGGGGCATGACAGGCCTGATATTCTAGAGATGTGTTGTGCGCGATCACGACATCGCCCCGGTGGGGAGCGGTCTGCAAACGCGGGGATCAAGGTGCGCGGAGCACCTGAGCTGTCAGGCTTCCGGAGGTCTCTGTAAATCACTGCCCGACCGTTGCGCAGTCTGCGCGAGAACGGGGGACGACAGCGGTGCCATGGCGGCCAGCAGGCGGCTCGGGACCAGTGTCCAATCAGGGCCGACCAGCCCCACAGAACCGCGACATTGAGACGACAGATGGCAAGGAGCATCGCAATCGGGGATATCAGCGCAATCGTCCATCGCAACATCCGAAGCTGCGTCGGCCTGCGCCATTTCCATGGTGGCCGCTTGGGCAGAAGTCACCAAGGAAGTGCCCGTCTGTGCAAGGATTGCACCGACCAGCAAAGTCATCAGGAAAAGGCGTAGTTTGAGCCACATATTGCTGGCTATGTCGCTAATTCGCAGGTGCAGCAATACACATTTTGTTGAAGCGCAGAGTGGTGATGTTGGTAGGTAGGTTCAACCGCACGGTCCGGCACGAGTGGCTGAATTGATACATCATTGAAAGCCTAGCGGAAGCGCAAGATCACGCCACGCAATATAGCAGGAGAACCACTACTTAGCAGTGGACCGCCGGAACATAAGCATCGGCGGCATCACACCCGCCCAGACACGGAAAATGGCCGCGTAAGTTCTATGAATGATCCCAGTTAAATATGGGGGATTATCGAAGTCCAAGCTTCCGTGGAGCTAAAATGAAAATCAGTGCAATGAGCGCTCCTGCCAGAGGTACACCCCAACTTAGCACTATGCGTTTCATTCCGGGCTCCAGCATCAAGGTGGATTGATAGATGTCGGTCCGGCGCAATATTCTAGTCATTTTGATTGAGCCTAAAAAGTGGTGGCCCAATCGTCATCCAGAGATCTAGGTAGCAAGTCAAAGAGAGTTGGGGAATGAGAATGCCCGCCTCGGTGACGAGGCGGACATTCAATTAAATTAATACTATTTAAGCGATTATCTCATTCGGGGCAGGCTGCGCCGGTCTCAATCCAGGATTTCGTCAGCGCGCCGAACACTTCTTGCGATCCAGGTGCGGGGGTACGCCCCTTGCCCGGATGCCAAGCCCAGCCGACCAGCCCGTCCGTGGCGTTGTGTTCTTGGATATCCGCGAGGGTACGATCGCCATTGCGTTCAGGATCTTTTAGCTGGGCGCAAATCTCGCCGACGGTCAGACCGACCCAGCCCATGCTAACGGGCGGCAGATGCCACGGCTCATGACCGGGGATACTGCCCTCATTTCCGACGAATTCGACATTCTCGGCTCCGTGGCACGACGTGCAATGCAGGCCGGGTGGGCCAAAACCACTTTCGTCCCAGCGAACAACTGGCGGGTTATGGGGCCGCATGTCGTCGCCTTGCGTGGGCAGGTTGCCAACGGGATGGCAGTTCATGCAACGCGGATGGGTGATCACTTTTGCCATCTCGTTAAACAGGGCTTTCGACCGCTCGGTCTTTTCCTCAATCGAGTTGAAGGCGTCCGGTCCGCGCAAATCCTGTGCGGCGAGAGGGGCGGCGAAAACCAAGGCCGCGAGTATCATTCCAGTGCTGCGCATCTCAGGCCTCCAATGCTTTGAGGATGTCTTGTGGACGAATTGGGATGGTCCGCAAACGGGCCCCCGTGGCATGGAAAATCGCGTTACCAATTGCAGGTGCAACCCCGATTACCCCGGGCTCGCCGAGGCCGACAGGCGTGTGATCGTTGGTCACGAAGTCGATATCCAGTTCAGGCACCTGATGCATGCGCATCGGCGTATAGGTATCGAGGTTTTGATCGCGCGGCAGGCCGTTTTCGATCTCCGTACCCTCGTGGATTGCAATCGATGCGCCCCACAAAAGCGCGCCTTCCGCTTGTGCGAGCGCTCCGTCAGGATGCGCTAAGGTGCCCGCGTCGATGCTGGCCCAAAGTTTTTCGAGTTTCACCTCGCCATTATCACGATCAACACGGACCTGCGCGACAGTGGCAATCCATGTTGGCATGCTGCGTTCTTGACCTGCAGTCACCGAGATGCCCATGCCGGTGCCCTCGGGAAGATCACCACGATTTGCCCAGCCGGATTTCTCGATAACACGCTTTAGAACTTCACGCATCCGTTCGGCCCCACCAACGGCGTTTGGTGCGGAACCTGCGTTGCGTCCCTCGGCGTCGAGCAACGACAAGCGGTAGGCGGCGGGGTCCTGACCCAGTGCGTTCGCAACTTCATCGATATGGGTTTCGACCGCCCAAAGCGTAAAGCCCGGCGCGACCGACCGCAGATTGCCCGGCAGGAATGTGTCGTGCACCAATTCGTTTTGTACAGTGCGGACCCGCATGGTTTCCGCCCCGTACCAGTGATCGGCGCCGCTGATCGAGAATGGATCAACCTTGCCACCCTGAATGCCGTCCCCCAGAAAACCCGGAGCGATTGGCACGGTCGACCAACCAGACGCGCAGGCGTGGTCATAGACCCGAAGTGCGCCATCTTCGCCAGTGACCGAGCGCACACGCTGAACCGTGGGTGAGCGCGGACAATCCAACTGGCTGTCATCGCTGCGCGACATCACCATTTTGACCGGGCGGCCAATTGCCTTGGCAGTCAATGCGGCAGGAATGACGAAGTCACAGAAGAGCCGGCGGCCAAACCCGCCGCCAAGATAAGAGGTCTCGAACACGAGGTTCGATGGGTCAATTTCCAGCGCTTCGGCGACAAGCGGCAAGGTCAGCGATTGCCACTGATTACCCGCGTGCACCCGCCATGTATCGCCATCTTGCCAGACCAGCGCGTTGCCGGGCTCTAGCTGCATATGCAACACGGTGTGGGTCCGGTATTCGCCTTCATGCACCGTTTCGGCTTCGCTCAGGATCGCGTCAGGCTCACCTTCAAGTACGAACAGCGATCCGGCTGCGTCGTCATTCACCAGCCGCGCGCCTTCTGCCATCAGCTCGGCTTCACCGGTTTGCAGCCCGGAGCCACCTTCCCATGTTACCTCAAGCGCCTCAACAGCGTTTGAAGCGGCAGTCCAGCTGTCGGCGACCACTACCATCCATCCTTGGATGGTGTTGGTGGGGTCATTGATTTCGACCGTCTGAATATAGCCGTCGATCTCTTTCGCGGCGGAATCGTCCCAGCTGGCGACCTTGCTGCCAAACCGCACCGGCGGCATGACCGGACGGGCATAGACCATGCCTTCGACGGTACGGTCGATGCCATAGATCGCACTGCCATTGACCTTTTCAGGCACATCGCGGGCCGTGGTGTCGCGGTTTAGCAAGCGCCGCTCGGACGCGGGCTTCAGCGTGATGGCTTCGAGCTCTTCAGCGGTAAACTGACGGTCAACGGCACCGCGCGCCACCAAGTCACCATAGCTGATAGACTGGTCGCCGTGGATGATCTTGCTGTTACGAGCTGAGCATTCCTCTGCTGGCACGCCCATCTCACGCGCGCCAGCGTCGATCAGGGCCATGCGGCCTGCGGCACCTGCGCGGCTGAAGGCAAAGTAATTGTGATTGACCGACCATGAACCGCCGGTGACCATATAGCCCCACTTCGGATCGGTATCGACATGGACGAACTCCACATCGTCCCAATCGGCTTCAAGCTCCTCGGCAATAATCCGTGAAAGAGCGGTGCCAACGTGCTGGCCCATCTCGGCCATATGGATGTGCATGGTGATCTTACCGTCACCAGCGATGGCGTACCAAACTGTCGGCTCATAGCCTTCGCCCAGCGTCTGCCCAACAGGCGCAAGCGCCGAAGCCGGGCCGCTCAACAAGCCAGAGGTCACGCCAGCGCCTGCAACGGCGAGGAACCAGCGACGCGTCATCGAAATATCTGTATGTTTGGTCATTACTTGGTCCCTTCGGACTGGGACGCAGCAGCGATTTTTATGGCTTTGCGAATTCGGACATAGGCCATACAGCGGCACAGATTGCCAGCCATGCCTGCGTTAATCTCTTCATCTGTCGGCTCGGGGCTCTCCGAGAGCAACGCTGCCGCCTGCATGATCTGGCCAGACTGGCAATAGCCGCATTGTGGGGCCTGCGCCTCAATCCATGCGGATTGCACGGGGTGGAGCGCACCCTCATCCAGACCAGCGGAAGCGGCCAACCCTTCAATAGTTGTTACGTCCGAACCTTCGAGCGAAGAAACAGGGGTCACACAAGACCGGCGCGCTTGTCCGTCAACATGCACGGTGCAGGCGCCGCATTGCGCGATTCCGCAGCCGAATTTTGTACCCGTCAGCCCCAGCTTGTCTCGCAAGACCCAAAGCAGCGGGGTATCCTCTGCGACATCAATCTCAACAGCCTGCGCGTTGAGCGTAAAATTCACCATATTCTGTTCTCCAGTTAAGCACGCGAAATCGCGTTGGAGAACTCAGCAGAGTAGCTCAACAAAACACACAATTTCTTCTAGGTCACACCAGCTAGTGCTGATTTAGCAATCGACCACATCTTTAACGCGGACAGCTTGCGAAAATACTAACAACCTCGGTCGGAGGTGGATCGCACTATCCGAAATCGAAAGGTGAGCGGATAGTGGTTAAGATAGTGGATCGTGCTTAAATCCTGCACAGGAGCAGCCGTAAGTTTTCCGTGATTTTCTATGGTAGATTGGTTTAGTAGATTGAACCGAGCCAACTTTTGCCCCGCGGGGGTCGGCAGCGCCTATTTGGGGGAAGGCGGAGTGATTGGGTATGGTAGGCCCGGCAGGACTTGGGTCGGTAGAAATATATAATTAATATCAAGCCCTTACATGGGGTGCGTCACACGCAGAATTGATCGTGTGACACATCACCAGTCCATGTCCGCTAAAAGACCCATGCCGGAAGCTGCCAATAGCGCACGCTCTACATCAGCTGTGTAGACCTGAGAAGAGCTCGAGCTGGCGTGGCCATGAATCGCCATGATTTGATATTGTGTGGCTCCATGGTGCGACAGGAGCCTGCCAGCGGCTTTGCGAATTCCGTGCGAGGATAAGTGTCCGAGGTCGGCCTCGATACACCAAGCCTTGAACCTATTACGCAGCCCCTCTGGTGAACGAAATGGCTTTCCATGGGCTGTCAAAAGATAGGCATCAGGGGACAGTACTACGCCTGATCTAATGGCCCGCTCTAATGGTGGCAAAACCGGCACAGAAACGGGCGACGATCCAGCTTTTCGGGGCTGCCAGCTAATGTGGAGGACACCGTCTATCCGCTTTTCCTGTTTAGGACCTAGCCAATAAGCATCGCCGATCCGGCACGCTGTGAACATGAATAGTGTTAGTGCAAGATGCGCCATCGTGCCGGGCTTATGGACCTCACGGTACTTCTCCAAATCTTCTAATGACCATGGTGTTGCACCACCCGCGCTCCGATAGTCAGCTGTTATATCAGCAACAGGGTTACGCGACACATATCCGCGTGCTTTGCCCCATTTGTACATCGCTTTGAGGAATTTCAGCACATTCTTGCGCTTCCCAGGGGTGGCGGCAAGGCTGTCTAGATAACGCTGAATTTCCGGCGCTGGAATGAGCGCGGGCAGCCCAGCAAACTGTTTGCCGCGAGAATTTGGACTTTGGCTGGTGAATTTACTTAGCTCTGCCGCAAATGGTTCGCGCTGCTTCAACGTGAGTGGTGACGACTGCCCGGCTTTTACCATTGCCTCTAGATGGCTAATGTAGAGGTTTGTGAGCCAGCTCACAGATCCTTGCAAAATCACTTGGGTATTGGTGATCTCATATTTCTCACCGCATCTTGCGGCGGCATATGCATCATGGAACAGGGCATGCCCTGGCGAAACCTTAAGAGTGATCCTTTTATTCGGATCACCAGCCACTCGTACAAGATAGCGAGTGTTCCCGCTGGGCATCTTAGCTGCAATGAGGCCCGGATATTCAACCTTCATATCTACCATCCCGCAACAGTCCCTTGTTCATAGGGCAGGGCATCGGCAAAAGCGTCAAGGTCGGCTTTGTCGTAGACCCTCTTCCCACCAAGCTCTTTTCTTGGAATTGTCAGCCCCCGCAACATGCTCTCAGATACCCCAATATAATGGGCGGCCTGAACGGCTGGCATCAATCTGGGTGCGAATTCACGTGCGGCTGCCATGGTGCCTCTTAGGGGTGTTTCGGCCCGGTGGATGAGATCACTTGATATGTGATCCAGCACCCCCGACAATGCGAGCCCTCGCAGACGTTAGTCTAACAGATTTGAAACGATTTTCCGCGCCCCGCTTGGTTCGGGGTTCCCGTCTAGGTCCGCATGCTCTCGATGATCTGCCAGACGTCCTGCTCTATGATTTGCCATGTCGCGCGCATGTCGTCGAGGCAGGCCTCAAGGGCATCGGCTTTGTCGTCTGAATAGTGGGCGGGAAAGGCCAGGCAGTAGGCCTTCTCGTATGCTTTGGAAAATTGGGCAAATGGATCATGCGGTCCGAAGACCTCAACAACTGCCTGAATCAACAACCTGTGCACAGCGACCTCGGCGGGTTTGAAGAATGGGTTGGCTGGGTCTGGCTCTGGTCCAAACCGGGCCGCCACCTCGCGCGCAAAGTCGGCAGGGGTAGGGGCATTCATGATGTTTTCCTTTCGTCAGTTCAAAAATCGGCGTCGAGCGCCGAAGTTCCGTTTTTCGGTCCATAGGTTTGCCTAGGGCAGTTCGCAGAGTGATGCGCCTGGTCGCGCTGCAGGCCCGACGATTTCGCCTCCCAAAGGATTTTTGGTGATCGGACTGGTCCAGCAGGCGGGCGAGAGGACAACCATTTGAGGTCAAAACTGCATCCTCACGGATGGGCATAAGTTTTGACGTACTGAAAGTACTCTCTGCGCCTACAAGTCGCCCATAAGAATTTTCTGCATCGGAACGGTTCTTTCTGACGCATCAGTGCATTTGAAATTCAAAGCCAGTTCCCACACTTCTCAGTCATCGCAACACAACTGGAAGAATGACAATGACAGACTTACCCGATTTTTTGACAGCTGAAGACACTGCCCGCTTGATTGGGGTGTCAGAGCGGACACTCGCCCGGTGGCACAGTGTGCGAAAAGGTCCCGCACGCATCAGAGTAGGTCGCAAGGTGCTCTACCGCCTCGTCTCGGTTCATGACTGGCTTCGCGCCAATGAAACGAGCCCTTCCAAGACCTTTGAGGGAGGTCGCTATGAACATGCTTGAAGCCGCATTGGACCATGCCTTTAAAGGACATTTTGTCTTCCCGACGCATTCGGTATTGGAAGGATCCTGCACCTGCAACAAACCAGATTGCAGCAGCCCCGGCAAACATCCAATCACTATGGGCTGGCAGGGGGCTGCCACGACGGACCCGACTCAGATTAGAGCGTGGTGGACGCAGTGGCCTTGGGCAAACATTGGCATCGCTATGGGCCCATCGCGCCTCATAGTACTGGATGTTGATGTCTCAGAGACCAAAGACGGCAGGATCACTCTTGCGCGTTTAGAGAGAGAATATCGCGCCTTACCCAAAACTTACACTGTCCGTACAGGGAGTGGCGGACTGCACTATTACTTTGCGGCAAATGAAACCGTCGTAAAAAACAGCGTTGGTCGCTTGGGCGAAGGCCTCGATATCCGCAGTGACGGTGGATACGTGATCGCGCCCCCCTCCCTTCACATCTCAGGAAACCGCTACTCCGTGGAGCATCAAAATGACTAAAATTGCACTATTCCCAAACTTCCTTCTCGACCTCGTTTCCGAGAAATCGAACGTCGTCTCCAGCGACCACTTCATGAGAGAGGGCCGTCGCAATAACGATCTGACCCGCATGGCTGGTTCTGTTCGGCGGATTTCAGGGTTAGACGAAGAGGGCCTTTCGCGCGTTTTGCTTACGATCAATCAGACATCGGGCAATCCGCTTCCCGAAAATGAGGTCAGAGGTATTGCGCGAAGTGTCGCTAAATATGAGGCGAACCCAATAGACCTTATAGATGACGTGCACCTGTCCAAGGCATTGGCGGAAGAGCTTCGCGATGAGTTCCGCTTTTGCGCTGGCGCTGGCTGGATGCGATACAGCCTGGGCCAATGGAAGAGTGATACTGGCGGAAAACATGTACAAGAACGTGTTAAAACTTTTGTTGCGGCACTTTACGAAGGAATGAAGTTGAGAGGCTTGGCTGCGGATTCTGACCGGGTGAAGGCCATCTCAGCCTACCTTAAAGCACCGAAGATCAACAACCTAATTACCTTGGCGACAAGTGATCCAGCGCTTTTGGTTGAGGAAACCGTGTTCGACGCCAAGTCGGGCCTCCTTAACCTGCGCAATGGAACCATTGAATTTGCCACCGGGAAGATTGTTTTTCGCGAACATCGTGCTGAGGACTACCTGACCAAAATTGCTGACGTCACCTATGATCCAGAGGCAACAGCACCTTTATTTGATAAGCTCTTAGCTGAAGCCCTAGAACCTGAACTTGGTGCATTCGTCATGCGGTTCTTCGGCTACGTTGCAACCGGCCAAGCGGACCAGAGGGTCTATAGCATCTTTTACGGAAAAGGCGCGAACGGGAAGTCGACGGTAGTCAACATCATCCAGCGAGTTTTGGGTGACTACTGTGCCAACGTTGAACCCGCCACGTTCCTGCAAGCCCGTAGCGGACAAGTCAGGGGGGATATTGCAAGGCTAAAGGGCATCCGGATGGCCGTTTCCAGCGAGTTTGGTATAGGGCAAGTTATGGATGCTCCATTGGTGAAGCAGTTGGTTGGTGGAGATGCAATCACGGCACGCCGCCTCTATCAATCTGAGTTTGAGTTTACGCCCACGGTGGTGCCGGTTTTCGTGACAAACGCGCTACCAGTCATCAACGGGGCCGACGAAGCGCTGGCAGCACGCACTATTGTGGTGCCCTTCACCAATATCATTCCACCAGAGGCGCGGGATCCGATGTTGCCCTTCAGACTATGGGAAGAACGTACCGGTATTCTGAATGTTCTTCTGGCTGGCGTGCAAGACTATCTCTGTGACCGGAAGCTCAGAATTCCGAAACCCGTGAAAGACGCCGTCGATGCCTACATAAAGAGTTCTGATTTGTTGGCTCAGTTCCTGGAGGATTGTTGCGGCATTGGCCCCTCCGGGACTGTCGGCGCACAGGATTTGTACAACGCATACAGATACTGGTGCATAGAACATGGCGTGAAGTCGCTGACGCAACCGGTATTCAAGGGCGAACTCTTGAAGAAGGACGGGATGCGCCAGGGGAGGACTAGCGAAGGGATGCGGTGGACGGGGGTTACCCTCAAGGCCTGATCAGGGCCGTGTAGGCTGTGTAGGCTAACATACAACTTTCTTAGGTATTTTTTTCATAAACCTGAATAGTTTGTTGTTCGCCTACACAGCCTACACAGATCATTTTCCCCTCAACTGTCACATTTTGTTTCCGTGGGGTGCATATGCACCCCACGGGTATTCTAATAGGATTTTTGTGCGGAAGACCGCCAATATGATCGAAAATCTGAAACCCTCATTGGCCGTAAAATCGTTTTTGTAGTCCCGCAGACTAATAAAAAACCGCGTTAGGGCGACGGAACATTCCTATTCTGTGCATTTCGACGGATTATGAGAAAACCGCGCACCTATTCATTCTCACTTCCGATCAGCCGCGTACTCCTCCCAGCGTCGTCGCGCCTCCGCAGCCCCCTTCTTGGCATGAGGGAACGCGGTCACTTCGGCGTATCGGGCAGCACCTTCGTAACTCGCCCAAAGCGCCGCTTGGATATCGATCGGAACTCGTTCAATTCCACCCTCCTTGACCCGCCTTTTCCGACCCCTGATCCGAAACCTTCTCCGGCTGGCCCCGTCAACCTGCATGGCCTTTTGAGAATAGGCTTCGCAAAACATGTTCAACATGGTCGGTCTCCAATATGGCCCTCGGCCCGAGGCCGTGAGAGGGCAGGTTTGTGCGTCAGGCCGGCGTTAGTGGGGTGGGTAACTAACCTGAGGGCCTAGGGCCTCAGGCGGCGCTCTGGAGCCCCTGTGACGTGGCAAGATAGGTGGTCAAGTTAGACCTCTCCGTTTGGTTCAGAGATTGAACTGCGTTTAGAAGATCGTCGAAGCCGATGGCTTTGCCAGAAGCCGCACCTTTGACAATCCGCAACAGTTGGGCGTCAATCACATCACGGGGGTCAGGTTTCTGCAGGCGGTCATCGGCCCGCGTCGTGAGGCTCAGGAGCGCCGCCGCAAAGTCCATGGGCTTGTAGGCAGGCTCAGGTTTGAACTCCCACCAGCGGACGTTTGCCAGCGTTTTGATCGACAGATCTGCATGTCTGGTTGTGCCTGCCTGGAACAGATCCGTCTGTGTCCAGACAAATCCCAGATGGGTCTCGACCCAAGCTTTGATGGCATTTGACCGCACGCCATGAGGCAGCGCCTCGATGAGTTTGTTGACCATGCCAACGGCGGGTCGCACATCGCCGGTGCTCGCCCAGCGAGAAGCGACAGCGACCAGAAACAGATGAATATCCAACTGGACCGCGTGGCCCCGACGCTGGATAGAGTCAATTGCGGCAAGGAACTGGTCGTCACTGTTGGCCAAGGCCAATTTGGTAAAGTTGATCGGTGCCATGATGTATCCTCCAAAGATGTGATGCTACCGTCAAACCACGCCTGTTGCCGTGGCTTGTCAGGTAGCACCCGGGGTCCCAGAGCAGAGGCTCAGACCCGGTTGGCCGGGTTTAGACCGGGTGCTACCTTTGGAGATTTTCATCGACTGTAGTGACATGTGCCGTGTCGATGGCCGGGAAGACCGGACTTTGAACGCGCAGGTTTGTTCGACCTGCCCAGGTGCGCCTGGGTCGCGGGGATTGGCCACTTCCGCCCACCACATTCCACCAAGATCTGGACCGTCAGGAACCGGATGTGGCATCAAATGCGGAAGCTGACAGAGTGCCTGCCCCTTCGCTGTCTCTGGCCGGACTGTCCCCCCTGACCCCATGGGGTCAGGCCTTACGGCACTGTCTCATTGGGGGTACGCCAAACCCCACCAATCCGGCATTTTGGACCCCGTCTACAACAGGGCAGAGCTATGGCCTGAGTGCCCCATCAAGAGGGCTAGCGAGCGCTTGTTCCGCGTGGGCCTCAGGTGGCCCCACCGAGAGGACATTTGCTGCCTCTCGATAGGTTAACTCTGGCTCAGATTTGAGGTTAAATATAGCAAAGGTGTACACCTTTTTTTGTTTATAAACAAAGTGCTGCGGCTTTAAATAGGGGGGCGCAAACTCGGCGGGGTTTTTGAGTTTTGGCTGTGATATCATAGCGGATGGGCGTGCCCGGGAAATGCTGTAGGCCGGGATCAAAGCGGATCTGAGAGCGAACAGCGTTTAGAAATGTGGAGACAGACAGGTGGCGCCTGTCCGATCCTAGGGGAGGTTCAGATAAAACTGAATCGCAGTGCTGGTAACTGCCGATGGGGGATGTAGTCTAATCATTATGATCAACTTCTCACAGCCGTCAGATGATCATCCGGATTTATCGTACTCGCCGCTGCTCAGGGCAGCGCTCCTGACGCTGACCCATGCCGATGACCAGGGACCGATTGGACTGACCAAAACCAAGGCCTTCAAGCGGACCTTTGTGCAGTGGGCCGCAATGCATTTTAACTGGCCTGGCTACAGCTATGAGGAGTTGATGCGCTACCACAAAGTTCTCAATGAATACGATCATCCGCCGCTTGAGCTGCTGCATTTTTTATTGATCCAGCTGAAGTTGGGGCGGCACTATAAGGGTGAGTTTAAGTTAACTAAGAGGGGCAGGGATCTTGCCCATTCGCCGGGTGCGCTTTTCCAAGAGTTGATCCCCTTTTACATTCTGAAGATCGATCATGCGGCGTATGGGCGCTTCGAAAACGCACTCTGCGGCAATTGGGATGTCTGGCTCAATGTGATTAACCTCGAAGTCGAAAACGGCGCAAGTGAGCACAAGCTCTACAGCACGTTTTATGATGATGGGGCTGACTGGCACACCTCTGAGTGGCGCAACATTGCAGCCTTCTCCCATTCTGTCCTGAAACCTTTGGAGTGGTCAGGCCTGATTGTGGGCCAACCGGTGGAGGAAAAAGGACGAACGGAGCATATCTACTTCAAGACACCGCTCTGGCGGTCGGCCTTGCAACTGGAAACGGACATTAGCCTTACGCCAGCTCAACGCCATTGATTGAGCCGGTGACCAAGATTAGGAAAAGGGCATCACTGCTATGCAGCAGCCGCTTAGTCGACGACCAGGGCACGAACCGCAGAAAGCTCCAGCAACTAGTTCGCTGCCTGGGACGCCTTTGATGCTGCGGTAAAGATCGCCCTTTTGTCTTGCTTTAGAACGGCGAGCCAAGATTTTATATAGCAAGCGTGGTCCTCACGCGGAACTGGTGCGAGGCCAAGTTCGGAACAAAGGAAGGCCGCACCCAGTTCCGCGACCAATTCTTCCATAGCGTAGGCCTGATCCCCGAACCGGCCAGAGAGGTCACGATCTAAGCGATGGGAAACACCTGTCCAGTGGACCAACTCATGACTCAGCGTGCCATAGAAGGCTTCTGCTGCCATGGTTGTGGCGGTGTCAATAAACCGGCAGCGCTCGGGCATCCGGATCAGATCCAGACTTGAGACGAAACAAGCCTGCTCACCGTTCTCTTCAATCCTAGCCCCTGTGTGGGTGGCAAAAGCCTCGGCCCGTGCAACGGGAGTAAACAGTGGCGTATTAAGCAGATTTTCGACCTGAAGTTCAAAGCCATCGACCTGTGCGGCGTTGAATACCCTACTTGCCCGGGCAACAAAATGTTTGGGTGCCTCGTCTTCTGATGTGTGATTTTGGTAAAAAACCACGAGGGAAGATTTTTCACCCTGTCGGACCTGACAACCAACTTGCTGCCATTGCCGGTACGTGCCCCAGGTGTTCGACGGATAATCTTTGGAGAGGGATGCGATCCACAAGTTCAAGATATTGATGCCGTTGTAGGGGCGTTTGGAGGCAACATTGACCGGCCTTGCGAAGCTGCCGCCAGACCTGGTGATCCAGGGTGTCTGGAACTCACCCGCAGTCTCAATGGCCGCGATAATGTGGTTTGTAATCTGGCTATGAACGTCAAATTTCATTGTGGTCCCTGACATTGGGCCGATCCTTTGTGTTGGGGTGGGGGATGATTTGCCGTGGATGCCGTCTTGCTGAATCTGCATTGGTTGAGCTTGTTGGTCAGAGGGCGATGCAAGCGCGTGCCTCATGGTCAACAAAGCTCACTGTCATTCGCCACAACGACTGCAGAGTAAGGTTTTCGAGTTTGAACCGCAGGAGATGGAAGCCAGGCTTCGTCCTCACTTGATCTGAGTAAAGATTGCCGCCGCGTTCTGTGTATGTTCCCAACCGTGAGGCGGCTCGCCGTGCAAGGAAAATAGTTTGTGCATGCAAGCAACTAGCCACGTTCAAAACGCTGGACATGGCATACACTTTTATATTTTGTGACAATCGAATTGGAGAAAAAAATGGGACGATCCGCTGCACTTATTGGACTTATCACCTTCGTTCTGACGTTACCGGTCGCCACAGCTGCGCGAGACAGGTTCTCTTCGTTATCAGGTGATGTTCGTATCGTCGGTGGAGCCATGGACATCAAAGCTGTAGCCGTTGGAGATCGAGTTTTCCCGCTCGAAGTCTCATATGCTGCGGAACTGATCGACAAGATAGGTAACCTGATCCTGGTTGCGATCTACAGCGGCGGCACCGGTTGTCCTGCGGAGTTTGCCTGGCTAAACACCACGCCGGGCAAAGTTGGCCTTAGTGAAACTTTCGGCACTTGTGCTGACGTACCCGAGGTAAGCTACGACGCGGAGACTGTAACTGTCACCATGAACTCCTTTGATGCCAGCGAGGGGCTGGTCGCTTTTGTGTATGATGGTGAACAGATCGAGCGTCGTTCGCTGGGCCTCGTGAGCTCGGATATTGCACGAACGTCTAAGGGCGATGTAAACGCGTGGATCGGCGAAAGCCCCTATGAATATTTGACAGCGCCTGAACATGAGGCAGAGATGATTGCCAATGTCGGTTGGGATGTGCTCGACGAATTGCGCAATACTATGATTATCGGATCGCAAGAAATGATCGTGGAGGGAAACTGGATCGTCGGATCAGGTTGCCAACCGCATATGTGCAACACTGACTTTGCGGCCATGGCATTGCACCGCGGCAGCGGGAACTTCATCGCCGCTATTAAGCGGGATGGGGTCGTGCCGCGCCTCATCGGCAAGCCCCCAGAAGCGCTGCCTGTGACAATCCGAAAAGTCATGACATCGCGTTGATCGGCACCGACGCAACGTGGTGGTGTCAGGCAGACCATATAGTGAACCGCCCAAGTTTCGGGCTCAGCACTGTGGTTCGGAGTCCCTCCAAAGACCGCCAGCTGCGCGTAGAGGAAATACGGCCGGCAAAGTGCTAAAGTCGATGTTTCTGAAGGATCACACGGACGAAGTTGATTAATCGTCTTCTGTTGGCCCATGCTCTGCAGTTGCAGCAACCTGCAGTATTTTCCTTTAATGCGCGACAAACCAGGATTTGAGTTCAATTGCCGTTGCCGAATAACCTGAATCCCGTCTAACGTCTCATAACAAAAGATTTAATTGATTTTCTGCCCCTAGTGGCATGCTACTTGACCGGGAAATATTTGTATGGACAAGCGATTGCTCAGTGAGCGTGACATCTGCACAAAGTACATCACCCCTGCGCTTCGCGGATCTGGTTGGGATGAAATCACCCAAGTTCGTGAAGAAGTTAGCTTTACCAAAGGTCGGATCATCGTCAGAGGCAAATTGGTAAGCCGTGGTAAGGGCAAACGCGCTGATTATATCCTTTCCGTTAAGCCGAACATTCCTATCGCCATCATTGAGGCGAAGGAAAACACCCAGGCCATTGGTGCGGGGCTTCAACAAGGTTTGGCATACGCAGAAACCCTAGAAATTCCATTTGTCTTTTCTTCGAATGGTGACGGTTTCGTTTTCCATGATCGGACCGGGATGAGCCCGACACCCGAGGTTTCGCTTGCTCTGAATGAGTTTCCATCACCTGAGGAGCTTTGGGCGCGGTATTGCCAGTGGAAGGGTCTGTCAGATGACGCGTCAGCCGTGGCCTTACAGGACTACTTTGACGACGGCAGCGGCAAGGCGCCGCGCTATTACCAGATCAATGCCGTAAACTCTACTATGGAGGCCATAGCAAAAGGGCAGGACCGGGTTCTTCTGGTTATGGCCACAGGCACTGGCAAGACTTACACAGCGTTTCAGATAATTTGGCGACTTTGGAAGGCAGGCAAGAAGAAGCGCATCCTATTTTTGGCTGATCGAAACGTGTTGATCGACCAAACGATGGTGAACGACTTCAGGCCCTTCGCAGGCAATATGGCCAAACTGTCAACGCATGCGAAAACCATTGAGAGGGCAGACGGCACTTCTACTGATTTGACGCTAGCTTTAGATAAGCGTCGCAGGATCGACACGTCTTATGAAATCTACCTCGGTCTATACCAAGCAATTACAGGTCCGGATGAAAGCCAAAAGATTTATAAGGAGTTCTCGCCCGACTTCTTTGACCTGATCGTCATTGATGAGTGCCACCGGGGCAGTGCGGCTGACGATTCTGCTTGGCGGGAAATCCTAGCCCATTTCACGTCAGCGACCCAGATCGGCCTGACTGCTACGCCAAAGGAGACCGAGTATGCGTCAAACATCGATTACTTCGGTGAACCTGTTTACAGCTATTCGCTGAAGCAGGGCATTCGCGACGGTTTTTTGGCACCTTACAAGGTCATCAAGGTTCACATCGACCGCGACGTTCAAGGCTATCGACCTGTTCAGGGGCAACTCGACCGCGATGGCGAAGAGGTTGAAGATCGCATTTACAATGCCAAGGATTTCGACCGCACGCTGGTTTTGGAAGATCGTACCAAGCTGGTAGCCCAAAAGGTGACAGAGTTTCTAAAGCAAAGCGGCGACAGAATGGCAAAGACCATCGTTTTCTGCGTAGATCAAGAACACGCTGCCCGCATGCGCCAGGCCTTGATAAACGAAAACGCCGATCTGGTGGCGCAAAATCACCGTTACGTTATGCGCATCACCGGCAATGACAAAAATGGCCTAGACCAGCTTGGGAATTTCATCGACCCCGAGGCACCCTATCCAGTGATCGCAACGACCTCACGGCTTCTCTCCACCGGCGTTGACGCGCAGACCTGTCGATTGATCGTGCTCGACCGCGAGGTCGGATCCATGACTGAGTTCAAACAGATTATTGGCCGAGGGACCCGCGTACATGAGGATACCCAAAAGCTTTTCTTCACGGTGATGGATTTCCGTGGGTCGACCAGTCATTTTGCAGACCCCGAATTCGATGGTGAGCCCGTCCAAATCTACCAACCTGGCCCTGATGATCCGATTGCGCCTCCGGATGATGTCCCGCAGACTGATATTGATGGCGAGCCTTTGTCGCCGGAACCGAGTGACGACGAAACGGTTCTTATCGATCCGGTTGATCCGCTTGATCCGCTTAATAGCAAAACTGGCGGTGGACCGATCCGTAAGGTCTACGTAGACGGTGTAGGGGCGATCATTGTAGCTGAACGCGTGGAATACCTGGATGAAGACGGAAAGCTGATTACAGAGTCCCTACGAGACTATACCCGCAAAGCACTGCAGCGGCAGTTTGCCAGCCTCGATCAATTCCTTAAGCGCTGGAATGGCGAAGGACGCAAGCAGGCTGTATTCGAAGAGCTGGAAGCCGAAGGCCTTCCTTTCGATGTGATCGCAGCGGAGCTTGGCAAGGACCTTGATCCGTTCGACCTGATCTGCCACATCGCCTTTGACGCCAAACCCCTAACCCGACGAGAGCGGGCCGAAAGCGTGAAGAAGCGCGATGCGTTCACCAAGTATGGTCCACAGGCGAAAGCCGTTCTCGAAGCTCTGCTGGAAAAATATGCCGATGAAGGCGTTATGGACCTCGACGACCTCGGTGTTCTGAAGATCGCACCGTTCAGTGGCATGGGAAGTGTGATTGAACTTGTCCGTGCTTTCGGTGGAAAACCCAAATTCGAACAGGCCGTTCACGACCTGCAGTCTGCAATATACCAAGAAAGCGCATAACTCATGTCCGTCCGTACCCTCGTTAAGTCCATCCAGGACATCATGCGCAAAGACACCGGCGTGGATGGCGATGCTCAGCGCATCAGTCAGCTGTGCTGGATGTTCTTCCTCAAGATCATCGACGATCAGGATCAGGAACTCGAGCTGACGAAAGAGGACTATACCTCGCCCATCCCTGATGCCCTGCAATGGCGCGCCTGGGCGGCGGACCCCGAGGGGATCACGGGCGACACGCTGCTGGATTTCGTGAACAACACCCTGTTCACGCAACTCAAAGCGCTGCCCACCAATGCAGGCCCCCGCGCCAAGGTCGTCCGCGATGTGTTCGAGGATGCCTACAACTACATGAAATCCGGCCAGCTGATGCGGCAGATGATCAACAAGATCAACGAGGTTGACTTCAACAATCTGACCGAGCGCCAACACTTCGGCGACATCTACGAGCAAATCCTGAACGATCTGCAAAATGCAGGCAACGCGGGCGAATACTACACCCCGCGCGCCGTCACCGCCTTTATGGTGCAACAGATCGACCCGCACCCTGGCGAAATCATGTTCGACCCTGCCTGCGGCACCGGCGGCTTTCTGACCTGCGCCATGCGCCACATGCGCGAGCGCTACGTCAAACGCCCCGAACATGAGGCACAGATGCAGGGCGCCCTGCGCGCCGTGGAAAAGAAACCGCTGCCCCACATGCTTTGCGTCACCAACATGCTGCTCAACGGGGTCGAGGAACCTGACTTCGTGCGCCACGACAACACGCTCGCCCGCCCCTTGGTCAGTTGGACCCGTGATGAAAGGGTCGACATCGTCCTGACCAATCCGCCTTTTGGCGGCAAGGAAGAGGACGGGATCGAAAGCAACTTCCCCACCTTCAAGACCCGGGAGACCGCCGATCTGTTCCTCGCCCTGATCATCCGCCTGCTCAAACTGGGTGGCCGCGCCGCGGTGGTCCTGCCCGATGGCTCGCTGTTCGGCGAAGGCATCAAGACCCGGCTCAAGGAACACCTGATGGAGGAATGCAACCTGCACACCATCGTGCGGCTGCCGAACTCGGTCTTCAAACCCTATGCCTCCATCGGCACCAACCTGCTGTTCTTTGAAAAGGGCACGCCCACGCAGGACATCTGGTATTGGGAACACCGCGTGCCCGAGGGGCAAAAAGCCTATTCAATGACCAAGCCGATCCGGCTGGATCATTTGGACGACTGCGCCGCATGGTGGGGCGGGGCCGCGCGGGAAGGCCGCGTCGAAGGCCCGCAGGCGTGGAAGGTGACGGCGGACGAGATCAAGGCGCGTGGCTATAATCTGGACGTCAAGAACCCCCATGCGGTGGAGGAGGATCACGGCGATCCCGAAACCCTGCTGGCCGAGTTGGACGGGGCAGAGGCCGAGGTCGCCGCCATCCGTGATCAGTTAAGAGCAATTTTGACTGAGGCGCTTATTCAATGAGTTTTGATCGGCTGCTGGCGTCCTTTGAAAAGATTGGTGACGATCCTGACCGCATTCAACAATTTCGAAAGATTGCCATCGCTTTGGCGATTTCAGGCAATCTGGACACGCCTTCAACAACGATGCCACCTGAGAAAATTCTCGAAGCCCTTGAAAAGGTTAAGGCCAATCTGATTAAGAAAGGCGAACTACCAAAACAGAAGAAGTTTGATGCACTCACTGATGAGGATTTCCCGGAAAGTTTTTCAGGTGTTTCCCGCTTTGCAAGATTGGGGTCACTTGCGCGGATAGAAAAGGGGCAAACCGGGATACAACAGGCGCAGCCCGGTACATTCCCACTTGTCGTGACAGCAGCCGAACGGGGCACTTGCGATCATTTTGATTTTGATGGTGCCGCCGCCATCGTGCCGTTGGTGTCTTCCACGGGCCACGGCAACGCCAGCCTGAATCGACTGCATTATCAGGAAGGAAAGTTCGCGCTGGGCACCATCCTTGTGGCGATATTTCCGCATGATCCTAGCCTGATTTCCGCTCGGTTCATCTTCGAATATCTTTCGGCTTTCAAAGACGAATTGCTGGTGGCGCGTATGACGGGCACCGCCAATGTCACACTGAGTGTCGGGCGGGTCGCGGAGGTGCCAGTGCCCTTGGTTTGCCCTGAGGTTCAGGCCAAGGTGGATGAGTTGATGGCGCTGTGTGATCGGTTGGAAGAGGCCCGCACGGCGCGCGAGGGGGTGCGCTACAAGCTCACCGCCGCCAGCCTCGCCCGCCTGACCGCACCCGAGAACGCACAAGCACAGACAGGCGAGAGCAAGCGAACGGGCAACGGTTCTCCGTCCGGCCCGGCGCGCTTAAAAGACGCGGATTTCCATTCCCACGCCCGCTTTGCCCTGGAATTCCTCCCCGCCCTCACAACCCGCCCCGACCAAATCAAACCCCTCCGCCAAACCATCCTGAACCTCGCCGTGCGCGGGAAGCTGGTGGAGCAGGATGCTTGTGATGAAGCTCCCTCTTTGGCGTTGAGTCGAATTGCTGCTGAGCGTGATGAACTTGTTCGGAACAAGATCATTCGGCGGGAGAAGCCTCTTGCGGGTGTTGATCCAACTGAGTTGCCTTTCGAAATTCCGAAGGGATGGAACTGGGCGCGGGTAGGAGATTTGTCACTATTTACGCAATATGGTACGTCCGAAAAGTCGCATCCAGTGGACAAAGGTGTCCCCGTTCTTGCGATGGGGAATATTCAAGATGGCCGAGTTATTTGGGGCAATGATAAGAAAATCCCTGCAACATCAAAAGAATTGCCGAACCTGTTTCTAAAGACATTCGATCTTCTCTATAATCGCACGAATAGCGCTGAATTGGTTGGCAAGACAGGCCTCTATCTCGGCGAAGATGATTGCCGCACCTTTGCGTCCTATCTGATCCGGATACGCCTGTCATCGCAGTCAACCTCGCCATACTATTTGAACCTGGCAATGAATGCTCCAGTCTTTCGGGACACGCAGATTGTCCCGTTGATCAAAAAACAGACAGGGCAGGCAAACGTTAACGGGACGGCGTTGAAAAATATGTTGGTCCCCCTCCCACCCCTCGCCGAACAACACCGCATCGTGGCCAAGGTCGATGCCCTGATGGCCCTCTGCGATCGGCTGGAGGCCAGCCTCGCCACCGCCGACACCACCCGCCAACGCCTCCTCACCGCCCTTTTGCATGAAGCGCTAGAACCCGCCGCAGAACTGGAAATTGCATGACGTTGAAAACCACCGAGGCAGAGCGGCTTCTGACCACCCGATTTGGTGAACCCGTCAAAGCCCCGACCGACTATGTTGTCGGCTTTCGCACGGGAACCGGAAAAGTGCTGGCGATGCACCGGCAAGCCAGTGAAACCCGTATCTGGTTTCAGCCACCTGCGCCTCCATCGCTTATAGGGGTGAAGCTTCTCGCCGAACCGAACAATGGCAACTCCAACATCAATGGTCCGCTGTTACCTTTGACTCGCTCAGACACCCTCCGGGCCGAGATTGACAGCGTGGCTGCTTTACAGCGCTTCATTGATTGGTACGGAGGTGGTCTTGCCCCTGAAACCGCAGCCTCCCCGACACTGCGCCCCTTTGACTTTAAGGCCGTGTTTGCCCGCTTCCAAAGCCTGGTCACGGAACGGTCTGGTCATCCATTTGAGACCTTTGAAGATGGGTTGGCGGCCAGTTGGGAAAACTACAAACCGCTACTGCGTGATCATGCCCTTACATTGATGCGCGCTGACACTTGGGACGAGACCAGCATCGGTTCCGGAATAATCCTTCAGCATGTGATTGATGCAATCGAAATCCAAAAGGATAGTCGCACGAACCTCACCAACAATCTTTTGTTCTGGCAAAACAGATACGGCCATGCGAACCGCGAGCATCGAATCTTGTTGGAGGCACTACATACTTCCCGCCAGCGACAAGAGGTGGAAGCGCTGCTCTTCGGGCTTTATAGGGGGGATGCTGACGACGCGGCGATATTTGATCGTCTTGCAGGCATGGGTGGAAAGTACACTTTGATTGCCTACCTGTTCTTTCTCAAGAACATGGATCGCTATATGCCGATCCAACCCACCGGGTTTGACCGGGCTTTCGACATGATGGGCATCGAATTCTCGACCCTGCGGAAATGTTCATGGGGTAACTATTCTACATATCTTGCAATCCTCGACTCCCTGCGTCCGCTGATTGCGCAAGAGGCAAAGCTGGCATCTGTCCAGCTTGTTGATTCACATTCATTTGTTTGGATTTTGGCATCACTCCTTAAACGGGAGGCGGCAGGTCAGCTGACGGTGTCTAGCGACAAACCGTCCGATGGCCGCGTTCTAGGCAGTCGTGAAAGATCGATTATTGCGATGCGTGGCTCTGTCGAAAACACAGTCAAAGGCTCAAATGGTCAGGTGGTCGAGCGCTTGGTGAAAAACAAAGAGCTACGGATGTCTTTGTATGAGCTGGAGGTCACCATTGCGCGCCTGCTTGATATACAAAATAATTGTTGCGCCCTGACCGGCATTCACTTTCAGTTCCACGGTGGTGAGGCTGACCAAAACCTGCTGCCATCGTTGGACAGAATTGACAGCAACGGGCACTATGAAGTTGGAAACTTGCAGGTTGTTTGCCAGTTCATCAATTTCTGGAAAAGTGATGGCGACAATGAGATGTTTGCCCAGCTCCTTATGCTCGTAAGGGGGCAGGAGGCGATCTAAAATGTTCCAGTTCAAATCCGTAAACCTGGGGCCCTAAATGCCTCCCAACTCGATCATGTAATCCGCCTCTGGCCGCTTATGGGTAACCAGCAAGATCTGGCCCAGCCGCGACTTTAGGGCCTCAAACATGGCGGCAGTATTGGCCGTGCGGTTCTGATCCATGCTCGCATCAATCTCGTCCCCGATAAAGACTGGGAAGATACCCTGGGTGAGGACCTGTCCGAGGCCGAGCCGGAGCGCCAGACAGGCCACGGCCTTGCCTGAGCCTGAGAGGGTATTCAGCGCTTGCCCGTCTACGGTGATGGCAAAACACTCGTCGGCGTAAATGATCTGTCGCTCGCCGCCGGTCATTTGCGCCAGATACTGGCTTGCCACCTTGTTCAGAGATGGGAGCAGGTGTTGTTTGACCATGCCACGAAGGTTGGTCAGCGCTTGCCGTGCCCGTTCCCAATCCTCAGCCTCCTTCAGACTGTCGGAAACCTCAGCCATGCCTTCAGTATAGCGTTGCAGGTCCAGCTCAAAGCGGATGCGAAGCGTGTCGTATAGGACCACGGCGCTACGCAGAGTAGCCAGCTTATCGTAGCCCTTAACCGGCTCTATCAGCGTTGCGATTTCTGCTTGCGCCGCCTTGAAAGCGCGCTGCCAGATGTCAAAGGCCGTCTGTTGATCTCGGTAAAGCGCCAGACGGTCTTCGAAGCGCTGCCGCTCTCGCAATTGTGCAACGTAGTCCGGCAGACCGGCAAGCGCCATATCCAAGGATTTGATCTCCTGGTTCAGCTCCGAGCGGCGAATTGCATAGCCGTTGCGAAGCCGGTGGTTTTCAATCTCAGCAAAGTCTAGGGCAGGGCGCTCGCAGGGGTGAACATCTGCCAGGGATGTCAGCTGCGGCTGGATGTCTTCCCATGCCTGTGCCGCCCTCAGAAGGGCCAACAGGGCCTTGCGCTCCGTCGGAACACCCTCAGGCTTCTCAACATCATTCACCAACGCCAGATCGGCTGCGATGGCCTCAATGCTGGCTGTTTCCACGGGCCATTGGTGGGCACAGGACGGGCAGATGTGCACACCCTTTGATCTTAGCGCTGCAATCCGGTGCCTCAGATGTTCAGCATCCTGAAATGCCATGGCTTGCTTGACCTTCTGAACGCCCGCGCCGGGATCAGGTGCACTGGCCAGCAACCGCTGCTTGTTTTGCCACTGTTGAAACCCGTCACTTTGACCCGCAATCTTGGCAAGCTCGGAGTCACTGTAGGGCGACGGCTTCGGCAGTGCGGTCAATTCCATCTCAGCGGCTCTCAAGCGGGCATTCATCCCATCTTGGCTCGACGCCAAAGCCTGCAGCTCTGGGACCGGGGTCGAGACGGTTTCGTGTGGGGGCGTGGGTGGGCTGCGTGTCTCGGTGGTAACGCCTCGCAAATGGTCCAAGCGGGTGCGGGCCTTGGCCAGGTCAGCCAAATCTGCATCGATCTCGCTCAGCAAGCGGTAGTCATCAGGCTTGGGTGGTGGTTCCGGGGCGCGCAGGTTCTGCGAGAGGTCCCTGGCACGACGTTTCAGGGCATTGGCCTCATCGCCCGCAGATTTGGCCAGTTCTTCAATGACGCCAACGCCGATGACGCTGTCGACCAGGCGCTTGCGTTCAGCGGGCTTCATCGTCCCTAACGCCTCGATTTCGCCCTGTAAGGCTACGCAGGAGGCATCAAACACCTCCAGACCAAAACCAAAAAGCTCGACAACCTTCTGGTTTACTGGCGTTGTCCCCACGGCAATCTGATCAGGACCTCGAAACAGCGTGGCATGAGACGCGGTCCGTTCGATCACATAGGGCTTGCCCTTAAGAACGATCTCCAATCGGGCGCTGGCCTTCTTGTAGTCGCCGATCTTGCCACGAAGGGCTGCGGAACCAAAGAGGCACCAGCGGATCATTTCGACAACAAGGGATTTCCCGCTCTCATTTGCGCCAGTAAGGATCCCGAAACCCGGGCGAAAGGTGATGTTCTCGGTCAGGGTCTTACCGGTTGTTGAAAAGGTCACCGTGTAGCGAATGGAGTGCAGCATGGATCATGCCTCCCGGGATAAGCGGCGGTCATGAAACCGCTGCAGCATTGTGTTGGACAGCGTGTCGGAGACCCTGGCGTCTTCAAAAGCTCGCCGAAACAAGGCCTCGATGTCGAACTCGCCCAGTGTCACCTCCTCGGCCTCAGCTGCGGCCTCAGCCACGCGCTTTACGGTTAGTTGCAGACAGTCGATCTCTTGATCCACGGTCTCGCCCGCTGCCAACAGGATGCGGACACACTTGTCCTGAAGGTCGCCTGCTTCATTCAACTCAGCGAGAGGCAAGGTGACATAAAGGGTGTCGTCACTTTCTTCGCCATGGGCAAAGGGTTGGAGCGATCCAAAGACCGTGACGTCAACGCCATCTCGCGTAAATTCGGTGGCCTTATGCTCATGGCCGTTGAACACCTTGTCTATCCCTAGACTGGCGAGCTTCTGAAGCGGGATAAGGTTGGTGTTACTGCCAAACCCTGTTGTATCTGCATGAAAAAACGCAGCCAAGGCACCGCGATGGTCTTCAGTGATCCGGTCCGCCAACGGGGTGACCGGATCATAGCCGACAAACAGATGATTTCGAACTACCACCGGATCTGTCACGATGGTGACATTGTCAGCTGACGCCACAAGACGTGCGAAGAGGTCAAAAGCTGAAGCGCGCTCGAGGTCTCTTAAGAGATCATGGTTGCCACGCAGAATTATGAACTGCGTCTCGGGCTTCTCTGCGGCAGTATGCAAGTAGACATCGGCGGCTCGCAAGATCGCATCATAGGGTACAATCGCCCGATCAAATAAATCCCCTAGGCACACATGGAGATCAGCCTTGGTGGCTGCCAGGTTGACGGCAAACGCTTGCCAGACCATCTCTTCTCGCTCGCCGCGCCGATGAAGGGGCACACCGTGAACGAAGGATTTCGCCAGATGCGGATCGCCCATCAGATCAATCGTCAACATCATAGACTCCGCACGTTGGAATAGGTCAGTACACCCCAATCGCCTTTCTGGTTCGACTGCGGCTCAAACCCCAGATCCATCTGCACAGCACTGCTGTGTATATCGATGCCGGTCCGCTGAGCGGACCGCAGGAACCGCTGGAAAAACTTCCAACCGGTAATGGAGATCGAATGCCCCAAAACATCGCCAGGTTGGACCAAGACGTCGCCCTTGCGGTCCCTGAGTGTACCACAAGAAACAAAGGGCACGTCTGCCGTCGGGAATTCAGACGCTTCAGGATCCACCTGTCTGGCTTGGCGCAGAACGTCGCGCCAGGCCAGGCCTCGCGCATCGGTAACGTGGTCGAAGGTCTTTGCATAAAATGCCGGGTTCCCAAACCGCAATCCAAAGCAATATTGGATCTCGGCAAAGTGCAGCTCGACGGGCAAAGCGGCAAATATCGTGGTATCCTCGCCGATGGTCATGCCGAACCTCGATACCTTGAGCCAAGCGTCGATGGCGAGACCGCCAACAAGCATGTCATCCACCGTTAGAGGAGAGGCCGGGGGCGCGAATATCGGATCTTTGCCATTGGATAGGACTGGGGGTATTGACCCCGGTTCAGGGCTGGTCATGTCGGTTCTCCACTGATGGTTTGAGGGTAAGTATTTGTGTCTTGGCGGCCCTGTTGCGGACTCGGAGGTCTGACCGGTTCGCTGGGGCAAGCGGGTCTGGTACTTTGCGTCGACTCCCACCGGAAGCTCGCGATGCTGCTGCCGCTTCACCCTGGCATCCGTGATGTCGTGTTTGACCGGGACGAGACCAATCTTGAACGCAAATTTGGTACGGTCTATCGGTCCACAATCCCGTTTGGGTCGATGGGCGTAATCATCGCATCGCCCGTCCGCGCAAGGTGTCCGACGGCTGTCGTAGTCGGATTTCGGTCAGTTTGGGATCAAATAGCGGCCTAGTGGAGGCGGTAGGCCGTGGCGGGCTGGTTGTAGTGGCCCGAAGGCGTCTGCTGCAGGCTCGCGGCGGACAAGCGGCGCTCCTGCGCAATTTCCGACTGTCGTGGCTGCCTGCATGTCGTTCCGGCCCTAACCAGCCATTCAATCGCTGACCTATTGCTGCAATGCAGCCCGTCAGAGCGGCCATTCGCACATCGTGCAGCAATTTTTTAGGTCAGATGACCGCAGAGCGGACTTTACGGTTCTCTGTTTGCGGAGAAGTCAAGAAGCTGGGTTACTGGTCTTTCGGGGTCGTGGTTCTCTTCTGGGCTCTAACTACACTATATTTTTCAATAAAATTAGATATTTAACCCCTAAAAGTGCCCCACTTTTAGGGTGCTTTGGAAAAGTGGGCACTTTTGTTCTGGAATTTGATCCATATTGCTGGATAACAGCGACCAACCGGAATGAAGTATGTGCTTTGCAGGACCAGACTACCGCCTTGGGGATCAACATCCTAAAATCGCAATTGTTGGTGCCTGCCCAGGAGCACAAGAAGAAGAACAAGGTAGGCCGTTCATCGAGGACGCTGGGACACACCTTGCTGAGATGATACGGATCATCAACGCTATAAGCCCTGCTAAATTCCCTTCGGCAAACCGCGACAGGTCCAGTCCTTGCAGAGACTGCTTCGCATTGGTCTGACAGCACCCTCTAGAGGCCTTCCTCAAAACGAGCGTGTGAAACCGATACTGGCGCCAAGGTTTCGATAGCTATTGAGAACGATGTTGGAGGTCTGATGTTCCGCTCTGACCTTGAAAACGGGGGCGAATCCTTGAAAGTTCCATTTCTGGTTGGTCAGTTGGATCGTACTAGAGGCCTTTCGATCACTGCGCGCCACCCCAAAAAGCGGATGCACCCCTCTAAAGTCGTTCAAGTCGTAGGACAGGTCCAGCCCAAGCCGCAAGCCGTTTGCGAACGTATAGTCACCGCCGAGGGTAAGGCCGCGCGCGAATCCCGCAGCCGGGGCGTATTGACTTGAACGGGTCTCAAGTCTCAGCCCTGTACGCAGGACCCATCTAGGAGAAACAGCATAGGACAACTGTGCTTGGGCGGCGGTCTGTTTCGTGTCGTATCGACCTTGCACGTAGGTCAACTTTTCATGCTGCGCCGCGAGGTCAATTCGCGCGCGGTTGCCAAGGGTCTTTCCATAGGTAAGTCCTAGACCGTGACTGCGCGAATAGTGTGTCTCATCAATCCAGCGTTGCGTGGCATAAATCTCAACCAAAAGGCGTCGGCCGTCGGCGTTAAAATCTATCAGGCCAGTATGAGCGCGTAGAATGACATCGTTGGGCGCATTGCCATCAAACAGGCGGGCGTTGACATCCAAGCCGAAGCGCGCATGCAACCGCGCGGACAAGGGCGGGACCGCTGCGAGGCCAAACCCAAGTTCCACACCATTCGCCGCCTGCTCGCGCGCGGCAGGGGTAAGGTTGAACGACAGACCGCCCAGATTGACAGTTTCCGCCTGCGTCTGGCGGGCTGCATTGCTCTCCGGGATAAAGGCCATGCGAAAATAGCCCAGCCAATGTTTCGGTCGGTCGAGCCGAACGATCTGGGCATCGACGCGGTCGCGGACCTCGGGCCGTAAATCGGCATTTCGTACTTGCTCAAGATGGTAGCGTGCGCGCTCTGTCTGTCCCGCTGCGAGCAGAGCGCTTGTTAGTTCGAGCCGAAATGCCGGCTGCGCGGGCATCAGTGCGACAAGTTCGGCCAGAGGGGCAATCGCTTCATCGACCCGTCCCGCGCGCGCATTGGCAACACCGAGTATCCACAGACGGCGTAGGGTCTCTTGCTCAGTCGTTGGCTGGTAGGCCTGCACGGCGGAGATGACATCGGCGGCACGCCCGACATTGATCGCTTTTTCGGCGTCATCAAGGACAAATGCAAGCGTTTGTACAGGGAGCCACAGACACCATAACGCCCATAACGCGACAACCAGAGCGGGATGCATTTTTCGGTTCATGACGTCCCCAGTGTGATTACACAATGCGAAAGCGACAGGGCGTCCCTGCTGATTGCCCTTGCACCGGGTCACCGGACTTATTGTGTGGCATAAAAGGTGCCGCCGATGCCCACATCGAAGATTTGCGGTGACGGGTTGTTCACATCGTTGATCCCGCCATTCACGGTTCCGACCATTGCATTGCCACCGGGACCGAAGAAGTTGCCGCCAAACTGCAGGTTCGCGTCACCTTCCTGTCCGCCATTTTCTAACCGTCCTGTCATGTGAAACAGGAACGCCCCCGTGTTGATGTCCGGGATCGTATTGCCCGCAATGACCTGCGAGGGCGTATGTGTCCTGTTGATCGACGCGGGCATGGCTGGGTCGACGGTCAATTGCCCATTAATTGCAACAGAATTTGATGTGCCTGCTTCGGTTGCGACAATATTGCTGGCACCGCCGGAAAAAGGATTGGCTGCCTGTCCATCGGTCCAGGCTACATCGATATTTACGTCACCAATGATTTCTGCCGACTGCGGTGCAACAGTCGTTCCCTGAAGGTTGGCTGTTCCGCTGTTCACGCCGACCTTGAGTTGGCCCGTGTAGTTGGCGTTCAAACTGGTTGGCATGTCGCTCGTCGGCACGCGGGCGGTGGCTGCATCGAAGGCAGCTTCGTACCCCTGCGATCCCCCGATCCCGGCACCCGCAAGAATGCCACTGCTATTCGACAGGCAACCGGACAGGCCGCTTACAAGGCCAATGGACACCGCGGACACGAAAATTCTCTTGCTCATTTGATCAATCCCCTCAAAGTATAAAACATAGATAACGAACTATCCCGTCGCATTGATGCGTCGTCTGCCCCCTGTTCGGGGGGGATGCGGGATCTGCTAATCCGACTAATCGTGGCAAAGAAATTTGATAATAGATTGACGCGTTGAACGTTCTGCTCCGGTCCGGCCACTACAAAATTGAGAGTGAATAACAGGGGAAAGGCTTTGCGAAGGTATTTTGCGCCGGGAGCATATTTTGTAGGAATTGTTGTCGTCAGTGTTGCGCTGGCGCTCGCTCTGGTCTGGCTATCTACAAAGCAACCTTGGTTGGGACTCGGTCTCACGGTCAGTCTTGATGGCGATGTTGTCATCGACAAAATACACCGAGAGTCGGTTTTGCCAGCCGCCCTCAAGGGCGCCCAATTGCTCAGCATCGAACCGAGTCAAAGATCTTCGGCTTCGCGGCTGAGCTTTGAACCGACAGACCTGATCGAAGAGCCTGACGCGCTGAAGTCCGCGGCTGCCCTGCGCCGGTTCTTCCGGCGGCAAGACGAGATGGCCGCGATGTTGCGGGCGGGACCGGTTGAAATCGTGACAGTTTCTTCAGGAGCAATAGAAAGCTTTACTGTCGAAGCAAGGGCCACACGTCCGTTGGCCGATCTTCCGGTCAAATTGTGGTTGCAGCTTGGGGTCGCGCTTACTGGCCTTCTTGTGGGCGCTTGGCTGGTTTGCTTACGTGTACAGGATAGGGCGGCATGGATGTTCATGCTTGCTGGCGTGGGTTTGGCCATGGCCTCGGGCTCGGCGGCTGTTTATAGCGCCCGAGAATTGGCGTTAAGCCTGCCGGTGTTTGCGACTGCCAGCCGGATCAACAGCATCGGGTCTCTGACTTTCGGCATCGGCGTTGTCACCCTTTTCTTAATGTATCCGCGCCGGATCGTGCCGCGCGGCTTGCTTCTGCTGCCCACCGTTTTGATCGGCGGTGTCATTGCATTCATCCAACTGGCAGATTGGCCACGATATGTGGGCTTGATGCAGGACGCGATTGTCGCTGTTATGCTTGTGCTCCTAGCGGCGATTATGGCGCAAGTCGTCGTCAACAGGCGCGATCCAAGGGCCCGGGCAATGCTAGGCTGGTTTGGCCTTTCTATTGCGATCGGAGCCGGCGCTTTTGTGATGACCTCGGTGGTGCCGACACTACTGAATCTCCCGCCGTTTCTTGAGCAGAGTACGGCATTTCTGTTCTTCTTGTTGATCTATGTCGGGATCGCCATGGGTGTACTGCGGTACCGTCTTTTCGATCTGGGCACCTATGCGTTCGGTCTACTGTTCTATGGCGTCGGCGCAGCCCTCTTGCTGCTTCTTGACGCGGCATTCATCTTCGGATTTTCGCTTGACAGGGCACCGGCGCTTGGACTTGCGTTGGGGATTGTCGGCATGGCTTATTTGCCGGTGCGCGAGGTCATCGCCCGATGGCTGCGGCGCAACCGGCGACTGCCAGCCGAGGTCCTCTATCAACGCATTACCGAAATAGCGCATGCTGAGGCCGGACCTCGGCAGCAGGCACTGTTGCAGTCATTCTGGGCTGATCTCTTCAACCCTTTGCACATTACCCCGACAACGGTGGTCCACGATCTCACGACAAAACTGGAGAACGACGGTGCGATATTAAAGCTTGCACCTGTGGCCGGGCTTCCCGGTTTGGAGCTGGAATGGGCCCACCAAGGCGGGCGGTTGTTTTCATCGGCCGATTTGTCGCGCGCCAAGTCCTTGAACACAATGATCGAAAGTAGTCTGCGATTACACCACGAATACGTCGAAGCCGTTGCCGCAGAAAGGCAGCGCATTAACCGCGATATGCACGACAATATTGGCGTTCTGCTGCTTGGGGCGCTCCATGCAAGCAAGCCGGATCGGAAGGATCATTTGATCCGCCAAACTATGTCAGATTTGCGCGAGATCATTTCGAACCCCAATCAAACCAGTCTCCCTTTGCCGCAACTTGTAGCCGACCTTCGGGTGGAAATGCTGGAGCATCTTGATGCGGCGCGCATTGTTACACAGTGGCATGACGAAGGTCTCCCTAGTGTGGAGCTTGCCCCACAGGTCGTTCATACGTTGCGGTCCCTGTTGAGGGAAACGATTAACAATGTGATCCGACATTCTTCCGCTACCGCCGTCGATGTAAGCCTCGCAATCGCTGATGGCGGGCTGAGGATTTCGGTGCAGGACAATGGAAAGGGGTTTAAGACAGACCATGTCTCAACTGGAAACGGTTTGACGAACCTTGCAAGCCGGGTTGAACAAGTTGGCGGACGCTTTGCGGTCGCTACCAGCCCGGCGGGAACGCTTCTGAGCGCCACGCTCTCTCTCTCGCCGCCAATGGCGGCTGAACCCGCCGCCCAGATAAAGCCGAGGGCCGCAGAATGAAAAGCGTTCTGATCGTAGAAGACATCGTCGAGACCCGCCGATGGCTCGTCGATATGGTCTTGGGTATATTCCCCGGCACTTGCGTCTCCACCGCGGCTACCGTGCGCGCGGCGACCCGTTTGCAGGACAGAACTTTCGACTTGGTACTGATTGATCTTGGCCTGCCGGACGGCTCTGGGTTGGAGGTAGTGCGCATGATCAAGCGGAGCAGCCCCGATGCCATCAAGGTGGTCACGACGGTCATGGGCGATGACGCCAGTATCGTGGCGGCGCTTTCAGCCGGAGCGGATGGATATCTGCTTAAAGAGACGGCGCCAGAGACCTTTGCCCATCAATTGGCGCAATTATCCATCGGCCTACCCGCCATCTCGCCGTTAATCGCGCGGCGGATCATGGCACATTTCCGGCTCACGGGTCCGTCTTCGGATGCCGAAACCCTGTTAACCCATCGTGAAACCGAAGTTCTGGGGCTGATCGCGCGGGGACTGAGGAATGCCGAGGTTGCTCAGGAGATGGGCATTGCAGTGACCACCGTGGCAGGCCATATCAAGGCAATCTACCGCAAGCTCGGCATTGGCTCACGTGCGGAAGCTGCGTGGCACGCGAGCCGTCTTGGTCTCAGGACGGAGCGCGAGGGCTGAGGTCGGGAAAAGTCGCCTATTAGCGGAAATGTTCGATTTGCGAAGGAGCCAAGCTCTTATCTGGGCACTGTCAGAAGAAACTGTCTTGAGCATAGCAGGGTCCTTTCGTAGCGTCGCCGGACGACCAAACCGGATACATTCCGCTATTTCAAAACGAGCCGCGAGATCATCCGCCTAGCAGTGAGGCTGTACATACGGTTCCCCCGCTCGCTTCAGAGTGTTGAGGATCTGCTGGATGAACGCGGCATCAATGTCAGTCATGAAGCGGTCCGTTTCTGGTGGCACAGGTTTGATCCGATGTTCGCATCTGAGATCCGAAAGCGCCTGATCCAAGGCATGCTGTCCTGTTGCTGGCGCTGGCAATTGGACGAGATGTTCGTGAAGTTAAATGGTGAGCGACACTACGTCTGGCGTGCCGTGGATCACGAAGGTGAAATCTCGGAGAGCTTTGTCACAAAGGCACGTGACAAGAAGGCAGCGTTAAAATTTTTAAAGAAAGCAACGCGTAAGCTTTGGTCTCATCCTACGCGGCCCGCCGGAATACATAAGGTCGGATAATGGCGCAGAATTTATTGCCAAGAAGGTGCGTGCCTGGATCGGTGCCGTGGGTGCAAAATCCGCATTCATCACCCCCGGCTCACCGTGGGAGAACGGCTGCTGCGAGAGATTCAATGCCCCTTTCCGGGATGAGCTGCTCAACCGCGAGGTCTTCACCACGTTATGCGAGGCCCATCCTGATCGAACGCTGGCGGCGTCACTACGATACGATCAGGCCCCACAGCGCCTTAGATACCGGCCGCCAGCGCCCAAGAGCATCGTCCCGATAAACCAAAGACCGACTATGCACTAACATTCGAACTGGACCACCCGATGGGGGCACACAGGGTCTTAGTCGAGGGCGCGTGTAGACTTGTAGACAGTTGGAAGCGCCAAACAGGCTGAGAGCTTTCTGAACTATTGTCATGGGCCCTTGAATGGCCGCTTTGCGCATTCTGGGCGTGTGTCGAGCACTTGCAACGAATGTCCGGTTTTCGCCCTTTTCACTCCCAAACATGGAAGTTCCTGCCTAGATTTTCCGGTCGAACTTGCGAGCCAATAGTGCGTTACCATCGATGGTGGGATTAGTGTCCTTCCCGTTACTCGGTTCGGAAACGCGGCTACGGGATCACTTGACACATATCCGAAACTTAAAAGAACAGGGGGATCTAGTGCAGTTACTTTACTGGCACTGCCCTCTGAAGGCAGTGGCATTGTTGGTATTCTGTGTGACACCCCCCTCGTAACCCATTGGCACACAATGCGCGCCGATTTCGCGGCGTGTGACACGCTATCATTGAAAACATTGTATTTTATGGCGGTATGGTAGGCCCGGCAGGACTTGAACCCGCAACCAAAGCGTTATGAGCGCTCTGCTCTAACCAGTTGAGCTACAGGCCCGCCATGCGCGAGTGGGTATTCGTAGGAGAAGCTTTCGTCAAGGGTTACCGTTGTGCAAAGCAGCGCGATGCACTAAGCGCAGTGGCATATTTATTTGCGACTTGGGGATCCGATCATGACTGAACCGAAAAACGGCATTACCTATGCAGATGCGGGTGTCGATATTGACGCGGGCAATGCGTTGGTCGAACGGATCAAACCGGCGGCGAAACGCACGGCTCGGCCCGGCGTGATGTCTGGTCTGGGCGGATTTGGCGCGCTGTTTGATCTCAAGGCCGCAGGCTTTGCCGACCCTGTGCTGGTTGCTGCGACCGACGGCGTCGGCACCAAGCTGCGGATCGCCATTGATACAGGCAACGTCGATAGTATCGGCATCGATCTGGTCGCCATGTGCGTTAATGATCTGGTCTGCCAAGGCGCCGAGCCGCTGTTTTTCCTAGATTATTTCGCCACGGGCAAGCTGGAGCTTGATCAGGCCACGCGCATCATCAACGGCATCGCTGCAGGCTGCGAGCAATCAGGCTGTGCGCTAATTGGCGGCGAAACTGCCGAGATGCCGGGCATGTATCATGCCGGTGATTTTGATCTGGCGGGCTTTGCTGTGGGCGCGATGGAGCGGGGCACCGAGTTGCCGCGCGATGTGGCCGAGGGCGATGTGTTGCTCGGGCTGCCGAGCGACGGAGTGCACTCCAACGGCTATTCGCTGGTGCGCAAGATTGTCGAACTTAGCGGTCTGGGATGGGACGAATCCTGCCCGTGGGGCGAGGGCACCTTGGGCGCGGCACTGCTGACACCAACCCGGCTGTACGTCAAAGGCGCGGTTGCAGCGTTGCGTGACGATTGTGTTTCGGCGCTGGCCCATATCACTGGCGGTGGTCTGACCGAAAACCTGCCTCGGGTGTTGTCTGAGGGCATGGGCGCCACCATCAACCTCGATGCTTGGGATTTGCCTCCTGTGTTCAACTGGTTGGCGGCCCAAGGTGGCATGGAGCAAGGCGAATTGCTCAAAACATTCAATGCAGGCGTCGGCATGATCGCCGTCGTGCCAGCAGATAAGGTCGAGGCTGCCAAGGCGGCTTTTGCCACCGACGGGCACACCGCCATCGAGATCGGCCATATCACTAAAGGGTCCGGCGTTACTTACACAGGCGCGTTGCTTTGACGCGACGGGTTGCAATCTTTGTCTCGGGGGGCGGCTCCAACATGCGGGCGCTCGTCGATGATATGACCGGCGATCACCCCGCGCGGCCCTGTGCTGTGGTGTCCAACAAGGCCGATGCGGGCGGGATTAAATGGGCGCAAGACCACGGCATCGCGACTGTGGTTGTAGATCACCGTCCTTATGGCGAGGACCGTGCCGCGTTCGAGGACGCGCTAAATGCCGCCCTCGTGACGCATGCGCCCGATATTATCTGTCTCGCGGGGTTCATGCGCAAGCTGACGGGCGGCTTCACTGACCATTGGGCAGGGCGGATGATCAATATCCACCCTTCCTTGCTGCCTAAATATCGCGGGTTGCACACCCACGCCCGCGCGCTGGAAGCAGGCGATACCCGCCACGGCTGCACAGTGCACGAAGTGACGGCAGAACTGGATGATGGGCCGGTGCTGGGGCAGGCCAGTCTTGCAGTTTTGCCAGATGATACAGCAGATACTCTTGCGGCCCGCGTGCTGATGTTGGAACATCAGCTTTATCCGGCGGTTCTGCGCAGGTTCGCGGCGGATGACCGGCAGCGCATCACCCTGGAAGGGTGATCTGGTCAACTGGGGCGGGTTGTTGTAGCTGTCTTGAAATTGAGCGCGCCCTATTCTGACCTTTTGCAAAGTGTGTCCATGAAAACCATTACAACGACAGCCGACCTTGCCGAATTTTGTGAAGAGGCGGCCAAGCACGATTACGTCACCGTCGATACCGAATTTCTGCGCGAACGTACCTATTATTCAAAGCTTTGCCTTGTGCAGTTGGCGATGCCTGGCACCACGGACGACAATGCTGTGTTGGTCGATCCACTGGCTGAAGGTATCTCGATGGAGCCGCTTTATACGCTGTTCCGCGATACCTCGGTCGTTAAGGTTTTCCATGCCGCACGGCAGGACCTCGAGATTTTCTTTGTTGATGCACAGGTCTTTCCCGAGCCACTTTTTGACACGCAGGTCGCCGCGATGGTTTGCGGCTTTGGCGAGCAGGTCGGCTATGAGACACTGGTTCGCAAGATTGTGAACGAAGGCGTCGACAAGACCTCGCGCTTTACCGACTGGTCGCGCCGCCCCTTAAGCGATGCGCAAAAGGTCTATGCGCTGGCCGATGTGACCCACCTGCGCCAGATCTACGAATTTCTCGCCAAAAAGCTGGAAGAGAGCGAACGCGGCCGCTGGGTTGCCGAAGAGTTGGAGATTCTCACCAATCCCGACACCTATATCACTGTCCCACACGAGGCGTGGAAACGGGTGAAAACCCGCACTAATTCGCCAAAGTTTCTGGCAATTGTGCGTGAGCTTGCTGCCTTTCGCGAAGACTATGCCCAGACCCGCAACATCCCGCGCAACCGCGTGATGAAGGATGATGCGCTGGTTGAACTGGCCAGTTTGAAACCAACGAATGTTGAGGAACTGGGGCGAGCCCGTCTGCTGCTGCGCGAAGCGCGGCGCGGCGATATTGCCGATGGTATCCTTGCCGCGATCAAGGCGGGCAGCGCCTGCAAGACCGCCGATATGCCGCAGCCCGACCGCAGCCGCGACAAGATGCAGGTTAATCCTGCCCTCGCCGATCTGTTGCGGGTGTTGCTGAAAGCCAAAACCGAATCTGCCGGTGTGGCAGCCAAGCTGATTGCGCCTGCTGCCGATCTGGACGGGATTGCCGCAGGTCTGCGCGATTTGCCCGCGCTCAGCGGCTGGCGGCGCGAAGTATTTGGCAATGACGCCCTGCGGCTTTGTGAGGGCAAGATCGCTCTTACTGCCAAGGGTAGTACGGTCAAAGTTGTAGAAGTCTGAATTCAGGAGACACATCAGATGAGTACTATTGAGCGCCACCACGGCGGACCCCGCATGAGCCAGATCGTTGTACACGGGGAAACTGTGTACCTTGCCGGTCAGGTTGGCACCGAAGGCGCCAGCGTCGCCCAGCAAACCCAGGATTGCCTTGATAAGGTTGATGCGCTGTTGGCTGAAGTCGGCTCCGATAAGAGCCGCATGCTGCAAGTCATTATCTGGCTGGCTGATATGGCTGATTTTGCCGAAATGAATGGCGTTTGGGACGCGTGGGTGCCACAGGGCAACACGCCTGTACGTGCCTGCGGCGAGGCCAAGCTGGCCACTCCCGGCTATACCGTTGAAGTCATCGTGACGGCAGCGAAGTAAGTTTGCGAAAAACCGGTTGTGCGGCGGTCAGCGCCGCGCAACCTGCGCGTTGAGCTGTCCTTCGACACGGATCGACGTAACGCCCGCCAATGTCTGGTCGGTCACCCGCCGCGCCGCGATCACTTCGCGGGTGGGCACCGCACCAACGGCGGTTTTGCCCGTGGGGCGGATACCCTCAAGCCGGTAGGTCAGAACGCCATCTACGGGCTCTTCGTCTGCATTGGCGGGGGTCAGCTGGACCTCGTAAATCCCCTGACGCGCCGCAAGGCCGGTCGCCCGGATAATTGCACCGCCAGGCACCTGTTCGATGGTCAGATCGCTGATTTGCTCGAAAGGACGACCCTCGTAGGCGTTCTTTTCGGCACTGGACCTGCGGAACAGCCCGCCACTTGCAGGGATTAGTGGATTGGTCGTGCTTGCCGAGGCTGGTTCTGAGCGCGATTTTCCAAACCAGTTGAATGGATTGACGCGGCTGTCACGGATCGTGCCGCAGGCGCCCAAGCTCAGGGTCAGTACCAAAAGAAGTGAAGTCGTCTTGCGCATGTGGTCCGCCCATGAGGTTAATCATTGTCTTTTGACTAGCGCATCAAACGGGCCTTGGGAAGGGGGTGGACCTTTGGGCGATGTCCTCCTACCTCTGCTGGGAATGCCTACCTCAAGGAGCCAACCCGATGGCAACTGCCGCCTTTGAAGAACTTGTCGAAGATTTCGAGTTTCTGGACGAGTGGGAAGACCGCTATCGCCATGTGATCGAACAAGGCAAGGCGATGGACGCACTGCCCGAGGCATTGCGGGTGCCTGCGACCAAGGTGGATGGCTGTGCGAGCCAGGTCTGGCTGCACGCGCAGTTTGACGCGGGCAAGTTGCATTTTGACGGGGCCAGTGATGCGATGATCGTCTCGGGTTTGATCGCGGTGCTACGTAGCCTGTATAACGGGCTGACGCCCGCCGAGGTTTTGGCGGTAGACGCGCGAGCAGAGATGGCACGGCTGGGGTTGAATGATCATTTGTCGGCGCAACGCTCGAACGGGTTGCGGGCGATGATCGAGCGGATTTGCGAGACAGCCGCGGCTGCGTGATATTGTTCGACCTGGGGCCAAGCCACAGCTATTCTGAGGTTAATGTTCCGGCTGAAGAACGTTCATTAATTATTTGATATTGCTTTAGAAAGATCGCCGTACCCAGTCAGGCGGCGCTCAAATGGCAGGCGAAGTTTATCCGCGCAGGCCTTCGCTTTCTTGGTCAGCGCGGGATCATCAAGCTGCGCTTGGTAGACCAGTTTTTCATAGTTGCCGAAGTACATGTCGCGCAATTCTGGGTGGCGGTCGAGGCCAAGCGGCTTCCAGATAAAGGCGTCGAATTGGCGGACAGAGAAATCTGTAAGGTAGAAGGCCGTCATTTCATCGAGCGCCGCGAAGGTGTCGTTGCCTTCGAAGAAGCTGTAGCAGTGCGGACCTTCGATCATGCGAATGCCCATGCGGTCGCAGGCGGCTTGCAACATGCCACCGGTACCACAATCGGCGTAGACCACGAAGATATCGGCGAATTCATCCCGGCGTTCGGCGACCATCTTTTCGACCGCGGGGGTGATCTTGTCAGGGTAGTGATGCAGGTTGGCGGGCAGACAGTGGAGGTGCAAGTGGTCCCAACCGTTCGCCGCCTTTAGGGCAAGAATTTCACGCGCCAACGCGCCGCAGGCGATCAGGAGAATCTGATCGGTCTTGTTCATCTCTTACCCTTCCACAGCAAGCGGGCCAGCGCGGCAGCAATGAGCAGGGCGAGGGCGATAAGACCGATGGCAAATGCGGTCATCTGAGAACCAGCGAATGCGGTAGCCACCCAAACGGTGGGGCCAGCGGCACTGATCACCAAGACCAGCATCAGCGCAAATCTTGAAACTGGCATATCACAAACTCCTTTCCATCAAGATAGGGGGCAGGGTCGCTTGGTAAAAGGTCTGATCGGGCGGCTGATGTGGTACACATAAAAAAGGCCCCGCCGGATGGGCGGAGCCGTTGTTCGAGATTAAGGACACATTACGCGGATTTGGCGTTGTTGTGCTTGCGCGCCATCCATTCCTTGGCGGTCTCCACAGCCACGGCGGCATCCCGGCAATAGGCGTCTGCGCCGATAGCCTTGCCGAACTCTTCGTTCAATGGCGCGCCGCCGACCAGCACGATGTAATCATCACGAATGCCCTGTTCGATCATCGTGTCGATCACGACTTTCATATAGGGCATTGTGGTGGTCAGCAGGGCCGACATGCCAAGGATATCAGGGCCTTCGGTCTCCATCGCTTCGAGATATTTCTCGACCGAGTTGTTGATGCCGAGGTCAACGACTTCGAAACCGGCACCTTCCATCATCATGCCAACGAGGTTCTTGCCGATGTCGTGAATGTCGCCTTTGACCGTGCCAATCACCATCTTGCCGACGCGCGGGGCGCCGGTTTCAGCCAGCAGCGGCTTGAGGATGGCCATGCCACCCTTCATCGCATTGGCGGCGAGCAGCACTTCAGGCACGAACAAGATGCCGTCGCGGAAGTCGGCACCGACGATGGTCATACCGCCGACAAGCGCTTTGGTGAGCACGTCATAGGGGATCCATTTGCGCGAAAGCAGAATGTTTACGCCTTCCTCGATCTCTTCCTTGAGGCCATCGTAAAGGTCGTCAAACATCTGTTGAACAAGTTCTTCGTCGTCCAGATCGGCCAGGATGATTTCGTCTTCGTCGGACATGCGCGGTTCCTTCGTTACGGGTATTGCGGCTGCTTCGCATTAGCGTCCTTTTGTCACGGATAGGCAGGCGTTGGTGCGCAAATTGCGACACTGGCCGATTGTTGCGCGACGCAGGACGCTGATTGGATAGCTTGGAACAGGGGGCAGCAGCAAGATCGCGGCGGTCATAACTTGCGTGCGTTCCTCATTTGTTCTAACAATAATCATGGATACCGAGCATCAGCGATTTCGCATCAAGGGACGGGCGGCCGCCAGCAACCACGCAGGCCGTTTCGAGCGCTATGCACAGGAAGCATTTGATGATAGTTGGGAGCCGGAGGAGGCGCTTCCGGTCCTACGCACCGAGACGAGTATTGAGGTGCCGCGCAGTGTGATCACCTATAATCGCTCGCCGGATTTACCATTCGACCGCTCGATCAACCCGTATCGCGGTTGCGAGCATGGTTGCGTCTATTGCTTTGCACGGCCGAGCCATGCCTATCTGGGTTTGTCGCCGGGGCTTGATTTCGAAACCCGGCTGGTGGCGCGGCCCGAGGCGCCGCAGGTGCTGCGGCGTGAATTGGCGGCGCGCAGCTACCGCGTCGCGCCGATTGCAATTGGCACCAACACCGATCCTTACCAGCCGATAGAAAAACAACATGGAATCATGCGCGCCTGTCTGGAGGTTTTGTCCGAGTCCAACCATCCTGTGGCGATTGTGACCAAGGGCAGCCTGATTGAGCGGGATATCGACATTCTGTCCGATATGGCCAAGCGCGGGTTGGTGCGGGTCGGGATATCGGTCACCTCGCTGGATGCAAAGCTGAGCCGGTTGATGGAGCCGCGCGTGCCTGCGCCGCAACGGCGGTTGCAGGTGATCCGCCGCTTGACCGAGGCGGGGGTGCCGGTGCGGGTGATGGCATCGCCGATGGTGCCGGCGCTGACCGATCCGGAGCTTGAGGCGATCCTGACTGCGGGCCGCGATGCAGGCGCGACCCATGCCAGTTGGATCATGCTACGACTGCCGCGCGAGGTGTCGCCTTTGGTGCAGGAATGGCTGGCGACCCATTACCCCGACCGCGCCGCGCGGATAATGGGGCATTTGCGGGCGATGCATGGCGGCAAGGAATATGATGCCGAATGGCACCGCCGGATGCGCGGCGAGGGCCCCTATGCGGAGATGGTGGCAAAACGTTTTGCGATCGCGGTCAAAAGGTTGGGGCTGGACGCGAAGACAGCGCCGTTGCGCTGTGATCTGTTTCGGCCGCCTGCGCGCGACAGCCGTCAGTTGAGCTTAATCTGAGGCACGCATAAAAAAGCCGCCCTGATTAAGGGGCGGCTTAAATTTGAAGTCTTGCCGACAAGATTAGCGGCGGCGGCCCCGACGCGGTGCGCGGACCGGACCTTCGCCATCGGTGCCGTCGCTGGCCGAGGAGAACGGGCCGAGCACTTCGACGATCTCTTCCAATGTTGGCGCATCGCCTTTGGGCGTTTCGTCCAGTGCGGCACGCATCGCGACGAGGTGTTCTGGCATCGTGCCACAGCAGCCGCCAATGATGCTCGCACCGCAATTGCGGGCCATCACGGCGTACTGGCCCATCAATTCGGGCGTGCCGTCATAGTGGATGTGGCCTTCGTGGTATTTCGGGATGCCCGCGTTGCCCTTTGCAATGATCGGCAATTGGCCGTTCTTGGCGGCAAAGCCCAACACGGTGCGCAGCAGGTCCGAGGCACCGGTGCCGCAGTTGGCGCCGTAAGCCATTGGCGCATTGTCGAGGCCGTGTACCATTTCGACCATCGCTTCGGAGGTCATGCCCATCATCGTGCGTCCGGCGGTGTCAAAGCTCATCGTGCCGCACCAGTCGAGTCCCGCCAGCGCGAATCCTTCGGCTGCTGCGCGGTATTCTTCAGGGGCGCTGATGGTTTCAAGCCAGCCGATATCGGCACCACCGGCCTTCAGGCCATCGGCAGTTTCGTGAAACATCTCGACGGCCAGCGCGTGGGTCAGCGGCCCGACGGGTTCCATAATTTCGCCCGTGGGACCAACGGAGCCCGCGACCAGCACTTTGCGATCCGCACGGTCGGCAACTTCGCGGCCCAGTTCGGCGGCGACGCGGCTTAGCTCATGCACGCGCTTTTCCGCGCCGTGCAGTTTCAACCGCGAGGCATTGGCACCAAAGCTGTTGGTCAGAAACAGGTCACTGCCGGAATCAACGGCAAATTTATAGAGCGCGATGATCTTTTTCGGCTCGTCGGTGTTCCACATTTCGGGGGCGTCGCCGGACATCAATCCCATGTTGAACAAATTGGTGCCAGTGGCGCCATCGGCCATCAAGGTGCCTTTTTGGGCCAGCAGATCAGTAAAAGCGTTCGCCATCGGGGGCTCCTTTCGCGGGAATTTGGCCTGATGTCACGCAGAGAACATCAAAGCAACCTCATATTCTTCATGTTGTTTATGAGGTTGAGGCAAGAACAAAAGCGCCAACCAGACGGGCTGGTTGGCGCCTGCTTAAGATTACAAAGGGCAGGGCAGGTGGACTATTTAACTTCCGCCATGACTTGTGCCTTGGCCTCGGCCATCAGTTCCAGCATTTTGCTGCGCACGGTGGCCTCATTGGCCTTTTCGCCCAGATCACCGGAGACCTTGCGGTAAACATCCTCGTCACCGGCCTCCTCGAAATCCGATTTTACGACCTCGCGGGCATATTCAGCAGCGGCTTCGCCGGCTTTGCCCATCAGATCTGCTGCCCAAAGGCCCAGCAACTTGTTGCGTCGGGCGCCGGCTTTGAAGAGCATCTCTTCGTCATGGGCATATTTGTTTTCAAATGCGTTTTCGCGGTCGTTGAAAGTGCTCATCGGGGTCTCCTGTTGGTGGACGATACGATTGGACCAAATATGCGACCGCAAGCCGCGCTGCACAAGGGGAAGGCATACTTGCAGCAAGGGGGGGCTTGCACTATGAGGGGCGCAAAGGGGCCATGGATATTCCGGCCCGTGAGCGGAAAGGACGCCAATGGCCCGGCGCAAAAAGATTTACGAAGGTAAAGCAAAGATACTTTATGAAGGCCCCGAGCCAGGGACGATCGTTCAGTACTTCAAAGATGATGCGACAGCTTTCAACGCCCAGAAAAAGGACGTGATCGAAGGCAAAGGTGTGTTGAACAACCGCCTGTCGGAATATTTCATGACCGGATTGAACAACATCGGCGTGCCGACGCATTTCATCCGCCGTCTGAACATGCGCGAGCAGCTTGTCCGTCAGGTCGAGATCATTCCGCTTGAAATCATCGTGCGCAACTATGCAGCAGGGTCGATGTCCAAACGTCTGGGTCTCGAAGAGGGGCTGCAATTGCCGCGCCCGATCGTGGAATACTGCTATAAGGACGATGCTTTGGGCGACCCGTTGGTCACCGAAGAGCATATCGCTGCCTTTGGCTGGGCCACGCAGCAGGATATGGACGATATTCTCAGCCTCGCGCTGCGGGTCAATGACTTCCTCTCCGGTGTGATGATGGCCGTGGGAATCAAGCTGGTAGACTTCAAGATCGAAGTTGGTCGCGTCTATGACGGTGATTTCCAGCGTTTGATCGTAGCCGACGAGATCAGCCCAGACAGTTGTCGTTTGTGGGACATCGAGACCGGCCAGAAGCTGGACAAAGATGTGTTCCGCCGCGATCTGGGCTCGCTCACCGACGCCTATACCGAGGTCGCCAAGCGTTTGGGCGTGATGCCTAAGAACTCGACCCCAATTACAAAGCCTACGCTGATCAACTAGGATCGGCGCAGGCATTTAATACAACGATACAGATCAAGTAGGAGTTAGCCCCCATGAAAGCACGGGTGCACGTGATGCTCAAGAATGGCGTTCTCGACCCGCAGGGCGAAGCGGTACGCCATGCTTTGGGTGCAATGGGTTTTGGCGGCGTGAATGGTGTGCGTCAGGGCAAGGTGATCGAACTCGATCTCGCGCCCGGCACCTCCGAGGCCGAGGTGACCCAGATGTGTGAAAAGCTGTTGGCCAATACGGTCATCGAATCCTACTCCGTGGAGATGGTCTGAGCCGCGGCTCGGATTACTGAAAGGTCTGCGCCATGAAAGCTGCTGTCATTGTATTCCCCGGTTCCAACTGTGACCGTGACCTTGCTGTCGCGTTCAAAGCCGCGGGGGCAGATGTCACGATGGTCTGGCACAAGGATAGCACCTTGCCCGATGGCATCGACATTGTCGGCGTTCCGGGCGGGTTTTCCTATGGCGATTACCTGCGCTGCGGGGCCATCGCCGCGCAATCGCCGATTTGCCAGAGCGTCAAGGCCCATGCCGAACGTGGTGGCTATGTGCTTGGTGTGTGCAACGGCTTTCAGGTGCTGACCGAGACAGGCTTGCTGCCCGGTGCGCTTTTGCGCAATGCAGGGTTGAAGTATATCTGCAAGACCGTCGGGCTACGGGTCGAAACCACCAAGAGCGATTTCACCTCGCAATATGATCTCGGCGCGGTGCTGGATATTCCAATTGCGCACCATGACGGTAACTATTTTGCTGATCAGGCGACGCTAGCGGCGCTTCGCGATCAGGACCGCGTTGCCTTCCGCTATGCTGATAACCCTAACGGCGCGCAAGACGATATTGCCGGTATCCTGTCGCATAACCGCCGCGTGCTGGGCATGATGCCGCACCCCGAGCGGGCTGCAGATGCAGGGCATGGCGGCACTGACGGAGCGGCGCTCTTCCGCGCATTGGCCGGGGCGCTTGTTACAGCGTGACTTGAGTGCGCGCCCGCGCAAGCGTAGATTGTACGGATGAGCGACACGTCATCACCCAAGTCCGGCCTGACCATATCCTGGCGGGTCAGGGTCGCTATTAGCCTTCTCATGCTTTTGGCTGTCATCACGATTTCGGTGACCAACAGGCTTCTGACGGACCGTTTTACCGAAAGCACCCGCAGCCGCGCCGAGTTGCGTATCGCGCTTTACAGCGGCAATCTGCTGGCCGAGTTGCGCCAGAACGCGATTGTGCCGCAGCTTTTGGCGCGGGATCCGACCCTGATCGGCGCGCTGAATTCGGCTGATTACTCTCTCTCGACCCAGCGGCTGATATCCTTTGTCGAGGAAATCGGTGCGGCGTCCTTGATGCTCTATGACATTGACGGGCGGACTGTGGCGGCCACAGATCGCAACAAACTTGGCTCGCAGCACGGGGCGCAATCCTATTTTGTCGATGCGATCCGCTCCAACGCGACGATCTTTAGCACCATAAAGCGCGATGCGGGCGGCTACCGGTTTCTTTATTCGCGGCGCATTCAGGATGGCGGCACAACGCTGGGCGTTATTGCCGTCGAGGTTGATCTGCAAAAATTCGAGCGGGCTTGGGCGGGCATTTCGGACGCTGTCATCGTGATGGACAGTTCGGGCGAGATTATCCTCGCCACCGCCCCGACATGGCGCGGATTGACAGAACCCGAAGCCTTGGCCAACCACACCCCGCAATCCGCCATCGAACGGGCGATCAAAGCTACTGCCGATTGGACGGCGCTGCCGCCCGATGCCTATTTGCAGGGCGAAGCGGTGATGCGGCTGGAGAACAAGATCCCGTTTCGCGGCTGGCGGATGACCAGCTACACCACTTACGCCAGCGTGCGCGAAAAGGTGAACGGGGTGCTGGCGCTTGAAGTGATGGGATTTGCTATTCTTTTGGCGCTGACCTTCTACTTCCTTAGCCGCCGCACAGCGGGGCGGCTGGCAATTTTTCAAAGAGAATCAGCAAAATTGCGGGCGCTCAACGCTGCGCTGCAACGCGAGATTGCCGAGCGAAAGCGCGTACAAGAAACACTGGCCGTGGCCGAACAGACGCTGGTCCAATCCAGCAAACTGGCCGCTTTGGGTGAAATGTCCGCCGCCGTCAGCCACGAATTGAACCAGCCTTTGGCGGCAATGAAGACCTATTTGGCCGGTGCGCGCCTGTTACTACGCCGCAACCGCCCCGAGGAAGCATTGTCGTCCTTTGGCCGTATCGATGACCTGATCGAGCGGATGAGTGCAATCACACGGCAGCTTAAATCTTATGCCCGCAAGGGGCAGGAGGCGTTCTCGCCGGTAGATATGGCCGCAGCACTTGCTTCGTCACTTTCCATGATGGAACCACAGCTGCGTCAGCGTCAGGTCGAGATTAGCCGCATTCTGCCCGATAATCCTGTTATGGTGATGGGTGACCGGATGCGCATTGAACAGGTTTTGGTCAATCTACTGCGCAACGCACTAGACGCGACAAAGTCGGAACGAAACCCGCGCGTAGACATTATACTTTCAGCGGGAGAAACCGCGACAGTAACGGTGCGGGATAATGGGCCGGGGATCGAAGACCTCGATGCTCTGTTCGAGCCGTTCTACACAACCAAGCAACCCGGCGATGGCGTCGGGTTGGGATTGGCCATTTCGTCAGGGATCGTTAGCGATCTGGGCGGGAGGTTGATTGCGCGCAACGGCCAAGGCGGTGGCGCGGTTTTTGAAATGCAGCTGCCCATTCTTGGGGCAGACACAAATATAGAAGCGGCGGAGTAACAGATGGCACAGGCAATGAAGATCGCGATTGTCGATGACGAACAGGACATGCGTCAGTCCATCAGCCAGTGGCTGGCCCTTTCGGGCTATGACACCGAAACCTTTGCAAGTGCCGAGGAAGCCTTGAAGATCTTGGGGCCGGATTACCCCGGTATCGTCATTTCCGACATCAAGATGCCGGGCATGGATGGCATGCAGTTTCTTAAGAAATTGATGGGCAACGATAGTGCGCTGCCGGTGATTATGATCACCGGCCACGGCGATGTGCCAATGGCTGTTGAAGCGATGCGCGTGGGCGCATTCGATTTCCTCGAAAAGCCCTTTAACCCAGACAGGATGAGCGAGTTAGCCAAGAAGGCCACCAATGCGCGCCGTTTGGTGATGGACAACCGCGCCCTGCGTCGGGAGCTGTCAGACGGCGGCCAGTTAATGAAAAAGCTGATCGGTCAGTCTCCGGTGATGGAGCGGTTGCGCGAGGATATCCTCGATCTGGGGCAGGCCGACGGCCATGTGCTGATTGATGGCGAAACTGGCACGGGTAAAACCTTGGTGGCCCATGCGCTACATGCCGTGGGCAGCCGCGCTGGTAAAAAGTTCGTTCTGGTGTCCTGCGGGGCGTTCGAGGAAGATGCGCTGAGCAAACGCTTGTTCGGTCCGATGCAGCCCGAAGACGCGCAATTGCCTGCGATTGAGGAAGCCCGTGGCGGCACCTTGGTTCTCGAAGACATCGAAGCTTTGAGCGAAACCCTTCAAGCGCGCCTGCTGAGTGTGATCAACGAGCAGGGCACACCCGCCGAGACGCGGATTGTCGCGATTTCCAACCTGCAAGAAGCGGGCCAAACTTCGGAAGATGCGCTGCGCTCGGATCTGTTTTACCGCCTTGCCGCCTTGCGGATCACCGTGCCGCCACTGCGCCAGCGCGGTGAGGATATCCTTACCCTGTTTACGCGTCTAAGCGATCAGTTCGCCGATGAATACGGCTGCGAAGCACCGCAGGTCTCGGCGCAGGAAGCGGCGCAACTGTTGCAAGCGCCTTGGCCGGGTAACGTGCGCCAGTTGATCAATGTTGCGGAACGCGCGGTGCTGCAATCGCGGCGCGGCTCGGGCACGATCGCTTCGCTGTTGATGTCGGATCATGACGAGATGCAGCCGGTGATGACCACAGAAGGAAAGCCGTTGAAAGAGTACGTCGAAGCCTTTGAGCGGATGCTGATCGACAACACCATGCGCCGTCACAAGGGCTCTATTGCCAACGTGATGGACGAACTTTGCCTGCCGCGCCGGACGTTGAATGAAAAGATGGCGAAGTATGGCCTGCAGCGGTCGGAATACCTGTAAGGCTGCTCATAGCTGGCGGTTAAAAAGGGGCCGCGTGTCAAGCAACGCGCGGCCCCTTTAAGGTAAACTCTATGCCCATCTATCAGCCGGTTTGCTGCTCGACGATCTGGGTCGCTGTGCCGTTCGCATCGGTGATGCAGGTCCAGCGGCTGCCATTGGGTACATTCACGATAAAACGGTTCAGCTCGATCACTGGAATGGTGGCATTGATGCTGGCGCCTGCGATGCCGGTGTGATCGGCCACTGCCGCTACACAGCTTTTCTGCCCGCGCACGTCGGCCAACGCGGCCGGGTCCCCCGCAACGGCGACTTCGTCACAGGCGGCAAGGCCAATCAAGGCGAGGCAGGCAAGGGCAGGGCGGAAGATTGGCATAATCTGTAAATCCTTGTGGCCAACGGTGCCTTCACCAGGTGCCGTCAAATAGCAATAAATGCCGCGCGAAAGGTGCTGCGGCGCAATAATGCAAATGTTTCGCCCAGCCGCCGCCTTGTCAAGCGATCGCGGTCATAAGGGCCAATTGGTAGGCTTTGCGATAATTGCCCATTGTCATTTGACCGCCAAAGCACTTAACTAGGGGGATGGAATTGTCGATGCCGATGCGTGTCGACCCTCCTTAGAGAGATTCGCTGCTCTTGCAGGCCCGCAAAACGGGCGCAAAGCAGACCGATTGGGCCGGAAACGGCCAGTGAACCGCTGACGAACTGATCAGGCAAGCCCTGTAGGTGACACAGTTTATAATGGGTGTGAAACGGCACTGCCGCTCTTTACGCCGGAGAAGAACCGCGATGACGCGCGCCACAGCATTGAGCAGACGGATAAGGGCCTTTTCAGGCCCCGTCGCGCCCGCGTCCCCCATCGCCCTGACAAGTCACACATCACGAACCGGGGCACCCCCTGGGTCCGCCGTTTCGCGGGTGCTGTGCAGTATGGATTTATGCCTAAGAAAATGCTTATCGACGCAACGCACGCGGAAGAGACCCGTGTTGTTGTCGTAGACGGAAACAAAGTTGAGGAATTTGACTTTGAATCGGAAAACAAACGCCAGCTAGCTGGCAATATTTACCTCGCCAAGGTGACAAGGGTTGAGCCCTCGCTGCAGGCTGCTTTTGTGGACTATGGCGGAAACCGTCATGGCTTCCTCGCCTTTTCGGAAATTCACCCCGATTATTACCAGATCCCCGTCGCAGACCGTAGGGCGCTGCTCGAGGAAGAGCGTGCCTATGCTGAAGCGCAGGCCGCCAAGGAAGATGGCGAAGACAAACCCAAGCGCTCCTCACGGTCGCGCTCGCGCAGCCGTTCGTCCTCCAAGGCTGAAGACACCCGCAGCAACGACGCCACCGCCAGCACCGAGATCGAGGGCATGGAAACCGTCGATCTGACGGAAGACGATGAAGTCGAAGTCGGGGACGAGGTTGCCTCCTCACCTATGGAGCGGGTAGCGGAATCGCCGGTTGATACACCCAGCGTGGATGAAGACGACAGCGACGAGAACGGCTCTGACGACGCCGAGGAAGAAATCTCCAAAGGCAATGACGCCGCGGCCAAGGACGACAGCATCGAATCCGTTGCGGATGAAGATGACGCCGAAGACCTGCGCCCTGTGCGCAAGCCCCGCGCCAAGCGTTATAAAATTCAGGAAGTCGTCAAAGTCCGCCAGATCATGCTGGTGCAGGTTGTTAAAGAAGAGCGCGGCAACAAAGGCGCGGCGCTCACTACCTATCTGTCGCTGGCAGGCCGCTATTGCGTCTTGATGCCCAATACGGCACGTGGCGGTGGTATCAGCCGCAAGATCACCAATGCCGTTGACCGCAAGAAGCTCAAAGAAATCGCAAACGAGATTAAGGTGCCTGCGGGCGCTGGCCTGATTGTGCGCACCGCCGGCGCCAAGCGCACCAAGGCGGAGATCAAGCGCGACTACGAGTACCTACAGCGGCTGTGGGAACAGATCCGTGAACTGACCCTGAAATCCATCGCGCCGGCCAAGATCTACGAAGAGGGCGATCTGATCAAACGGTCGATCCGCGATCTTTATAACCGTGACATCGACGAGGTTTTCGTCGAGGGCGAGCGCGGCTATCGCATCGCCAAAGATTTCATGAAGATGATCATGCCATCGCATGCTAAAAACGTGAAGCTTTACTCGGAAAACCTGCCGCTGTTTGCGCGCTATCAGGTCGAAAGCTATCTGAGCGCGATGTTCAATCCGACGGTTCAACTGCCCTCGGGTGGCTATATCGTGATCGGTGTGACCGAAGCGCTGGTCGCTATCGACGTGAACTCGGGCCGCGCCACGAAAGAAGGCTCGATCGAGCAAACCGCGACCAAGACCAACCTTGAGGCTGCCGCCGAAGTGGCGCGTCAGCTGCGTTTGCGTGACCTTGCGGGCCTGATTGTCATCGACTTCATCGACATGGACGAGCGTAAGAACAACGCCGCCGTTGAAAAACTGATGAAAGACAAGCTCAAGACCGACCGCGCCCGCATTCAGGTTGGCCGGATCTCAGGCTTTGGCTTGATGGAAATGTCACGCCAGCGTCTGCGCCCCGGCATGATCGAAGCAACGACCCAGCCGTGCCATGCCTGCCACGGCACTGGTCTGGTCCGCTCGGACGACAACCTTGCGCTGTCGATCCTGCGCCAGATCGAGGAAGAGGGCACGCGCCGTCGTTCACGCGAAGTGTTGGTGACCTGTCCGGTCGGCATCGCTAACTTCTTGATGAACCAAAAGCGTGAGCATATCGCCCATATCGAAGGTCGCTATACGCTTTCGGTTCGGATTGAAGGCGACCCCAGCCTGATCAGCCCTGATTTCAACATCGAGAAATTCAAGACAGCAACCCGCGTGGTTGCACCCGTCGCTCATGTTGTGTCGGTGGATACCTCGCTGATGGATCAAATCGACGAAGATGAAGCCAACGAAGAAGAAGACGAAGACGCAGACGAGGTCGTGACCGAAGCTGCAGAGGAGTCGCAATCGTCAGATCAGCAAGACGAGAATGGCCAGCAGACAGACGGTGAGGGTAAACCCAAGCGCCGCCGTCGTCGGCGGAGCCGCAGCCGCGGCCGGAACAAGAACGGCAACGGCGAGAACGGCAACGGCGAGAACGGCGATCGTGACGAGCAAAACGGTGACAACCGCAATGACGCGCAGTCCGAAACCGCAGATGCCGGTGATGGCGAGCCTGTAGAGGCTTCCGCTGAAGCGCAATCGGGCGAGGCTGCTGCCAGCAAGCCAAAGCCGACAACCCGCAGCCGGTCACGCTCCGGCAGTGCGAAGAAGAAGGTTGAGGCGTCAGAAGCAACGCAGGACGTGCAGGCATCTGAACCAGCAGCAGAGGCCGACGCTAGAGCTGCCGAACCCGTTCCTGAAGGGGATGAGGGTGCGGCCAAGCCAAAACCCAAGGCCAAATCGACCCGCTCGCGCAGCAGCAAAGCCAAGACCGCAGCGAAGACCGAGGACGCAGCCGAGGCGACAGCAGAGGGCGAAGAGAAGCCCAAGCCCAAGCCGCGTGCATCGCGCAGCCGTGCAAAGCCGAAAGCTGCCGTGATTGAGGAAGCTGCGCCGCAGGGCGACACCGCGCCGACACCCGTCGCGGCAGAGCCTGTTCCAACTGAAGCGGCACCAGTCGAGACTGCGGCAGTTGAAACCACACCGGCACAGCCGGAGCCGGCTCGTTCCGAGCCTGTTGTGGTCGAGCAAAGCGCGCCTGAACCGGTCGCGACAGAGGCACCTTCAGAATCTGTCCCAGCGCCTGAACCTGCCCCAGCGCCCGCAGCAGCGGTCGAGCCTGAGCCCGAGAGCAAGCCGGTCGAGAAAAAGCCACGCCGTAAGGGCTGGTGGTCGCTCGGCGGGTAAGCTTCGCGATATATAGAATGAACCGAGGGGGTGGCTTTGGCTGCCCCCTTTGTCTTTTATCGGGGGGAGAAAATTTCCAGCTGGTTTCTTGCGCAGAGTGCAGTATGTAGGGCTGTCGGCAAAGCCCCTGTCAGTGCAAGCGCGGTCTCTCTAGCCGCCCTTGCGGATCAAATAAACCTGCGCCGCACCTTCATCCTGCGTCTCGACCAATGTATGGCCCGCCTCGGCGCAAAAATGCGGCACATCAATCACCGCTGCGGGATCATCGGCACGTAATTTTAAGATGTCGCCAGCCGCCAGAGGTTGCAAACGCTTGCGCGCTTTCAGGACTGGAAGCGGACACAAAAGCCCCGTGGCATCAAGATCATGAATGGTCATAAACGCCAGATACCTCGGATGTTACACTGCGTCCACAACCTTGTGAGAACGCAGGGCGTGACGGCGGGCAGCAAGAAGACTAAGCATGCGGTTATGTTTGGTATTGAACTTATAGATGCAGGCCTTCTCCCTGCCATGATCGTCGCACTTATGGCGGGGATTATCAGCTTTCTCAGCCCCTGCGTCCTGCCCATTGTGCCACCCTATCTGGCCTATATGAGCGGCGTTTCACTGGGCGATATGTCCAGCGTCTCGGCTGCGAGGCGTCGGGCGGTGATTGCAGCGCTGTTCTTTGTGCTAGGCTTGAGCACAGTGTTCTTGATCCTCGGGTTCACCGCCTCGCTGTTCGGTTCGTTCTTCTTGCAAAACCAAGTGCTTTTTTCGAGGATTTCGGGGGCGGTTGTTATCCTGTTCGGCCTGCACTTTCTCGGCGTTTTCCGCATCCCGTTCCTGAACCGCGAAATGCGGGTGGAAGCGGGAGACAAAGGCGGGTCGTCCTTCGGCGCCTATATCCTCGGGCTGGCCTTCGCCTTCGGCTGGACGCCGTGTATTGGCCCGCAGTTGGGCGCGATTCTCAGCCTTGCGGCCTCCGAGGCTTCGGTTTCACGCGGGACCTTGCTTTTGGGCATCTATGCCGCCGGGTTGGGTATTCCGTTTCTGCTGGCAGCGATGTTCATCACCCGCGCCATGGGCGTGATGAACCGCCTTAAACGCCACATGCAATTGATTGAGCGCGTGATGGGCATTTTGCTGATCATCGTTGGCGTGGCACTGCTGACGGGCGCCTTCTCGGCCTTCTCGTTCTGGCTGCTGGAGGTCTTTCCAGCACTCGGGGTTCTGGGCTGAAATAGCACGGCGTTCAGCCAGTGCTAATGAGGGCTGAAAAACGCCTTACTCTCGGCTAGAAACGCCGCTAGAATTTGGCCATGACAGGGCAGATCACAGATCCGGTAACCAGACGCAGGGTGTTTTACATCCCTGGCTATGACCCGATTCATCCAAGGCGCTACCGCGAACTGTACCGCAAGGAGGGGCAGGCGCAGGCGGCAATATCCGGCTATGAAATCGGATTGAAGCCGCGCAAATCAGGCGGAAATTACGGTTGGCATGTCAATGGTTTGATTGACGGTATTGATGTTAAGGCTGAAGTAGAAGTACTGGTCTGGTCAGATATTGTCCGCAACAGTATGAGCACATCGATCCCCGCCACCTATGCCCAGCTATTGCGCACCGCTTGGGTCTACATCTCGTCAGGCGCTATGGGCCGGTTGATGAAGCTGCGCAAAGGTCCGGTGATTGCAGCGCTTTATCCGGTTGGCATGCTACTTTTGCAGCTTGCCCTCGCGTTGGCGATTGCGGCGCTGGTTGGCTGGGGTATTGCCGAAGCGGTCGGTTACATCGCCAAACTTGTTCTTTCAGAGACGCTTGCCGGATGGATTTCTACGGCATCTGCTTTACTCGCCGCTGCTGTGATCGTGCCGCTGATCCTGCGGTGGTTCAAACGCAAAGACGGTAAGTTTTTCGCCTACTACCTGATGCACGATTACGCCTATTCGGCCTCCACAAACGGGGCCAATCCCCCTGAGCTTGAGGCACGGATGGCGCAATTTGCGGATTCCATAGCTGCGGCGCTGTCCGAGAATTCCCAAGAGGTGTTGGTTGTCGGCCATTCCTCCGGCGCGCATCTGGGCGTGTCGATTCTCGCCGATCTGATCCGTCAAGGCAGAGCGTCCGCAAGCGGGCCGGTTCTGTCATTTCTGTCGTTGGGGCAGGTTGTCCCGATGGTTTCGTTTCTACCAAAGGCCCATCGTTTGCGGGCGGACCTTCAATATCTGTGCACCCGCGATGAGTTGACATGGGTGGACGTCACCGCGCCCGGAGACGGCTGCGCCTTTGCGCTGTGTGATCCCGTAGCGGTGAGCGGCGTGGCTCCCGAGGGGAAAAAATGGCCGCTGGTCTTTTCAGCCGCCTTTACCCAATCGTTAAGTGCGGCGCGGTGGAAAGAGCTTCGGTGGCGGTTTTTCCGCCTGCATTTTCAATACCTTTGCGCCTTTGACCGGCCAAAAGACTACGACTACTTCCAGATTACAGCAGGTCCGATGACTTTGGCGGCGCGCTATGCCGGCCGCGCGCCTTCCAAATCGCGGATCGAGGCAGCGGTCAACAAATACCCATTTGTTGCCGCATGACCCAGCCTCCGAAACCGCCCAGCCGGCCCGACAAGGTCTCGCTTTGGCGTTATGCCAAGTTGTTCCGCGCCGACCTGCTCTCCGCCCAACCGGCACGGCTTTATCGCGCGTGGATGGCGGAGTTCAAAACCCCGTTCTTCCGCAGCTATCTGCTTAACCAGCCCGAGTTGATCAAAACTGTGCTGAAAGAACGCCCCGATGATTTCCCTAAGTCTGACCGTATCGGCGAAGGGCTGCGCCCGCTTTTGGGGAACTCAGTGTTTCTGACCAATGGCGAGACATGGAAACGCCAGCGCCGGATCATTAATCCGGCTTTTGAAGGCGGGCGCCTGCGCGACACGTTCCCCGCGATCTGGGATGCCGCTGAGGCCGCTGCCGCGCGGCTGGACGCGCATGTCGGCACCACCCTTGAGATCGAGGCTGAAACCAGCCATGCCGCAGCCGACGTAATCTTTCGCACCCTGTTCTCCATCCCCATCGACCACCATCTGGCCCGCGACGTCTTTGACGAGTTCAAGACCTATCAACGCTCACAGCCCTTGTTGAACCTTGCCGCGTTTATTCCGTTGCCGCGCTGGATGCCGAGGTTTTTCAAGCGCGGCACCAAGGCGAGTGCGGCGCGGATCAGGCATTTGATCACCCAATTGACTGCCGCGCGCATGGACGAGATCGACGCTGGCATCGCGCCTGACGATCTGGCGACAAAGATCATGACCACTGCGGATCCGGTAACCGGCGAGAAATTTACCACCGACGAGATGGTCGATCAGGTCGCTATCTTCTTTTTGGCGGGCCATGAAACAAGCGCATCGGCGCTGGCATGGACGCTGTATCTGATGGCGACGCATCCCGAGTGGCAGGACCGTCTGGCCGAGGAGGCGCAAGCGCTGGATCGCTGCGATTTTGCCGTGATGTCCAAGCTTCGGCTCAGCCGTGACGTGTTCCGCGAGGCGCTGCGGCTTTATCCGCCAGTGCCGATGATGGTGCGGGAAACCACCTGTCCCGAACAGTTTCGCGACCGCGAGGTGCCCGTCGGTGCGCAATTGGTGATCAGCCCGTGGCACCTGCACCGACACACGCGGCTATGGGACAATCCCGACGGATTTGATCCGACCCGCTGGCAGACCGAGAACGGCAAGAAATGCGGTCGTGAGGCCTATATTCCGTTTTCGGCAGGCGCGCGGGTTTGTACGGGGGCGGGGTTTGCAATGGTCGAGGGACAGTTGATCCTGTCGCGGATTTTGCGCGATTACCGGGTGATTGCCGACCCCGACCGCGTACCTGTACCGGTGGCGCACCTCACTGTGCGGTCACAGGCAGGAATATGGCTCCGGCTGGAGCGGCGCTAGCGTCCTCGTGCAGATTGAATTAAACACCTTCAAAAGCGGAATCATTAGGGACGGTCACGATATGGCATTGAACGCAGATCAGAAAAATCAAATGGCAAGCGGCAAGGGCTTTATTGCGGCTCTGGACCAATCGGGCGGATCGACCCCTAAAGCGTTGAGCCTTTATGGCGTCGAACCCGGAGATTATTCCGGCGACGCGGAAATGTTCAAAGCCGTGCATGATATGCGCGCACGCATCATTTTGGCCGATGATTTCACGTCCGAGAAAGTTATTGGCGCGATCCTGTTCGAGCGGACGATGGATGACGAGATCAATGGCAAGCCTGTCGCCCAACTGCTCTGGGAAGACCGGGGTGTCGTACCTTTTCTGAAGATTGACAAAGGTTTAGAAGATACTGCCAACGGCGTGCAGACGATGAAGCCGATGCCGGAGCTTGATGCGCTTTTGGCCCGTGCCGTCAAAGCAGGTATCTTCGGCACCAAAGAACGCTCTGTCATTCACGAGGCGAACGAGACAGGGATCGCAGCGGTCGTAGCCCAGCAGTTCGAGATCGCCAAGATCGTGTGTGGCGCAGGCTTGGTGCCAATTATTGAGCCCGAAGTGAACATCCATTCCGACACCAAGGCCGAGGCCGAAGAAATGGTCCGGGACGCGCTGGTGCGGCATTTGAATACTCTGCCCGAGGGCGAGATGGTGATCCTCAAACTGACGATCCCAGAGGTGCCCGGCACCTACGATGTGATTGCCGACCACGCCAATGTGTTGCGTGTGGTCGCTCTTTCGGGCGGATATTCCACCGAGGAGGCTTGTACACGTCTGGCGCAGAACTCCAAGATGATCGCCTCGTTCAGCCGCGCCTTGACCGAAGGGCTTAATGTTAAAATGACCGATGCGGAGTTTAACACTGCTTTAGGTGCGAACATCGACAAGATCTACCGCGCCTCCGTCGCGTAAACGCCGAACATTCTCAAACTCCTAGCCGGTTCTATATGGCCGGCTAGGTGATCCGCCGGATTGGTTCGCGGTTGCAAAACACCACAATCTGTCCGGCATTCTCGACAGCCTGATAGCCGCGACGGACCAGTTCCCGTTCAAAGCGGGCCCGTCCGACGAACATATCGATATCGCGCACCGAGCGTTCGACAATATTGCCTCGACAAGCCGATCTGTCGTTAAACAACGTCAACAGCCAATCCTCGGGGGTCATGGGAGAAGGATGCATATTCATGCATCGACCATAAGATATCTAAAGTAAATTTTTCTTTAATTCGCGCAGCACATAGAGCCTAATCGCCGAAGCAAGCCCTGTCTCTAATGCCCGATCTGCATCAATCTCAGCCACCAAGGCATTGATCGGCATATCTTTTTGGGCACAGATTCTGCGGAACTCTACCCAAAACTCGTCTTCCAGTGACACAGAAGTGCGGTGGCCCTTCAGTGTCACTGATCTTTTTGCCGGACGCGCGTTCATTTATCGCGCTTATGGGCCTCAAGGTTGCGCGCGATCTGTTCGGCGCGGGCTTTCAGCGCTTCTTTTTGCGCTTTCGACTGGCCGAACTGGACTGCGTTTTCGTCAGAGCGGGCCTTGCGGGAGGCTCGGTTACGCTCTTTTTTGACCTTGCTGAGGTTAATGGGGGCGCTCATTTGGGTCCGATCATATCTTCGGGCCGCACGACCCGATCAAATGTTTCAGCATCCACCAGACCTAATGCGATGGCCTCTTGCTTGAGGGTGGTGCCATTCTTATGGGCGGTTTTGGCAACTTTGGTGGCATTGTCATAGCCGATTGTGGGCGCCAGCGCCGTGACCAGCATCAGCGATTCTTTCATCAATTTGTCAATCCGGTCAATATTCGCCTGCGTGCCGACCACCATATTATCGGTGAAGCTGCTTGCCGCGTCGCCCAACAGTTGCATTGACTGGATGACGTTATAGCTCATCATCGGATTATAGACGTTCAGCTCGAAATGACCCTGTGATCCGGCAAATCCCACGGCGGCGTCGTTACCCATCACGTGGGCGCAGACCATTGTCAGCGCTTCGGCTTGTGTCGGGTTCACTTTGCCCGGCATGATCGACGATCCCGGCTCGTTTTCCGGCAGGATCAGTTCACCCAGACCGGAGCGCGGACCGGAGCCGAGCAGACGCATGTCGTTGGCGATCTTGAACAGCGAGGCGGCCACGGTTTTCAAGGAACCGGAGAACATCACCATCGCGTCATGGGCGGCCAGTGCCTCGAACTTGTTTGGGGCGGTGACAAAGGGCAGGCCGGTAATCTCGGCGATCTCATGGGCGACCTTTTCGGCAAAGCCCTTGCGGGTATTGAGCCCGGTACCAACCGCCGTGCCGCCCTGCGCCAACTCGTAGATGTCAGGCAGGCAAGATTGCACCCGCGCGATACCTTTGGCGACCTGATGGGCGTAGCCGCCAAATTCCTGACCCAGCGTCAGCGGCGTCGCGTCCTGCGTATGGGTGCGGCCGATCTTGATGATGTCTTTGAATTCTTCGGACTTGGCGTTCAGCGCGTCATGCAGCTTGCGCAAACCGGGCAACAGCGTGTCCCGCGCCACCATGCCAATCGCGATATGCATTGCGGTCGGGAAAGTGTCGTTGGAGGACTGGCTCATGTTGCAGTGGTCATTGGGGTGCACAGGCTTTTTGGAGCCCATCTCACCGACCATGATCTCAATCGCGCGGTTCGAGATCACCTCGTTGGCGTTCATGTTCGACTGCGTGCCCGATCCGGTCTGCCAGACCACAAGCGGGAAGTTATCATCAAACTTGCCGTCGATGACCTCTTGCGCTGCTTGCTGGATCGCAGGGGCCAGACCGGCATCCAGATCGCCAAAGCCGAGGTTCACCTCGGCGCAGGCCTTTTTGATCACACCAAGCGCGCGGATGATCGCGACAGGCTGGCGCTCCCACCCGATGGGGAAGTTCTGGATCGAGCGTTGGGTCTGGGCACCCCAGTATTTATCTGCGGGGACCTCAAGCGGGCCAAAGCTGTCGGTTTCGGTACGGGTATCGGCCATGTCACGGCTCCTGAGGCTATATAACGTCAGGGGCGGTGTAGCGCCCCGCGCGGGGCGTGGCAATCGCGGGTGGCGCTAACGCCGCGACTACTTGCGGAACGAATCGAGCGAGACGATCTCGGCGTCGCGGGCAGGCGCCTCAGCAACCTCAAGCTCGCTCTCGTCGATCTGCGGCAGGGTGTCGGAATCTTTACCGCCCTCGGCTTCATCGGTTTCTTGCTGCTCGAACCGCAGGCCAAATTCGACCGAAGGATCCACAAAGGTGCGGATCGCGTCATAGGGTATATAAAGCGGCTCGGGCGCGTCGCCAAAATTCAGCGTGATCTTAAACCCGTCGTCAGTCACCTCAAGGTTGTCATACCAGTGCTGCATCACCACGGTCATTTCGCTGGGATAGCGGTCAGACAGCCAGTCGGCTAGTTCGGCATCGGGATGCGAAGTGTCGAACGTGATAAAAAAGTGATGGCTTCCGGGCAGACCGCGGTCGGCGATATCAAGCAAAACCTTGCGGATCAATCCGCGCATGGCTTCGTGCATGAGATTGCCATAATCTATGCTGCGGCTCATTTTAGTCCCCTCATCTGCGCATCACGCTGGGTCAGCATACCCCATTTGGCGGCGAGGAAAAGGGGCCACTTTAAACCAGCGTCAGGCCAAGCGATGCAATTGCGAGGATCAGCATGCTGGTGACAAATCCGCGGCGAAAAACCAGCATTAAAATCGCGGCAGCAGCCATTAGAAACGCGGCTTCGGGATTGAAGCTGTCGCGCACGGGCAGGGGGATGGCCCCCCATTTGGGCACCTGCATCTCATCAAATACCACGTGGAACGCGAACCAGACCGAGAGGTTCGCAATGACCCCGACCACTGCTGCCGTGATTGTCTGCAACCCATTAACAAGGCGCGGCTGGGTCGCGATACGCTCCATGTAGGGCCCCGCAAGGAAGATCCACAAGAAACACGGGGTGAAGGTCACCCAAAGCGCCAGAACCCCTGCTGCCACCGCGCCGCCGAGGCCTGCTTGGGCGAACCCGGCCAGCAGGGCGACGAACTCGGTCACCAGAATAAGCGGCCCCGGGGTTGTTTCAGCCAGCCCGAGCGCGTCGATCATCTGGTTGGTGGTGATCCAGCCGAAGTCCTGCACCACGGTTTGGGTCATATAGGCCAGCACCGCATAGGCCCCGCCAAAGGTGACGACTGCAAGCTTTGAGAAAAACAGCCCCAGTTGCAGCAAGAAATCCTGCCCCAGCGCCAAGAGCACCGCCAAAGGCGCGGCCCAAAGCGCGCCGAATATTGCAAGGGTGCGCAGGCTGTGTGCCCGTGGCAGCGGCGTGGTGTCAGGCGTCGGGGCAGGGGATTTGCCAAACCACATACCGAACAAGCCCGCAGCGATCACAACAAGCGGGAACGGCAGGCCAAAGGCAAACAGGGCCAGAAAGGAAAGCGTGGCAATGATCCAGCCTTGAGCCCCGTGCAGCGCCTTTGCTGCGACTTTGCGCAGGGCAGCGAAAACGACAATGATCACCGCCGCTTTGATCCCTAGAAACGCAGCCTGCACCAGCGGCAACTGGCCATAGGTGGCGTATCCAAAAGCTAGCATTGCGATGATCAACGCCCCCGGAACGACAAACAGCAACCCGGCCAGTAATCCGCCAGTGATGCCGCGCAGGCGCCATCCGGCATAGGTTGCAAGCTGCATCGCTTCGGGGCCAGGCAGAAGCATGCAGAGCGACAGAGCGCGCAGGTAGGCGCTTTCGGTCAGCCATGGGCGGGTTTCGACCAGCTCACGGTGCATCAGTGCGATCTGCGCCGCAGGGCCGCCGAAAGAGAGCAACCCGATGCGGCCAAAGACCCGTGTTAGCTCTGCCCAGCTTGGCGCGGTCATATTGCACGGTCCGCAGGCCAGTCGTGGCCTTCATCGCTGCCATCGCGCGCCCAACGATAAAGCGCATCATAAAGCGCCATGCCGGCCTCAAGCTGGGCGTGATCATCGCGGTACTGACGCGATAGCCCGACCGAAAGCGCCAGAAGCCCCGCCGCTTGGGGGGCGTCCTCATGCCGGTTGGTATCGGCGGCGCGGATCACAGTGGCGAGGCGGTTCAAAGCATCGCTGTGCAGGCAAAAGTCATCCAGCAGTGCGTCAAAGGTGCATTTGGCCCCGCGATGGGAAAACGTGACCCCTTCGACATCAAAGGGTGTCGCGCCAAACCGCTCGGCCACGCCCGAAACCTCGGCAGGGGAGACAAACAAAAACCGCGCTTGCGGATCGATAAAGCGCCGGATCAACCAAGGGCAGGCGATGCGGTCAATCTTGGGGCGGTGGCGGGTGACCCACAGGGTGGCACCATCAACCTTTTCGGGCAAGGCAGCGGCCGGAATGCGCAGTGTCTCCGCGTGATCACGCCAGCCATACATGCCGCCAGACAGATACTCCGCCCGCAGCCCGTCCGCCCGAAGCCGCGCCGCCAATCCCTGGCTTAGCTTTAAACCACGCTGGCAGACGATCACGCAGGGTCGCCCCGCGAGGTGCGCTTTGAGGCCAGCGAGATCGGTGTGTGGGTACCGCACCGACCCCGGTATCAGAAAGGGGTCCTCCGCATGATCAGGATCTATCGAGATATCGATGATAACCGGCGCGTCGGGGGTGCCGATCAGCCGTAAGAGCTGCGGGACAGTCATTTCATTGGGGGCAGCCATAGCGTGCATCCTTGGATCAATTTTCAGGATGCGATCCTTGGGCCGGAGCCTCACGGGGCAATCGCGGTCCCCATGCGGATAACCTGCCAAGCGGCGGCCCGAACGTCAATAGACGCATCCGTCAACCGAGACCAGCAAGCGGCGCGAGGTTTGCGAGAAAATTGGGGGGAGGAGTAAGTGCAGGCTTCTGTTGCCAGGTGCCTGCGAACCCCGCCTTACACCGCTAAGCGCAAGGACTTAATTTTCAACAGTTCCGGTCGCTTACGCGGCCATCGCCATTGGAGCACGATTGTCATTTGCAATTGTACATTTTACGCCGATAACGGTGGCAGTCAGCCGAAACAAAGCTACACCTTTAGACGTTCGTCGATCCTATTTCGACCCCAGAACCGTCAAATGAACGGGTTTTGGTGGAGCCGCCGGGTACCGCCCCCGGGTCCGAACCGCTTATTACGAGCGCGTTTATGTCCATAGTCCCGAAGGACACCTCTAATCTAGGCCGCGCGTTCTGTGAATTCAAGAGGGCATCGGTATATCTGTGCGGCGAAGAGGGGGAAGGCTTGTAATCCAGTCCCGCGATCAAGGTGCGCGCTTCTGCCGCCAGTGCCATAGCCCAAGGCCACCCGCGACAATAAGCACAATCACAGCCGCGATCAGTACATGGGAAGCGCCTGACATGCTGCCAAGGACCCGGGCGAGAATTTCACCTACTGCCACGCCGAAGACCGCGTAAAACACCGCCCAGATCACAGCTGATACGGCGGCATGGGCAGCAAAACGCAGGGTCAGGATTTTGGACTGTGCCAAGACCATTGGGCCGACAATTCGCATGCCTGGAATAAAGCGGAACACGCTGGCAAGACTGTGTGGATTGGCGTTCACCCGTGCCATGGTGCGCGCGACAATCGGGCGCGACATCTGGCGCAACAGCCAAGTGCTTTCCTGATGGCGGCGGGCGTAAAGAAATATGCCAAAATCAGCGCAGAATGCCCCGAACGCTGCTGTCACCGCCACTTGCCACAGCGGCACCAGCCCGTGGTGCGCCATAACACCCCCCGCAATCGCTGCGGTTTCGCCTTCGATAAAGCAGCCCAGAAAGACGGCTATCAGCCCGTAATTTGCGATAAAACCTTCTATGCCGGACACTCCATGCGTTCTGTGTGAGGGGAAAAACTTCAGGGGTAAAGCTTAATCCGCACGCAAGCGGGATCAAGCCTGACGGTGCAGGAGGAACGCATAGCGATTTAGCATTTATAGTGTTTTGCGGATTATCCAGCCGCCAGCGAGGCGCGGCCCCCGGTGGGCACATCAGCAATATCGAGCCTTGGCAGGGTCAGCTGGAACGCGCTGCCTTTGCCAATCTCGGATTTCAGACTGATGTTGCCGCCATGGGCAATCGCGATATCGCGCGAGATCGCCAAGCCCAGACCGGTGCCGTTGTGGCGCCGCGACGCACTGGAATCGACCTGATGGAACGGCTCGAACACCTGCTGCACTTCGCTTTCGGGAATGCCGATGCCGGTGTCATAGACGGTAAAGGTAACGACTTTCGGCAAAGCTTCGACCCGCAGACCGACTTCGCCTTCTTCGGTGAACTTGGTGGCGTTGCTGATTAGGTTGATCAGCACCTGCTGGATGCGTTTGGCATCGGCCTCGATCTGGGCGTCCTGTACGTCGATGTTGAATGACAGCCCCTTGTTTTCAACAAGCGGGCGCAGCTGATCGACGGTCGTAGCGACCAGTGTCGCGACCTCAACGGGTTGGAGATCGACCGTCAGATTGCCGGAATCGATCTTGGCAAAATCAAGCACCTCGTTGATCAGCGTCATCAAGTGGTTGCCTGACCGCTCCGCCATATTCATCATCATGCCGATCTGGGCCCAGACGCCGTCTACCAAGGGGGTCATTTCGGCTTCGGTCTCGGGATGAGCCTTGATGGCTTTTTCCAGCGATTGTGGTGCGGGTAGGCGGTTGATGTTGCGCGCCAGTCTGACCTGACCCAGAATAACTGTCAGCGGGGTGCGCAACTCGTGGCTGAGCACGCCCATAAAGTCGGTCTTGGCGCGGTTGGCGGCCTCGGCGGCAAGCTGGGCGTTCTTCAAATCACTCACGTCGATCCGCAGGCCAACAATACTGCCATCAGGCATACGTTTGTCCGAGGTGCGGATAATCCGCCCGTCCGATAGGTGCTGCTCGGTGACGTAGTGGCCGAAACCCCGTCCGTCGATCCAGTTATCTACCCAATGCTGTTCGTTACCGATCGCCTCGGGGACCAGACCCTTGTGCACAGAGTCGGTGACGAGGTCGCGGTAGGTAGTGTTGGTCAACGTTTCCTTGGTCATATTATGCATCTGGGCGTATTTGCTGTTATGCAGCACGATCTTGCCGTTAGAGCCGAACATGACAAAGGCGTGGTCGAGCGCCTCAATGCCGTTTGAAAGTCGGCTTTCGGCGATCTTGTGCTTTTGCGCAAGTTGCATGATCAAACGCGTGCCGACCATCAGGATTGCGATCATTGAAATACGGAATATCCAGCGGCCTTCGAAGTTCGGTCGTTGGGTTGGCCAGCCGCCTTCGGTGACAGCAGCCAATTGCCAATGGCCAAAGGGAAACCTGAAATCGATCATGATCGGCATGTCTTCAAGTAGGGAAACATCGCCCAGCATGATCTGCCCGGTTGCAGCGCCCTCGCTGACCTCACGGATCAAAATATCATATCTCTCGTCGACTTGGGATATTTTCAGGTTCTTAAGAAAGGCGTCGAAGTTGATCACCATCGACAGGATGCCCCAGATCTGCGGCGCGCCTGTTGCATCAGCACTATCAAGCATCACGGGCTTGCGCAGGATCAGACCGCGACCGCCTTGGACCAGATCGACGGGACCGGTCATCAGCCCGTCACTGTTGCGCATCGCGGCCTGCACCTGCGGCCATTGATCGGCATTTTCGCGGTAATTCAGTCCGATGACTTTTTCGTTGCCCGCAATAGGGCTGACCAGCGTTACAACCAGATCAGGGGCTGCAACGACAGAAATAATATCGGGGTTGTTGGCGATCAGCGACGCGGTGCGGCGGGCATATTCATCTTGGGTGATCGTCGGATGGGCGCTGATCACCGCAGCTAGCTCGCTGATAGAAAGGACGCGGGACATCACCTCGCCCTCAATCCGCTCACGCAGGTTAATCATCTGGATCGTCGCGGCAAGCTCTTGATCTTTAAGGTAGGATTGGTAGCCGAGCCGCTCTATCTTGTGGCCAAAGCCAAGCAGGATGCCACCGATCAAACTAATGACCAGCCACCTCTTCGCACTGTCAGTTAAAGCGGCGTTCCGGCTAGCACCTTGCAAAAAAATTCCTTCCGTCCACCTGCCTCAACGGGTCTGTTTCTCCGGCGCTCCGGGACGGACCTCACTTAGCGACAGTTAAGGCCCTCGGGGCGGGGTTATGTATATGAAAATGACACTAAATTGTGAAAATTTCTTGACCTGTGACCGTTTCGACCCATCAGAACTGCGGTTGCAGCTCACGCGGTAGCCCGAAGCCGGAAAATCGCAAAGATTTTCAACTGTTTACGCGGCGTACTATCGGGCGGCAGCAGGCTTGCGAGCCGCGAAAATTCCTTGCGCCAACTGTTTGGTTTCCTCTTCAAGCGCGGTCAGCCCGTCCGTTACCGCCGCACCGTTCTGCGCTTCGGCGGCATCCGCGATGGCGGTGTGCAGGGCGACGATGCGGGCGCGATCGCGGGCGGTGAAGGTGATCATATTCATTAAAGGCTGCATTGCCTCCACGGCGCCGGCTAGCTGGTAAGACAGCACCGGATTGCCTGCCGCATCGACCAAAGCACGGTGAAACGCAACATCGGAGGCGCAGAACGCCTCGTCGGTCAAACCGGGCTGGCTTTGGCGATGTATCTCGGCCCGCATCGAGGCCAGATGGTCGGCGGTACGGCGTGCAGCACTCAGCGCACCGCAAGCGCGCTCCAGCGTAAAGCGCGCCTCGCAGGCGGTCTCGAAGCTCACGGCATTCATGCTCAGCAGCAGGATCGAAGTGGTGATTTGTTGGGCCTGTGCTGCCTCGAAGCTCAACCGGTTCACAAAGGCACCGCCGGTCGCGCCGCGCTGGGTGCGGATCAGCGATTGCGCGGCCAGACGTTTCAATGCCTCGCGAACCGTGGGGCGGGAAACGGCGAATTGCTCGGATAGTTCAGCCTCCGATGGCAGCCGTTCATCAACAATCAGACGCCCTTCAATAATGGCATCGCGGATCGCGCCAGCGATCTGGGCCGACAAATCGGCGGGGCTGGAAGGGTCAATTTTCATTTGTCTTACATTTAATATTTGCGAGGCGTTTAATTGTCTGACATTACTTTGAAGGGAACAGACTCGAATGCCAAGGTTAAATCATGACACCTGTTTTGCGCTCATCACTCTGGCTGGCCTTTTTCGGGCTGGTGCTGCTGGCGTGGTGGATGATGTACTCCATGGCGGCACAGATGGGCGTTGATCTGCTGGGGCGTCCTGATGCGACGGGCGAGCGGATGCGCTGGATGGATCCGCGCATGGAGATGGCGATGCCGATGGCGCAGTTCGGCCCGCTGTTTGTGATGTGGGGCGCAATGATGGCGGCGATGATGCTGCCGACCATGATCCCGACCCTGCGCAGCTATGAGGACCTGATTGCCAGCGCCAGCGGCACCCGTGCTGGATGGTTGGGAGTGCTGGTCGGGTATTTCACCGTGTGGCTAGCCTTCGCGGCGGTAATTGCCACCCTGCAGTTGGCGCTGCTGTTTGGGGGCGTGATTGATATGCTGGGCATTGCTAGGTCGCGCTGGTTTGCAGCGGCTTTGTTGCTGGGGGTTGGGCTCTTTCAGTTCACCCGCACCAAGGAGCTGTGCCACGGGGTTTGCCATTCGCCGATGATGTATTTCCTCGGCCACTGGCGCACCGGCTTTTCGGGCGGTTTGCGCATGGGGCTTGGTCTTGGGGTGTTTTGCGTCGGCTGCTGCTGGGGTTTCATGCTGCTCGGCTTTGCCGGCGGGGTGATGAACCTTGCGTGGATGGGGCTGGCCACCTTGTTCATGGTCATCGAGAAACTGCCCCAAATCGGACATTACGTAATAAAACCAATGGGTTTTGCCTTGATCCTCGGCGCAATTGCTGTGGCAGGCTGGCCCGTTATCTCAGGAGGATAAAATGACAGATACACAAGCCGCCGCACCCGCATTGGGCCGTGGGCATATGACGCCTGCGAATTGGGCCATTAAGGGAGAGCTTTTTCTTAATTGCTCCTGCACCGTGTTTTGCCCCTGCGTGGTCAGCCTTGGCGCGCACCCGCCCACAGAAGGCCATTGCCACGCATGGATGGCCATTGCCATCGACGAAGGCAACTTTGAGGGCGAGGATCTGTCGGGGCTCAATGTCGGCCTATTGGTCGATATTCCGGGCCGCATGGGCGAAGGCAACTGGAAGGTCGCCGCCTATGTCGATGAACGCGCAAGCGAAAAAGCGTTTGACGGGTTACTGCAAATCTTCTCCGGCGCGGCAGGCGGCACCACCGGGCTGTTCACCATGTTGGTCAGCGAGATTATCGGTGCCGAGCGTGCGCCGGTTGAGATCGTGCGCGAAGGCACCAAACGGTCCATCATGATCGGGCGCAAAATTCAGGGCGAGATCGAGATGCTGGCCGGTGCCGATGCCGATCATCCGGTGATGGTGAGCAACTCCAAATACTGGATGGGGCCGGATATTATCGCGGCGAAAGGTCTCAAAAGCCGCGTTCGGGACTATGGTCGCGTTTGGGACTTCGGCGGAATGTCCGCCGAAATTTGCCCGATTGACTGGAGCGGTTCGGCTAAGTGATTGATGAGACGGGCGTAGTATGTTTTTTTTTAGAAACAGCATGCTACGCCTGATATCTCACGCGATAAATGTTTATTTGCTGCGAAACAAAGCTTGTGGGCTGTGAACGCGATACACGAGCTTGGCTTCCGAAAGGTTTAATATGGCACTGATTTCTCCCTCGCGCCGTGTGCGTCGTACGCCTTTTTCCGATGGTGTCGAAGCCGCAGGTGTCAAAGCCTATACCGTTTATAATCGCATGCTGCTGCCCACGGTGTTTGCATCTGTGCAGGAAGACTATCGCCACTTGAAATCTGCGGTGCAGGTTTGGGATGTCGCTTGCGAACGGCAGGTCGAATTGCGTGGACCTGATGCAGCGCGGCTGATGCAAATGCTGACGCCACGCGATCTGCGGGGCATGCTGCCGGGGCGGTGTTTTTATATTCCCATCGTCGACGAGACTGGTGGCATGTTGAACGATCCGGTCGCGGTGAAGCTCGCCGAGGACCGTTGGTGGATCTCAATCGCCGATAGTGACTTGATGCTTTGGGTAAAGGGTATTGCCAACGGTTATCGTTTGGATGTGCTGATCGACGAGCCGGATGTTAGCCCGCTGGCGGTGCAGGGCCCCCAAGCCGAAGTTTTGATGGCGCGGGTCTTTGGGGACGCGGTGCGGGATGTGAAATTCTTCCGCTTTGGCATGTTCAGTTTTCAGGGCCGCTCGCTGGTGGTGGCGCGGTCGGGCTATTCCAAACAGGGTGGCTACGAGATTTATGTCGAGGGCAGCGATATCGGGATGCCACTGTGGAACGCGCTGATGGAGGCAGGTCGCGATCTTGATGTTCGGGCAGGCTGCCCCAATCTGATCGAGCGGATCGAGAGCGGATTGTTGAGCTATGGCAATGATATGACCGACGATAACACGCCGCATGAATGCGGTTTGGGCAAGTTCTGCGATACCCAGACGGCAATTGGCTGTATCGGGCGTGATGCTCTGTTACGGGTGGCCAAGGAAGGGCCAGTACAACAGGTGCGCGCCATCAGGATTGAAGGCGATGCGGTGCCGGGCTGCGATCGGCCTTGGCCATTGATCGCGCAGGGCAAAGCTGTCGGTCAGATCACATCGGCGGCGTGGAGTCCTGATTTTAATATGAATGTCGCGATTGGCATGGTGCGGATGACACATTGGGATCCGGAGACTGTGGTGCAAGTTCAGACACCTGCGGGGATGTTGGACGCCACTGTTCGGGAGAACTTCTGGATTTAGGTTTGCCATAGGATACCCCGCTTTCGACGTGTCAGTTGTGGGGCGGGGATGAGTTTAATTTGCAAAATGAAGCAGGGGCTTGAGCCCGGATAGGAGACGATGATGTTTAATGCACTTGTTGTGAACAAGGACGAAGACGGCAAAACCCACGCCGAGGTGACACGGATCGGCTTGGATGATTTGCCGCATGGTGAGGTGACGGTCGCGGTTGAGTATTCAACGGTCAACTATAAAGACGGTTTGTGCATCGGGCCGGGTGGCGGCTTGGTCCGGAAGTATCCGCATGTGCCGGGGATCGATTTTGCAGGCACTGTCGAGAGCTCGGATGATGCGCGCTATAAAGCCGGTGACAAGGTGGTGCTGACGGGCTGGCGTGTGGGAGAGGCGCATTGGGGCGGTTATTCCCAGAAAGCACGCGTCAACGCCGATTGGCTGGTGCCACTGCCCGACGGGTTGGACACACGGCAGGCGATGGCTGTGGGCACGGCGGGGCTTACCGCAATGTTGTCGGTGATGGCTTTGGAAGATCACGGGATCAAGTCTGGTCCGGTCTTGGTCTGCGGTGCTGCGGGCGGCGTGGGCTCGGTCGCGACGGCGATATTGGCGTCTTTGGGTCATGAGGTTGCCGCTGTGACAGGGCGGCCCGAGATGGCGGATTACCTTAAATCTTTGGGCGCGACACAAATAGTGGCGCGTGACGAGATCAATGAAACCGTCAAGCGCCCGCTGGAAGGCGAAACATGGGGCGGCTGTATTGATGCGGTCGGCGGCGCAATGCTGGCGCGGGTCTTGGGGCAGATGCAATATGGCGCCTCGGTGGCAGCGGTTGGTCTGGCCGGAGGTGCGGGATTGCCTGCCACGGTCATCCCGTTCTTGCTGCGCGGTGTGAACCTGCTGGGCATCGACAGCGTATTGCAGCCCTATGATAACCGGCTGCGGGCATGGGCGCGGATCGCAAAAGACCTGCCCATGGACAAGCTCGAAGCGATGGTACAGCCCGCTAAGCTCACGGATTTGCCACGGTTGGGCGGCGAGATCCTCAAGGGTCAGGTCAAGGGCCGCGTTGTGGTTGACGTGAACGCTTGAAGCAAGATTTGTCCCGCGCGCCCGATTGCTGCGTTATTGCAGGCTTCGGGCGCGCGGGACGCTCGACGCGAGCAGGGGTTTCGGCGTACCAAGGCGAGACATGCGACAGAAAGGAGACGCAACATGCCCGACTATGATGGCCAGAATATCTTTGCCAAGATTCTGCGGGGCGAGATTCCCAGCGTGAAGGTCTATGAGGACGCGGAAACTTATTGTTTCATGGACATCATGCCCCGCGCGGATGGCCATTGTCTGGTGATCCCTAAAACGCCCTGCCGCAATATGCTCGATGCCACCCCTGCGCAGTTGTCGGCCTGTATGGCGACAGTTAACAAGGTCGCAAATGCCTGTGTCACGGGCTTTGCGGCCGATGGCATTACCCTGCAGCAGTTCAATGAGGCCGCAGGCGGGCAGGAGGTGTTTCACCTGCATTTCCATATCCTGCCGCGCCATGAGGGGGTATCCCTCCGAGCGCCCGGCAAGATGGGCGACATGGAGGCGATCAAGGCCCATTCCGAGGTGATTGCCGCAGCGCTAGCTGCCTGAGGCCCCGGCCGGAAGGGGCTCGGCTTTGCTTAATATCGCCGATTAGGTTTGTACTCATTTGCGTTCAGCGCAGCCAACCGGTTGCCCCTTCTGCCTAGGACCCTATGATTAGGGGACCATACACAAGAAATGGGCCGGATATTTTAGTGCATCACGGCCCGTCACCTATGGAGGGAACAGCCATGAGCGACACGACCTCGCACGGGATACCGGAGCCTGACGGTATCGCAGATATTATTGAGACAGATTATGAAATTGGACAGGACAATTTCGAAGGAAGTATCGGCCCTTTCGGGATGGATATCCACAACCCCGTTTTCGCGATTTCGGGGGCTGCAATTGTGGCTTTTGTCTTTTATACCATCGCATTGCCGGAACAGGCCTCTGGTATATTCTCGGCGATGTTCGATTTTACCACAAAGAACTTTGACTGGTTCTTGCTGGGCGCTGCCGACATCGCGGTCATCTTTGCGCTCATGCTGATTATCACGCCCTTGGGCAAGGTCCGTTTGGGCGGTGATGAAGCTGTTCCGGATTATACCTATGCGGGGTGGTTTTCGATGCTCTTTGCCGCAGGCATGGGCATTGGCCTGATGTTTTACGGCGTGTCGGAACCATTGACGCATTTCTCGACCTCTTTGGGTGAGACATCGATTGGCGATAATGGTTTGCGCAGCGACTGGGCCCCTTTGGGCGCGGCGACGGGCGATGAGGCGGCCTCAGTACGTTTGGGCATGGCAGCGACGATCTTTCACTGGGGTCTACACCCTTGGGCGATCTATGCAATTGTCGCGCTGGCGCTGGCTTTGTTCACCTACAACAAGGGCTTGCCACTGACGATCCGCTCGGCATTTTACCCGATCTTGGGCGAACGTGTCTGGGGCTGGCCGGGCCATATCATTGATATCATCGCGGTTTTTGCCACGCTATTTGGTCTGGCGACATCGTTGGGTCTGGGTGCGACACAGGCCAATGCGGGGTTGAACGAGCTTTTCGGCGTGCCGATGGGTCAGACATCGCAAGTGGTGCTGATCACAGTTATCACGGCGATTGCTTTGGTGTCGGTGCTGCGCGGCCTTGATGGCGGCGTTAAGATACTGAGCGAGATCAACATGGGGCTGGCAGCGTTGCTGGCGCTGTTCACGCTGATTGTCGGGCCGACGGTATTCCTGATTACCTTCTTTTGGGATTCACTGGTGGCCTATGTGCAATATCTGCCGCAACTTGCAAATCCCTTTGGCCGCGCGGATGTGAACTTTTCGCAAGGCTGGACCTCGTTCTATTGGGCGTGGTGGATCAGCTGGTCACCTTTCGTCGGTATGTTTATCGCACGGATCAGCCGTGGCCGCACGGTGCGTGAGTTTATCACCTGCGTACTGCTGATCCCGTCTATTGTTTGCGTCATGTGGATGTCGATCTTTGGCGGCACTGCAATCCATCAGGTGCTGACAGACAGCTATACTGGGGCACAAGACGCGGATCTGCCGCTGCAATTGTTCCGGATGTTGGATCAATTGCCACTGGCCTCGATCACCTCGTTTATCGGGATTGTGCTGGTTGTAGTGTTTTTCGTTACCTCGTCAGATTCGGGATCACTGGTGATTGATACGATTACCGCCGGGGGCAAGGTTGACGCGCCGGTACCGCAGCGGGTGTTCTGGTGCATCTTCGAAGGTGCCGTGGCCATTGCGCTGTTGATTGGCGGCGGGCTGGCGGCCTTACAATCCATGGTGATTTCCACCGGTCTGCTTTTCACCGTGCTGCTGATGTTGATGTGTTGGTGCATCTTCCGCGGTTTGCAGGATGAGCGTGCCAAGGCCAAATAAGCCTGCAACATGTGACGATTTTGACGGCGGCCCTTCGAGGCCGCCGTTTTTCGTTTTCAGCGGCTTGACCTTGGCGGGCTTGCGGAGGACCTTCGCGCTATGACACTTGATTCAAAATGGGTCCGGGCCCAATTTCCCGCCTTTGCCGAGCCCGCCCTTCAGGGGCAAGCTTTCTTTGAAAACGCGGGCGGGTCCTATACCTGCCAGCCGGTGATTGACCGGTTGTTCCGGTTTTACACCCAGCGCAAGGTGCAGCCCTATGCGCCCTATGAGGCCAGCAGCCTTGGCGGGCAGGAGATGGACGAGGCCCGCCGCCGGATGGCCGCCTTGCTTGGGGTTGCTACCGACGAGCTGAGCTTTGGCCCCTCGACCACGCAAAACACCTATGTTCTGGCGCAGGCCTTCGGGCAGATGTTGCAGCCGGGCGAAGCGATTGTGGTGACCAATCAGGACCACGAGGCCAACACCGGACCGTGGCGCAGGCTGGCCGAGCGCGGCATCGAAGTGCGTGAATGGCAGATCGACCCCGAGACCGGATACCTCGACCCCAACCGGCTCGAAGACCTGCTGGACGAAAAGGTCCGGTTGGTGTGTTTTCCGCATTGCTCCAACGTGGTCGGCCAGATCAACCCGGTGACCGAAATCACCGCGCTGGCCCATGCCGCAGGTGCTTTTGTTTGTGTTGACGGGGTGTCTTACGCGCCGCACGGCTTTGTCGATGTGGGCGATCTTGGGCCGGATATTTATTTGTTTTCGGCCTATAAAACCTTTGGCCCGCATCAGGGGCTGATGGTGATCCGACGTGCGCTGGCGGAACTGCTGCCCAATCAGGCCCATGTGTTCAACGCTGGCACGCTTTATAAGCGTTTCACCCCTGCGGGGCCGGATCATGCGCAGGTGGCGGCCTGCGCGGGTATGGCCGATTATGTTGATGCGTTTTACGCCCATCATGTAGGCGGTGATGCGGCCCCAGCCGCGCGCTCGGTGGCGATGCACGATGTGATGCGCGACCATGAGACAAAGCTGCTGCAACCACTGCTGGATGCGGTGAGCAATCGCAATGCGGTGCGGCTGATCGGACCAGAGAACGCGCAGGGCCGCGCGCCCACAGTGGCATTGGCCACCAGCCGTCCGGCGGGCGAGATTGCGGCAGACCTGGTCAAACACGGAATCATGGCAGGCGGCGGTGATTTTTACGCAGGGCGGGCACTGTCGGCAATGGGGGTCGATCCGGCCAAAGGTGTGCTACGGCTCAGCTTTACTCACTACACGACGCAGGCCGAAATCGATCAACTTTTGAACGCCTTGGATGATGTTTTGTGAAACCAATTCCTTGATCGCTGCGTGTCTGACCTAGGTTCTGGTTCAGGCCAGCATCAAAGGACAGGGTATTGAACGACACATCTCCCATTCTCATATGGTTTCGCCGCGATCTAAGGTTGAGCGATCATGCCGCGCTGACTGCGGCTTGCCAAACTGGCCGTCCGGTGATTCCGGTGTTCATCCATGACGGATTGGTGGAGAAGCTGGCCGCAGCCCCAAAATGGCGGCTGGGCTTGGGTGTGGGGGCCTTGGCCGAGACGCTAAGTGCCAAGGGTAGCCGGTTGATCCTGCGCCGCGGTGGCTGCGCGTTGAGCGAAATACAAAAGCTGATCTGCGAAAGCGGCGCTGGCGCAGTCTATTGGTCGCGGCTCTATGATCCTGAAACGGTATCGCGCGATACCTCCCTGAAAGAAGCCTTGCAGACCGACGGTATCGACGTGCAGTCCTTTGGCGGACATCTGATGTTCGAGCCGTGGACTGTGGAAACCAAGACTGGTGGGTATTACAAAGTTTACACGCCGTTCTGGAATAACGTGAAGGCGCGGGGCGTGGACATGCCGCGCGGCACGCCTGCCGCCCTCAAATCCCCCGCGACCTGGCCCGCGTCGGATACGCTGGCCGAATGGCGGATGGATGCCGCGATGGATCGTGGGGCTGCTGTGGTGCGGCCTTTCGTGCAGCTTGGCGAGCAGGCAGCACAAGCGCGGTTGGGCCATTTCATTGATGAGATCGTCAGCAACTACAAGGCGACGCGGGATATTCCTGCGGCGGATGGGACCTCGAACCTATCGGAAAACCTGTCGCTGGGTGAAATCTCTCCGCACCAGTGCTGGCATGCTGGCATGCGTGCGTTACAAGAAGGCAAAGCCGGTGCCGAGACCTTTTTGAAAGAGCTGGTCTGGCGCGAGTTTGCCTACCACCTGATGCATCACACCCCGCGTATCCTTGATCGGAACTGGCGTGAGGATTGGGATGCGTTTCCGTGGAAAGACGATGCCCGCGCCACTGAAGTTCGGGCATGGAAAAAGGGCCGCACTGGCGTGCCTTTCGTCGATGCCGCGATGCGCGAGCTTTATGTGACCGGACGGATGCACAATCGGGGCCGGATGATCGTGGCCAGTTATCTGACCAAACATTTGCTCACCGATTGGCGCATCGGGCAGAAATGGTTCGAGGAGTGCCTGATCGATTGGGATCCGGCCAGCAATGCGATGGGCTGGCAGTGGTCGGCAGGCTCGGGGCCGGATGCGACGCCCTATTTCCGCGTGTTTAACCCCGCGACCCAATTGGAAAAGTTCGATCCGAACCGGGCTTATGCTGACCGCTGGATTGCCGAAGGCCGCGATGCTCCGCATCAGGACGCGCTTTCATTTTTCGATGCGATCCCGCGTCATTGGGGCATGCAGCCGGACGATGGCTATCCTGATCCCATCGTAGCGCTGGATGCAGGCCGCAAGCAGGCTTTGGCCGTTTACGAGAACCGCCGTTTTTAACAATTGTCAAATTGGATCAAGCGGTTAAAATTGAACCGACTTGCCCCCCATGAGGAGTGGCCATGATTTTAACTAATGTCGAAGGACAGTCGGATCTTCCGCGATACTTCACTCGTGTTTTCGCAATGGCGCAAAACATGCAGCACGGGCGGGTCGATTTTGCACTGCCCGACGGCCGCACTTTTCGCGCCGAGGGGGCAAAGCCGGGGCCGGTGGCCGAAATCCGTATCCATAACAATGATCTGTTTGCGCGCCTGATCCGGGAGGGCGACCTTGGATTCTGTGATGCCTATCTGGATGAATGGTGGTCTACGCCCGATTTGCAGGCGTTCATGGATCTGGTTCATGCAGGCAACGAAGACATATATGACGGCTTTCCGGGCATGGGCTTGCTGCGTAGTTTCGAAAAGTTCCGCTTTTGGATGCAGCGCAACAATCGCGGCCAGGCGCGCAAGAACATCAGCTTTCACTATGATCTGGGCAACGAGTTCTATGGTCTATGGCTCGATGACACGATGACCTATTCCTCTGCTTATTTCGAAGGCGGCGCACAGGCATCTCTGGAAGCCGCACAGATCGCCAAATACAAGCTTCTGGTCGATCAATTGGGCGTGCAACCCGGTGATCATGTGCTGGAGATCGGCTGTGGCTGGGGTGGCTTTGCCGAATACGCCGCTAAAGAGCGCGGGTTGAAAGTGACGGGGCTCACGATCAGCGAAGAGCAGATCAACTATGCGCGTGATCGCATTGAAAAGGCAGGGCTTTCTGACGTAGTTGATTTTAAACTTCAAGACTACCGCGATGAGCAGGGGCTCTACGACGGCATCGCCAGCGTCGAGATGTTCGAAGCCGTGGGCGAGCAATATTGGCCAGTGTATTTCGACACGCTGCGCAATCGCCTCAAGCCCGGAAAGGCCGCAACCCTACAGATCATCACGGTCGCTGACCGGCGGTGGAAGGTCTATAAACGCGGGGTGGATTTCATTCAGAAATACATCTTTCCGGGCGGCATGCTGCCCAGCCCCACAGCGTTGCGTCAACAGGTGGAGCGTGCCGGTCTGGTTGTGGATCGCTCTGTCGAATTTGGCAAAAGCTATGACCTGACCCTGCGGCGCTGGCATGAAACCTTTAACCAAAAGTGGGATCAGATCGCCGATCTGGGCTTTGATGAACGCTTCCGGCGGATGTGGAATTTTTACCTCACTTCCTGCGCCGCTACATTTGACAGTGGAAATTGTGACGTAACGCAGATTACGGTAAGGCGTCCGGGCTGACATTTGGCCCGACGCAAGACTGTAAAGGACCGCTAGATGCCCAGTGCCGCGCGACTGATGGGCGCCATTTGTTTGGCGATCGTTGCCTATGTGATCTCGGGAATGGTGATTCCGTTGCTGCCGGATAGCACCGATTTTGGTAATTTTGTTCCGATTAACGTGACCTTGGGCCTTCTTGCCGGTTGGTTTATCATGGGGCCGCGTGCAGGTCGGGGTACCACGGCGGGTATTAACAACGGGCTAACGGGCGTGCTTGTACTGATGCTCTGGGGGATCGGCGCGCAGGCAGTTTTCGAAATGGTACGCCTTGCCATGCGCAACCGATATGACGGCGCTTTCGAGGCGCTTGTGGCGGTGTTCACCATCTGGGCGGAATATGCGGTCTTGGTCGCAACGGCCCCGATTGGCATTGCACTGATCGTCTCGGCGGTTATTTCTGGCCTTCTGACCGAATTTGCGGGAAAGCGCTGGAGCTAATTACTTGAGAAATTTGTTTTTTTACGGCTCGCTGCGGCATTTGCCGCTGTTGGAGATCGTTTTGGGGCGCGATGCCAGCACCATCGAGACGCAATCGCTGGCGCTGAATGACCACGTTGTTTCGGCGGTGGCGGAAGGCCCGTTTCCGATGATCGAGGCGCAAAGCGGCGCGCAGGCTGCAGGGCTGTTGGTCCAAGGCCTTTCGGCGCAGGATATTGACCGCTTGGATTTCTACGAAGGCAGCTTTGCCTACGATCTGCTTGCAGTGAAATTGGCAGACGGGCAGGGCGCCGAGGTCTATTTTCCCCAAGCAGGCCTGTGGACCCCGCGGGGGCCGTGGTCGCTTGGGGAGTGGCAGCACAAATGGGCGGAGCTGTCGTGCATCGCGGCACGGGAGGTGATGTCATATTACGGGCGCAAGCCGCGGGAGGATGTGGCGCAGATGTTCCCGATGATCCGGTCGCGCGCGCAGGCGCGGATCAACGCCGTCACCACACGGCACGGGAGCGGCACCTTTCAGGGCAAGGTCGAGATCGTCGAGCGCACCCGCACTTATGCTGAGTTTTTCGCGCTAGACGATATCTATCTGCGCCATCAGCAGTTCGATGGCACAATGACCGAGACACTGGATCGTGCGGTATTTATCGCCACCGATGCTGCACTGGTCTTGCCCTATGATCCGGTGCGTGACCGTGTGCTTTTGGTTGAACAGATGCGCATGGGGCCCTTGGCCCGTGGCGACCGCACTTTATGGCAGCTAGAGCCCATCGCAGGCCGCATTGATGCGGGCGAAAGCCCTGAGGCTTGTGCGCGCCGCGAAGCCCGAGAAGAAGCGGGCCTGACCCTTGGCGCACTGGAACCCGTGGCCGAAGTATACGCCTCGCCGGGTACATCAACAGAATTTTACTATATCTATGTGGGCATCGCCGATCTGCCTGACACTGTGACAGGTACAGGCGGTCTGGACGCGGAGCATGAGGATATACGCTCGCATTTGCTCAGCTTTGACGCCTTGATGGATCTGGTTGATACGCTAAGTGCAGCAAACGCGCCACTGGTACTTGCTGCGTTCTGGCTGGCACGTCACCGCGACCGCTTGAGATCGTTGCGGGGGGGAGCTAAACCAGAGGTCAATTGAATTTTGGGGGCACCTATGCACGTCGCATCTGATCTGGCACAGGCCATCGGCAATACACCACTGATCCGGCTTCGCCAAGCCAGCGAAGAAACCGGATGTGACATCTACGGCAAGGCCGAGTTTATGAACCCCGGCCAGTCGGTCAAGGACCGCGCCGCTTTGTTCATCATCCGCGATGCGATTGCCAATGGCACGCTCAAGCCCGGCGGCACGATTGTCGAAGGCACGGCGGGTAACACAGGCATCGGCCTCGCACTGGTTGGTGCCTCGATGGGGTTCAAGACCGTTATCGTTATTCCTGAGACGCAAAGTCAGGAAAAGAAGGACATGTTGCGCCTTGCAGGGGCCGAACTGGTGCAGGTGCCCGCCGCGCCTTACCGCAATCCCAACAACTTTGTACGATATTCCGAGCGTCTGGCCAAAGAGCTTGCCCGCAGCACGAATGAAGGCGTGATTTGGGCCAACCAGTTTGACAACGTTGCCAACCGTCAGGCCCATATTGAAACGACCGGCCCCGAAATCTGGGAACAGACCGACGGCAAGGTTGACGGTTTTTGCTGTGCTGTCGGCTCCGGAGGCACGCTGGCAGGCATCGCGATGGCGCTGCAGCCCAAGGGCGTCAAGATCGCGCTGGCCGACCCTGATGGCGCGGCGCTGCACAGCTTTTACACCACGGGCGAGCTTGCAGCCGAGGGCGGGTCCATCGCCGAAGGCATCGGGCAGGTGCGCATCACCAAAAACCTCGAAGGTTTCACACCTGATTTCAGCTATAATATCCCCGATAGCGAAGCGCTGCCTGAAGTCTTTGACATGCTGAAGAACGAGGGGCTGTGCCTTGGCGCGTCTTCGGGTGTGAACGTGGCGGGGGCCAAGCGCATGGCGCGCGAAATGGGGCCAGGGCACACGATTGTCACCATCCTGTGCGACTTTGGCACGCGCTATCAGTCAAAGCTCTTCAACCCCGAGTTCCTGCGCGAAAAGGGCCTGCCGACGCCGGACTGGCTTGATAAGGCACCTGCCTCCATCCCCGGTGTGTTCGAAGACTCATGATGACTTTTATTCTGCGAGGTTTCGCGGTCCTCGGGCTGGTGTTCGGCCTCGCGACAGCTATTCTGGCGCAAGACGACATCAGCGCCGATCTTGACCGTTGGGAAACGATGGCCGCGCGCGCAGAAGCCGTTGTGGACGACGAAAGTGCGACCGACGACACCTATCGCGCCCTGCGCGCCAGTGTCGCAAGCTATCGCAGCGAATTTGATGCCGCGCGGAACCTGAATGCCGCACGGATCGAAGTGCTGCGTGAACAAATCGCCGCCCTTGGCACCCCGCCCGAGGGCGAGGGCGCCGAGCCGGAAGATGCCGAAATAACCGCGCAGCGCACCGAACTGACCGCACAGTTAAATACGCTGCTGGCGCCTGTCCAACGCGCCGATTCCGCCTATGTGCGCGCCGATGGTCTGATCAAGGAAATCGACAACATCCTGCGCGAACGACAGACGCAAGAACTGTTGTCGTTGACCCCCACTCCGTTGAACCCCGTCAATTGGGGCATTGCCCTTGGCGACCTGCGCGCCGCGCTTGCAGCCATTGCGAATGAGTCAAACGCCGAAGTTGCTGAGCTTTCGCGCAGCGATCTGCGCGAGACCCTGCCATTGGCTCTCGGTATTGCGGCCGTTGGTTTCCTGTTGGTGCTGCGGGGCCGAAAGTGGGCCACGATGCTGGTCGGTCGGTTGCAGCGTACGGGCGCGCGGGGCCTTGGCATCTGGCGCTTTGTGGTCTCGTTGTTCCGGATCATTTTGCCCTTGTTGGGGCTATTGTTGCTGGCGACTGGCGCGGTCATGTCTGGCGTCCTGGGTCCAATTGCTATTCAGATCGTCCGTCTGCTGCCCTTGATCGGCGCGATTGTGCTTGGATTTCGCTGGGTATCGGAACGCGTCTTTGCCCGTGATGCCGACGAAGCGCTGATCTTGCTGGAACCGCCGATGCGCACCCGTGGGCGGTTTTATGTCAGCGTGATTACTGTCGCCATCGTTATACAGGTGATCTTGCTGCAGGTCATCCAGATCGGCACGCCAGCTGTCAGTTCCGAGCCGGTCGTTGCCTTCCCGTTTTTCGTGGTCATCAGCTTTGCGCTCTTTAACCTCGGCAAACTTCTGCGCGGTTACACGGATACCGAAACGCCGACGGGGGACCCTGATGAGACCCGCGTCAGCACCCTAAGCCGCGTGGTGCGCGCACTAGGGCTTGGCGCGGTAGTCGTGGCCTGCATCGCGCCCTTGATGGCTGCGGCGGGTTACTACCAGCTCGCCGATGCGGTGCAGGGCCCCTATGTGCTCAGCCTCGCAGTACTGGGATTGGTCATGGCGTTGCAACGGTTCAGCGCCGATGTTTACGGCGCGGTGACGGGTCAAGGCGAACACGCGCGCGAGACCTTGATGCCTATCCTGTTTGGGATCTTGCTGGTCTTGCTTGCCGCCCCCGTTTTGGCGCTGATCTGGGGCGCGCAGGTCACTGACCTGACCGAGCTTTGGGCCGCCTTCAGCCGCGGTTTCGCCATCGGGGAAAGCCGCATTTCGCCGACCGATTTCCTCGCCTTCGCGCTGATCTTTGTCTTTGGCTATTTCCTGACGCGGCTCATTCAGGGCGCGTTGCGCAGCTCGGTGCTGCCCAAAACCAAGATCGACATCGGCGGGCAAAATGCCATCGTCTCAGGTCTTGGCTATATCGGTATTTTTCTGGCGGCGTTGCTGGCGATCACCGGAGCGGGGATCGATCTCAGCGCCTTGGCCTATGTGGCAGGCGCCCTGTCGGTCGGGATCGGTTTTGGCCTGCAAAACGTGGTCTCCAACTTTGTGTCGGGGATCATCTTGTTGATCGAGCGACCGATTTCCGAGGGCGACTGGATCGAGGTCGGCGGGCAGATGGGCTATGTCCGCGACATCTCCGTCCGTTCAACGCGGATTGAGACATTTGACAGAACAGATGTGATCGTGCCCAACGCCGATCTGATCAGCGGCACGGTCACCAACTACACCCGTGGCAACACGGTCGGGCGCGTGATCGTCCCCGTGGGTGTGGCCTATGGCACCGATACCAAAAAGGTCGATCGGATCCTGCGCGAAATCGCCGAGGACCAGCCGATGGTGCTCGCAAACCCGCCTGTCGCCGTGCACTTCATCCGCTTCGGAGCAGATTCGCTCGATTTCGAGATCCGCTGCTATCTGCGCGACGTCAACTTCACCATGCCGGTGAAGACCGCAATCAACCACGAGATCAACGCCCGCTTTATCGCCGAAGAGATCGAGATACCCTTCGCGCAGCGCGATGTTTGGTTGCGCAACCCCGAAGCCCTCACACCACGCACAGCAGAGCCCGCACCGCCTGCTACCGAGTTGGAAGAGGGCAGCGCTCCAAGGCAGGTACCGGACGGCTTGGCAGGCTCGAACGCATGACCAAAGCCCTGTTTCGAACCGACGCGTATCTTCGCGATGCGCCAGCCCGCGTTGCCGCTCATACCCCGGAGGGTGGCGTGGTGCTGGACGCGACGGTGTTCTATCCCGCAGGCGGCGGCCAGCCCGGTGATTCCGGCTGGCTTGATTGGGATGGCAGACGTCTGCCGATTGCCACAGCGATCAAGGGGCAGGGGGACGATATAATCCTTGTGCCGTCCGAGCCCGAGCAATTGCCCCCGCTGGGCGCGCATATCACCCAATCGCTTGATTGGGACCGGCGGCACCGTTTCATGCGCGTGCATACGGCGCTGCACCTTTTGTCGGTCGTGATGCCCTTTGCGGTCACGGGCGGGCAGATTTCGGCAACCCACGGCAGGCTTGATTTCGACATGCCCGACGCCCCGCAAGACCGCGAGATGATGGAGGCCGAGCTTAACGAATATATCAGCATGGACGCACGGGTCAGCGAAGAGTGGATTACCCGCGCCGATCTGGAAGCCGCGCCGCAGATGATCAAGACGATGGCCGTGAAACCCCCGCGCGGGGTCGAGCAGATCCGCTTGATACGGATTGGCGAGGAGACCGGCTGGATCGACCTGCAGCCCTGCGGCGGCACCCATGTCGCTCGCACCGGAGAGATCGGCGGTTTGCGTCTGGGTAAGATCGAGAAAAAAGGCCGGTTGAACCTGCGGGTTTATGTGCATCTCGACACCTGAGGCCGCGGGGCGGAAAACTTGGGGAACTTCCGCAGATAAGCGGGATTTCCCTCTTGCAACTTAGGGACTGCTCACGCTAAACCCCCGCTCACGGATCGGTGGCCGAGTGGTCGAAGGCGCACGCCTGGAAAGTGTGTAGGCGGGAGACCGTCTCCAGGGTTCGAATCCCTGTCGATCCGCCATTACATCTTTAATTCTAGATAGCTGTCAAAGTCTTAGAAGTCGGTAAGGCAAACGCGTACTCCATTGCGTCCGTCACTTCGATTTGCCACGGCGAAGTTGTTATGTTGGAATTGATCTTTGAATTGGCTCGTGAGGGGGGGGGCATTGCAGAAGACGCCGTTCTGGAAGGCCGATTTTTTCCATGCTGCTTGAATTGGGTCTCGCGATGCGTCCAACCTAGATTACAGAAGCTTGTTTGAGCGAACTGATTTTCCGCAAGTTTGCCTGAAATAGCAAGTGAAGATAGTACGCAATACGGCCACGATTTTGCTGCATAGAGAGCTGGATTTGCAGTTTTCGGCAGAATATGGTACAAATTCTCTCATATTACCGCAGTAAGTGGGATTTTATAATGGGACTTGCTCCGACGCCAGTCGTGCCACTTGACCCGCTTTTGCAGCAATTTCTTCGACTTGTAGAAGTGTTTGAGGCGAACCCGACTCCGGCTGGATTGCGAGAACTTGAGAGATTAGCCACGCATCTTATGGCGCGTGCACGTCAGCTGGGCCCTGCCGCGCTCGCGTTATTGCAAGGCGCAGTAGCGCGTGTGCTTGCCGTTCTGGTCAGCCCGACGGTGGTGATTTGGGCGGGGGCAATCGCCGGGGCCGCGTTGTTGTGGTGGGGGTTTTTTACAGTGCTCTCTGAACAAATCAAATTCCCAGACCCCAGTGTTGCCGCCGATGCGGCGATTGCGGCCATTCAGGCGCAACTTTTCGGGTGGGGAGTCGAATTTTGGAATGGGGCTGCGCGCAGATGCTGGGAGGCCTTCAAAGAAAGTTTGATCGATTTGATTAATCGTGCGGGTAGCATGAAATCGGTTCTTGGAAGCCCCGAGTGGCTGCCTAAATACAAGCTTCTAATCGGCGCATTGCTGAAATGCGTTCTGGGCGATTTGGGGTCGCTGACCGTCGGCATGCGGGACAAGCTTGCTGACTTGCTTCAGAAAATGCTGGTCGCTTCGGGCTTGCTGGCTGGTGGCTTGCTTGCAGGTGCTGGAGCCGCTGACGCAGCTGAACCCCACGATCAGGACGTTGCAGATGCAGTTAAAACGCTGGGGCTGACAGGTATTCCACGTGGAGATGGCTTCGGATACTGCGAAAGTCGGCCGCTTGACGAGGCCGAGGGCGCAGATTCGCATGAAGATGGAGAAGTACTTGCGGAAGAAGCTCCGTGCGATCCGATGCCATGGGATGTCGAGCTTCGTGTCGATTTGCCGCTGTCAGGATTCCCGGATGTGGATCTAGATAAACGCAAAGCGATTCTTGCGTGCTGGATGAAGTATTACGAGGACCTGATTGTTCAAGACCGCGGTGCCTTGCGTAAAAGAGATGATGATACGGACACTCGACGCGAAGATTTGTTGCGTTTGCGCCTGCAGGTTAATCGGCGCGAGCTGGAACGCCTTCGCCGTGCCAAACAGAACACGGACCGAGAATGTCAACTGCGTGAATTGCGGCGTAGCCCGACGGTTCTTGCTCCTCCTATGGAGAGCCGATTAAGATTGCGCTTCCCTGATCTATCCAATCCATTTTGATAGATCACTGGTTTTGCCAACGTCTCTGGGCGTTGCTCTTTCAAAGCAACCCGGATTTTTAAGGTCTGCAATGGCCTTCAAAGCAGACTTCGCTTCTCTATGATGCAAAGGTCCGCGTTCCGCCTGCCTTGCAAAATGTTATTCAATCAAGATGGAGATTTCGCACTTAAAATGTGCGACATCCCCTAAATTAAATCCCTGCGCAAATAGCTTCCTGAATCTCCTGGAGTTTGTCGGAGACCATCAACTTAAGTAAGGATGATGGTCTCCGACAAAAAGCAAAATGGCAAATCGCCAGAGGTCCGCGCACCTGCGGTCCGGATGGTGTTTGAGCATCAAGGCTCCTACGAAACGCAGGCGGGTGCGATTGCGGCCGTTGCACCCAAGATTGGCTGTATTCCCCTAACTATGAGCGGATGGGTCAAGTAGGCTGAGAAGGACAGCGGCATGCGGGCTGGCGTGACAACCGAAGAACGAGATCGCATCAAGGCGCTGGAACGGGAAAAACGTGAGCTGCGCCAGGCAAATGAAATTCTCCGCAAGGGCGAGGCCTTTGTCCGCCATTGGTCCGAGGACAATGGACGGGCGCTTATTTTGCGCCCACTCTCATCGTTTGCAATGCAAACGACTGCCGTGCAGCGGGACGGAACCCGACCGCCCACTGAAGCGATGATCGCCTTCATTCACTGCCCGTCAGGGCATTGCATAGCAATGTCCAGAGAGGGGTGGCAGGGCTTTGTCTATGTAGCCTTCGCATCGACACATTCGCAGATCGCATCGTCGGGTGGCGGGTCTCACGGTCCGCCAAAACGGACTTTGTTCTCCCCTCTCGGGACATTGCCGCCCACTGCCCTGCCGGGCAGTGGGCGGCAATATTTGTCAATTCGCTACACCGAGCGTTTGGCTGAGGCTGGCATCGAACCGTCGGTCGGCAGCGTCGGGGATTCCTACGACAACGCCCTCGCTGAAACGATAAATGGTCTCTACAAAACCGGGTTGGTTCGTCGTCAGGGCTCGTGGCGTAACATGCAGGATATGGAAATACCCACCCTCGGCTGGGTCGATTGGTTCAACAACCGGCGTCTGCTTGGTCCCATCGGAAACATCCCGCCAGCGGAGGCTGAACAGAACTTCTATGCACAGCACGACGTGCTCGATATGGTCGCATGAAGTGAAGCTACAGGTCTCTGGTAATACCGGGGCGATTCAGATCGCCAGCCACCTGTTTGCGTGTCAGCCCACTGGTCAGCGCGATTTGCACCGCGTCCTCGCGGAATTCGTCCGTCCGTTTCAGTCCCATAGTTCACCTCCTTTGCTGCAGTAAATGCTAACAAAGGAGCGGCACGAAGCCGCGACAGGTCCATTCCGGCATTCAGGGTCATTCTGAGACTGGTTCGATTTCGTCTGACAGCACCGCCAATACCCTCTTGGCAAGATTCCAATGCTGAGCGTTGCCCGACTGCCTGCATTTTGGCGGTACGATTTAGTCAATCGGTAATATGTGAACGGCACATTTTTGTAATTTAAGCATCAGGTGATGTGTGCGGTGGATAAGGTACGATATGCATGCCTTGGGTGGTAGCTGTGCATAACACCACTTATCCCACAACGAAAAACCCCCGCTGCGCTGGGGCAACGGGGGTTTCGGTCGTAGCGCATAAAAGTGATTTAAATCACCCTTCGCGTTCCAATTTCTTGCGTGCGAGCTTACGGGCACGGCGGATAGCTTCAGCTTTCTGACGCGCGTTCTTCTCGGAGGGCTTCTCGAAATGTTGCTTGAGCTTCATTTCGCGGAATACGCCTTCCTTCTGAAGTTTTTTCTTCAGGACCCGAAGAGCCTGATCGACGTTGTTGTCGCGAACACTGACCTGCATGTGGTTTACACCACCTTTCTAGTTTGAAGTTGCAATAATTTGCAGGAAGTTTGCCCATACCAACGTTGCGATCATTTGTACAGCCCGAGAGTTACGAAAAAGGGATAGAACAGCCGCGTATAACTTAAGTGATGCTATACAGGCGTTTGAGGCGCTAGCGAACGTGAAACTGTGCTGCGGTGTACTTCACGAGCCATATGCGATAGGCATCTCGAGATGCGCCGCCTTTCTGGCACGCATGGCTTTTTCAAAAATGATTTGGTTTGGCATGCCTCACGGCAGCCGTTCCCGATGCTCCGAGAAATCGGACGAAAGGAATATTACATGGAATTACCCGCAGCGATCCAAGGCGAGTCCCTCACACGCCTGTTGCAGGGCTTCGGCCTTGGTGCGGTTGTCGCAATGGGTGTCGGATTTGGGTGGGGCGGCTGGACATTGGCCAGCACCGCCGCAGACCAAACCGAAACCGAGACGACAGCCGCCGTCGTCGCCGCTTTGGCTCCGATCTGCGTCAAAGAGTTCAAAGCGGACGCACAGGCATCCGTCAACATGACCGCGCTTATGGAAGAATCCAGCTACAAGCGCGACGATATGTTGGAAAAAGCTGGCTGGGCCACCTTCGCGGGTAGCGACAAGCCAACACCAGGTGTCGCGAAGGAATGTGCCGAGCGTCTGACGGAAACTTAAACCACAAAATCTCGGTGACCAGAGGCGACTTTGGTCACCGTTAACGTCGGTCAATTGTACCGGCTTAGCCTGTTGAAAAATCGTTAAATCTAGGCGCTACATCCATCAGGTTGCGTTTCAGTACCATAGCTGTCACGCCGTCCCCCAAAGGGAGATTGGCGATGAATGGCAAACTCACACGCGCAACAGAGGTCGATCGGGTTGCGGAGCTTTTGGGCCTGCCGGAACACATCAACGATACTGAATCTCTCAACACCGAGGTTGCCAACGGTCTACCCGCGGCATCTTTGGAGAAAATCCTAACAGTCTTGGCCTCTCGACCGGTGCTGAATATTATTTCAGAGCGGGCGTTTCGACGGGCCAAAAGCGAAAAACTCCCGATCAGTGCCGTCAACAGCCAGATCCTCTATGATTTCGCCCGCGCTTATGTCGTTGCGGATAGAGTTCTCCACGGCAACGGGGCGTTGGTCATGCGCTTTCTGGAGAAGCCAAGCCCCGATTTCGATGGCGCACCGCCAATGGCCCTGGCAATTTCTAGCCCTGCGGGCGCGGATGCGGTAATCGAGCTGCTGAATAGCTGAGCCAACAAAGACGAAGCGACCGTGGCTAAGGCCACCAACACCATATTTCCTCTCGTGACGCTGTCGTGCAATGTATTAGCATGCATGTAGACGAATGGAGATGACATATGAGCGAAGTGGTCGGTTTTCTTGAAGGTCATTGCCTGTGTGGCAGTGTGAAAGTGCGCGTCGACGGCCTGCACGACCCACGGGCCGGTGGCTGCCATTGTCGCATGTGCCAACGCTGGTCCGGGGATTGTTTCTTTGCTTTAGTGCCGCTGCGGAAGCCGTGGAAGTGACAGGCCCTGTCACCCGCTATGCCTCCAGCCCGTTTGCAGAGCGGGCATTCTGCGCGACCTGCGGCTCACACCTCTGGATGCGAAACCTGAACGAGCAAGACCAGGACTACGACCTAATGCCGGGTTTGTTTGACGAGGCCCGCGGCTGGCCGCTCCGCTCGGAGATTTACACCGACTGTGCGATGGCATCGATTGCCCTAAAGGGCGATCACGATCGTGCAACGGCAGCGGCGTACGAGGCCAAGAAGGCACATACGAAAGCGGACCAATAAGGCAGGTGGGCATCCATCTGCGGCGGGTGATTTACTTAGTCAGGCAAAGAGGCGGTGTTTTCGCCGGCGACATGTATCGCCCCAACCTCAAACGTCCGCAACAATCTCGCCTTTCATTTCGCCGGTCAGCCTTGTTTGATCATCCCGGTGGATCGACTTGCGCACCTCGTCGATCTTCAGTTCAGCTGCGTCTCTGGTGGCTTTATCTGGCCATTCCGTGATCGCGGCGGTCGTCCGCGCGCTTGTGCGCACGATGGTAATCCGGCTCGCCCCGAAACTCTTCAGCGCGGGAAGCCGCTTTTCCTCGATCGCGCGCAAGGACACGTTATAGTCGGTGCCGTCGGCGATTTCCCATGTGGTAATAGTGATGTAGCGCATATGTCCCTCCATCATTTACCAGTTGATAATACCACAATTCGCCCAACCTGTATGCCGGATAGTGTCAGTGTTAATCTTCGCTCCAATCGCGGCGGGCGCGTGACTTGCACTGCAATGTCGGGAATACCTGACAGACAATGTGACCTACGCTGTTGAAACGCGGAAGAGATTTGCGCCTGGCAGGTTGAAGAACCCGTCGGCGCGGCCTAACGATTGCCTAGGATGGAGTGCAGAATGACCGAAATTTCCCGCCTTGATGGCGATTACGATTACATCATCGTCGGGGCAGGGACCGCGGGCTGTGTGTTGGCCAACCGTCTGACCGAAAACCCGAAAACGCGGGTCTTGTTGTTGGAGGCGGGCAAGTCCGACAATTACCATTGGGTGCATGTGCCGGTTGGCTATCTCTATTGCATCGGCAATCCGCGCACCGACTGGATGATGAAAACCGCCGCTGAGCCTGGCCTGAACGGGCGCAGCCTTGTGTATCCGCGCGGCAAGGTGCTGGGTGGCTGCACCTCGGTCAACGGCATGATTTATATGCGCGGGCAGGCGGCAGATTATGACCATTGGCGGCAGCTGGGCAATACCGGCTGGGGCTGGGACGATGTGCTGCCCTACTTTCTGAAATCCGAAGACCACCACGGCGGCGATACGGATTTGCACCGGCAGGGCGGCAACTGGAAGGTCAGCAAACAGCGGTTGAAGTGGGACATTCTTAAGGCGGTTCAGGAGGGCGCGAAAGAGTTCGGCATCATGCCGCGTGCCGATTTCAATGATGGGGATAACGCGGGCTCCGGCTTTTTCGAGGTTAACCAGGACAAGGGCCGTCGCTGGAGCACCGCGCGGGGGTTCTTGCGTCCCGCGATGAAACGGCCAAATCTGCGGGTCATTACCGAGGCGCATAGCGACCGGCTAATCCTCGAAGGCAAGACCGCACGTGGCATCAGGTTTCGCCACAAGGGCAAGGACTTCGAGGCTTTTGCAAATGCCGAAGTGCTGCTTTGTGCAGGTGCGATCAACTCGCCCAAGCTGTTGGAACTCTCAGGCATAGGCAGGGCAGATGTGCTGGCCGATCAGGGCATTGACGTGCAACACGAGAGCAACGGCGTTGGGGAAAACCTGCAAGACCATCTGCAAATCCGTACGGTTTACAAGGTCACAGGTGCGAAGACGTTGAACACGATGGTCAACAGCCTGTCCGGGAAGGCGCGTATCGCGCTTGAATACGGGCTGAACCGCTCCGGCCCGCTGTCGATGGCCCCCAGCCAGTTCGGCATGTTCACCAAGTCCGACCCGTCGCTGGCCACGCCCGATCTGGAATACCACGTACAACCGCTGTCCACGGACCGGCTGGGCGACCCACTGCATTCTTATCCGGCGATCACAATTTCGGTGTGCAATTTGCGCCCCGAGAGCATCGGTTCGTGCCACATCACGACATCCGACAGTGACACGCAGCCCGACATTCGCCTGAACTATCTCAGTGCAGACAATGACAAACGCATTGCGGTCAAATCGCTGAAACAGGCACGCGAGATCATGACAGCGCAGGCGCTGCATCGCTATGCGCCCGAGGAGGTCTTGCCCGGGCCGGGTTATGCCACCGACGCGGAGCTTCTCGCCAAAGCAGGCGACATTGCCACGACGATCTTTCACCCTGTCGGCACCTGCAAAATGGGGCAGGATACCAATGCGGTAGTAGGGACCGATCTGCGGGTCCACGGGATGCAGGGGCTGCGTGTAATCGACGCCTCTGTCATGCCACGCATCGTTTCGGGCAATACGGCGTCGCCCACGGTCATGATCGCCGAGAAAGCGGCGGATATGATCTTGCGAAGCGCGAACTGAGCCACGCAAGCGGCGCGCGGTTTAATGTGCGCCGTTCATCTGACGCGCAGCAGACCTTTCACAGGTCTCTGCCACCACTACTTTTTCTCAAGGAAGTTAAAGGCTTCTAAGATAGTGTCAGCCAACCCGTCGAAAAAACCGGGAGCGGTCACGTCGATAAGATCCTCGCCAGAAACCGGTGCGGCTTCAGCGCCGCCCTCGGCTGTTTTTATGGTAAAGTGAGTTGTCGGTGTATCGAGCAACTCTCGATAGCTCGCACCTTTGCCATGTTTCAGCACGTTGGTCATCAAGTAATACTGGTAAACCCGATCAGCGAGTTCAACTTCTCCGGCCTCCGCCAACAGAGACCTCAATTTTCTCGAAAACGGACCACGTTTGAAATGGTGCTGCATCCTCGCCTCAAAAACCGAGAAGATGTCGATTGCCGTATCTTTGAGCCCTTGTGTCGCGCTGCGAAGCTCTTCTCCGCCCGTTCCGGTAGTCGCCTGTTCCGCGACGAGATTCGAAGCTTCAACAATGCGATCTTCGAACGTCCTGGCGTTTGCCTTCGCTGCTGAGACCAGTTCGGGTAGGCTCTGTGACGCGTCCATCATATTCTCCTTAAGGTGCCACTCCCGTTAAAGCCAAGCGACTAGGAATGATAGTGCTCGCCTATGCAATTGTCTGACGTCAGGTCCTATGGGTCCAAAAGTGTCCGTCGTCAGAGTTTTCAGAACCAAAGGCGGCTAAATTTAGAAGAGTGTCTGGCTCATCTGATTGGTTGCATTATGCGGCGCGTTGGCGGCGTTGCAAGCGCCGCGCCTCAAGTGCTTTTCGTTTGATCTGAGCTACCCCTCGAACATCGGACACTGACGTAAGCTGCGATTTGAAGCTTGCTGATCTTCAACACGAAGGAGATCAGGAATGTCGAAACGGAAGCAACATCACCCAGAATTCAAAGCCAAGGTGGCGTTGGGAGCGCTGAAAGGCGAAGAGATTGTCAGCGAGCTGGCCAGTCGGTTTGGGGTTCACCCGACGATGATCCATCAATGGAAACGTGCATTGCTTGCGGGCGCATCTGGTGTGTTCGAGCGAGGCAGCCGGAAGGCACAGGAAGTCGATGAAGTGCAGGTCAAAGACCTGCATATCCCATTGCCCGACAGCACATGCTTGCATGTATGAGAGGAGAGATTGGGGAGTTAACCGTCGTCAACGATTTTTTGGCCAGAAAGCTCAAACCCTGGAGCGGCAAGTGAGGTGCAAGATGATTGAGCCGAACATTCCGGGTCTGTCCGTGGGCAAGCGATGTACCCTGCTGTCGATCTCGCGGTCGTCATTTCACTATGACCCAAGGGTGAGAGCGAGATGAACCTCGATCTGATGCGCGTCATCGATTGCCCGGCAGTCGAAATACAGTTTCGACGGGAAGGGCATTTTCCCATAAATTTTGAATTAGTTAGCCTACTTTTGCGGCTTGGATCGCGACTGGCGCCGCGCGATGGGCTGGGGCGCCCAACCCCGCAACACGCGCGGGATCGGGCCAGTTCTCAAGTATCTCGCTTACTTCATCGCGACGACGGTCAGCTTGCCTTTGACGCGCTCGGCGACGAACTGGATGTCCTTACCTTCTGCGAGCTTGGCGATGATCGCTTCGTCCGCGCGGAAGACCATTGTCATCGCAGGCATGTCGAGGTTCAGCAGGGGACCATGCGAGATGGTGACCTTACCGGCCTTGGTGTCGACCTTTTTGATCTTGCCCGAAGTGTACTCGGCAGGCGCTTTGGCTTCTGCTGTCACTTCCACTTTGGCTTCGGGCTCTTCCGCGGCAGCGTGGTCGTTTGCTGAGACGGTGATCGGGCCATGCATACCGGATTCGTAGTGGCCGGGGATCAGGCAGGCAAATTCGAACGTACCAGCGTTGGCGAAGGTCCAGACGATCTCGCCCGAACCACCTTCCATGAGGCGGATCGAGTTCGGATCATCATGCTCCATGTCCATTTTGGCCATGGCTTCTTTGTGTTCCTGATTGCCCTCGACAGTATCCAGCACAAACTCGTGCTCGATCTCGCCGCTGTTCTGGATCATGAACTTGATGGTTTCGCCCTGCTTGATCTCAAGATCATGGGGTTCAAAGATCATCTCGCCGTCGTCGGTTTCGCGCATTGTCACTTCGATCGTGCGGTCGACTTTGGCAGCATCGCCCGCCATGCCGATCTTCATTTCCATAGCATGGTCGTCGCCGTGGCCGCCGTCATGGCTGCCCGCTGCGAACGCAGGAGCCGAGAGGGTCAGGGCGAGGGTGGTGGTCAAAAGAAGATTTTTCATCGTTAAGTCCTTTGTGTTGCTCGTCTAGGTTTAGTCCAAGGGCCTGTTAGCCCTTGGAGGTAGGTTTGGGTGTCAGCAGGGTTTTGGGGCTGTTGTTTGAAGCGAAATCGGGCAATTCGCCGGTCCACTCATACGCCTGCTCGCCCGGAGGGTTCTCGTACCAACCGGGATCGGAGTAATCGTCCGCTTCGATGCCTTCACGCACCTTTACGACCGAAAACATGCCGCCCATTTCGATGGGGCCATGTGGCCCCCAGCCGGTCATCATGGGGATGGTATTATCCGGCAGCGGCATTTCCATCACGCCCATATCGGCCATCCCGTTGGTGCCCATTGGCATGTATTCGGGTTGGAAGGTCCGTATTTTTCGGGCGAGTGGTTTCTTATCCACGCCGATAAATGTGGGCACATCGTGGCCCATCGCGTTCATCGTGTGGTGTGACTTGTGACAATGGATCGCCCAGTCGCCAAGATGGTCGGCGGTGAACTCATAGGCGCGCATCGCACCGACGGGGATGTCGATGCTGACTTCGGGCCACTGTGCCTCTGGCGGCACCCAGCCACCGTCGGTGCAGGTGACCTTGAAGTCATAGCCGTGCATGTGGATCGGGTGGTTGGTCATCGTCAAATTCCCAACCCGCACCCGCACGCGATCGCCCTGATTGACCACAAGCGGATCAATGTCGGGGAAAATCCGGCTGTTCCATGTCCATAGGTTGAAGTCCGTCATCGTCATGATGCGCGGAATATAAGTGCCCGGATCAATGTCGAAAGCATTGAGCATGATCAGGAAATCACGGTCCACAGGCATGAAGTTCGGATCCTTGGGGTGCACGATAAACATGCCCATCATCCCCATCGCCATCTGCACCATTTCATCCGCATGCGGGTGATACATAAAGGTGCCCGATTTGGTCAGGTCGAACTCATAGACAAAGGTTTTGCCCGGTGGAATGCCCGGATGGCTCAGGCCACCCACACCGTCCATGCCCGAGGGCAGGATCAGACCATGCCAGTGCACCGAGGTATGTTCGGGCAGTTTGTTGGTCACATAGATCCGCACACGGTCGCCTTCGACGGCTTCAATGGTCGGGCCGGTGGACTGGCCATTATAACCCCAGAGCCGTGCGATCATACCGTCGGCAAGCTCACGCTCGACCGGCTCGGCGACTAGGTGGAATTCCTTGATGCCGTTGTTCATCCGGTGGGGCAGGGTCCAGCCGTTGAGGGTCACCACGGGGTTGTAGTCCGGCCCGGAGTTCGGGCGCGGCGTAATCGCGGTCTGGGCGCTGTCCATCACAGCGGCCTCGGGAAGCCCCATGTTTTCATGACGCGCCCATGCTTTTGAGGAAACCAATGCAGCACCTGCAGCGCCGGCCCCGAGTAATTGACGTCTGCTAATCATATCGTCGTTCCTTTTCAGTGTCCTGCGCCGCCAGCGGCGAGTGTTGCACCTTCTCCACCGGCAGAGCCGCTGGAGGCACCGCCGCCATAGATGGCAGCAGTCATATTGGCTTGGGCCACATAGAATTCACGTTTCGCGCTTGCGGATTCCAGTTCGGCGTTGAGTTTCTCACGCACGTCGGTCAGCAGCTCGAAAGTGTTGGTGATCATGCCGTTGTAAGACAGCAGACCTTCATCCTCGACCGTGCGGCGTAGCGGCAGCACGACATCGCGGTAGTGGCGTGCGATCCGGTAGGAGGACAGGTAGCTGGCCTGAGCGCCGCGCGCTTCGGAGCGTACATTGACCGCTTTTTCCGCCAGCACGTTTGCCGCTTGCAGATAGGCCAGCTCGGCCTTGCGCATGCGGGCCTTGCCCGTGTCGTAGATCGGGATGACAAACTCGACCTCAACCTGAGGCGTAATGCCGGTCTCGATCTCGCCGTCTTCGACCTCACGCTCGGACTCAAGGCCCGCGATGATCTCCAGATCGCTGACCAGACGGGTCTGATCTGTCAACCCGAATGCCGCAGCCTGTGCTTCGAGACCCAACTTGGCGACACGCAGGTCCAGCCGGTTGCGCAGGGCTTTGGCTTCGATATTGCCAACGCCACCAGCAGATTTTGGCAGGGAGGGCAGGCTGTCTGGCACGTAATAGTCGACGTCAGATCCCCAAAGCCCCATCAACCGCGTGAGTTCTTCTTTGGCCGAAGTCGCGTTCATCCGTGCCTGTGCAAGCTGACCGGAAAGCTCGGCGTGAAACGCCTGCTCGCGCGCTTGGTTGGCTTTGTTTAGTGCGCCGGTTTCACCCAATTTACGCGCAAGTTCCGACCCTGCATCCGAGGTGGCCGTCGCTCTTTTGAGGTAGCTCACAGTCTCAAAGGCCGCGACCGCGTTAATCCACGCCTGACGGGTCTCGTTGGCGAGGGTCAGCGTGTCGTTCACCGCACTCAATTGCGCGGCGCGAAAGTTCACATCCGCCAAGGCGACGCGCTGTTTGCGGGTGGTTGCGTCAAGAATATTGGTAGCGATCATGCCCTCAAGCGCGCGGTATAGGCCGAGTTCGGCCGCACCGATCCCCAAGATACCAACCGACACAACCGGATTTTCCGGCATCGATTGCTGCCATGCTTCAACGGCCGACAGACCGACGCTGGCGTAAGACGCCTGAAGACCTTTGTTATTGAGCAGGGCGACCTGCACAGCCGTATCAGCCGACACGGTCTTACGATACACCATCGCCCGCACTTGCTTTTCCAGCGCGGCATTTTCGCCTTGGGTCTGGGCAAAGGCAGTCTTTTTGCCAATCGCGGTCGAGGTTTGGCCTGACACCACGGAGAAACCAGCCTTGGCATCGGTATAGATCTGCGGAATTTCAGTGGCGCAGGCGCTGATCACCAGCGGCAGCCCGAGAATAAAGGGTAATTTTGGAAGGGGCATCAGTGGCTCTCCGACATTTCATTCAGCATGCGCCAGTCGCGCGGCTCGGTGGGGGCACGGTAGGCATAGCCTGCCATCGGATCGCTATAGCCGGAGGGCGAGCTGACAGCCTTCTCGGCGACCGCTTTCTGGGCGGCGACCACGGGCAGGGGCGTTGGCTCATAGGTGCAGGCACCTAGGACAAGGGCAGCAGCCCCTGTGAGGATTCGGGTTTTCATGATTTTTATACCTGTTGATATTTCTTCAGTCTTACGCTGCCTCAGGCACGCAAGACACTGGCCCCTACGGGCCGGAACGTCAGATCAGGTATTGGGGAGGGCGCAGGAACGACCCCAGCTCGATCGAGCGGGTCTGGGCGTGCAGCAACATGTACTTGCCGCGCGCTTCGGGCCTGGCACCGGCTTGCAGGGTAGTTTCGAGTACGGCTGAAATGCAGATGCCATTACAGCATTTGTCAGCCGTATGGTCCTTGGCATTCTTTTGCGATTCAGGTGTGCATTCACCCGCCATCGCGTCGTCAACCATATCGACTTGCGCCATATCGCTATGGTCCATCTCGGCATGACCCGTCATCGCATGATGAGGCGAAGCCGCCCCGCTACATTGTGCGGTGATCTGGACCGTTTCATGCATGCCAGTGGCCGCATGAGACGCTGTCGAGGGGAATGACATCAGCGCAACAATAACCCCAAGGCAGGCGAGTGCCCGAAGCCATGACGATATGATCTGCGCTACTTTCATGAGGGGATAGATGTGCGATATGTATCTGCCTGTCAACGCTTCCTGCGCGGGAGGGTTCACAGGGTTTTTGTCAGGCATTAAAGTCGGAAGCCGCGCTGGCAATGTATCTGAGGTGTATTACCTATGATTTCATGGCGCAGAGACCATCGGCGGAAAAGCCGCTGCCTAAGCGTTCTGACGGGATTGTGATCAATTTCTGCGCCTCGGCGGGTGCAGGCTTGCATGGTCCCGAGATACACGGCAAGGATATGGCCGCCTCGTTTTATTGTTGCTGCCTTATGGTACAACCCGCTCTTTAGAAAGTTTCCTGATGAATATGCTCAAAATCGTTGCCGTTCCCATGCACCGTGAAGGGCGCAAATTCGTAGCGATTTTCGCTGCCATCACTGTAGTGCTCGGATTTATCTGGGAGCCACTGTTCTGGCTGGGTGTGGGTGCAACAATCTGGTGTTACTACTTCTTTCGCGATCCGGTGCGGATTATCCCGCAAACGCCGGGGCTGGTGATTTCCCCCGCGGACGGGGTCGTATCGCTGATCCAAGAAGTGATCCCGCCCGCCGAGCTTGGCCTCGGAGACGCAAGCGTGACGCGGGTGTCGGTCTTTATGAATGTGTTCAACTGCCATGTGAACCGCGCACCGGTTGCGGGCACGGTCCGCCATGTCGCCTATCATCCCGGCAAATTTCTGAATGCCTCGCTTGATAAGGCCAGCGAGTTGAACGAGCGTAATCACGTCACTATCGAGACCGATGCAGGCGTCAAGGTCGGGGTGGTCCAGATCGCCGGTCTGGTGGCGCGGCGGATTGTGTGTTTTGTGAAAGAAGGGGACCGGATCGAGGCTGGCCACCGCTTTGGGCTAATCCGCTTTGGCAGCCGCCTTGACGTATATCTGCCGCACGGGATTGCTCCCGCTGTTGCCGTTGGTACCACAGCCGTCGCGGGAGAGACCATTTTGGCTGATCTGAATGCGGCGAGTACCGCTGCCGTAGGTGTTTCGGTATGAGCGAGCCCCGCGAAATTAAACTCAGGCATATCGTCCCCAGTCTGGTGACTGTCTTTGCCATCTGTGCCGGTCTCACCTCGGTTCGGATGGGCCTTGAGGGGCGGTTGGAATTTGCTCTGTCGTTTATCCTTTTGGCGGTATTTCTGGACGCGGCGGACGGAAAGCTGGCGCGGTTCCTTGATACGGCCAGCCCCTTTGGCGCAGAGCTTGATACGCTCGCCGATTTCTTCAACTTCGGCATCGCGCCGGGGATCCTGATCTACAGTTCGCTCTACCACGGCACGCCCAACGCCAATTTTGGCTGGCTCGCCGTCCTCGTGCTTGCGGTCTGCTGTGCCTTGCGGCTGGCGCGGTTCAATCTTTCCCTCGGGGAGGAGAAGGCCGCACTTAAGAAGGATAACTTCTTTGTCGGTGTGCCTGCGCCTGCGCTCGCCTGCCTTGCGCTGATGCCGGTGTTTATGCACCTCTCGGGCTGGGAGAACGCTGACTTCCCAATCCTGCGGGCATTTTACATCATCGGTGTTGGCCTGCTGGCTGTCAGCACGATCCCGACCTTCTCGATCAAGCACGCCTCAATCAAGCGCAAGCATCTGGCTGTGGTTATCTTGCTGGCGGTTCTGATGGTGATCAGCTTTATGACCTATCCTTGGCCGACACTGGTCGCGCTGAATTTGCTCTATCTCGCAACGCTGCCACTTTCCTACTTTGCGCACCGTCGTCTGACCCAAGCGTAGGCAATGCTGCAAAGCCAAAAAAGGGCCGCGTCTCAACCGAGGCGCGGCCCTTTTTTGTGTTAAAGACTTGAAGCTCTTAGCCGCGACGGCGTCCGCCTATGCGCCCAGCGCGTCCACGGCCTTCGTGACCGGCTTTTGGCGTGACCTTGTTGAACTTGATCCAGTCGGTGCCATGCGGGTCACGATCAAAGAGGAAGTTGGCAGCGCGGATCGCTTCCATCTCTTTGCCCGCACGGGGCAGGGTTGAGCCCAAGCCAAAGATCGTCACGAAAGTCTCGTCGTCGATGTCTTCGGGCAGGATAATTCCCGCAGCCATCACTTCGGCCTTCTTCTCGGCAATCTTGGTCGCGTTCACTGGCAGGCCGACAGGGTTCATAATGGCGGAGGTCATACCCGCGCCCATCGCCATCGGCAGGAAGGCGTTGTTGATACCGTGGCGGTTCGGCAGACCAAAGCTGATGTTGGAAGCGCCACAAGTGGTGTTCACCCCAAGCTCCTCGCGCAGACGCCGCACCAGCGTAAACACCTGATGTCCTGCCGTCGCCATCGCGCCGATTGGCATCACGAGCGGATCGACCACAATGTCATGCGCTGGAATGCCGAAATCAGCGGCACGCTCGACGATCTTTTTAGCCACGTTAAACCGCACGTCGGGGTCTTCGGAAATGCCTGTATCGTCGTTCGAGATCGCCACAACCGGCACATTGTATTTCTTCACCAATGGCAGAACGAGCTCTAGACGCTCTTCCTCGCCGGTGACGGAGTTTAGCAGCGGTCGCCCTTCACAGGCCTCAAGCCCGGCTTTCAGCGCGCCCGGAACCGAACTGTCGATACAGATCGGCGCATCGACAACCGATTGCACCCGTCTGATCAGTTCTGGCATCAACATCGGCTCGACAAAGTTGTTGTCGGCGTAGCGCGGGTCTTCGCCCATTTTGTTAGAGAACACCGCGCCGGAGTTCACGTCCAGAATGGTGGCACCTGCGGCAACCTGTGCGATGGCGTCCGCCTCGACCCGAGAGAAATCGCCCCGTTCCAACTCTTCCGAAAGGATCTTGCGGCCCGTAGGGTTGATCCGCTCGCCAATCACACAGAAAGGCTGGTCAAAGCCGATGATGGCGGTCTTGGTCTTGGATTCGACAATAGTGCGGGTCATGTAACAATTAATCCTTTGAGCCGGTGTTAGCAGGCTGCGCGGCAGCGCCGCCGTTTTCTTGCGCCCATGTGGCGTTGGTCTTGATCCCACCCAGCGGGAAGAAGTGCACATGGGTGATGTTAAAATCTGGGTTCTGGGCCTTATACAAGGCAAGCTCACTGATCACATCTGTCGGCTCATAAGGCAACAACAGCTTGGTTACATCCATCGCGCGTTTTTGCAGCACTTTCAGCGACGGGCCGACGCCGCAAGCAATGGCAAATTTAATCAGCGTCTGGAGCTTCGCGGGCCCTGCAATGCCAATGTGAATAGGCAGGGTGATGCCGGCGAACTTCAGGCTATCGGCCCATTCAATGATCGGCTGTGCCTCGAAAGCAAATTGCGTCGCGATGGCCATCTTGGCATCGGTACGGGTCTGGAAGTCGTTCTTCCACTTCAACGCCTCATCGACCCGCAAGCGTTTCCCGTCGGTGTCAATGTCGCGGTTGCCTTCAGGGTGGCCAGCCACATGCAAACGCTCGAAACCCGCTTCATCAAAAAGGCCGGTTTCCATCAACTGCATGGAGTCGCTGAAATCTCCAAGGGGTGCAGCAACGCCGCCCGCCAGCAACAAAGCCTGCTTCACATCCGCTTCGCCCTGATACATCGCGATCCAGTTCGCCAGTGTGGCGCGGTCCTTGATGATGCGGGCAGGAAAGTGCGGCATGACCTTGTAGCCGTCCGCATTCAAACGCTTGGCCGTGGCGACCATGTCCTCGATCAGGGTGCCCTCGATATGGGCAATGTATACCCGCGTCCCCTCAGGCAGCAAATCGCGGAAATTCTCAACCTTCTCGGCGGTGCGCGGCATGACCTCTATCGAATAGTCTTGCATAAACGCCGCGATCTCGGCGGTCGGCATCACAGGGGCAGGGGCTTGCTTGCGGCGGAAATTCAACAGAGACATGATATTATCCTTGAACATGAGGGGCGTCAGGCCCAGCCGTCGTTGTCGATAAGGGATTTGATCTTTGCGCGGTCAAATTCGGCGTCAATGCGGGCCACTTCGGCGTCGGCAATCGCGTCGTCACTGTCGCCCGCAACCTCGACCGCCGCAGCTTTGCGCCACTCCGCCAGGTATTCATCGGTGCCCGCAGCGCCGGTTTTCATCGCGGCGCGGTCAATCGCCTGCTCGAAACGTTCGGGCAATTGCCGTTTGGTGCCGCGACGGCCCTTACCGACGATCACCTGCGCCGGAATATCGCGCCAGTAAACGATTGTGACCTCAGACATTGTTGATTCCCCGTTCCCTCTACCATTCCGCCTTCTCTAAAGGATGCATCGCCCCCACCAAAGACGGTTTTCGACTTAAAGCAGGGCAGCAGCGACCAAACGCGACAGCCGCGCCAACATCCGTCCTCACTATTTGACCCAAACTATCTGCACCGAAGGCCCCCAAACCCCCTCTCAGCATAACCTGCATGGCCAACCACTATGCAAAAGCCCACCTCTGCTCTAGGCTCCAACAAACGCCCCGATGAGATCACACGCTATGCCGAGACCGACCGCCTATGTGATCTGTGCCACGCCCCGCAGCGGCAGCACCCTGCTGTGTACCCTGCTCAGGTCCACCGGAATCGCGGGTGACCCAAACTCCTACTTCCGTCCGAATGATGTCGCTGAATGGGCGCTGGAATGGGGCCTGCCATCGGCCGATCACTGCTTTGGCCCTTGCAGAAGCCGCTTGGAGCGAATGGTTCGCCGCTCAATCGATCACGCCGCTGCGCCTCACGTACTCTGCGTTAGCCGCCGACCCTCAGGGCGCGGTGGCCCGAGTCTTAACGCACCTGAATCTTGATCCAGCACGGGCCGGAGCCCTTGAACTGCGCACTGCTATTTTGCGCGATCGACAAAGCGCTGAGTGGTGTGCCCGCTATAAATCCCAGACCGGCAGTGTCGGCTAAGACGCGCTTCCGCTGGGCGTTCCCGCTTGCGTGTGCCTGCGCGTCCGATTACGCTAACGGCAACTCTATATGAAAGGCGCGAACCATGGCGCCACAGCGTCCCAAAGGTGCGGACGCGCTCGACAAGGACAAAAAGCCGAATCTGAGCCCCGCGCCAGTTCCGCCCAGATCGTCCGAACTTTACGCGGCCCTTGATCTGGGCACAAATAGTTGTCGCATGTTGATCGCGCAGCCAAAAGGCAGCGGATTCCATGTGGTTGACAGTTTTTCCAAGTCGGTCCAGCTCGGATCGGGGCTGGAAAAGACCGGGCGGTTGTCGCGCGGATCCATGGCGCGCACCCTACAGGCATTGCGCATCTGTCAGCAAAAACTGCGTCGTAACAAGGTGCGCCGGATGCGTCTGGTCGCCACCGAGGCCTGTCGCCGTGCGCTCAACGGGGCCGAGTTCATGGCCCGCATCCACCGCGAAACCGGCCTGCGGCTCGACATCATCAAACCCGAGGAAGAAGCCCAGCTTGCGGTAATCTCCTGCGCGCCATTGGTCAGCCAAAAGACCGAAAACCTGCTGGTGGTGGACATCGGCGGCGGCTCGACCGAACTGGTCTGGATCGACATCTCGAAGGTGCCCAAGGCCGATAGGGCACGGTCAATCATGCGCCTGCATTCAGGGTTCAATCAGGCAATAACGGATGTCCCTGCCGCCAAGGTGGTGGACTGGATCAGCGTGCCCTTGGGGGTGGCTACCTTGCGCGACCAATTCTCCGATGTTGAGGATGATGCCGCGCGTTTCGCGCTGATGAGTTGGTTCTTCGAGGAAAACCTCGCCGATTTCACCCCCTATCAATCGGCCCAGCCGCAGGAGCGGTTCCAGATTGTCGGCACATCCGGTACTGTTACGACAGTTGCCGCTAGCCATCTTGGCCTGAAGCGCTATGACCGCACCAAAGTAGACGGCTTGAGCATGACCAGCGCCCAGATCGACAAGGTGATCCACTCCTACCTCGCGATGGGGCCGGGCGGGCGGCGTGCCGATCCCCGGATCGGTCAGGACCGTCAGGCGCTGATCATGTCGGGGGCGGCGATCTTGCAGGCCTTGATGCGCTGCTGGCCGACAGACCGGCTCAGCGTCGCGGATCGTGGCCTGCGTGAGGGGCTGCTCTACGCACAGATGAGCGCCGATGGCGTATTGGAAGAAGGAAATTACTGATGGCCAAGATACCGGACGGCAAGAACACATCCGGACGCGGGCAACGCGACCTGAAGGTCAAAGTAAAATCGGCACGTGGCCGCAAGCTCAGCTCGACCCGTTGGTTGCAGCGCCAGTTGAATGACCCTTACGTCAAACGCGCCCGCGCCGAAGGATACCGTGGTCGCGCGGCCTATAAGATATTGGAACTGGACGATAAATATCGCTTTCTGGTGCCCGGCGCGCGGATTGTCGATTTGGGGGCAGCCCCCGGTGGCTGGTGTCAGGTCGCCGTCAAACGCAGCAACGTTCTGGGCGAACGGTCGGGCAAGGCCGTCGGCACGATCCTTGGGATCGACTTGCAGGAGATGGAGCCTATTGCCGGCTGTGAGTTGCATCAGATTGATTTTATGGAAGACGACGCTGATCTCAGGGTCAAGGAGTTGCTCGGCGGTAAGGCCGATGTGGTGATGTCGGATATGGCGGCCTCGTCTTCGGGCCACAAACAGACCGATCACAACCGGATCATGGCGCTCTGCGAAGCGGCTGCCTATTTCGCCTTTGATGTGCTGGAAGAGGGCGGCACCTTTGTCGCCAAAACTCTGGCTGGCGGCGCCGAAGGCGATTTGCAGAAACTGTTGAAACAGCGGTTCACAAAGGTCGCCAACTATAAGCCACCCGCAAGCCGTGCCGACAGTTCCGAGAAATTTGTCGTCGCAACCGGATTTCGCGGCGAAGTTTAGGCGGCGATTACCAGTATGAGATGCAGCTAGCGCTGCTGATGCAGGAGGCTTGGGCTGGCGGATGGTCGTAGCGATTGGATTGCGGCCTGCCGGAACCCATCCGTCGACGCTGCCTCGACGCGGCGCGAGGCGGCCTGTACGCGCGCTTTCGTGATATCAGCCTGTCCGGCCTGACGGATCAGTTCAAACATGCGCGCGTGGCGGCTTGCAGTCTCTAGGGGTGGGGAGTGCATGCATCTGTCCTTTTCACGGTATGATGCAGAGCGGCGTATAGGATCATTAAGCCATGAGAGCGGCGCAGATCAGGCAAAACTGCGGTGTTGAAATGCCACCTCGCGGTCGAATTATCAAGGTTGCTAGGCGACTGCGACTCAAGACATTAAAGGGGAAAACGCTATCGTTACGGGTGTGAATGCTATATTTGAACAATTTGCAGCCGTGCCGAAAGGCGCGAGGTCGCTCGATTGATGTAATGCTTTATATCTTACGTTTAACTATCTGTATTATAGCGTAAATAATATTTTATTCCGACCGTTAAAAGCCAATATATTGGCCCTCCCCATCAAAATGCTTGACGACTATCATTTTTAAGAAGTAGCCTCTCCCCATCGGCAGGAAGCATCGTTTCCCGCCACGGGGAGGAACAATGAAAAGTCCGACGCTTCATGATGTCGCGCAGTTGGCGGGGGTCAGCTACGCCACCGCAGACCGTGTGCTGAACCAGCGCGGCAATGTGGCGGCGAAGTCCGTGACCAAGGTTGAAGCTGCTGTCGCGCAACTTGGATATGTGCGCAATATCGCAGCGGCAAACCTGTCCAAAAACCGCACCTATCGGCTGGCTTTTGTCCTGCCGCACCGCAGCAATGCCTTCTTTGGCCGGATGCATGACCACCTTGATCAGGCAAAGCTGCACCTGAAGGCCGACCGCATCGCGATTGATGTGATCGAATTTAAAGCGTTTGAAATTGATGCCCTCCAAGAAACCCTTATCGGACTTGCGAAGGCGCAGTATGACGGCATTGCAATCGTCGGTCTGCAACAAGACCGGATCAAAGCGCCACTGGATGCCTTGCGCGCCGCTGGCACCAAGGTTGTCTCGCTTGTCTCCGACCTGCCAGAAAGCTGCCGGGATTATTACATCGGCATCGACAATAACAAAGCCGGGCGCACTGCCGCGCGGCTGATCGGCATGGCGCACGCGGGGGCAGCGGGGCAGGTGCTTGTCACTGCCGGTTCGCTTGATGCGCTTGACCACTTTGACCGCTTGCACGGCTTTCGTAATGTGCTGGAGCGGGATTTCCCCAATCTCATCCTCCAAGACGTCAGCGAAACCCGCGATGACCCGCGGCTGATGCGTGAAACGCTTGTGCAATCGCTGGGACAGCCGCACGGCATCACAGCGCTCTATAATGTCGGCGCGGGTAATGACGGGCTGATCGACGCGCTGCGCGTTGTCGGACGCCCCGATCGGTTCTGCTGCATCGTGCACGAACTTTCCCAACCCACGCGGCAAGCGTTGTTGGAGGGAGCCGTGGATGTCGCGATCGACCAACGCCCCGAAATCGAATTGAACCGCGCCTTGGCTGCTTTACGGGCCTTGCTGGATGGCAGGCCCCCACCGCCTTCACCGGAGCTCATTCCGGCGATCTACCTGCGCGATAATCTTCCTGATGAAACCATTCAATAATAACGGCCCAATATCCCATGACCAAATTCTTTGAAAACCTACAACCTCTGCGCTTTGACCCTGAAAGCCGCGATCTCGCGTTCCGGCACTACAATCCGGACGAGATTTTTATGGGCAAGCGGATGGAGGAGCATCTGCGCTTTGCTGTGGCCTATTGGCATTCATTTGCGTGGCCAGGCGGCGATCCGTTCGGCGGGCAAACGTTCGAGCGGCCTTGGTTTGGCGACACGATGGAGAATGCCCGCCTCAAGGCCGATGTCGCCTTCGAGATGTTCGACATTCTCAATGCGCCGTTCTTTTGCTGGCACGATGCCGATATTCGCCCCGAGGGCGATAGCTTTGCCGAAAGCCGCCGCAATTTCGAAGAGATTATTGAATATTTCCAAGCCAAGATGGAGACCCACAAGACCCGTCTGCTTTGGGGTACGGCGAATATGTTCAGCCACAAACGCTTCATGGCGGGAGCGGCGACCAACCCCGACCCTGACGTTTTCGCGTGGTCGGCAGCGACGGTAAAGCTTTGCATGGATGCGACCCATAAGCTTGGCGGGCAAAATTATGTGCTCTGGGGCGGGCGCGAGGGCTATGAGACGCTGCTCAACACTGACCTGAAGCGAGAGCGCCAGCAAGCAGGCCGCTTCTTGCAGATGGTCGTCGAGTACAAGCACAAGATTGGCTACCAAGGCGCGATCCTGGTCGAGCCGAAGCCGCAGGAGCCCTCCAAACACCAGTATGACTATGACGTGGCCACGGTTTACGGCTTTCTCAAGGAGTACGGGCTTGAGGGCGAGGTTCAGGTGAACATCGAGCAGGGCCATGCCATTCTGGCGGGCCATTCGTTCGAGCATGAACTGGCCCTTGCCGCATCACTGGGCATCCTCGGCTCCATCGACATGAACCGCAACGACTACCAATCCGGCTGGGACACTGACCAGTTTCCTAACAATGTGCCGGAAACCGCGCTGGCCTATTACGAGGTTCTCAAAGCAGGAGGCTTCAAGACCGGCGGCACCAACTTTGATGCCAAACTGCGCCGCCAATCGCTGGATCCGGTCGATCTGATCGCCGCCCATGCCGGTGCAATGGATGTCTGCGCTCGCGGGTTCAAGGCTGCAGCGACGATGCTCAACGATGGCGCTCTCGAGACGCTGCGCGACGAACGCTATGCGGGCTGGGACAGTCCGGCGGCGGTTCAGATGTTGCAGGGCGATCTGGAAACGGCAGCGGCACGGGTCGAGCGCGAGGGCATCAACCCCGAACCCCGGTCGGGTCGTCAGGAAATTCTCGAAAATATCGTAAACCGTTTTGTGTGAGACGCCTGTGGGAGGACAATTATGAAATCGATCAAGGGACCAGCGCTGTTTCTGGCGCAGTTTGCCAGCGACGAAGCCCCGTTCAACTCATGGGACAGCATCACCAAATGGGCGGCTGATTGTGGCTATAAGGGTGTGCAGGTGCCGTCATGGGACGCCCGTCTGATTGACCTCGAGAAGGCAGCAGAAAGCACCGATTACTGCGACACCTTCAAAGGCCAAGCTGCCGAGAATGGCGTAGAGGTGACCGAGCTTTCGACCCATTTGCAGGGCCAGTTGGTTGCCGTACATCCGGCCTATGACACTGCTTTTGACGGTTTCGCCGCCGAGCATGTGCGCGGCAATCCTGCGGCACGGCAGGAATGGGCCGTGGATCAGGTCAAGAAGGCGCTGACCGCGTCGAAAAACATGGGGATCGGCGCCCATGCGACCTTCTCCGGCGCGCTGGCGTGGCCCTACATCTATCCGTGGCCCCAGCGCCCCGCGGGCTTGGTGGAGACTGCCTTTGACGAGCTTGCCAAGCGCTGGCTGCCCATCCTCAACCACGCCGAGGATTGTGGCGTCGATGTTTGCTATGAGATCCATCCGGGCGAAGATCTGCATGATGGCGTCACCTATGAGATGTTTCTAGAGCGGACCGGTAACCATGACCGCGCCTGTATGCTCTATGACCCCAGCCACTACGTGCTGCAATGCCTTGATTACCTTGATAACATCGACATTTACAAAGACCGCATCCGGATGTTCCACGTCAAGGACGCCGAGTTTAATCCAACGGGTCGGCAGGGCGTTTACTCGGGCTATCAAAGCTGGACCGACCGCGCCGGACGCTTCCGCAGCTTGGGCGACGGGCAGGTCGATTTCGGGGCAATCTTCTCGAAAATGGCAGCAAATGACTTTGATGGTTGGGCTGTGGTGGAATGGGAATGCTGCCTTAAGCACCCCGAAGACGGCGCGCGCGAGGGGGCACAATTCGTCAAGGATCACATTATCCGCGTGACCGATAAAGCTTTTGACGATTTCGCCGACGGCGGCACCGACGAGGCGGCAAACCGCAAGATGCTGGGGATCAACTGATGGCCCGTCTTCGTCTTGGCATGGTAGGCGGCGGCAATGACGCCTTCATTGGCGGCGTGCACCGCATTGCAGCGCGCATTGATAATCGGTTCGATCTGGTGGCAGGCGCCTTGTCCTCCACGCCTGAAAAGTCGGCCGCCAGTGCGGAGACCTTGGGGATCGCGCGATCCTACGGCTCATTCACCGAAATGGCCAAGTCCGAGGCCGCCCGTGCGGATGGTATTGAAGCCGTGTCGATCGTCACGCCCAACCATGTACATTTCGCTGCTGCCAAGGCATTTCTCGCTGAAGGTATTCATGTGATCTGTGACAAGCCGATGACCTCGACTTTGGAGGATGCAACGGCGATGCAGCAGGCCGTTGCCGACAGTGACGCTTTATTTGTGCTGACTCATAACTACACCGGCTATCCGATGATCCGGCAGGCCCAAGCGATGGTTCATGCAGGCGAGCTTGGCGATATCCGCATCGTGCAGGCGGAGTATCCGCAGGACTGGCTGACCGCGCCGATGGAGAACGAAGGCGTCAAGCAAGCCGAGTGGCGTACCGATCCCGCACGTTCGGGCGTCGGTGGGTCGGTTGGCGATATCGGGACGCACGCGCATAATCTGGCTTGTTTTGTCAGTGGCTTGGCTGTTGAAAGCCTTGCCGCCGATTTGCAAAGCTTTGGTGCAGGCCGCAAGCTCGATGACAATGCCCATGTGATGTTGCGCTTTGCGGGCGGCGCACGGGGGATGCTGTGGTGCAGTCAGGTCGCACCGGGCAATGAAAACGGGCTCAAGCTTCGGGTTTATGGCAGCAAGGGCGGGCTGGAATGGCATCAGGAAGACCCCAATTACCTGTGGTTCACCCCGCTGGGCGAGCCTAAGCGCCTGATCACCCGAAACGGTGCCGGAGCAGGACAAGCCGCTGCTGCCGTCAGCCGCATTCCTGGCGGCCACCCCGAAGGATATCTCGAAGGGTTCGCCAATATCTACACCGAGGCCGCCGATGCCATTCGCGCTGTCCAAAACGGCACCCCGCGCGACGCCGCGATGGGGCTGTTGCCGGGCATCAGCGAAGGCATGGCTGGCATGGCCTTCATCAACGCCTGTGTCATGTCATCGTGGCAGGACGCCGCTTGGGTGACGCTCTGATGTCAGTGCCCGTGCTCGCCCTGCAAGCTGTCAGCAAAAGCTTCGGCCCTATCGAGGTGTTGCATGGCATCGATCTCGCCTTGCGTGCCGGCGAAGTGCACGCGCTGATCGGCGAGAACGGCGCGGGCAAATCGACGACGATGAAAATCCTCGCGGGCTATCAACCAGCCACCCAAGGCAGGCTGCTGCTCGACGGGGCCGAGGTGACGTTCGAGAACCTGCATGCGGGCGAGAAAGCCGGCATAGTGATGATCCATCAGGAGTTTAACCTCGCCGAGCAACTCACTGTGGAGCAAAACATTTTCCTTGGGCGAGAGCTGACGCGCGGGCCGTTTCTGAACACCTCGGAAATGCGGAAATTGACCCGCTCCTATCTGGCGCGGGTGCGCTGCACCGTCGATCCAGATGCGCCGGTTTCGACCCTTTCGAACTCAGACAAACAGTTGGTAGAGATCGCCAAGGCCCTGTCGCGCGAAGCGCGGGTCTTGATCATGGACGAACCGACCGCCGTGCTGACTGCTAACGAGACAGACGTGTTGTTCGAACAGGTGCGTATCTTGCAGCAAGAGGGCACGGCGATCCTGTTCACCTCGCACAAGCTCGACGAGGTGGCGGAAATCTCTGATCAGGTCACCATTCTGCGCGACGGGCACGTTGTGCATGCAGGGGCCACAGGCCAGATCAACGAGGACGGCATGGCCACGGCAATGGTCGGGCGCGATGTATCCGACCTCTATCCCGCCAAGCCCGGCGTGGCCGAGGATGCCGAAACAGTATTGTCTGTCAAAGGCTTGACCGTTTCGGGCCATGCACAGGACATCGATATTGACCTTAAGCGTGGTGAGATACTCGGCATCGGCGGGCTGATCGGGGCAGGCCGGACCGAAGCGATGGAGGGGCTGGCCGGATTGCGCCCCGCGCAGACCGGCGAGCTGACGCTTTTTGGCAAGTCGGAGCAGATCAACGCGCCTGCCGACGCGCAAGCGCTGGGGCTTAATTATCTGACCGAAGACCGCAAACTGCGCGGCCTGCTCCTCAATTGGCAGATGCGCGAAAACCTGACGCTGCAAACCCTGTATAAATTCGGCGGATTGATGATTGACCGCCGCGCCGAGAGCGCCGCCTTGGACACTGCAATTCGCGAATTTGACGTTCGCGCGGGCAGCCGCGATATCAAGGTCGGCAATCTGTCGGGCGGCAACCAGCAAAAACTGTTGCTGGCCAAGGTCATGCTGGCCGAACCGCGCATACTCATCGTTGATGAGCCGACCCGCGGCATCGACATCGGCACCAAACAACAAATCTATGTCTTCCTGCGCAAACTCGCGGCTGAAGGGTTCTCAATCATCGTAATCTCCTCAGAGATGCCCGAACTTATCGGACTTTCCGATCGTATCGTGGTGATGCGCTCTGGCCGGATTGCAGGCACGCTCGGCGAAGATGACATTACCGAGGACGCAATCGTGCGCCTGTCCATGGGGCTGAGCGCCACGGCTGGCACCACGCCCCCCAAGCAGATGGCATGAGGCAACCAACATGACCGATATTCCCCTGACGACACCCGCCCGCAAGATGCCCTCGATGGCCGTGCTCGGCCCGCTTTTGGCGCTGATTGTGCTGGTCGTGATCGGCGCGTTGATGAACCCGAACTTCCTCAGCGGGGCCAATATCACCAATGTGCTGGCGCGCTCGGCCTTCATCGGGATCATTGCAGTCGGCATGACATTCGTGATCACCGCAGGCGGGCTTGATCTCTCGGTCGGCTCGATGGCAGCGTTTATCGCGGGTCTGATGATCTTGGTAATGAACGCGGCTCTGCCGACCATGGGGGTGGGCGTGCCGATCATCCTGCTTGGCATGGCGGTGGCGCTGGTTGCGGGCATTCTTGCGGGGCTGCTGAACGGGTTTTTGATCACCACCTTGGGCATCGAGGCATTTATCGTCACGCTGGGGTCGATGGGTATTTACCGCAGCCTTGTCACGTGGCTGGCCGATGGTGGGACGCTGTCGCTCGATTTTTCGCTGCGGACCTTTTACCGTCCCGTTTATTTTGATGGCTTCCTTGGGATCAGCTGGCCGATTATCGTCTTTGCCCTCGTGGTTATCATTGGTGAAATCGTCATGTCGCGGTCGGTCTTCGGGCGCCATTGTGCAGCCACGGGCTCCAACGAACATGTGGCGCATTATTCCAACGTGAACGTGAACCGCACCCGGCTTTTGACCTATGCCGCTCTTGGCATGCTGGTCGGGGTCGCGACCATCATGTACGTGCCGCGCCTTGGCTCCGCATCTTCCTCCACCGGTGTGCTCTGGGAGCTGGAGGCGATTGCTGCGGTGATCATCGGGGGCACCGTCCTCAAAGGCGGGTTTGGCCGTGTCTGGGGTACCGTGATTGGTGTGCTGATCCTCAGCCTGATTGACAACATCTTAAACCTGACCGACTTCGTCTCGCCCTATCTGAACGGCGCGATCCAAGGGGTCATCATCATTCTCGCTGTAATTTTACAGCGCGAACGCAAGGCGGGCCAATAGGGCCGCTCATATCGAAAAACGGGAGAGAGAAATGAAACATACAACGACATTCGTCGCTGCCGCACTTGCGACACTGGTCGCAGGGGCCGCATGGGCCGAAACCAAGGTGATTGGCGTGTCCATTCCGGCTGCCACGCACGGCTGGGCAGGCGGGATGAACTTCCACGCCCGCGAAACCATCGAACGGCTTGAGAAAGTGTATTCTGACCTTGAGTTTGTCTTGTCGACGGCGTCCGACCCGGGCACGCAGGTCAATGACATCGAAGACATGGTCGCCACGCGCAACATCAACGCACTGGTCGTGCTGCCATTTGAATCCGATCCGCTGACCCCGCCTGTACAGGCTGTGGCCGATAGCGGCGCTTGGGTGACCGTGGTGGATCGTGGCCTCTCCGTCGCGGGGATCGAAGACCTTTATGTTGCCGGTGACAACAGTGGATTTGGCACCGTTTCAGGTGAGTTTATGGTGTCGCGGATGCCTGAGGGCGGTGATATTGTCGTGTTCCGCGGCATCCCGACGACGATCGATAACGAGCGCGTTGACGGCTTTACTGCCGCCATCGAAGGCTCCGGCATCAATGTGCTCGACATGGAGCACGGCAACTGGAACCGCGATGACAGCTTTACGGTGATGGAAGATTTCCTCTCCAAATATCCAAAGATCGACGCGGTTTGGGCTTCTGATGATGACATGGCCATCGGTGTATTGGCTGCGATTGAGGCGGCTGGCCGCGATGACGTGAAATTTGTGCTCGGCGGTGCCGGTATGAAAGAAATGATCAAGCGCACCGCCGACGGCGATGTGATGGTCCCCGCCAACGTCACCTATCCACCCTCAATGATTGCCACCGCGATTGAACTGACCGCCGTGGGCCTGACCTCGAACGCGCCAGTCTCGGGCACTTTCGTCATCGGCTCGGTATTGGTGACCAAAGACAACGCGATGGACTTTTACTATCCTGACAGCCCGTTCTAAACAGAGCTAACCGGCTTTGGCCCGCCAGTCGGTGGGCCAAAGCGCCTCTCACCAAAGAAAGCGCGCGCATGTATCTCGGACTGGATCTGGGCACCTCCGGTGTCAAAGCGTTGCTGATCGATGCCGCGCAGACCGTTGTGGCCGAAGGGCAGGCGCCGCTCGTCGTCAGCCGCCCGCAGTCGGGATGGTCAGAGCAGGATCCTGACAGCTGGATCACTGCTTGCGAAGCTGCGATTGACGCGGTGCGCCGCGCCGCACCACAGGCATTTGCGGCACTGAAGGGCATCGCGGTATCAGGGCAAATGCACGGGGCGACCTTGCTTGATGCGCAAGATCAGCCGCTGCGCCCGGCAATTTTGTGGAACGATGGCCGCTCTGTCGAGGAATGCAGGACGCTTGAGGCCCGCGCCGATTTTCGTGGCATTGGCGGCAATATCGTTATGGCCGGCTTTACGGCGCCAAAGCTGGAATGGGTACGCACTCATGAGCCGGAAGTATTCGCGAAGACCAAGAAAGTATTGCTGCCAAAGGACTACGTTGGCCTGTGGCTGACGGGGCGGCATATGTCAGAGATGTCGGACGCCGCTGGTACGCTTTGGCTCGATGTTGCGCGGCGCGACTGGTCGGACGCCCTGCTTGAGGCGACGGGCCTCACCCGCGCCCATATGCCCGAACTGGTTGAGGGTTCGGCGCAGGCAGGGATGCTTCGCAAGGAATTGGCAAGCGTATGGGGTGTCGGCGCTGTCATTGTCGCCGGCGGGGCCGGAGATAACGCGGCGACGGCTTGCGGGCTGGGCATCACCCAAGCAGGCGACGCTTTTGTGTCGCTGGGCACCTCGGGGGTGCTGTTTACAACCACAGACCGTTTTGCCGCCAACACAGAGGCCGCAGTTCACAGTTTTTGCCACGCGGTGCCTGATACCTGGCATCAGATGGGGGTGATCCTGTCGGCGGCGGACGGGTTGAACTGGCTCTCTGAAGTCGTCGGACAATCGCCGCAAGCCTTGGCAGCATTGGTGCCTGAAAAGCCCGAAGCGCCGTCGCCGGTAACTTTTCTGCCCTATCTCTCTGGCGAGCGCACGCCTCACAACGCGCCACAGGCATCGGCGGGATTTCTGGGTCTCAAACGGGAGCAGGGGTTGCCGCAACTGGCGCAATCTGTGCTCGAAGGGGTGGCCTTTGCCTTGGCCGATTGCCGTGATGCCATTGAAGGCAGTGGCGCGGAGCTGAAAACTGCATGGGTGGCGGGTGGCGGGAGCCATTCAAAAGCCTGGCTAAATATTATCGCTGCTTCCACGGGCCTGACACTTAAAGTGCCACAAAGCGGGGCGCAGGGTGCGGCCCTTGGCGCGGCCCGTCTGGCGATGGCGGCTTGCGGCGAAAGCGACGTTTTCACGACGCCCGAGCTGATGGCGGAGATCACGCCAGACCCACTACTTAGCGCAGCCTATGCTGAACGCATTAAAGGTTTCCGTAAGGCTTTTCATGCGCTTAAAGAAGTCGGGATGGGGTGAGGACAACCCGCGCAGATCTAACCGATTGCTGCCAAAAACGGAAATGTCCCTAGCAGCCAATAGGCCAGACGCGAAAGCTGTCCCGTCATGATTGCCAGCCCCATCAGCACCATCGCAATGCCAGCCCCTTTGTAAAGCCAGCGCCCCGCCGTGCCGATGCCACGGATGCGCGCGGCAATAGCATCGGTAAAAAGTGCTGCAAGCAGAAATGGCACACCAAGCCCGGCGGAATATATCGCCAGCAACCAGATGCCATCCTGCATCCCGCCCGAGGTCGAACTGAGCGTCAGGATCGCGCCAAGGATCGGCCCGATACAGGGCGTCCAGCCGAAGGCAAAGGCGAGCCCTAGCACATAGGCGCCCAGCGGACGCCCGCCGGGGATATTCAACGCGGGGCGCGTATCGCGAGACAATGCCGGAATGCGAAACAGGCCCAACATGACAAGGCCAAACAGGATAATGATCGCACCGCCCAGAAAGTTGAGCTCGGTCCGCCATGCCAGCAGTAGAGAGCCAAGCGCGCTGGCCCCGGCACCTAGTGCAATGAAGACCGTCGAAAACCCGAAGACAAAACAGACACTCAATCCCAATGCCCCAGCACGCGCACGCAACCCGACATGACGGGTGGTGCGCAGGTCAGGTTGCCCAGCAATATAGGACACATAGCCCGGCACCAAGGGGAGCACACAGGGCGACAGAAACGAGATTGCTCCGGCCAGAAACGCTGCAAGGATGCCGATGCCCGAGATATCCATCGCTATGCAGCCTTGATTAATATTGTACGAATTCTTGCGGCGCATGCACGCAATCCGGCAACCATCCGGGGCAGGTCGCGAGGGCCTGTGAGAGCCGCCGGACGGCGCGATGGGCTTACCTCAGCAATCATTCAATATAGCCCCGCAAAAACGACACCATCTCAGGATCGTCCCATTTTGCTGGCCCGACCAACCGTCCGAGTTCTTGCCCCTCGGCATTGATCAGGATCGTGGTCGGCAAGCCAACCGTGCGTAGGGCGGTGGCCGATAACATCGTTTGATCGACATACATCTTCAGATGCGTCACCCCGATCTCGTCATAAAATCGCTGGACCACGGGTGGGCCCGCCTTATCGATCGACAGCGCCACGACCTCAAATTTGTCACCGCCAAGTGCGGCTTGCAGCGCGCCCAGCGTTGGCATCTCTTCGCGGCAGGGGATGCACCATGTCGCCCAGACATTGACCAGCAGCACCTTGCCCCGCAGCGATTCCATATCCGCGCGCGTGCCGTCGTGGGTGACAAAGCGGACATTGATCACCGGTTGCGGCGTGTCATGCAAAGCAAAGCCTTGCGGCGCAGCGTTGCTGATACTTGGCCAAGCTACCAGTAGAGCAAAAGCTAATTTGCGCAGGCTCATTTCAGTGCTCCCTTGGATGCCGGCTGTTGTAGTTCGCGGATCAATGGCAAAAGTTTCTCTTGGACAATTTCGCGGGTGATCGGGCCGACGTGGCGATAGGCAATTGTCCCATTTGCCGCAATCACGTAGGTTTCGGGCACGCCGTAGACACCCCAGTCCACGCCAACACGGCCGTTTCTGTCAGCCCCGATCCGGACATAGGGATCGCCCAACTCGTCCAACCACGCGCGGGCCTGTTCGGGCGGGTCTTTGTAATTTATGCCAAAGAGTGGCACGACACTCGTGGCGCTCAACTCCATAAAGATCGGATGTTCGGCGCGACAGGGGACACACCACGAAGCAAAGACATTCACCACAGACACCTGTCCGAGCAGATCCTGCGTGGTCAATCCTTCAGCCCGCCCAAGAACCGCAGGCAGCGTGAACTGGGGCACCGGTTTGTCGAGCATGACCGACGGCAGCGCGTCATCGCCGGTAAAAAGACCCCAGCCAAACAGCCCCATCAGCGCAAAAGCAATGATCGGCACAATCGTCAAAGCGGAGATTTTTCGGCGGCGTGGCTCAGGTAGCGCCAAAGGCTCTAGCTCGTTCATTCCCGCGCCTCGATATCGCCGCGGGTGACGTCTTCTTGCACCGTACGGGCGCGGTCGGGCCATGTGCTCTTGATATAGCCAAGGATCTCCTCAATCTGCGCGTCTGTCAGCACATCGGCAAAGCCCGGCATGTTACTCTCGTAGCCACCACCAACAATCTCGGCGGTGCCGCGTTTGATGATGTCGGTCAAAATGCGATCGGCGTGATGCCACGTATGTCCTGTCTCGTCGTGCGGCGGCGCAGGCAGTTTGCCATCAGACGACCGCTCTCGCCAGTTCGGTTCTCCTTCAAGGGTTGCGCCATGGCAACTGGCGCAGTTTTCTTGGTAAAGTTCCTCACCTGTCTGCGCCAGAACCACTTGCGCAGCGACGGGGCCTGCCGCGATCGCCAAACCCAGAGCGCAAGATCTGATATACCTGATCATCTATTAACTTACCTTTACCTCAGCAGGGTGCAGCGGCGGCTCTCTCGAGATGACTGGCGATGCGTCACATGCACTCCAGCCTCACAAGGCCCCACTGCACCACATGCTCTTATTTCGTGCCGTCAGAACGGATGTACTTCACCAGTGCGATTGCTGCGAGGATCAAAACCACCACGAACAAAAGGCATATCAACGCCATCGCGACTATACCGCCGCCCATTAACTCACCATTCATCATCATACTGTATTCCTTTGTTTATTTCCGAAATGCGGTTGGGCACAGAAGTATGCCAAACTGCGATCTGTCCTATTCGACGGCATAGACCGTCGGCGCTGCGTCTTTTTCGACCGAGTAGACCTTGAAAGGTTCCTGCTTTTCGCCGCCCATTCCGGGCGAGCCGAGCGGCATGCCGGGTAGGGTGATCCCTGCTATCTGGGGTTGTTCGTCCAGCATTTTGTTCACGACATCTATGGGCACGTGACCACTGACCACATAGTCACCCAAGAAGGCGGTATGGCAGCCTTGAAATGCTTCGGATATTCCCGCGTCTTTGCTGATCTGCTCCAGGTCATGGGTCGGCTTTACGTCGACCGTAAAGCCATTTTCGCGCAGATAATCAGCGTAGTTTTCGCAGCATCCACACTGCGGGTTCTTATATAGCGTCACGGTTTCAGCGCTAAGGGGGGCGGCATTGAGACTCATTGCGAGCACCGCTGCAGCGCCTGCGCTGGCAAGGGTGGTCAGACCAAAGATCTTTTTCATCTGGGTGTTCCTATTATTCAGGTAAATTTTCTAAAGGGTATTTCGGTTTTCTTTTCGCGCGCGAGTTTGTGAAAAGTGAATTTGCCACAAATCCGGTGGCCGCGACGACGACAGGCGCAGACCTTGCGGCCCGCATGGCCGCAAAAGCGTCAGACGAAGTATTTGGGGGGCTGTGGGTCTAGAACATGTTCGATGTTGCGAAGCATTGGCACAGCGGGCAATGGCGGCATAAACATGCGAGATAACACATGCGGGGCACATGCGACGACTGGCAAAACAGCGGCAGACCCGACGCCTGCGCCGCAAGGCACAGCACATTCTGCCTCACAGACGACACCATCAGACATCTCTGATCCAACGCATCCGTCGCAGGGCAGGGCGCCTAAATCACTGGAGCTTGTCTGTGCCATCGACATTTCAACGCTTCTCGCCAGTGATCCCTTCGGCGCCACAAGGGTGCCGAGTGTCAAGGCGATGAGCAGAACAAGATGAAATGCGCGGTTCATGGCCCCGATATGGCACCTTCCAGTTGGGGGAGGTCAAGACGACGGTGAAAACGTTTATGTGATGCGCAGTGCACAGCATCGCAATCACAATGCCGGTGACGAGCACCGATGTGGTGATACACTGAGCACGGTTGAAAGATTAATAAAAAGGGCCGTCCTGTCCGTCTCCGCTGAATCGAACATTTCCGCTAATGGGCGACTTTTCCCGACCTCAACCCTCGCGCTCCGTCCTGAGACCAAGACGGCTCGCGTGCGGCTTTGATGATGTAACCGCCCTCCGGCGGCATCGATGTGCCAAGGTGGGTCTGCAATGATCCACAAAAAGGAGAGCGGTCATGTCGGATATTA